>CAKPNA010000001.1 GCA_934168275.1 uncultured Bacilli bacterium
ACAAAAAGAGAAAAATAATTTTCTCTTTTTAATAACCCTCTTTTTTATTAATGTCTACTATTTAGGGTTCACATCATTAAATTTTCCTTCTTTTTATTAATCTTCTACTAAGTTCTTCTTCTATTCTTTTATTAGTATCTATTAAATAGTCATCATTTATTACTTCTACACTAGTAGGAGTACTAACTAACTCTCTACTATCTCTTAACTTATCATTCTTTATTTTCTCTTTATCTAATTCCTCACTAATAATACCCTCTAATATTTTTAATCTATCATTATCTACCCTAATATTATGACCTGATATTGCCACAACACTCTCTACTAAAACAATTATTAATACTACCATAAAAGTATCCATATCAGTAATATTATGTGTTAAATACCCTGCTAAATAACATAACGAAGGTACACTAAATACAGCTGTTCCAATCATTGGTAATGACTTTTTAAGAAAATAAATCTTATTTCTTAAATCATCTTTCGTATCTTTAAGATAGTTAGTTAGATATTCAATAATATTCTCACTAGTTAATTCCTCTTTAATAGTTATTGAGTTATCTCTTTCTAATAAATTAAACTTATCATCAATAACTACTACTTTATCTCCTAATAAAATATAGTTTTTATTCAAAGAATATGCCTCCTATAATTATAGTTTATTCACTAAATCTTTAAACTTTACACCTCTATCAGCAAAATTCTTAAACATGTCAAAACTTGCACTAGCTGGAGAAAATAATACTACTTCTCCCTCAGTAGCTACTTCATAAGCTTTATTTACTACTTCTTCTAAAGTACTTAGAACATAAATATCTATTCTAATCTTCATCTTTTGAGCTTGTTCCATAACTGCTTTATAAATCTTCTCTTTAGTAGCTCCAAATAGTATTACTTTACTGCATCTTTCAATAATAGGTATTGCTATTGGTGTATAATCTAAGTTCTTATCATAACCGCCGGCTATTAAAACAATATTTTCTGAATAAGCATATAGACCAGCAATAGTTCTCGTTGGAGAAGATGATACTGAATCATTATACCATTTTACCCCATTAATTTCTCTAACAAACTCTAATCTATGTTCTACTCCACTAAACTTCTCTAAAGTAGGGATAGTCTTATCTAAATCTATTAAGTCAATAGTAGCACTCAATGCTGTTGCAATATTCATATAATTATGAAGTCCTCTAATATTTAATCTACTAGTATCAATAATATTCTTATCTTGATACTTAATATAACCATCTTCAACATAGAAATAATTAGTCTTTGTCTTTGTTGAAAAATATCTTGTATGACTACTAGTAAAATCTTTAGTTATTTCATTATCAATATTAACTACTAATATTCCATCTTCATTCTGATATTTATAAATATTCTTTTTAGCATCAATATACTCATTATAATCTTTATGAATATCTAAGTGATTAGGAGATATATTAGTAATTACTGCGATATCTGGACTAACTGTCATCCCCATAAGTTGGAAACTAGATAACTCTAATACTACTATATCATCTTTAGTAATATCTTTAATACTAGTAAATAAAGGCGTACCAATATTACCTCCTAAGAAAGTACGATATCCATTACACTTTAATATTTCATTAATTAAAGTAGTAGTAGTAGTCTTACCATCACTACCAGTAACCGCTATCTTCTTACATGGTGCTAACTTTAATACTTCTTCCACTTCTGTAGTAATATAACTACCTTCTTCTTTAGCACTCACTAATTCTTTTCTCGTAGGTAGACAACTAGGAGATCTAAATATTACATCATAACCATGTAACTTATCCAAGCATCCTGCTCCTTCATATACCGTTATATTATATTTACTAGTATCATGTTCAATCTTCTTTTCACTAAATACTGTTATCTCACACTCTAAATCAGTTAAATAATCAAGTAATGGTAAATTACTAACCCCTAACCCAATAATAGCCACTTTCTTATTCTTTAAATAATTATTAAACTCTTCTAATTTTTTATTCATTATTATCCTCCATTAATCTTTTAACAGCATTCATTACTGCTATTCTACCATATTCATAAGTAAGACTTCCTTGAAAATATGCAATATAAGGTTCTCTCAACGGGCCATCAGCAGATAACTCTATTGATGAACCTTGCGTAAAACTACCAGAAGCCATTATTACTTCATCTTCATATCCTGGCATTGGTGATGGCATGGCTTTAACATAGGCATCTATTGCTGAAGACTCTTGAATACTCTGTACAAACTTAATTAACTTATCTCTATTTCTAAATATAATACTTAAAACTATATCTGCTCTTTTTTCATTATATTTAGGTTCTGTATCAATATTCATATCACTCAACACTTTACTTAATAAAGTAGCGGTCTTTACGCTTGCTGCTACCACACTAGGAGCCATATATAATCCCTGTAAAAAGGCTTTATTAAGTCCTAAAGAAGGTCCTACCTCTTTACCTTGTGATGGAACAGTTAATCTCTCAGCTACTAGTTCTACTAAGTCTTTCTTACCAGCTATATAAGCCCCATTGGGTGCTATTCCACCACCTAAGTTCTTAATTAAACTACCTACCATAATATCCGCTCCAACTTCAGTAGGCTCTTGATAATCAACAAATTCACAATAACAATTATCTATCATTATTATAACATTACTATCTACTTCTTTAATCTTCTTAATAATATCTCTAATCTTATCAATACCAATACTCTTTCTAGTTGAATATCCTTTACTTCTTTGAATAGTTATTACCTTTATCTTATTATTCTTAATAGTATCTAATATCTTATCTGTATCAAACTCATTATCTATTAAATCTATTTGTCTATATTCAATACCAAAACTCTTTAATGAAGAAGGATTATCTTTAATACCAATAACACTATCTAAAGTATCATATGGTTTACCACTTATTGATAATAATATATCTTTCGGACGTAATAATCCAAATAGGCATACTGTTAAAGCATGCGTACCTGATATAAACTGACTTCTTACTAAAGCATCTTCACACTTAAATACATCCGCAAACACTTTCTCAATAATATCTCTACCTTCATCATTATATCCATACCCTGTTGTACTATTAAAATGTGATTCACTTACCTGATTCTTATGAAAAGCCTCTAATACTTTCTTACTATTATATCGACATATCTTATCTATTTCTTTATATATACCTGTAAGTTCTAACTCATTCTTCTCAATTAGTTCTTCTATATTCATTAATTAACTCTACCTCCATCTACTTTAATAATACTATTATTAATATAACTTGCTTCATCTGTTGCTAAAAAGTAAATAACATTAGCTATTTCTTCCGGTTCAGCAAATCTATTTAACATTATTCTTTTATTTTCTTCTTCTATATAAGAACTATCTAAATCTTTATTCATATCAGTATTTACCCATCCCGGGCAAACACAATTAACTCTAACATATGGTTTTAAATACTCTGCTAAATTATGTGTTAAAGATATAACACCAGCTTTTGAAGCATCATACTCTAAACTCTCTACATACATTGAATCTATTCCATTAGTAGAAGATACATTAATAATAATACCACTTCTATTATCTTTCATATATTTACTAACTTCTTTACTAACTAAAAATGTTCCAACTAAATTAGTATTTAATATCTCATTAAAAGAATTACTATCTTTACAAGTAAAATCACTATCAATAGCTATACTAGCATTATTAACTAAAACATCAATATTACCAAATTTACTAATAACTTTATCTACCATATCTTTAACTTCTACTTCATTACTAATATTAGCTTTCACTATCATAACTTCTATTCCATAAGTACTAACTAAATAGTCTCCTAACTCTCTAGCCTTATCATAAGAATTATTATAGTTAATTACTACATTATAATTATTTTGAGCATACTTAATCACCGTACTTCTCCCAATACCACGAGAAGCTCCTGTTATTAAAACTACTTTTCTATTCATATACTTCACCACATCACCATTATACCATAGATTATTATCTTTTACTTACTTAAATTATTAATTTGTCTAACTAACTCCTCATTTGCTTTCCTTAGTAATCTTATTGTATCTTCTTTAGAATAATTATTATTACTACTAGGCACTCTTTTATTCCAATCATTATTAAAATGAAAACCACTATTTGTACTAAGAGTCTGCCCAATTAACATAAAAAATCCCCCTAAAGCATTCTGCTCTGTTGAAGACAAATCATCTACTAAAGCATACCCTATCAAGAATGCTGTTAAAGTAAGTAATCTAGAGTTCTCTCTATTTTCTATTCTTGAGTTCATATCTATATAAATATATGCTAAGTAAGTATTAAAAATATATAAACAAAATCAGGTAAAGTATACTTTCTACCTGATTTTATAGGTTCTATAATATTTATATTACCGGCTCCTATTCAGTCGCCGGACTTATATTTTAGATTATCTCTTTGTTAAAAATTACCTTTAACTCAAGATTATCTTTTTTATTGGCCTTGAAAGGGTTTTCAAGGCCATTCATTCAAGCCAGACGTAGGGGATAGAACTAATTTTCTTCCAAGTCTATCCAATCACAAACGGATCTGTAGCAGTGCCTGATCCTCCTGTCATCGCTATCCCCGGTTGAAGTGAAATGGAAGGCCGAATATTTCCACCAAACTTGTAGAACTTACCTTCAAAGGCCCCATTGCCTGTCATATTGAGCATCTGTGGGCCCCAACTTTCTCCCGGACTCAAGTTAGCCGGAGTAAGAGAAAAATAGCCAAATCCACCATTGTATAAGTAAAATGAACTATTGCCGTTAGCAATGGTATTATTATACTTTCCTCCGGCATATGCCATTTCATCGGCAGTTATTAATCCAACTGGATATGTTAAATCTCCATTGCCATTACTTGTACTTACCGTAAATTTATCTCTCACACTTTGGCATTTTAATGTTGGTGTGTTTTTCATAAGTAATCTATCAATTGCTTCAAAACCCTTATTTGAACCATCTTTTATATAACTACGATCATTGCACCATACCGTATCTTCTAATTGTGATGTATAATTTGTCATGTTGGCTTCATACCAATTATCTATTGTAGTTTTTATTATTGAATCATTAGTGTTTGCTGTATCATCGAAACTATTTCCATACATATATCCTAAATATTTATCATTCGTTAAAGATAAAGATAAATCCCATCCTATACTACCTATTGTAGAATTGCGACCTGTATTATTACAAGATTTAATTAATTCTCCAACTTCTTTACCAATATTAAATGTCACAGTATCATCGTTTCTTGAACTCATGCTATCTTTTTTATACTCAACTTTTATTACATCTGATGTTGTTAAACCTGTTAAAGTTATTGTACCAGTTTCTGTTCCACTATGTTCTCCTAACTTAGTATCATTTTTATAAAATAATGCTTTATCATTAATATCTTCAGAAGACATAGTATAAGATAACACATAATTTCCAGCAGTATTAACTGAAAAAGTTATTGTACCCGTTGCACTATGAGTCTTATTAGTACTTACCCATGTTTTAGTAGTACTATCAAATGTATATGGGTAAGTGGCATCATTAATTACATTTATATAAGAACTTTCTTCTATAGGAACAGTTGCTTCATGAACATCATTTTGCACTCCGTCATATATTAACTTGACTCCACCTGTTTCGGTTGTTCTTACTATTCGCCAACAGAAATTAGCAAATAGTACATGATTGTCGACATTCCCACGATAATAATATACAGGAATACCACTATCTGCATCCTTAGTCATATATATACCATTGTTATTATCCTGTGCAGATGTTAGACTAAAATCAATAGTTGTTGTTTTATCAGCACTACTTTCTATTTCATAATATAAAGTTCCTGGATCTCCTAGTGATATATTAGCTTCAGTTGTTAAACTAGGATTATTACTTGATGTTCCTTTCATATTAACTGATATACTACCTGATAAATTTTGGGTTTCCTTTTCATCTAACCAGATATATAGATAATATGTTTTAGTATAATTATTACTTGTTTGTGTGATATTATCATAATCATTCTTTACTATCCATATATCACTACCTACAGTAGCATTACTAAAATTACCATTAGCAACTAATCCATCAGTACAACTATCAGATGATGTTGTTAAAGTATACTTCATTGTCGTTCTTTTTAAACTATCCGATAATGTTGCAATATTCATTCCTATACTAAAAGATACTTTACCGCCTGATGTATTATTAGATGTTGCAACTATCTTTTTCTTAATGGCATAACTACTAGTACATTTAGCAGGCATAAAAGAGACATTAGTATTACCACCACCATCAATAGTCATCATTAAATTACCTGCTCTAATTTGGGTAACATTAGTGGCTACTGCACTTGCCGTATAATAAGCAAATGTTCCTCCAATTCCTAGTATTACTATCGATAAGATAGTTAAAATAATAAATAATTTTTTCCTTTCCATAAACGTACAAACCCTTTCTTGTCTCGTAAGAATACACCCAATAAAAAACTACGATAAAAAGAGTCTAATTGCTTAAACTCTCTATATCGTAGTTATTATTATCTTTTAAACAAACAATTGTATTATTTGCCCCCCCCCCCAAGTAAACTTAGAGTTAACACACTTTTATTAATCTTAACCATAAATTTTAACTCCTTTCTAGCGAACATTTGTTCTTTACCTGATGGAAATACCTCGTTTGTTTATTTTCTCACCCTAAATTAATTCTACCACAAATAATTACTACATGCAACCACAATTTCAAAAAAAGCGAGATACCCCGCTTATTTTTTATCAGTTGAACCAAATCCTCCAACACGTACTCCTGTTGCCTTATCATCATCGGTCATTAGGTACTTCATAAATATTACTTGGCCAATAATATCTCCTTTTTTAACTTCTAAATCATGATCTAAGAAATTAAAGTATTGGAAATAAAAGTGTCCATCATTATCAATATTATTATAGTAATCAGAATCAACTATTCCGATACTATTTGCCATCACAAAGCCTTTTTTAGGACCACTACTACGATTAGCTAGCATATACCATTCATCATCCATACAATATGCTTTTAACCCCGTTGGAATTAATGTTGGTTTCATTCCCGGTTCATATGCAGGAATAATAATATCTTCAGCTGCTTCAACATCATATGCTGCTGAATGAGCCGTCTTTCTAACCGGAAGATGAATATCTTTATCTTCCCAACCCTTTGCTACTTCAAAACCTCTACATCTCATAACTTCTTAGTTTCTCCTTTACTATAATATAAAATTCTTTTGTTTAATAATTTAGCATATTCTATCTGATTCTTAGTTGAAGAACCAACATATTTATCTTTATCAATAACTAATACTAAATCACTCTGTCTAATCTTTTCTCTTTGGACATAATCTAGCATAACTTTATTCTCAACACCACACGAAGGGACATCTCCTGTTTGATTATAAACTAGCGGAGACAATACAATATAACCCTTCATTGATAATGAAACTTCTAATTCTCTAAAAATACTTTCAAATCTTGTACTTCCTATTAAACAAATATTTGTATGCATATTATCACATCCTAATCACAGAATAAAGTAATCTTACCATTTTTCTTAGTCTTTTCTATATCAATAACTCTTTGATTAGATGAGCCTCTCCATTTTAAAGTAGGATCATGTAAACTATCATCATATTGGCCATCTACTAAGACATCTATGTAATTAAATATTTCTTTATTTCTTTCCATAATATCATCATATAGAAATCCACTCCAAACCCACACACTTTTATTTGGATATTTCTCTTTAAAAGCCTTTACTAATTTCATAGTACCATCAATATTCACAGGATGCATAGGTTCTCCGCCTAATACAGATAACCCTTTAATATGATCAAGTTCTGCTAAAGATAATACTTTATCAATTGTCTCATCAGTAAACTCAGTACCGCCTTTAAAATCATGTGTTTCCGGATTAAAGCAATTCTTACATTTAAAAGTACATCCTTGCATAAATATTGATACTCTAACCCCCGGTCCATCAGATATATCCATCTTTCTAATTTTATTATATCTCATTACTATTCACAGTCCTTGTTATCAATATGTAATACTCTTTCTTTTATTTCTTGTGTTCTTCCCTTATTCCAAAAGTTAGAACCTATATAACCGCAAGTACGTCTAGCTACATTTAATTTATCGTGATCACGATTACCACAATTTGGACAATACCATTCTAGATTATCATCTATTAATATTTCTCCATCATAACCACATACTTGACAATAATCACTCTTTGTATTAAGTTCAGCATACATAATATTATCGTAAATAAACTTAATGACTTCTAATACAGCATCAATATTATTAGTTAAATTAGGAGTCTCTACATATGATATCGCCCCACCTGGGCTTAATCTTTGAAATTCACTTTCTAATTTTAGCTTAGTAAAAGCATCTATTTCTTCAAATACCGGAACATGATATGAATTAGTAATATAATCTCTATCTGTTATGCCTTTAATTCTACCAAATCTTTCTCTTAAACATTTAGCAAACTTATATGTTGTTGATTCAATTGGTGTTCCATAAACACTATAATCAATATTTTCTGCTTCTTTCCATTCCTTACATTTATCATTCATTTTCTGCATAACCTGAATACCAAAATCATGACCAACACCACCATCAGTATGACTATTACCTGTCATATATTTAACACACTCATATAGCCCAGCATAACCAAGTGATATAGTTGAATAACCATTATGTAATAAATCATGAATACTCTCGCCTTTACCTAGTCTAGCTAAAGCCCCATGTTGCCATAAAATAGGTGCTACATCAGAAGTTGCCTTAGATAATCTTTTATGTCTAATTTGTAAAGCTCTATGACATAATTCTAGTCTCTCTTCAAATATCTTCCAGAACTTATCCATATCTTTATCACTAGATAAAGCTACATCAACTAAGTTAATAGTAACAACACCTTGATTAAATCTACCATAGTATTTAGGTTTACCCTTCTCATCAACATAAGGAGTTAAGAAACTACGACATCCCATACATGGATAACAATTACCATTACCATTCTTATCTATCTTTAATTCTTTCATTATCTTTTCAGAAATATAATCGGGTACCATTCTCTTAGCAGTACATTTAGCAGCTAACTCAGTTAAATAGTAATATTTACTATCTTTATGAATGTTATCTTCTTCTAGAATATATAAAAGTTTAGGAAATGCCGGTGTAATATAAACACCTTTTTCATTCTTCATACCTTCAATTCTTTGCTTTAAAACTTCCTCAATAATCATGGCTAGTTCTTCTTTATATTCTTCAGTTTCTCCAAGATACATACACACACTTAAGAAAGGTGCTTGTCCATTAGTAGTAGTCATTGAATTAATTTGATATTGGAATGTTTGAACACCATCTACTATTTCTTTTTGTAAATCTTCCTTAGCAAATTTCTCTATATTTGCCTTTGATAATTTTCTTTTTGAATATTTTTCAATATATCTATTATAACTATCTCTAACAAATGGTGCTAAATGTGTAAGTGTAATTGTTGCTCCACCATACTGACTAGATGAAACTGCTGTAATTAACTGTGTAGCAATTGTCATTGCTGTTAAAAATCTATGTGGTTTTTCAATCATTACTCCATTAATAGTCGTACCATTTTGTAGCATATCTTCTAGATTTATTAAATCACAATTATGTAATGCATTCTGTGCAAAGTAATCAGCATCATGAAAATGAATTATACCTTCGTCATGTGCTCTAACAATATCTTCCGGTAATAAGAAACGTCTTGTAATATCTGTTGAAGTAATACCAGCTAAATAATCTCTTTGTGTCGTAACTACTTTAGAATTTTTATTAGAATTCTCTGTATTCCAATATTCATTTTCTCCATCAATTAATTCTTTAATAGCTAAATCAGTTGTATTACTTCTACGGACTAACTCTCTTGTATAACGATATGTTATATACTTCTTGGCAAGTTCATATTTACCAATTGCCATAAGTTTCATTTCAATTATATCTTGAATATCTTCTACTAGGATTCTTTTCTTACCTAGTTTCTCGATATATTTGATAATATTTTTTATTTGAACACTAGATGCTTGTTCTTCTTCCTCAACCTCCAAATTAGCCTTTTCAATAGCGGCTTCTATTTTTTCCGGACAATAATCTACCATATGTCCATCTCTTTTAATGACTTTCATTTTACTCCTCCTACCTATCATATGATGACAAAATTATACTACAATATATTTATTTTATTGTGTTGCACTTGCAACAATTCAATAAATTTGTTATTATTTTTATGAGAGGTGTAAAATGAATGAATTATTTGATAATATTAAAGAAGGTAATCGTACTAAACTTCTTCAATTTTTGGAAGCAAATACCTTATTTTTTAAGAAAAACAGTAAAGATTTAGCCTTAATATTTGGTGAAAATAAAATTTGTATTGTTAAATCTGGGCATATCCAAGTTATAAAAAATGATTATAATGGTAATGTTACAATTATAGAAGATTTACAAGAAAATTCTATTTTTGGCACTATTACTCAGAGATATTATAATAATGAATATAGTCTAACTTGCAAAGAAGATTCTTATATAATTATCTTTGACTTTGAAAGTATTTTACAATATGATGAATTAAAAACATTCTATAACCAATTCTTAAAAAACTTAATTAAAATATTATCTAATAAAATAATTGAAAACAATAATCGTATTGAAATATTAACCAATAAAACTATTAGAGATAAAATATTAACTTACTTACAATTACTTGCTAAAAAAAGTAAGTCATCTACTGTCACTATCCCTTTTAGTTATAGTATTATGGCTGATTATCTTGCTATTAATAGAAGTGCCATGACTAGAGAATTAAAAAACTTAAAAGATGAAGGTTTAATTGAAACTAAGGGAAGAAAGATTAAAATTTTATTTGATCGAACCTAAAAAAAGTACTACGCAACGTAGTACTTTTTAATTATCTCATTGGTAGTCTGTACGGGTTTTGAACCCGTGAATACGAGCTTGAGAGGCGCGCGTGTTAAACCACTTCACCAACAGACCACAATAATATCTTTTCACAAGATATTATTATTCTAACACTAAAAATCATGTTTGACAATATATTTAATTTATTTTGTCATAAAATTTATTTTTCTAGCGTTAACTTTAAAGGTTTAGAAGTATCTACTACTCTATTAATATAAAACCTTTTATTTCTTCTTACCTCATCAAGTAATTTTAAAGTAAATGGTGTCTTATTTTTGCTTTTCTCAACAGTTCGTACAAATATATCTCCCATGCTATAATTACCCTGTGAATAATACTTTTTAGCGCATATTAATCTAATAATATTAACTTGTTCACTTGGCACACCTAACTCACGACAAGCTGACTCAACACCTAAATTATTCTCAAAAATATAAGAAGTTATTTCATCAAGATTTTCAATACCATAATTATCCTGCAAATCATTTTTAAAACTATCTTCGTTCATTTTAAAATATGGTTTTCGATCTCCCTTACAAACTTTACCTTCTAAAACAGCAATTATTTGTGTAAAATCTAATTCTCTACCTTCCTTTATACTAACTTGCATTGCTACTTTTAAATACATAACAGCCATATCTTTATTATCTAATTTTGAATATGCCATCCCAATTCTTGCATATGATGATGCTTTATGTTCTCTAAATTGTAAGACATCCAAATATGTCTTAATACACTCTTCATAACATCCATTTTTATAATATTCTTTACCATCATTTACTAATTTTCTAATATCTACATATTCTTTAGTATTTTTTTTATTAAATAAAAAGTTCTTCAAAAAAAAATATGAAAATCTTGTTAATTTTGTTGCTTTATATAAATTTATATTGTATGATTATAACGTTAATAAACTAACAGGGGGATCAACAATGTATTATAAAGCATATAAATTTAGAATTTATCCAAATGAAAATCAAAGAACTTTAATTAATAAAACATTAGGATGTACTAGGTTTGTATACAACTATTTTTTAAATATGCTAAAAAAAATGGTTATAAAAAAGCGAATAAAAATATAAGACATTATACTCATCATTTAAAATACGAATATCCATTTTTACAAGAAATAGATAGTATTGCTATAAATAAAGCATTGTTTAATCTAGATGATTCATATAAAAGATTTTTTAATAAACAAGGTGGTTATCCAAAATTCAAAAGTAAATTTAGTAAAAATAGTTATAATACAACTGCTGTTTATGGTACGTACAAAAATCATAACTATTGTAATATTGAACTTGATTTAAAAAACAAAACTATTAAATTGCCTAAACTTAAAGTAATGAAAATTAGAGGTTATAGAAACACTGAATCAATCAATGGGAGAATATTAAATGCGACTATTTCAAAAGAACCAAGTGGAAAATATTATGTTTCTGTACTTTTTGAAATTCATGATGAAATCGATAAAGTTATTCCAACTTCGATAGTAGGTATAGATTTAGGAGTTAAAAATCTTTTAACTCTTTCTGATGGAACTGTATTTGAAAACAATAAATATATCTTAAAGTATGAAAAAAGAATAGAGAGAATGCAAAGATTATTAGCAAGAAAAGTAAAAGGTAGTGAAAATTATAAAAAGTGCAAACAAAAATTAGCGATACTTCATTCAAAACTAGCAAATGCAAGAAAATATTATATACATAAAATAACTAAAAATATTACAGATGAATATGATATTATCACATGTGAAAAACTTCATACTAAAGAAATGATAATAAATGGCAAAAAGACAACTCTATCAAAAAATATAAATGATGCAAGTTTTAATGAAATATTAAAACAACTAGAGTATAAATCGAAATTTAAAGGTAAACAGTTTTATCAAATATATGATTATTATCCCTCAAGTCAAACTTGTAGTGTATGTGAAAATATTGATAAAAAATATAAGAACCTAAACGAAAGGACATATAAATGTACAAAGTGTCATTTGGAAATAGATAGAGATTTGAATGCTAGTATCAACATTATGTTTGAAGGTGTAAAAATGTATATGAAAAACTATTGCAGTAATTATTAAAAAAGAGCAAGTAAATTAAATTAAAAATATATATTATGTACGGTAGCGACTATCGGAATTTAAGTCTGTTGGAGAAGACTCAGTAGAGTGTCTGTGAAGCAGAAATTTGAAATCGTGAGGTTTCAACGATAAACTTTTGATTTATCACTTGTTCTATCTTAATACTACCTGTCTATTAGGCTCAGTACCTATACTAAATGAAACCATATCTAAATACTTATCAACCATATCATGAATTAGTTTCCTTTTTTCACTGTTCATAGGCTCTAAAACAATTATTCCTCTATTCTTTATTAATAATTTATGATTTGCTTCGATAAACCCACTATCTATTTCTCTATGTTCTTTAATTAATTCTTTACCCATTTCTTCCTCCTCATCATAAATCCTACATCAACATGTGTTGAAACATATTTTAACATTTTTCTTTATCAAGGTAAATATATAATTAAAAATCTCGCATTACTACACGAGACTTTAATTACTAAATATTCATAAATTTATTTAATCTACTCTTTATTTCATCTATCCCTAATACTGCCATTATTTCATATAAATCAGGTGTTTGTAAACGTCCTGTTAAAGCTACTCTTAGCATTTCACAAAAAGTACCAATATGTCCTTTATAATTAGTAGGATCTAAATTATATTCTTTACTACTTTTAACATATCCTACAGAATAAGCATAATCACTAAGTTTATCATACCATTCATCATGACTATCATTAATATCATATATATTATTAATATAATCAACTAAAACTTCTCTATCATACTTAGAATAATCCATATCCCTATCATACATAAACAAATCATTAAACATATATGATGTTTCTTTGCGTACATCTGAATATGCTGCAATATCTTTTCGTGGTTTAGCTTTATTTCTTTCAATATTAAATACTTTTATAGCATATTCTCTATCATTAAGTAAAATATCATAAAACTCTTTATCATAACTCTTAGTATATTCTAATACTTCATCATATAAAGATTCTGCTGTTTTTCTAGAGAAATATAGTTTACATATACTTTTTAATTTCTCTAAATCGAATAATGTTCCACCACTCTTCATCTTAGAAAACTCAAACTTATAATCTTCTACTCTACTATCTTTATTTTGCATATACCAAGGTTCAAAATTAGCATTAATTAATGTTGCAAAATAAATACTTAATGCTTCACTTGGAATACCTAATTCCTCATAATATTTCATCGCACATTCTTTATCATATCTTTTACTTAATTTTCTAACACTATTACCATCTTTTTTAGTAAGTGGTGATAAATGACCATATTTGGGAGTCTTAAAGTTTAATACTTTAAATAATTCTAGATGAACCGGTACTGATGATAACCATTCTTCTCCTCTTATAACATGTGTTGTTCCCATTAAATAATCATCAATAACATGAGCAAAATGATATGTAGGAAGTCCATCAGACTTAATTAATACAATATCCATATCATTTTCTGGAAACTCAATATTACCCTTAATTAAGTCATGATATGCTATTCTCTTTGATTCATCTCCTGTAGATCTAAGTCTAATAATATATGGCATACCATTATCTATTCTCTTCTTAACTTCATCATAACTTAAATCTCTATCTTTAGCATACTTGCCATAGATACCTATTCTCTCTTTGTTGTCGCTTTGTTTCTCTCTAATTTCTTTTATTTCTTCTTCACTCATAAAGCAAGGATAAGCAAGTCCTTTACTAATTAAATCTTTAGCAAATGTTTGATATATCTCTCTTCTTTCTGACTGAATGTATGGACCATATATTCCCCCTATATCTGGTCCTTCATCAAAATTAATATTAAACTTCTTTAAATCATTTAACATTAAATTAATACCATTATCTATTTTTCTTTTTTGATCAGTATCTTCAATACGTAAGAAATATACTCCATTAGTTTCTTTAGCAAATTGATTACAAATAAAAGCTGTATATAAACTACCGATATGAATAAACCCTGTTGGACTAGGAGCAAATCTTGTAATTATTGCCTTATCAGGAACATCTCTTCTAGGATACATTTCTAAATAATAATTAATATCTTTTGTAATATTAGGAAATAATAATTCGCTTAATTCTCTTTTCATTCTATATCACCTCAAAGTGAATAAATTATACCATTGATAGTTATAAAAATCAATTACTATTTCCTACATCATAACAAAACTCCGAAAATTATTCTTCGGAGTTATCTATATTTTCTTGACTAGTCTCTTCAATATAATCAGTAATATCTTCATGTACCTTAAAAAATAAATTCAAAGTAATTTTAGATTCATTAGTATCTTTTGCTACTATCTTAACGTCTTCAATACTAATTATTCTATTATTACCGGCTTGTAATTTATTTTTAGCAACTTCAATTGCTTTACTTGTTGCTTCTTCTTCTGTTAATATATCATCAATTATTTTTAATTCATATTGTCTATCAATAGACACATAAAAAGGAAGAAAATTATGTTTTAATAAGATTTTACTTTTAGTACTAAACTCTTTATATTTACTATAATTAAATAAAGAATACTTTTTATTAATAAAATTAATGGATAATACTTTATTATTTCTACCTGTTAATCTCTCTTCTTTATAAACGTATGGATAATCAATATTTACTTTATACCATACTTCCCCAACTACTTTACCTGTTGCTTTAACTAACGTTGTTGTCCCATTAGTATTATTAATAATACCAGAAATTACTTTATCACCTTTTCTAACATACGCCCCAATACTTGATACTTTCTCACCTTTTAAGGCTTTAATATCTACTATTGTAGCATTTTTACTAGAAATAATACTCTGATATTGATACCCATCTTCAGTCTTATCTATTAATCTTTCTTGAACCCTAACAATATATTTAACACCACTTGTTATAATCTCTATCCATTCTAAACTATCTTTATTATTATCTAATATTTTATTTTTAATTTCTTCTAATTGTTGATAATTCTTCTTCCAAGTATATTTTTTAACTCCATATGTTTCCAAATTATCAAGCACTAACTTTCTAACATTACTCTTAGAATGCACTACCTCAACCTTAAAAATAACATTAGATAAAGTATACAAGAAAGCTAAACTAATTATTAATGAAATAATAACAATAATATTTTTCTTTATTATTGATTTTAATTTTAATAATCCATAACTATCTATTAAGGTAATTTTATATATTGATGGCATATCTTTAATCTTTAAATAATCACTATATCTAATAATTAAATTAACTTCTTTATAATTTATTGGAATTAGTTTAATAATAGAAATATTTTTCTTTATAACTCTTTTTATATAGTTATTTATATTAATACCTGTAATTTTTACTTTAACTAGTTTTAATTCTTTTTTTCTCATTATATCACCTATAATTCGATACTATAGATTTTCCCTGTTATTAATATTTCATCAGATAACATTTTTGTAATAACTAAATTAGAACCATTAACTGTTGTTATTCCATCTTTAGATTCTACTTTAATAACATTGTCTGTAAACTCAATAATTTTTTTATAATTTACTATATTAACTGAATTATCTACTATTATTACCTTGTATTTATATTCACTTATATAGTTATCTATTCTATCAAATAATTTCATATATATCCCTATCTAATTATATGAAACTAATGGTGATTAATGATTATTTTAAGCAGCATTTGAGTAAGTCATATTATTCTTCATCTTCTTTAATATCTTTTTCTCACTTCTTGATACGTATACTTGATTAACTCCTAACTCACTACTAATCTCTGCTTGTGTCTTATCTTCAAAGTATCTGCCATATATTATCTGTCTTTCAAAATCAGATAATTTGCTAATCTCTTCTTTAAGCATAATATCATCAACACTACAGCTATCTTTAGAATCTTTTACTGTATCTAAAACAGTCAAAGTTTTACCATCTTCTTTAATTATTCGATCTAGACTATCTATACTTTGGTTATAGAATATGACATTACTAATCACACTTTCATCTATCTCTAAAAATAAAGCTAACTCTCTAATTGATGGTTCTTTCATTAATCTTTGTGATAATATTAATCTAGCATTCTCAATTTTTTTATTTAAACTAATTACCTCTTTATTAACCTTAACTATTCTATTAGTACATACATAATTCAAAACTTCTCCTAACATACATTTATAAGCGTAAGTAGTAAACTTTATGCCTAAATTAGAATTATAATTACTAGCATACTTACACAAGCCATATAAAGCTACTTGATATAAATCATCCATATCATATAAACCTTTATATTTACCTATAATTGAATAAATTAATTTTTGATTATCTTTTATAAATTCAGTTAATGAAGCATTAGTTATCATCATCTATCCTTTCATATTACTTTAAATAAATCCAACTCATTAACTACATATGGAATCTTATTATTTAATAAATGCTTACTTATATTTTCTTTTTTATCACATATAACTAACCTACCTGAATTATTACTAATTAAATTGTAAAAATTACTAATATAATTAATTCCATAAATATCAATACTTGTTAGTCCATCAATATTAAGTGCTATATAATTACACCCAATACTATCAATAGTATCTACTAATATTCTCTTATTTTTTAAATAAGTTTCTTTAGTTAAACACCCTTTTAATCGAACAAACAATATTCCTTTACGAAATTCAAAATCTACTTTAAACATAATTTCTTCCTTTCTATAAAAAACTACCATATTTTTAATTTATTATACACGACTTCGACAAAACTTCTTAATTAATTCGTTCGACATTTTTTGCAACTAATACTAATTAAGCCTATTCCTATAATAGTTAAAGATATAATCATCGATGCCAATATTAAATATTTATTAGTATTACTATCTTTAATTAAATTATTAACCGTACTAGTATTACTAATACTACTAGTATCTCTACTAAAAGATTTTCTATTATTAGTTATATTCGTAATATTATTTTCTACTACCTTTACTTCAGCATTATCTGACTCACCATTACCATATATCTTATAATCATTATAATCCGGAAGATAACCATCTATATTGGCATAGTAATTATCATCATAATATTGTTTAGTTATATTATAATAATATACCAATTTATTACGATATCTATAATATACATTCATTCTATCTATACCATACAATTCATCAGCCATCTCTATATTACTACTTTCATATATAGTATTATCATATCTTAAAATATCCCAATCATTACTTGGCACATATTTACTTTTCTGATTACTACCCACACGTTTTATAATATTCTCATCATTAATGTCATTAAATCCTATAGCATATCTTATCTCAAAATTTACAGCACTATCCATAGGACTAGTAATTATTTCTATACTTATATCTTTAGGCTCATAATATTTATCTAAAGAAAATGATATAAAAGAATTTTGATTAAAGTTACCTCTTGTATCATCCCAATCTGTCCGACGTAAATTAGCTGTGCCATAATTTATTAACGCATTTTTATAATATATATTAATTTTCTCAATATCTATTAAATCTGAAAAATTCCCTAAATTAACATATTTTATCTTCAACGGCTTTTTATAATAAAATGTTGTCTTAAAATCATACTCTCTATTCTTGTCATTTAAATCTATATCATTATCTAATAATTTAAAATCACTTATATAATCACTATAAATATACCTATTATTATCTTTATATTGATATTTATTAGAAGTATCCTCCAGTAAATACTCTCCATCTACCTCTTCTTTATACCACCTATATCTTATCTCATACTTATCTTCTGCCAAACATATATTACTCCCCATTAATAGTAATAAAATAAATAATATTATCTTTTTTAGTGTCATCATCATCTACTTCCTTTCTTACCCCTTCAATTATAATATTCCGAGTAAAGGAAGCATTTTACTTCTTTTTTCCCAAACTTTTTAAAAAAAATTATAAATCACCTAAAAAGAAAGAACACAAACGCTTGTGTTCTTGTCTATCATTTACTAGTAATGACACTATATATTATTTATCTTCTTCTATTTTTATTCTTATTTTTTAACTTAATTATTAATGCTATTAATAAAGCAATAATTGTTATTACTATCACTCCGATAGCAATATATAAATAATTTTTATAGTTATCTGCTTTAGCTTGATATACTTTTTCAACATCATTATTATATCTTTGAACCGTACCCTCTACAGCATCATATTGATATAAAGACTCTTTCCCTGTCTCTACATTAACCGCATAAAACAAGAAAAAGTTTTTTGTACTCTCATCAGCGGCATAAGTGCTTTTAATTATTCCATTATTAGCTAATTTATAAGCTTTAATTTCATCTTCATTATAAGTGAATGTTGTCATTTTATAATTCTTATCTTTATAGTTTTTATTAGTTAAATATAAAGTTATACCACCCATAGTATATTCTTTATATAAACTATATTTATTATTGTCATAAATATAATAATTAACTACCCCATTACTATCTTTTAACATTACTAAAGTATAACCAGTTATTTTAGAATGATATGCTAAAACATCTTGATCATTAATCTTAACTGTTGTCTCTTCATAAGTAGCATTAACTCTTTCTATCTCTCCACTTTTTCTAACAACAGTATATGTATTGCCATCTACTTCGACATTAATTGGATCTAATTCTTTAACAATAATATTTAACTTATATGTCCTAGTATTACCATTCTCTGCTGTTACCACTAATTCGATATTATTATTACCTTCATTTACTTGAACTTCACCACTACCCTTAACACTAGCCTTAGAATTCTCTGTTTTAGCATTAATAACCACTTTTTCTGTCCCATTAGGTACTTCAACAGTATATTCTAATGTTTCCTTATCAAAAGCCTGATTTAATTCATATCCTTCTACTCCTAAAGATATTAAATAATTATTAGCTGAATATACTTTAGGAGGTATTACCGGCGGATTATTTACCGTAATCTTAACATAATCATTAGTTAAATTTACCCAACTACTAGAAGCCATCTCTGTTAATCTAACACCACTTGTTGTACAATTAATAGTACCTGCTGTTGTTGCTTTAACCGTATATGTATAAGTCTTAGTATAAACACTATTTGAACTATCATCAAATCTTAAATCTATACCACCACTTACTCCAGCACCACTGCAAGATAAACTACCTTCAATACTAACAATTGGACTAGAAGCTGAAATAGTCGTTGTTATAACCGCACTATTTCCTTTCGTTATAGTACTACTACCAGTTCTTACTGATAAACTAGCCGCATCTACTTTATTAGCATAAATAAATATACATAATATTCCTAAAAATATCTTACTTATCTTTTTCATAATTCCTCCTTACTGTTCTATCTTAGCATATCCATAATAATCTCTTAAAATAGCTAAATAATCCAACTTATCAATAACACCATCTCTATTAACATCTGCTGAACTACTATATACACCCTCTAATTTAGCATAATTATAATAGTGTCTTAACACTGCTAAATAATCTAACTTATCGATAACACCATCCCCATTAATATCGCCATAAATAATTACTTGATAAATCTTCTTCTCTTTACTATTACTAACTTCTATTACATCACCTGTTGTAAAATTGGTATTACTCTTTACTTCATTATTACTATTCTTAATAGTTATACTAGTAGTAGCACTAATCTTCTTGATATTATCTATTAAACTATTAACATTAGTATTAGGACTTATACCATATATATATTTATCATTATATTTAATACCACTATTATTTAATACTTCACTAAGTGGCATCTCTACTATTTCCTCAGTTTTCTTCTTCGTAATATTTAAAATATAAGTTCTACTTCTACCACTCTCTGACACAACAACAATATTTACTTTATTATTCTCATTCTTAAGTTCAATATTACCAATACCCGATACTTTAGCCTTACTATTTATTGGATTAGCCTTAATATTTATCTTACTATTAAATACTTCAATATTATATTCTTGAGTTGTATAATCAAACTCATCAATTACTTTATCATCAATACTAATACTACTTAAATAGTTATTAGGATTTCCTACTTTAGGAGAACTAACAGCATAATTAGGCATATTATTATATACCGGAATAACAAAGTTAATACTAGTATCTAAATAGTCTTTCATATTATTTACATAAGTATTATAAGTAATACTTGTCTCCTGCATAGGAGCTGCTAGATTCTGCATATATTGATGAGTATAATGACCATCCGCAGTTGATACATCAAACTTCTGATAATAAACAGTATCTTGGTTAACACTAATATAACCATTATATATAAACTTAGCGCCCCCTAATATGCCATTATAAGGAGTATTCCAACCATTCTCCATCGCATATACCATACCATTTAATATCTTATTCTCACCATATACTTTGATATTAAAGAAATTATAAAATTTCGAATATTCTGTATCATTATAAGTGAATGCTCCACCTAAACGAGGATCAGTTATATCAATACCACTAATCTCCTGCTTAATACGACTAGCCACATGGACTGAACTAATACCAACTTCTTTAGTAGCCGTTATCACATCATCATAAACATTACTTTCTAAATCTTTATATACCTCTGTCCAAAAACTCTGCCCACTTAAAACCATCGCAATCGTATCCGCAGTATGCGTATCATTAAAATTAAGTGATTCAAAAGCAAATATATATTTCTCATTAAGGTAATTACGCGGATCTAAATAATAAGCAATAGCCTCACTCGAAGCATTGTACCAGCCTCTCTCTGTCGCATATTGATAAAAAGTATCATTAATAATACTATAACTATTAATATCCATTGAAAAATAATTATTACTAAATGCTGACCCCTCTAGTAAACTACGTCCATAAAAGCTCTCATTACTAACAACTGTATCAAAATCTAAATTAATTTTCTCTCCATAAAATTGCCAATTAGGATGTCTAGCATGAATCTCCGCTAAATAAGTAAGATAACTATCCGGAAAATTTCTCTCTCTTAATAATTTATAATAGTCTTCTAGTTTTTCTTTCTCTTGATAATATTTAGTAGCGGTCTCTGATAACTTTGTTGTATTAATTAAACTACCACATATATATCCACTAGCACCCGTTGCTGTTAATATATCATAATAATAACCACAAGTTCCATGGGCTTCTTCCTTAACACTTTTTATACTAATTACATCTCCACAACTAACTGTATTACCATTATTATTACCCCCCGGACTATTTAATAGGTTGATACTACTAGTATTACCATAACAAGCAACTGTTCCATCACCTGCTACTTTATCATTATAGTTTGATCTAATATATATATTATCACTACCCGTAAGTTTTATATTATCTGGAATTAATGTTATATAAGTACCACAAGCATACCCCGTCGTTCCATTATGTTTTATCTGATACCACTTACCACAATAAGCATTTGAGCCACTATTAGTATTTAATATTTCTACCTTGGTACCATAAGTTAAACCTCTAATAATACTATTCCCATTAGAAGCATCCATATTAGATCTAAAATATAATACATCAGCATCTATTACCCCACTCTTAGCTAGTACTTTATTACTAAAGCAAACAAAAAATAAGATAAACATAACAAAATATTTTTTATACTTCATAGGATATCTTCCTTTCTACCATTCTCTTTAATTATAGCATATATTCGACATATTTTACTATATTTATATTTTATTTTACATTATTTTATTATATGTGGTAAAATATTATGTGGTGAATTATATGTTTAAATATACATTAGATAACAAAAGATATCATACTCTAAACTATTATTATCGTACTAAATTTAATTCTAAAGTATTTAAAGTTAGTCTAAATGCCGGCTTTACTTGCCCTAATATTGATGGTACTAAAGGTTATGGCGGTTGTATTTATTGCTCTAAAACCGGTTCTGGAGAATTTGGTGGTGACATTAAAGATGATCTAATCACACAATTTAATACTGTTAAGAATAAAATAATAAAAAAATGGCCTAACAGTAAATATATTGGCTATTTTCAAGCTAGAACTAATACTTATGCTCCGGTAAATATCTTAAAAGAAAAATATGAAACTATCTTAAACTTAGATAACGTTATTGGCTTATCTATCGCTACTAGATGTGACGCTATTAGTGATGAAGTATTAGATTATTTAGATGAATTAAATAAAAAAACATATTTATCTATTGAACTAGGTCTTCAAACTATCCACGATAAAACATCTAAATTAATTAATAGATGTCATACCCTTGAAGAATTTGATAATATGGTAAAAAAATTACGAGCAAGAAATATTAATGTTATTGTTCACATCATTAATGGCTTACCTTATGAAACTGAAAAAATGATGCTAGAAACCATTAATCATTTAAATAAATTAGATATTCAAGGAGTTAAAATTCATATGTTAAATATCATTAAAGATACTCCCCTAGAAACATTATATAATCAAGAAAAGTTTCACATCTTAACCAAAGAAGAATATATCGATATTGTTATAAAACAACTAGAATTACTAGATCCTAAAATAGTTATTCATCGTATTACTTCTGATCCTGATCCGACTGAATTAGTCGAACCAACTTGGCTTATTAAAAAGTTCTGTCTACTTAATGATATCGATAAAGAAATGAAAAAAAGAGATACTTATCAAGGAAAAAACTATAAAATAGTATAATCTATCTTATAGTTCTTTTTTTAACATTACCTTTAGTCATCTCTACTATAAATTCTTCCAAAAGTTTTATTAATCGCATTTGATTAGCTATAACATGTACATTATCATCTTTCTCTATCAATGAATTAGTATATGTATCTATATAATAACTAGCTTCATCAGATATAGCCAGACTTCCATAAGTATATAATATTTTTAAAGCATCATCTAAATTCCACTGACAAATCCATTTTGAAGATTTATTAGATATCTTAGTATAATCTATACTAAAAGGTACTCCTATTACATATCTATCCACATTATAATCTTCATTAATGGTAATAAAACTAGTTATATCTCCAAATCTAATCTTATCAATATCAGCATTGCCCGATAACAACCTTATTTCTTCTCTTATTGTCTTATATACTATTGCTCTTATAGCCATATTATCTATCTTCTAACTTTACTTATTGGTCTTTGTGGTTCACTTATTACTTGTTTATTTTCTTCAATAAACTGTTTTAAGATACCTAATAATTCATTTTGACTAGACACTACATGTGTATTATGTGTTTTGTAGTAAACATCACCTGTTAACATATCAAAATAACAATTAGCTTCTCTTTCAGATACTTGCTTACCATTATTTAATATATCATTTTTTAAACGTACACCCATATAATACGGTTTGTCAATATTATAATATTTATAAGGTATACCTATTACATAACTATCTGTCATAGGAGCTCCATTATCATTTCTATATACTTGATTTATTCTAGTAAAACTAACTATTTCACTAAAATTAACTTCTTTTACACTGCCATCAAATGGTAGCACACTTTCTTTACCATCAAAATTTTTATATATTATTACATTCTTTATCATTATTCATTTCTCCTTAATATTTACTTTCTAACTCTACTTACAGGTTTTTGTTGTGTACCTATAGTTTGACCGTTTTCTTTAATAAATCCCCTTAAATTTCTTAATAATTCACTTTGATTAGGAACTATATGTAAATTTGGTGCTTTACGAATCACATTACCTGTCTTAAATTCATAACAATAGTTTGCTTCTTCTTCAGAAACTATCTCACCATAATTTAACACTTCATGCTTTAATTGTTGCTTATTTAAAATATAGGCAAATCTATCAATAGCAAGATATCTATAAGGTATTCCAACTACATAAGTATCTGTCATAGATAAATAATCACTATTTTTATCACATTTTAAATTTACCCTTGTAAAACCCATTATTCCATCTAAATCAATATCATTAACTTCTTTAGAAAATGGTAAAACGCTTTCAATATCATATGAATCTCTATATATTATTACGTTCTTTATCATAGTTCTCATCTCCTACTTATTTCTTTGTCTTATCTTCTTATGAACACTCATTTTAAATTCTTTTTCATCAGTTATTAATTCTTTTTCATATGTTGCATTTACAAACTTAGTATTTTGTGTATTGCAACCATAAAAAGATCCTGATAACATTGTTGAACCTAAATTAGCATTTGTTAACATTCTTTGACTAACTTGTGATACATCAATCTTGCAACCTAAACTACCATCAAAATTAGCACCCATGATAATACATCCTGTAAAAGGTCCAATAAATTGTACTCCTCTAAATGATCCATAAGTAAAATCTCTATTTCTTATTGTCTGTGGATTAATACATGCGTTAATACTACCATTTAAATTAGCTCTTGTAATATCTACTCCATCAAATGCTCCTATAAATTCAACACCCTTACATACAGTATTTGATAAATCTTTATTATGAATAGTTTGTGGGTTAATCTTCATATTAGGATATCTTGATAAATCCTTACCTGCTACCCTAACCTTATCCATTGATATTTCTGACCAATCTAATTTTTGATAAATATTCTCTAAATCAGAAATAAACACATAATACCCAATATTTAAAAATAAAACTTGTTTCAATATATCACTTTGAACATCTAACTTTACCGGCTTATTAAAATTATATTTATCAAAAGCCTCAATAAGATACTTTCTTGCATTGTTTATTCTTTCAAAATCCATAGTATCTCCCCTTTCGAGACTAATATTATACATTAAAACAAACATTTGTCAAGAAAAAAGTGAAAAAATGATAAACAAATGTTTGACATCATGTCTATTTTATGTTAATATATATACCCGAAAGGAGTTATATTATATGCGACCAAAAACAGATGGATTAACAAAAAAGCAAAAACTCGTACTAGATTATATAAAAAAATTCCAAGCAGAAAATAAATATCCACCTTCAGTAAGACAAATATGTTCTGCTATAGATTTAAATTCTCCAGCTACTGTTCATGTCCATATCAATCATTTAGTTGAGAAAGGATTCTTAAAAAGAAGTGATAGTGGTAATCGTGCTATTGAAATACTTGTTGATAATGAATATGAAAACAAGAAACTAGAAATTAAGAAAATACCACTTGTTGATCTTAACAAAGATGATGATATTACTTTAGCAATCGAGGAACCAAGAGAATTATTTACTATACCCGCATCATTAACTAAAGGAAAAGCCGAATACTTTGCTTATATTGTTAATGATAATAGTATGAATCAAAAAGGAATTTATCAAGACGATGTTGTAATTCTAAAAAGGAATAATATAGCTTATAACAATGATATCATTCTTGTAGAATACAATAATATAATTAACTTAAAAGAATACTTCAAAGATAAAGAGGGTTTAACTTTAAAGGACGATATTGAATCAATAACTACTAAAGATAATGAAATTAGTGTTATCGGTAAAGTAGTAGGATTATATCGTAATTATAATTAAAAGTAATTTATTTTACTCCATCACTTTATAGTGGTGGTTTTTTATACTTAAAAAGCTGCATCTTTAAATGCAACTTCTTTTTATTATTGATTATAAACAATTAAATTATGTTGAGCTCTCGTAGCTGCTACATAATATAAGTACTTCTCACTTTCTTTATATTTATTATCTTTTGAAGTATATATTATTACTGAATCAAACTCTAACCCTTTTGCAATATAAGCAGGTATTATAACTAAGTTTCTCTTATATTCTTGCCATGTACTCTTAATAACATCACACTTTATATCATCTTTAATTAAATCATATATCTTATCTACTTCTGTATCATTCTTACAAATAACTGCTACACTCTTAGATTTTGCCTTTAACATATTTAAGTCATTTACTATATCATCATGTAAATTACCTTCTTGTTTCATAATAACCGGATTACTTACTCCTCTTCTAATAGCACTTACATGATCAAGTCCTAATATCTTATTAGCATACTCTACTATTTCTTCACTAGAACGATATGTCTTAGTTAATTCTATATATTTAGACTCATCAAAAATAGTATCTATTTCTTTTAAAGAGTTATATTTATAATATGGATTAATAGTCTGATTAGTATCTCCTAAAATTGTAAATGAAGCATTTCTAAATATTTTCTTAATAATCATATATTGAAGTTTTGTATAGTCTTGGGCTTCATCAATAACTACTTGTTTAATATAGGTATTATAATTAAATCCCTCTAATATGCCTTTTAAATATACTAATAAGCAAGCATCTTCATAATTTAAGAACTTATGATCAATATCACTATTACTCTTTATTTTAGCATATTTACTCTTAAAGAAATTTATATATATAACTGCATAATCTTTATCAACATTTAATTTATCAAATAACATCTTACATATACTCTTACTTTTACTCATATTAGAATTATAATTTATTTCACTAATCTTATCAGCCATTGAAGTAATTCTTAAAAATAATGGAAATCTTGAATATCTATTCTTTAGCATATCATTTAATTCATCCGCAGTATAAACAAAATCTCTCGTAATTAAATCATCTTTAAATATTGCTCCATTTGTCAAATCATTAACATAACTTGTTATATCATTAACTATTTCATCGCTTTGCTTATATTTAACTAAATCGACATCACTAACATTATATTTATAATATCTCTCAATAAATGAAGCAAAAGATTCTATTTCATCAAACTCTTTTAAACTTGCTTTTAAGAATGTATTATAAGTTGTTTCTTTAGTATTATCTTCTCCTAACTCCGGTAATACGTTTGATATATATTCTGAAAAAATACTATTGGGAGAGAATATTAATACATTATTAGAAGTTAAATTAGGTATACGATATAACAAGAAAGCAATACGATGAAGGGCTACTGAAGTCTTTCCTGAACCTGCTATTCCTTGAACAATCAAGTTTCTATCATTAACATTTCTAATTACCTTATTTTGTTCTTCTTGAATAGTATTAACGATATTCTTCATCTTATCAGAGGAGTTATTGGCAAGAACATCTTGTAGTACTTCATCTTCAATATTAATATTATTATCAAAGACATTTAATAACTTACCATCTTCTATTTTATATTGTCTTTTTAAAGTAATCTCTCCACTAACTGTCCCAGCTGGAGTCTTATAACTAGCTTTTCCTAATTCATAATCATAAAATAAACTACATATTGGACTACGCCAATCGTGAACATAAAAATTTAATTTGTCTTCAACATGAGTAATACCAATATATATATCATTTTCTTCATCTTCATCTTTAAATATTATTCTGCCAAAGTATGGTTTCTTCTCTACTCTAAATAAACGCATTAAATACTTATTCTTTCTTTCGAGAATATTTATTTCCATATCGTTATCAGCCATCAAAGAACTTATTTCGTTACCATCCATACCCCCCTTAGCATCCCACATATACTTTTTAAACTCTAGCATCTTCTCTTCATCTTGATACAACTCTTTACCTAAAGAAGCTATATTATCTTTAATTACTTTAATAGTATCCGCTAATCTTTTTTCTTCTTTAGCTAACTCTGTCTTACTTAATTCCATTTTTACTACCTCCTAACAACATAAAAACACCTTAATAATTAAATTAAAGTTTCTTTTTTCTAGTATTTATTTGCCAAGTAAACTAATTATATAACATATTTATTTTATAAACAAGAAAAATTATCAACAAAATTAAAAAACTCTAAGAAATGTTCTTCTTAAAGTTTAATCTTTATACATGACTAAGGCAGAAAAGCAATAAATTTGTTCATCAGAAAATAATCCAATAGCGGTCGAAAACTTAATATCCACGACTTCTACTTCATTAGTAGTTAAAAACTTATTTATTTCTTCTTCTAAGTCTTTTTCATGTGATTCATCAAATAATTTAACTTTCATGCCTTAATTATAGCACTCTACTATATTTAATTTTGTCGATTATTAAGAGCTATATTAATTCTTATTAAACGATTATATTTACTAGTTCTTTCTCCTCTTGAAACACTACCTGTTTTAATTTGACCTAAATCTAGTCCAACAGCAAAATCTGCTATATAGTTGTCTTCTGTCTCGCCACTACGATGAGAAATTATTGTTTTATAGCCATTATCTTTAGCTAATTTAATAGTCTCTAATGTTTCACTTACTGTTCCTATTTGATTAAGTTTAAGTAATATAGCATTAGCCATCTTTAAGTCAATACCCTTTTGAAGTAATACTTTATTAGTTGTAAATAAATCATCTCCTACTAATTGAATCTTATTACCTAATCTCTTAGTAAGTTCTGTCCAACCAGCGTAATCATCTTCTGATAAGCCATCTTCAATAGAAATAATACTATATTTATCAATAATACTAGTATAAAAATCTATCATTTCATCACTAGGCATCTTCTTACCTTCAAAGTTATATACACCATCTTCATAAAACTCAGAAGCAGCCACATCCATAGCTAAATAAACGTCTTTACCTAACACATAGTTAGCACTACTAATCGCTTTAGATAATAACTCAAGGGCTTCTAGTGAATTACTAATATTAGGAGCAAAACCTCCTTCATCACCTACACCACAATTTAATTCCATAGTATCTAATAGTTTCTTCAAACTGTGAAATATTTCAGAACCCATTCTTAAATTATCAGCATAATCTTCTTTACTTGGTACTATCATAAATTCTTGAATATCAAGACCATTAGTAGCATGTGCTCCCCCATTTAATATATTCATCATACATCTTGGCATTGTTGTACCATTACCTAAATACTCGTAAAGTTCTTTATCACTATCAAGACTAGCTGCCTTTAAATTAGCAAGTGAAACGCCCAACATAGCATTAGCGCCCAATTTACTCTTATCACTAGTACCATCTAACTTTATCATAGCTTCATCTAATTCTTTTTGATTAGCTGGATCCATTCCTAATACTAAATCTCTAATTGGACCATTAATATTAGCAATAGCTTTTAATACTCCTTTACCATTATATCTACTTTTATCTTGATCACGAAGTTCTAAGGCCTCATGGATTCCTGTTGAAGCACCACTTGGTACGGAAGCTATGCCTTTAATGCCATTATCCAAAGTAAGTTCCACACAAACTGTTGGATTACCTCTTGAATCTAATATTTCATAACCAAATAAATCTTTAATCTTACTCATTTTCATCTCTCCTTTTCTATTTAACTATTTCGTTAAGATTACTATATTTATTTCTAAAATCACTAACGCTTAAATTATTAAACATACTATCATTAAATATTACTTTAACATATCTATCATCCATCATAATATTTTCAACGCCACTATTCTCATATATACTTTTTAATTTAAATAATGAATTAGCAGCATTATCACTACTACCAAAATCATAATAGTATTCAATACCGGTAATTGTCTCGCCATCTCTGTGTACTATTACTTTAAATTCATTATTATAGTCAAAAACAAGTTTATCATCTGTTGAATATATCTCATCATATTCCGGAAAGTACTCTCTCCAATTAGATGGTTCATCATTATTTTGTTTTGGTTTATTACTAGTTGGTTCATTAGTTTTTGGTTTAGTTGGAGTTGGATTATTAGGTTTTGCTGCGGGAGTATTGGGATTAGGTGTATTAGGATTACTACCTGTATCCTTTGGTACATTGTTTGGTACATTAGCTTCATCATTAAGCGTATCGGCATCATTTGCTATTTCTTTTTCTTTATTGTCTAAAGCATAACCACTATCCTCTATTTGTTTTAATGCTGTAGCTAATCCATATAATGCTGTAGTAGACTTCCCACAATAACTATTAACTATTCCCGGTATTTGTGATGGAACAGATGTTGTACTAGAACCTGATGATAAAGATACCTTTTTACTAACAATAGATGCTCCTTTAATGGAAGCAAATACATTATTAACATTAGATAATAAAATACCTAAATCTGAACTAACATCAATAGCATCAGTATTAACTGTTCTGCTTTCTAATAAACTATTTAATAGATTTAAGTTATTTTGATACGTTCTATCACTTTGCAAATTACTACCACTTATGCCAAAATAATTATATACCTTATCTAAAGTATCTATCTCATTAACATTAATAGTCTCCCAATTATGTGTATCTTTATTATAAACCATATAAGTATACTTTTCATTAGTAGGAAGCGTTGTATTGCCTTCAGAAAATCCTGCAAAACCATCATTAAAGAAATTGGCTTTAATTTCACTATGTACATTTTTTCCTGAAGCATATTTTATTCTAATAACATTTATTCCTTGCTCAGCATAATAAGTAGCCTCTCCGGTATCATATTTACTAGGATTTTCTACAAAAAACATTATTGAATTACTATTTTTTAAATTATCTAAATGTAAATTATTATATGTTTGTTCTGGATACTGATATGATGGTCCATAATCATCTAACATATAAACTATTTGTGGTCCTACAGTATCTGAATGTGTCTCAACATTAGTAGAAGCCATTGCTAATCCATAATAACCACCTGAACTATGTCCTGCACTAGTTATATTATAATTAGTTATATTATATTTCTCTCGAACTGAATCAACTAATGACATTAATTCTTCATAATGTTTTGGATTGCTAAAATCACTATCTGTATTAGATCTACGTGGTGCAATAATTATTTGATTAGGATTGCTAGATGCATAATCTATTGCTTCCTGAACTCTCCCACCATTACCATGTTCGAACACTAACACTGATGTATTTTCATCAATATTATCCGGAACATATAATACATATTCACCAAATGTTGTTATCCCACTACCTCTAGTATATTCCATTTACTATCTCCCTACTTTCTATTATTGTATCTTATTTAACCTTTTCTCTATTTCATTCCATTCTTCGTCTGTTAAAATATCCTCTAAAGTATCATTAATATATATGGAAGCATATACATTTAAACTACCATCACTATTAGTAGTATTATCAGTATATACTAAATAACGTTTATTATTTTTTTTTAAGATAAAATCTAATAATATTTCATATTCTATATCTTTGCCATTTTCATCTTTTATGTTTATTGTCTTCTTCATTACTATTCTCCACTACTTCAATATAATTAATACTAATAGGATATATTCTGTTAAGTACTCGTAATATTTTACCTGAACTATTACTTAATTTTGTTATGCCGCCACTAATAATTATATTACTGTCTCCCACTTTCTTATAGCCTCGAGCCATATTTGGAAAAAATCCTTTACTAGGAGACACCAAGCCATAATTATTTTTAATTAATTTATCTAACCACTTAAATACTAATCCATTATGCATGTGTCCACATAATATTAAATCACACTTCTTAAGATAATTGCTTACATCTTTATCTAGTAAATTTATTGGACTATGTATTAAAGAAATATTAAATAATTTATCGCTAAAATATAGCTTATCTTTATTCTTTAATAAATCTTGATACATTGCTTTAGCATCTTCCCCTTGAGGACTATTGTAATAATAATCTCTAGGCATATTATATCCATTAATTACTACTTTTTTATCGATATAATAACTATTATTTAATACATATAAATTATCTATCTTTAAATCTTTAAAATATAAAAAGTCTTGATTATCTCTTATGTCATGATTACCTAAAGAAATAAATACTTTACTAATTTTTGCTAAATCAGTTAAAAAATTGGTCAAAATATTAATTAACTTAGTATCATATATAACACTAATTTCATCGATAATATCTCCTGCTATACATATATAATCAGGTTCTAACTTCTTAACGCTATTTCTTATTAACTCTAAATTATCTATTATAAAATACTTGCTAAAATGAATATCCGATAGTAATACTATTTTTATTTTATTTTTAACTTTATTACTAACTATTGCATTCTTTACAATGTCTATCATTTTGTATAATTAATATTCCCAAATCTTCTATCACGTTTCGTATATTCTATAATAGCTTTATCAAATTCTTCTTCATCAAAATCAGGAAAATATGTTTTAGGAAAGTAAAACTCAGCATAACTATTTTGCCATAGCATGAAATTACTTAATCTAAGTTCTCCACTAGTTCTAATCATTAAGTCAACATCAGGCAAATTATTATATAAGTTTCTAGATACCAATTCTTCATCGATATCATCAACATCTATCTCTTTATTTGCAACCATCTTACTTATCTTCTTACAAGTATCTACTAGTTCACTTCTTCCACCATAATTTATGCATATGTTAAGTATACCTTTAGTATTATCTTTAGTAGATTCTTCTAACTCTTTCATGGCCTTCAATACTTTATCAGGAAGTGGTTTATCTCTCCCGGAAAAAATAACCTTAATACTTTCTTTATTAAAATCTTTAATACAACTCTTAAACTTACTAGTGAATATATTCATTAAATAACTTACTTCTTCTTGGCTTCTCTTGAAGTTCTCAGTGGAGAAAGCATAAACACTTAATACCTTTATTCCCTTAGATAATATATATTTACTTATATTCTTCAGATTAGTAAACCCGGCATCATGCCCCATACTTCTTGTAAGGCCTCTTTCTTTCGCCCAACGACCATTGCCATCAAGTATAATAGCCACATGCCTAGGTACCTTTAAATTACTATAATCCATATCTATCTCCTTTATTTACTGCATATTAAATATAACATAAATATCAATATAAGTAAATGTTTTATAATAAGTAAACATAACAAAAATTATTTGTTGCCATCACTTCACAGTGATGGATTTTCTGTTTCATGGAAGTACATATGCACTTCGTCCGCAGACTTAAATTCCGATAGTCGCTACCGTACTCTATTTTTACTTTAAAGAAAATTTGTTTATTCTATATATTAAGTCAATACTTCTTTCATATATAACTTTAACCCTTCAAACATAATATTTATACTTGCGTTTAAATCTCTATCTATTTCATTATGACAACATTTGCATTTATATATCCTTTCATTTAAATCTTTATATTTTTTATCAATATTTTCACATACACTACAAGCTTGACTTGATGGATAAAAAGCATCTATTTTATAAAAATACTTGCCCTTTTCTTTTGACTTGTACTCTAATTGTTTTAATATTTCACTAAATGTTGCATCACATATATTTTTAGATAGATGTGTTTCTTTATTCATAACCATTTGTTTAGTTTTTAATGATTCAGCACATATAATATCATAGTTATCAGTTATATATTTAGTTATTTTATGAGTATAAAATTTCCTAGCATTAGCTAGTTTTATATATAGTACATTTAATCTTCTTATGTTTTTATAATAATTTTTGCTACCTTTTTTCTTTTTAGATAGCTTATATTGTTCTCTTTTAATTCGTTTTTCATATTTATTTATATATTTATTATTGTCATAAGTAATGCCGTCTGACATAGTTATTAACTTTTTAATTCCTATATCTAGTCCTACAATGGTGCTAGGTAATACTTTAGGTACTTCAGGTAGTTCATATAATACACTAACGTAGTATTTATTATTCTTTTCTCTTGAGATAGTAGCATTTATGAGTCTACCATTTATTGATTTAATATTTCTATATCCTCTTATTTTAAGATTACCAAGTTTAGGTAATTTAATTATTCTTCTCTTTAAGTCTAGTTCAATATTACAATTCTTTCTATCTTTATAACTTTCGTAAAAAGCAGTAATAGTATAGCTATTCTTACCATATTTACTTCTATATTTAGGATAGCCAAAATTACTTTTGAAATATCTTTTAAAATTATCTTCTAAATTAAACAAAGACTTTCTAATAAAAATAGGATCTGCTTCTTGTAAAAATGGATATTCATATTTTAACTTATTTGTATAATCTTTAATACAAGTACAAGCATTAATATATTCACTACTTTTAATCATAGATAAATAATAGTTATAAACGAATCTATTACAACCAAAGTTTCTATTTATTTTTTCTTTTTGTATCTTATCAGGATATAATCTAAATTTATATGCTTTATACATTACCATCACCACCATTGCTTATAATTAATTTGAATACATATTTAGAAGTATCATTACCCCTCTACTATTAATATTCCGGATTAAATAATCATTTTACTTCAAAAATATTTAATTTTTTTTGTTATTTACATTATCTAATGTCTACTACATAATAGCCAATACACTAATTAATTAAATATATTAAAAAATTTAAAATAAAAAAACTTTATCCCTATTTCTAGAAATAAAGTCTATTTTCTTACTTTTGAAATTGTGAATTATATAGCTCTGCATAAAAGCCATTTTTATTTAATAATTCTGTATGAGTACCTTTTTCAATAATATTTCCATCTTTCATAACAAGAATTAAATCAGCATTTTTAATAGTTGATAATCTATGAGCAATTATAAAACTAGTTCGGCCTTCTGTTAACTTATCCATGGCCTTTTGGACTAATTCTTCAGTTCTAGTATCAACACTACTAGTCGCTTCATCTAAGATAAGGAATGGAGCATCTTCTATCATACCACGAGCTATAGTAAGTAATTGTTTTTGACCACCACTTATGGCATCGCTTTCACTTAACTGAGCATCTAGTCCATTAGGAAGTGTTTTAACATAATGATCAACTCCGACAGTTCTTAAAGCATGCCATATTTGTTCATCAGATACATTCTCTTTATTAAACTTTACATTATCTCTAACTGTACCTTCAAATAACCAAGTATCTTGTAAAACCATTATAAATAAATCATGAATATTCTCTCTTGTTAATTCTTTTGTTGAAACACCATCTATCTTTATATCACCATTATTTATATCATAAAACTTCATAAGTAAGTTAACCATAGTTGTTTTTCCTGCACCGGTTGGTCCGACTATGGCAACCTTTTGTCCTGGTAATGCCGTTGCACTAAAATCTTTAATAATAGTTCTACCCTTATCATAACCAAAGTTAACATTCTTAAATTCAATCTTACCCTTTACTTTGCTCTTATCTAAGTGTTTAGTACACTCTTCTTCAGTAGGCATTTCTTTTTCATCTAAAAACTCAAAAACACGTTCAGAAGCTGCAGCAGTTGATTGTAAACTAGTCATTGCTTGGGCTATTTGTGATAATGGATTAGTAAATAATCTAACATATATCATAAACGCAACAATTACTCCAAATGTTGTCATGTCGTTCATGGTTAATATTGCTCCAACAACGCAGACACAAACATAACCTAAATTACCAACAAATCCCATAATAGGAAACATTAGTCCTGATAAGAATTGACTCTTTTTATTAGATATATATAATTTTTCATTTAATTCACTAAAGTCTTTAACGGCTTTTTCAGTACCATTATAAGCTCTAACAACGTTATGGCCACTATATATTTCTTCGATATAACCATTTAAATCACCAAGCTCTTGTTGTCTTTTAATAAAGTATTTTTGGCTCTTACCAAGTAATAATCCCATAAAAGCAAAACCAATTAAACTAGATACAATAGCGGTAATAGCCATAATATAATTAGTGGCAAACATCATAATAATTGAACCTACAAATAAAGTAATACTACTTACTAAAGTTGCTAAACTGTTATTCATATTAGAAGCTACTGTATCAACATCATTAGTAATTCTAGATAAAATATCGCCTGTTTCATGTGTATCAAAATACTTAAGAGGTAATTTATTAATCTTTGAAGATATCTTACTTCTTAAATCTTTAGCATAATTATTAGATATTGTTGTCATTGAATAACCTTCAATATAACTAAATACTGCACTAATAACATATAATATTGCTAAAAGTAAAGCCATATTCTTAACTTTATCTATATCAATACTAGGTTTAACTATCTTAGATATACTATCTGGAATTTTATCAATAGAAGACATCACGTTACTAACGTCATTAGGATTAATATCTTTTAGTATTGTACTAAACTCCATCTTATCTTCCATAGATATCTTATCATTACCCATAATATCTTTTATTACTTCTTCATTAATATTAGGAGTAATACCTGCTGTTATTTCATCAGTTAAATTAGACAATTTATTAGGAGCTATTAAAGCAATAATTGAACTTATCATAGCCAGTAATAATGAAAAATATAATAATACTTTCCATCTATCTAAACTTTTAAATAACCTCTTAATTGAGCCTTTAAAATCTTTAGACTTTTCAAAATTTCTCCCAGGTCTAGGCATTTTCTAACTCCTCCAATCCTAATTGTGATAAAGCAATTTCTTTATATACTTCACATGTTGCTAACAACTCTTTATGAGTTCCTACACCAACACATTCTCCTTTATCTAAAACAATTATCTTATCGGCATTTATTATTGTACCAATTCTCTGAGCTACTATTAAACTAGTTGCATCTTTTGTATGTTTCTTTAATTCTTTTCTTAAAACTGCATCTGTTTTATAATCTAGTGCTGAAAAAGAATCATCAAAGATATATATTTCAGGGTTTCTCGCAATGGCTCTCGCAATGGCTAATCTTTGTTTTTGACCACCACTAACATTCGTACCACCTCGAGCAATGTGTGCATCATACTTGCCATCCATCTTTTCAACGAAATCCGTTCCTTGAGCAATTTCAATAGCTTTCTCTACTTCTTTATCCGTAGGTTTCTTCTTACCATTATCTCCATAAATAATATTATCTTTAACACTACCGGTAAACATAACAGCTCTTTGTGGTACATAACCAATAATATTATTTAATTCTTGAAGTTTATAATCTTTTACATTAACACCATCTACTAATACTTCTCCATCAGTAGCATCATAAAATCTTGGCACTAAGTTTATTAAAGTAGATTTACCACTACCTGTTGAACCAATAAAAGCTACAGTATCGCCTTTATTAGCTTTAAAAGATATATTCTTTAAAATATAATCATCAGCATCCGGATACTTGAATGATACATTCTTAAACTCTACAGTTCCTACTTCTTTAGCATTCTTTCTACTTAATTTACCATCAGTAATAGATATTTTCTGATCTAACAATTCATTAATTCTATCAGCAGATACTTTAGCTCTTGGCCATATCATAAATATCATTGCTAACATTAAAAAAGACATAATTACTTGCATACCATAACTAGAAAATACTACCATATTAGAAAATAGTGTTATCTTATCTAACATATTAGCTTTATTAATAAGATATGCTCCAATAAAATAGATACCTAGTGTTAAAAAGTGCATAACAATATTCATAACTGGATTCATAATTGCAAAACATCTTTGATTAAACAACTGCATATTAGTTAACTTTTCATTAACATCATTAAATCTATTCTCTTGGTACCCTTCAGCATTAAAAGCCCTAATAACTCTAATACCTGTAAGATTTTCTTTAGTAACGCCATTTACTTTATCAATTAACTTTTGAACCTTTTCAAAACGAGGTATAACTATTAACATTAAAGTAAATACTGTGCAAAGTAGGATAACTACGCCACCGGCTGTTAAAAGACTCCATTCGATACTCTTATTAAGTATCTTCGTAATAGCCCATACTGCCATAATAGGTGCTTTAATTAACATTTGCAATCCCATAGATATAAGCATTTCTATCTGTGTTACATCATTAGTTGTTCTAGTAATCAAACTACTAGTAGAGAACTTCTTCATCTCTTCCATACCAAAACTTTCAACTTTATCAAAGATCTTATTTCTTAAATTAAGTGAAAATTTAGCAGATATTAAAGATGAGTAATATCCTACAATAGAAGCTGATATCAAACTAGCAAAAGCACATAGTAGCATATATCCGCCTTCTTTTAAAATATCACCAATAACACTATTCTCACTAGTAATTAATCTAGTAATATTTGACATATAATCAGGTATTTTTAATTCTAACCATACTTGAAAAGCTATTAGTGTTACACAAATTATCGTATAAACTGCTTCTTTTTTACCTAAATTCTTCAATAATTTTATCATTATCTTCCTCCTTATTAACTCTCTATATTCTATTAAAGTAGTCTAAATATGTTAATTTAGCTACTTATGTAATATTATAACATTTTATAAAAATAGTCAACCATCTGTCAAAAGAAAAGAATAGGTCTAACCCTATCTCTTCGTATTAAAATAAGTATTTAATTTAATAATTATAATTGAATCTAACATATCATCAATCATTTCATTAACTAGTGTTTCTCTTGGCATATAATCTCTATCCTCTTTCTAGATATATCTTACCATATTATAGTTAACAATGTCTTATTTTCGACAAAACATCTCATTATTTTTATTTAGGTACTTTCAACACTTGCCCGATACTTAATAAATTACTATTTAAGTTATTTAACTTCTTTAATTCATCGACCGTTATCTGATATTTTCTCGCAATCGAATATAAATTATCACCACTCTTAACTACATATGTATTAGTACTACTACCACTTGGTATCTTTAATACTTGCCCTATGCTTAACAAATTACTAGTTAAATTATTAAGTCTCTTTATCTCATCAACTGTTGTATTATACTTTCTTGCAATTGAATATAAACTATCGCCACTTTTTACTACATAAGTATTAGTTGTCCCTGTATTACTACCTGTATTATTACTTTCACTACTACTAGGAATCTTCAATACTTGTCCGATACTAAGTACATTACTAGTTAAATTATTGAGTCTCTTTAATTCATCAACTGTTGTATTATACTTTCTTGCAATCGAATATAAACTATCACCACTTTTTACTACATAAGTATTAGTTGTCCCTATATTGCTACCCGCATTATTACTTTCACTACTACTAGGTATCTTCAACACTTGTCCGATACTAAGTACATTACTACTCAAGTTATTTAATTTCTTTAATTCATCAACTGTCGTATTATACTTCCTTGCAATTGAATATAAACTATCACCACTCTTAACTATATAAATATTACTGCTATTAATATATGAATATATTGCACTACCAACAGAATCTCCTAATAAAGGTATGTTAGCAATATCGCCATATTCAATAATAACTGTTTCGGCGGGACTAGTATTTCTTGTTATATAATAATAATCTTTAGAAGTATCACTAGGTAATCTTAATTGATAATATTTATCTACTACATAGCCATTATCTGCTAAAGAGTCAGCTATATCACTAGCTAAACTATCACTATTTCTTAAAGAATAAATTATTTCATTACTAGTATCATTATTCATTCTATTAGATATAATTATCGTATCTTTATCTATACCAATATTATTTATTCTATTAATTCGATCACTATCTGTTAAGGTAGTATCATTAGTTCTTATTACTGTACTATTAATTCCTCTATTCTTTAAATAATTATTAATATAATTACTAATATCTAAATTAAAGTCTTTCTCAACAATACCTCCTCTAGTTATACCTGCATCTTCTCCTCCACGAGAAGCATCTATTATTACTTTCTTCAATATATCTCACCTAGTATAACTATATGAAAAAAAATAAAGATTATTATTAACCTTTACTTCTTATTATTTTTATAATTATCTATTAATTCTTTTATCTTTCTAAAGCGATGATTTAATCCTGACTTAGTTATTTTTTCACCTTCACTAGTTATTATCTCACTTAATTCTTGTAATGAACTTTCTGGATATTTTAACCTGTAATCAATAACTTTCTTTAACTTGCTATCTAATTCATCATATAAACCTAATTCTTTTAATTTATCGATATCTTTAATTTGATTAGAAGAAGTTAAAAACACTTTATCCATATTAGCTTGTTCACAATTATTTAATCTATTAGTCATATTCTTATGATCACGATATATTCTAATATCTTCAAAGTACATAACACCATTATAAGCTTTAATTATTCTTAAGAAATCACTAATCTTTTCGGCTTCTTTTATATAGACCATATAGTTTTTTTCTCTTCTAATTATTCTACTATTAAGACTATATTCATTTAACATTGTATTAACATATTTAGCATACTCATCAGAGTCCACTATAAACTCTAAATGATATCTTGATGTTTTAGGATCATTAACGCTTCCACAAGCAATAAATAATCCTCTTAAATAGGCTCTTTTATTCTCTCCATCATCAATTAAATATTCTTTAGGATGTGTTAAATAAGAACTATTATTATCTATAATTGATAAATCTTCTAATATTCTAGTATTATTCTTTTTTATTTCTAGTATATAATTTATTCCTTTATTAAAGTATCTTTTTCTTATTGTTATTGTCGGAGTAATATTATATATATCTTTAAATAATTTATATATTCTTCTAGCAACGGCATTATTTTCAACATTAATATATATACTTTCACTAGTTGAAGCACTATTTCTAACGATAGCAGATAATTCGGCAATAGATTCTGTCTTACTACATTCTAACCTAGTTATTTCATTCTTTATTTCTGTAGAAAATGTCATATAATACCTCCTTAAACTTTAAATAAATAATACTATATGTTTACTATTAATGTCAATAATAATATCATAAACATCAAAAAAAGCCATATATTATGACTCTTTGCTCTTTTCTACAAATAATGGTAATAATGTTTTTAAATTATCTTCGCCAAGAACTTCATCTATTAAAGTTTTACCATCTTTATATTTAGCCTCTACTATTTTATAGTTATCTTTAATATCTGTTTCTGTATCATTAACTTCGGCTACATAAAAATAATCTTTACCATCTTTAACAACTTTATCTATCACTAAATATTTTTCTCTATTACCCAATGTAATAATTTTATTCACTTCTATTTTCATAAAGTTCTCCTTTCTAATCTGAACTCTTTAAGAATCTTTCTACTTGTTCATCAAGGCTTAATTCTTGTGTCTTTTCTAAATCAATTTTTGGCTCTTCATGTTTCTTTACTTCTGGCATTTCTATTTGTGGCCAAAATAGATTATTATCTATAGAGCTATTATCTTTTGGAAAAATCATTCCTACATCAATCTTATCTTCATCTTTATCATTTGTAAATAAGTCAGTATTAATTGGTTCATTTTCTTGGACTGCATCTTTAACTTCAGGTATAACAATAGGAGCTTCTTCCTCTTTTAACATTGGTGTATTATCATCTTCAAATATATCTTTTTCTTCACTTAAAATAGGTTCTCCCTTAATAATGACCGGTTCCTGAATAGGCTTGCTTTTCTCTACTTCTTCAACAGTTATCTCCGGATTTACATATTCTTCACTAGTAGAACTTCCCTCTTCATTATCACTATCTACCACTGGTATTTTGAAAGGAATATTGTCTTCTACTACCGGTTCTTTATCTTTCATTATTGGTTTAACTTGTTTAACATTATCTATTATTGGAAAATCAAACTTCGGTAAGATAGGTTCTTCATGAACTTCTTCTTGTGCTTGAATAGGCTCTAGCATGATCTTTTTCTGTTCTTTATTTTTATTAAGTAATAACTCATAAACCGTTGCTAAAACATTTCTTGTCTTAAACTTAACTATATCAAGATTAATTTGTTTTGGAATACTTTCTATTGCTATAACCATATTATCTTCCGGTTTCATATCAAAAAACTTGATCTTAGGTTTTTCACTTACTAATTCCTTATCCAAATTCTTAATATTTTCTAACAACTCTTGATTATTTCTTTCTAAATCATCTATTTGATGTGTGAGGATTGCTATTCGATGTTCTAAGTCATCAATGTTATCAATATTATTGCCTTGTTCTAATAATCTCTTACATTGTTCATTAACTTCATTATATAAATTAGATAATCGATCGTAAGTTCTAATTTCTAACTCATTACGTAATGACTTTCTCTCATCTAATAATTTAATTAAACGATATCTCTTACCAACTAAATTATCATAATCAGATTCCTTCAAAGGTATTACTAAAGCACATATTCCTAACAATATCTCATAATATCTACAAGTATAATATTCTTTCTTAATTTCTCCTAAAACACGATAATTAGCTAATATATTCCCCCCATACTCTTTATTAGCATTATAACTAATAAGTGCAGTATGATATTTTTCTTTAGCCTTACTAGATTCTTCTTTTGCCACACCCATCTTCTCTTTTAGAAGATTATTATTTTCAAGTAAATCACTCATCTTTAACTTAAATTTACTTAATTCCATATCAATAACGGATACTAAATCATAGGCATTATTCCCGGCTAAATTAGTTTTTATCGTAATTTTGTTAAATAATTCTTCTTCTAGTTTTTTATTTACTCGATTATTTTCTTTCTTATGTTCATATTCCTTTGATAATTCTACTGACAAATCACTAATTAATTTTTTATTATCATCTATTGTATGCTCGTTATTAGTAATACTTTCTAAATATGTTATCTTCTGACGATATATTTCTACCTTATCATATTCTTTTATCTCATCAACAAAATCTATATCACTTCTAAAAATGTGTCTAAAGTCTTCTACCATTTCTTGTCGTGATTTATATCTTTCATCTATAAGTTCTACTAGTTCTTTAAGTTTTTTTAATTCATCAGAATTACTTGTTGTACTATATGTCTTACTAGCTAATAAAACTAAATAATCTTTTTGTTCAACAGAATCTATTTCTTTAATTAAATCCATAAACTCTTGTTTTTGTTCTCCACTTATAAAACTAGTATTACCTAAAAGGCTTTTTCTCATTTCATATAATTGCCTTAGTCTAGTCATGTTCTTACTAATCCCCAGCATAACATCACCTCTATTTTATTCTTTTTTACATTGGAATATTTGGAAAATATTCTTCATCTTTAAATAATTCAACTTTATCTAAACTATTATTCTTTAACTTTGGAAAATTTAATTCATCATCTTTATCTGCTAATTTATCATTAAACTCTTTAAATAAATCTTTTTCTATCTTTCTATATTCAGATGTCGGAGCATCTATCTTCTCATCTATTTTATTAAAAGATGGTTCTTTATCTTTACTATTTACGATATCTTTCTTCATATTAGCAAATGATACATTACTACTATTTACCGGTTTAGATTGTAAAACAGTATTTTTTTGTTCCTCTAGTAATTGTCTTGTACGTTTTTCAATTTCTTTCTTTCTAGTGTCTTCAATTAATTTTTGTCTACGCATAATTTCTTCTTGTCTTCTCTTTTCAAGTTCAGCTTTACGTTTCTTTTCTTCTTCTTGTTTTTTCATTTTTTCTTCTAGTAATTTAGCTTGTCTCTTATTTTCATTTTCAATTAATTTACTTAAAACATTTTTAAATATATCACTATTATTTTCTCTATCAATTGCTGCTATTTCTTCTCTCTTAGCTTCTTGTTCCTTTAATAATTTCTCATAATTACTAATATCTTGTCCTTCTAATAAAATAGTACTATATTGATCTTTTAATAATTTATAAATAGCTTCTCTAATTTTCTTATTTAAAATATTATCACATAACTCACTCATAGTGGTTCTTTTATCTAATAATTCTTGATAACCATGGCACTTTTTATCATATAATTTCATTAAGTCTAAAATAGATGCTTGTTCACGATAAGACATATAATCGCTTTCAATGTCTGCTAAGGCTTTCTTACATTCACCTACCATATCATATGATGATATTTTAGCAGTCTCATAGTTTTCTCTAGCAATATCAAGCATCTTAGTTAATTCTTGATAAATACTTCTAATTTCATCTTCTCTAACTTCTAAGTTTAAACCATATCTCTTTAATGCATCATCTAAGCACTTAATCATTTTAGCTTCTAATTCAACATTAAGTGCCTCATTAATAGATATCTTCTCTTGAGCTAATTTTAATTTACTATCCAATTTATCAAGATAATCATCAATATCTTCTTTTCTCTTAATATTATCAGAATATTTCTCAATTACTTTTAATCTGTCTTTTAATGTATCATATACATCCATTCCAACAAAATCATAAATATCCAAGTTCTTACCTGTTAATTCATAGTGCTTATTCTTTCTATCATTAACATAATCCATACGATTAGATATTAACTCAATTAAAGACCCTAATCTATTCTTTTCTTCTTCTAATAAATAAGTTTCTTTATTATATAATGAATAATAAGCATTCTCATATATACTATTAGTTAATTTAATTATCTTTTCTTCTAATCTATCTAATTGTTTAATTATTGCATTCTTCTCATCAATACTTGGAATTAGTTTTAAACTGCTAGAAAACATTTCATATTGTCTTATATATTGTAATACTTCATCGCTATTATAGTTAATCATAGCCAACCACCTCTATCTATAATAATTATATATTCTATTGCTTTATTTGTCAATTTTTAAAAAAGCCTTTTTAACTTTTTTTGCCCATTTACATCTAATATTTACAATGGTATAATATTTTTGGTGAAATTATGAAGAAATTTAATATGATTGATGAAGAATTTATCTGCCATAATTGTCATAAAAAAGTAGATAAATTAAACTATACTGCAAGAGATCACTGCCCTTATTGCTTGCATTCTATTCATGTCGATATTAATCCAGGAGATCGCGCTAATGAGTGTCAAGGAGATATGGTTCCAATTGGTATTGAGAAATTTAAAAACACCTATAAAATTATCTATAGGTGTAATAAATGCCATACTATTCATAAGAATATTATGGCCAACGATGATAATTTTGATTTAATTATTGAATTATCACATATTAATTAAATCTAATACTTTTAATAAAATCATAAATGTATGGATAAAGCATAACTGCGAAAAAGATAATTATTATCATAATAACAAATGTCTTTAACTCGGAGTTATTTTTCTTTGTATTTTGTTCTTCAGTATTTTCAATTGGTTGACTTACCGGTTGTTCTACTTGCTGAGGTTCTTGTTGAACTATATCATTTAAATTAGAAACTTGGTTATTATCTACATATTGTTGGTTATAATTATTTAAATCATTACCATTATAGTTATCATAATTATTATTCATACCATTATATTGATTTTCATTCATATAAATATCTCCTATTGTAAGTTATTATTGTTATTATTTTGACTAGGTCCATACATAAAGTTTAATCCCGGTACTCCATTAGCATTCGGTATATTATTAGGAGTTTGTTGTGGCATATTATTAGGTACTGTATTTACCGGTATACTTTCTTGAATAGGAATTTGACTAGATGAATTATTAGTAGGTATATTACCAACAACATTTTGATTAAAGCCTTGATTAATACTTACAGGATTTACCGGTTTTGGTTCATCCCAAGAATTAACAACCATACTAGGTTTTTCATTTACATATGCTTGATTATTATAAGCAGGAGTTTGTCCTGCCATTGGATTAACATTAAGCGTACCATTATTTACTTGATTAACATTTTGATTATTAGTAGGCATTGCATTATTAAAGCCTTGTGGCATGTTATCATTTGGCATCATTTGATTTACCTGATTAAAACTTGGTTCAGGAGTTGGTGCGACATTAAAGTTAGGAATATTTTGACCTACTCCATTCATAGTTTGATTACTATTAGACATCATATTTTCATTCATTCCCATATTTGGTACTTGATTCATAGGATTAACTACTCCACCATTAGTATAATTATTAACCATGCCTTGTTCATTCATATTATTAATAGGTGGCGTATTAGTAGTTAAATTATGATCATTATTAATCATATTATTATTAATATTTTGATAATTATTATTAGGCACATCTGTCATATTCATATTAGTATTTATATTATTTGTTGGTGTTGGAACTTCTGTAGGCACTACCTTAGTTTGATTACTTGGAGTACCAATACTTTCATTACCCTTACCACTTTTACTTTTAGACTTCCTATCAGCAATAAATCCTATCGTCGTAAATATTGCGATAACTAATATTGCTATTATCCATAAGTAGTTATCATACAAAAAATCAATTATATTCATTTCATCTATCTCCTTCTTATTCTAACATGATAATTTTATCATAATTATTCTTCTTTTTCAAGACCAAAACGATAAACATAAGTTGGGTCTACTTTATTTAATAAATTAGTTAAAATATCTATTGATTGTCGATATTGTCCTTTATTAAATAACTCACTTGCTTCCATTACCCCGTCATCAATATCTTTAGATATAGCACAATATCTATTTGCATACACTATTAACTTTTCATTTAAATTAACTAATTTTACCATATCATTTGTTTTATTATATATCTTAAATACTAAATCTCTAGCTGTATCAACACGAATATTTAAAATCTTAATAACTATTGGTTTTTTATTTAATTCTTTAATAATCTCTCTAATAGCTTCCTGAGCTTCTCTTAACTCTATAAAATAACTATTTGGTATTACCGGTATCTTATTATCTCTAATCTTATTCTTCGATTGTTTTAATAAGTTCTGAATAGTTTCTAATTGATCTTTCGCACGATTCTCATCATCTTGCATACTAGTAATAGATTGCAATCTAAAATCTAAATCATCTTGTAATCTCGTTAGCTTTCTCTCTAAACCATCTAATTCCTCAACTAACTTTGAATAAGCAAACGTATGCATCTTACTCTGCTCAATTAAAATCTTATAATCAGCATTTATTTGTTCAAGGCTCTTATTTAGTATACTAAACTTATTTATTTCTTCATCTTTTAAATCATAAGTTTTCTTAATATCATCCATCTGAATATAAATATCATATACTACTTTATTAATATTTTCTAATTTATATTTTAAAACCTTACAATTCTCTCTAAAAGTATCCTTACTTTCTTTTTCTTTATCAAAACTTGTAAATATTGAATTCAAATAATCTAACATTGTCTTTAGTTCTAATGAAGCATCCCCTATTTCAAATTTCTTTAAATTCTCAATAATATTCTGACACTTTTTCCTAATCTCACTAATGTTATACTCAATATTTAAATAATCTAGTGGATATCCATCTCTTTGCATACGATAATACATTGTATTAACTTCATCTATTTTATTATTAACTAGTGTTGTCGCCATCAATATAATTGAAGGTGCTTCATCAATAACTTTCTTTAAAGTATTTATTTCTGTTTCTAACTCTTCAACTATCTTTTCAACTAAAATATAGTCATTATTATCCATGGCCTTTTCAAAACTTTTAATCTTATTATCAATAGAATGAAACTCTTTAGTAATTGATTCCCCTACTTCACCATAATCTTTACTAGTTCTTTCAAACTTATTTTGAACCTCACGATATATTACTTTTAATTTAGTAATTATTGATCTATTTCTTTCTTCAGATGTTGTAATTACTTTAATCTCCTCTAATAAAGATTTAGTCTTATCTCTTAATTCTTCTAGTTCTATTTCAATATAAGCAATCTTCTTAATAGCGCCTTTATAATCTTTTCTATCAATTAAAAAATCAGCATCAGTTATTAAATCATTTAAAACATCTATTCTATTCTCTTTAATATCTTTAAATTCATTATCCCAATAATCAAGTTTATTCTTTAAGTTATCTGTTTTAACTAACTCTTTTACTTTAGATAACTCTGATAAAATAGGTACTCCTATTAAATGATTCTTTTCAATATCTAAGTTTTTTATTTCTTCTTTATATTTACTTTTTTCTTTATTATTTACTATTAAAATGGCCCCTATAACTAAAAATAAAAGCACCACAACAATCAATATAATTAATAACATTGTATTATCCATATTATCACCACCAAAGACTATTAATCATAATATATTTTATCACATTATTAATTATTTTTAAATGTTTTTTTATGCTTTTATAATTAAATATTATTGTGTCAATAAATACACCCTAACTACAAGGATTTGCACAACTATCAGTAAACTCATATTTACTATTAGCATAGTTAATATAACCAACTAAAGTATTACCATTAGAGCCCTTTAAATCTTCATCAGTAATATAGCCATTAGTTTTTAAAGTATCTGTTGATAAACAACAAGCACCATTCATAAAGTTTGAATAATATCCTAATGAATTCTTATTTTCTGAAATAAATAACTCTGCTGAAGATACTATTATTTTCTTTTGCGACTCACTAAGTTTATTCTTATTCTTCTCTAAAGATGCTGTAATATTAGGAATAGCTACCATTGATATAGCTAATAATATTACAATAACTGCTAATAACTCTACTAAAGTAAAACCCTTATTATTTAATTTCATTATCTCCATCTCCTAACAATGTGTACAATCATTTGTTCTCTCATCAATAAAACTATAATTACCATTATTATACATAACACAGCCAATAATAGTCTTATTATCACCATCTATTAAATCATCACTAGATAAATAATTATTACTAACTAGCCAATCAGTCGCAATTCCACATTTATTTTGCATAAAATCATTATAATTATACTTATTCTTATTATCTTTAGCATACAAAATACTCGCAGATATTATTATCTTTTCTCTCCCAGCATTAGCCTTATCTTTATTTCTTTGTATTATTGTATTTATACCCACTGTTGACATTAAAGCAAGTGCTAATAATACCGCAATAACTGCTAATAACTCTACTAAAGTAAAACCTTTATTATTCATCCTATCACACCCTATAATAATTATAATAGATTATTAATTTTAATTCAACAAAAAACGTCTAAGTATTTAAACCTAAACGTTATCTTTACATATTTTGTTATATTCATGAACATTTACAGCCATTCCTAAAACAAATATATATGACAAAGTATATATCCATATTAATAAAATTATTATTGCTGATAAATTACCATAAACTATATCATATCTCGCAAAATTATTTAAATATATCTTAAAAACAACTGTCGAAATTGACCAAATTACTGTAGTAAACAATGCTCCATAAGTAGTACTACTACTAGGTATTTGTCTACTAGGGGCTATTGTATATATTAACTTAATATTAAAATATATAATTAAAAAAGTAAATGGCCATTTAACTATCTTAAATGCTAATATAATTTGATTAATAAAGTTCTTAAATACTTTAGCACTCTTAATAAGACTCAATATATTATCACCAAATATTGGTACTACTATTAAGAATAAAAATAATATCACAATAAGTATTAATAATAAAGTGGCCCTAATTCTATCTTTAATAGTATCTACTTCATTAACTTTATATAACGTATTAGCAGTCGTTACTATTGAATAAGTACCATTAGTAGCAAGTGCAAATGCTACAATATTGAAAAAACCTAAATTACTATCAAAACCTTTACCAGATATAACATCAATAATAACTGAACTAGCTTGTTCTGGTAAAATATCTGATAATAAATTAATTAATGAATCTATTGATATAGAAAAAGAAGAAGCAATTAACACAATAATTGTCAAAGTAGGTATTAAAGCCATAACTATATAATAAGCAATATTAGCCGGTAATACACTCATTTCACGCTGTTTTAATATTCTAATTAACTCTTTAACATAATTTGTAATCTTCTTCTTCATAATATCCCCGTTCTTTATTTTTGTTTCTCCTTAGCTTCACGCATTGCTAAAGTTGCCTCGTTAATAGCATCATCTATTGTCTTAACATCATCAGTAATCATGCTATAACCAATAGTAGCTCCAAACTCATGTGGAAGTTCATTTAATTCTTTATTTAATTTTCTTATGTATTCTATTACTTTCTTCTCATCATATCCAACCATATATATTAAGAATTCATTACCATCTGTTCTAACAACATCACTATTTTCTTTTTGATTAACTATTAGAATACTAGCTGCTTTCTTAATAACATTATCCCCTTCTTCATGTCCATAATTATCATTAATATATTTAATATTATTTAAATCAATAATTAATATTGCTTGTGGATATATAACATTCTCATCCCACTTCTTAATATTATAATTTAAATAATTTCTATTCTTTAAGGAAGTCATTATATCAATAAACTTATATTTATCTTCTTTAGTTAACTTAGTATTTTTCTTCTTTTTAGTACCCAATAATATTCCTACTACTACAACAATTACTACTCCAATACCTATTACTAAATACTTAATAACATTACCTAATAAACTAGTAGTATTGACAATAAAATCAGTATTATAATCATATCTAATATCTTTATAATCTATTGAAGATACATAATAATCAAATAATTTAGCAAACGTTCTATTCTTTTGAACATCTCTAATTGCAAAACGATATTCACTATCTAAACTATTCTCGTATACTACTTTATAATCAGATAATTTCTTATCTTTATAGTAAATATATGTGGCTTTATCCATTGCTACAATAGCATTATTATCAATATTTCTAAGTAATTCATCAGTATTGTTATATGCTTTAGTAGCAATACTATTAACACTTAAATAATTATGTAAATATGTACCATTAACAGTATATACTACTCTATCATATAAACTTCTAATTGAATTAACATTAATATTTTCTTTAGCTAATATAACATAATCTTCCGAAAATAAACTATCAGTTGTTAATATATCAACATTTAATCCACTAGTCGCATAATTAGCAAATACTACATCTACTAAGCCTGCTGATAAATCTTTTCTCAATGATGCAATATCTGGATATGCTACTACTTTAAAGTTAACATCTGCTAATTCTTCAAAACCACTTAAATAGTTTGATAATGTTCCCACAAATTGCTTAGATACTGTATTTTCAAACGGCATATTAATAACATACCCATATACATATTCTTGTGAATTATAATTTAACTTCTCTTCTTCAGTAATCTTTAAACCACTAAATATTGCATTTAATAAATTACTCTTATAAGATTCAGTTAATTTATCTTTACTATATATCATAAAATACTTACGCATAATACTATATAAAGTATTATCATTAACAGTTAATACATACTTTCTACTTATATCGCCATAATGATAGATAATATGTAAATCATTAGATAAGATATCTTCTAAATACATTATCTTAGGTATGATAATATAATCAACTTCTCCATCATCAATTAAAGTAATTAAATTATCTATATTCTCACTAGGAGTATATGATATATTCTTAATATTAGATAAATAATAATTAACTGAAGACGTATCATCTGATAAAATACCCATCTTCTTATTACTTAAATCTTCTAATTTATTTATTGAAGAACTATTCTTACCTACTATTACATACTTATCTTCATATATAACAATATCTTTATCTCCGGCTTTTTCATTACTCTTAAGAACCTTAAAAGCCACATTCTTATATCCATTAGGATTATTAGCAAAATAAGATACTTTATTAAACTTTATCTCAAAACTATCTGTAAAACTATCTAGAAAATCAAATATTACTCCTTCACCATTAATACCATATACCGGTACATCATTATAGACACTAACATCTATAATATTGTTAGTATTTTTATTTATCCAATTATTCTCTAATATTGAAAAACTAGAACTATCTTTCGTAAAATTTAAAATAAATATTACAAGTGCTACTATAAATACTATTATAATTATTGATAATACTATTATTCTATTTGTCTTATTACTATTATTATTTTTCATACTTTCACCTAACTTTTTGTCCAACCGATAGTCTCAATCTTTGGATGTTTATAACCCATTACTATAAAGTGTTTCTCTTCTTCAGTCTCTTCAAAATCCTGTGTCAAAATATAACTAAAATCATAATAAGCAATTTCTTCTTCACTATAGTTCTTTAAAGTAGCAGTTGCTATCTCCTTAGCTTTATCAATACTAGTTTCTTTCGTATAAATAATTGTTGTATATACAATTCTTCCCTGCAATCTAACACTTACATCTTCCACTTCTGCATTCTCTTTAACACTATCTTTAACCTTATTATAAGTATCTTTACTTATAACTACATTCTCAATACCATCAAGTCGACGACCATACTTATCAGAAGTTGAAAAAATAAACATCTTAAAACAAGCTATAATCATTACTATCAATAGTATTAAAGCAAAACTCCCTACAATAAATAAGCCTTTGTGCTTTTCTATTAACCTTTTCATCTCAAATCCTCCAATATGATAATATTATACTATAAACATTTCTATTAATCAATTATATTTTAAAATTATAATATCAAAGAAAAAATAATGCCACTACAGACATTACTTTCTTATCTCTTTTTATTTTTAGTTTGATCTCTATCATATAAATATTTAGCCATTTCTAACGAATGATCATATATATCACCATCTTTATTATAACCAAATATTTCATGTTCAACACTTTTATTAATATGTTCTTTTTTACGTTCCAAAAAAGCACTATTAATACGATTATGCATTGTTGTCGTTCCCATCGCATGTTCATTTCTTGCCAAATCAAAATAGAACTGTGAATATGGATTCTTCATAAGTCTTTGCAAATATGAATAATACAAATTATAATCTTCACCATTTTCCATGGCATTATGCAAAAATATATAAGCCGCCATTACTACATCAGTAAGTAAATATGTCCCTTCCATCTCTAAACTAAAACCTAAACTTTTTAATAAATCAAGAATTTCCATATTAAGTTCTTGCATTGGTGTTCTTTCATGACTTTTAACCACTTTTACATAATCATTTAAATTATAAATTCTAGACATTACCTCTTTAGGCATAACATTCATAAACGCCGTTGTATCGTCTACATTTTCCATATAATCTTCCTCTCGTTTGATTTTATTCTTACATCCTAGTTTAACTACTTAACTTTAAGTTTTCTAAAATAAGCTATTGAATATATTAAAGCTCCTAATCCAATTATCCATACCATGTATATAGCAGTAACTCCTGTAGATGGATTCTCGGGTTCACTACTGCTAGGAGTACTTGATGATGGTGTACTACTAGAAGGTGTAGAACTGCTAGATGGAATACTTGATGATGGTCTAGAGCCATTACAATTCTTATTAGCAAGTGATGATCCTGCTAAACAATAATATGTTACATCGCTTGTATATACATGACTAGCTATATTATTACTAGTAATAGCCAATGTTTGACCACTTGAACCGGCGCATACTCCTGATGATCCAACATTGCACTTTGTTGTTGACCATGAATTACATATTCCGGAATAACTACCTGTACAATTAGCAACCTTACCATCAGGACCTGTCGTACATGTTAAACCACCACATAACTCATAACCTTCAGCACCTCTAAATGTTATTGTATATGTTCCGGCAGCATATGTTCCACCTGATTGAATACTTATAATTGCTACTAATGAACCAACCACTGCTACAATTCCCAAGATAATAGCTACAAGACTCTTTTTATTCTTATCCATATCAACATCTCCTTTATCTTTACTTAATAATACCACACTGATATTTTTTTGACAAGATGTTTATATTATTTAATCTTATTTTTTAATTCATATAAAAAGTTAATTGCCTCTATTGGTGTCATCTCTAAAATATTCTTCTCTTTTATTAATTTTTCTACTTCACTAGGTTTATTTGTACTAAAGTCTAGTGGTAAACTTTCTTGAACATATTTATCTCTCTTATTTTCTTTATTTTCATATACTTTTAATATTTCACTAGCTCTATTAATTACTGTCTCCGGAAGTCCTGCCAACTTAGCAACATTAATACCATAACTCTTATCTACTGAACCGTCTATTACTTTATGTAAGAAGGTAATAGTATTGCCATCTTCATCTTCTTTAGCACTAACATGTTTATTCTTTAATCCTTTTAAAGTCTTATCTAAACTAGTTAACTCATGATAATGGGTAGAAAATAAAGTCTTACAACCAATATTATTATTTATATATTCTAGTATTGCTTGCGCTAAACTCATTCCATCAAATGTTGCTGTACCTCTACCTAATTCATCAAATAATATTAAACTATTAGAAGTAGCATTCTTTATAGCATTAGAAGCTTCCATCATCTCGACCATAAATGTTGATTCACCACTAACTAAATCATCACTAGCCCCAATTCTCGTAAATATCTGATCAAATATTGGTAAACTAGCTTCTTTAGCCGGAACAAAACATCCTATCTGTGCCATAATAGCAATAATACCTAATTGACGCATATAAGTACTCTTACCAGCCATATTAGGACCCGTAATTAAAATAATATTAGTCTTACTATCCATTACTATATCATTAGCTACATAATTATCTTTAATAACTTTCTCTACTACCGGATGTCTTGACTCAATAATATTAATTGTATTATCACTATTAATAGTAGGTCTTATATAATTATATTTATCACTTACCTGAGCAAAACTCTGTAATACATCTATCTCACTAATTATCTTAGCAATTCTCTGTAAAGTATCAATATAATCTTTAACTTTATCTCTAATTTCGATAAATAAATCATATTCCATATTAATAATCTTTTCTTCTGAAGATAGTACTAAATCTTCTTTCTCTTTTAATATAGCATTAACATATCTCTCACAATTAGCTAAAGTCTGTTTTCTAATATAACCATACTCTTCTTTAACATCTTTAATATTACCCTTACTAACTTCTATGTAATAACCAAATACTTTATTAAAACCTACTTTTAAATTTTTAATGCCTGTTCTTTCTCTTTCTTCTTCTTCAAATTTACTAATAAAATCTTTACCACCACTACGTAAATCTTTTAATTCATCTAACTCTTTATTATAACCATCTTTAATTAAGTAGCCTTCTTTTAGTGTTATTGGAGCATCTTCATTAATCGAAGTCTCTAATAACTCATATAAAGAAGATACATCATCTATCTCATGATAATTTAATTTCTTAAATATTTCATTTAATTCTGGAAATACTTTTAAAGAATTTTTTAATTGTAATAAATCTCTAGCATTAGCACTCCCTAAAGAAATCTTTCCACATAATCTCTCTAAATCATATACTTCATATAAATAGTTACGTAAGTCTTCACATAATATAAATTCCTCTAATAATTTACTAACTATATCATATCTTTTTTCTATTTCTTTCTTATCTATTAAAGGTGACTCAATAAAACTTTTAAGTCTTCTACTACCCATAGCAGTCTTAGTATTATCAAGTAACCATAATAATGAATACATTCTCTCATGATTACGCATACTCTCTGTTAGCTCTAAATTTCTCTTTGTATGCACATCCATCTTCATATAATCATTACTATTTATTATTGTCATCTCTTGAAAATGATTAACAGTTCTCTTTTGAATAACTACTAAATAATATAATAAGTGTTTTAAAGCATCTATATATCTTTGATCAGTAATATTTTTATATATACTCTGATAATTATCATTATCTATAATATTATCATCAGTACTAATAGTTATATGATATTCTTTATTTAAGATATTAGTAATTGTTCTATCAATATTAGTAGGTACTATTACTTCTTTTAATGATAAAAATACTATCTGATTTATAACTTTATTAATATCATTATCTATTAATTTAAGATATACCTCACCCGTAGTTATATCAGCATAACATAATATATATAAATAACTATAAAACCCTAAATATCCAATAAAATTATTTTCTTTTTCATTTAACGAATTACTAGAAGTTATTGTTCCTGAAGATATTACCTCAACAACATCTCTTTTAACTATTCCTTTAGCTTGTTTAGGATCTTCTAACTGTTCACATATTGCTACTTTAAATCCTTTTTTTATTAATTTATCAATATAACTATCTACAGCATGATGTGGTACTCCACACATTGGTACTCTCTCATCTAACCCACAATTTCTTCCTGTTAAAGTTAACTCTAATTCATGAGAAGCTGTTATTGCATCCTCAAAGAACATCTCATAAAAATCTCCTAAACGATAAAATAACAAGGTATCTTCATAATTATCTTTTAATTCTAAATAGTGTCTCATCATTGGAGCTACTTTATTTCTATCTACTTCATTTCTCTGCATATTCTACTTCCTTTTACTTGTAATTATTATATAATTTAGAATATTACTTGTCAAATAAAAATAGTGCAATAAAACACTATTCACTTATATGACTAGATAAGCCACTAATATTATATCCCTTATTCTTAATATAATTAATACTTATATCTAATTCATTAGTTATCTTATCATTAGATAAAAGTATTATACTACCATTCTCTAAAGAACTCTTTATCTCTGTATAACCCCCTATAATACTAGGAAGAATAGTATACATATTACTACTAGAACATATATTTAATACCTTTATATCTTTAGTAGAGGTTAAACAATATATTGGTTCATTATCCATCTTATTCTTAATAATATTATTAGATATTATTAAAGTATCCGGACTATATGGAATATAACTATATACTTCATGTTCTTTTAATTCATTTAAAATAGCTATATTCTCCATCAAATAATTATATTCAATAAAAAAATTAATCTTAGCCTTCTTACTATTAGCTACTGACAATACTTTATTTAAATTAGTCTTACTATTTAAAGTTATTAATATTGCTACACTATCTTTCTTAGAATTAGCCTTCGTAATATACTTATCTATATTATTAATTAAACTAACTTTAGGACTAACTACTTTATATTTAAATAGTGATTCATCTACTACTCCTACTTGCTTTAAATACTTATAAGTCTTTTCTACATCTAATACTCTTCCATTAATACCCGGTACTATTGTATCATCACTAATAGTAGCATCTATTGCCTCTATCTTATAATTATCTTCAATACTCTTTAACTTTATCATAATCTCATCTTGATTATTAACTACATTCATAACTTTATCAGTATAGAAAAAACTAAATACAATAAGTGCTAATAATCCAATAGACTTTAATATATTCTTCATATCCACCTCTAATTAAATATATGCTTAAGGTTTAATGGTATTATAAAAAGCCTCGTATTTTAAACGAGACTTATTTGCTAAATTTTTATCTTATTATATATGGACTAGTAGATGTACCATTTCCACTAGCAAGTACTGTGCCTTTCTTTAGAGATATTACAGGTCTTGTTATTCCTGAATAATAAACACCGCCATCATTGCCTAGCAATTTACTATCATACCCAACATAAACCTCATTAGCAACCGAACCAGTAAATGTATATGGAGAAAAGCTCCAATACCAAATACCTAAATGTAAATAAAAAGTACTATTATTTTTATCAAATACTGCCCCTGCGTATGCAGTTTCATCAGCCGTAATTAGACCAACCGGATATGTTAAAGCACCATTGCCATTACCAGTTTCCACCGTAAATTTATCTCTTACGTTTTGACACTTCAACGTTGGCTGTTTATTTGTATATAGTCTTGCATATGATCCAAAGTATATATTTGATCCGCTCTTTGTATAACTTCTATCATTACAAAATACTGTATCTTCTAATTGCGATGTATAACTTGTCATATTATTTTGATACCATTCATCTATTTTTGTTTTTATTGTTGAATCAGTAGTATTCGCTATATCATCAATACTACTTCCATACATATATCCTACATATTTAGCATTATCGGAACTAGAATTAAATGCAAATCTGCTTATACTAGAATTATTACCTGTATTATTACACTGTCCATTTGTTGGATTACCATCATATATTAATTTAACTCCGCCCGTTTCAGTTGTTCTTATTATTCTCCAACAAAAATTTGCAAATATCACCTTATTATCTACATTACCACGATAATAATACACAGGTATTCCACTGTCCGTATATGTTGTTATATAAATTCCGTCAGTGTTAGATTCTCCTGATGTTTTACTAAAATCTACAGTGGTTGCAACTGCCTTACTTTTTATATTGTAATATAAAGTATTAGGCTCTTCTAATGGTATATTGGTTATAGTTCTTAAATCAGGATTATTGCTAGACGTCCCTTTCATCTTAACAGCCAATGTACCTGATAAATTTTGTGTTTCTTCTTCATCTAGCCATATATATAAATAATATGTTTTTGTATAAATATTATTTGTTTTTATAATATTATCATAATCATTTTTAATTAGCCATATATCACTGCCTTGTGTTTTGTCTTTAAAGTTGCCATTAGCTACCATATCTAGAAGACAGCTAGAACTATTAGTTGTTAAAGCATATTTCATTGTAGAAGTCTTTAAACTATTGGATAGTGTTGCTACATTCATGCCAATACTAAATGACACTTTACCCCCTGATGTGTTAGTAGCTGTTGCAACTATCTTTTTCTTAATTGCATACTCACTAGTACATTTAGCTGGCATAAATGAGACATTAGTATTACCACCACCATCAATAGTCATCGTTAAATTTCCTGACTTTATCTGAGTAATATTAGTAGCTGTTGCACTTGCCGTAAAAGCTGCTAAGGTTCCTCCAAGACTTAGAAATATTATTGATATAATAAATAATGTTATATATATTCTTTTACTATTCATACTTATACACCCTTTCTTTACAAATAAAAAACTACGATAAAAAGAGTCTAATTGCTTAAACTCTCTTTACCGTAGTTATTATTATTTTTTAAACAAACAGTTGTATTATTTGCCCCCCCCCCCAAGTAAACTTGGAGTTAACATATTATTAACTTTATTATCCATAATTATTAGCTCCTTTCTACTTGGAAGAAATACTTTGCTTGTTTATTTTCTTACCTTAAGTTAATTCTAGCACATTTCATATTTAAGTGCAAGTACAATTGATAAATAAAATAAAAAATAAGCAAGTACCATTATAGTACTTACTAATTCTATATATTATTTACTAGATTCTTTTAATACTTCTTTTCTAGATAAATTAAGTTTACCTTTCTTATCATAACCAATTGCTTTAGCAAGTAATTCATCACCAACATTAACAACATCTGTAGTTTTAGCTACTCTATTTAAATCTAATTGTGATATATGAATTAATCCTTCACAACCTGGCCATAATTCTACAAAAGCACCAAATTCTTCTACTTGAACTACTTTAACATTATAAACTTTACCTATTTCTACTTCTCTAGTTAAGTCTTCAATCATCTTTCTAGTCTTATCTATTACTTCTTGATCAGTATGATATATCATAACACGACCATCATCTTCTAAATCTACTTTAACAGCACGATCATCATTTACTGAAACAACATTACTACATTCTTGAATAATCTTAGTAATAGTTTCTCCTCCACGTCCAATAACATCTTTAATCTTTTCAGGTTTAATAGTAAAGATACATGTTTTAGGAGCATATTTAGATACTTCTTTACGAGGTTCAGGTATTTGTGCTTCAATAACATCTAGTATTTGCATTCTAGCCTTTTTAGCTTGTTCTAAGGCTTCTTTTAATATTTCTTTATTAATACCTGTAATTTTTATATCCATTTGTAATGCTGTAATACCATTTCTAGATCCGGCTACTTTAAAGTCCATATCTCCTAAATGGTCTTCCATACCTTGAATATCAGTAAGTACTGTATAATCTTCGCCACTAGTAATTAATCCCATAGCAATACCTGCAACCGGAGTCTTGATAGGAACACCTGCTGCCATTAAAGCCATACATCCAGCACATATTGTTGCTTGTGATGAAGAACCATTAGATTCTAATATTTCAGAAACTACTCTAATAGTGTATGGGAACTCATCTTCCGAAGGAATTACATAAGATAATGCTCTTTCTCCTAAAGCTCCATGTCCTATTTCTCTTCTACCAGGAGAACCATATCTACCAGTTTCCCCTACTGAAAATGCAGGGAAGTTATAATGTAACATAAATCTCTTCTCATCTTCAATACTAAGTCCATCTAATATTTGGTGTTCTCCTAATGCCCCTAAAGTTACTGTTGCTAAACTTTGAGTTTGACCTCTTGTAAACATAGCACTACCATGTGTTCTAGGTAATATATCAATTGCTGTTGATAATGGTCTTATTTCATCCATCTTTCTACCATCAGCTCTTGTATGTTCTTTAACAACAATATTTCTAAATATTTCATATTCTATTTCATTAAATACTAATAATACTTTAGTAATTAATTCTTGATAATCATTAGGTTTCATAACATCTTCATATAATTCTTTATATTTATTTGTTAAATCTTCCTTTATCTTATCAATAGCAGCATACTTCTCTAACTTATCTTTAATACGTAATGATGTATCAATTCTATCACGACAGAACTCATCAACTTCTTGTTTCAAATTATCATCTATTTCAAGTTTAGAATACTCCATCTTTTCAACGCCAATTTCTTTAATAATTTCTTCCTCAAAACTAATTAATTCTTTAATAGCCTCATGTCCAAACATTAAAGCATCGAGCATATCTTGTTCTGATACTTCTCTAGCACCTGCTTCAACCATATTAATAGCTTCTTTAGTACCTGCTACTGTAAGGTCAATATCTGATACTTCTAATTCTGCAACAGTTGGATTAATAACAAATTCTCCATTAACTCTACCTACTTTAACTGCTGCTATTGGTCCATTAAATGGTATCTTACTAATAGATACTGCTAATGATGAACCTAATAATGCTGTTAACTCCGGAGAATTATCTTTATCAACTGATAAGACTGTATTAACTACTTGTACTTCATTTCTAAAATCTTCTGGAAATAAAGGTCTAAGTGGTCTATCAATCATTCTAGCAGCAAGTGTTGCCGCATCTGTTGGTCTACCTTCTCTTTTAATAAATCCTCCTGGAATCTTACCAACTGAATATAATTTTTCATTATATAATACCATTAAAGGAAAGAAATCAGATAATAAGTTAGCAGTAGGTGCTACAACAGCAGTTGATAATATTACTGTATCACCATATCTAACTAATACTGCACCATGAGCTTGTTTAGCCATTTCTCCATGTTCTACTACTATTTCTCTTCCTCTAAAATTAAAATTAAATACTTTCTTCATATATTACTCCTCTCTACTCTCAGTATTTATTTTTGCCAATTTAAAGGCACCCAAAAAAGAGTGCCTACTTTTCATTAATCTATTTTCTTAATCCTAAACTACTAACTACTTCACGATATTTCTTAACATCATTCTTTAGTAAGTAATTTAATAAACTTCTTCTTTTACCAACTTTAATTAAAAGTCCTCTTTTAGAATGCTTATCTTGTTTATTATTCTTTAAGTGTTCTGTTAATTTGTTGATTTCTTCTGTAAGAATAGCTATTTGTACTTCAGGAGAACCTGTATCTTTGTCATCTCTTCTGTACTTAGTTATAATCTTACTCTTTTCATCTTTTGTTAAAGCCATTATATTTCCTCCTTTATTTATTTTTCACCTCATTCATAGTATTCGTAAGGAGTACGTAATACCAAGAACAGGAACAATATAATTGTACACTATAAATATTATTTATGCAATAACTTTTACTTAATTTTACCTAAATAATACTTCTTTTTACCTCTTTTAACAATAACATAAGTATTATCTATTAAATATTTATTATCGATAACTGTATCTGTATCATTTATTTTTATGCCATTTATCGTAATAGCATTTCCCAAAATAAACTCTTTAGCTTCTCTCTTACTACTACATACTCCCATAGTTATTAAGAAATCTACTACATTAGTATCAATAGTTATGTCTTTAACTTCTTCCCCTTTAAATACTTCTTCTATTTCTTCTTTAGTTAAGCCATCAAACTTATTGTTAAACAAAGCATCAGTTAATTTAAGAGCTCTTTCATACTCTTCCTCACCACGTAAATCTGTAACAACACACTTAGCTAACATCTTTTGAGCTTTTCTTAAATGTGGCTCCTTATTATGTTCTTCCATTGTATTCATTATTTCTTCAGGTGTTAAGAAAGTAAATACTTTTAAATATTCAAATACTTTAGAATCGTCTGAGTTTAATAAATATTGATATAATGCATAACTAGATGTTTTATTTTGATCTAACCATAAAGCATTTCCTTCACTCTTACCGAACTTCTTACCAGTAGCATCCAATATTAATGGCATTGTAAAAGCATAAGCCTCTTTACCTTTAATTTTTCTAATTAAATCTATACCAGTAGTAATATTTCCCCATTGATCACTACCTTCTACTTGCATCGTACAACCCATAGTTTCATACATTTTCAAAAAATCATATCCTTGCATTAACATATAACTAAATTCAGCATAAGTAATACCGGTATCTAGTCTTCTATTAATTATATCTTTATTTAACATATAATTAACATTAATATACTTACCAACATCTCTTAAAAAGTCTAAATATTCATATCCTTTAAACCATTCATAATTATCCACTAGATGGGCTTTACCATCAAATAATTTATCTATTTGTTTTTTAATACATGCAATATTATGTTCTAATGTTTTAATATCTATTATTTCTCTTTCGGCGGTTGGTCTAGGATCTCCTATTCTCCCTGTTGCACCTCCACATAATAATATTGGTTTATGTCCCATCTTAGCTAATCTTTTAGCAGTTACTAATGAACTATAATGTCCGATATGAAGACTGTCTGCTGTTGGATCTGTTCCCCAATAAAATGTTACTACTTCATTATTTATTTTATCAGCTATATCATCTCCTGCTACATCTTTTACTAAGCCACGCCATTTAAGTTCTTCCCAATTTGTCATTTTTTCCATTTAAATCATCCTTTCAAAATAAAAGACTATTATAATATAGGGACGATCTAATCGCGGTACCACCCTATTTCATAATAGTTTATGCTCTCTATCTCTTAACGCGAGAATTCGTTTTAACTCCAAAACTGTATTTCGTTATTTAAACTTGATTAATTTTCACCAGCCATTAATTCTCTTATTACTATTTAAATAACTACTCTATTTCTTCCTCATTAATTAACCACATTATAGCATATTATATTTTTAATATCAAGTTTATTTTTCAATACCCAAATGTTTATATGCCTTTTCTGTTGCCACTCTACCGCGAGATGTTCTCTTTAAATAACCATTTTGTAATAAATATGGTTCATAAACATCCTCAATAGTAGTAGCTTCCTCACCAATTGAAGACGCTAAAGCCTCTAATCCTACCGGACCCCCATCATATCTTTCAATGATTGCTCTTAATAAATGATAGTCAGTCTCATCTAATCCATCATGATCGACTTTTAATCTATTTAATGATAGATTTAATATTTCTTCATCGATTACTCCTTTACCCTCTACTAAAGCAAAGTCTCTAACTCTTCTAAATAATCTATTACATATTCTAGGTGTTCCTCTACTTCTTCTAGCTAGTTCATAAGCTGCTTCATCAGTTATTTCTGTATTTAATATTCTTGATGTTCTTTTAACTATTTGAAATAATTCATCAACTGTATAATAATTTAATTTAGATATTATTCCAAATCTATCTCTTAATGGTGCTGATAAATCACCTGCTCTTGTTGTTGCACCTATTAAAGTAAATGGTGGTAAATCTATCTTTATATTTCTGCTATTACCATCAGTACCTATTACGATATTTATATAATAATCTTCCATAGCGGAATATAATATTTCTTCAACAAACTTAGGCATCCTATGAATTTCATCAATAAATAATACATCATGAGGTTCTAATGAAGATAAGACTGCTGCTAAATCACCACTTTTCTCAATAGCTGGTCCACTAGCAGTTTTTATTTGACTACCCATTTCATTAGCAATAATATTAGCTAGTGTTGTCTTACCAAGTCCTGGTGGTCCATATAACAATATATGATCTAGACTATCATCTCTTAATAAGGCCGATTTTATAAATACATCAATATTCTTCTTTACCTCTGTCTGTCCAATATATTCATCAAGTCGACTAGGTCTAATATCGTTATTTTCTTCCTCAAATAAACTATTCATATTCCACCTCCACTAATTTATTTTAATAATAATTTTAAAGCCTCTTTAATTTGATCTTCTAATGTTAAATTAGAGTTTACTGATACTACTACTTTCTTAATATCAGTTTGTTTATATCCTAAAGCAAGTAAAGCATCAACTAATTCTTGATTATTAATAGTAAATAAATCTCTCTCTACTAAGGCAAGTTTTCCTTTTAAATCAAGTATTATTTGTCTTGCTACTTTATCTCCTATCTTAGGGAACTTCTTTAAATATAAAATATTTTCTCTTTCAACAGCATCCATAATACCATTGATACTACCGGTTGCTAGCATTGGTAAAGCCATTTTAGGTCCCAACCCTTTAACAGATATTAACTTTAAGAACAACTTTAACTCTTCTTTTTCTTTAAAACCATATAATGAATGTTCATCTTCTTTTATCTGTGTATAAGTATATACTTTATATTCATTATTTAATTTATAACTATAAGGATTAGGTACATAGATAATATAACCTATATTATTATTATCAATAACTATATAACTAGATTCTATTTCTACTACTAATCCTTTGATATATGCATACATTATTTCATCTCCCTGATGTCTTTAGTTGTTAGATTCTTAAGTATATTACTATCTATAGTTGTTATCTTTTCACTACTTTTATTAATATTCTTAATAGTATCTTCAATTAATATATTTAATAATTCTTTATATGAAATATTTACTTCTTCCCATAAATGATGTGAAAAACATAATGGAATATTCTCTACTTCATTAACATATAATTTCTTTTCTCTCTTATCATATAAGAAATCAACACGACATATTCCTGTATTATTAAATAAACTTACGGCATTAGTAGCCATCCTCTTGATATCTGCTTCCATTTTTTCATCTAATTTAGCTGGACATATCTTCTTTACCTTATTATCTTCTTCACTCTTTGTTAAATAGTTATCAGAAAATATCTTATACTCTCTATCAACGATACATTCTTCTATAGCAGATAGCATTAACTTATCATTAGTTTTTAATACTGAAATATTATATTCCAAGAAATCTTTTATTTTTTCTTCAACAATTATCTTTCTATCATAACGAAGTACTTTCTCAATAGTAGAATCTAATTCTTCTTTACGATTAATTACTTCAATACCTACTGAACTACCTAATGTTGCAGGTTTAATAATTAATGGATACTCTAACTTATCAATCTTCTTAAATAAAGCTTCTTTATCTTTATAATAGTCGTTATCAAAAAACCATACATACTTAGGAATAGGTAAATTATTAAACTCTAATATTTGTTTAGATAATATCTTGTCTTGACTTACTACTGCTGAATATATATTATTACCTACAAACGGAATACCTATCATTTGTAAATATCCTTGAATGACACCATCTTCAATGCCTGCCCCATGAACCATTGGAAAAGCTAAATGAATCTCAGTTAATTCACGTTTAATAAGTCCCGTTGTCTGTAATACAAAACGTCCCTTCTTATTAACTAAATTAACTTTAGTAGCATATCTATCTATTAAATTAAAATTATTAAAACTATCTATATATCTAAGCATCCCTGAAGCATACCACACCAAATCTTTAGTTATATAAATTGGTATAAACTCATATTTATCTGTATCTATTTGTTCCATAGCTTGTAAAGCCGTTAATATTGATAATTCATGCTCTACACTACATCCTCCAAATATAACTCCTATCTTTAATTTCATACTCAAACCTTCCTTCTATAATTATTATAAACTATTTTTATTAAATAGCAAAGAATAAATACTAATAGTTAACACTTTTTAATAACTTTATGTAGGCATATACATATAATAAAGTAAAGGATGTGTTATATATGAATGATGATAGAGATATGTACTATAATACATATGGTTATTCTTCTGTCTTCCCAAGCCCTATGAATCCTATGATGAATAATCAAAATATGCCTATGCCTTATATGAACCAAAATAATGAATTAGAAAATAGACTTAGTCGCATGGAAAGACAAATAAAAAGGTTAGATCAAAGAGTTAGTCGACTAGAAAACCCTACCGGTTATAATCAAACTAACTACAATCAATATACCGAACCAGATAACTCTATGTATATGATGTAATTAATAAGCACATTTAGTAATAACTACTGAATGTCTTTTTCGTATAAAAAACGTTAACTAATTTAGCTAACGTTTTAATTTATCTTCTTCTTTTTACAGTAGGCATTGGTTTATCAAAAGATACTTCATTAAATCTTTCTATTCCCTGCTCTTCACAAAGTTCTAAATACTTATCATCCCATGATAATCTATAAGCATCATTAATGTCTAAACCAATTTTACTAACCCATTCCTTAACAACATCTTCCGGATTTCTAGTAGTACTCTTATTTTCTACTTCTATACATACTCCAAATGGATATTCATCAACAGATATTTCAACATCATCATTTTCAAATACTGTTCTATATCTTTCATAACTTTCAACAACATTAAAATGCATAACATTACTTACTATATACAAGAAATTATCTATATCAGCAGGGTTAATTCTTACTTCCTTCTCTTCTTCTTTATTTACTTCAGTTTCAGTAGTATTCTTTAATCTTCTCTTCCAACTAAGTTTACACTTTGTTTCATTATCATTTGCTGATATTCTTACTCTAAATCTACCATCGATTTCTTGACTATAAAAATCATACTTTTCATCACAATGATTATACTGAATAGTCTTTTCATAAGTTCTAGGCTGTTGTTTCAAACCTACCTCACCATTTAATTTTTCTAAAATGTTAATTAAATCCCTTGTTTCGTAATAAAACCTTACCTCGTACTCCATTTTTTTCACTCTCCTTTGTTAATGCGTACATATTCATTTCTTCTTCTATTACACCATTTAAATCCGCAAATCTTAAATTATACTGAGAAAAATTCTGCTCGGATAACTCCTTATCGTTTATTACATTTAATAATGCTCTACTATTATATTCAACAATAGTATTTATCAAATTTCTAATATTTTCACCTTTACCGAAAACATCCATAACTCTGTTTTCTATATTAGGAACTCTTTTAATATAAATGTTTAATCCTGGAATAACTCCTTCGGAAATTATTGTAACCATTTCAACTCTCTTTTGATATACATATTCAGGATTTTCAAAATACGACCTTAAACTAGATGTTGAAATTTCTTTTTGCACAATTTTTTTTCTTTGTTCATCATAAGTACTTTGTTCTATATGTGTTTGACCATTAAACATAGAACAAATTTCTTCAATATTATCAAGAATTTTGCTAGTTCTTACTCTTACACTATCACCGGTAGTAATATTTTTAAAATAATATATTTTTTCAAGTGAAATTCTATCAAAAATATTTTTTCCATATATTTTACACAAAGTCTTAAATATAGACGAATCGACTCTACAAGAAAAATTATTTTGAAACTTTACATATTTTTCGTCACCAACTATATATCGCTTTTCTTCACCACATATAATATTTTCGTATAAATCTAAAAATTTCTTCTTTACTGCATCATCCAACTGATATGTACTATCATTTTTTATTTTATCTATTATGTTCACAAAAGTCAATAGTGATCTCTCATTATATTTCCTTTCAGCAATCATTTTCACAATTATTGATATAACCTCATCATCATAATGATGAGTAGAATTATATATTTTAACCAAATACTCTGACAAATTATCAACATTAATTTTAGCAACGACATCATCAGAATATTTAACTGATACTATCCCCATATCATTTAATGCCTTTACTTTTTTATCGCTATCAGTTATTATTAAATAACTATGTTCACCTAATGACAACGCTTTAAGAATCTTAGCAACTATTGCATAACTTCTATTATCATGAAAATCACTGACATCAAGTAATAACTTTTGAGCCGAATCTCTATCCCTTTTACCAACATATTCTCCACTCTGCATGCGACCTGATACCTGAAGTTCAAGTTCTTTTAATTTATAATGTAATCCCCATCCTTGAGCTTCCTGAGGCAAATGAACAAAAATTCCACCATTTTGAGAAATTATTTTTATTGAATTAACTCGCTGCGATTCACAATCACAATGTGAATCGCCATACATTCCTAAGAAACATTCACTTTGAATTCTCATTATTATTTTTTGATTTTCGAACATTTTTTTAATTTCCACAAAATAATTACAATCACAGTCTGTTTTGATTTCAGAAATTTTATTGTTACTTATAAATAAAACAATATTAGGAGAAGTCAATCCATACTCTTTAATTTCATCATCATCAGCTTTGTAACATACGACCAAAATATCGCTATTAAAAAAATTATTATTTTTTTGAAGATAAAATGAAATTTTGCTATTCTCCATTGCTTATCACCTTACTTTCTCAGTTTCAAATACATTGTACATGTACCATTTTCAGAAAAAATATTTTCTCTTTCATACATGTTTTCCATAGGTAAAAAAATTGAGCTCTCGTGACTATTTAAATAATTCGAAAACAATCTATACATAGTTATCAATCTATCGTTTCTAAACTTCATTTGTTCATTACTAAAACCCATAGAACTATAAAATTTTTCATTACTTTTCACAAAAGATTCATATGTTGTTTTAGGCAAACTAGCTATTATATCTCTATCTATAAATCCTTCACCATCTTTTTCAGACGAAAAAATACTTATATCAGATGCATTTTTTACATCGTTAGAATCAAAATACTTACTACCTTCCAAATGAAATAGCATTCTATTATAATTTAATTGACTTTGCCATTCTGGCTCCAATAAACTATCGCAATTTTCCAAGAAAACATCAGAATAATAACACGTCATAGAGACATCTACACTACTATCATAAAATAAATTTACAATTTCACGCAACGTTTTCAACTTCCACATTGTTGTATTTCCTAAATATGATTTATAACCATTTTTTGTATACCCTGGGCAAAATAAAGCATGAAAATTTATCTTTCTATTAAGCATTATATAATCTATAACATATTTAAAAAATGAAGAAAAATCCGTTTTTCTATTATAATTAGGATCAAAGTATTTAAGACACTCAGAATACAATGACCAACAATTTATAAAAATTTGTTCATCAAATATTAATTTTTGCTTTTCTTGATAGCAAATGTCCCTAGACACCATTGCTGCAATTAGTGATTTTACAGCAGTAACATTAAGTTGAGAATGTTCAATATTAAATATTTTAAATATATCATTTATAAACATTACTACTTCACCAAACCTTTTGCATAAACATTATGCTGATGAATAGACTCTAAATTTTGAATCTCAGTACATATCATTCCACCATTATAATATGATTTTAAAGCAATTAACGTATCCCTAATCAAATCTTCTGAAAATTTCGGATTTTCATATGCTTTTTCAGTTAATAATTTTTCATCAACGCTTTTTACGATTCCGTAAACTTCTGCACTAAACTGTGAAAAAATTATTTTTAATACTTCTTCTACAACTAATTTACCAATATCTCCATAAAACGTTGCTTTTAAATTACATTTTTGGCTGTGCGCACCATATTTAGAAATAGATTTAGAATTTGGACACAACATAGCACCTTGAGCCGTTAAAGATATACTTTTTTCAAGTTTGCAATCATCATATCTACCGCTTATGATAATATCACTATTTAAATATGTTATTCGATTTGAAACAGGAGTAACAGTTGGATAAACAATTCCAAATGATAATGAAATATTAGCATTATTCAACTCTAACTTTTTTACAAGTTCATCTAATACATAATCTAAACTATCAATTGATATTATTTTATTCGCCACCATTTTATCTAAAACCTCAATAATCCTGCTTAAATGTGCTCCTTTAATATTGCTACCCAAAGATACGCCAGCTGTAATTTCACTAATTACATTATATTTATTTTTTGATTCAAATATCATTGGAAGCTTATAATTACACACACCGACATTTGCAATTTCAATATTTCTTTCATCTGACATATCATGTACATAACTCATTTTCTCGCCCTCTTTCTTAATATTAAAATATTTTTTTGATCGTCTTCTCTTGTATTTTCTATACTAGAATCAGTCATAGAAACATCCCAATCATTAGGGATAATTTTCAATAGTGTATCCTTTGAGATTACACATTGCGTGTAAGAAAATTCTTTCACACCTTCTTCATTAGATAATCTATACACACTTTGCTCATACAAACCATCATAATATCTAAATAATTCAATTCTCTCATTGCGTTCATCACTAACTACTCGATAACTAGTATCAGGAAGTCTATCACGCCATTCCTTATTAAATATATCTATAATTAAAATTCCGTTCTCTTTCAACAACATTTTACATCTTTCAATTGTTTTTAAGAATGACTCATAACTATCATATGAATTATATAACGAATAGCAATAATCGTAAAAATGTGGTGGAATCCAACTATAAAAATCAGCATTGTAAAAAGTAAAATTTTTATGTTCAGAAATAAACTCAAAAGTTCCCATATCAACACCAGATATTTTTGAGTATCCCAAATCGTGTAACCTGTTGCCAAGCCTTCCATAACCACACATTACATCCAAAATATCAACATCAAGACTTGAAATAATTCTATGTAAAAACTTTACCTCATTATCGGTAATATTCATCATTTTTTTTGAATCAAAGTCCTTTATCATATTGATTTCAAAAAAATTTTTAGCACTTGTATATCTACTCATATTTCCTCCTTTGCCGTCTATTCTATACCATAATATACCAATAAGTCAAACTATTTCTCAAATATTTTAAATATTATGAGTAATCAATAAAAATGTTACACTTTTTTAAACAATAATTAGCAAAATTGTTACATATAATTTTTAAAATTTTTGAAGCGTATTGTAACAATAATTAATTAGTGAAAATGTTACATTTTTATTAAAACATCTCTTTGTCATTTAGAAGTAGTAGGAAAGGATTTTATGTTGAATGATAAAAAATAAATATAATGTTATAAAAAAGTTGTAGATAACATCATGACTATAAAGAAAGTAGTGCTTGAAATAGGTTTTTCTCGGCAGCAAATATATAAACTAGCTAATTTATATAGTTTAAAAGAAAAAAATTATTAACAATAACCGTAACAAATTAAACTTCAATAAAAGAATAATAAATTGATTCAAAAAATATCATTTTATTGTTTACTTCTTCTAACATATTACAACCTCTTCCAAATTAGTCAGACGCGTCTGACTAATTCAAATAAATATTTAAAATCATAATTACCTCCCTCTAATATTAATATTCCGGATTAAATAGTCATTTTACTTTAAAAATATTTAACTTTTTTTATTTTTTGTTTATCCACATTATCTAATGCCTACTATATACTAGCCCATACACTAATTAATTAAAAACATAATATATATCAGGTGATAAAAAAATGAATAGTTATGATTATAAATATGATGATTATATGAATTCAAATTATATGACTGGTATTAATAATATGATGATGGATAATAATTTTACTAATACTTTTATGACTCCTAGTTATGCACTTGCTAGTACTAAAGAAGGTTTTATAAAAGGTAATATGTTTAATAATCTATATCAAGGATATAAAAACTATACTCCGGTAATGCCTAAAGCAAATAGTCAAAGAGAAATGTTATTAAATAAGTTATTAGAATACAAATTTGCCATGATTGATTTAGGACTTTATCTAGATGTTAATCCTAATGATACTAGTTTAATTAATTTATATAATGAATATTTACAAGAAGAAAAAAAATTATGTATGCAGTATGAAAAAAGTTATGGCCCATTAACTCTAGATAGTATGAATTTAGGTCAAAATAACTGGATATGGGATAATGGTCCTTGGCCTTGGGAGGTAAAATAAAATGTGGAAATATGTTAAAACTTTAGAGTACCCAATTAATATTAAAAGAAAAGATTTACGTATGGCTAAGTTTTTAATTACTCAATATGGAGGTGCTAATGGTGAATTAGCTGCAGCATTTAGATATTTAAATCAGAGATATACAATGCCTGATGATAAAGGTAAAGCCTTACTTACGGATATTGGCACAGAAGAACTTGCTCATGTTGAAATGATTTCCGCTATGGTTTATCAACTTATGAAAGGTGCTACTTTAAAAGAATTAAAAGAAGCCGGTTTAGATACAAACTATGCTGAACATGGAAGAAGTCTATATCCAACAGATGCTAATGGCGTACCATTCACTGTTGCTTACTTTGCTTCAACCGGTGATCCTGTCGCAGATTTATCTGAAGATATGGCAGCTGAACAAAAAGCTCGTGCTGTCTATGAAAACTTAATAGATCTTACTGATGACCCTGATGTTATCGGACCACTACTATTCTTAAGGCAGCGTGAAGTCGTTCATTTTGATAGATTTAGACAGTTATACGAAGAATATAAAAAAAATTACTCCAAAAAAATATAGTTAGCTTTTAACTATATTTTTTAATTACTCCTAACCGTATTAGAATTCGTAGTAAATTCTCCTAAATAGTAATTAGGTACTACTCCTTGAATTATCTTTAATGACAAAGGTATTTTATTTGATATAGTAATTCTTTCAGTAATAAATGGTAAATTAACTATCATCGATACTTCTACATAAACATCTACTTCGACTAAAGCATTATTAATACCATAACTAGATACAGTTGTTGATATGTTGCTGACTACGTCTCCTATCATCTTATATCTTACTGGTATTTTAGCGCCCAAATTGCTTAAGAAGATATTATTAGTTATTAAACCTACCGGTATTTCATAAATTACTCCCTTTTTTAACTTATCTTTATCATAATATACCGGTAAATCCATACTGTCTATTTTGCCTTCTTCAACTAATGATAACTTTTTCTGAATATTATCTGTAATATTATTAAGAATTGTTAAAACATTATTAGAGTCATAAGTAATTAGTTGAATCTCATCATTATTATTCTTCGTAATATCCATCAAGTCATCAATATTAATCTTCTTTTTATCATCTTCATTTACCGCCGAATTAATTATAATAGTAATAAACTTTCTAACTTCAGCTTCACCATATACTAAAGCATTATCATTAATAGCATTTGAAAAATATTTAATAATATAATAAGTACTAATTAAAGATAAAATTATAATAATGAATATTAAAACTAGATAATTACTTAGTTTTCTTTTTTTATGATATTTTAAATATACTCTATCTCTCATAGTAAAAAATATGAAATAAATTATTTCATATTCTAACTTAAGCCATAATAAGATATTTTATATCCATTTCCATAATCTTGTAATGAGAAGTGAACATTACGATATTTGATATTCAAAATATTACTACTTTCATAATATCCAGCACTAACTAAGTATTCAATAGTACTTCCTTCTCTGTTTACTGATATTATATCATATTTATCAATATATGTTATATAATTACTCTTAGTACTAGAAGATAAGCAATATAATTTATTATCTTTATTAACAAAATTTACTCCTTTATCCATTAAGAAACTATCTACTAGATTATTAATAAATAATTCTTTTACATTAGCAATTAAATCCTCATTATCTTCAAACTTTAATGATTTACTATAAATAACACTATTAGAGTCGATACATTCTTGATAATTGGTATTAATTTGGCCATTCAATTGACAAAAACTATCATTAATATCTACATCACAAAATTTAGCACTACTATTACTAGTATTATTTAAAAATGTATATAACTTTTCATAGTATTCTTTACCTAATTCAATATATCTTTTATCATCAGCTATTTTATCTTTATATGTTACATCATAAAGTAATTTACCAACTACTCCACATAAGACAAAGACTAATGCTAAAGTAAAGATTAATAACCATTGTTTTTTCTTACTCATTATTTCACCTACCTAACTATAAAGTATTCGTTGTACCAAACTAAGAATGTATATACTGTCCATATTTTTCTACTGTTGTCTTTTTTACCTTTTTTATGTTCATCTAATAATTTAATAACATACTTAGTGTTAAAGAATTCTTCACCTTTAGATATTGTATCTTTTACTTTATTATAGATATCATCTTCTTTTAACCACTCACGTAATGGTACTGGAAAACCTAATTTCTTTTTGTTAGCTACTTTATCCTCTAATGTTTCTTTAGCTACTTGTCTAAATAAGTACTTAGTCTCACCATTACATATTTTATATTTAGTTGGAATACTACTAGCATAATCTATTAATTTACGGTCTAAGAATGGTACTCTAACTTCTAGTGAATTAGCCATACTCATCTTATCAGCTTTTAATAGTATATCCCCTATTAACCAAAAATTAAAATCTATATATTGCATCTTACTAACTTCATCTTTATCTTTTACTTTATCATAATATGGTTTAGTAATATCTTTATATATCATCTTACCTCTTTTATAACTTAATACTTTATTTATCTCATCATTATCATAAATAAAAGCATTACCAACATATCTATCTTCTAACTTTTTACCACGTCTTACTATGAAATTAAAGCCACGATGTCCACGTAATGGATAAGCTATAATTCCTAAAGTTTTTCTAATAAAGTAAGGTATTTTATAGTACCAACTAACTGTATATGGTTCAGCATATATATTATATCCACCAAATATTTCATCAGCACCTTCTCCTGATAAAGCAACTTTAACATGCTGACTAGCTAAATTAGCTACAAAATATAACATTATAGCGGAAGGATCAGCTAAAGGTTCATCCATATAATACTGTATTAAAGGAAACTTTTCAAAATATTCTTCTTTAGTAATTTCTTTGCTCTCATTCTTAACATTAATCTTCTTCGATAAGTCTTTAGCATAATCTATTTCACTATACTTTTTATTGGCATATCCGACAGTAAATGTCTTATCAACATTACTTAAAGTAGCTATTAATGAAGAATCTACTCCACTAGATAAGAATGATCCAACTTCTACATCACTAATCTTATGATGACTAATAGAATCATCTAACTCTTTCTTAATACCTTTCTCCCATTCTTCAAAACTTCTCTCATCATTACTTTCTAATTTTACTTCATAATATTTTACTATATCTAATTCTCCATCTTTATAAGTAAAATAATGACCTGGTCTTAACTTATATACATCTTTAAAGAATGTATCTTCTCCAACACTATATTGAAAAGTTAAATACTTCTCTAGCATATCTCTATTTAATTCTTTCTTAAAATTAGGATGAGCTAAGAAACTCTTTATCTCTGAAGAAAACATAAACTCACTATCTGTCTTATAATAATATAATGGTTTTATTCCATAAAAGTCTCTTGCTCCTATTACGATATCTTTTTCTATATCATATATAATAAAGGCAAACATCCCTCTTAACTTATTTACTAACTTATCAATACCATATTCTTCATATCCATGAATAAGTACTTCAGTATCAGTATTAGTAGAAAAGATATGTCCCTTTTTTTCTAAATCTTTTCTTATATCTTGATAATTATATATCTCTCCATTAAAAACTATTACTTTATCTTTATTCTCATTATATATAGGTTGGCTTCCAGTATTCAAATCTATTATTGAAAGTCTTCTAAAACCTAATGATACTTTATCACTTATATAATATCCATCTGAATCTGGGCCACGATGTTCTATTAACTTAGCCATCTTTTTTATTGTATCTTTATTTTTCGTTTTTCCTACGAATCCTACAAATCCACACATTGTAATTTCACCATACTTTCTATATAAAATTATATCATGTATATACTATTTAGTAAATTAAAAACACTACTAGTTTACATTTAAAAAGCATCACTCTTTTAAAAGTGACACTCTTTAATTAATAATTAGTACTTCTCATTTCAAAGTATGCTTGTGGATGATTACATGCTGGACATACTTTAGGAGCTGTCTTACCTACATGGACATAACCACAGTTTCTACATACCCATACTGTTGTATCTTCTTTATCAAATACTCTTTCATTAGCTATATTATTTAATAACTTTAAGTATCTTTCTTCATGTTCTTTTTCAATAGCTGCTACTAATCTAAACTTATTGGCAATTTCTTTAAATCCTTCTTCTTCAGCTTCTTTAGCAAAACTATCGTACATATCTGTCCATTCATAGTTTTCTCCTTCAGCTGCTGCTTTTAAGTTTTCTTTAGTACTTGGAACAGCACCACCATTTAATAGCTTAAACCACATTTTAGCATGTTCTTTTTCGTTATTAGCAGTTTCTTCAAATATAGCTGCTATTTGTTCATATCCTTCTTTTTTAGCAGCACTAGCGAAATATGTATATTTATTTCTTGCTTGGCTTTCTCCAGCAAATGCTGTCATTAAGTTTTGATATGTTTTTGAATCTTTTAATTCCATTATTTACAACCTCCATTTAAATTATACTTGATTAAAGTCTATTTGTCATTATCTTTTAAGAATTTTTTATATTTCTTTATAACTGTTGAATTATCTAGTTCAGTATTTGCTAATGACTCAAATAAACTCTTTTGTTCTTTAGTAAGTTTTTCAGGCATTATTACTTTAACAACAGCGTACATATCGCCTTTTCTCTTTGTATTTACATTTTCTATACCTTTACCACGTAATCTTAACTTATCTAATGATTGCGTTCCACTTGGTATAGTTAATTCAACATTACCATATATTGTTGGTACTTCTTTAGTACATCCTAATACGGCTTCCGTTATTGTAAGTGGTAAATCTATATAAATATCATCTTCATTTCTCTTATAGAAATCATGATCTTTAACAGTAAACTCTAAATATAAGTCCCCATTTCTACCACCATTCTCACCGGCTTCACCTTTACCAGTTAATCTTAATCTATTACCATTATCAATGCCAGCGGGTACGGTTACTGTAATAGTCTTATTCTTTCTAATCTTTCCTTTACCATTACAGTCAGGACATTTCTTTTCAAATATATTACCTGTCCCGTGACATTCCGGACAAGTTGTCTTAGTTAAGAAACTACCAAACATAGTTCTTTGTTCACTAGAAATTGTTCCACTACCACGACATTCTGGACATGTTTTAGAATTAAATCCACCTTCACCATGACAATTAGGGCAATTATCTACTGTATCTAAATTAATATCTTTTTCACAACCATGAACTGCTTCATCAAAGCTAATTGTCATTCGATATAGGACATCATTACCTTTTCTCGGACCATTTGCACTTCTTCTAGAATTAGATGAGAAACCAAAACCACCTAGAATATCATCAAATATATCCCCCATATCACCGAAGTCAAAACCATCAAAACCTTGGAATCCACCGGCACCGCCACCATTATTTTGGAAGGCACTATGACCAAATTGATCATATTTCTTCCTCTTATCGGGATCAGATAATACGGCATACGCTTCTTGGACTTCTTTAAACTTCTCTGCAGCATTTTCTTCTTTTGAAACATCCGGATGATATTTCTTAGCAAGTTTTCTAAAAGCCGATTTTATTTCTGCATCAGTAGCTGTCTTTGATACTCCTAAAACCTCATAATAATCTCTTTTATTCATCTTTACACCTTTCTAATAAAGTAGTAGTTCTAGTTTCCTAGAACTACATTTTTATTTTTCTGTATATTCAGCGTCTACTACTCCATCATCTGATTTTTTAGTAGATTCTTTTTCTTCAGTAGTATCTTCAGTCTTAGCATTCTTGCTAGCTTCTTCATATACTTTAGCAGCTAATTCATTAGCTTTAGCAAGTAATTCATCTTTAGCTTTCTTAATTTCTTCAACATCATCTTTTTCTAATGTCTTCTTAGTCTTTTCAACTAATTTTTCTGCTTCTTCTTTATCTTTATCACTTACTTTATCTCCTAAATCTTTAAGAGCTTTTTCTGTCATAAAGATAGCTTGTTCAGCATCATTTTTAGCATCTGCTTCTTCTTTCTTCTTAGCATCTGCTTCTTTATTAGCTTCAGCTTCTTTCATCATCTTATCAATTTCTTCATCACTTAATGTATTAGAAGCTGTAATAGTTATAGATTGTTCCTTATTAGTACCTAAATCTTTAGCCTTAACATTAACAATACCATTAGCATCTATATCAAATGTTACTTCGATTTGTGGAACTCCACGTGGTGCTGGTGGAATATTTGTAAGTTGGAATCTACCAAGTGTCTTATTATCACTGGCCATACTTCTTTCACCTTGTAATACATGAATATCTACAGCTGGTTGATTATCAGCAGCAGTTGAGAATACTTGACTCTTACTTGTAGGTATTGTTGTATTTCTTTCAATTAATACAGTCATTACACCACCTAATGTTTCAATACCAAGTGATAATGGAGTTACATCTAGAAGTACTACATCATTAACTTCACCTGTTAAAACACCGCCTTGAATAGCAGCACCCATAGCAACTACTTCATCAGGGTTAACACCTTTATGAGGTTCTTTACCTAATTCTTTCTTAATTAATTCTTGAACACATGGAATACGTGTTGAACCACCAACTAAGATTACTTTATCAATATCACTAGATTTTAATTTAGCATCTTTCATAGCTTTTCTTACAGGTTCTAGTGTTGAATCAACTAAATCTCTAATTAAATCTTCAAACTTAGCTCTTGTTAAAGTCAATTCTAAGTGAAGTGGACCATCATCTGATTGAGAAATGAATGGTAATGATATTTGGGTACTAGTTACTCCTGATAAATCTTTCTTAGCTTTTTCAGCAGCATCTTTAAGTCTTTGCATAGCCATCTTATCTTTAGATAAATCAATACCATTTTCTTTCTTAAATGTTTCAACTAAATAATCAACGATTCTATTATCAAAGTCATCGCCACCAAGTCTATTATTACCAGCAGTAGCTTTAACTTCAAATACACCATCACCTAATTCAAGGATAGATACATCGAATGTACCACCACCTAAATCGTATACTAATACTGTTTGAGCTTCATCTTGTTTATCAAGACCATATGCTAAAGCAGCAGCAGTTGGCTCATTAATAATTCTTTCTACTTCTAGTCCAGCAATCTTACCTGCATTCTTAGTAGCTTGTCTTTGGGCATCATTGAAGTATGCAGGAACAGTAATAACTGCTTTATTAACTTTTTCTCCTAAATAACCTTCAGCATAATCTTTCATATAACTTAAGATCATCGCACTTATTTCTTCAGGAGTATATTTCTTACCATTAACTTCTACTTTTTCATCACTACCCATAAGTCTCTTTACAGAACTTACTGTATCTTTATTAGTGATTACTTGTCTTTTAGCAGCATCTCCGACGATTCTTTCACCATTCTTAAATGCTACTACTGATGGAGTTGTTCTGCCTCCTTCAGGATTGGGAATTACTTTGGCTTCCCCGGCCTCTAGTACTGCGACACAACTATTAGTTGTACCTAAATCAATTCCTATAATTTTACTCATAATTTATTCACCTTTCTCTTTATATTTAACATCTATTACTCTTTCATCATTATCTTTGCTGTTCTTTTTATTTTTTATTAATTTAGTATATATGTAATAAGCAAGTACTGCTACTAAGATAATAGGAAGAAGCCATATTGCTACTCTAACTATTATCACAGATACAAGTATTGCTATAAAGATATATAATATTTCCTTAACGGTATCTTTATTCATCTATCTTATTCACCTTAACCATTGCAGGACGTATTACTTTATCCTTATACATATAACCTTTCTGAAGTACCTCTAAAACGATACCATTTGGTTTATTCTTATCACAATCAGTCATAATTGCTTGGTGATAACTAGCATCAAATTCCATATCTTGAGCAAGTATCTCTTTTACTTCATACTTCTCTAATAAACTCTTAGTTTGGTTATAAACCATTTTTATACCTTCTAAAAATTTATTAGCATCTTCACTTATTGTATCTTTAACAACAAGTGCTCTTTCAAAGTTATCAAGAATTGGTAAAAATCCCGTAACAATATCTTCATTAGCATACTTTAACATTCTTGATACTTCTTCTTCCCTTCTTCTTTTATAGTTTTGCAATTCTGCTTGATTTCTTAATAAAGATTCCTCTAATGTTTTAATTCTATTACCAAGTAAATCAATCTCTTGATTATTATTCTCTACTGCTTCTTCAATAGAAGTTTCTTTATTAATATTTTCTTTTTTCTCTTTCTTCTTATTTTCCATATTCATTCCTTTAACTATTATTTAAATTATCATTAATATAATTAAGTAAAGTAATTACTCTATCGTATTCCATTCTTTTAGGACCTACAATAGCAATAGTACCTTCTTCACCATTATAATTATATTTTGTTTTAATTACTGATACATCATCACTTAAATCATTCTCTGTTCCAATATAAATGTTAATACCATTCTTATCTTCACTCATTTCATTAATTAATGAAGCATCATCAAACTTACTTAGTAATTGTTTAACTTTATCAATATTATTAAACTCTGGTTGTTTTAACATATTAGCTCTACCAACAAAGTGTACATCACTGGCTTTAGAAGTAAACTCTGAAAAAGCATCATAGAAGGCATTATATAAAGTAGCATACTGTTTAACATATCTACTAATTACTGGTTTTACTTCATATTCTAGTTTTTCATTAATCTCATCAATAGGAGTATCTACTAATAACTTATTAATAAGCTCCACCGTCTTCGTTAATTCTTCACTAGATACATCGCCAATATTCATGTTTTTATATTCCACATGACCTTTATCAGTTATCAGCATCATTACTACTTTACCTTGTTCTAATGGAATAACTTCTACTTTCTTTAACCGATTATCTTTAGAACTATTCCCTAACACTACTGCTGTATAATTAGTTAATTCTGATATTAATTCAATGCTTTTCTTTATTGCATCACTTAGTTCTAACGAATTATTAGAAAATATTGTTTGTAATTTAAGCATATCTTCACCAGTTAAATCTTTTGGTTTCATCAAGTTTTCAACATAGTATCTATATCCAAGTTCACTAGGAGTTCTACCTGAAGCAAAATGATTTTTCTCCAAGTACCCTAAATCTTCTAGAATAACCATTTCATTTCTTATTGTTGCTGATGAACAATTAAGAAAATTACAAATACTATTTGAACTTACTGGTCTAGCTGATTTAATATACTCTTCCACAATAAATTTTAATATTTCTTTCTGTCTATTTGATATCAATATATCACTTCCCTTAGCAATACTATTTTACGATTGCTAAATAAATTATATGACAATCTTTTAGCAATGTCAACACTTTTCTGCTAAATATTTAAAAAAATAAAAAATAGCTTAACTTTTCGTTAAACTATCTTATCTTGCCCTGTCCTAATGTTACAGTTTTATGCCTTTCTCTATCACTTAAAAGTACATTATACCAAGGATTATTTTTATTAACCCTAAATGCCATTAAAGTTTCCATAAATTCTCTTTCACTTTGTAATAATGAAAATGATCTAAATGAAACATAAGCATCTAGTAAATTTAAAAAATACACGTTATCCCTTAAAGATACACCACTACAATTTACAATATCACTTGGTCTCGTTATAGTGATTGTATCATATATTAATAAAAAGTTATCATTAATTATTGAATTTATTAAATCTTTCCAAGAACTTTCAACATAATATGATGAAATATTTTTTAGCGATGCTTCTAAATCCGCTGTTAAATAAATAGATTTAGCAATACGATAATAATTATCTAACAAAGATTCTTCAATAGTTGCTCCTTTAGTATATACTAAAGAATACTTATAATAAGATATTTTTTTTCTAACTGCTAATTTATCTACTTGAGATAAATACTCATCAACAAATGATAATTGAATATTTGTAAATTCTCCATTAACAATATTTTCAGCCCCCATTCGTTGTCTACGAGTATCATCTATAAGATTAGATAATACTAACCTGTCATTACATAAAATATTAAGTCTAGAAATAACTTTATCATAATTTATATCATCAAAATTACATTCTAAAAATGATACATAAAATGATGAAGTAGCCTCTTTCAATTCTTCAACGCTTAATATATCTAATATTTCATTTTGTCCCTTAATAGCATTTTTTAATAAACTAATAAGATTAGTAAACTCTTCTCCATATTTTTTTTCAGCCTCTAATTGACTTAAACTCCTATAATAATTGAAGATTTCTACTTCAACATTTAATAAAATAATTATTTTTTCATTTTTCATATAACTTCTCTCCAAATTAATGAAATATAATATTCTAAATATATAATAGCAAACTATTACCTTATCTTGCCCTGTCCTAATGTAATAGTTTTATGTCTTTCTCTATCACTTAAAAATACTTTATACCAAGGACTATCTTCCTTTACTCCAAACTTATTAAGAGTCTCTATAAAATCTTTATCATCTAAAGCTAGTAAATCCGCTCTAAAACAAATACTAGTTCTTACTAAATCTTGACCATAAAAGCTATCACAAGCAACATCTTCCGGATCTACTGTTAAAACTAACCTATATGCCCTTGATTGACTACTATCTAACGTTTTATGTGCAATTTCTTTCTTACTAGCATCAATATACCTAGCCGGAATATTTTTTACTTTTGCTTCTAAATATGATGTTAAATAAATAGAACGTTCTGTATGATAATAACGATTAATTAACTCTTCTTCAATTCCTGTACCCATAACATATATTAAATAATACTTATATTCACATAATATCTTTCTTAAACTTAAATTATTAGTTTGTGATAAATATTCATCAATAAATGATAACTGAATATTAACAGACTCTCCCATCGCAATATACTTAGCACTCATCAGTTCTTTATTTGCAATAAAAAGCCCATCTTCAGCACTTTTTGATACTAACTTACTAGTACTTAAAATACTTAATCTAGACATAATATTACTAGTATCTACTTCTTTTTCACAATATTTTAAACGTTCTTGAAATCCATTACCATCAGCATTAACCAACTCAATAATATTTAATGTATTTAGTATCCTATTCTGTTCTTCAATAGCAGTCTTTAATAACCCAATAAGACTAGTAAAATCCGGTCCATATTGTTTCATAATCTCTTTCTGACATAATTGCTTATAATACCTAGAAATAATTACTTCAACACGTACTAAACTCATTATTTTATCAGTATCCATAATAATCCCCCTTAACGATGATGTATTATAGCATAAACAAACGTATGTGTCAACTATAAAATAAAAAGAGCTATATCTCTATAACTCTTAACATATTATCCATTAATTTGTTTCATAACTTCATCAGCAAAGTTTTCTTCTCTTTTTTCCATTCCTTCGCCAACTTCATATCTAACAAACTTAAGAATTTCACTTTTATTATTTTCAACATATTTAGATACTTTTGTCTTATTTTCTTTAATAAATCCTTGATCTACTAAACATACTTCTTCAAAATATTTATTAAGTCTACCATTAACAATCATATCTATCTTGTTTTCTGCAAGCCCTTCATTAACTGCAGTTTCTTTTAAAATAGTTCTTTCTTTTTCTACTACTTCACTAGGTACTACTTCTCTATTTAAATATAATGGATGCATAGCAGCTACTTGCATAGCAACATCTTTAGCAACTTCTTCATTACTTGTTAATAATGTTAAAGCAACTATTTTACCTCCCATATGAGAATATGTACCAAATACTTCACTATCTTTCTTTTCAATTACTTCAAATCTTCTGAAAGATAATTTTTCTCCAATAGTAGATATTTTCTCAACTATTAATTCTTCAATAGTCTTAACATCTACTGTTAATTTAGAAGCTTCTTCTACAGTTTTAGCATCACTATCTAAAACAGTATCAGCAATTATATTAATAAGATTCTTAAACTCTTCATTTTTAGCAACGAAATCAGTTTCAGAATTTAATTCAAGAATTATAGCTTTATTACCTTTTACTTTAGCTAAAGCAAGACCTTCAGCAGCTATTCTACTAGATTTCTTAGCAGCTTTAGATATGCCTTTTTCTCTTAACCAAGTAATTGCTTCTTCCATATTACCATTTGATTCTTCTAATGCTTTCTTGCAATCTAACATTCCAGCACCAGTTGTCTCTCTTAGTTCTTTTACCATACTTGCACTAATCATAAAACGCTCCTCTCTTCTTTTATTTTAAAGCATCAATTAGTTCTTCTTTTTTTAATTTTGAATAACCTTTAATTTCTTTCTTCTTAGCAAGTTCACGAAGTTCACTTACTGTTAGAATAGTTAAGTCAATCTTTGTTTCATTATTAACTGCTACTTCTGGCTTTTCAACAACAGTTTCAGTTTTAACTTCTTTTCTTACTTTTTTGTCAAATTTCTTTTCGTTATTCTTTTCAGTTCTGTCATTATTTTTTTCAAAGTTTCTTACTTGTTTTTTAGATTCATCTTCAGTTACATAGTCAACTACTTCTTTTCCAGTAGCTTCGGCGATAGCATTTGTTAAAGCTCCTAATACTACTTTAATTGATTTAACAGCATCATCATTTCCTGGTATTACATAATCAATATTATCAGGATCACAGTTAGTATCAATTAATCCAAATACTGGAATACCTAACTTATTAGCTTCCCTAATAGCATTATATTCCTTAGTTGAATCTACAATAATAACTGCTTGTGGTAATTTATCCATATCTCTAATACCACATAAGTTCTTATTTAACTTATCATACTCTTTCTTTAAATCAATTACTTCTTTTTTAGGTAATTTTTCAAAAGTTCCGTCTTCTTCCATCTTTTCGATTTCTGCTAAACGATAAACTCTCTTTCTTATTGTTCTGAAGTTAGTTAATGTTCCACCTAACCATCTTTCAGTCATATAATACATACCTGTTCTAGTTGCTTCTTCAATACAAACATCAGATGCTTGTTTCTTAGTACCTACATATAGTACCTTTCCACCATCTTCAACTATTTTCTTTAAAGCATTATATGCTCTTTCAAGTGAATCTTGTGTTTTTTGTAAGTCCATGATATAAATATCATCTCTTGTAGAGTAAATATACTCTTTCATTTTCGGATTCCATCTTTTAGTCTGATGACCAAATTGAACTCCACCTTCTAGTAAATAACTCATTGCTACTACTGACATATTTTTTTCCTCCTTTTGTTTTTTCTTCCAAATATCTCTTCTCTATATACCACTTATTTATAAATAAGCACTAGATATATAAATCAATATTTGTGCTAATTTAAGAAAAGCCATTAATAATATATCATAAATTAGTCAATAATACAAATGTTTTTTATTATAAAATTCAAAAAACTCATCTCTATATTAAGAAATGAGTTTTTAACTATCTTGTATTTCTTATTATAACTATACCTGAGCCGCCTGAAGCTCCAGAACCCCTGTTTCCATATGATGTACTACTGCTTCCACAAGCACTGCCTCCACCACCGCCTCCGGATCCTGTATTAGCTGTACCGGCACTGCCACCATAAGCTCCAGATGTAACATAACTATTACTTGATGTACTCCATGTATAACTGCAACCTTTGCCACCCGTTCCACCGCCATCGGCTCCACCAGAACCAGGAGCAGGTGCAAAACCTCCTATATTAACACTAACACCATGGCCTCCAGAGCCACCACCGGCACCATATCGTTTATTGCCTGTTTCATTAAATTCATAATTACCATCAGTGCTATCTTTCGAACCATAACTATCTCCAGCACCTCCGGCTTTAACTATAACACTCGATGCTCCATAATAACTTGTTTGACCAGATAGTCTTCCAGCACCGCCAGCACCATATGGTATTGGTATTACAAAGCCATCAGTAAAATATGGTGCAGATGCCGAACCACCCGCTAAAGCCGTAAAATATGCCGTTCCATTTAATCCAAATGAACTATTAGCCTTACTGTCACCAACAACAATAGAATAACTATTTCCAGAAGAAGCCGGGAATTTCGTAACAGTTATAGCGGCTCCGCCACCGCCTCCGCCTCCGCCGAAGCTATTATTACCAATGTAAGCACTACCGGTCGCACCACTACCACCGCCACCAACAACGAATATATCTATTCCACTACTAATTCCCGTATTATCACTAAATGTAAGTGTCCCTGAAGATAAAAACCTAATCTTCCAATTACCAACATATGTTGAAGGACTACTTATTACATTATTACTATCATCAACAATTTCATAATTACCTGTATATGTAAATGCAGGTATGCTTCGTTTTACTAAATTAACACTTATTTGCTTATTTGATACATTCCCTGCCCCATCTTTAAACCATACATAATAAGTACCTGATGAACTTAAACTTGATATTTTGCCAAAATAATTTATTGGTTTATCATAAGTCCATGTTGGTTGAGTAGTACTACTCTGATTAATACCATAGGCAATTAAGCCACTTTCACTATCATTGCCAGCTGAAACAACATAACTAGTAGCACCTTGTTCATTAGTATATATTACTGTTGCATAACTTACGTACCAAATAAGTGGTGCTGATGTTGTTGGTGTTGAACCTCCTGAAAGATAAAAGTAATTTGTTGTATGAAATGTCCCTGATGATCCACATTTTAATCGAAAGACATATTCAGCCCAATTACCAGTTCCGGCTTGAGAAGTTAACCATGTATATGTTGGATTATCACCCATGGCATTACTATTAAAATTAATATTATATCCTTTAGGTATTTTGGCGACAATTCTTGTTATATATTCACCATTAGCAGTACTATCCGTGTTCCAAGTAAATCCACCATGTCCAGGGCTAGCCGAACCAGTAGTTTTAATTGTTAATCCATACCCTGATGAACTTTCTGATACAGATGTTCTTTCTACCGTAACATTACCATTGCCTAAGTTGTTATATAGGTAAGTTCCATTTACTCCCGAAGCAAAATCAGGATCTGTATATAACATTTTACCTATATATGTTGACACACTAGGAGCTTGTTTATCTATTTTATCAATACTTATTGTCTTAACTGCACCATTACCAACTGTATCACATGCATATATTGTATATGTACCATTTTCTACTACTCTTATTTGATTATTACTAATATCTGTTCCACCACCATTTTCAAAATAAGAAACGCTTTGACTTCCTGTAGCATACTTCAAAGAAGCTACGCCATCAATAGCATCCTCCGCTGAAACATCAATTAAATAAAATGTTGAATACATCTCTCTACCATATAATTTAAAATTTCTTATTCTAACGGTTGGCATTGAATAACTACTACCGGTTAAAAATGAGAACTCTAAATATTTAGAACCAAAGCCATTCCATCCGTTCCAAGAGATATCATTAGTCCAAGTATTTAATGAAGACTTAGTAGAAAAACCATTAGAGGCATACCCATTTGATGAAACAACTGATGCATAATTTTCATCGCGATAATTTACTCCTGCATGTATACCACCATTAGGAGTATATTCACTAGCAGCACCTGTAGTATAACCATCAAATGTTGTCCACCATTCTCCTTTGTTCACCATGTAATATCCACTATATGCTGAAGATGAATTATTTGGTAGTTCTAATATTCCATTAGAAATTGTTGCCCCACTATTAGTTGTCCATCCATCAAATCCTTCTTTATATGTTTTCTTAGATAAAGTTATTGTTGGAGGAGTTGTATCTTTAAAATAAGCATATAAAGTATGATTGTTAGTATTAGTCATTACAGTATTCTCATCTACTTTAATACCTGTACCATTTTCTCCAGTATACCAACCATCAAATGTATAACCATCTTTAGTAGGTGTTGGTAAAGAATTATACTTAGTATTATATATAACATTATAACTACCACTATTTATTAAAGTTATTTTAGCAGCACCATTACCGCTTTTAGCATAGTTAGCAATTGCTGCAGACGAAGTATTGGTTGTTGTATAAGTTTTAGTATCAGTGGCATCGGAAGTTGTACAGTTATAGCAATACATATATTTATTAGTAAGTAGTGAATTACCTATATAACCTGAACCGCCGGAACCATAACCGCCACCGCCGATTTTAGCACCACCACCAAAATAACCACCACCGCCACCGGCACAATCGTTGCTTTCACAATTACCACCTTGGCCAAAAGAGCCGTCATAGCTTCCTACACCACCGCCTGTTTGTGTAGCACCACTAACAGACTCCGAATTATAAATACCATCAACGCCTTGATATCCACCACCGGATCCTGGTGCTTTACTATAGCCATTACAACACTGATCAGAGCCACCACCACCGCCGGCTACTATCAATATCTTTTCTCTTAAAGATGATAACGTCGATAATATCCCACTAACAGTAGCAATATGTGTAGCGCCACCACCGGAAGCACCTCCTCTATTATCAGAATAAGAATACCCTTTTCCTCCACCATTATATCCACCGGCTAATATAGTACTAGCAGATGAGGTTGTTAATCCGGCACCGCCAACATTGACATATAATGAAGTATCTTTTACTAAACTTATATTACCAACTGAATAACCACCGTAACCTATCGTGCTCGTTCCTCCTGCTATCTTCACTCCCCCTTGAGCTCCCCATGCTTCTAATTTATATGTACCAGTATAAGGAACTGTATAAGTATGCTCTTTAGGTTCTGTATAAGTAGTTTCTACTACACCACCGGCCAAATTCAAATTAACTTGTACTTTAATTGGTTCAAATACTACTTCACAACTTATATTACTTGTTATATTAGATATAGTTAATATATTATCTACTACTGTACCATTACATGTAGTTGATTTATATTGATATCCTGTATTAGGTACAATATTATATTTAACTGTACCAGCATTGGCTGATAATTTAATATTAGGTTTTACTTTACCATAGGTATTATTATTAGATTTAACTATTGCCTTATAGTATACTCCTTTATTAATAGCAGTTGCATTACTAGGTAAAGATATAGTTTCATTTTCAAAACCTACTAAATCTTTAATACTAACTGTTATATCAGTACTACTATTATTTTGAATAAACACTTTAATTAGATTAGTATTATTGCTATTTAAGATTCCACTTGCTTCAGTATCACTTATATTTATTATACTAATATTAGAATTTGTTCCCTCTAAATAAAGTAAATAAGACATATTAAACTCATTAGGATTACTTATTTTGATATCGACTATTTTGCTGTCATAACTAGGTATTAATATATCTCTATTAGTGCGATCACCTAAAACTATATTAAATAAGTAGTCAGCTTTGCTACTATTGCCTTCCGTAATAGTACTATCAACTGCAAATGTTCCTATTAGAGATACTACTCCTATTATAAATATTAAAAATAATCCTATATATATTGTTCTTTTCTTCATATACAGCACCACCTAAAAAACTACGATAAAAAGAGTCTAATTTCTTAAACTCTTCGCATCGTAGTTATTATTCTTTTTATTTAAACAAACAAGTGTATTATTTGCCCCCCCCCCAAGTAAACTTAGAGTTAACACGTCATTATTATTTTTTATCATAAATTATAACTCCTTTCTAGCAAACATTTGTTCTTATAATTAGCCACTTACTTAGGAAGCTTTACTGCTCATTTATTCTACTTCAACCATAATTATTACCCCCTTTTTACTTAGAAAATAATGATTCATTTGTTTATTTCTTATCTTCAACCAAATTATAGCACACTAATATACATTTGTCATTAATTTTTATTAATTATCTTCTTCAGAATCATCTTGTTTACTTAATTCTTCTTCTTTCTTTGTTCTTAACTCATTAATATTCTTTTTCAAAATATCCACATCTTTTTCAATTACATCTAATGAATTAAATAGATTTTTTCTATTAACTTCTTGCATATCACTATATAGTGCTTCATCATTAGCACCTTTCATAGATTTAGATAATAAATTAATACAATTATTAATATTAAAATCAAGTGCTATCAAAGATTCTTGCATTTTAACTAATTCTTTTATTTTCTTTTTATTATCATATATTTGTTCTTCTAAATCATTAATAATTCTTTTCTTATCATATGATAAATTATCCGCCTTTTTATTATTATCCATTATAACTCCTTTATACCATAGTTATTTCTTTTAAATTACTAAATTTATTTTTAAATTCACTAACACTCAAACTATTAAATACACTTTCATTAAATATTACTTTAACACATCCGTCTTTTATTAAGATATTTTCAATATCACTATTTCCATACATTTCTTTTAATTGACGCAATGCACTAGCAACATTTTCATTACTACCAAGGTCATAATAATATTCAACTCCGGTAATTGCCTCTCCATCTCTATGTACTATTACACGATATTCATCATTACAATTAAATACTACTTTATCACTAGTCGTATGTAATTTATCATAGTCAGGGAAGTTTTCTCTCCAATTAGAAGGATCTTCAGTTCCATCATCTTGAGGTGTATCTGTTGTTGGTTCATCTGAAGGAACAAGTTCTCTTGGATTACTTGGAGCACTTGGCTGAGGATCACCACTAGAAGGATTACCACCAATAGGTTGATTATATGTTGGTGCTCCACCATTATTACCTAAATCAATTACTCCATAATCACCAAGACTTCCGGCATCAGTTCCAATATCCTTTTCTGTTTCTTCCATAAGAGTATTACTTTCTTCACACTTCTTTAAAAATACACCTAAACTACATAATATATTAGAAGTTGAACTAAAATATTTATTTATAACATCCGGAATAGCAGAAGGTACTTTCGTAGTACTAGAGCTCCCAAGACTACATACATAACCACTTGCTACAAATGTACTACCTTTTATAACGTTATACATATTACCAATATTTCCTAATAAAACATCAGAATCTGTACTAACAGTTTCATCTCTTAATTGTAAAGAAGTTAAATAATTTAAATTAGTAAAATATGTATCATCTGTAATCATAGGTAAAGTAGTTACTCCAAAGCGTTTAGTCATTTTATCTAAAGTATCAATATCGCTTACATTTACTGTTTCCCATAATCCTGTTTGAGAGTTTCTTATTTGATATGTATATTTATTACCTGAAAGAGTTAATACTCCTTTAGAGAAATCAATAATACCATCATGGAAAAACACCTGTTCAGCTTCCTGATGGCCAACTGCTCTACCCTCTAACATATTTACTACATTACATCCATTATTATTAAGTGGATTTAAAATTCTATTATATGTATCACCAAGTGAAGAAGGAGAGCTTGTACTATTAGCATCTTTATAACCATATGCACCTGTATAAGAATAAAACATTGTTCCGTTTTTCTTATAAGCATCATAATTATACTGATATACTCCATCATTTTGTGGATAAGTCTCTACCAAATAAACAGAAGCTGAATCACTATTTGGATGCTTTGCTAAATAAGTATCTAGAATACCAAAAGTAGAACGATAACCATTACTAAACCCTGATATTACTAAATTATTTTGTTTAATACCATTTTCACTTATAAAACTATCATACACATTAACAACGTCATTATAAAAAGATTGAGTATCTCTAGCACTATTATTAGGAATTATAATTATTGAATTTGTATTAGCACCATTCTGCAAATAATTTACAGCACCATTACCACCACTAGTTTGACCTCCTCCACCATGCATATATATAGCAACTTGTGTATTAGGATTAACATTATCAGGATCAACATTCTTAGGATAATAAATTTGATAATAAGTTCCATTTATATCTTCAGTTCTAAACATATCAAATACCCCCTACACACTAGAACTAGCACTTACACCATAACTTGTTAAATCAGCTGAAGTAGCATTTTTTAAGCTACCATAAGCAGCCCCATCTGCACCTGCTAATCCTTCTAACTTCTTCAATTTCTTTTCTAACTCAGGTAATTGTCCCTGATAACTAGCGATTGAAGAATTAATAGTTGCCTTATCAGAATCTGATAAGTCACTATCACTAAGTTGTCCTTGCAAACTAGTTATCTGATCATTAATATTCTGAATCTTTGTCTTTAAATCATCTAAGTCAGCCGTATCGAGTTCACTATATTCTTCCATATAACTACTCATACTACTTATTGCTGCACTAATTGCTGACTTCATACTATTAGCTAATGCCTTCCTCTGTTCCATTAATGATTTATAATTAGCCAATTGTCCTTTAATCGTATTATACGCTTCTCCCGTTAAACTTGTTCCCGGACCAATTGCCCCCATAAAACTATCTAACGCCGCAATAGCCTTTTCAGCATCAGCCACTTCAGCATCAAAAACTTGGCTTGCACTTGTTCTCATTGAACTTAAATCGCCTTTAACAACTTTCATCTTACACCTAACCTTTTCACATTACACTATAATAATTATATCTCAACTTACTTAACACATAAAGTTAAATTGACATAAAATTTACAACTATTTAGAAATAAACTCTAATAAACTAATAAACATATCAATAAATTTAGGCTCTAATCTATATTTTTTTAACTTTCTAATCTCTATTCTCTTTTTCTTTATTGATAAATCACTAAATATTATTTTATCTATTCTATCTTTTAAAGTAGTTTCTATTTCCAAGTCTTCAAGTATTGAAGATATTTCATCATTAATAACTTGTGAAGTAGATATTTCTATATCCGTACCTTGTACTTTAACTTCTACATTACTAATACTACTAACATCATTAACGCATACTACTAAGTCATTCTTATCTACACTATACTTAACTTCTTTCTTAGTACCATCAACTAATACATCTACGTTATCAGGCATCTTAATATTTCTAAATCTAAGATAATAATTTCTTCTAAACTCTTGATAATTGCCTTCTTTCTTTGTAATTTTTACTATATAATCATTAGGCATGTAATCATAACTAATCGTTGTCATTAAGTATTCTTTATTAGTTAAATATTTATAAGATACTCCATCATCTTCGTATAAATCATAACTACTAGAAGTTCCTAAAAATATTTGTAATTCTAAATTTGTTGGAACATTAACTGTCTTATCTAAAGAAAGTGGTATAATTGCCCCTTCTTTACAAAATACCGGATACTCATCATCACGATAAAAACTAACATAATACTTATTACCAATAAACTTCTTACCCGTAATAAAATCATACCAAGTACCATTAGGTACAAAAACTCTTTGTACTACTCTATTCATAACCTTATTCTTAAGTTTAGTAATAGGTGCTATTAAGATATTTGATCCAAAGAAATATTCATTACGATATCCCGGTTCATCATAAGCTCTAGGATAACTATAATAAAGTGGTATAATCAAAGGTCTACCATACTTATGATACATATAAGCTTCTGTATATATATAAGGAATAAGTCTATTTCTTAAATTAAGATAATAATCAATAATATTTTGATCTAAACTATTCCACTTCCAAGGCTCTCTTTTATAATATTTACCACTAGCTGACGCTAACATTAAAATAGGACTAAAAGTACCAAGCTGAATATATCTTATATATAGTTCCCTATCTTCAATACCACCTTGGAATCCACCAATAGCATGTGCTATCCAAGATACACCCATATTAGCAGCTGATAAATTATAAAATGGTATAACGTTTAACACATCCCAGTTTACTTTTGTCTTCCCTGTATATAAAACGGGATATCTATGTGGAGCAATACCCGCATTCCTTGTAAGAATAACATTACGTACTTCTTTATTTAACATATCATAGTGATAATTATCTAATAACCATAATCCCTTCTTATCATTAGGATTATAATAATCAATATTAAATATACTAGGACTACTTTTCATCAAAGGATTAATAATCGTATCAAAATATACCTTTATCTTATCATTATTATAAGGTACAAAAGATATTCTATCATTACTAATACCTTTCTTCTTTTTCTTACTACTTGTTATAGGAGGTATTAATTCTGCTAACTCCTCATATCTATCATTATCTTTCGTAATAGATATATCTGGATTAATAGTTAACCCATATCTAATATTATAATAATCAAAATATTGTCTTATATTATTTTCATTATACTTCTTACCATCTAATCTATAATTATTTAGTGCTTTATCCCCTAAAATAAATACTGATAACATTATATTACTTCTAATAAAGTTCTTAATTACTTCATCTACTTGATATATATTATAGTCTTCATCCTTATACCACCAATTACCTAAAGCATATCTAGGAATAAGTGTTGGATATCCTGTTAATAAAAAGTAATCTTGTAAACACAATCCTAAATCTTTTCTATACATAAATACATATATATCAGTCTCTTTATTTTCTCTTTCTACATAATTATTACCATCAAATATCAAAGAATTAGAATCATCTATTGATACAAAACCATCTGTTGAATATAATCCTTTATCTAACTTTAACTTATTATTAAAGTCATCTAATGAATAATTTAATCCCCCAAAATTTCTTGCTTCAACATGACCCGGATACCACTCTTTATCCGTACCATTTAAACTTATTTTTAAATTACTAGTAGCCATCATCTTACTAGGAATTATTGGCCTATCCATAACATAAGTAAGTGTAAAATATGAAGTTTTAATCTGTAATAAATTTTCTGTTGTATCCCTAAAAAAATTAACTTTAGGAAAGTTTCTATTAACTACTAAACTAGTCTTATGATCCTCAAAAATACCATTCTTATTATATTCTAATCTAATTAATCTTTCTGATAATACAGTAATTCTATAAGTATTCCCCTTTATAATATTCTTACTATCTGCACTTGCCAACATATCTTCCATAGTACCAACTCCTATTTATTATAATTGTAGTATAACATATTTATTTATTTTTTAAAATAGATTGACAATTATTTTTTCAGTATATTATAATTAATACATACTAAAGGAGAGAAATATGACAGAAACATTAGCTAGTACTCTAGCAGAATTATTTAAAGGTGGAGGTAAAGAAGTAGCCATATTTATTATTTCTTTATTACCTATTCTAGAACTAAGAGGAGGCTTAATCGCCGCCAGAATACTTGGTGTAGAATTTATAAAAGCATTTATTATATGCTATATTGCTAATATTATACCAGTACCATTTATTCTACTATTTATCAATTGGATATTCAACAAAATGAGTAAATGGAAACCTACTAAAAAAATAGTAGATTGGCTTAGTAATAAAACATTAAAAAAGAAAGAACAAATTGATAAATATGGTTATTTTGGTCTATTCTTATTTGTAGGTATACCACTACCCGGAACAGGTGCTTGGACAGGATCATTACTTGCTATCTTACTTAACCTAGATAAAAAGAAATCATTTATAACTATAGCCATAGGTGTCCTAGCTGCAGGTATTATCATGAGTCTATTATCTTATGGAATATTTTAAAACTCAAGAAACTTAAATCTCTTGAGTTTATTTTTTACCCGACTACAAATGGATCTGTAGCAGTGCCTGATCCTCCTGTCATCACTATCCCTTGTTTAAGCGAAACTACAGGACGCCCACCAAGCGAACCCGTAACGTTGAAATAGTCGAAATACCCAGAAGAAGCCAGGCCGAACTCGTAAGCAATCCAGGTGCGGAAGTCAGACGGAGAAAAGAACCAATTTTTAATTCCATTGTATAGGTAATATGATGTATTTGTCTGCCATATAACCGCTCCAGCATATGCCATTTCTTCGGCAGTAATCATACCAACTGGATATGTCAACGCTCCATTACCATTATTTGTACTAACTGAAAACTTATCTAATTGTCTTGGGCATACTAAGCTAAGTTTTCTATTAGATAATCTTTGAGCACTACTAAAATATAACCATTTATCATAATTACTATAATTATTATTCCAGCCACTTGAATTAAAGTTATAATATGTTCGGTCATTACAAAAGCCCGTATCTTCTAATTTTGATGTATAACTTGTCATATTAGCTTTATACCAAGCATCTATTTTAACTTTAGCATTTGATTCTTTAACATTAATATTTCCTTCAAACATATCATTTAATAAATCTTTTGGTTTCTTACCATTTGTTAAAGTAAAATAGTACGCGTGTTTATCTTCACTATATATAGCGTGAATATAATATACACTTTGACATGTTGTACTTGAACTAAAACAAGTATAATGATATCTATCAGTATAATTACTATATTCAGTACTCCAATTACTTGGATTTGTTAATATCTTTGTATCTTTTAAGGTATATTTTCCTGTACTAGTATCATATGTTGCATCATTACCAAATACAATATTTCCACTTAGAGTTGTAATATCCTTACTACTAGCAGTATAAGCAGTATTATACATATATCCTACATATGCTGGTGAATTATAGCTTGTATTAAATTGAATATACCCAATAGTAGTTGCTTCTTTAGTATTATTGCACTGACCATTAGAAGGTTTACCATCATAGATAAGTTTTACACCACCGGTTTCGGTTGTTCTTACTATTCGCCAACAAAAGTTAGCAAATAAGACATGATTATTATCTACTGCTCCTCGATAGTAATATACTGGTACATTATTTTCTGTATTAGTTGTGGTATATATACCTTTTATCCCATCAGCACTTGATTGTTTACTAAAATCTATTCTAGTATATTTATTAGCACTACTCTTTATTTTATAGAATAGTGTATTCGTACCATTCCCATCATCATAACCATAATCGATTGGTAAATTAGGATTATTACTTGATGTTCCTTTCATATTAACTGATATACTTCCACTTAAGTTTTGAGTTTCTGTTTCATCTAACCAAATATATAAGTAATATGTTTTGGTATAGTTATTACCTGATTTAGTTATATTATCATAATCATTTTTAATTAGCCAAACATCATTGCCAACTGTTTTATTTTTAAAACTGCCACTTGATATAATATCCTCAGTACAACTACTAGCGTTAGTAGTGAGTGTATAACGCATTGATTCTCTTTTTAAACTATCTGATAATGTAGCGATATTCATGCCTATACTAAATGATACTTTACCTCCTGAAGTATTAGTGGATGTTGCTGCTATTTTCTTTTTTATAGCATATTCACTAGTACATTTAGCTGGCATGAATGAGGCATTAGTATTACCACCACCATCAATAGTCATTGTTAAATTACCAGACTTTATTTGAGTAATATTAGTGGCTACTACACTTGTTGTTAAGTAAGCAAATGTTCCTCCAAGACTTAGAAATATTATTGATATAATAAATAATGTTATATATATTCTTTTACTATTCATACTTATACACCCTTTCTTTACAAATAAAAAACTACGATAAAAAGAGTCTAATCTCTTAAACTCTCTTTACCGTAGTTATTATTTCATTTAAACAAACAGTTGTATTATTTAGCCCCCCCCCCTAGTAAACTTGGAGTTAACTTATTATTAACTTTATTATCCATAATTATCAGCTCCTTTCTACTTAGGAAGAAATACTTTGTTTGTTTATTTTCTTACCTTAAATTAATTATAAACCAAAATAATACTATGTGCAAGATATTTCAATAAAATAATTTTAATTATTCTTCATCATTAAAAAACTCTTTTATATCTATATCTAGTGCCTCAGCAATTCTACCTAATACTGAAATAGTAAAGTGTTTATTCCTTTTATCATTTTCTATATCACTAATATATTCTCTTGATAAATCAGTCATATCTGCTAAATCTTGTTGAGTTAAATTATTACTAGCGCGATATTTTCTAATATTCTTTCTAACAATATCATAGTAGTAATTATCATTATTAACATATTTCTTAGGCTTAATAGTTTTATACAACATATACTTCACTTCCCTATAAATATTTTGGTATATTATAAGAAAAAAATATATAGTCTAGTAGCCACATAAATATATAATAATAAAAAGAAAAAAGTATATCTCTATACTTTAATTACTTTCTAGATACGTATTTACCATCTTTAGTAGATACAATTATTTCTTCATCTTGTTCAATAAATAATGGAACTTTTACTAACATTCCTGTTTCAATAGTAGCATCTTTAGTAGCACCTGTAGTTGTATTTCCTTTAACAGCAGGTTCAGTAGCAATAATCTTATAATCAACTTTTTCAGGAAGTTCTATACCAATTAATTCATTTTCATAGAATGAAAGCATTACTTCTAAACCTTCTTTTAGAAACTTAACTTGATCCTCAATTTGACTCTTATTTACTTCAACTTGTTCGTAAGTATCCATATTCATAAAACTATAAACATCTCCTGTAGCATATAAAAATTGCATTTTACTCTTATCTACATGAGCAGCAGGAATTTTAATACCAGCATTAAATGTTTGTTCAAATATTGAACCTGTACGTAAATTTTTAAGTTTTGCTTTAACTATAGCAGCACCTTTACCAGGTTTAACATGTTGGAACTCTAATACTTGATAAATATTTCCTTCATAGCTAACAGTCATGCCTGTTTTAAAATCATTAACATTTATCATTTTATACCATCCTTATACTATTTTTTCTCTTTATGATTAGTAGTCTTACGACATTTATTACAGAATTTATTTAATTCTAAACGTTCTGTAGTATTCTTTTTATTTTTACTAACAGTGTAGTTAGGAGTTTTGCATTCTTCACAAACTAAAGATACTAATACTCTATTTTCATTTTTCTTGGCCATAACTTTCCCTCCTTACAAAAATATCATTGATATTATATCATACTATTTATAAATTTCAAAGTATTTATTAACAATTTTTGCAGATATTCTTTTAGTAGCCGGTGAAGTATAAGAAACATCCCCATATGAATTACTAATATCCGGGCTCACAACTACTATACTCATTTTGGGATTATCTGCTGGACTATATCCAACAAAAGATGTTGTTATAGTTTCTGTATCTACTACATTATCACCATCAGTATCAATAAAACTTTGACTAGTTCCTGTCTTACCACCTGAATTAGTATAATATCCCATATAACCATTACCGAGTCCATCAACAACTGTTCTATTAAACCCATATTTAACTCGGTCAATATATTTACTATCTACATCTACTTTACCTAGTGCTTTAACATCTGTCTTATAAATTAACTCTCCAAACATATCTTCATCATTAGAAGACTGACTATATACTTCTTTAAGTAAATAAGGTTTTAACCTTGTCCCTCCATTAGCTAAAGTATTTATATATTGCGATAACTGTATAGGAGTATAAGTATCATACTGTCCAATAGCAAAATCTAATAAGTGCCCCGGTAATGTTGACTTACCTGTATACCCTAAACTTTCTACCGGTAAATCAATACCTGTCTTCACTCCAAGACCAAATGAAGAATACATATCACGATACTTCTTAAAAGCATCAGTATCTATCTTTAAAGCTTCATTATAATTATATGTTCCATTACCTATCTTTATCGCAATTAAATATTGATAATAGTTAGAAGACATTCTTAACGCATCAACATCATCAATTAATCCTAGCTTCTTCCATGAACACTTTTCTGGCGTATCTTTTATCTTTATGCAATCATCTTGTACCGTATCGCCAATGTTAATGGCTCCATATTTATATCCTACTAACATAGAAGCACCTTTAACAATTGAACCTGGTGTTACTGGAAGTGTTACAATGCCCGGTGTATAATCGACAATATATCTACTACCATCTTCTCTTTCTCTAATTTGTTTACCACCCATCGCTAATATCTCTCCAGTATTAGGGTCCGAAACAACCGCAAACGATCTATTATAATACTCTGTATTAACTTCACCTTTCGCACTCATAACTTCACTAGTTAATACTTCTTCTAAATACTTCTGCAAATTAATATCAATAGTTAACACTATATCATTACCACGCTTACCTTCACTAACTAATTCATAAGTATTATCTGGAAGTACTTTATATATCGCTTTTGTTCCCTTTAAATAATTCTCATACTGATACTCTAAATAACTAATACCTACTCTATCCGCTAAAGAATATCCATTATCTAAATAATACTCTGCTAACTCACTAGGAATACCTTGTGTATCTGAAGAAACACTTCCTAAAATACTCTTAAAAGTATCTCCATATAAATATACTCTCTCCCAATCTAACTTAGTATTAAAGCCATGAAGAACATCAATATTCTCAGATATTACTGCATACTCTTTCTCAGTAATATCTTTACTCTTAATAACTTTCTCTGCATAACTATAGCCTTTATTCATCAAGTAATATATATATGCTGCCTCTTTATCTCTATCATCAAACTTACTAAGTTCTTCTTCACTAATTCTTTCAAATATTAAATCAACAATATCATCATCACTTAATTTTCTCTCTTTATTAAGTTTCCACTCTTTATCTGTAATCTTCTTTTTAGCATCTTCTTTATTCTGAATATACCAAAAATTCTTTAAACGATAATCAGTTAAACTAGAATAATCTACCTCGATTAAATCTGCCACTTTATAAGCTAGTTCTACTTCTTCTTTGGTAGTAATATTATTTTCTTTCTTATAATAAATAGTCTTAATTGCTACATTATCTACTAATAAATTATAATTACGATCATATATTCTTCCACGAGGTGCCGAAGCACTCTCTACTCTCTTTTCTACTGCTCTTTCTAAACTAACGGTATATTCATCTCTAGATAATATCTGTAAACTAAATAAACGTACCCCAATAATACCAAAACATAAAAATATTATCACAATAATAAATATATATCTCTTTAAAATAACATCCTCTAATACTTTAGGACTATCATGTTTAACTTTATTTAAACCTTGTGACTTATCATTAACTTTAACTTTCTTTTTCTTACTTATCTTATTTATAGGTCTATTTCTCTTAAACATTACATCACCCTATTTCACTACACTTTAATCTTATTAATTCTATCTAAAGAAACTTTAACAGAATGATAATCCGCACTAATAGTAGCTAACATCTCAAAATTAGTAAGCATTTTAGCATAATATGAATATATAAGCAATAAACCACCTATCTCCATATTACCTATACTAACTAAATAAATAGCATATATAATTATAACATATCTAAATAACTCTACTAATCCTAAAACAAAACATATCATTCCATAAGCAAATACATTATATTTAGCATTATCATATAAATATACATTAGTACTATCTATTAATGAATTATCTCTCTTAGCACTTACTCTATTAGTAATTATCTCAAATAATCCATGAATATTAATTGTCTTCTTATCTAAAGATTCTTTTCTCTTCTTATTATATAACTGTAATTTATCTCCAAACATAAATATAATATATATAATTATAACACTAACTCCTAAAGTAGCCCAAAAAATATATATATTTAAGTTTAAAAAATATATATAAATAACTAAAAACTCTAACACTTGAATAATTCTTGTAATACCATTACATATAAAAGTAGCCACTATATCTATATCATTGTTAATTATATTAGTATATTCCCCTAAAGAAATATTCTTATCTTTAACACTCGTAATATTATTCATAAAATTAATAGTAATCTTACTATATAAATCATACCAACTCTTTTGATTTATATAATACCATAAATAATATAATAACGATAATATTAAAGTAAGTACTACCATAATTACTGCCTTCTTATATAAAGCATCACTAATATAGGTAATTGACTTACTCCAAAAAATAGGTACAACCAACAAAGTTCCTTGTAAAAAAATTGACGTTATAACTTTAACTACCAATGCATTTTTAGACCTTCCTAACACCCCATTAAATTTCATATTATCTCCTTATAATACTACTATATCTCCTGTTTTTAAATCAAGATTAGATGCATCATCTTTATTAATATGAAACTCTAGTTTATAACTATCATCCATCTTAATATGTACATCATTAAGTATCATATCTTTATACTTAACCTTGACTATATCACCATTATTATAACCAATATTATCTAGTTTATTACAATGAATATGTCTATTAGCAATAATACAACAATTACTCTTATCAATACTACCAACAGGTCCTATTATTCTAATTGATTCACTATTATCTAATTCCCCTGAATTTCTAACTGGTGGATCTAACTTAAATAATTCCTTATCACTATCTAATAATTCTACTTGTGTATATTTTCTAATTGGTCCTATAATTCTTACATAATCTTTTCGATATCCATTAGCCTCCAAAGAAACAGTTTCATTACAAGCAAATTGCTCTGGTTGAACTAAATAATTCTTAACAGTAAGTTCATACCCTTCTCCAAATAATATATTTAAATCTTCCCTTGTTAAATGAACATGACGATTAGATACTCCCACTAATATATCCATATCTCTTACCTCTTTTCTATATTTATTATACCAAAAGAATAATCTTTTTAAAATAAAATTAACCACCTTTACATATATATTACTGAAAGGACTGATTAAATGAACGGAAATTATTATCCCAATCCAACATTTCCCGGTACAGGCTTAAATAATAACACTATCCCTAATCAACAAAGTGTACCTAGTTATGAACAAAATATTGCTAATTTAAGTAGTGAACAATCATATATTGAAAATATATTAAGACTAAATAAAGGAAAAAAAGCTAAATTCCATGTCACAGTACCAGGCAGTGAAAAATGGCAAGATCGTGTCTTTGATGGCATTATCGAACAAGCAGGAAGAGATCATCTAATTGTTTCTAATCCTTCAACCGGTGAATGGTACTTAATATTAATGATTTACTTAGACTTTGTCACTTTTGAAGAAACTGTTAACTACCTTAATTTCTAATTGTTGAAAAAATATCTAATATTTGTTATAATATACTAGGAAGTGATAACTAATGGATATATTATTAATAATACTAGCAATCTTAATCATACTAGGAGGCATTATATATGTAACATATATTTATACAAGCAATAAATATCAAGATATAACCTTACGTATTGAAGAAGTAGAAGAATTAATTGATGAAACTATTAAAACTAAATATAATACTATTAATAAAGTAATATCCCAAATTCATAAAATAGATGAAGATATTAAAGGCAATATCTTTGATGAAATAGTTAAATTACGTTCAAGAAAAATATCTAACTATGAATTAGATAAAAAAATAAAAGATGCTTATACTGAACTAGAAACCATCAAAGATAATAACGATAAATTAAAAGATGATAAAGAAATTAAGAAATCTATTAAAGAATTAAAGGAATATGATAAAAAATTAACTACTCTTCATAAGTATCATGATACTAACGTGGAAATATATAACCAAATGCTAGAAAAATTTCCTACTAATATTATAGCCAATATCAATAAATATAAACCAAAAGATTTATATAATAAAGAAGAAACCATTAACGAATAGTTTCTTCTTTTATTTACTCTTATGATTCCATATAATATTTGTTTTTATTACAAATATTAAAGTAAGTACAAACAATATTATATATAAAATAATACCATACATATTAGTACCTAATAATGTATTACCAATAGCATATATAATAGAAGCTATTGCAAATAAAATATCTACTAAATATATAATTAATACTGTCTTACCCTGTCCTAAATTAAGTTTTAATAATTGATGATGAAAATGATTCTTATCCGGAGCACTTATTGGTTTATGGTTAACTAATCTTCTTAAAATAGCAAATAATGTATCTAATATAGGAATAGCTAATATTAAACACGGTACAGCAAAAGAAGTAAGTGTTACATTCTTAAACCCAAGTAATGCAATAACTGAAATAATATACCCCAAAAACATACTACCAGAGTCCCCCATAAATATTTTTGCCGGATAAAAATTATGATATAAAAATCCTAACGTACTACCTAACATAACAAATGTTAAAGTTAACTCTAATCCTACTGTATGATTAAGAAGTAAAGCAATAATACCAATTGTTAAAAAGTATATTGAAGCAATACCACCTGCCAAACCATCCAAACCATCTATTAAATTAATACAATTAATAATGCCTACAATAAATACCATTGTCACAAATGGTGCAAAAAAGCCAAAATCTAAATATATTCCAAATGCTGATACATCTTGTAAAATAATCTTCCCATAAAAAGGTATAACTGCTGCTCCCGCTAATTGTCCTAACAACTTATATTTAGCAGGCACCGGTCTAATATCATCAATAATACCCGTAATAATAATAATAAAACTCCCAATTAATATCGCATTCATCTGAATAGATTGTTGACCAAATATCATATATCCAATCAAAAATCCACCATATATTCCTAAACCCCCTAATCTCGCAATTGGTACTTTATGAACCTTTCTCTCATTAGGTAAATCCATTGCCCCTATAAACTCTGCTATCTTCTTAACACAAGGTATAAACAACAACGTAAATAAAAATGGAATAATAATCATTAACATTTCTCTTTTTAAATTCATAACAAAACTCCTTTAATTACATTAATTTTACTACAATAATTAATATAAATCTAGTATCTTTAACACTTTTCTAATTCCATTTTTACCATATCTAATGCTGCACTAATAACTTTATCCATATCATAGTACTTATATTCTGCTAAACGACCACCAAATATAACATTATCTTCTTTATCTAATAACTCTTTATATTTCTGATATAATTCACTATTCTTACTATCATTAACAGGATAATATGCTTCTAATCCTGGTTGCCAATCAATTGGATATTCTTTGGTAATAACAGTATCTGGTTGATTACCAAACTCAAAATGTTTATGCTCAATTATTCTCGTATAAGGTACTTCATGAGAAGTATAATTAACAACAGCATTCCCTTGATAATTATCTATTCCCTCTAGTACCTCATTCCCAAACTTTAAAGAACGATATTCAAGTTTTCCAAATGAATAGTCAAAATATTCATCAATCATTCCTGTATATAAAACTTTATCTGCTATATCTTTATACTTATTTCTTTCTTTTAAATAATCTACATTTAATTCAACATCACAATTCTCTAACATCTTATCAATAATTACATTATAGCCTCCTATTGGTATGCCTTGATAACGATCATTAAAATAATTATTATTATAAGTAAATCTTACCGGAAGTCTCTTAATAATAAAGGCCGGAAGTTCTTTACATGAACGATTCCACTGCTTCTCAGTATATTCTTTTATTAACTTCTCATATATATCCTTACCTACTAAAGAAATAGCTTGTTCTTCTAAGTTAGCAGGTGCCCTACCATCTAAAACACTTCTTTGTTCAGCTATTATCTTCTTAGCTTCTTCTGGAGTAAAAATACCCCATAACTTACTAAACGTATTCATATTAAATGGTAAATTATATACTTCATTTCTATAGCGCGCTATTGGTGAATTTACATAATTATTAAACTCACAAAATTGATTAACATAATCCCATACTTCTTTATCAGAAGTATGAAAAATATGTGCTCCATATTTATGAACATTAATTCCTAAAATATTCTCACAATAAATATTTCCCCCAACATGACCTCTTCTTTCAATTACTAAACACTTTTTACCCCTTTTAGTCATTTCATAAGCAAATGTTGCTGCATATAAACCTGACCCTACAATTAAATAATCATACTTTTTCATGATTCCTCCTATACTTAATAAAATTATATCATTACCTTTTAAGTATAGTCAAACAAAAAAACCTCAATTACTTGAGATTTTAACGTAAAGATATAAACAAGCATAGTACAAAGAATACTATTCCCAAAAATAAAGTAAGTCTACTAATAAAAAGTTCTAATCCTCTTTCTTTTCTATTAGCAAACAAGTCAGAATTACCACCTTGAATAATATCGGCAGATTCTGCTTTACCACTTTGTAATAATACTAATACTATTAATAAAATTGATACAATAATCACTGCTGTTTCCATAATTCCCTCCTAAAAACATTTATATTATAACACATATTTATCTTAATTAAAATAATTTAATATATCTTTAACTAATATTTCTTTAATTTCTTTAGTTTTTCTATTCTTAACTTCTACTATTCCCTCGTTTACTTTCTTACCAACTACTATACGATAAGGAATACCAATTAAGTCCATATCTTTAAACTTAATACCTGCTCTCTCATCTCGATCATCTAATAAGCAAGAAACATTATTCTTATTAAAATAATCATATAAACTATTAGCAACATTTACTTGTTCTTCATCTTTATTATTTATAATAACAATACTAACTTTATAAGGAGCTATATTAATTGGCCATATAATACCATCTTCATCATTATTTTGTTCTACTATCGCTGACATACATCTCGCTACTCCAATACCATAAGAGCCCATAACAACAGGTTTTAAAGTATTATCTTTATCAACATATCTAAGATTTAATGCTTCCGAATACTTTGTTCCTAACTTAAATGTATTACCTACTTCAATACCTTTCTTAAAGTATAAAGTACCACCACATTTAGGACAATGATCTCCTTCCATAACATTAACTATATCACTAGCCATATCATACTTAAAATCAGATAAATTAACATTAATATAATGATAACCATTACTATTTGCACCCACTACAAAGTTAGTCATCTTAAGTACTTCATTATCTACTATAACCTTACAATTAATACCAATAGGTCCTAAAGAACCAAACTTAGCGTCTACTATCTTTGCGACTTCTTCTTCAGTAGCAAACTCTACATCCATACCATGAAGTAATTTACCAACCTTAACTAAATTTAATTCTCTCTTACCACTAATAACACAGGCTACTAATTCTCCATCAACATTAACTATCATTGTCTTAGCCACCTTATCAAGTGATATATTTAAGTAATTAGCTACATCTATTACACTTTCATATCCTGGTGTACTAACTTTCTCCATAGCCTTCTTTTCTTCTTTAACTGTATCATGTCCTACTACTTCTGATACTTCAATATTAGAAGCATAATCACACTTATCACAAAGAACTACCACATCTTCACCAATATCTGTAATAGCTTGAAATTCTTCAGATAATAATCCTCCCATAACACCAGTATCCGCTCTAACAATACGGTAATCCATTCCCATCTCATCAAATATCTTCTTATAAGCATCAAACATCTTCTGATAAGACTTATCCAAGCCATCTAAATCAGTATCAAATGAATAAGCATCTTTCATACAGAACTCTCTTGTTCTAATTAAACCATATCTAGGCCTTGCTTCATCTCTAAACTTATTTTGAAATTGATATAAATTAAATGGCATATCTTTATATGACTTAATCTTATTACTAGCCGCATTTAAGAATAACTCTTCATGAGTAGGTCCTAAAACATAATTCTTATTAGCCCTATCAACTAAAGAAAACATACTACTACCAAATGCTTTTCTTCTTCCTGAACTAACATAAACTTCTTCAGGAATCAAACTAGGCATAACTAATTCTTGAGCCCCTGCTTCATCCATATATTTCTTAACAATATTTCTAATATTACTAAATACCAAATATCCCATTGGCATAAACATATATACTCCTGCACTACTCTTCTTAATCATACCACTTCTAACAAGTAAATTACCACTTACTGTTTCTTCATCTTTAACATCTTCTCTAATTGTATAAAAAAATGCATTACTTAATCTCATACTATCCTCTTCCTTACTTTAACATTATTTTTATCTAATTCATTCATATAATGATTAAACTCTCTAAATGACATACCATACGGAACATCAAAGAACTCTGTAATAGTACTCCAACGTCCATCACTAACCATAATAAAAAACTTACTAATACTATTAATAGCTTCTTCATAACTATTAAATTCATATATCCCTGACATACAGCAATTCTCTAGATGATAAACTTTACCATTTAAAGAGTAAAGTATAAAACAATGCATATAAACATTAAATCTGGTTATATTACTATCAGCTTCATACTCCCTTATACAAAACATTCTACTAGGTATATCAAGTCTATCTAACAAATACTTTATTAAATATGTTTGTTCAATACAACTACCCATCTTATGTTCTAAAACTTCTTCCAAACTAGAAGTACGATAACATGCCCTAAAACCAACCATATTACCAACATGTTCTTTACCCATATAATCAAGCCAACCATACTTAATATTAGATTTCATAAATTCTAAAACATCTTTAGGGGTCTTAATTGTTGAAAAATCCATACAAAACCACCCTCATGCTACTAATTATAACATACTTTAAAAATATTTTACACAAATTATTAAAATTTTAATTAATTTTTATTGACAACAAAAAAATAACTTGCTATAATTAATACTGTCCTTGGGGAATTAGCTCAGTTGGCTAGAGCATCTGCCTTGCACGCAGAGGGTCAAGGGTTCGAGTCCCTCATTCTCCACCATTCGGAAAGTGGCTCAACTTGGTAGAGCACTTGGTTTGGGACCAAGGGGTTGCAGGTTCAAATCCTGTCTTTCCGACCATTTAGATTACAAAGCCTTGCTAAACAAGACTTTTTTTCATACCTAAAAAGATATTACTATTACCGTAATATCTTTATTTTTTTATATATAAATAAATTATTGTTCCTATACTAATTATTAAACCAAGTAAATATATTGATAAGTATCCTCTACTTTTACTATTAACTAACTCTCTATTACTTTCAAAAGAATTAAGTCTTCTTTTTATATAATTATATTTTACAAAATAAGTCTTTAAATAGGACCATAAACTAATCATTGTATGTACTTTACTTTTTGACTCATTAAGGCTTACCATTTGTCTTCTACATAATTCACTAGTACAATCTATAGCCTCATTAACAATACTAATTTCATCAGGAGTTAAATTATTCATATGCCCTAAATCTTTAAGAAATGTCAAGCTAGAAAATATTGCATACACTATTCTTTTATCTAAATCTTGATACCTTTCATCATTCATAACCTCACTAGGCTTTTTAAAACTACCATCCCCATTTAGAAATATGCCAAGTACCGGTGAGGTATCTTTTATAAAATCGTGTTTAACTATCTCATTATCTCCAAATGCACTAGCAACTTTGATTATAGGCAATACTCTATCTATCGTATAAGAAGCATTATACATCTTATAATCTTCTTCATATTGTTGTTCTACTCTATCAATCTTATCTTTAAACTTCTCATACACTTCCAAATTATATTTTTTTAAATATTCACTGGCCATTCTAATTCCATATAAATTTGCACCTATTTCAAAAGAATAACTATCATGGTGTCTTCTATAATCTCTATTACCACCTACTTTTCTATAAAACTGTTCAATATCTCTTAAAAAACTCTCATAACTATATCTATCAAATGTCTTTTGCACACTATGTCTTGCCTCATGATAACAAACATTAGCTAGCATAAAAATGCTACTTATACGTTTAGCCACAAAACTTCTTAATAGTTTATCAACAAAAACAACCATCGTTCCTTTAAAATTATTATAACCTCCACAAGGCAAATAACTATATTGATAAAAATCTTTCATTCTTTTGTCAATAGTATAACTACGATTAGTAAAGAAATCAGGATTAACTATATCAGCAAAAGCCACTGGTCTAACATTTATATCAATGCCATACTTCTTAGATTCACTTTCAGTTATCTCCCTAGCTATTTTCTTCATTTCCTCAACGCTTATTTTTTCTTCCATAAATACCTCACTATCGACTCTTTCTCTCAATTAAATTATTATTTTTTTCAAATGAATTAAGATATCTTTTAACATACTTGTGCTTGCCTGCATATAATCTTAAATATGTTGTCTTCATTATTTGACGTTTAAAATATCCTTCAGTAGCCTTCCTATATTCAACTACCTCATCATAAAATTTCATTTGCATCATACATAAATCATTAGTATAATCCATAGCATCCATAACAATACTAATTTCTTCAAAAGATAGATCATTCATATACTTTAATTCTTTTAAGAATGATAAACTAGAAAACATCGCATACACTATTCTTTTATCTAATTCTTGATACTTCTCATTACTCATAACTTCACTAGGTCTTTTAAAACTACCATCACCATTAAGAAAGATACCAAGTACCGGAGATATACTCTTTATATTTTCATCATTCTTACTAAATACACTAGATATCCTTATCCAAGGTAGAACTCTATCAATAGTATAAGATGGATTATATAGTAAATAATCATCCATATATCTTTTTTCTATTAACTCTATTATTCCCTTATCTTTTTCGTAGATTAGTGGATAATTATTCATCAAGTATTCTTTAGCCATTCTAGTACCATATAAATTAGCCCCTATTTCAAAAGAATAACTATCATGATTATATTTGTAATCTCTTCCCAAATCACACTTTATAAAAAAATCCTCAACATCACGTAAAAATCTTTCATAACTATATTTATTAAAAGTTAATTGCACACTATGACGTATTTCATGATAACTAGTTTTTAATACCTGAAATAATCCCCTTACCATTGCACCATCATATTTATTAAAATACCCATTACCACGTTCAGCTACTTTTCTTAAGTATTCTGTATTTCTACCTAAAGCAATATTATACTGTTGAACTATATCATAACTTACTTCTTTAGCGTATAATTTCACTAAATAATTTATACTTTCATTAGCAAGTTTATCTACAAAAACAACAGCATTTCCTTTTAAATCATTATATCCATTATAATTAAGATACTCCACATAATCACTAATTCTTCTTACAACAGTATATTTAGTACCCTTAATAAAACTAGGATTAACAACATCAACAAATGATAACGGACATAATTTAATATCAATACCATACTTCTTAGATTCACTATTCGTTATATCTTTAATAATTTTCTTAATCTCTTTAGCACTTACTCTCTCTTCCATAAATACCTCTCATATTATCTACTTTTTTTTGTTAACTCTAAAGATCTAAGATATTCTATTGCATGTTCATAACGAGAAAGATATATTGTTAAATAAAATATCTTTTTCTCTATTCTATCTTTCTGCTGTATAACACACTCATCAGCCATTATTAACAATCTTTCATAATAACTTAATTGCATCCAACATAATTTTATTGAATATTCAATTGCTTCATTAACAACATAAATTTCTTCTTGTGATAAATCTCTAAAACTTTCTAAATCATCTAAGAAAGATAAACTTGAAAACATAATATACCATATTCTTTTATCTAATTCTTGATATTTATCGTTGTTTATAACTTCATTAGGTCTTTTAAAACTGCCACTATCTTTAAGAAAAATACTTAATACTGGTGATATATCATTTATAAAATTTTTTTTATTACTTTCATCTTCACAAATTTGCGTTGAATTCTTTATTAATGGTATAACTTTATCAATAAAATAAAAAGCATCATACAATTTATAATCAATTAAAAAGTGTTCTTCTCTTTCATTAATTTTTTCTTTTTCTTTCTCATATATTAAAGGATAATTACTTTTTAAATACTCTCTTGCCATTTTAGTACTATATAAATTAGCACCTATTTCAAAAGAATATTCATCATGATTTTGCTTATAATGTCTACATGCATTCCTTTTCATGAAAAATCTTTCAATATCTAATAAAAATCTTGCATAACTATATCTATCAAACTGTTGTTGAGCACTATGTCTCGCTTCATGATAACACGCATTAGCCAATAAATATAAACTATCTATTTTTTTTAAAGAAATACTCTCTAATTTATTTAAAAATATAACTGTCGTTCCTTTCAAGTCATTATATCCACCACAATTAAAATCTATATAATTTAAAAAATCATGCTTTCTTTTTTCTATAGTATAATTACCCGATTTAAATAATTTAGGATTAATTATATCTATAAAAGTTATTGGTCTAATACCTATATTAATTCCATACTTCTTCGACTCACTTTCCATGATTTCCTTAGCTATTCTTTTCATCTCTCTAATATTTACTTTTTTCACCATAAATCCCTCACATATCACTAAAAGAATAATTACTAAACATTTAATAATTATTCCTAAACTTAATTATTACTTTATCTTCAACTACACTACCCGGTAAAATATTTTGTTCATATACATATCCAATACCTTCTGTTTCATAGTCAATCCCTAGCATCTTTAATATATTAGTAGCGTCTTTATAAGACATCCCACTAACATCAATCATTTCTTTATTATAATTATTAGTAAGTAAATATACTTTATCATTTAATAATATTGTATTACTACTAGGATACTGATTAACTACTTTATCCCCATTACCAATAACTACTGTACTAACACCTTTACTATTTAATTTACTTACTACATCGTTAACATTCTTATTAATATAACTGGATAAGTAAACATTCTCTTTTACTTCTTCACCGGTATTAATATTTAAATATTTATTAATATTAGTAAGCACTTCTTTAACAGCTGGTGCCACATAATTAACTGAATCTTTTGGTTTTTGTAAAGCCATATATATAATTATTTCCGGGTCATCTTTTGGATACATTCCTGCAAAAGAATATGTATAATCATTAGCTCCACTATAATACTTTCCTGACTTATTGTCAAATATTTGTGCTGTACCGGTCTTACCAATAACATCAAAACCATCGATATAGTAAGCATAACCTGTTGCTACACTAGGGTCGCCATTAACAACACTCTCCATCAAGTCTTTAATCTTATTAATGGTGCTTTCACTAGCTATCTTCCCAACTTCGGTCTTACCAGATTCTTTCTTAACTACCCCTGTGTTACTATCTACTATTTTAGACACAATATATGGCTTTAAAATCGTGCCATTATTGGCAATACTACTTAGTGCTTGTAGCATTTGTATTGGAGTTATAGTAATACCTTGTCCATATCCTGCCGCTGCCGCCTCAATATCATATTTAAAAGAAACATCTCCCTTAAGTTCTCTTGATAAACTAATACCTGTCTTCTTCCCAAAACCATATTTATCATAACAACTAGCTAACTCTTTCTTCGTCATAACACCATCTAGTAGATTAGCTACCGCTATATTAGAAGATAGTGCAAACCCTCTATCATAAGTAATTTCTCCCCAACCGGTCTTCTTCCAGTCAAATATTGTTGTTGTATCATTAGGATCAAGTACGGAAGTATAAGTCTTTGAACCTGACATATAAGTATCACTACCATTATATTTACCACTATCAATAGCACACATAAAACTAAATATCTTCATCGTTGAACCCGGTTCATATACATAGTTAACAAACGGATCTAAATAAGAAGACATATTTCTAATATTTGGATCAAATGATGGTGTTGAAGAATAACCTAATATAGCCCCTGTTTTAGCATCCATAACACCCATAACTACCCATGAAGCTTCTGACTGCGCACTAGTGTCTTTAACTGCATTTTCAATAAATAGTTGAATATTATTATCGATAGTTAAATATATATCATCCCCATTAACCGCATTCTTAACATACTCTCGTCCATTAGCTATCTTATAACCATATCTATCTCTCTCATAAGTTATATATCCATTAGTACCTGTTAAATTATCATTAAAGTATTCTTCAATACCAAGTTCTCCAACCTTAACCTCATTCCCATCAACATCTTTATTCTTTGTATATCCTAGTAAATAAGAAGCAAAATCCCCATTAGGATAATATCTCTTTGTACTCTTAATAAAATCTATCCCCGGTAAATTAAGGGATGCAATCTTCTCCATCTCTAACTGACTTAAGTTTCTTCCACCACTACCAAGTTCAACCTGATAAGCATCTTTACTAAGTAATTCTATTAACTTCTCTTTACTAGTATTTAAATAAGGCTCTAGTACAGACGCCGTTTCTTCTATATTCTTAACATGCCTTAAAGTATCACTACCCTCACTACGTTTTTCATCTAAGTATGCAATAACAGTATAGCTAGACACATCTTCTGCTAATGCATTACCATTACTATCATATATTGTCCCTCTTTCAGGTAGTATTGTATCTTCTTTAATATTTCTATTCTCAATAAACTGACTAATAGTTATATTACCAACCTTATAATTACAAGTACATAGATATACTAATCTTCCCCCTAAAACCAAAAATAAAAGAAAGATAAAAACATAAATATACTTATTAAGCTTAATCTTATTGTTATTTATCTTTCTATCTCTCATATTAAGTCATTCCCTTCACTAATTATAATAATAAATTATTTTAACACCGTTTTAATATTTGCATTATTATAAGTTAAACCTTGCTCATTACTAATATGTTTTATCTTTTCTAATGATACCATCTCATTAATCTTCATTACTAAACTTTTATTTTCATCACTCTTACTAGCTACTTGATTTTCTAACTTTTGTAATTCTACATTTATCTGTGATAAAGATGATTTACTTAATATTATCCCTATTACTAAAAATATAACCATAAAAGTAGATAACTTATATAGCATCTTTTCTCCTCTTGTTATACCCCTTTTTTTCTTTTTCTTATTCATAGTATCATTCCTTTATTCTTTCTATTACTCTAAGTTTAGCACTTCTTGCCCGATTATTATTAGCAAGTTCTTCTTCACTAGGTGTTATGCCTTTTTCTATTACTTTATAAGATGGTAAATATTCATCCGGTATAAATGGTAAGCTCTTCAATTTGTCATCTACCTCACTATACTTTTTAAATATATTCTTAACTATCTTATCTTCTAATGAATGAAAAGTAATAACTGATATTCTTCCACCCACATTAAGTAATTCCAATGAACTAACTAACGCTTTTTCTAAAACTTCTAATTCTTTATTTACTTCTATTCTAATAGCTTGAAAAGTACGACGTGCCGGATGCGTATTTCTCATTGCTTTCATTGGCATCCCACTCTTAATAATATCTACTAACTCTAAAGTAGTTTCTATCTTTTTATTATTACGATATTCCACTATCTTCTTAGCAATACTATAAGCATACTTTTCTTCCCCATAATCTCTTATTATTCTAGTTAAATCACTAAGTGAATATTCATTAACTACATTATAAGCAGATATTGGATTACTTCTATCCATTCTCATATCTAATTTAGCATCATTATGAAAACTAAATCCACGATCTGCTTCATCTAATTGTACACTAGAAACTCCTAAGTCAAATAATATTCCATCTACTCTCTCTATACCACGTTTATGCAGTTCTTCTTTTATATTAGCAAAATTACTTTTAATAATACAATAGTTATTGCCTATTTGACTTAATTTTACATTACTATATTGAATAGCAGTATCATCTTGATCAATACCATATAAAAATCCTGTATCTAATTTACTCAAAATAACACTACTATGTCCAGCATAACCCAAGGTAGCATCAACATATATTCCATCTTTTTTAACGTTTAAACAATTAATTGATTCATTAAGTAATACACTTACATGTTTCATAACCCAAAATCATCCCCATTATCAAATAAATTTTCTGCAATTTCATCTAGTTTATCAAAGTTATCCTGCATTAAATTATTATAACAATCTAATGCCCAAATTTCTAGACGATCATTAACCCCAATGATAACGCATTCTTTTTTAATTTTAGCATATTCAAATAAAGATGTAGGTATGTTGATTCTACCCTGCTTATCTAATTCACATACAGTTGCACTACTTAAGAAGAATCTAGTGAATGTTCTAGCATCTTTCTTAGTAAATGGAAGCATCTTTAACTTGGAAATAATCTTATTCCATTCATTCATTGGATAAACAAATAAACATCCATCTAATCCTTTAGTAAGAATAAAAGTATCTCCAATATCCTCTCTAAATCTGGAAGGTATAATTAATCTTTTCTTCTCATCAATATTATGACGATATTCTCCAATTAACATAACTTATCCCCCACTTTCTTCCACTTTGTGCCACTCTACAATATTATAATATACTCTTTTTGATTGTTTGTAAACAATATTACTAAAACTTTACATTAATTTTACCAATTAAAAAAATTATTTTCAAAACAATTACATTATAAAATAACAAAAAAGCATAATATTAAGTTATATAATATAACCATATTATGCTTTTAAAATTTATTATTTATAGCAATAACTATTATTCATTTTAGAATAACCTGTAGGACATGAATATGAAATGCATTTGTTACCAACTTGTTCTTCACCAGAAGCACAATAAATACCTAACCTCACACTATCACAACTTCTCGTCATTGTCGTATCACTTGGGCAATTACACGTCATTGCATTACATGAAGCTACAAGGACTTGATGACCACTACCAACTCTTTTCTGACAATCACAAGTACCATTTCGCCAATTTTCAAAGCCTTGATTCTCGTTCTTTGTAGTACTAATAACCTCTATACTACAACTACCCTTATTACCAGCCTTATCCTTTACATAATAAGTATATGTACCTACTGCAATATCTGCTATATCTTTACTAGTACTATTACTACCAGAATATGAACTACTCCAACCTTGATAAACTATCGTATTATTATCAGTTGCAGTTGCTGTTAAACCACTTTCATTAGCACTCAATGTACAAGTAGGTGATGTTGTATCTTGCACTATTTTAAGTCCTAAGACAACCGTACAATTATTATTTGTTAAATCGCAAAAGTCAGGAGTTGAATACTTAGTATCCTGATTATACACCTTGCCAACATTAGAACAACCTGATAAACATACCCACTCACTACCTTTAGCAACATAATTAACTCCAGGATCTATATTTATAAATGCAACATTATTATAATTTGCTAAATCAATAGTCTTCCCATAACGTACTGTTTCTTCATAAACCTTACCATTTTGATATATAAGTCTTGTACTATCAGTAGTCCATGTATAACCGCCAGCACTACTAGTAATAGTTCCACCATTAGTATTGTATCGTATAGCAACTTGATATACTCTTGAAACATTAAAGACATTTGATTTTAGCGATAAAATATTACCTAATAAATCAACAACCCTTGAACATACATAATATGTACCAGTCTCTGAAATATCAAATGAATATGTATTAGATTCACTTTTTTTATAACCAGTAGTAGGACAAGTAGCACTTGTACTAAGATAATATTCATAATGGTCAATACCAGTATCATCAGTAGCATTAATACTAACATTAATAGTATTATAACTTTTAGTAGCATTCATTGTTCCAACCGGTGGATTAGATTCATTAGTTCTAGTATTACGGATAATTACAATACCTGTGCCACCAGCTCCGGCTCCTCCAATAGAACCATTAGTAGAAGTACCAGAACCGCAAGCACCGCCTCCGCCGCCACCACCGGATCCTGTATTAGCAGTTCCTGCACTACCGGCATAAGCACCAATTGACGTCCATTTATTATTAACTTTATTGAAGCTGCATCCTTGGCCACCTTTTCCACCGCCATCAGCGCCACCATCTTTTCCGAGTGCTGCCGTACCACCTGAACCGGTACTAACACCTTGTGTCCCAAAACCACCACCGGCACCGTATCGTTTATTTCCTTCTTCATTGAATTCATAATTACCATCAATACCATTACCATCAGAACCGTTTTTAACAGTTACACCTATCGCACCATAATTGTTTGTTTCAGTAGACAATCTTCCGGCTCCACCAACACCAGCTGTTGCTGAAAAACCAGTTGTATTAGAAAACGTTGCAGCCGGAGCAGTACTGCCGGCAAGAGCAGTAAAGTAAGCGGTACTACCAACACCAAATGATGAATTTTCTGTAGCAGCACCAACCACAATTGAATAACTTGTTCCCGTAGAAATCGCAATTCTTTTAACTGTTATAGCAGAGCCGCCTCCGCCGCCTCCGCCGCCGGCACTATTTCCACTATACCTAGTACCACTTGCACCATTACCACCGCCACCAACAACGAAAGCATCAATTCCATCAGAAGCAGATGAACACCCCAAATCAGAAACATTAAGTGTCCCAGAAGTTAAAAAACGAATTTTCCAATTGCCTGCATAAGTACCAACATCAGTAATTATTGTATTATTGTCATCAACAATTTCATAATTACCTGTATAAGTAAAAGTTGGAACACTACATGCTCTTTCCCATTTAGCATATAAAGTATGATCACTTTCACTAGCCAAATCAGAATCACTAGTAACTAAAGTTCCTTGGCCGTTTGGCTCAGTATACCATCCACCAAATATATATCCTTTTTTATAAGGTACCGCTAACGTACCATAACCTTGTGAATACGTCACAATATAATTTGCATTTCCTGAAAGAGTTATTTTAGCAGCACCATTACCACTTTTTGCATAATCACTAGTTGGAACATCTGATACATTAGTTGTAGTATATGTTTTTGCAGCAGTCTCAGTAGAAGTAGTGCAATTATAGCAATACATATATTTATTAGTTAATAAACTATTGTCAATATATCCAGAGCCACCAGCACCACCAGATGCACAATTACTACCACTTTTAAAGCTTGCAGCACCTCCGCCATAATAACCGCCGCCACCGCCACCAGCACCATATGTGCCTTGTGCCGAAGAACCATTTGGAGCATTTCCACCATAGCCAAATCCTGCGGCTGTACAATCAGAATCACCACTGTTACCAATTCCATTTTGTGTTCCACCGGTTGGAGAATAACAACCTCCAGTTCCAGCATTTCCTGTTGCTCCACCGCCAGAACCTCCAGCATTTAGGCTCTCACTAATTCCGCCACCGCCACCAGACACTATTAAAATTGATGATAGTGAATTAGATAATGACTTTAACAAACCAGATTTTGTTGCTATATGAGTAGCACCACCGCCACCATAACCGGCATTTGATACAGAACCAGCAATATTTTGCCCTGTACCACCACCATTATAACCTCCGGCATTTTTTTGACCTTGGCCACCAACATTTACATAAAGTAAAGTCCCTTTTTGCAAAATAACATTACCAACTGAATAGCCTCCATAACCTCCTGGCTTTGATGTTGCACTTCCACCTTGAGCACCCCATACCTCTAATTTATATGTTCCAGTATAAGGAACTGTATATGTATGTTGATTAACTTCAGTATAAGTCGATTCAATAGAGCCACCTTGCATATCAAGACTTACATTTATTTTATTTGCTTCAAAAACTACCTGACAAGAAACATTATTAGTTATATTAGATAAAGTTAATATATTATTTGAAAGCGTTCCACCACAAGTATTTGATTTATACTTATATCCTTTATTAGGTACTATTTGATATTTAACAGTTCCACTCTTAGCAGATAACTTAATATTAGGCTTTACTTTACCATAAGCTGAATCATTAGAAGTAACAATAGCCTTGTAATAAGCCCCTTTATTTATAGCAGTCGCGTTGCTTGGTAATGTCATAGTATCTGATTCAAAACCAACTACATCCTTTAAACTAATAGTAATATTACTACCACTATTATTTTGAACAAACAATCTAACTACTCCTACTTTCTTACTTTCTATCACTCCATTAGCATTTAAATCTCCAATATTAACTACACTAATATTAGAATTTGCTCCCTCTAAATAAAGTAAATACGACATATTAAATGAGTTAGGATTACTAACCTTAACATCAACTATTTTACTATCATAACTAGGTATTACTATTTGCCTATTAGTTCTATCACCTAAGACAATATTAAATAAATAATCAGCCTTACTACTATTACCTTCAGTAATAGTTGTATCAACAGCAAATGTCCCTATTAATGATACAATACCTATTATAAATATTAAACTCAATCCTATATATATCGTTCTTTTCTTCATATATAATATCACCTAAAACTAATTATTAACCCTTTCTTTTTTTAATAAATATTCTTGATAGCAATAACTATCACTTATATATTCTCTATCTTCTACTAGATTATAGCATACTATTTATTTTTTGTCATTATTTTACTAACAAAAAAACTAAGAAAACATAATTCTCTTAGTTCTATATTTCTTGCATAACTGTAATAATCATTGGCTTATTACCAGTCATATTAAATAAATAGTTAGATAATTCTTCTCTAATAGTATTCTTTATCTTAGTATAATCTATATAATTAGGATAAGTATTATCTGTAATAACCTTACTACATATCTCTTTAATTTTATTAACTATTTCTGTAGAATCTTTAACATAGATAAATCCTCTAGTTAATATTTCAGGTCCCACTAAAATCTTCTTAGTCTTTTTATTCATAGTAGCTGTAATAATTATAATACCATTTTGACTAAGTAATTCTCTATCTTTCAAAACTACTTCTCCAATATCATCACTACTATCTCCATCAATTGAAATAGATCCTGTTGGTATCTTTAAATAGTCTTCTACTAATTCACCATTTTCAAATGTTGCTACACAACCATTTTCTTTTAATATAATATTTTCCGGAGGGATACCAACCATCTCTGCTAAATTAGCATTAGCTACCTGATTACGATATTCGCCTTTAATTGGAAAATAATACTTTGGTTGCATAAGTTCTAACATCATCATTAAATCTTCACTTGAAGCATGATATGATAAATATTTCTTAGGAGATAATATAACACTATCTGCTCCTATTTTAGCAATATCATCAAGCATCTTATAAAAAGTCTTTTCTCTTCCTTCATATATTGGAGTAGCCAAAAAAACTGTATCAGTAGGTTCTATTTTAACAAACTTATCATAACCGTTAATAATTCTAATCATATTAGCATATGGTTTTTCTCTCTCATTAGTATTTAGTATAATAGCATTTTTATCATTAAGATTAGATAAATCTCCAATGAACTTTCTATCAATATTTAAATAACCATTATCTAGTGAATAATTAACTATATTTTGAAGCCTCTTTCCCATAATAACTATCTTTTTATCCGTCTTCATAACTTCATTAAATAATTCTTGTATTCTATATAAATGGGAATTCAAAACATTAAATATTATTCTACCAGGTGCTTTATTTAAAGTCTTAGCAATTAATCCTTCAATACGATGGTTAGGAGTTGTATAACCTGTTCTATCAGCATATATCGATTCACTAAGTAAACATAATACTCCTTGTTTACCAATATATGCTAACTTACCAATATCTGTCTGATAAGATCCTCTCATAACCGCATCAAAGACAAAATCACTTCCATAGAATATCACCCCATCGTTAGTATATACGGCATATCCAAAATTATCCGGTATAGAATGTGATAAACTAACTGGAAATACTTTAACACTACCAATAGTAATTGCTTTATTAACCTTTATCTCTACTAAATTAGTAGTATCCACTTTATAGCTTTCAAACTCTTTTCTAACAATATCCATAGTAAATTTAGAACCATATACTTTAACATTATCTAAATACTTATAAATATCTACTAAAGCCCCCACATTCTCATCATGACCATGTGTTAAAAAAACACCCTTTATTCTTTTTACATTTTGTTTTAAATAATCAATATTAGGAATACTATAATCAATTCCTAATGTATATTCATCACTATATTTTAGCCCAGCCTCAAACACAAGAATATCGTCATCTATTTCCATGACAAACATATTCTTACCATTTTCATTAAGACCCCCTAGACTAAATAACTTTATCTTACTCATTATTCTCCTTTCCTAATAAAGTTCTAAAGACTTATAAATTGTATCAAAAAAAAATATATTTGTCAAACGAGCATACTCTATTTAACATCTATTATTCTCTTAAACTTATTATCGCTTTCTCTAATAAATTTATCTATTAATCTACTTTGTTCCTTTGTTTCAGCATATGCTGTAATAGCAATAGTCTTCTTCCAATCTTTCGTATAAGCATCCGTTGTTAAATTAGTTATTTTATTATCTTTCAAAAAATCTCTAAGTAAAATCATTTCTTCTTTATTATCAGACAAGATAACATTTACGTATGTTTTCTCTTTAGAAAATTTATTACTTATAACAAGTGCTAATAAAGTTCCAACACCACTTGCTAAAGCAATTATGTAAATCATATATTCCTGATTACCACTTACTGCATCAATTAGTTTATAAAATATAATTTGACTAATAACCACCGTAAATGAAGCTAAGATTGATCTATTCTTTTGGATTAAAATAGTCTTACTAGTACCTAACATATTATCAAATACTTTAATAAAAAAAACAACAATAATATTTATAATAATGACTGTCATTTTTAACTCCTTTCTAAACGCAATATAAAATATTACCAAATTATTTATATTTTTTCAACCTTAAAATAAATATTTTCTTGACTTTACATACTATTTAATTATATAATATTAATGCATTTGGCAGCAGACTAATCATATTTTGTAATGTGTAATGTATAAGTAACTTATTTTGCTGCATAAGCGAAAGTCAAAATAATACACCCTATAAAATAGCTTAGTTATCTCCAAAATAGCAGAAGGAGGAAAAATTATGGCAAGATATACTGGCCCAAATAACAAACAAGCTAGAAGAGTTTCTTTCTCAATTCTTGAAAATGGTAAAGATATTGCAAAAAGACCTTACGGTCCAGGACAACATGGTAAAGATAAGAAAAGAAAACCTTCAAACTATTCAATTCAGTTAACTGAAAAACAAAAAGTAAGATTCATGTATGGAATTAGTGAAAAACAATTCGAAAAATTAGTAAATGAATCTGGTAAAATGAAAGGTGTTCATGGTGAAAACTTACTTATATTACTAGAAAGTAGATTAGATAACCTAGTTTATAGAGCAGGTTTTGCTACTACTAGAAGAGGTGCAAGACAATTAGTTAACCACGGACATATCACTGTAAATGGTAAGAAAGTTAATATTCCATCTTACAGAGTTAAAATTGGCGATGTAATATCATTAAAAGAATCTTCAATGAATCATACAGGAGTAGAAATTGCTTTAGCTAACAAGCCAAAGAGAGTTGATTTCATTAATTATGATGAATCTAAAAAACAAGCTACTTATGTAAGATATCCTGAAAGAAGCGAATTGAACGCTGACATTAATGAAGCATTAATCGTTGAATTCTACAGTAGAGTTTAATAAAACCATTCCATCACTTCACAGTGATGGATTTTTTGTTTCTTGGAGGCACTTATACACCTCGTCCACAGACATAAGTTCCGATAATCGCTACCGACTTGATATTTATCACAAAGAAAATTTGCTCGTAATGTAATATAATTACATCACCCTATAATAGATATATAAATAAATCTACAAAATTAACTAAATTTAACCATTTAAAAAGTTAGGCTAGCAAAAACCTAACTCTTTTCTATTTCTCTATCAATTAAATTAATCATATTATCAGTATTACTTTTAAACTTCTTAGGTTTAAATTTAGAAGAATCTTTTATTAACTTATCAATATCATCAAAGTTATCTAGTTTTAATATATATCCTTCTTTTGAAAAATTATCTATTATTTGTAATTGATGATCATTCACATGCTCATTATATTTACTTAAACGAGCTGCCGCAATTACCTTTTTGTTATTTTTTAAACCGGTTATAATCGAACCTACTCCACCATGTGTTATTAATAAATCACATTTCTTGATCATTTCATCAAACTCATCCATAGGTATTAAATCAAATATTTTCATATACTTTGACTTAAAATCTGCCGAACAACCTGCTTGAACAATTACTTCATCATCAATCAAATGTTTATCTAGTTTAACTTCAAGAGCCTCTAATATTCGATAAAATTGTTTATCTTGTGTACCTAATGTAACTAATATCATTAATAAATCCACCCCCCATATATTGCTTTAGGATATAACTCTAACATACTTTCCCATTGTACTACAAAAGTATTAGCAATCGGATATACTAGCTTACCAGCTACAGTCTTAGTGGTACTATTAGCAAATGTTTCAATAAATATAACCTTACTACCAAGTATACGGCCTATATAACACATTGGCACAGCTGTATGCGTACCGGTAGTTACTATAACATCCGGTCTTATCTTTAAATACAATATAAAAGATTTAATAATATTAAAGGAAAATATAAAGAAATAAGTAAATAAATTCTTCTTAGTACCATATACTAAATAACTAACATTATTATATTTATCTTTCAAATTCTTATTAGACTTTGTCTTTTCAGTAATTAAATAACTATCATATTTTGTAATCAATGACTTTAACTGTAATAATTCATTTAAATGACCACCCGTACTGGATATAAATATAACTTTCTTCTTATCATTTTTTTTAAATAATAAAGTAAATATATAACATAATATTAACTCTATAATTATAACTATTACTTTTAATAATATATTATTCTCTATTCCAAACAAAGTTATTAATATATTCATAAGTATTATATCTACTAAAAATATTACTATTCCGCTAAATATAAACTTATTTATTGAACTCATAACCTTATATTTTTTATTAATAAAATAACTTATTATTAGTCCATTTATAAATGATATAACACTAGCTAGCCACCAACTCATACTACCCATACATAGACAATATATACCAAAGCATAAAACTCCTACGCCAATATAGCACATTATCTTACTTAATTTCTTCATATTAACTTCTCCTTACCTATTTGATATCTTATAAACAATATTAGCTATTTTTTTATTAAAATATTTTAAATAAAAGTTCTTAAATGTTAACGTCTTTAAATACTTATTCTTCCTATAATTTGGAAAATAATTATTTATTCTCTCTATTACCATTGAAACACCTTTATCAAATTCTTCTTGATCTTTAAAACCTGCTAAACGTTTAACAAATGTTGCAAAATAGTATCTAACACATGCATACTCTATCTCATCTTTATAATCATCAAATAGTTTATTATCTTTATACCATTTAATTATACTATCAAAGTTATATACATAATCATATAATCTTTTATCTATAGTGTGTGTTATAGCACCTTCTCTTTGTACATAATTAATTAAATAATCATCTACTGTTCCTATAGAATTAATAAATGGATATAATCTATAAATAAATTCTACATCTTCAAACCATACTTTATCTTTAAATCTTATATTATTTTTAAATAATCTTTTATTATATAATTTATTCCATACTGCTGGATATAAGTATGTCATAACTTTCTTAACATCAGCTTTATTATCAATATCTCTATCTAGATTAGTAATAACTGGTACTACTTTCTTATCATAAATATAATTAGTATTACATACTACTACATCATAATCTTTTAATATTGCTTTATTATATAACTTCTCATACATATCATAACTAACATAATCGTCACTATCAACAAATGCTATATAATCTCCCATAGCTTTCTCAATACCATAATTACGAGCAGATGATAACCCACCATTTTCTTTTATAAAAGATTTAATATTTTTATATTTTTTAGCATATTTATCTATAATACTTTGACTATTATCTTTTGTGCCATCATTAACTACTATTATTTCTATATCTTTAAGAGTTTGATTAACTAAACTATCTAAACACTTATCAATATATTTTTCTACATTATATACCGGTACAATAACACTTACCTTAGGATTCTTTGACTTTTTTACCATATTAACCTCTCTAACATTTTCTTTATCTATTACATACTTTAATTTATCATGTCTTACAAAAGAAAGCAAGTACCCACTTATAAAAGCAAGTGGTATTGTAACTATTAATTCATCTAAAACGTGTCCACTAAAATAAGATATTCCTAAACAAACATACACTGATATAACAAGCATTGTTGTTTTCAGTCTCAATCTTCTCTTTAGTAGCATATATATTCCTGAATATGTTGCAATTACAATATAAGGTCCAAATAATAATAATATCCCAATTATTCCAATTGTATAATAGTGTACTGTAAAATCACTTTCTATATATAACTCTGCTACCCGATATCTAGAATAGCCTTCCCCAAAATACTTATCATATTTATTATTATTTAATGAATATATTCTATTAGTAATAAGTTTTTCTAACTTACGATTTCCCCCTCTTTCGCTATAAGGAAGTTTCATAACATCTATCCAAAAATCTATATCTTGTTCATAATAATATAAATCATAAATATATGTCTTAGGAAGAGAATAGTATTCAAAATACTCTTTAATAAACTCTTCTTTTTCTTCTACAGTATTTAAATTATGCAATGCTTCATTAACAACATCTTTATTCTCCATGCCATTTTCTATTTCTTCATAATCAGTAAAAGTATATCTTAAAATTAATGGTGAATTAAGAGTTATAAAGCCTAATACTATAAAACATGATATATATAATAGTATCTTCTTTAAAGTTATTTCGACTTTATTTTTATCAATAAGTGCAAAAAATATCCATGCAATAAACATAACTACACTAACAATAGCCCATCCATATACTGCTACTCTCGTTCCTATCATTATCATAGATAGACATAAAGTAAGTGAAGATATAAAGGCTTTCTTATTAGAAAATCTAATCGCATAATATATGTTTATTGGTAATATTAATATTGTTAAAGCACTTATCTGATTAGCCATATAAAAGTACCCTTTTGAAGCTAGTTGTTCAAATGTAAAATCTTTATTTAAAAACCAGTCAAATATATTACCTGCTATAAATTGTGGTTCTCCATAAGAAACTAAAGATATCTTAAATATATTAGTAATTATTATCTCTAAAGAAATAATTAATGATAATACCACAATACTCTCTCTAAATGCCTCTTCTGTTATCTTAGCTTTATAAACTATATATATAAGCATTAAAGGTAATAATAATCTAATATAATAAAAAGCTTCTGTTATATATGAAAAATTCATAACGGGATTTATTCCAATATTAAAATTAAGACTATTAATAACATGCCCTATCAAATAGACAAATAATATAGCCAAATACCCCGCTATAAACCATTGCTTCTTATCATTCTTCGTATTTATTAATGTTATTATAAAAAATACAAATATACATATAATTCTAATTATTGTTGAAGGAGAAAATTTAAATATATTAGTAACTTTTTCACTATATAATAAATAGAAATCTAAAAATGGTTGTATTATTAAAAATATAAATAGTGCTTTATCTATTTTCTTCATATATCCTCCTATCTAAGTAATTTATATAATTGTTTTAATATCTTATCATTTTCTTTATCATAATCATATTTTATTAAATTATCTTTAAACTTATCAATAAGACTTCTATCAGTAATAACTTTCTTTAATCCTTCATATAATCCTTCATTACTATTATCTACTACTAGGCCATTATAACCACTATTAATAAGTTCTCCTGTTGCTGAATTACTAGTAGCTAATACTGGTACACCAAGAGTCATAGCTTCTACTATTACAATACCAAATGGTTCAAATATCGAAGGTAATATAAACATATCAGCTCCATTAATACATTCATAAGGATTATCAGTGTATCCCATAAGTTCAAAATAATCTTCCATCTTATTATCCATAATTTTTTTCTTTAATGTATCCTTTAATGGACCATCACCATATATTTTAAAGCTAACATCCTTAAGTAAATTATTATTTCTAAGACATATTACAACATCTAGTAATCTATCATATCCTTTCATAGGATGTAATCTTCCTACTGAAACAAAATTTAGTTTCTTACTATTTTTCTTCTTACCTTTAGCCATCTTTTTAATCTTATCAACATCAACATAATTACCAATAACCATCGTAATATCTTCTAAATGATATATCTTATTAAAATCATCCATTACTCCTTTAGATACTGCTACTATCTTATTAAACTTAGAAAATACTTCTTTAAATAACCTATCATATTTAGCATTAGGATTAGCAATAGTATAATTATAATGAAGCCAATGAATCTTATTCTTGCAATTACCGAAACCTACAAATAAAGCCGTAAATCCATCTTTAAAAGCAACTTCTGTATCATAATCTTTTTTTAGTATTTTCTTTCTTTCTTTTATAATTCTCTTCTTAATTAAACCAGTCTTCATCTCTACAACTAATCGAACTTTCTTAAATATTAAAGAAAGATTCTTACTTCTTAATACTTCTCCTATTGTTAAATCAACTGCATCAAAATACTTTGTACCATATATAATATTAACATTCTTAGGTAAATTATTAAGTCTTGTTCCATTATTATGTAAAACTAAAACATCAATATTAAACTTACTATAATCAAATTTATTTAACATATCTTCAAGAAGAATAGATACTCCTCCCATTCTTCTCTCATCTACTACAAATAATATATCTTTCATTATTACTCCGACTCCTTCAAAATTATCTTTAATAACCAATAATATTTCTTATAAAATAAAGTACACACTATTCTATACTTAATATTAGTATTTTTAAAGTATCTATTCTTCTTCCACTTAGGAAACTCTTCTTTAATAATCTTTGCAATCCTATCTAACTCTTCATACTTCTTAAACTTAAAAAATCTAAGAGAAGCCGCGTGTAATAAATGTTCGATATATATATACTCAATCTCATCTTTATATAAATCATACTTATTATTACTAATAAAACTATTTCTTAATGTATCTAACGAATCAAATATATCTTCAAAAGACTTCTTATACTTTACTTGATTCATGATAGAACCACTTCTAATAACATAATAATATAAATAGTCTTCAATGTAATCTATCTTTTTAGCATACATCCCAAGTGCTGGAATAACCGCAATATCTTCATAAAAATGTTTTTCTAAAAAACGTAGATTATTCTTTGTAAATAGTTCTTTCTTTATTAATTGCCAACAAGCTCCACTACAATTTAATATATAATTTTTATATACATTATCACTTATTATACCAAATGTTTTAACCTCGATAGTTTTATCATCTTCTACTCTATAGAAATTAGAAACAACAATATCACTATATTTTTTACTAGCAGTCCTAACTAATTTTTCTACCATATTTGTATCTATATAATCATCACTATCAACAAACATTATATATTCTCCAGTAGCCTTATCAATACCATAATTTCTTGCAGATGCTAACCCACCATTTTCTTTCATATAACTATTAATAAGCTTAGAAAACTTCTTCTTATATTCATCTATAATACTTTGACTATTATCTTTTGTCCCATCATTAACTATTATAATCTCTATATTCTGATAAGTTTGATTAACTAAACTATCTAAACATTTTCTTAAATATTCTTCAACATTATAAACAGGCACTATTATACTAACTTTCATATATCCTCCACTATTTTTTCTTTAATCTAAATGTAACTAGAAACTTATCAATTAAGAAGTGTTCTATATCATCATGCATAATAAATAATATTCCAAAATATATAAGCATACCAACTAGTACCTGAACTATATTAGTAAGAATACCAGAACCCATTACTAATCCAACACCAAGCGCACCAGCTCCCATTAATATACCAACGCCTAAATACGTAAATATTTTCTTAATAATACCATCAAAATTAAATGTCTTCTTAACAAAATGATATTGAATAAGTAAAATAACTAACTCCGTAATTGAAGAAGCAATAGCCGCTCCATATGCTCCAAAACGTCCAATAAGTAAAGCATTTAAAACTATATTAACAACACAACCGCTTGTTACCGATATTGTATATTTCTTCGATTCATCATTTACAATTAAATATTGCATTCCAAAAACATTAGATAAAGATATAAATACTATCGTTGGTGTTAAACAACAAATTATATAAGCAACCTTCCCAAAATCTTTTGGTAAAAACCATGGAATAAAGAATGGTGATACCACCGAGAATCCTATAGCAATAGGAATAGATAAAAATAATGCAATCTTAAAAGTATTATTAGTTATTAATTTAACTGTATCATCATTTTTTTCACTTTTCTTTCTCACAATATTCGGTAGCATAACTGTTCCTATTGTTGTAATAATAAACATTAGCATATTAACAAGTTTATGGGCCTGTGTATAAAAACCAACTTCACTTATATCATCATATAATAAACCAATCATTGTTTGATCAAATACACTATAAATACTAGAAGATATCTGTGGAATAAAAAGAATAAAATTCTCTTTAAAATGTGGCACAATATCTTTAAATTTAGGAATCTTAAAATCTATTATTTTATTAATACCAACCCATATCATAAGTGAACCGATAACATTCATAATAATTATAAATGTCATATATAAATATAAATCATTCTCGTTATGTACTAAAAGTAATATTCCACTTACCATTAATATCTTAACAATAAAGCCTCTAAATGTTGTCTTTTTAAAATTCTCTAAACCTACATAAAACCAAGTTATTTCAAACATTGATGATAAAAGCATTCCTCCTTGTAAAAGAAATACCATATGATATTTAAAATCAAAAGTTAAAAATACAAAATAATATATTATTAAAGATATTAATGTACATAAAAATTGTAATGAAAATATCTCAGAAAACTTTTTTGATAACTTCTCTCTATCATTTGAAACCTTAGCTATCTCTTTACTACCATACAAACTTATTCCCATTGTTCCAAATAATATAAACCAATATACTATCGAATAAGTATAATTAAACTTTCCTAAATTATCCGCACCTAAAGTACGTGAAAGATAAGGAGCTGTTATAATAGGAGTTAAAAAGGTTAATATTTGATATGCTACATTATATATATAATTAGCAGCTACACTACTCTTCTTCATAATTCACCTTCTATTACTTGATATAATTTATTCATTGATTCCTCATTATATTTTTTAGGATTAAACTTCTTTTCTATCTTAAAACCATTATCTAAAAACTCTTTCATTCCATCATATATAGCTTCATCATTATTATCTACAACAATCCCATATTTATTATCAATAAGTTCCTTAGCATCTGATACATCAGTAGTAATAAGAGGTACCCCTAATGTCATAGCCTCCCCAAAAGTTGTAGGAAATCCCTCAAAAGCACTACTCATTACAAAAGCACTAGCATTCTTTATATATGGAAAAGGATTAGCTTTCTTACCATAAAATACAATATAATCATCTAACTTCTTTTCTTTAACCATATCCAAAAACAACTGATGATCAGCACCATCACCAATCATTACCATCTTAAACTTATATCCATCATCTTTTAACTTCTCACAGGCATTAATTATTCTTGATAATCTCTTATCATATTCTGTATGTCTACTAACATTAATAAAAGTAATATCATTAGTATCATACATATCATCTACTTTAATCTTACTATTATTAATTATCTTATCATAATCTATAAAGTTATGACATAATACTACCTTATCTTTATCTTCCGGATATAGACTTAAATAAGCCTCCATTGCCTTAGTAGAAATAAATATATTTCTCTTAAACTTTCTAAACTTACAACGCTTCAAGAAAATATCTACTTTTTCTTCAGCACTCATATCTCCTTTAACTTGATCATTATTCTCCATAAATTTAATGATATTAGTATGCATATAAGATACATTATTTTTAGACGCTAAAAGAGCTAACCTTGAACTAACTACATATCCTGTACCATAACTAATTGCACAATCAAACCTTCGATAATACTTTAACTTAGTATAAATAATCTTAAACATATTAATAGCTTTTCTAAGTAAAGTAAACTTCATTCTAGATAAACCATAATCTTCAATATGAACTTCTTTATTAACATTAGGAAGTAGTTCCCCTTTCTTATCTTGTAATAAAATAGTAACATCATATTTACTATAATCAAAATTATTAACAAGATTTACTAAACAGCTCTCTACTCCCCCAATACTTAGATCATATGTTGTAAATAATATCTTTTTCTTCATATATTATTGCCTCTCTACTCTTACTATTCTATAAAATAACTTCTTCTTACCTACATTACTAAGTAATAAATTAAAATATATTCTATTCTTTAAAGTTAATTCAGGATAATATTTTAATATATATTTCTTATATGGTATTAATAAATCAATAAGTTCTAAATATTTAGGTGCATACTTAATCTTTGTCTCTTTTGAACCTGTTTGATTTAAAAACAATAAAACATTTCGATACTGAAAGAATACTCTAGCATATATTACTTTATTATATTCTATCTTAATTTGACTCAAAACACTCTCTAACACAATCTTATGATCTTCAAATACCTTTTCTTTAGTATCAGTCATACTATTTCCTGGTCTATCTACTAAATAATAAGATAAAGCATCTTCAATATACATAACTCTCTTGGCATTACATAATGCTAATAAGTATAACAAATAATCTGTAAAACTAACTTTCTTAGGAAACTTTATATTTTTACATATCTCAGTTCTATATAATTTAGAATGTGGACTAGGTTGTAAAAAATAAAACTCATCAGTTATTTCATAAACCATATTAGGTACACACTTACATCCATCAAACTTAGAATTATCATATACTTCTTCACTATTATCATTATAAACTAAATATTTAGAACCTACTACTATATCTAAATTATCAGTAGTAGCCTTCTTATATAATACTTCAATAGCATCCTCTTTTAACCAATCATCAGGATCACATATTAAAAAGTATGGTGTAGTTATATTCTTAATAGCATACTCTAACACTGACCCATAACCACCATTTTCTTTTTCAATACATTTAACTCTAGAATCTTTTTTAGCATACTCTTTCATAATACTAACACTATTATCCGGACTACCATCACTAATTGCCCATATTTCAATATCTTTAAACGTTTGACTAACTAAACTATCTAGACACTTTCTTAAATATTCTTCCACATTATAAATAGGTACAATAATACTTACCTTTGCATCACTTTTACTCATTAAATCTTCCTTTCAACTTATAGTATTTCTATAAATAATTATAACATATTAACTTTCATTTACAAATATAAATACCATACTTTACTAAAAAACCTCTAGAAAATTCTAGAAGTTTAATAGATTTTTATAAATATTAAATATTAACAAATATATCTATAAATCAATTTACAATAAAAGGTGAACTTGAAGTCCCATTGCCACTGGATAATACTGTGCCTTTTTTTAAGGATATTGTAGGTCTAACGTCTAACAAACTAGTGACATAGTTGCTGCTGAAATCCCCAGAAGAACGCAAGGTGAACTCGTTAGCAGCCCAGACGCTGAAGTGAGACGGAGAAAAGGACCAATTATGTACTCCATTGTATAGGTAATATGATGTATTTGTCTGCCATAGAACCGCTCCAGCATATGCCATTTCTTCCGCTGTTATCATACCAACTGGATATGTCAACTTACCATTGCCATTATCCGCACTAACTGAAAATTTATCTAATTGTCTTGGACATACTAAACTAAGTTTTCTATTATATAATCTTTGCATACTACCAAAATTTAACCACTTATCATAATTACTATAATTATTATTCCAGCCACTAGTATTAAAATTATAATATGTTCGGTCATTACAAAAACCAGTATCTTCTAATTTTGATGTATAACTAGTCATATTAGTTTTATACCAAGCGTCTATTTTAACTTTAGCATTTGATTCTTTAACATTAATGTTTCCTTCAAACATATCATTTAATAAATCTTTTGGTTTCTTACCATTTGTTAAAGTAAAATAGTAAGCATTTTTATTTTCATTATATATAAAATGAATATAATATACACTTTGACATGTTGTACTTGAACTAAAACAAGTATAATGATATTTATCAGTATAATTACTATATTCTGTATTCCAATTGCTTGGGTTTGTTAACGTTTTTGTATCTTTTAAAGTATATTTTCCTGTGCTAGCATCATATGTTGCATCATTACCAAATACAATATTTCCACTTAGCGTTGTAATATCCTTACTACTAGCAGTATGAGCAGTATTATACATGTATCCTACATAGGCTGGTGAGTTTGGACTTGTATTAAATTGAATATTACCTATTGTTGTATCCACACCAGTATTATTACATTGTCCATTAGAAGGTTTACCATCATATATTAATTTAACCCCACCAGTTTCGGTTGTTCTTACTATTCGCCAACAAAAGTTAGCGAATAAGACATGATTATTATCTACTGCTCCCCTGTAGTAATATACAGGGACATTATTTTCAGTATTAGTTGTTGTATATATACCTTTTGTCCCATCATCACTAGATTGTTTACTAAAATCTATTTTAGTATATTTATCGGCACTACTCTTTATCTTATAGAATAAAGTATTTGTTCCGTTCCCATCATCATAACCATAATCTATTGGTAGATTAGGATTATTACTTGATGTTCCTTTCATATTAACTGATATACTTCCACTTAAATTTTGGGTTTCTGTTTCATCTAGCCAAATATATAAGTAATATGTTTTTGTATAATTATTACCTGATTTAGTTATATTATCATAGTCATTTTTAATTAGCCAAACATCATTACCAACTGTTTTATTTTTAAAACTGCCACTTGATACAATATCCTCAGTACAACTACTAGCATTAGTAGTAAGTGTATATCGCATTGACTCTCTTTTTAAGCTATCCGATAGTGTGGCAATATTCATGCCTATACTAAATGATACTTTACCACCTGAAGTATTATTGGAGGTTGCCACAATTTTCTTCTTAATAGCATATTCACTAGTACACTTAGATGGCATGAATGAAGTATTAGTATTGCCTCCTCCATCAATAGTCATTGTCAAATTACCTGCTCTAATTTGGGTAATATTAGTGGCTACTGCACTTGTTGTATAATAAGCAAATGTTCCTCCAATACCTAGCATTACTATTGATAAAATAGTTAAAATAATAAATAATCTCTTTCTTTCCATAAATGTACAATCCCTTTCTTAGTAAATAAAAAACTACGATAAAAAGAGTCTAATCGCTTAAACTCTCTTTACCGTAGTTATTATATTATTTAAACAAACATGTGTATTATTTAGCCCCCCCCCCCCGGTAAACTTGGAGTTAACTTTTTATTAACTTTATTATCCATAATTATTAGCTCCTTTCTACTTAGGAAGAAATACTTTGTTTGTTTATTTTCTTACCTTAAATTAATTCTAGCACAAAACTCATCTCTATGCAAGACCAAAAATTACATAAATATTTTAAACTATAACTATTGCTCAATACTACTTATATATTCTAAAAAAGATTCTGCTACATTCTTAGGCAATATTTCTTCTAATTCTTGAATAGTAGCTTTCTTCATATTCGTTAAAGTCTTATATTTCTTTAATAGTTCTTTCTTTCTCTTTTCTCCAATACCATCAATATTATCTAAAATACTTGTTAAAGCTCCTTTACTTCTAATACTACGATGATAACTAATAACATAATTATGTACTTCATCTTGCATTCTTGTAAGAAGTAAAAATAATGGACTCTTCTTATCTATATTAATAGCTTCTACCGGATAATTACCAAGTAAAACATTAGTATTATGGTTATCATCTTTCTTTAAACCTGCTACCGGAATAAAAAAGTTAAGTTCCTCTAAAACACTTCTTGCTACATTAATTTGTCCTAATCCACCATCAACTATTATTAAATCAGGTTTAGGGAGTTTATCTTTCATTACTCTGAAATATCTTCTATAAATAACTTCTCTCATCGTCCCATAATCATCATTCTTATCATTAGTTATCTTAAACTTACGATATTCATTCTTACAAGGTTTACCATCAATAAATACGACCATTCCTGATACATTAAAACTACCAAATAAATTAGAATTATCAAATAGTTCTATTCTACTTAAGTTATCTAAATGTAATAACTCTTTAAGTTCACTGATAGCTTTATCTCTCATCTCATCATCTTGTTTAACTAAAGTCATCTGTTCATCAAAATACATCTTAGCATTCTCAAAAGCTAAATCTAATATTTTTTTCTTCTTACCCTTAACCGGAATATTTACTCTTAAATCAAAAGCTTCCTCTAATAATTCTTTATCTAAAATATCCGGTATTAGTACCTCATTAGGTTTAATCTTATGTTTATCATAAAAGTTAGATACATAACTAGTTAATTCTTCTTCTAAAGTATCAACCATTGGGAATATATCTCTCTTTCTATCTAATAACTTTCCCCCTCTAATAAATAATATCTGTACAGATAAATAATTACCATCAGTATAATACCCAATAACATCTCTATCTATATTATCATCTAATTCTACTTTCTGTTTCTCTAAAGTAATATTAATATAATCTAACATATTCTTATATTCAATAGCTTTTTCAAACATTAACTTATCAGCATAATTATCCATACTCTGTTTTATCTTAGCAGTTACTATCTCATGATTACCATTTAAAAAAGATATAATTTCATTTCTCATATTATTAATTACTTCTTTATCAATATTATGAGTACAATAACCAAGACACTCTCCTATATGATAATATAAACATTCTTTCTTTGGATAAGTCTTACACTTTCTAAGAGGATATATTCTATTTAAAATATCTACTGTCTCTCTAGCTGCTGTTACATTAGGATAAGGGCCAAATAGTTTATGACTTTTATTCTTCCTTATATTAGCATTTCTTACTACTATTAATCTAGGTACATTCTCATTAGTAAGTTCAATGTATGGATATGATTTATCATCTCTAAGTAAAATATTATATTTAGGATTATATTTCTTTATTAGATTAATCTCTAATAATAAAGCCTCTAAATTAGAAGAAGTTAATATATATTCAAACTTAGCTATATCTCTTACTAACATAGCAGTCTTTCCTGTATGACTAGATCTAAAATAAGAAGATAATCTATTCTTTAAATTCTTCGATTTACCAACATAAATAACATTCCCATCACTATTCTTCATTAAATAACATCCCGGATGGTGTGGTACCAAAGACAATTCTTCTTTAAACATCATATCCCTCCCTTAAATTACTATACATATTATATAAGATAATTGCCATAAAGTAAATATCATGGTACAATTACTTTGGTGAGTTTATGAATACTATAAAAGAAACTATCGAAAATACTTTAATTATTAAAAACTCTAGATTTATAACAATTATTTATAATATTAATGATATTAAAGATATTGATAAATATTTAAAACTAGTTAAAGATAAATATAAAGATGCTACTCATTACTGCTATGCCTATATATTACCTAATAATATTAAATGTAGTGATGATGGTGAACCCGGTGGTACTGCCGGTAAACCAATATTAGATGTCCTAACTAAACATAATCTAAACTTTATCTTAGCAATCGTTGTTAGATATTTTGGAGGTATCAAACTAGGTGCTGGTGGTCTTATTCGTGCTTATTCCAAGTGCATATCTAGCTGTTTAAATAATACCGAGTTAACTAAATTAATACCCGGTAAAAATATCGATATCTATTTTACTTATAAAGATATTAATGATATTGACTTATTACTAACTATTTGTCATATCAATAATAAAAATTATCAAGATATGATTAGTTATAATGTAAATATTCCTAATGATTTATTACCAATTCTTGAAAATAAATACCAAGTTAAAGTAAATAATGATATCTATATAAAAAGTGATATGTAATTAAACATATCACTATTTTTTATAACAATAATTATCATTTATTTTAGTATATCCACTTAAACAAGTATAAGTTGTTACAAGAGCACGACAACTAAGATTATTATTATATAGTTCTTCTCCAGCATCACACCAACGATTATCCTTACACGATGAATAATTTACACTACCCTGTGATACACAGGAAGCTCCCCAACCTGTACATCGACATGACGTTACCCTACCAGTATTTGTTATACAACCACAAGAACCAGTTATATTTGAGTGTGATGTACCTCTATCTTCATATGTAGAACTTTTCTGAGTTGCCACAATAATAATCGAACAGCTACTAGGATTACCTGCTGTATCTTTTACATAATATGTATGCGTTCCAACTGCAATACTCTTACTAGTACTATTACTTCCGGAATATGAACTACTCCATCCTTGATAAGCTATTCCTTTATCATCACTAGCTGTTGCTGTTATATTACTAGCATCAGCACTTAATGTACATGTTGGTGATGTTGTATCATTAGCCTTCCATATAGCATACAAAGTTGTTGATTCATTAGCTGTATACTTAGAACCCGGCTGATAACTAGTTCCACTACCATCAATACTAGTATTCCAACTAACAAAAGCATAACCTGTTCTCGTTGGCTTAGTACTAGATAAAGTTAAATCAACTGTATTATATTTATCTTGACTTGTCGGAGCACCACTACCACCATTAGCATTATAATTAACTGTTATAACATTAGATATATAACCTATAATATTAATAACTGAACTATTACCAACATTATCATAAGCAATTACTTGGATATATCTTTGCCCTGTATCAGATATAGTTAAATTACTATTATTACTCACTATATTATTACTAACAATATTAGTATTTAATTGATTATATATACCACTACTATTTTGTAATATCCTAATCTCTTTTATATTGCTCATACTATCACTAGCATTATACTTAATATTAAAACTATTATAAGACCAATTCTTATCATCTATCGAAATACTAGTATTAGTACTCTTCTCTATCTTATTACCAATTAAACTACCTAAACAATTATCTTTATTAGAGCACCTCTGTTCAATAACATTAATAGTAGGAGCTGTTCTATCAATATAAATACTAACATCTATCTTACTACTATTTCCTGCTTCATCAGTTGCTACAATAGTAGCTTTTCTATTACCATCACCAGATAATGTCTTAGAGCAAGAATTATTACAATTGGCACCACTATTACTAGGACTGCCTCCATTAATACTACCTTCATTATTATAAGTCCATTTAATCGCACTATTTTCATTAGTACTAATATCAAACCAATATCCATAATTTTTCCATTCATTAATTATATAATTACTATTAATAGTAGTAATAAGTTCTCCTTTAGTTTTTGGATTATTTCCCTCATAACTACCAATCTTATAAACATTTAAACTAATAGCTGGAGGAATATTATCTATAAAATCAATATTCTTAGTAGCATCTGCTACATTCTCTCCATTAATATTAACAAAAGCCGATATTACACCATTAGATTTAATATTTAACCTAACTACATCACTACTTGCTAAATACCAACGTCCTGACTCTAAACTACTAACTGCATTATTACTACAATTACCAATACCTTCACAAGAATAAACTACATCATTAGTAGTAACCGTATTTTCATCAAATTCTGATATATAAAAATATCTATAATAATTATCATTTAAACCATTATATAATATCTTCGTATTTGTTGTTTTTACTTTCTTACCTTTATTATCCGTAGATATTGATATACTAGATTGATAACCACAATCTACATCCGGTAAAATACTATCTTCAAAAGAAAAACTAGTCTCTTTTATAACTTTACTATCTTTATCTCTGACTACTTTTAACATAGTATCCTTTGATAATTTATCATTCTTATTAATAGTATTCTCATCAAAATAACCTATCTCTATCATATTACCTAATGATATACAACTATATTCATAATTATCTTTAACATTCCAATAACTAGATACTTCATCAGTATATATTTTCGATATATCTTTAATATTATTATAAGTAATTAACTCAGCATTATCTTTTGCCTTATTAATGTTTTTCATTACTATATATACTGTAACACTTAAAACTACTCCAAGTATAACTACTGTACTTAATAACTCCACTAATGTAAAACCATTTTTCTTTCTCATAATACCCTACTTTCTATCTAATACAATTATAAAATAAAAAGTAAGTATTATCAAGTATTAATTAATCTTTCCATCTTCATAAAAACTATAATAACTATTGTTTCCTATTATTAAGTGATCTACTAATTTAATAGAGTGTATTACCCCTATTTCATAAATATTTCTAGTAATCATTATATCTTCTTTACTAGGAGTGGGATCTCCTGAAGGATGATTATGAATACATATAATGGCGGATGCCGATAATAAATAAGCCTCTTTAAATATCTCTCTTGGATGAGCGATAGACTTATTAATACTACCTACAAATAATTTCTTCTTACCTAAGCATTTCTTCTTATTATCTAAATAAAGACAATAAAACTCTTCTTGATAAGAATCTCTAAATAAATAATTAAAATACTTAATAATCTTATCTGGACTATTACATACTAATAAATCTTTATCTAACACTTCTTGATATATTCTTCTTCCAAGTTCAATAATTGCCTTTAATTCAATAGCTTTAACTTTACCTATTCCCTCTACTTGTTCTAAAGTATTTATCCCAATATCTTTTAAATTACTAACATCTCCTATAACACTAAGTAAATTATAAGATACTTCTTTAACATTATATTTCTTCGTACCAGTCTTTAATATTATTGATAATAATTCTTCATTAGATAAACTTTTCTCCCCATACATAAGTAATCTCTCCCTAGGTAATTCTACCTTAGGAATATTCTTTAACTTCATATAACACCCCCTATTAATAGTAATATATAAAATATCCTTTTTCAACAAAATTAACTAAAAAAAAGATATAGACTTTTAAATCTATATCTCATACTTACATTATCCTTCAATTTGAATATATTTCTTTTCAGGTAACTCTTTCTTTTCTTCTTTCTTAGGAATAACTAATTTCAAAGTACCATTCTTATATGTTGCCTTAATTTCTTCATCAGTAATATTATTACCTACATAGAAACTTCTAGAACATTCACCATAGTATCTTTCTTTTCTAACAAACTTACCTTCCTCTTTATCTTCTTTTTCAGTATTAGTTTTAGCATGTATATTTAAATATCCATCCTCAACACTAATCTTTATATCATTTTTATCATAACCAGGTAAATCAACCGCTAATAAATATTCATTATTCTTCTCTTTAATATCAGTTTTCATTACCTTACTTCCTTCTTCAGAAAAGAATGGGTCAATTCTAAACATATCCTCTAATAAATCAAATTCATTTCTTCTTCTTGGTATCATCATCATATTAATCATCTTCCTTTCATTTTATGTGTTGACACCACATGTAAGAGACTTTTCTATCTCATTACAGTTATAATTATATCACTTATTTTAGCAATGTCAATAGTTAATTGCTAATTTATTTAAAATATTTTAAAATCGCGAGCAGAATTATCTACTCACGCTTAAATGCTAGTCTATATTAATACCCTTCTCTAACTGCCATTTACCTATAAAATAATAAATAATATTATATATAATATACATAACTATACCACCAACTAATATATTTTTAATACCCTTAATACTAACTATATTAGTAGTTATAATATTCATAATATCTTTATTAAATAAACCTATAATATATATTAACCCTATAGTTATTAATTGAGTAAATATATACATACCAAATGCCCATATAATAGATTTAACTATTTTATTATTATTAGAACTATGTCCTATAATAATACCAGTATATCCTACTAGAAGAATAAATGTTAACTCTAAGAAGAATATCATACCAATAGTTAATATTAATTTTATAACACTAGTATTATAACTATTAGCAGTCATTTCTAATACTTTCTTTAATATATCTATATTTTCTTTAGAATAATAACATATAAATAAACAAGTAATAATTACTATTGTTGTTGTTAACATTACTATAATAGAAGACGATACTTTAGATAAATAAATATCTCTTTTAGATACCGGTAAAGTATTAGTTAAATATCCTTCATCTTTATATATATTTCTAACAAATCTTACCCAAGAACGCATTAAAGTATTAATAATTGAACTAACTAACATACTAATAGCTATTCCACTACTAATCTTAGATAAAATACTCCATAATAAAGAATCCCCTATACTAAGAAACATTCTTGAAAATAAAGAAAATATAAATGCTAAAATATAAAAAACAATAACTAATTTATATATCCATTTTAAATCATATTTTAATAACTTTCCTAACATTTAAAAGACCTCCTAAAAATCTCATCTATACTAGCTTTCTCTTTCTTACGAATAGTATCAGCATCCCCTGTTAAAATAATTTTACCTTTATCTATAAATATTACTTCATCTAATATTCTTTCTATATCTGCTATTAAATGTGTAGAAATAATAACACTAGCACCATCTTTAAAATTAGAAAGTATTGTATCTAAAATATAATCTCTTGTTGCGGGATCTACTCCTCCTAAAGGCTCATCTAAAATATATAAATCTGCTTCTCTAGACATAACTAATATTAATTCTACCTTCTCCTGCATACCTTTAGACATCTTAGCTAAATGTAAATTCTTATCTAATTCTAAATCATCAAGTAATTTCAAAGCCTTCTCTTCATTAAAATTATCATAGAACTCTTTAAAATATTTAATAATATCACTAACTTTCATACTCTTATCAAAATAAGTTCTCTCCGGTAAATAAGATATTATCTTCTTACTTTCTATCGAAGGTTTCTTCCCATTAATTAATACTTCTCCGCTAGTAGGAGTCAATAAATCATTTATAAGTTTAATAAGCGTTGTCTTACCTTGCCCATTCTTACCTAATAAACCAACTATCTTTCCACGTTCTATCTTAATATTAACATTATCAAGTATTACTCTATTATCAAAACTCTTACATAAATCTCTACACTCTAATAATTCCATTCTATCTCTCCTTCTCTAAATATTTAATTATCTCTTCTGAACTTATTCCTATATTATTCATATCTATCATAAAATCATTAACTAATTCTAAAGCTAAATTATCTTTAACTTTCTTAATTAATTCTGTATCTTCTGTTATATATTTACCATTAGTTCTCTCCGTATATATTAACCCATCTTTTTCTAACTCCATTAAAGCCTTTTGCATTGTATTAGGATTTACTTTAAAACTATTAGCATACTCTCTAACTGAAGATATTCTCTCCCCACTCTTTAATCTACCCGACACTATTTCTCTTTCAATAAGTTTAATTAATTGTATATAAATAGGTCTTTCATTATCAAAATTATATTCCATTGCATCACCACTGTATTACTTATCTAATACAATAATACTATTATTTAAAAATAAAGTCAACAAAAAAAGACTACTTCATCTTGAAATAGTCTAAATATTTATTTTTTAGGTATTAATTTATCTTTACCACCCATATAAGGTCTTAAAACTTCTGGAATAACTACACTACCATCTTCTTGTAAATTATTCTCTAAAAAAGCTATTAACATTCTAGGAGGTGCTATAACAGTATTATTTAAAGTATGAGCAAACTCTTTATCCCCATTTTCTTTTTTATATCTAATACCAAGTCTTCTTGCTTGAGCATCAGTTAAATTAGAACAAGAACATACTTCAAAATATTTCTTTTGTCTAGGACTCCAAGCTTCAATATCACAAGAACGATATTTTAAATCAGCTAAATCTCCTGAACAACAAACTAACTTACGAACAGGTATATCTAAACTTCTAAATAATTCTACTGAATAATTCCACATCTTATTATACCATTCTTCACTATCTTCCGGTTTACATATAACAACCATCTCTTGTTTTTCAAATTGGTGAATACGATATACTCCTCTTTCTTCTATACCATGAGCACCAACTTCTTTTCTAAAACAAGGTGAATAAGACGTCATTGTAATAGGTAATTCACTCTCTTTTAATATTTGATCCTTAAACTTAGCAATCATGGAATGTTCACTAGTACCTATCAAATATAAATCTTCCCCTTCTATTTTATACATCATATTTTCTTTTTCTTCAAAAGACATAACACCATTAACAGCATCTCCATGAATCATAAAAGGTGGAATACAATAAGTAAATCCTTTATCTATCATAAAATCTCTCGCATAAGCAAGTACTGCTGAATGAAGTCTTGCAATATCTCCCATTAAATAGTAAAAACCATTACCACTAACTCTTCCTGCTGCCTCTTTATCTAATCCATTAAAACTAGCCATAATATCTGAATGATATGGTATCTCATAATTAGGTACTACCGGCTCTCCAAATCTAGCTTCTTCAACATTCTTACTATCGTCTTCCCCAATAGGAACATCATCAGCAATCATATTAGGAATAGTCATCATTTTCTCTTTAAGTAAACTAGATAATTCTTCTTCATCTTTCTCTATATTAACTAATTCATTATTAATATCTTTAACTCTATCTTTCTTTAGATTAGCTTCTTCTATCTTTTTATCTCGCATAAGTGCACCAATAGTATTACTAATTTCATTTCTCTCTTGTCTTAAATTATCACCATTAGTCTTTAACTCACGAATTCTTTGATCTAAACTAATAACTTCATCTACAAGTGGTAATTTCTTATCCTGAAACTTTTTCTTAATGTTTTCTTTTACTTTATCAGGATTCTCTCTTACAAACTTAATATCTAACATTTCTATCTTCCTTTCATATGAACTAATTATATAATAACATTAATAAAAATGCAACAAAACAATTCTTATTTTAACTTACTTCTTAAATAGTCTTCAAAAGTTTTAATACCATATATAGAATTATAATAATTAGGAAACTCATTTAAATGAGCAAGTGCTATCTTAGCAGTAATAACTAAATCATCATTACTAACATTAGTCTCAGGATTAACTAACCCATGCTCTAATTCTATATTCATACCATTTAATAAATCTAATGGCGTAAACTTATCAAACTTAATACTAAGTATCTTAGATACTCTTTTAACATCATCAATATTAAACATATAATCACCTAAAATAATTTATGAATACTATTAAATAATGTTAAAAAAAAGAAACATTAAGCTGTTTCCTTTGACATTTTATTAACTCCCTTATAAAAACCACATTTATCACATACTCTATGAGGTCTAATCATTTCACCACAGTTTGGGCATTTAACTAAACCATTGGCTCTTAATTTATAATGAGTTCTTCTCATATCTCTTCTTGTCTTACTAACTTTTCTAAATGGAACTGCCATGTTTATCTATCCTCACTTTCTTCAATCATTTGCTTTAATTCTGTAAAAGGATTATTACTAGATTGTTCTTTCAAAAAATCATCTTCTGTAATAACTCTCCATCCATCACCTTTTATCGTTACATTTTCATTTTTTGGAGAATGCACCTTTGAAGGAATTTCCACTAATATATTTTGCCACAAAATATCAGTAATATCAAGTGAATTTGTGAAATTTTCTAATTTTTCTTCAATTTTAATATTAAAAGAATAAGAAACATCCTCTAAAGTAGTATCATCAGGTAATATCATAACACCTGTTATTACTCCATCTAATTCTAATCTATCATCAACTAACTTAACAATAGTACCATCAAATTTAACAGATTCTAACTTTCTTATATTACAATTATCTAAATACTCTATTGGTATATTTACATCATCTTTAATTACTAATTCATCTTCCATATTAAGAAGTAATTTACTAACATCAATAATCATATTTCACCTGCCAATTAATTATACAATAAATACTATAAAATAGCAATAGTAGTAGTTTAGAATCTATCAAAAGTTATTTTCAACGTTTTGCCTTTTTACTAAACTTAATTTTTTTGCACCTTCTCTAGCCAATATATCATCTTCTTCAACAAATATATATCTTATACTTTTTTCATCAAAATCTTTAAAGAAATAGCGACGATTATAATCATCCAAAAAGCATGGCTTTTCATGGCCGATAATAACCCACAATATATCTAATCTATTAGTTGGAAATGTTGAAAAGCCATCAGTTATAACTATTTTATTGTCAGAATCACTAGAAAAACTATCTGCCATAACATGAAAATTTGTTCCACCACGACCAACAATTTGTAAACTATCTATGTCATTATTAGTTCTTATATCATGCCATCCATAAAACTTAGTATCACAAAATCCAACTTTAATATTACTATACAATAAAATATTTTTACATTCTCTTAATATAACTCTGATTTTAGCCATATCCATAGAACCACTACTATCGATAATAATTTCACTATCAGAATCTATTTCTTCATTTTTCGTTTCTTTTTTAATTATTCCATCCATCTGAACTTCATAAAAACAAGTTGAACTATCATCAGGGACTTTTAAGTTGGATTCTAATATATTCTGCCATCTTAGTAATGGCTTAGCCGTTCCAACAGCAACAGCAGGGAATTCTATTCCGAGAGCATGTTCTCCACATTTTAATGGCTTTGATTTCTCCGATTCAAACTGTAATTTCATTTTATAACTATCAAATAATTCTTTTCGCATTTTTTCATTATTTGACATTAAATCTTGCAAATCTTTAGCATCTGCATCTTTCATCATCTGTCCTGTCATTTCACTAACTTGACTTAAATCAATATGAAAAGTATTTCGACCCATCCATTCCTTAATTTGATTAATTTGTGGCAACATTTTCATATATAATTCATCAACTGAATAATTTAGCGCATCCTCTACATATACTAATCCCTTAGGCATTTTTAAACCATCTCTAATCAACAATTGATTTATAATTGCATCCTCCACATAATTTAATAAATCTTGATCTCTACCAATATTTCTAAACAAATGACTTAAAACTATATGAAAAATTTCATGTACTATAATAAAAACTTTTTCTTCATCATCAAAATCAGTTAAAAACTCGTCTTTATAATAAATAGATTTCCCATCAGTAAAAGCTGGAGCGGGAACATTCTTTGATGTATGTTTTATTTCAAGATTAACAATTATATTTCCAAATAAAGGATATCTAAAAAGAACTTCATTAATTATATTATTTATGTTCATTTGGCACCAACTTTTTTGCATAAGCAAATTGTTGCTTTTTATATAATTCCATCATTTTTTGTTCATCGCCTTTAGACCATTCATAATCAAACATTGCTAAAAATTCATTCCCTAATTGAGATATAAATTCTCTTACTTTATCAAAGTTTTCATCATCTACACTTGATAAGCATAAAGTCGTATACCATCTTATTGATGGATCAAATGGAACTGATGAAGGTGCACATCTATCGTTTATTACATCATCAATCGTAGCTAATTGCAATTTAGAAAATTTTATAAAGTCTTTGGTAATCTCATCACCAACAAAAGCACGAAGAACATTTGGATTATTACACTCATATAAAGCTTTAGATGCTAGTGCCCACTTTCTAGGATCAGCATTAGGAGTAATTCCATTATATGGTGTCCTTAATACTTTATTACCATTAACTTTAATATAGTCAACAATAGCAGGATGTATTTTTTCATGTTCTACAAGTGGTATGTATTCTAATTTTCTTTCTTCTTTTTTCCTTCTTAAAGCCCAATCCAACCATTCATCTGAATCAGTATCAATATAAACATGAGCAAATCTTCCAAATAATGGTTCACTTAAACCATTAGCAGATCGTGATTCACTCACCTCATTACCCGCAGCACAAACAACAGCATTTTTGGGTAATTCTAATCTAAAACCACTGTTTGTAAGAGTTTTGTTAAGTGTTACCTCAAAAGCAACTTTTTGCACATCACTTTTAGCATTCGTTAACTCCTCTAAAAACAATATATGTAATAATTCAGGAGCCTCTTCACATTTTTTGCATAAACTTTTATACCAATATGGCTCATATAAGAATAACTCTTTTGAATTAAAATCTTTGGCAATAATACCTGTAAATCCATCTGAACTAGTACAGCCAAAATCAATTAGTTCTAATTTTTTATCTAAAGCAAGCATTCTTTCAGTTTTACCAGTACCAGTTTTACCATGTAAAAATACTGCAATATTACTTTTAATACAAATCTCTATAATATCTTCTTCGGTTAATGTAGAAAAATCAAAATTATATCTATTACTACTTGAAACCTCTTTTTCTTCATAAACCTGAACTAATGATTTATGTTCTAATTCATCATTAATACTTGTTAAAAAATCAGTATTTAAATATTCATAAATAATTGTATCCTCAAAAAAATCCTTTTTATGTTGACCAATTTTCTTAGAAAAGATAACAGCAACTGAATATATAACTCCTAATTTTTCATCATAAACAAATGGTATTTTATCAACTTTCATGTATATGATAGTATCTTTTGCTGAATAGGTACCATCACTCAATAATTTTTTTGAGCCTTGATACGGAATTTTAATAAATCTTATTCCTAATACTTCATACTCCTCGTATAGTCTACCATCTACATTATGTTGTCTACCTGTTTTATACAATAATTTACTTTTACTTTCAAACATTTTATCAATGGTTTTTCCAACTCCACCATTAATAGAATATAAAGGATATTCAAAATCGATATCATCAATTTTAGATGCATCAAAACCATCAATATCATTAACATCAATAACAATTCTAACTCCTTTTTTATCATCATTAATACTTGCAATATTTAATATTCCACTGCCACTTACATATTTTCTAGTTCTTACATTTGGTTGATTTTGTGAAGGCATCCCATCTACCCAATAATCACCAAAACCAACTGTTTCGTCATACTTGCCGTCAGTAATTCGTGCTAAATCTGAATAATAACACCTTAAATCATTGCTTTCTGATAATTTTCTAATTTGTTCCTCTGTAAAAATGCCAATTTTTCTAACCTTCATAAATCTTCTTCCTCCATAACGTCTAAATATGATAACATAAATTTTTAATATTTGCAATTATCATCTATAGACATTTTATCAAATAAAAAACTAATTCTTGCCTCTTCACACTATATAGCAAAAATTAGTCTAATAATTAATTTAGAATCTATCAAAAGTTATTTTACCCAAATACCCATCTCTTAAATCTCTAAGTACTTTAATATAAACCCTATCATAATCAACTTCACCATTTTTAACTGCTCCTATCTTCTTACCAATACCATCTAATATATTAACAATATCTTCATCATCATTAACTCCATATCTACTAATAATATTATCAGGATATAACTTAAACATAGTCTTAATTATGTATATAGAAATATCTTCTACATCTAATATTTCTTCTTTAATAGCTGTCATAGAAGCTAAATTATAAGCAATAGTTGAATCATTAAACTTTGGCCATAATATTCCTGGAGTATCTAATAATTCTAACTTATCATTAATTCTTATCCATTCTAAATTCTTTGTAATACCCGGTTTATTTCCAACATTTACTGCCTTCTTACCAACTAATCTATTAATTAAAGTAGATTTTCCAACATTAGGAATACCTAATACTAAACTTCTAACCCTTCTAGGTTTTAAACCTTTATTAATTCTCTTACTATTAATAGATTCCATAAGTTCATTAGCAATACTAAATATTTCATTAACATTATCATGTAGTAAGTCTAATAAAACTACTTTATAACCTTTATTCTCATAATACTTCTTCCACTCTAAAGTAATATTCTTATCACATAAATCACTTTTTGTCATAATAAGTATTCTAGGTTTATTCTTAATAATATCTTCTATATCGTTATTCTTAGAAGACTTTGGTATTCTAGCATCTATTACCTCAAATACAATGTCTATTAAATCTATTTTTTCTTTTATTTCTCTTTTGGCTTTGGCCATGTGACCAGGGAACCAGTTGATGTTTGTTTTATTTTCGTTATTCATTATTTCCACCTTCCTCTTTTATTAAAATTTATTTGTTTCTTCTATCAGCAAATCAAAATCTGACTTATATAATTTATCTTGTTTAATTCTATACTTTTCAAATTCTGTTAATGCCTTATCACAAGCTATTTCATGTGATATTTTTCCGGCGTCTTTTAATATATCTAAATCATCAGCAAGCAAAAACTTATCTATTCTTGTAGACCAATCTTCCATAGTCATTGGAATATGTCTTTTTGCTCTATTTTCTGCTAAGTCTAAAAAGGCAGATACTATTAGTTCTAAACTTTCCAGTTCTTCTTTAGATAAATAATTTTTAGCTATTACAACATCTGTTTCTAATACTTTTCCATTTGGTGAATTTTTCCAAGAAGTAAGACCCATATGTTCCTTTTCTGAATTTGCTCTATTATATATAATTTCAGCAGCCGTTTGATGAGAAACTGCATAATGCATTTTATTTTGAACCTTTTTAAAAAAATTAATTGTTGTAGGAGACTTTTTATCATAGTCTACACTAGTGGCATAAATATCGGTAACTTTCTGATAAAATCTTCTTTCAGATAATCTGATTTCTCTTATCTCTGCAAGCAAAGACTCATAATAATCTTCATCAAAGAATGCTCCATTTGCCATCCTCTTCTTATCTATTATATAACCTTTTTTTGAAAATTCTTTTAATATATAAGTTGCCCATCTTCTAAATTGTATAGCTCTGTCTGAGTTTGTCCTATAACCTACTGAAATAACCATATCTAAATTATAATATAATATATTTCTAGTAATCTCCCTATTACCTTCTTTTTGAACTAGTAAGAATTTCTTACTAGTTGAATTTTGCTCTAATTCATAACTATTATATATATCATTAATATGCATAGTAATATTATTTCTAGTTGTATTAAAAAGCTCCCCAATAGCTTTCTGTGTTAACCATAAATCACCATCTTCAAATCTAACCTGAATTCCTTTATTATGTGTTTGTCTTTCAAATATTAAGAATTCTGCACTGCTACTTCTTATAATTAAATCTTTAGACATTTTTGTCATCTCCTTTATTTAAAATCTTAGTTTTCCATCAAACAAAGTTACCCTTGCTTTTAATATTTTTTCAAAATTATTTGGTTTATCTCCCAAAACTTGTCTGTTATATAAATAGCTTTTAATCTAAAATGTTAATGTGTCATAACTCCAACCGTTTTTAACTGTTTGATTCATATACTATACCCGTTTTTCTTCTATTGCAATATCTTTAGCGGCTATTTCACCAATATTAGTTAATGCCACTTCAATATCTGTCATATTATCTCTAAGTGATTCCTTTCTAATTCCTTTATATTCTTTATATTCACTCGCCTTCATTCCAGACCAACCTTTATAGATTTCATTTGTAAGTAATGCATATTCTATAGGATTAGTTATGCCTCCATTCTTCCATACATCTGTAAGCTTAAATTTATCAACTATTCCAGTAAGTCTTGTTTTTATCCACTCATCAGTATAACCTTTATTGCGATAATATTCTACTATCCTATTAACAGCCAGTTCTGGATTAAATACTTCATCTATCCTTTCACTACCTAAATTAGCAAGCCATAATTTGAAAGGTTCTGCCTTTGGGCTTGGAACAGACTCTATTAACCTAAATATGTCTTTAGTTATCATGACATCTCTTAATCTAATCTTTCGATCTGGAGCTAACATTTTTAACTGACTACAATTTGTAGTCACTTCGCTGCCTTCTTTTTTTAATCTATTTTTTAATACAGACCAATATTTTCTTGGCTCATTGCTATCTGTTAAAGCGCCAATTACATCAACTACACTAAAATAGTACTCTTCTCTTTCACTATTCCATACGCTTCTTATTTCTTTACCTTCAAACAAATTTGAAATTGTTTCTAATTTATTACTTATCATTTCATTCCCCTTTACATTGTTTTATTATCAATTACATTTAATAATTCCTATTTCTACACATATGATATGGCTTAACAATATCTTTAACATCTTTTGAAGCTAAAAACAAATAATCATTTATATCAATAGAACAAAACCTATCTAATTTTGAATTAATATAATTAATAACTGCTATCATATTCGCTCTTATTTCTACTTCATACCCTAAATTTTCTTCTACTACTTGCTTATTATCTACTATATCAGATAACTCAGACCTATATTCAATTATTCCTAAAGCCCTTAAAGTCTGTGGTATCTTATAATCAGCACATCCTACCAAATGACTATAGTCAACCTTTGCTCCAATAATTAATTCTTTTATATGTAAAATATCAGAAGTTAATAATTGTGCTAACTTATAAAAATATATTTTTTGATTATTATAATCTCTTACATCACAAAAAACACTAAAATTACTAATAATAATATCAAATAATTCCGTATCTATATTAACATCCTTAATAAAATTATAAAAATTACCATTCATCTTTTCATTGACAACATGGCATATTGATTCAATAGTATTATATCTTTCTCTTAAAAAAGGAATATCAATATTTCCCTTCAATATCTGAGAAAATTCTTCAAAAGAAACATGAGAAAAATCAACGTCATTAGTTTTCTTCACATAACTTAACAGTGCATATAATAAAGCATCTGACCCATCTTTCTTTCCCTCTATAGTTTCTATTGTCCATTTAGAATTACCCCAAAAGCAATAATTTATTGAATCATATAGTAGCATAAAATTAATTATTTTATCAATACTCATATCAAATAAATTATAAGGATTACTACTAAGCCAAAACTTTATTTTTTTAACATTAATATTCTTTATATATTCATCTAACACTTTGTAATTAATTACTACATATTTACTATTTTCAGCAACATAATTACAAGATTCTCTAATTTTTCCTAACACACTATCACTTCCACACTATTGTTTTGTTTCAAGAAACTCTAATACACCTTTATTTTCTAATTGTTTCTTTTCTTTTTCAAGTTCTTTCAAACTTTTATCAGGTGTTGGCATTTCTTCTGGCATCATCCCGCCAATATCAGCAATAGCCTTTCTGACTTTTTAGCCAACTTCATAATGGACATCTTTTGCTTCTCTCTCACCCTGTACATTATCTTTTAAAAGTTTTTGTTTAGTTTGATTTATTCTGAATAAATTAGCCACTAATTCATCTTCATTCATATTATCTAAAATGTCTTCTCTATAACGTAATTTTTTTCTTTTAAATATATCGTCAGCAGTTTCTCCATTATACAAGCCCTTATATCCAGCATTATGAAACTCTGCCATGTTTTTTACACCAGCTGCTGAAGCAACCTTTTGTAATGTATAATTTCCTTGCTTTGTTAACCTTCTTTGATAAAATCTTTTTTCAGTATTTGATAACGAATCATATTCTTGTTCAGTTATTTCTTGTTTTCTAGTTTGTATTGCAAAATAAGTTTGCCCTAAAGCGACAACTTCTTTACTTGGATCAGCATTTTGTACTATCAAATAACATATATATCTTGATAATTTATAGTCTTTAATAAATTCTTTTTTGCCCTTACCAGTTTTTATTGGCTTGTTGACATCAACAACCCAATTGTTTTTACCTGAAACACTATTGTTTGCTGATAAAATTGCTTTATCTATTACTTTTTGAAAATTTCTCCAATCTTTGTATTCTAAAACTTTTGAAAGTTCTCTAACAAACCAATACTCATTACCACACTCATCAATATGCTTTATATTTTCAAAAACACTATTAGAATACACATCTACTATTTCATTCATTTCTATACTCATCCCCCAATCATACCTATTGCATTAGTTAGCCTGTTGAACCTAACAATTATCTTTATTTAAAATAATATTATATCTTTTTGATAAAACTATACTATATTTAACATGCTCAATCTAAAATCTATTTCTAACTATCTTGACAATATCGACAAACACGCAAAATTAATCATAGTTCTATAATAAGTAATACCATAATTAATAAACTAAATCAACAAAATTAACTAAATATATCATAAACACTATCTTCCATCAATATCGTTTCCTCTAATAAAATCATCTTACCATTTACTAATGGGCAATTACACATTGACTTTCTAGCATTCTTTAAATATACCTCATATCTTCTTGTCCCACTAACAACACCTCTAAATCTACTTAAATTATACCAAACATCACCATATTATTCCATAATAAAAGCACTATTTTTAATTAAATAATGCTCTTCAATCTTATAACCATTTATTTATCTTATTCATTAAATCATCTTTATCAATAGGCTTAATTATATAATCACTAAACCCACTATCTTTATAACCTTCATCATATTTAATACTATTATTTGTAGTAAGAAGAATAACATTAGTATCAAACCCTTTTATCTTACTAAATTTATTCATAACACTAATACCATTCATATAAGGTATATCTTCATCTAATAATATTAAATCATACTTATCCCCTTTTCTAATTCTATCTAGTGCTTCCTTACCTAAAGTAGAACTATCATATAAAATATTATGTTTATCTAATATTTTACCAATTAATTTAATATTAGAATTATCATCATCTACTATTAATATCTTTTTATTATTAACATAACTATAATAATTATCTTTATTATCGATACCAATCTTTTGATCTAATATAATTGTAATAGTCGTCCCCTTATTATACTCACTACTAATAAGTAAATTACCACCCATCATATTAATAATCTTTCTAGCACCATATAAACTATTTTGATCTTTAGTATTTTTATTTAAACATTTATCTAATTCTTCGGCTCTTATCCCTATACCAGAATCTTCTATCTTTATAACTAATCTAGCAATATCATTCTTAAATATTGCGTTAGCGGATAATTCAACATAACCTCTAGCTGTATATTTATAAGAATTACCTAAAATAGTATTCAATACATTCTTTAAATTAATACTATCTCCATATAAAATATCAGGAAGATTACTATCTATACTATCTCTAAAATTAATAGTTTTACCTTCAAATAATTTCTTATTCTTTCTTACTATTTCTTTTAATAATACCTTAATATTATATTTATTACTAATAGTTTTAACATTAATATCATCAATAACATCAATATTATATATATCATTAGCCATACTATATAACTTATTATTTGAAGATATTATCTTTCTAGCAAAATATTTGTTGTCTTCTATATCATCACTATTAAGTATTTCTTCAGATGATTTATTAATATCTCTAGCAACATTCTTAACATCATTCATCATATTATATATAAACATACTTTTGTCTTCATTAGCTGCATCAGCAATCTTCTTAGATATATGAGCTTCTTCAAGTAATTTCTTATCTGGGTTTTCTATTGTAAAATACATAATTACTGTAATGAAAGCCTCCATCGAAGTAAATGCCAATATCTCAGGATAAAGTTTTTGAATTATTCCAACTAAAACTCCTATTACCATATATACATATATAGGCAAATATTTTTTACTTTTAATATTCTTAAAGTTCTTAACTAAACAAGTAAGCATAAGTATAATATATAACGTACTACTACCAAAAACTATATTTACACTAGGGCCATATGAATACATAACATATCCTAAAGTATTTATATTAAATTGAATAGGTAACACAAATATTAAAATCATCGTAATTATATCTATTATAATATGAAACATAGTAACTTTTTTCAAATACAACTTCAACTGATTCTTTTCCCTATTTGAAGAAATTAAAAATACATATATACTAAATACAGAGCACCAAACAGTTAATTCAACTAAAAAAAGTTTATTTAAAATTGTATAGAACTTTAAATAATCTTTAGCATATCCTGCAAATATTGTACAAAATAATTCTAAAATTATTCCAATAAAATTAATGATGATAAGTTTTGAATAAACTTTGTTTTCAAGTGTCTTAATTTTATCTTTTGAAAAATATGCTATCATTAATAAAATATTATAGAAAAAACTTATTATTGTTAAAAATATCGTAGTATTTATTTTCATTTTTTCAGCACCTCTTTATACCTCTTTATACTATACAGAATTATATCATAATACAAAATCAAAAGAAAGCATTATTTAGTGCTTTCCTCTAACTTTCTCACTCTTGTCTTTTCAACTTTTTTATAATCAACTTTACCAACTGATGTAAGTGGTAAATCTTCTTCAAAGATAAAATCATCAGGTTGTGAATATTCAGAAAGTTTATCTTGACACAATTTTATTAATTCCTCTTTTAGTTCTTTAAGTTCTTTCACACTATCTTTTTTTACAACGATGTGAGCTTCAGGAGAGAAACCATATACTTGATCAGGAACAGAAATAACACAACAATTGTCAATATCAGGATGACTCGTAATAATTCCCTCAATATATGAAGGATATAATTTAAAGCCTCCATGAGTAAACATTCTTTTATATCTTCCTTTAAAAAATAGAAAACCATCTTCATCAATTAAACCAACATCTTCGGAATGAATCCATCTTTTACCATCGCTATGTACTTTTATTACCTTATCCTCTTCTTCTTTATTATTTAAATAACCAAGCATTTCAGTTGGACCTGTTATACATATTTCCCCTTCTTCACCATACTTTAATTCCTTATCACTACCTCTTTCAAAAATACCATAAATATTAAGTGGAAGTGGAATACCCAAACTTGTAAACTTATTAACATCACCCATACAAGTTACTGCAGTCCCAGATAATTCTGTCATACCAAAACCTTTATCTATACTACCAATAGAATTATGATGTTCTAAAAAGCCTTTAACTTCTTTTTCCTGAGCTTCGGTAAAAGATTCCCCACCTACTCCAATATGCTTAATGCATTTCCAATTCATAGAATTTGCTTTTTTATCATGAACAAAATGCTCAACATAAGTAGGAACAGTAGCAGTATGATTAGGTTTATATTTAATCATAAACTCTGTAAACTCTTTAGGAGATAATATAGGAGCAATAATATTAGTCATACCTAAACACATAGGCATATGAATAGTAACAACAATACCATACGCAACAAATGGAACAATACCATTTAAAAAAGTATCACCTTTATTATAATTAGCATTAAGTGATTTATATTGAATAGCCATAGCATTAAAGTTTTCATTAGATAATTTAACTGTTTTAGGTACACCAGTAGTCCCTCCAGTATGAACTAAAGCTGCTACCATATCCTTCTTATATCTAGGATATCTAGTATAACGATATTTAGAAACATTCATTAAATCATTCCATGTCATATATTTATCTTTTTTCTTTATCTCATCTATCTTACTATATAAAATACTATCTTCTTTTCTAGCTTTCTTTTCTGCTAATACATTAAATGGAAATAATACTGAATTAAATGGACTTAATGTAATAACATTTTCTACTATGTTATCAATTTCTTCATCATCCATACACTTATCAAACTCAGGTAAGAAATTATCCATAACTACTACTGTGCTAGATTTTACTTCCTTAAGATATTTTTTTATTTGTCTATAATCACTTCTTACATCAATTAAATTAATAATAGCTCCTAACTTATTTAATGCATAGAATAAAATCTCTAATTCAGGATTAGCAATAGACATAACCGTTACTACTTCACCTTCAATAACACCAAGATTATATAATCTTCTAGCAGTCTCATCTATCATATCTATAAATGCTTTATAACTAATCTTCTTACCATAATATATAATTGATTTAGTATTTAAATTATCTTTATTTTGACTTACCATATATTGATAAGCAGTTAATTCAGGTATACTAGCAGTAAGTGCTTCTTTAGTATAATATTTCTGCCAAGGTTTATCAATTGAAGCATATCCCGTAATTTTTGTATCTCTATCAACTACATAACTATCATTCATTTTACTATAAATATCAATATTCTTTATAGACATATATATCATCCCCTCAAATAAATTACCTATATAATACTCTATTTTTACAAATTAGTCAAACATCTAATCAATAATAAAAGCACTATTTAAACTAAATAATGCTCTTATATTTAATATTCTCTTTTTCTAGTATATCCCTTAGAATTATCTATATCTTCATTTTTTGGCACCGGTATCTCTTGCCACTCTCCTACTGACAATTCTCTAGAAGAAGTTATTTGCTCAATATATTTATTAACATCCGTACTTATTTCTAATAACTGATCATCTGATACGCCTAGCTTTCTTAATTCTTCTAAATTATCTCTCATACCAACATTATTTTTAGATACTACACTTTCAAGTAATTTAGCAATATATTTATTAGCTTCTATTCCCATTCTTTGATTATCTATTCCAATATTCATTAAATTAGAAGCACCTATTAAAGGTATTAATGTATCTCTAGCCATTTCTAATCCGGTAATAGTAGTTAAATCACCTTTAATTAATACATATAAACTATATATATAATTTCTTAATAATTGATCTGTTAATGCAAAACTATCTCTCTTAGCATTCAATGCTTTTAAATATACATCAATCTTTAATGTCTCAAGTACATCATCTTTATCTATTTCATTCATTTTTATTCTATAATACTCTATTGCATCATTTACTTTATCCAAGTATTCAAGATTCTTCTTTCTATATACTTCCATATATCTAACTAAATCTTCAAATGTTTTTATATCTTGATATAATGGTTCGATATGTTCAACAACTTTTTTCTTTAATTCTTCTAATACATCTTCATTAATATCAATACTAGGTTCTTCTTGCTCTCCTGTACCAAATATTCTATCAAACCAAGATTGTTTTTTTCTAGTACTTGTCTCTTTACTATATATCTTATCTATAACATCTTTTATACTAGCAACACTACTATTTCTTTCTCCTTGTTTTACTACTTCTGGAAACTCACTATTTATATATTTAGTATGAATACCAAGTTCACTACCATAACTCACAATATCTGTAGTACTATCAGGTTCTAATTCATATGCTTTTAATTCTGCTAAAATAGTTGTTCTCTCTTCCATTGATAAAGTGTCAATATAATCTTTATTGTAAATAAGCTCTGCTTTATATGCTATATAATCTACACCAAAGCTTTCTACTATTTTTCTTACCACATCTGAATCTTTTCTGAATAACATTCTAGTCAAATCATTCTTTGTAATTGTAGTTTTTTTACTATCACAATATTTTTTAAAGTACTCAATAAATATATCATAATTTAAATCTTTATCACTATTTAATTCATCCGCACTATATCCTAGTAATTCTAAAACTTTCTCATAAGTTATGTTATATTTACTTACATATTCATCATTACTTCTATAAGCTTTACCATATTCATCATAAAATATATTATTTTCACTTACATATCCCTCAATTAATCCTAAAAATAAAGATAAATCTTCTATATCACTATCACTTAACTGTTCTACTATTCCTCTTTTATTATTTACTAAATATTCATATATCCTAACAGCATCCACTACTATAATTTTAGATACTCTATCAAATTCAAAGTCTAAGCATTCATCTACTTGCTTTCTTAACAATTCTCTTTGCTCTTTTACTTTAATTTCTTCTCTTACTTTATCTAAATCACATAAATCATCATAATTAATATTTAAACCAGCTAAAAATCTAACCGTTTTCATATCTTTATTTTCTTTAGTAAATATTTTAACTTTTATCTTACCATTTTCTTCTGTTACAAATGGCATTAACTCAGAAACAACAATATTTATATCAAGTTTACCATCTAAATATGCATCTATTCGTCTTTCATACCAATCATTTATACTATCAATAGTAATACCAACATACATATATATCTTACTATCTTCGTGATTAGTATATAATACCGCATACAAAATAGCTAACTTTGTATTTTCTATATCATCATGTTCTTTTCCAAGTATTGTTTTATTCATAGCATCATATGCTTTATAGGCCATCTCCATAAAATTATAATATTGATTAGATTTATTTATAAAGCAATATTCTTTTAATTTGCTGTCCATATCTCTATAAAAGGAAAAAACGCTACATTTCGATTTATCAAGTTTTTCTTCTATACGGCTATAAACTTTTTTAATAACCTCACTATTATCACAAGCTCTATTACATAAGTTCATTGCTACATCATCTATTGTAATATCACTAGGTTTTTTATTAACATTAATCCCACCATATACAAATCTAGAAAATTTATCAATCGCTACTTTTTGATTTAATTCTTGACTATCTATTTCTTCTTTAGTAATTGGTATATTTAATATTTCTAATACTTCCTCTAAACTAAAACCATACCACACATAAAACTCATCAGCCTTTGTATTATAAAACGAAGAAGCAATATATAACGCTAAAAGTGCTACATCATCATATGAATGTAATATATTTTTATTATATTTACCATCTTTCATTTTTTCTACCAATAATTGATAAGTTTTTGTAGTAAAATTAACAAAATCTCTAGTTTCTGCATTTAATTTATCATATGTTAAACTCATACTATATTCCCCCCAAATGTTGCTTTATTATATCATAAACAAATGTATGTGTCAATATGTCATAATATACCGTTAAAAATAATAGACTCTTATTTAAGCCTATTATCTACTATGTCTTACTTCATTATCTAATTTATGTGGATATCTAATAACTTTTTTCTCATTATTAAATATCACTGCATTAGGATACAATCTACTTAATTCATCTAATTCTTCATCGCCATAATTAATTTTCTTTATGCATATGCCATTAATTAAGAATGGTGGTATCCCTCCCGGAATAGCAGACCAATAATTAGTTTTAAATTCATATTCATATCGCATCCCCTTACCAGCTGGTGATAAAGGTTCAATAAGATTTTCAAGTAAATCTATTTCTTCTTTAGTATATATTTGAGGTATACTTTCTGGAGAAGTTTCTTTTATATGTTCAAACTCAAAATAATCTAAGTGAAGTAAATATTGCATAATAGGATTTGTATCATCAAAAAATAGTAATAATCCTCTTCCAATATTTAATCTACTATAATTATCTTCTGCAAGATCCCCTCTATATTGATATTCATCATCTTTCATTCTTGAAACAAAAGTACAAAAACATCCTTCTCTTTCTGATTCAAGTAAGCCAAACCATTCACTTGCTAATACTCCATATTGAGAAATTAATCTTAAACTATTAAGATCAGAAGAACATCGATGATTAACCATATAAGATTTAATAATAACATTATTATCTACATCAATACTCATTGGTGTTACTTCACTATCTTTAGCTTTTTCATATAAATTATAATACAATCTCTCTAACATTCTAATTTTATCTTTTAAATAATCACTATCTACTAAATCATGTTTAGATAAATCTTTAAATTCACCTTCAGCATTGCCAAGATTAGCCCCTTTAATTACCATATTCTATCCTCAAAATTATTTCTCATCATCTTTAGAATCTTTACTTAATCCTTCTTTAATACCTTTACTAATTTCTTTAGCCATTTCTCCATAAGCTGGTGCCATTTCTTTAGCAATACTAGCGCCTGCTTTACCAATAGTTGGAGCCATCTTTTCTATTCCTTCTTGTGCGACCGGCATAACTTGTTGCGTATGGAACGCTAGTATCTCTCTTTGTCTTGTTGTCATATAAATAGAACCTGCAATCATGCAAGAAGCAATAATAATAAATCCACCAATCATATAAAATGGTATACTATCATATGAATCAAAATCTTTATTAAAATCACTCTTATCATTTAATTGACTTACTAAAGTACAATAATGTGAAATATACATATTATTTTTAGTATCTCCTACGCAATAATTTAAATTAGTACTTAATACACTTTCAATTACATTTATAGCTATTGAGTCTTCATCCCTATTACTAGATAATAAACAATAATCTTTAGTTAACTCATTATTCTTATATTCATCAAAAGCACAATAACTAAAACTAGGATCTAATACATTAGTTATTATCTTTAAACTATAACTTTCTCCATCATCATATTTAGTAAAATTATCATATTTAATTCCTTTACTAATTAATTCTTGCTTTTTATTTTCAAGATTCTGTTTCTCAACTCTTAATGCTTCATCTCTTTTACTTTCAAGTTCTGCTTTCTTAGTCTCTAAATTAACTTTCTCTGCTTCTATATCATTTTGCAATTTCTTAATAGTATCTTCTGAATAATTAGAATTAGTCTTACTCTGTTTTAAAATACCTACAGTAATTAAAGAACCTCCTACTAAAAGTCCCATTACAAGAACTATAATAGCAACCATCTTTAATTTTTTCTTACCCTTCTCATAATTTTCTTCCGTTAAAAATTCTTTCTTCTCACTCATTTTATCTACTCCTTCTATTAAAATTATATCACATTAAACTCATATCGTACATACATTAAAAGAAAAAAGTACTATCACAAGTACTTCTATCTACAACCACGTCTACTAGTCTTTATCATATTTTCATATTCACTACTTAATTCTTGAATTAAAATACCTAGTTCTACTTTTCTTTTATCATTAGGATTACTTATTTTATTATATTCTTGAGTAAGTCTTCCTAAACGACTTTCTATACTTTCTAATCCTGCAGAAACATTATCTAATTCATCAAATGATAATTCATCTCTATCCATCATAACACTCTCCTTACCATAACTATAGCATTAATAAATATCTAAGTCAATTTATATACACAATGTTTACACTATTTAAATTCTTCTATTCCCCATTTTAATGGATATCTATACTCTATTTTTTCTTTCTTTGGTTCATAATGTTTTTTTATTTTAGTTCTATTTGATTTTAAATCAGGTATTGCCTGTCGACAATATTTATCCAATTCACAAAATATATTCTGACAATCTATAAGTTGTAACGGCCTATTACCAATTCGTTTAAAATCTAAATTAAGCCTTTTAAATTCTTCATCTTGATGATTATACATATATCTTATAATATCTTCATTACTCATTTTGTCCTTATCAATAAAGCATTTCTTAATTCCACGAAGTGAACCAGGACCCGCAACTGTGAATTCATCTTCTTTCCAATCTACTACTTCACTATAATTAATATCTGTCACCAATTGATAAGCCATAAAATTCCCTATTAAAGGATATTTTTTAATTATATTAAATGCTTCTTCCATGCTTTTACATTTAATTATTTTGTCCTGCATTCTGTCTTCATTAAACATCTTATTAAGCAAAGCTAAATGATTATCATGCTTTCTATCATAACCAAACACTTTATTAGCGCAACTAATATATGCATCATTATATATTTTAATACCTTTTGATATAGCACTTTCCAATACCTTAGAATAATCTTTCATATTAAACGTTTTTAATGTAATATCCGAAAAATTTGCTAACAATAACTCCCAAGTTGATTCTTTATTAAATAATTTAAATAATAATATTCTAAATAATATATCTTCATCAGAATATTTTCTTCCATTATATATAACATTTCTAAGTAAATATTGACTAACTCTATCATTAACTCTATAACTATTACAAAACTTATATTTCTGTAATATTTTATCATTAGTCCATGGAGCAGGTTCTTCATTTAACTTTTTCCAAAAAATATTTTGCCTTTCACAAGCAAAATACCAATATAAATCATATACGTTTTGTCTTTTCTTCATACATTTTTACTGAACCAATTTCCTTCCTCTATTATAAGTATCATCACTACAATTAACTTTAACATACTCAATAGATTCATCAACATAACTTGCCGGTATAACATCTAATCCATAATAATATGCTAACTCATTGCAAAAATAATTTTCATATATTATTTCTTCCGATATAGTAAAATATTCAGCCATCTTATTATCATTATCCATGATTATTGTAGATACATCTTCAATATCATTACATATCTCTAAACGATTCTTAGGTATTTTAACACCACTTGGCCAAATAATTAAATAATCTCCATCTTCCTGTATATTAAATACTCTATTAGTTATATAATCTATATATTTATCATCTTTAATTCTTTGCATATATAAATAATAGTCATCACGAATACTACCTTTAGTATATGCTTGTTCTTTATTATCACTAAAATATCTAACCCAAAAATAAATACCTTGAATATTTAACTGATAATTATCACTTTTCTTTTTCACCATTAACACCGCCCTTACAACCTTTAGTATAACATATATAAATTAAAAGAACAAATTAAATTGTTCCTTATTACTTAAATAACAATGTTATATCACCATACATAACTACTCTACATATTCCAATAATAACTAAATGTGCTGGATAATATAAATAGAAGAACCATTTCATCCACTTACTCTTTCCTTTAGTACCATCATATAACTTTAATATTGGATAAACTAATATTGAAAATAGCACTAATATTCCATATACTTTATTTACAAATATAAAAGATATAATAGCATATAATCCTAACCATATCATCATAGAAGAACACTGTTTCTTTAAATTACCTCGATCTTTATACATACTTATTATAGACATAACTGCAATAGAACTAAAGTCTGCGCAAAAAGTAATTAAACATATAAATACTACTAATAATGTTTTCTGCCACTCTTTTAATTTATTCTCTCCATATACAATATAAAGTGCTACTACTGCCCATGCTAAAGACCACATAATACTAGTTTGATTAAATATATTACCATCTATAAAAGGTATTATATTAATACCAAAAGCATAACAATAAGCAAAGTGTGATATTATTGAAAAGATAAATAATCTAGTTATATACTTCTTAAGACTCTTAGTATAATAAAAGCCTTCACATATAAAGAAAAACATAATTGGTGCTGTTAATCTACCTATAATATGCATTATATTAGATACCATATTATTAGGCATTCCCGGATATAATAAATCTGCTATATGATCTATTGTCATTGCTATTATTGCTATTAACTTCAAATGGTTAGCGTTCATCTTCTTCATAACTACCTCGATAAATTCTTCCAAAGAAACTCCACAACATCACTCTCATCTTCTTTAACAGTATCATAATCTTCTTTAGTCATATCTGTAAAATACTTATTTAATTTCTTATTTATTGATATTGTATTTAAAGGATACCCCGGATCAATTTTATCAGAAAGTTTATCTACTATATAAAAATCATCTTTATTCCATGTATAAGTAGACTCCACTCCATTATTAATAACCGCAATTCCATATACCCATCTACAAGTTAATTTACCATCTACACCATATTCATGCGCTAAATTAGAATAATAAGTAAGCATTTCTTCATCAGATAATCTCTTACCATTAACTCTTCTAACATATAGCCCTGGTTGCTTGTCACCAGGTATATTATCTATATATAAACTATCATCCATAGCAAACACCGGTATATCTAACACTTTAGCATACGCCCTAGCTTTTATTAAAGCATTCTCTATTGCATCCTTACCATCCTCTGAAACTTCGATATCCTCATCAATATCCTTAATAGTTATTATTTCAATACCATTTCTTAATAAACCATCTTTAAATCTTTTAGCTTTACTCTCATTTCCTGTTGCAAATAATACTTTCTTCATTACTTCCACCTATACAAACCTTTCTTTTATAATATCATCTTTTTCTAACTTACCAATAAGTAGTGATGAATTAGGATCATGTTCCATAAAATTCTTATTAACTAACTTTTCATCATAATTAGCATAACAATACTTACAGAAATGCTTACAAGAATTATATACTCCAATATCAACCATTTGTACACAATGACATTTCTTCTCTTTTCTAGCACCCCATTCTTTCTTATATACTTTACCTGTTAATTTATAAGCTAGTTCATGTGATAAACATTCACCCTTCTCAAAACCATATTCTACTAAATTTCTATCTTCAAAACAAGTATGCACTATAATATTATGTTCATGAGCACTCTTACTAAACGATTTACCAATTACCATATAATCATTCTCTGTAAATTCTCGGTGATTAATTATTCTAACGCTCTTTCTAACATTCTTATAATTATCTATAAATGAAATTAATATCTTACTAACATAACCATCTAATAAACTACATACTCTAAAATATATTCTACTAACTAACTTAGGATTAAATGAATTTCTTACATCAACATAACTTTCTTTATATCAATTCATAAACCATTATGTATAAAAAGCTACTATATCTGTTCTACCACTAACATTTAATATCATCTATCTCACTACCTAACACTAAAATTATATCACAAATAAAAAGTAAATACACAAATAACTATGTATTTACATTCTCTCTTTAATAATATTCTTACTGCAAATATAAGTAAATATAAAATATATTGAATATATAATAATTAAAAATATAAATGTTGTAACCGAACCTTTTAATATATTATCTATACCTAAGCTACCTAAAACATAAGTACAAAATCTAAGTCCAAATATTGTATGAACTATTGCTAAAGATAAAGGCATAACAAAGAATATTAACATTTGTTTAAATAAAGATTTATTTATATCTACCTCATCAGCCCCTATTTGTCTTAATACTTGATACTTATTCTTATCATCTAAAGAGTCCGATAATTCTTTTAAAGCAAGAATAGCCGAAGATGAAATAAGAAAGATAATACCTAAATATAAACCAATAAATGTAACAATCGCCGATAACCCTGTTGAAGCCTCTTTTATATCATTCTTTGTATCTATTGTAATAGTATTACTTCTATTATATTCACTAAACTTATCCTCGATTAATTTAACTATATCTTCATCTTTTGTTCGATAATTACCAACTAGCATTTTTATACTAGCATCTTCTTTGTTAATAACTTTATCAGGTACTACAAAGAACCCTAAATTAGATGGATTACCACCAATTCTAACAAATCCTTCAATACACCTCTTACTAGCGGGTTTTAAGTCATAACCAAATATATTAATTATACTATCTCTAACTAACACTTCATCATATAATTCTTTATCATAATTAGATACAATAATATATTCATCATCTTTTAAAGATACTTTATCTAAATTATATAATTTAGCTAACTTATTATAATCACTTTCTCCAACTATCTCTACTAAAAAATCATATCTTAAATATGGATACTTATCTTTAATTATTGGATAGTAATTACCAAGTGATTCTCTATATAATAAATTATTATCATAATATTCATTAATAATAACCATATCTTTAACATTATCTTTTATTAACTTCTCACTATTTATAGAATTAATTACTTCTTCTTTATCAACATTTGTACTTATTACCCCCTGAAAATCAACTGGTGCATACTTATTAATAGAATTATTAAAATAGTTCTTTATAGTAAAAGCACTAGATAATAAACATAGAGTAATAAACAACATAATACATATAACTGATATTGATATAACCATTGAATTAATCTTACTACTTATTTGTTTAAAAACAAAAGTATTTAATTTTTTATAATATATATTATGCCATTTAGATAATATCTTTAATAACATTCCTGATATTGAATAAAAGAATAATATCGTACCAACTACCCCAAGAGATATTGAAAGTAATAATATATTCAAACCATAGTCAAGTAATTTAAATAATCCATCTGTAACCATATAATATGCTGATCCTAACATACCTATTGATAATATAAATAATACTATACAAACATAAGGATTCTTTAATTTAATCTTTTCTTGTTTCTTACTAGCTTGTAATAGATTTATAAGTTTATTTTTATTTATAATAATTGTATTAAAAATCATTACTACTAAATATATAATACCATAATAAATTATTGTCTTTATCATTGCACTCTTCGAAAAGTTAAACGAAAATTTAGTCATATTAACTTCAAACATATTAGCTACAAATATACTTGTAATTTGTGATAAAGCTATTCCTAATAATAAACCAATTCCTAAAGAAATAAGTCCAATTAAGAAAGTCTCAATTAACAGTAGTAATGATATTTTTCTCTTAGACATTCCTAATGTCATATATATACCAAACTCTTTATTACGTTTCTTTATCAAAAATCTTGATGCATATATAATTAAGAATCCTAATATAACTGATACAAATACTGACACATATGATAATGATGATACTAAAAGTTCAATTATCTCTTCTTGACTACTAGATAGTTCTAGCATAACCGTTTGACTATCCATCGAATTAAAGACATAAAATATACAAACACCCATTATTAAAGTAATAAAGTATATAGCATAATCTTTAAAACTTTTCTTTATATTAGATACTGATAATTTATAAAGCATCGTTCATCTCACCCCCTAAAAGAGTGACTACATCAATTATATTATCAAAAAATTCCTTTCTTGTTTTTTCACCTCTACTTAATTCATTAAATATCTTTCCATCTTTAATAAATACTACTCTACTAGCATAACTAGCCGTAAAAGCATCATGTGTTACCATTAAAATAGTGGAATTTAATTTCTTGTTTAAAAATTCAATACTATCTAATAATTGTCTAGATGACTTAGAATCTAACGCTCCAGTTGGCTCGTCTGCTAAAATTAAACTAGGATTAGTTATGATTGCTCTTGCACTAGCAATTCTTTGCTTTTCACCACCACTCATTTGATATGGATATTTATCTAGTATTTTAGTAATACCTAACTTACCACTAATGTCTTCTATTTTCTCTTTTTGTTCTTTATAAGGAACATTTTGGATAGATAATGATAAAGATATGTTTTCATATCCCGTAAGAGTATCTAATAAGTTAAAATCTTGAAATATAAAACCTAACTTATCTCTTCTAAACTTATTTAATTTATTACCTTTTAACTTTGTAATATCCTCTCCATCAACAAAAATATGTCCGGCAGTTACTTTATCTATTGTCGATATCATATTTAATAAAGTCGTCTTTCCTGAACCACTAGCCCCCATAATTGCTACAAATTCTCCTCTTCCTACTTCCATAGAAATATCATTAATAGCCTTAGTTAAACTAGATTTACTTCCATAGTATTTTTCTACATTGCATAATCTTAAAATATTTTCCATAAACTTTTTCTCCTTTCATAACTAATTCTACTAAATCACTATCTATTTGTCGCCAATTTAATATTACATTACCTTACAATTTCGTAATATTAAAAATTATAATAATTATTCTTACCAAATTCAATAATTACTTTGGTATATTTATCTAGGTCACTCTCAATATAAATATTATGGCCTAACTTACTACATAAGTTCTTAACAATATATAAACCCATACCCGTTGATTTTATCTTATCTCTACCATTCTTACCGGTAAACGATTTATCAAAAACTCTCTTAATATCCCCCTTAGATATTCCAATTCCGTTATCATATACTATCAGATTTACTTTATCTTCACTAACATTACTAGTAATTTTAATAAAACTATCTTTCTCTTTCTTATACTTAATACTATTACTAATAATTTGATTTAATATAAACTCCATCCATTTCTTATCAGTATATACACATTCATTATCTATATTAACTTCTAACTCAATCTTATTTTCTAATAAATCATCTTTATTCTTTAAACTAACACTTCTAACTATATCTTTTAAAGAAACTTCACTAATGATAAAGTCTTTCTCGGTTATTTCACTTCGCATATAATAAAGTATTTGATCAATATCATTATCTAGTCTTCTAATAATACTTAATAATTCATTAGAATTAACTTCTTTATGATTATGACACTTCAAAACCATACTAGCTATTGGTAACTTAACTTCATGTATCCACATCTCAATATAATCTTTAAATTCATTAATACTTCTTTTCTGAATATTAATATTCTCTATCATTGACTTATTTATATCATATAAAATATTATTAACTATTTCTTCTTCATAAGTAGTAGGTTCTAAAACAGTTTCTAATACTAAATATTTCTTATCTAATTTATCTAGCATTCCTAATATATTATTATAATAACTTCTTTTCCTAAAATAATTAATTAGTATTATCATTATTCCATTTATTATTAATATTAAAAATATTACTATCAAAACACTCTTATCTAAATTAAATACTTTAAGAATTAAAGAAATAAGTACTACCATCAATAAATATATAACTATACTAATAACTTTATCTTTTATATAACTAACTAATTTCATAATAATATATACCCTATTCCTTTTCTTGTCTCTATCATATCTTCTCTAGTTAATTCTTTTAACTTACTTCTTAATCTACTTATATTAACTGTTAAAGCATTATCATTAATATATTCATCATTATTCCATAACGTTGTCATTAGTTCATCTCTCAATACTATTCTCTCTTTATTACTTAATAAATAACTAAAAATAATCATCTCATTCTTAGTAAGTACTATTTCTCGGTCATTGCTCTTAATTATTCCTTTATTAATATCCACTACTAAATCTTTATATTTAATTACATCTAATCTATTTTCACATCTTCTAAATATATTAGATATTCTAAGTAATAGTATTACCGGATTATAAGGCTTAGTTATATAATCATCCGCTCCATAAGACATTGATAATACTTCATCCGTTTCATTAGTCTTACTAGTTATCATAATAACCGGTATATTAGATTCTTTTCTAATCTCTTTTAACAATAATTCTCCATTAAGAAAAGGAATATTAATATCTAACAAAATAAGATCAATATTACTATCCATTATTCTTTCTTTAGCATTCTTAAAGTCTTCTAAAATAATTGCCTCATACGAAGCATTAACTAATAAATCATATAACTCACTTGCTACTGTTTTATCATCTTCTACTATCATTATTTTCTTCATAAAAGTCCCACTTTCTTATATATATTATATCATCTAATATATATATTTTATCTTACAGTTTTGTAATATTTGAATATTTTATTATATCCCCCACGAATTGACAATTTATTCACGAAATAACTCCTATTATATATATTGTAAAGGAGAGAATATGAAAAAAATAATATTTATATTATTGGCTTTTCTACTAATTTATAGTCCAGTTAAAGCCGATGCAGTCGAAGAATTAACTTATAAATGGCAAGCTATTCAACCGGAAACAACAAAAACTGATGATAGTATATTAGTTGATTGGGAATATCTAGGTAAACAAATTGACGAAAATAAAAAAAGTTATTACCTATTTACCTTAACATATACTATTCCTGAAGATTATGACAAAGAAACATTAGTAATCAACCCAGATATATTTGAGGTTATTGCATGGGGTCAAGATGAAAAACAAGCCCCTTATATCGTACCAGGTTATACCTTAAAAGTTAATGTTAAAATAATTAACAAATCTAAATATAACTATAACTATGATAAAGATTCTTTTGTAATATATCCATATAGTTCTAAAGAATTAGAAGAAATTGGTTATCAAAAAATAAGTGATATAAAAACATTTAATAATGAAAATATTACAGAATTACAAAAGTTTAGAAGAACTAGTAATCTTGCTTTAAAAGCTCTTACTACTAAAACAAAAGATATGAATAATGAAGTATTAGATACTCTACTAAAAGAAAAAGGTTATGATGGTATTAGTGATTTAGCAACTTACTATTTAGATTTCTTTAACGACTATTATAATTATGGTAAAGATGGTAAAGAGAAAATAACTAAATTAACTGACTTTACTAAAGAAGAAATAGCTTATGGTATATTTGGTGGGAATGCGATAAACTACGAAGAAGATAATCCTGAATTAATTAAATTACACTATGACTTTCTATTTAATTATGCTATGGGTATATCTCTAGCCGATGAAAATATAGATGACACTAATCAACATGAATATACTCCAGGAGAATATATGCGCAATATCTCTAAAGGTGATGACAAAATTCAAGAACATATTGGAAATCTAAGTAATAATACTGAACAAGGTATTGACATGAACTTCCATTTCAATGGCCCACTTCTAACTAATGCTTATCAAGGTTATCGTATCACAGGCCATGCACACCTATCATATACTGCTGAACAAGGCAAAGTAATTGCTAAATATATTGATACTGCCGGAAATGTTTTAGCAGATGAAGTTATTACTACCGGTATGGTTAATAAAGAATATCAAACAACTGATAAGATAATTGATAACTATAATCTAGTTAAAATTGAAGGTGAAGAAATAGGAACATATACTAAAGAAGATATTATTGTTGTCTATATCTATAGTTTAGCCGATAAAAATATTCCTGATACAGGTGTTAAAACAAATAATAATTTAGAAATAGCTGCCGCATCAAGTATAATTATTCTAATTGGTGCTTTATTCTTAAAAAAGAAATTTAATTAAAAGAAAAACTACACTTTAGTACTAAGTGTAATTTTTTTATTTATTGTATTTTTTAATTATTCTTAAAGTATTTAAAATCGTAATTAACGTAACTCCCGTATCACCAAAGACAGCAAGCCACATATTAGCATAACCAAATACACTAAGAAGTAAGATAATTAATTTAACACTCATAGCAAAGATTAAATTTTGTTTAATTATTTTTCTTGTATATTTTGATATCTCAATAGCCTGTGGAATACGCTCTACTTCATCACTCATTAAAACAATATCACTAGCTTCAATTGCTGAGTCAGCACCTACACCGCCCATCGAAATACCAATATCTGCTCTTTTTAATACCGGAGCATCATTAATACCATCTCCAACAAATATTGTTATTTTATTACTTTCACTAACCTTTTCATAACACTCAAACTTATCTGTCGGAAGCATCTCATACTTAATCTCATCAATATCAAGTTTATGACCAATATCTAGGGCAACATCTTTTTTATCTCCTGTAAACATATAAGTTTTAATACCATATGATTTTAACTTAGTAATCGCTTCCTTAGCATTATTTTTAATACCATCATCTATTGTAATAGAAGCCACATGTTTACCATCAATATTTAAATGAATCATTGCTTCATTATCACACTTATTACATAGCTTACCATTACCTATTAAAATCTTTTTATTATCTAAAGTAAATGATATACCCTTACCAGTCATCTCTTTAAAGTTCTTAACTTTACTACTATCAATATCCGTATCTTTAAGTCTTAAAATTGATTTAGCAATCGGATGATCTGAATAAGACTCACCCATTACTAAGATATCGATAATTTCATCTTTCGTATATTTTTTATCTATAATTTCTATATTGGATACAGTAAATGCTCCACTAGTAAGTGTTCCTGTCTTATCAAAAATTATACTAGTAGCTTCACTTAAATTATCTAAGTAATTACTACCCTTAATTAAGATACCTTTCTTGCCGGCTACTCCAATTGCTGTAAAATAAGATAAAGGAATAGATATTGCAATCGCACACGGACAAGATATTACCAAGAAAGTAAGCCCTCGATATATACTATCATGCGTAGATATATTAAATACTAATGGAAATAATACCATTATCAAAACTGCTAAAATAACTACAACAGGAGTATAGATTTTACTAATCTTAGAAATAACGGTCTCAGTTTTTGCTTTTTTGTCAGTAGCACTCTCTAATAATTCTAAAATCTTTGATACGGTACTATTTTCAAATAAAGAAGTAGTTTTTATTTCTATTACATTTAAAGTATTGATACTACCTGATAATACTATTGACCCTTCTTCAACCTCTACAAGTTCACTCTCACCTGTTAATGCTGAAGTATCTAACTTACTACTACCCTTTACTACTATACCATCAACTGGTATTTTTTCACCAGCCTTAACAACAAGAATATCTCCTACTAAAACATCTTCTACTTTAACCTTATCAATTTTATTTTTTACCTTCTTATAAGCATATGGTTCTTTAATATCTAATAACTCTTTAATAGACTTTCTTGAATTATTAATAGCTTTCTCTTCTAATATTTTACCAATAGTATATAAAGTTATAACCATCATACCTTCCATAACCTCACCAAGTAATAAAGCTCCAAGACATGATATAGTAATTAAAGCATTCTCATTAATTCCATTACCCTTAACTAACAATTTAACCGCATTAATTGTTGTTCTATAAAGAAGTAATCCATAAGAAACAATATAAAACACTAACTTAAATGGCTTAGATAAAGGTAGAAGATATGCTAAAATACCAATAACTAAAGCAATAATTAATATACTTAAATGAAATTGCTTAGTATCTTTCTCTACCTCTTCCTCTGTAAGATAAGCATCAGGTTCAATACCCTTTACAAGTTCATTTAAATCTTTCAAACTATATTTCTTATCTGATTCATAAGAAACTTTACAAGTATTAAAATTAACTGAAGCATTCTTAAAATCGCTATTATTATTTAACATTTCTTCTATTTTTCTTGCACAATTAGCGCAATCTAAATTATTAATATTATATCTATATTTACTCATCACATTCACCTTTCATTCTATGTTCTATATGTTCAAGACCTATTTCATATAATTTATTAATATGTTCATCATCTAAAGTATAATATACTTCTTTTCCTGACTTTCTATATCTAACTATGCCAGCATTCTTTAAAATAGAAAGTTGATGCGATATCGACGATTTAGTCATATTCAAAACATTAGCAATATCACATACACACATCTCATTATTATCTAGTGTCCAAATAATCTTAATTCTTGTTAAATCTCCTAATATCTTAAATAATTCTGACAAATTAATCAATTCCTTATCATCAGGTCTATTTTTAATAGCCATATTAACTGCCTCTTCATGAATAATATTACAATCACAAACTAGTTCTTTTCTCTCCATACACACCTCCTATAGTTGAACAACTATTCAACTATATTATAATTGAACATCTGTCTAACTGTCAACAACTATTTACTAAATATTTTTTTTATGCTACAATTAATATATCAGATAGGAGGTTGAAATGAAAAAGAAAGATTTTATAATTGGTGGAATTATTCTTGTTGTTATTATTATATTAGGTTTTATTTTTCTTAAACCGAATACTTCTTCAGAATTAAAAACAAATGAAGATATTACTAAGATGATTAAATCTATATATAAAAATAGCAAACTAGAATTACCAGAATTAGAAACAGAAACTATTGATATTAATAATTCTGATGATTTATTAAGTTATACTGGTCTTAAATCTAATGAAAATGTTGAATCAGTAATAGTTTCTTTACCCCAAATGAACGCTATTCCTTATAACTTAGCAGTAGTTAAAGTAAAAGATAATACTAACATTGAAGAAATGAAAGAAGAAATGTTAAATAACATTAATATGCGTCGTTGGGTTTGCGTAAATGCTGATAAATTATATATCACAAATAACGGTAATGTAATATTTCTAATTATGGCTAATGAAGAAGATGCCAAACCAATATATGAAGAATTCAAAAAATATGTTAACAATAACATTGGTAAAGAACTAGAAAAAACATATGAAGAAGAAGATATTGAATTACCAGACGAAATATTAAAAGACGTTAACGAATAATCAAGTAGCACCTTAATTGGTGCCTTTTCAAAAGGAGGAATTATGTTATTTACAAGTATAAGTTTTTTGTATTACTTTCTACCATTAGTACTAATTGTCTACTTCATAGTACCCAAAAAATATAAAAATTTAGTATTATTATTATTTTCATTATTATTTTATTTCTATGGAGAACCAAAGTATATATTATTAATGTTATTTGAAATATTAGTAGCGTATATAGGAGCTATTCTAATAGATAAATATAAAGATAAAAGTATTCTAATACTTACCCTATTTATTCACATAATACTATTAGTAATATTTAAATATACTGATTTCTTTATATCAAACATTAATAATATCTTTAATACTAACTTTAAGTTATTAAATATAGCCCTACCAATAGGAATATCCTTCTATACATTTCAAATAATAAGTTATGTAATAGACGTTTATCGAGGAAAAGTAAAAGTTCAAAAAAGTTTCTTAAAACTAGCAACATATGTATCTTTATTTCCCCAACTAATAGCAGGCCCTATTGTAAGATATGAAATAATCGAAGATGAACTAGATAATAGAAAACATAGTTTTGAAGACTTTGCTATTGGCGTTAGAAGGTTTACTATTGGTCTTGCTAAAAAAGTATTAATTGCTAATATGTTAGGAGAACTATGTACCAAATTTGACCTAGCAGATGAAAGAAGTATTGTCTTCTATTGGGTATTTGCTGTAAGTTATATGTTACAAATCTATTTTGACTTTGGAGCTTATTCTGACATGGCTATCGGTTTAGGTCGAATATTCGGTTTCCACTTCTTAGAAAACTTTAACTATCCATATATATCAAAAAGTATTACTGAATTTTGGCGAAGATGGCATATCTCCCTAGGATCTTGGTTTAGAGATTATGTCTATATCCCTCTTGGAGGCAACCGTGTAAGTAAAATCAAGTTTTTAAGAAATATCTTAATTGTTTGGTTATTAACCGGAATATGGCATGGAGCTAGTTGGAATTTTATAATATGGGGATTATTATTTGGAATATTATTAATAATAGAAAAATTATGGTTAAATAAAATATTAGATAAATTACCTAATATTATAAAAAGAATATATGTATTATTTATAGTAATGATAAGTTTTATAATCTTTAATGCTAATACCATGAATACCGCTTGGCATAATATTATTGGTCTATTTGGTTTTAATAAAGAGCCATTTATAAATACATATACTATATACTATATAAAAAGTTATTTACCAATACTAATAGTAGCCATTATAGCATCCACACCAATATGTAAAAATATAATAGAAAAATTAAAGAAAAATAATCTTATAAACAATATAATAAATATACTAGAACCATTTTATATAATTATCTTATTACTACTAGTAACAGCATATCTAATAGATAGTTCATATAACCCATTCTTATATTTTAGATTTTAGGAGGCATAATGAATAATAAAACAAAAAACATAGTAGTAACAATACTATTCTCAACAATTCTAATTTCATTTCTAACAATAAATATAATAACAAAAGACGAAAAAATATCACTATCTGAAAGAAGAAAACTTCAACAATTCCCTGAATTAACCATCAAAAGTTTACTAAAAGGGACTTTCTTTAAAGAATTTGATACTTATACTACAGATCAGTTTATTAAAAGAGATGAATTTAGAAAAGTTAAAGTCAACTTAGAACTTAAATTCAAAAAAAATTATAATAACTTATATACTTATCAAGACTATATAATTGAGCAAACATTTCCATTAAATGAAAAATCAGTTAATAATCTAACTAACAAAATGAATACATTAAAAAACAACTATTTTAAAAATAATAATACTTACTACACAATAGCACCCGATAAAAATTATTTTATAAATAACGGTAATCTAAGATTAGATTATACAAAACTAACAAATATTATGCAAAATAATTTAAAAGACTTTAAATATATTGACATATTTAATACCTTATCATTAGAAGATTATTATAAAACAGATACACATTGGAAACAAGAAAATCTACCAAAAGTAATTGATGTATTAAAAAAAGAAATGAACTTTAAAGCTAATACAACATATATAGAAGAACCTATTACTTCTTTTAAAGGTGTATATGCTAAACAATTACCAATTAAAACAACTACTGAAACAATTAAAGTATTAACAAATAATACAATTAAAAATAGTAAAACATACAATTATGAAACAAAAAAAGAAACAACTATATATGATCTAGATAAAATTAAATCTCAAGATAAATATGATATCTACCTATCAGGTGCTGTATCTCTAATAGAAATAGATACTAATATTTCAAACAATAAAGAATTAATTGTATTTAGAGATTCTTATGGAAGTAGCCTAATACCATTATTAGCAGAAGGATATAGCAAAATAACTGTTATTGATACAAGATATATATCCCCTAAATTACTTAAAAATTATGTTGACTTTGAAAATAAAGATATATTATTTATATATGGAATTATATCAATTAACAACAGCGCCTCAATAAGATAAAAAGCATCACTTAATAGTGATGTTTTTTTATATTAAACCAAATTTATTTAATGGCCATAATCTAAATACAGCTTTACCTGTAATATTATTTTTAGATACTAAACCAAGTTCTTTACTTCTACTATCCGCTGATATCTCTCTATTATCCCCTAAAACTAAATATTTATCTTTAGGTATTACCTCACAACTATAACATATATCTTTTAAACTAAAATTATTAGTATCGTTTTTAGCATACCCATCTTCTACTTCTTCACCATTAATATATAATTTATTATCTTTATATTCAACATAATCACCCGGTAGACCAATTACTCTTTTGATAACTAAATAATTTTGTTTTTTAATAACAACAATATCAAATCTCTCAATATCTTTATATCTATAAAGTATCTTACTATTTAATATCCATTCTCCATCATGAAGTGTATTCTCCATTGAACGACCACTAACGATTTCCGGAGTTATTATATATAACCTAAGTAATGCTACCACAACAATAATTATAATATATGGCACAACTTCTTTAATTTTACTTTTCATAAATATTCCTTTCAAAAAAAGATAACAGCAAGCTATTATCTCTCTTCTTTAATCTTATATGAACTCTTTCTTGAACCTAAGAAATATAATTTTGCTCTTCTTACTTTACCTTTCTTAATAACTTCGATAGAAGCTATCTTAGGACTATGTAATGGGAATATTCTTTCTACTCCAACACCTGCAGATTCTTTTCTAACTGTAAATGTTTCAGAAATTCCACTACCTTTACGAGCAATAACTATACCTTCAAAGTATTGAACTCTTTCCTTAGCAACACCATTCTTTACTTCAGTAATAATGCTACCAACCTTAACTGTATAACCTACTTTAAATTCTTCAATATTAGGTTTAAGTTGCTTTGAAGTTACTTTTTCCATTAAATTACTCATCGTTTATTCACTCTCCTTTGCTTTTAACAGTGATTATAACAATATTGTCAGCGAATCACCAACTGTTTATAATTCTATCACATAATATAATATCTAGCAAGCCCTTTTTTCTTAATTCCCAATTTTTTTCATTAATTTGCTATATTATTAAAGTCTTTCTGCCCCTCTTGATAAGGAGTAACATCTAGAAGATTATCAGACATTATATATGTCGCACCAGCATTCATATAAGAGTTTTTACCATTTTCAGATAAAACACCCCAAACACAAGAATCAATACCTTTTTCATTAAAATCTGCAATTCTAGACTTTATTACATTTAAATCTAATTTAGCATAAAGATTAACACATTCAACATTATTATCAACAATCATCTGCATATTACTAGAATTTACTTCATTTGCAAGCAACCATATTCTAGCATCGTCAGAAGTATTTCTAATGTTTTGTACATCAGCTTCATGATTTGTTTGAAAAACACAACTATCTAACATACCATATTCTTTAACAGTTTCAACAACTGCTGAAGATAATTTTGCATCAGAACCATCAGTATTGTAATATTTTAAATCAATTACTGCTGTCATACCATATTCTTTACAAATCTTTAAATAATCCTCAAATGAAGGTGCATTGCTGTCAGGAGAATTATGACTACAAACTATCTCACCAGAATTATTAAATCCAACATCAGTCTCACAGCCCCAAAAACCATTAACCCCGGCATTTCTAAATGCTTCTACAGTATTTTCTTTTATTCCTCCCGAATGATAACCTCTATGAGCAATGCCACTATTATTTTTTGGCTGAAGATTTGCTCCATAATAAACAATATCAGTATCAACATCGGTATCAGTAGCCACACTATCAGCATCTGACTCATCTAAATTATCTGACTTGCTATCAAGAAACTCCGCCGCCACATTTGCCGCTACTGTAATACCACCCAATGCTCCAAAACCTATATTATTAACACTAACTAATTGTTTACCTGAAGCACCACTTGCAATAAGACTATCAATTTCTTCCAAGCAAATAGCACAATCACGTATTTTACTACTAAAAATATTAGAATGTTCCTCAAACGTTGAAAATTTACTTTGTAATTTTCCCTTAAAAGAATTAAATGCCGGAACATCACAACTCGCACTCGCCACAGCTTGATATGGTCCTTCACAACTAGTAAAACTATTTAATACCTCATTACCACCTGATTTTAACAACTCCGTACTTACATTTACTGCCATATATAACCCACCTCTATCTTTAAATATATCATCAACCCATATATATTACTTATATACTCATTATATCATAATCGCCAGCAAAATCAATAATTTAATTTTTTATCTTACAAACTTTCTCTAAAAGACTTTAAAGCTGATATAAAATCCTCATCTTCTTCATCATCAGATATATTAAAAGTCTTATCTTTATTAGCAAGCAACTCTTGATAACTAATAATAGCTTCGTCTTCTTGTTTTTGTTCATAGTCAGTAAGTTCAATGGTTTGAGGTTTTACCTCTCTCGATAACTTCTCTGACACTTCTTCCATAAAATTTCTAGGCTTATCTTCTTTCTTAACATAAGTCTGTTTCATATCTGCAAAAGATATTCTATTATTACCTGTTTCTTGTTTTGCTACTTCTTCTTCATTAACTTCTTGCTTAACCTCCATAACCGGAGTCTTAACTTCAGGAGCTTGTTCAATAAAAGTACTAGGTACTGACTTTACTTCTTCAACATTCTTACTTTCATCAACTATTGTTTTTTCTACTTTACTAGCTCTTTTCCCCATCAAATCATTACGCACTAACTCATTAGAATAATAACCAACCGGTGATATTAACGTACTAGCAGATGAATATTTATTAGAATATGGCTTACTACTAGAAGGTGTATTAACATTACTAACTTGTTTGTTCTCTACTCTGTTCTCTAACTTATTTTCTACTTTAGGTTCAACACTAACTTTGTTATTAACTACTTCTTTCTTAACTTCATCTCTAGTTTGAAAAGTAGGCGCATTAACTTCAGGTATACTCTTTTCAACTGCATCTATCTTATCTATAGATTTATCGATAGCATTACTATTAATTTTAATATCACTATCTACCTGATTATCCTTAACCCAAGTATCATTATTATTATTTAATAAATCTAACTTAACTGAATCCTTATCATCAACTTCTATCTCATCATAGGTATCTTCTTCTTCATTAATGTGTTTAATCTTAATGTAAACAAATACTCCTGTAATACCAATAATAATAATTCCTACAATAATAGCTATTTTTACTATGTTATCCATGTTATCACTCCATATTTATATAATTAATAATACTTGCTACAAAAAATGTTGCTGTCTCCACTCTAAGAATTCTATTTCCTAAAGATATGCTCTTATATCCATAAGAATTAAGTTTATCTTCTTCATTTGCACTAAGTCCCCCTTCTGGACCTATTACAAATATTATATTATCATCTTTACTTAAATTATCAACATATTTATTAATAATATTATCTTTTTCTTTAGTACTACATACTAACTTTGTATCTATATCTATATTCTTTAAATCATCTATTGTCATAACATTAGTAATATTTGGAATAACATTTCTAAACGATTGCTCACTAGCTTCTTTACATATCATTTGCCAACGAACCAACTTCTTAGCAAATCTAATATCATCTAATTTAACAATACTTCTTTCCGTCTTTAATGGAATAATAGTCTCTACTCCTAACTCCGTAAGTTTCTGTAATATTAGATCCATCTTCTGTTCTTGAACTAATCCAACCGCTACCGTAAGACCTATTGTCTTATCTTCTTCATTACTAGTACTCTCTATTATATAACTAAATGGTATTGTATTTTCTATTTTACAATGATAAACCATCTTATCATAAACTACTTCAAAATAGTCTCCACTAACTAGTCTCATAACTTTAGTTATATGTTTCATATCACTATCATATAAGACTGGCTTATCATCAATAAAATCTTTAGCAAAATATCTCTGCATACTATAAATTATTAGCTATTACTTGAGTAAATACTCTAGCTATCTCATCATCATTATATACATTTTTAATTCTATCAATACCATTATCATTATATACTCTAACAACTATATTCTGTGTTATATCATCATTAGTTAAATATAAATACATTTTATCCCCTAAAATAACCTTATCTACAATAACATATTCTTTATTATTAGATAACTTTATCTTATCATACCTACCATACTTCATTTTATACCTCTTTACTTCTATTTATTATTACTGACAATTATTATAATAACATATATGAGCACTAAAATAAAGTCCAAAAAAGAAATATTTTATAATACTTAGTAATATAATATATTAGAACAAGTGATAAATCAAAAGTTTATCGTTGAAACCTCACGATTCCAAATTTCTGCTTCACAGACACTCTATTGAGTCTTCTCCAACAGACTTAAATTCCGATAGTCGCTACCGTACATAATTATATATTTTTAATTTAATTTACTTGCTCTTTTTAATAATTACTACAATAATTTTTCATATACATTTTTACACCTTCAAACATTATATTAATACTGACATTCAAATCTCTATCTATTTCTAAATGACACTTTGTACATTTGTATGTCCTTTCGTTTAGGTTCTTATATTTTTTATCAATATTTTCACATACACTACAAGTTTGACTTGAGGGATAATAATCATATATTTGATAAAACTGTTTACCTTTAAATTTCGATTTATACTCTAGTTGTTTTAATATTTCATTAAAACTTGCATCATTTATATTTTTTGATAGAGTTGTCTTTTTGCCATTTATTATCATTTCTTTAGTATGAAGTTTTTCACATGTGATAATATCATATTCATCTGTAATATTTTTAGTTATTTTATGTATATAATATTTTCTTGCATTTGCTAGTTTTGAATGAAGTATCGCTAATTTTTGTTTGCACTTTTTATAATTTTCACTACCTTTTACTTTTCTTGCTAATAATCTTTGCATTCTCTCTATTCTTTTTTCATACTTTAAGATATATTTATTGTTTTCAAATACAGTTCCATCAGAAAGAGTTAAAAGATTTTTAACTCCTAAATCTATACCTACTATCGAAGTTGGAATAACTTTATCGATTTCATCATGAATTTCAAAAAGTACAGAAACATAATATTTTCCACTTGGTTCTTTTGAAATAGTCGCATTTAATATTCTCCCATTGATTGATTCAGTGTTTCTATAACCTCTAATTTTCATTACTTTAAGTTTAGGCAATTTAATAGTTTTGTTTTTTAAATCAAGTTCAATATTACAATAGTTATGATTTTTGTACGTACCATAAACAGCAGTTGTATTATAACTATTTTTACTAAATTTACTTTTGAATTTTGGATAACCACCTTGTTTATTAAAAAATCTTTTATATGAATCATCTAGATTAAACAATGCTTTATTTATAGCAATACTATCTATTTCTTGTAAAAATGGATATTCGTATTTTAAATAATGAGTATAATGTCTTATATTTTCATTTGCTTTCTTATAACCGTTTTCTTTTAGCATATTCAAAAAATAGTTGTAGACAAACCTAGTACAGCCTAATGTTTTATTAATTAAAGTTCTTTGATCTTCATTTGGATAAATTCTAAATTTATATGCTTTGTAATACATTAATAATCCCCCCTTGTTAGCTTCTTAATACTATACTTATCATACAATATTAATCAATGTATAGCAATAAAATTTACAATTTTTTTCAAATTATTTTTTGCTTGAAGAACTTTTCTATTTAACCAAAAATAACAATAAACTAACCATTTATCACTAATCTATTGTATTTATTAATTAGTTTATTATAATAATATCTCGCAGAAAGGAAGATAATATATGCAAAGTACAGAAAAGATAACATTTAATGAAGATGCATTATCACTAATAAATCATTTAATTAATATTTATATTGCTAAATACCCAATTAATGGTTATATAAGTAAAGATCCTACACTACATTTAGCAAACATCGAAAGGCTTCTTAATGAAAAGCAACTAAGTATTATCAAATATCCATATCAAACAGATAGACCTATTAGCATAATATTAACAAGTCCGAAAGGACAAAAAATATTTCTTAGTATTATGTTTGATCCTGCTACCGGTATAGTAGATAAAGAAATTATTGACTTTTTAAATCGTATTTATAGTAATAGTTTAAGTGATACTATAACAGTAATTGAACTATATAACTATATTTTAAGTTATAACATACCAACTATATCCATTGATAGTTTAACGTCTTATATAATAGAATGTCAAAGAAAGTTAGATTTAAGAGATATAATAACCGAATATGTTGCTAAATCACTAATAGAATCTGATATAAATATTACTAGTAATGGTATTTATCGTAGTGAAATGTTTACTAAAGAAATGAATACATGCTATCATACTTCAAATAAACTAGTTCTTAGTAAAAGATAATAGCACCATTTCAAGCATTATTTAATATAATGTAATAAAGGTGATTATATGTATCCAAGAATGATGTACAATAATAGACGACCAAACAATATGATGAATAATGACCGATTTATTGGTGGTGGCTTTTTAGGGCCATTTATTCTAGGAGGTATTACCGGAGGACTATTAGCGCCTTCTTTCTATCCTAGACCTTACCCTATGCCTTATTACGGACCACCAGTACCCGGACCTTATCCACCATATCCCGTTATCTATTAAAGAAAGAAGAGAGCCACAAACTTTCTTCTTTTGCTTTTTTTAGCAATTTGGTTATTTGTAAAAAGAACTCCGTCCTAAAACGAAGTCCATTTATTATACTAATTTCTTACTTACTAAATCATACTTATAAGTAATACCCTCACTATCACTACTAAGTACATCAAATGACATAACATTATCTTCAAAACGAATATTTAAAGTATCTATATTATTAGTATCAGAATAATCTAAATGACCATCTATTATCATTATTAAATTAGATTCTAGCTTATTATTAACTATATCTATTTTATTATCTTTATCAATGACTAAATAATTACTATTATCTATTCTAGTAATATATAAGTAATCACTACCAATTACTTCTTTACTAAGTGATAACAAACTATATTTATTATCTTTCTCTATAATAACATTTTCTCCATTAACTTCAACATATTGATACTCTAAATCTAAATATATACTAAAATCACTATCTATTAATCCATATAAACTATTATTGCTAACCTTTAACATATTACCTGACACTGCTATATTATCATAAATATTATTAACTATTACACTACCTTGATTATCAATAATACCAACTTTATTATTACCTCTTATTATAAAATATGTATTATTATTATAAAGTAAATATTCATACCAATCATAACTATCACTAACTACTTTATCATTCTTATAATCATATACCAAATACTTACCATTATCATTAATAATAACTGTATCATCATCATAGTTAACTATATATGGACTATTTTTCTTATAAGTATAACGACTATAATAACTACCTACATTTGTTGTCGAAGTACATAACTTATTATCACAATCATAAAAATATAAATATTTATTAGTATCCAAACTTTCCCATTTAACCTTATATTCAATAACCAAATATAATATTAAGCCTAAAATAATATATACACCTAAAACCCACACTAACTTCCACCAATTTATCTTTTTCATTTCTTACCTCCAAATAATTTCACTATAAAATCATATATTAAAGTAAATAACCATACTAAATAATTATCTGCTAAAATAAGTAAAATCATTAATATTATTCCCCATACACTAGGAATAGATAAAAGTAAAAACTCCCTAAATAGTATCATTGATAAGACAAAACTTATACTACAAGCCACTAATAATATCTTTCTAATAAAAGTAAGTGGGCTACATATCTTATATAATAAGTATAAGTTTAAATATCCTGTTGCTCCTACTACTACAAATCTTAAATTATCAAAATCAACATTAAATATATTACTTATCATAATAATAAAGAATATATTTATAAATACACATAAACCTGCCGGTAAAGCATTTCTAAATACTTTGACCATAAACCCTTTTTTAACCTTTGTATAATTAGGTTCTAGAGCCAAGAAGAATGAAGGAATACCTACACAAAATGCTCCAATCAATGATAACTGTACCGGATAGAAAGGATATTCATGAGCAAGAACTATTGATAGTATTGATAATATAAATGAATAAATAGTCTTAATTAAATACATACTAGATACTCTCTCGATATTATTAACTACTCTTCGACCCTCATTAACTATATCCGGAAGTATCCCAAAGTCAGCATCAGTTAAAACTACCTCAGCCACATTTCTTGCCGCACTTACCCCATTAGCAAGAGCAATACCACAGTCTGATTCCTTTAAGGCTAAAATATCGTTAACACCATCTCCTATCATACCAACCGTCTTATCTTCTTTCAAAGCCTTAACAATCATCTTCTTTTGTTCAGGAGTAACACGCCCAAAAATCATATATTCATTAACAATACTCTTAAGCTTATCATAATCTTCTGGTAAATCTTTACCACTTATATACTTATCATAACCATCAAAATCTAAATACTTAACAATATTTGATACTGTTAATGGATTATCCCCTGATATAATCTTTAAACTAACATCTTGACTTTTAAAATACTCTAACGTTTCTTTAGCATTCTTTCGGACATTATCTTTAATAATAATAAAGGCTATTACTTTACTATCAACTATCTTATTACCTTCTACCTTACCTTTAGCTAAAGTAAGTATTCGGTATCCCTTATCCGTAAATTTAACTAATTCTGGATAATCTTCAATCTTCTTATCAGTAAGATATTCTAAAGCTCCTAATCCATAGTCTCCTTCTTTAAAAGAAACTGCACTATATTTTCTAGATGATGAAAAAGGAATTCTTTTTATTACCTCATAATCACTATTCTTATTAAAATATTTACTAAGTGCTTTATCTGTAGCATTAATATCCTTATCTAACATATTACCTACTATTTTATTAACATCATACTTTTCATTAAGCTTTAAAATATCTACTACTTCCATTGTCCCATCAGTAATAGTTCCTGTTTTATCAAGGCATAAGACATCAACACAAGCAAGTAATTCAATACCATTTAATTTTTGAATAATAACTTTCTTCTTAGCCATCTTAATAACTCCGACTGTCAAAGCAATTGAAGTAAGAAGCATTAACCCTTCCGGTATCATTCCATTAACTCCAGCCACTGCTCCTAGAATAGCCTCTGAATAACTATTTTTATTATAAAAATATTGTGATATAAATAATAAAACTGCTGTTGGTACTATTAAAACAGTAACTACCTTTAAAATACTATTAATACTCTTCTTTAAATAAGAAGTATTTTCTTTAATCGTTGCTGCTTCTTTAACTAAATTACTAGCATATGTATCTTCATTAATTGATATAACTTTAGCATATACTTCACCACTAGTAATAACTGTTCCTGATATAAGTTTATCTCCTACATTCTTAGTAATCGCATCACTCTCACCTGTAATAACTGACTCATCAACTTCACAATTATTACCTTTAACTATTACAGCATCTACGCAAATATCATCACCAACTGTTAAGCATAAAATATCATCAATAACTATATCCCAAGTATTAATCTGCTCTTTCTTACCTTCTCTTACTACTGTAACCTTATCACTATTAGCAATAGTAAGACCATCGATGATCTTTTTAGCTTTTATCTCTTGATATATTGATATCACCGTATTAATAATTATAACACCTAAAAATGTTGCATTAGCAAACTGTCCAGTTGTTAATACTAAGATAAATAATACAACATTAATCATATTAAATAAAGTAATAGTATTAGATAAAACAATAGTCTTAATACTTCTCGAATGTTTAACATTCTTATTATTAACAAGCCCATTAGATATACGATACTCAACATCCTGTCTATTTAAACCATCCATTATTAATACCTCTTTCCTACACATACTACAATAATTTTATCAAAATATATATCATCAGTCAATTAATCTAACACTTAAAAATAATATAAATTAAATGTAAATAAAAACAAGAGTATATTACCCCTGTTCTATAACCATTTATTATTTACTAGTTCTAATATTTCATCTCTTTCATACTGATTAGTAAACTCTATTATCTTCTTAATAACATTCTGAATTAAAACACTATTATTTAAATCAACTTCATCTTTGGAAAGTATCTTACTAAGACCTCTTTTATATTGACTATCTTCAACATACATAGATAAACTATGATCTATTTGATATATAATTCTTAATTGATTAATATTTTCTCCATCACAAGAAAATATTAATTCACGATACCAATCTATTAACTTAGACGATAAAGTATCACCATATTCATATTCATAATTAACTATTTTATCATAATTAGGACAATTACTTAAAATCTTATTAACATATCTTAAATTAATTGTTTTAGTTTCTACTAAATCTGTATCTATCATATAACTACCCACCTTATCTTAATTTCAGTATAACATATTTTATAACAATGTAAAGTATAATTAACTATTTTTACCTATATTCTAATAATACTTTTTAATCTAGCTATTACCTTCTTCTCTATTCTAGATATATATGATTGACTAATACCCAACTTATCCGCTACTTCTTTTTGTGTTAATTCTCTCTTATTATTTAAACCATATCTTAACTCAATAATTTCTCTATCTCTCTCATTTAACTTATTAATCTCATCAATCATAATCTTCTTATCAAGTGCATTCTCTAATCCTTTAGTAACTATATCCGGTGAAGTACCTAACACATCCTCTAAATGAAGTTCATTTCCTTCAGCATCAAAACTAAGACTATCTTCAAAACTAACTTCTCCTTTTCTTCTCTTAGTTTTTCTTAAATACATAAGTATTTCATTATCAATACATCTTGAAGCATAAGTAGCTAACTTAATATTCTTATCTAATTTATAAGTACTAACTGCCTTAATCAAACCAATCGTTCCAATAGAAACCAAATCTTCTAAATCAACATTAGTATTATCATACTTCTTAGCTAAGAATACTACTAATCTTAAATTATGTTCAATTAATTTATCACTAGCTTCCTTATCCCCATTTTCTTTTCTACCAACCCAATATATTTCTTCTTCTTTAGAAAAAGGTTCTGGTAATTTATCAGTACTTCCTATAAAAAAACAATAATTATATTTATTTAATATCTTCTTTATTAACTCTATTATCTTCTTTATAATATCACCCTTTCATTAATATTATAAATTACTAATAATAAAATTATTGTCGAATACTAAGTTATCTAATACATAAAATCCATTGAAAATTTTTGCCACTTTTACCACTTTTTTTCAATGGATTAATTATTTACTTACTTAATTTATTAGTTATCAATCTATCTAAAAACTCTCCATAAGATATATTCTTAAGTTTTAACTCTTTAGGTATTAAACTATGTCCTGTCATACCAGGTAAAGTATTTATTTCTAATACATATATATCATTATCACTAACTATCATATCTACTCTAGCATAATCTTTACTATTTAAAGTAATAAATACTTCTTTAGCAATATCTTTAATTCTACTAACTATATCTTCACTTAAACTAGATATATCTATATATGTCTTATCATCATCATACTTAGCTTTATAATCATAAAATATTGAATTAGGTTTAATATCTAATACATCAAGTACTTCTATAACATTACCATCTTCTATCACACCACAAGATATTTCATTACCACTAATATATTCTTCTACTAATATATCATATCCTAATCTCTTTAATTTCTTTAACCCTCTCATTAACTCTCTAGTATTATTAACTATCATAACTCCCACACTAGAACCTTCTTCATTAGGCTTAATAACCAATGGATAATCTAACTTACTATAATTCTTTTTATCTATCTTATCACTATTCTTAATAAATAAATATTTAGGAGTCTTAATATTATTACTTTCTAATAATTTCTTAGTAATATATTTATTCATTCCAATCGCACTACCTAGTACATCACTACCTATATAAGGAATATTCAAACACTCTAACAACCCTTGAATACTACCATTCTCCCCTATCCCGCCATGTAATCCAATAATAACTATATCTAATTTATTATTTAATATATCATATACCCATTTATTATCTAATTCATAAGGTATAAATATCTTAACTATATTATACTTACTACTATCTAGATTATTTATTATTTCCATACCAGTATTTATTGATATATCACACTCATTAGATCTTCCTCCATATATAACACCTACATTTAATTTCATATCATCACCAATATAAGTATATGATTAAATGAAAAAAACTACGCCTGTAGTTTCTATCTTTTACGTCTTCTAACTAATCTATTTTGTTTAATAACTTCATCTTTTGGAATATCAATATTTAATTTATAAGATATCTTAGGTTCTCTAAATTTAACAGTAGGCATATCTTTTAATGATTCAAGACTATATTTATCCATTAAATAATCATATGCTCTAACCATATACTTATCTCTTCCCATAAATATAATAGTATATACTGAAACAGTAATATTATCTTTATCTATCTTAACCATAACTATATCATCATCAGTTAAATATGTATCAGTAGGAATATCATCAATAGATATATTATTAATACTATTATCTAATAACCCCAACATATCTTCACCAATAGTATCATCATCACTATCTCTATATTCCTCTAATTCTCTTCTATACTTATCCTTAAGTAAACTAACTATATCTTCTTCCTTAGGTATACATAAGTCTTTATAAAATTCCCCATCTAAATTCATTAAATAACTATTACTATTATTAAATAAATTATCTAATTCTTCTCTAGATAACATAAGTACTCTATCATTAGAATTAACAAACTTAGTTAAAACTAAAGCACTATTACCATCTCTAACAATATACTTCTCATATACATTTCCATCTTTAATCATTACATATACTTTATCATAATCAAATAATTGTATAGTATGTTTAACTTCAAATAACCCATTTTTTGATATATAAGTAGGAATATTAGCATAAGCAAAAGACTTTCTTCTATCATCTTCCATATATCTATTAATAGATACACAAGGATAATCTATAACATCATGATATATAATACCATCTCTACTAAATATAGTTAATGAATCATTATAACCAATACTTACTTGTACACAATCACTACCTACATAAGGTCTACTAACTCTCTCTACTATTTCATCCCTATTTTTCATAACACTATCTCCTCACGTCATTTTATTCTATCACAATTATATATATTTTTAAACCACTACTATAAAATATTCTAAAAATACTTCAGATATCACTACCTGAAGTATATATTTAAATATAATTTAATCTATATTAGTGTTCAATACAATTTACTTACTAATATAGATTGTCTACAATCTTTTTAGAATTTTTTTAATTTTCAATCCATAGAATCTACCTGTTTCACATATAAAGGCAAAATATTACCATAGCAATTATATTGTTATAGATTTTGCCGAAGTAAACGTACAAAAAATAGTAAAAATACGGACGGACCCCGTTAGAGTTGTTGACGTTGTTGTTGTTCAAGTTCCCATCAGAGTCCAAGTTGAACTCGTTAGCATTCGAGTTGTTGAAGTTATACGGAGACAAAGCCCAAACTAAAAGTCAAAAACTAACGAAGCAATCTCACGGTAAGATCCTAAGTTAATTTATATAAACTATATCATATAGATTAACCCATAATAATATTTATATTGCCGGCTCCTATTTAGTCGCCGGACTTCACTAATAGATTATCTCTTTGTTAAGGGGTTACCTTTACCTCAAGATTATCTTTATTATTGGCCTTGAAAGGGTTTTCAAGGCCATCCATTCAAGCATTATGCAAGGGATAGAACTAATTTTCTTCCAAGCTCTATCCAATCACGAACGGATCTGCAGCAGTCCCTGATCCTCCTCCTGTCATCCCTATCCCCGGTTGAAGTGAAACGGACGGACGCACCCCACGAGGGGTATTGACGGTGCTGGAGTGCAAGTGCCCACCAGAGCTCAAGCCGAACTCGTCAGCAAACGGGTAGAGGAAGTCAAACGGAGACAAAGCCCAATAAGATTTTCCTGTATATAAGTAAAATGAACCATTTGCATCAGATGAACTACTATAATATTTTCCTCCGGCATATACCATTTCATCAGCAGTTATTAATCCAACTGGATATGTTAATGCACCATTACCATTACTTGTATTTACTGTAAACTTATCATTATCTTGAGCACATTTTAATGTTGGTGTTGGATTTGATACCTTAGGTCCTACTCTAGATGTTGGACCATATACTGTTTTATTTGTTCCATATCCTAATGTTGTATAACTACTATAATTCCCACCATTTGAATTTGCTAAATCTGTTACTATACTTCTATCATTACACCATACTGTATCTTCTAATTGTAATGTATAACTTGTCATATTATTTTCATACCATGTATCTATTACTCCCTTTATTGTTGAATCATTTGTATTGGCATGAGTACTTGCGTATGTACTTGATTCAGTAGTTCCAAACATATATCCTACATATGCATTATCATCACGAGTTGAATTAAATGCTGAACTACCTATTGTAGAATTATTACCTGTATTATTACATTGACCATTAGATGGTACTCCATCATAGATAAGTTTTACTCCACCTGTCTCGGTAGTTCTTACTATTCGCCAACAGAAATTAGCAAATATTACACGATTATCTACATTACCTCGATAGTAATATACCGGATTACCACTATCGGTATTAGTAATCATAAATATACCATTAGTATTATCTTGTACTGATGTTTTACTAAAATCAATAGTAGTTGTTGTATCAGCATTATTTTTTATATAATCATATAAAGGAATAGTTTTTACTGCTTCTGTTGTTAAATTAGGATTATTACTAGATGTTCCTTTCATATTAACTGATATACTACCTGATAGATTTTGAGTTTCTTTTTCATCTAACCATATATAGAGATAATATGTTTTGGTATAAGTATTACTTGTATTAGTAATATTATCATAGTCATTCTTTACTATCCATATATCACTACCTACTGTGGCATTACTAAAATTACCATTTGCAATTAAACCATCAGTACAACTATTCTCAGATGTTGTTAAAGCATATTTCATTGTAGTAGTCTTTAAACTATCCGATAATGTTGCTACATTCATACCTATACTAAATGATACTTTACCACCTGAAGTATTATTGGAGGTTGCCACAATTTTCTTCTTAATAGCATATTCACTAGTACACTTAGATGGCATGAATGAAGTATTAGTATTGCCTCCTCCATCAATAGTCATTGTCAAATTACCTGCTCTAATTTGGGTAATATTAGTGGCTACTGCACTTGTTGTATAATAAGCAAATGTTCCTCCAATACCTAGCATTACTATTGATAAAATAGTTAAAATAATAAATAATCTCTTTCTTTCCATAAATGTACAATCCCTTTCTTAGTAAATAAAAAACTACGATAAAAAGAGTCTAATCTCTTAAACTCTCTATATCGTAGTTATCTTTATTTTTATTTAACAAACAGTTGTTATTATTTGCCCCCCCCCCAAGTAAACTTAGAGTTAACATATTATTATAATTCTTTTTCATAAATTTTAACTCCTTTCTAGTAAACGTTCGTTTGCTATAACCTTTACTCGGAAGAAATATGTTTGTTTATTTTCTTACCTTAAATTAATTATATAACAATTTAGATTTATATACAACCCATAAATTTAACTTTTTCTTGTAATATTACATACCTTAATCTACTTCTTTACCACTAAGTATTCTAGCAGGACTCTTTCTTATAGTATTAAATACCGGTATTAACCCTACTATAATATTAAATAAATACATAAGTATAATACATAATATCATAATATATATATTCATAACATAATTTCTACCTATATAATCAATATCACTAAGTACATATAAACAATAACTCATAAATAATACTCCTGGAAGTGATGCTAAAGTACTAATAGCAAATGATTCAGAAATAAACATCTTATATATATCTAACTTCTTAACTCCTATAGCTCTATAAATACCTACTTCTTTAATTCTCGATAAGAATGAAGATCTAGTCATTAATATTATCTCTATTAAAGATATTCCTAACATAATACTAGCTACTATTAAACTAGCATTAACACTATCTTTCATACTATCTATATAACTATTTCTATCACTTTGATATACATCAATAACTTTAACACCTATATCTTTAAAATTATTAATTACCTTATCTTTATCTTTACTATATATAATAATACCCTTACTATTCTCTATTAAATCATACTTCTTAGTATTACTACTAACAAAATAACTATTAATATCATCTTCACTTTTATAATATCCTACTACTACTAATTTTTTACCATTAACTTTCTTATCAATTTCTTTATTTAATTTATATTCTTCTTGATAACTTTCATTAATAATAACTTCATAATCATTACTAGGTTCTCTTCCTTTAGTAATAACTATCTTATCTCTATAACTATCATAACTATATATACTACTATTATCTAATTCTTCACTAATAGCTACACTGCTAACTCCAAATCCATAGTCATAATCATATCCTGCTTTACTATTAATAATTATATTATATAATTCATTTCTACTAGCATATATTGAAGGACTACCCATATCTACTATACCTACTATTGTATACTCTTTATTAGCAAATACTTTACTATTAACCATTCTCTCTACTTCATAGTACCCAATCATTTCTAGCCCTTTAGTCTTATCATAAGCCATCTTATCAATAACTATTTCATTATCATTCTCTGGATATCTACCATATATAATATCTTTACTACTAATCATCTCATTACTAGCAATAGAACCATTAATAATAATATTACTATCTTTAGTTTGATAATATTCTTGATTACTAACTTTCATTCCTACCTTACTATTACCTGGTAGCATATATATAATACCATCCATACCTTCATAATTAAGATAATCTTCTACTTTAACTTTATTCCTCTCTATCTTTAAATAATTCTTATTAGTAGCAATAAACTCACTATCATTAACTGTTAATAACCCAATAATATTACTAACTGAATAAGTAACAAATAAAGCCGCTAAAAAGAATCCCCCTAATAATAATTTCTTAACAAAACTATATCCAAATACTTTCTTAAATCCATGTTTAATAATACTACCAAGATTAAATATTGAACTATATTTAAGTTTTATATCTTTATTAATTATCTTATCAAAATCAAATGAATACTTCTCATATACACTTTTGTCTAACTTCTTATAATGATCATTAACTATCTCTATAGAACTATTACCATCTACTACTTCAATTCTACTATCATCATTACTTTTAATATATATATTCCCATTCTTAACAGCAATAACTAAGTTTAATTTCTTATCTTCATCATTATAATAATCAATATTAATATTATTATCACTATTTTTATAACTATATTTAAAATCTTTTAAATATAAAGTATTATCTATTCTATAATCTATCTTATCATCATGTTTATTTATATAATCTTTAACAATTGTTCCATCAGTTATCTCTAATATTCTACTAGCATAAAACTTAGCAATATCTACTTCATGAGTAACTAATAATACTAACTTATCTCTTGATATAGCTTTAATAATATTCATAATCTCAATCGTATTCTTACTATCTAAGTTTCCTGTTGGTTCATCCGCTAAAATAATATCTGGATTCTTTACTAAGGCTCTCGCAATACCAACTCTTTGTCTTTCACCACCTGATAGCATTCCACAAGGTCGATAACGATAACGATACATTCCAACACGTTCTAATATATATTCAACACGTATCTTTATCTCTTTCTTATCCTTAATACCTATCATCTTAAGAACCATAGCAACATTATCATAAACACTCATATCATCAATAAGTTTATAATCTTGAAATATATATCCTATATTTAAGTTTCTAATCTTATCTACTTTATAACTAAACTTACTAGTTATCTTTTTATCATTAATATATATTGACCCCTTATTAACCCTATCAAGACCTCCAATAGCGTTTAATAAAGTTGTCTTACCACATCCTGAAGGTCCAAGTAAAGCTACAAGCCCTTTATCAGGAAGTTCTAAATTAGTATTATTAATAACATGTATCTGATTACGTCTACCCTTATTATAATATTTATTAAGTCCTAATATTCTAATCATTATACTTCCTCCCTATAACTCTTCATAGCACTTTTCTTAAATAACTTACTAGAAAATCTAGTAGATATTAAATAAGACATTCCAATAAGTATAATATACATAAGAATATAATCTCTTATCTTTAAGTATTCCATAACATTACTAATTAAACTAATATTAATAACCTTATACTTAACAAATAAACTAATAACTATATAACATAAATAAGCTAATGTCGCATCAAATAATAACTCTACATCCGTAATCTTTTTAATATGTCTATAATTACCACCTAATATTCTTAAAGTAGAATAATAAGTATTTCTAGACTTTAATATTAACTTAATAACAAAATATGATATAAAGAATAGTGCTACTACCATAGCAATAACTACTACTAGTTTAACAATCTTAAATACTTTAACTATATCAGAACCCTCACTACTAAAAGTCTTTCTTATCTGTAAAGTCTTATATCCCATATCATCTAACTTATTACTAACACTATCTATATTATCTACCTTATCTACATATACTGAAGCTTGATAACTATCTTTATCAAATAATCTATTATATTCAGCATCATTAATATAAATAGTACCATATCCTATATTATCTTTATCCATACCAAGCAAATAATTAACATTCTTTTGATTATAAACATTACATATCTTTAAATTAATCTCATCATAATAATATAAATTATTAACCATTACCTTTAAATCTTTATTCTTACAATTATAATCTTTACAAATATAATTAATATCCTCTACTACATAAGCACAACCACTACTAACACTACTACTAGGTCTAACAGAAAACTTATCTCCACTATAATTATAACTCTTATAATTCTTACCATTAATATTTAATACTACATTACTATATCCACGATTAACTATTCCCATATATTTATTTAAAAGAACTGAATTACCATAAATTTTATTATTACTATTAATAACATCAGTATAAACAACACCAACTACTTTTATCTTAAAACCATTAATATCTCCCTCATAATAATAATCTTTATCTAAAGCTTCTTTTACCTTATCACTAAAATAATAATCATTACTATAAGTTTCATATACAACTTCATTATCTCCTTCAGGCAACCTACCATGTACTAACTTCTTATTAAGCATAGTTATATCATTTAAACTACCATTTAAATAAAAATCCCCACTATTACTCTGAAACCATAAAGAACTATCTATTAAAACATCATTCTTAACAATATTACTTACATGCTCTAGTTTACTAATATTATCAAAATCTTCACTACTAATAGCACTCTTATCATTCTTCTTAATAACTATTCTAGTATCACTAGTATCATTAAAATAATAATTAATACCATTCTTCCCTTCTTCATACTCACTCTTCTTAAGCGAACCATACACAGTTAATAAACTAGTAGTAATAAATAAAAATACAATAAATAATAATACAAACTTAGGTATAATATTAAAAGCATTTCTAAGCCCTAATCTAATAATATTATATAACCCAATATTCTTACACTCTGCTACTTCTATTTTCTCTTCTTTAGGAGTCTCTTTTACTTTCTTATCACTAACTATCTTACCATCATGCATTCTAACTATTCTTGTAGCGACATCCTCAACCTGTTCAAAATTATGCGTAACTATTATTACTAATTTATCTTGTGATATATCTTTAAGTAATTTAATAATACTTTTAGCAGACTTACTATCCAAATTACCTGTTGGTTCATCACATACAATAATTGGTGTTTCCCTAGCAAGTGCTCTCGCAATAGCCACTCTTTGTTTTTGACCACCAGATAATTTAGCTGTCTTAGTATTCTTATATTTAGTAAGTCCTACTTTATCGATAATATCAAGTACTTTCTTCTTAACTTCTTTTCTCTTATAACCATTAAGTAACATAACTAACTCAATATTTTGATATACTGTATAACTATTAACTAAATTAAAGTTCTGAAAAATATTAGATACATATTTCTTACGATATTCTTCAAAATCACTCTCTCGATAATGGCTTGTTTCCTCACCATTAATATACATTTCCCCTTCTTCATAACTATCAAGACCAGATATTACATTAAGAAGAGTACTCTTACCACTACCTGACTCACCTACTATTGCTACAAACTCTTGTAAATCAAATTCAATACTAACTTTATTAAATCCAGAAGCAATAACTCCCTTATTATAATAAAACTTAGATACATTTTTAAGTTTTAACATTTTATTCCTCCATTACTCTTTAATACATTATATCACATAGCCTCATCATATAAAACTAAACTATCTAACTTTACACTATTTAATCTTCTTAAATGTTATATTATTATTTTTTAAACTTATTTTACCAACTTCATATCCATACTCTTTTAACTCTTTCTTATATGTCAAAAAAGAATGATCTATATCAAAGCCTAAAATATCTTTAACATCTTCATAAGATAAAATATATTCTTCTTTATCATTTTCTTTTATATAGTTCCATAACTTATCATACTTACTCATCATATCTCTCCTTAACTAAATATAATGCTTTCTATTTACAATATTTCTTAATATCATCTTTATCATAATTAATATTACCAATAGCTTTATAATATTCATCTTTAGTATCTCTATTACATCTAATGACATCATAAAATGGTGTATCATAATAAATAACAGTATCACTAGATATCTTATATACTGAAAATCTAGGAGCTTGACCAATATTAACAACACTAATATAATCAATAACAAATAACATAATACTAAATATTACTATATATAAAATATTAAATACTATTCTTTTAATATAGTTATATTTCTTTGTAAATCTACTAACACCCACTAAAGATATTAAACCACCAAATATTGAATAAATACTTCCCCAACTACTTTCGCTAGGAAATATTGTCATCGCTGTTATTGTTATTAATACTCCAAATATTATAAAAGTAATACTAATTAAATTATTCTTTTCAATAACTTTCTTATTACTATAATCAATAGTTCTAATAATATTTTCTTCTAATTTTTCTTGATACTTATCATCCGATACTTTCTCCCCACTCATCAAATCATTAATAGAAATGCCTAATATTTCACATAACGGTTTAAATAATGATAAGTCTGGCATGTTTCTTCCATTCTCCCAATTACTTATCGACCTATCTGAAACTCCTAACTTTTCTGCTAACTCTAATTGAGTTAACTTTTTCTCCTTACGACACTTTAAAATAAATTCTCCAATCTTTTTTTGATTCATAAAAATCCTTCCTTTCTCACTCATTATATTACCTAATAGTTAAATATAACAGGAAACATTCCTAGAATTTTATTTTAACGCCAAACATTTGAACAATACACTCTGCTTGAAATCTATCTATTATAATTCCTTTTATTGACTCTTTATCTATTCTAATCTCACTAATATCACAACTAGAAAAATCTACATTCTCAAGACAAGTGTTAAAAAACTCTGCTTTATTAAACTTAACCTTATCAAGTTCAATATTCTTTATCTTTGCCTCATTAAATGATGCTTCATTAAAATTACTACTCTTAATTATTAAATTATTTATTTTAGTATCTGCAAAATTAACATATCTACAATCACAATTATCAAATTGAACATCTTTTAAACTACTTTCTATAAAATTAGTCCCCACCATCTTACAGTTTTCAAAAATTACTCTACTAACTAACTGTTTACTAAAGTCTTGATTAGATAAATCACAATTTCTAAATATGACATCTACTAAATCAACATTTTCAATTTCTGCTAAATTAAAGCTGATATTTTCAAAAATACAACTATCGATAGTTATAGATTGTAATTTACCGTTTATTTCACCACCACTAAAAATGCTATTACAAAACTCTAATTCTTCAAGACAATCATTAATCTTCTTAGGTATAAGATTTTTAACTTTAGGATTATTAATTTTCATATCGAACCTCCAACTATATTAAGTATACCACACAAAAAAAGAAACTAGTTAAATAACTAATCTCCAAGTCTTTATAAATAATCTTATATTTTTCTAACTAATTTCTTACCTTCAGTAAACTTACAATCAGAAGTACAATCAAAATCAGGAAAAGTACATCTAGCACCATGCGAATATTTTTGAATATCTTGAGCAAGTGGACTACCTGACTCTTCTAAAGCCTTTTTATATCTTAGTAAAGTATCTCTAGTTTGTTCTGCTATCTCAAGTTGTGCCCCAGTACATAATCTTTCTTTACATTTCAAAATAAAATCTTCATACTTACCAGCTTCACTAATCTTAACAAGTTCCCCTTGTGGTGTAACTCCTCTAACAATTTGCATATCACCAAGCCATTCATCAACCAACATTTGATCATCAGCAATAATTGGTGGTATATAGTATTCTTTTTTATCTAAAAACTCCATTTGATAATCAAGTGTTCTATGTCTCTGTGCTTGAGCATATTCAGCCAAAGATCCTTTATATAATGTCGAATAAACATCTCCAAAATGTTCTTCTTTAGCATCTAAATTCTTACCAAATATAGATAATTGTCTATGTTTTTCATTTCTTAGTAATCCTTCTTCAAGAACATTCAAATTATTTAACTCTTCAATAAATTCATTCATATAAGTTGCTAATTTTTTTTCGAAATCATTGTCACGATTTGCTGTTGCAATATAGTTTTGCATCCAAGAAGCAATATAATTAATTTGTCTAAAAGATGTTGAATAAATCATTTGTGTTGGCATAAATACTGTTACTAAATATCTTGCATTTTCTTGAGCTAATTTTAATATTTTAGAATCATTATAAATATATCCATATTGTAATTTAATTTTTATCTTAAATATATTAAGCCACTTATTATATAATCTTTCTTCATCTTCTGTTATAATTGAACCATCTTTTCTTACAACCGGTGTATATCTTGCGGATTTTTCACTTGTTGTATATTGATGTTCATTATTTAGAACCATTGCTAATATTTTAGGTAGATTCTGTAAATTAAAATTAATTAAAATATGATCGTAAACACTATGATGACCATCATTTAATGTTCTAGCTATTCTACGCATTGTTCTTTCTACAGGTTCATTTATAAGATGCTCAAATCCTTCCTCATCATAACATACACCAGCAAACTTTCCTGATAACATAATAGCCTCATTTTTATCAAATGTTCCATCTTCCTTTAAAAATTGGTTAGGCAAAATACCAACTTTAATTTTTGTTTGTTCCATTTCTTTACCTCCTAATGATATTCCCCTCTTCTATTCTACTAATTAGATTATATCATACATTACCTACATATCATAGTAATTTTACATTAACTTTTGTAAACTATCTATCATCTAAATACATTTAAAACAAAAAAATCAATCATTTCTGACTGATTTATACTTTATTACTTTCTAAACTTACTAATATAGTTCTTCTATAAACTTCAATTAAATCCGGATCATTTTGATTTTGTGGTAAATTATCTAAATCGAAGAATCTCATTTCTTTCGACTCAACATCCCATTTTAACTCTCCTGAATAATTTCTTATGCAATATAAAACTGTATTATTTATAACAACATCTCCATTAGGATACTCATTTCTTCTTCCAGCACCTGAAACTATATCTACTAACTCTAAATCATTTTCATTTACATCTAAATTAGTTTCTTCCTTTACTTCTCTAATAATAGTATCTTGGAATCTTTCTCCTAACTCTTGACAGCCACCAGGTAATCCCCATTTATCTCTATCTGCTCTACTCTGTAATAATATTTGTCCTTGATTATTTACTATTATTGCTGCTGCACCATCTTGTAATAAAACAAATTTATGTTTTAATACGCCCATACAAAGTCTTGTAAACACAGGATATCCAATAATATTACTTAATTCAATTACTTCATCCGGTGTAAGTTCATTAATAATACTTACTAATTCATCATAAGATAAGTTTCTTTGTTCTTGAGTGGATAAACTTCTAATTCTACTTAATATTTCTCTATTGCACATATATTTAACTCCTCTACAACAAAATAATTATATCATAACTTTATAATAAACTAAATAAGAAAAACAGCACTCAATCTGCAATAGATTAAGTGCAAACCAATCATTGAGGTAAGTACTCAACCTAGCGATGCCAAGTATTACTCTTTTTTTATTATATGCAAGTTTTCTTGCTTACATACTAATAATAACATAAAAAAGAACTTTTGACAAGTTCTTTATTTATACAAGGTTCGATCATATCGAACTTTCTTACGAATGATGTTCCATAAGTAAAACAACCTTTATTGTAAATTACTTTTTTCTTTAAAGATAAAATTATTTTTTTGAACTTCTATATCATCATACTCAAGTGTTTTTTCAAGTTCTAAAATATCAAATAAATTAATTTTATATGATACCCCAAAAGTATGATGACCATCACTTATATCTTTCATATATTTTACTTATACATTGCACTCTTTTCTATAACAAGCAAATTGAATATGTCAAATTGCAAGTATGTTTTTAAATTGCCATAATCTATTTAATTTCAATTAAATTTTTATTTAAAGTTTCCAATTCTTTAATTGTTTTATCATTTTCCAACACTTTCATTTGCCTAATTGCAGAATTGTTTAATTTAATTAATCTTTCTTTTTGAGGAATCTTATCATTAATTAATTCTGCATTTGTATTTTCTAAATTGCACAATATTAATAAGTGCTTTAAATCCGTATAATCTCTAATATTTCCTCTTAAATTTGGATTACTTTCTTTCCATTCTTTAGCAGTCATTCCAAACAAAGCAACATTTAATACATCTGCTTCTTCTGCATAAATATATTTCTTTTGAGTTTCAGTTATTTTTGGAACAATATTTTGTTTTATTGAATCAGTATGAATTCTATAATTAGTTTTGGCTAACATTCTATTTGCAGTCCAATCTATTTTATACTGATAAGATTCATTTCTTTTTAGTCTTTCAAATTCTTGTATAACATATAATTTAAATTCCGGAGATAACCAACTAGCAAATTCTAATGCAATATCACTTCTTGCATATGTACCACCATTATTTCCAGATTTTGAAACAATACCAATCGCATTTGTTTCTTTAATCCATTTTTGTGGTGACATATAAAAACTATTTTTTCCAGCTAAATTTTCAAAGGTTGTAAATTCGTGACCTTTAAAATTTTCATTATTTAATTTTTCCCATAAACCTAAATAAGCAATAACATCTCTATTTCTCATCCATGTTTGTATCGGTATTTTGGGTTCCTCTGGATTTGCATATCTTGCTAAATCTGTTAGAGATATAAACTCTTTATTATCTATAGTTATTACTTTAATTTTATTATCATTAACTTCTAATTCTGATTTTATTATTTCTTGTTTCATCAAAACCTCCTGACATAATTTTAAGATTCGATTTTTCTATAACTATTTTATCATATTTCAAAGTATATTAAAACTCGAACTAATCAAAAAAATCGAAAAGTTCGAGTCTGATATCAATCTGGTGGTTCCAGGTGGAATCGGACCACCGACACGAGGATTTTCAGTCCTCTGCTCTACCGACTGAGCTATGAAACCAAATAAAAATGGCGGTTCTGGCGGGATTTGAACCCGTGATCTTTTGCGTGACAGGCAAACGTGATAGACCGCTACACTACAGAACCGTATAAATGGTTGCGGGAGCTGGATTTGAACCAACGACCTTTGGGTTATGAGCCCAACGAGCTACCGAGCTGCTCCATCCCGCGATAACAAATATAATTGGCGGAGGAAAAGGGATTCGAACCCCTGCGCCGCTTTCACGACCTCTCGGTTTTCAAGACCGATCCCTTCAACCGGACTTGGGTATTCCTCCATAATAATTGGTGCCTAAGGTCGGACTTGAACCGACACGAGGGTTGAATCTCGCAGGATTTTAAGTCCTGTGCGTCTACCTATTCCGCCACTCAGGCATTTCCTTGATTGCTAGTTAATTATATAACAAAAAAATAAGTTTGACAACCTTTTTTTCATAAAAAATTAAAAAAATTAAAAAATATACTAATTTTACTTAGTATATTCAAACTCATAATCAAGAATTTTAATAATATCTCCTTCTTCAATACCCATTTTTTCAAGTTCCTCATCTATTCCCATACTTCTTAACTTTTTAGCAAACCTAGAAATAGCTTCCTCAGTATTGAAGTTAGTCATCTTAAATATCTTCTCTACTTTATCCCCTTTAATTACATACTTATTGCCTTCTTTAATAATAGTAAATGGTTTTTCAACTCTAAATTTATATAAAACATGTTTCTCTTGAATATCATCTTCATATAAAACTTCATCAGGAATATCTTTAACTAAATCCGATAAAGCATTTATTAAACTATCTAAGTTATCTTTATTTAAAGCCGATATCTCAATAACCTCTTTATCACCAATTTTCTTCTTAAATAACTCTAAATTTTCTTTAGCATTTGGCATATCCATCTTATTAGCAATTATAATTTCTTTTTTATTAAGTAATTTATCACTAAACTTCTCTAACTCATCTCGAATCTTTAAATAATCATCATATGGATCACGACCTTCAGTCGCGCTTATATCAATAACATGAGCGATTATTTTTGTTCTTTCAATATGTTTTAAAAATTTATGCCCTAATCCAACACCTTCACTAGCACCCTCAATTAAACCAGGTAAATCAGCAATAACAAAATTATTATCTTTCGTACTAACTACCCCTAAATTAGGAGATAAAGTTGTAAAATGATATGAAGCAATTTTTGGATTAGCATTAGTTATCATTGATAAAATAGTAGATTTACCAACACTAGGCATTCCAACTAAACCAACATCGGCCATCATTCTAAGTTCTACTTTTATTTTTCTAACTTCACCGGGTTCTCCACGTTCAGCATAAGATGGACAAGGATTACTTTTAGAAGCTAAACTAACATTACCTCGACCACCTTTTCCACCATAAGCTACTATTACTTCTTCACCTTGATGAGTCAAATCAGCAATTATTACTCCTGTCAAAGCATCTTTAACTGTTGTTCCAATTGGTACAATTATTACTTTATCAGAGGCATTCTTACCATTTTTATTCTTACCTTCACCATTTTCTCCAGCATCAGCTTTAACTTTCTTTTGATATCTTAAATCAATCAATGTTTTTAAACCACTATCCGCCTTAAAAATAATGTCAGCGCCTCTTCCACCGCATCCACCAAAAGGACCTCCCATTGGAACAAATTTTTCTCTTCTAAAAGCCATACAGCCATCGCCACCACGACCAGCTTCTACTTCCATTAATACTTCATCAACAAACATTTCACCACACCTCTTTCTTGTATTTATATTATACTATTTATTTAATTAAAATTAAAGATATAAATTATATCTCCAACAAATACGCCTATTATACACTTAATTTATCAAAAAGAAAAGAAAAAAGAAGAATATTTACTTTTTCTCCATCTTATTCTTCAATTTTTCTATTTCTGCACTTATCTTACTATCTAATAATTCTAATCTTTCTTTTTTACTTGTTATATTAGGGAATGCATTAACTAAACGTTTATACAAGAAATTACGTTTTAATAATACTTCTCTTACTTTCTTGGTAATCTCTTCTGTTCCATCCTTTTCAGCTGTCTTTAATGTTCCTTTAAAACCAAACATAACAGAAAGTGATACAATATTATCTATAACATATATTATAAATATTATAATAGCAATGATATTTAAAGTATTTATTGGAACTTTATTTAATAAACCCGTAAATATTGGATTAACTATATAAACAACTAAACAGCCAAGTAACCCAAACGGAATCATTGTTTCAGCACATATTCTACCATTAATATTATATTTTCTTCTTGTATAATCCCACCATCTAACATGAAATAACTTCTCCATAAAATAACTAGTAAAATATTCAAGTATTGAACAAATAATAATAGCCATTAAAAATAATACTATTGGTGAACTTTTATACTTAGATAATAACAAAATAATAGCTATACAGCCCCATCCATATATTGGACATATAGGTCCTACTAAAAATCCCCTATTTATAAACTTATGTTTCTCTATTAATTTACCAACAACCTCTATACTCCATCCAATAAAAGAATATATTATAAATAACATAAAATAAAAACAAAACTTATTAAACATTCTAGCACCTCATCTTACTTCTTTATATCTTTATTAATCTCCACAATTATTTCTCTTAAATCTCTCATCATTTCTTTACTTTTATCACTTATATCATTAGAATACTTAATTAATCTAAATATATTTATATAATTCTCTTTAAATTGTGATATCTCTGTTATATTATTCTTTTTTAAAACATTAAATATATCTTCAACAAAATACTTTCTAGTAGAATAGTCATACTTATCTAACCAATTAGATATAATTCTATCTATCTTTTTACTATTACTAGATATTTCTCTTCTAACAAAATGATCATCTTTGATAATCCAACTAGCGGCAGCATGAGAAAATACTATTGGTCTACTACTATCTACAATAATAGAATCACTAAAATCTTCATGTCTTAATAATATTCCTACTAATGAATTATATGGAATTATATGATTGTATCTATTATATATATTTTTATACTTTTTAGACTCTATTTCTTTTATTTTTAAGCCTTGTCCATCATTACTATATATCTTAATAATCCTACTTCTAACAAACATATTAGCATACATTGAAGCCACTAAAGCTAAATTACCACCTTTAGAATGCCCTCCAACTATTATTTTTCTATTAGAAAAAGTAAAATATTTATTAAGATATCTTATCGCTGACTTTTGTGATGGTACTGGAAACCTATAACACATTGCTGCATCTTCAAACCATCCACTAATTAATTTATCCGTCCCCTCAAATGCTACATAAGATACTTTCTCATCAATATCAAACGTTATCGCTGAAAATTGTTCTTCTTCATTACCAATATAAACATTATTAGATAGAAGAATATCTTTAAATCTCTTACTATCCCTTGCCATATTTAATAATTTAATAGCATCTTTAACTGCAGACATATCATACTTATAATCTTTTTTAGTATGTAATTTATTAAACTTAGTAGCAACTTCTAATAAAGATTCTTTAGTATTACCTAAAACATTATTATAATCAACATAAGCTAAAACAGCAAAAACTAAGTTATCAACCTCATTAAATTCTCGTTCTTTAAAAGAATAATTATATTTTTTTACATATTCAAACAGATTCATACTAAAACTCCTTCAATAATTTCTAACTTCATTATAACATCTGTTATCCCTTTTAACAATAATTATTTCTTTAAATATATATAAAAAGGATAAACATAATGTTCATCCAATACTCTATATCTTATAAATTTATTTTTTCTTTTAAGTATTTCTCTAACTTATTTAAATTTCTATTAAATATAATACTCTCTACTATATTCATTATAGAGAAAATAATTAATGTATATCCAATAGTGGTAATAACAATACCTTCATTAAATATTACAAATACTCCACATAGTATTATAATAATTGATAATAAGAAACTTAAAAATCCTACACCACTATCAATATAATATAATCTAGTAGATAAAGATATCTTTAATATACCTTCATAAATAACAAATATACCAATTAAAATTCTAAATATACTTTGAAATTCACTCTTAAATATAATACATAATATACCAAAAATTATATTAAATATACCAAATGATAAATCATAGTTATATACATTATATCCACCTTGATATTTAAAATAATAATACATCTTAACAATACCTCTAATAATTAAGATACCACCAATTAAATATGATATTATATCTGATGCAGTATTAGAAAATAATATCATCATAAAACCTAATACTACTGCAATAACGCTTGCTACTATTGATTCCCTATTTACTTGTTTTAACTTTTCTCCAATTAATTTCATAATCTCTCTCCTATCTTACTTTCATATTCATTATAATACTTTTTTAATATACCACGGTAATTCTTATTCCAAGGTTTATTTCTTCCATAATAATGAATTATTTTAACATTTTGCTCTACAAAATCAGCATCAACATTTTTGTCATATAGTCTTCTTCTTCTAAAGTTTCTCTCTCCCAAATTATATATAATATCATCTAAAATAATTGTTTTATCACCATACAAACATGAAATTATATCTTGATCTGGAAGCATCATCTTATATCTATTTTGCTCTAAAAACTCATCTATTTCTTTCTTGACATCTATCTTTCGCAGAGCCTCTAAGTTAATAAGCATTACTCCAACATTTATATATGGAATTTCTTTTTCTAACCCTAATCTTATATCATTAAATCTCTTAAATACTTTTTTAACATGTGAAGTTGCAACATAATAATTATCTTTAAAATCATAATTATAAAATTCACTAATATTCCCTTTAACAACTATATCAGGATCTAAATATAAGATTCTATCTATTTCCTTGGGTAAATGTAGATGTGCTATCAACTTATAATATATTTCAACTGGATATCTTTTTTCTAATTGTGGATATTCATCCAGATACTTATCGTCCACTACGACATAATTTATATTAAAAACTTCTTCATTAACATTCTCTAGTTTCATCTTCTCTGATTCTCTATGCATTAAATATACATTATGTTTACCATGATTATTTAATTCAATAGATTTAAGCAATACTGCTATTTGCTTTAAATATTTTGAATCAGATGTAATTAAAATATTCATTATCTGTCGTCTCTATTACCAAATGTTAAAATAAGTCTAAGTATTTGAATAACTGTTGTAGCCACACTAGCTACATAAGTAAGTGCTGCCGCAATTAACATCGTCTTTCCACCTGATAACTCATCTTTATCAAGCAATTCATATTTATCTAACTCTTTAATAGCTCTTTTTGAAGCATCTATCTCAACTGGTAAAGTAACAATTTGAAATAATAGTATTACCATTTCTGCAAAAATACCAAACCATATTAAATTCATACTATCAAAAAGACAACCAAATAAAATAGCAAAGTATCCAGCATATGATGAAAAATTTACAAAAGGTACTAAAGCTGCCCTAATTCTCATAAATGTATATCCCACTTTATCTTGAATAGCATGACCACATTCATGGCACGCTACTGATAAAGCTCCCACACTTGCATTTTCATAATTAGCTGATGATAAGTTAACTGTCTTATTTCTTGGATCATAATAATCAGATAAATATCCACCAACTCGACGAACTTTAACATCCTTTAATCCGTTCTTATCAAGTATATATCTAGCAGCTTCACTACCAGACATCCTCTTTTTGTTTTTAACTTTAGAATACTTAGAATATGCTCCACTAACAAATAATTGAGCCCCCAAAGTAATTACTAAAGAAATTATCATTAAAATCATATCCATATAATCAACATCCCTTCATTAATATAACCTATTTATTTAAAAATAAATCTAAATCACTATGTATTATATTTTAGTTTCCTCCTTTTAGTTCAAAAATGAACAAATAAAATATTATTTTAACGTCATATATTTACCATTGACGCTATGTACATAATAGCACTTTTCCTTAGCAATGTCAATATATAACTGCTAATTATTACAATCTTTATTAATCTGTAAAATGTTCTTCTCAATAACATCAAGACAATATCTAAAATGTTTTATATCTTCTTTCGTTAAACCTTCAGTCATTCTATCAGTCATAATTTTGTTAGTTTTCACTATCTCATCTACTATATAATGTTTTTCAGGAACTATCTCTAACCTATTTATCTTCTTATCATTTATATCAGATGTTGACTCAATAATTTTCTTACTAATTAATAAATCAATAGACTTTGAAATATGTGATTTACTAGATAATACTTCTCCTAACATATCTTTAGCAGTATTCTTATCTTTATTTCTTTCTAAAAACAATAGGACTATTATCTCATTAGTAGTTAACCCATATTTCTCTTTCACACCAGTAAATAAGTTTTCATATGTTTTCTTAAAATTCTGTGCATGTATTGGAACATCCATATATAAACCTCCTATTACTATCAAAACAATTATACCACACATTTACAAAAAAACTAAGAAATATATTAAATAAATCTTAGTTTATATTATCATTTATATTGTTCCTTAATTCTCTTAATTTCTTCTTTATAATTATCTTTAATTAAACAATCAACAAAAGAATAATCATTAATGTAATGTTTCTTTATGGATTCTTTTTTACCATCTAACATAACTATTTTAACTAAGTCATTTAATTTTAACTCATCAATTCTACCAATCAAAACAACTGCATTACCACTAGTCATCTCATCATCAATTAATAAAATATCATACTTCTCATTACCAGCTAATTTTGTAATAGCATCCTCTCCATACATAATAGCATCCACATCAAAATTATTTTTCTTAAGTTCATTAGATAACGCAGTTAATTCTTTATAATCATCATCTACTAGTAATACTTTCTTTTTATTAGATATCTTTTCAGCAAGTTTTAAAACAGTATTATCATTATAATTTTTATCAATTAACTGATCAATAATTATTGTAAAAGTTATCTCTTTATCATCTGTTTTAATTATAAAATTACCATTTAATAAATCAACCAACTTCTTTACAATACCATAATCAACTACTAAATTATCTAATTCTTCTAACTTTCCTTTATTTATTTCTATATCACTACTTAGTATTTCATTTACATCGTGTAATGATAAATTACTAGCAGTTTTATTAATAGTAATTATTAATCTACAAATATCATCTTTAATTAAATATGAAATGTCTAAATCTACTATACTATTGCTTTTATTATCTTTTAATAATAAAGAACAAATAATTTGCTTAAGCTTTAAAGAATCTCCATCTAATTTAGTAGGAATAGTATTACTAATGCTATATTTAAAATCAATTGTTTTATCTAGTTTACTCTTAGTAATATAAATAATTTGATTAAAAATATTGTATACATCATAAGATAAATTATATATTTTAACATTCTTTCTATCTAATGTTGAAATACTTAATACTTCATCAACCGTATCTATCAAATTACCAGATATCTGAGAAATATTATATGCCATTTCATTATTTTCTTCTATATCATCAGACTGCAAAATATTATCACTATATAATTTAATTTTCTTAATAGGGTTCTTAACATCTTGCGTAATTTTAAAAAGTAAGTTTGCTCTTTCTTCAAATCCCGTTTCAACTAATTCTCTATTTCTATTATATTCTTCTAACATCTTTAAATCAGGATTTTCAATTGTAAAGAACATAATTAAATCCAAAGTAGAAAACATTATAGAAATAAAATTAACTTGCGGAATAATTGCCCTTAAAAAAGCAATTAAAATTAAACCAGAAATCAAAAAATAAAACGGAATTAACTTCTTCATATTAGGCTTATTACTTAATGAACGTAAAATAGTAAATAACATTAAAATTATATAAAATATCGCTCCACAAAAACCTAATGTTGTTAAAGGACCACTTGAATCCAAAATATCATTTTCTACAATAATATTAACGTCTAAAAATAATGAAAAAACAAAATATACAGCATTTATGCAAAACAAGTTTCGCCTGATTTTTTCAATATTTTTAACATTGCATACATTACATATATACAAAAGAAAAAATGTACACCACCATATAATAACATTAACATCTATTCTGTTAAGTAAAACAAATAATTTATTAGAATTACTAGTTAAAGCTACAACAACTATCATAGTAGTTGTCAAAGCCTCAAGAACATTTAATACTATCATTTTCTTAAAAAGTTTAGTCTCACTATTATTAACTGTTTTCTTTATAAATAGTACCAAAGTTATAATTATTGATATAACTAAACCACACCCCGTTAAATATCCATTAGACATATTTTATCCCCTCTTTTTATTCTTAATCATGTATTCTTTTATCAAATAAAAATGCATTATTTCTATTAGGCGTTAACTTTTTAACATGCGCAAAAGTTTCTTTATTTGTTATAACGTTTTTAGGTTTAAATACAAGGCCATCAATATATTCATCATTAAAATATGGCCATTCTTTATATCTTTCTTCTTTATACTTATCCCATTCATCTCCAACTAGTTCTGAACGTTTAGCCATAGGCATATATTCCCATATTTCCCATTTTAATGTTGCTAGTGTATCTCTCAAACTATCTATTCCATTACTTTTGCCTATTGTTGTACAATCATATTTGCTCATATCAAAGTTTTCACCAATATTAATTACAAAATGTTTATCATATTGTTCAGCAGCAACCGGTACTATTGTTGCATTACCTTTTATCGCAATGTCAACAATTCCCCAATAACACGGAAGCATCGGAAGATTAGGTGACATATTCCAAGTACCTTCAATAAAATACATTAAATTACCATCATTTTGTAAATGATTAATCATATCTAAAGATACTCTTTTACGATCAGCCTTATCTTTTTCATTAAAATAGAATACACCATTTAAGCCTAAAAATGGAGCATCTATTATACCTTGAATATGTTCATAATCTCCTGATAATAAATAATAATGTGTACGAATTGCTTCACTAACCACTTCTATATCATATTTACCAACATGAGTAATAGCAAATATAATTGGCTTATTAGTTTCAGTTCTCTTATCATTTATTAATGTATAACTAAAACCACCTAATCTATTTTTTAACTTATATATACCTAATATCAAAAAATGAATTTTTTGTCTTTGCTCTAAACTTAATTTACTCCACCACTTTTTAGCATCAGCATCTCTTAACTTATAATATAAGTCATAAAACTCTGCCTCAAGTTTCTTAAGTTCAGCTATATCAGTACTCTTTTCATATAGTAATTTTTGTTTATCAGCTAATATATTCATAATATCCCCCTTAACTATAAATTAAAATCATACATATTATATCACATATAATATAATTTTCAAAATGAATTAAAATTGTAATTATCTTTTTCTTATCTTTTTTAGTTTTGTCTCATTATAACCAAATCCAAAACTATCTTTAGGAGTTTCTTCGCCAAAAGTAATTCCCTGATATCCGTTATTTTCAGAAGTAATTCTTTGTACGACTGTATTTCCATTTTTGTCTATATACATTCTAGAATTAAATTCTTGAAAAAACGAATGTGCTTCATCCTTAGGAGTAAATATAAATTGTGATTCAAACTCTCTTACCCCTGACATGTCTTTTCTAGCTCTTTTATATACTGAATATCTAGATTTAACATCTTCATCCCAACATCCTTTTTGTAATTTAGATCTTTCTTCATAATAATGTGGTATACCATCAATTAAATCACAATATATATTAGGATTTAGTTCATAGTGTTCATACTGTTCACTATAATATTTCTCAATTAAATCATACATCATACTAGCCATTATACTTCTAAGTTCATCAATAGATTCTATTAAATTATTAGAAGGTCTAAATGGTACTCCAATTTTAGTATATCTCTTCTCTCTTGTAAAGAGACTAATAACAGGCAAAATATCTCTACCAGACTCTAAAGAAATACGAATACATCCATAATTCATTGGCATCATCAATTGATTAGGTGATAAATTCCAAGTGGCTTCAGGATACATAGAAAAGTTCTTACCTCTCTTTAGAATCTCAACAATATTTTTATACGCAATTTCTCTACTTGCCTTATCAGTTCTCTTAACCCACTGAACTCCATTTAACTCTAATCCCAAACCATCTAAAGTTTTTCGATCTTCATCACTAACTAATAAATAAAAATGCTTATCAACTGCCTGACCTAATGTAGGTATATCCTCAATACAAGCATGATTAGCCACAATTAAATAATTACCATTTATAGGAATATTACCAACAGCTACCAAATCATCGGTAGTTTTTTGTTTCATCATATTTATCAATTTCGGATGAATAATTTCTTTAATTTTTTCAAATCTTAAAGCATTTATCTTCTCTTTCATAAAATAACCCTTCCCCTCAAATATATTTTATCACAAAAAAACTAAGAAATATATTAAATAACTCTTAGTCTATTTCAAATTCCACCCATATATAATATATATCATCTTTAGTTATTGGCGTATCAGCATCAAATGACACATCCTTAACTAATCTATAAGTTCCCTTATCTAATGGTCCATAAATATAATCCCAATTCTGTTTCATCTCTAATATACCATTCTCATCTACATAATATGCCATAAGAGTAAAACCATAATCATTTTTAGATTCTAATCTTTCCCAATTACCATTATTATATCTCTCAATCCAAAATGATGAACCATATATTATTTTATTCGGACACTTATCTTCGATAATAACTATCCCACCAGTATTTGTTAACGTATCTTCTTTAAAATAAATATTAACTAAATTATTTAAATCTTTACCTATAACATTAGCACACGTTCCATTATTTTTCTTTACATAATCATTTATTATATTAAATATCTTACTAGCATTATTATACCTACTAAGATTTAATATATTATCAAAATATAAATCTCTACCAAACTCTTTTACTTCATCATTAAGTTCATAATATTTAATTCTAAAAGAATGTTCTTCTCCATATAAATTACAAACTATTGTTTCTTCAACTAATTCTCCTCTTCCTCTTATCTTATTAATATATGTAATACCCAAAACTACAAATATAGTTATAATAATAACCACTAATAATCTAAGTATTATACTAATCATTTTCTCAGTCTTAATTGACCTTTCAACAAAAACATTCTTTATATCATTATCTACTAGTTCATCAATACTAACTTTAAATACTTGCGATAATAATTTTAATTGTTCAGAATTAGGATAAGTCTCCCCTGACTCCCAATTAGAAATAGTCTGTCTTGAAACATTAATTTTCTCTCCTAACATTTCTTGTGATAAATCCATTTTCTTTCTATATTTTAAAATCTTCTTACCTATCTCCATAATAGTTCACCTCTTAAAACAATTATATCTATAACTCAAAAAATAATCTACCAAATATTCTTGAAAGTTGTCAAAATTATTTAACATCTTTAAAAACTAATCACATCATGTTATAATCTAATTGAGGTGTTATATGAAATATATAGGAATAATAACTGCTATTGATGAAGAATTCTCTGCGATAAAAAGTATTCTATCAAATAGTGAAGAAATAAAAATATATAATATTACTTGCTTAAAAGGTACTATTGAAAATAAAAATGTTATCTTAACTAAGTGTGGTGTTGGTAAAGTAAATTCTGCTAGAACTACTCAAATACTAATTGATAAGTTTAATATTGATTATATTATAAATGTTGGTGTAGCAGGTGGTTTAAAATACTACATTAATATTGGTGATATAGTTATTGGTGAAAAACTAGCTCAGCACGACTTTAACATTACTCCATTTAATCATCCAATGGGATATATCAATGAAGAATTAGGTGTCTATATGTATAGTGATAAAAAGTTAGTTGAAAAATGTCAAGACATTAAAATAAATAATACTAATATCTATAGTGGCATAATAGTATCTGGCGACTTATTCTGTACTAAAGAAAAACATAAAACAAACATTCTAAAAGAATTTAACGCTGACTGTGTAGAAATGGAAGGAGCTAGTATTGCTCAAGTATGTACCCTATGTAATATCCCATTTATTGTTATAAGATCAATATCAGATAAGCCAAATGGTTCTAACCAAATTGACTATAACGAATTTGTCGAAGCATCTTCTAAAAAAATAGTAGAAGTCATTAAAAATATTTTAAGTAAGTAAAAGGCGAATCAACCATGACTCACCTTTTTTCTATCTTAACCTATAATTTCTTTTTAATATCTTAACTAGTTCATACCAAAACACTGCTATAAAAGATGTAACTATTACAACTATTATATTCACTAAACTTAAACTAGTAAGTTTCAACACTCTATTAATAGGAGTATATAAAACTATTCCTATTATACCAAATAATAATAAATTAATAATAGTAATTACTCTATCTTTAGATAATTTAACAATTGAACTAATAGCATAATCATATTCACTAGAATTTACTAGTACTAAGAAAACATTTGCTAATACAATAATTAATAATCCCATTGTTCTAGCTAATAATATATCCTTATCTAACAAATAATAATAAGTTCCAAAAGATGCTACAAATATTATTAATCCTTGTAATATACTCTTAAATAATATTGACTTATCAACAATATTATCACTTATATTTCTTGGCTTTCTCTCCATTATATTTGTTTCAGCCGGTTGTCTTTCAAAAACTATTGAACATGTTGGATCAATAATAAGTTCTAATAATACAACATGTAATGGTAATAAAAATAATTGTTCTAACCCAATATTTAGTAGTGGTCCAACTAAAGAAGATAATGCTATTGGAATATGTATAAAAAATATATAACCTATTGCTTTTTTAATATTATCATATATTCTTCTACCATCTTCAATAGTATCAACTATCGTACTAAAATTATCATCCATTAAAACTAAATCAGCTGCTTCTCTTGATACTTCACTACCTCTTTTACCCATAGCTATACCAATTTCTGCTTGTTTTAGTGCCGGAGCATCATTTACCCCATCACCTGTCATAGCGACAATTTCTCCATTAGCTTGAAAGGCTTTTACTATTCTCATCTTATGTTCCGGAATTACTCTTGAAAATATAGATACAGTTCTAACTTTCTCCTGTAATTCTTTATCACTCATTTTATTTAACATATCACCCGTAATAATATTGTCATAGTTATCCATACCAATACTTTTAGCAATAGCTGATGCCGTAATACCATTATCACCAGTAATCATAACAACCCTAACATTAGCCTTTTTACATAACTTAATATCATCAATAACAGAATCTTTAGGAGGATCTATTAACCCAACAATACCAATATATTCTAACGTATTTTCTTCTAATTTTTCTTTTAAATCATCAACCGAATCTACCTCCTTCTTAGCAATAGCAATAACCCTTAATCCCTTTGCTTGCATCAAACTTATCTCATCATTTATTTGTTTTAAATGCTTAGAATCAATATTGCATATATCTAGAACACTCTCCGGAGATCCTTTAACAGCTAAAATAAATTTATGATTTCTATTCCAAACACAACCCATCATTTTTGTATAATTACTAAATGGATATTCTTTTATTTTATTACCATTAAATAAATCTTTTTTATAAATACCTAAACTCTTAGCATACTTAAGCATTGCCTTTTCCATCGGATCATATGTTTCTTCTTCACAGCACAGTCCCATTATTTCTGCTAACTCAGTTTTATCTCTATCCGAAATAACATCAACTACTTCCATTTGATTCTTAGTAATTGTTCCCGTTTTATCAACACACAAAACAGATACTGCCCCAAGTGTCTCAACTGCAGGTAATTTTTTTATTAAAGAATTTTTCTTAGCAAGTCTCCATGCTCCCATAGATAAAAATATCGTAAGAACTACCGGGAATTCTTCAGGTATCATAGCCATAGCTAAAGTAATACCGGATAATATACTTTCAATTATTCTATCTTTAATTGCCATATTAGATAAATTAAAAAATGTCATTAAACCTACTAATATAAATAAACCAAATGCAATTATTGCACATACTTTAACTAATTTATCAGTTTGTTTTTGTAATATTGTTCTATTTTGTTTAACTTGTGATATATTATAACCTATTTTGCCATATTCAGTTTCATTTCCAATTTTATAAACTTTAATAATACCCGCGCCCTGAATAACTAATGTTCCTTGATAACAATAATTCTTTTTCCAATAATCATTGCTTTCATCCTTAGTATTAGTCTTCCAAACACCTTCAGATTCTCCTGTTAAACTAGATTCATCTACTCTTAATCCACTACTCTTAATAACATATCCATCCGCAGGTATTTTAACACCTTCATAAATAAACATAATATCTCCCGGTACTAATTCCCTACTAAATATTTCTTTCTTCTTACCATCTCTTAAAACCATTATCTTAGGTTCTGATAGATTTTTTAATGTACTTAAGGTCTTATCTGTTTTCCACTCTTGAATAATATCTATCATAATAATAGCAATTACAAATACCAACATTATTATCCCATCTCTAGGTTCTCCTAAAATAAAATAAATAGTTGCTGCAATAAGTAATAATAGAAACATCGGTTCACAAATAATATGAATTATTTTAAAGAAAAAGTTTTCTTTCTTTCCGCTTATAATTTCATTAGTGCCATACTTTTTTCTTAATTCAACAACTTCCTCTTCTGTCAATCCTTTTTCTAACATAATTTTTCATTCCTTCCTTCTAATTAACTAAAAAACACCCATGGAATACACTGTCCCATAGATGTTTCTAATTAACACCTATTGCATAAACGCCCGGAAGTTTCTTTGAAAAATCCTGTCAGATGTACTGTAGATAACAAAAATTATTATTTATATTCTTGTTTTGCAGTGCAATTTTAGCTAACTACATTATAACTAATAATATTATATGTGTCAAATACTTAAACTTGATATATAATTTAAAAAGAACTCTACTTAAAATAGAATTCTTAATCTTTATTATTCATTTTAACAAAATTATACGCATCTTGACACATTTCATTAATATCTTTTTCTGCCTTCCAACCTAGCTTTTCATATGCATAGGATGGATCTGCATAACAAGCATCTATATCTCCTGGTCTTCTTTCTTTTATTACATATTTTATAGATACATTATTAACCTTCATAAATGTATTAACCAAATCTAAAACACTATAACCGTTTCCTGTACCTAAATTATAACAATCACAACCGGTACCTCTTAATATCTTCTCGATAGCTTTAACATGTCCTTTAGCTAAATCAACAACATGAATATAATCTCTTACTCCTGTTCCATCATGAGTATCATAATCATTGCCAAACACTCCTAGACATTCTAATTCTTTAGTGGCAACTTTAATAATATACGGCATTAAATTATTAGGAATCCCATTTGGATTTTCTCCAAGAAGTCCTGATTTATGTGCTCCAATAGGGTTAAAATATCTAAGTATTGCTATTGACCACTCTTTATCAGAATTATATAAATCTTTAAGTATTCCCTCAATAATTAATTTAGTTGTTCCATATGGATTTGTTGTAGAGAGAGAAAAATCTTCCTTTATTGGTAAAGACTTTGGCTTACCATATACCGTTGCACTTGAAGAAAATGCTATTTTTTTAACATTAAATTCATTCATAACTTCAAGTAAATTAATAGTAGATAAAATATTATTCTTATAATACATAAGTGGTTTTGCAACAGATTCTCCGACAGCCTTATAGCCTGCAAAATGTATTACAGCATCTATCTTGTTCTCTGTAAATATCTTTTTCAATAATACTTTATCACATACATCGCCTTCATAAAAAACCACTTTCTTATTAGTTATTTTTTCAATATAACCTACAACTTCTCTTTTTGAATTAGATAAGTCATCAATTATAACAACCTCATATCCATTATCCAATAATTCTACACAAGTATGACTTCCTATAAAACCTGTTCCCCCAGTAACTAATATTCTCATAGTACCTCCTATCTATAAAAATATTATAACATAAGAAAAGTATATTACAAAGAATATTAAGACTTTATTTTTATACTCATACTAAATCAAAACTATCTAATAAAAAAACAAGACTTTTCTATCTTGGTCTACATTATTTTATATTTCAAAATCTAACATGTCTTCACATACTTTTTCATATATATCTTGTTCATTTTTTATTGTATCTATTAAATACATTTTATCATTTTTATATTCTTTTAACCATCTCATATAATATGGTTTATCCTTATCTAAAATTATAAATGGTATTATATTATTTTTTAAACACTCTTTAAACATAATAATTCTACCAACTCTACCATTGCCATCTCCAAATGAATATATTCTTTCAAATCTAACATGAAATTCAATAATATCCTCTAATGTAATTTCTTTAATCTTTCTATACCAATTAAGTAATTTACCCATATCCTCTTTTACATTATCAGGATGTAATGTTTCAATAATATTAATTAATCTAATTTTATTAGGAACTATTTTAAAACCACCAACATTATATCTCGAATTATCTTCATCAGATGTATTTCTTTTTAGAATCTTATTCATTTCTATTATATTTCCTTTTGTTAAATCATCACCAATAATATCTATCATATAATCAAATGATTTTTCATCTCCGTTAAATCATCAACATTTATAGCAGTATCATCTTTAGGAATAAATGAATTAGTTTCAAATATCTCCTCCGTTTCATCTTCCGTCAAATGACTACCTTCTATTTTATTTGAATTATATGCAAAGTTAACTTGTAAAAAAGTGATATTATATATTACCCTTAAATTTTATCTTTCTTTGCTCAATTAATTCATTCTTTAATTTCAATACATCCCTTAAAATCTCACTTTCATACATATTTATACACTTATTATAGCATATTTTATGTTATAATATCTAACAAAGGAAGATAAAACATGACAAAAGACGAATTAGAAATATTAAGAAAAGATATTAAAGAAATTAAAATAGCAAACATTAGTGCTAAAATAATGATGTGCAAAGAATATATATTTTTACTTATTATAATTTTAGCAAAAAAAGGACTATCTAATAATTATTTAGAAGAATTAATCAAAATTAAAAATGAATACATGGCTATTTTAAGTGAAGAAAATAAGTTATTAAATATGATACTTAAAAATGGTATTAATAAAGATATAACTGCTATCGATGACTTAATTGGTAAATTAAACGATTTAGCAGATACTACTATTACCTATTACTATAGTTTATTAGATGATATTGAAAAAGAAATAGAGTTTAACAGAAATTATCCATATCGACGTCTTCCTAAAAACTTTAAAACATTAATTGAAACTGATGAATTTAAACTAATGGCTCATGGGCTTAATTTAGCAATCGAAGATGTCAAAAAATATTTAGGATACGATGATGACTTTTGGAATTATATTCAAGATAAAACTAAAATTATTAAAAATCCATATTTAGATTATGATTTAAAAATACACTACTACGGTGTTTGGTATGAATTTAATGAAAGCAAAGAATTAACAAAACTAATTATATGTATACCTGAAATAGTAGATTTAAAAACTGCTCAAATTGCTATTCATGAATTTAGACATGCTCATGACATTTATACCGGTAAAATACAAGAAGACTCTACACTAGAAGACATTGCTAAACAAGAAGAAGATAAATTTAAAACTGATTATTTAAAGAAAAGAATTAAGATATAACTTGCTATCTTAATTCTTTTATATTTTATAATGATAAAATTATTCTACATTTTCAACCAAGATCATTTATTAGTCGCACCACCAGAAAGCGAAAAAACATTTTCACACTTTTCAGTACAAAACAAATATACTACCTTTATAAAAATGTCAATTAGCATATCTATTTCTAGTATATGTAATTGCTTCAAAAATGTCGACATACAAAATAAATATTTACAATCTCATTTTAATATTTTTTCAAACTTAAAACTGCAAAAAAAAGAACCTAGATAAAAATCTAAGCTCTTACAATAAAACTTATTTACTAGCCTTAATAGCAGCTTGTAAACCAAAAAACTAAGGATAACTTAACGGAATGTAACTACACTCCATATAGACTAAAATGACTATTTTTTATCTTTATGCAATATTTAAAATATTTTTCATTAATTCAACAAATTCATTCCATCCTAGAATTATTGACATAATAGTTGAAACAAAAGTTAATAAACTAATTATTCCTCCTAATATTTTAAATATTATATTTCTTTTTATTTTTGTTAAATTATTAGATGATATTAATCCAATACTATGTAAAATATCTAATGGTATTCCTAATATCACTTTTATTCCACATGTCAAATCATAAAACGGGTTCAATATTTTTTTTATTTCATTTTTTTATATTCATCTAATATACCCATTTTTCTTAAAAAAGCATTATGACACCAATTGATTTTTTCTAATTCCATATCAAGAAATCCTGTTGAAGCTAATGATAATACTTCATTCATAAAATTAATAATTATTTGGTAGTTCGGATAAAATCCGTGTATGTCTTTATATGATATAATTCCCGTATCACCTAAGATATATTGGATTTTATCACTATTAGAAATCAACCATTCATAATCTTTATTACTATATTTGTTTTTCTTAAATAAACTATCTAATAATTTGCTAAATCTTTCCTTATACTCAACTATAAAATTATAATCATCAGTACATTTTCTTATATTTAATATATTTATAATTAATCCTAAAACTATCAAAAATATAATAGTCAAAATATAATATAACATAATTAACCCTCCTAAATATTAATTATATTATATCATTAAAATTTCATTTTTTACTTATGTTCTAGCAAGAATCCATCTTTTCTACTTTTTCCATTTATTTCTAATTTTATTGTGTCATTCATAAAGTTTAATTTCCATTCAAAATAATCTTTATGAACTATTATTTTTTCAATAAATTCTTCTATTATTTTTTCATCAACACCATTATAGTTAATGTCTAATAATTTACGAATACTAGCTTTCGCTTTTTCTACTCTTACATCTAGTGGTTCTATGGATTCATATTTCTTCTCTAACTCACTTATTTCTATTTTATATTTTTCTATTCTGCTTGATAACTTCTTTTGAAATATATCATACATAGTTAAATCAATAGTTTGATCTAAATACGAATCAATTAATTTATCTAATTTTGCTGTTTCATTTTCTACTAATTGTTTTAATTCACTAATTCTTTGTTTTATTTTTTTCTCAGGATATTCTTCCATATCTATTCCTCTTATTAACCTATCATATAGCTCTTTTCTATTATTGATATCCTGTGTAAGATTTCTGAATATTGCTTCAGCCATGTATTGTAACTTCCACTCTTGAACTTCTTTAACTTCACAACTTTCTTTAAACCTATTTTTCGGATGAATTTTCTTGTTATAGCAAACATAACAATATGTTGTATTGTATTTATTCTTATGATATATTTTTCTATTAAAGTTAGATCCACATTCACATATTAGTTTCTTACTCCAAATATTTTTGGCCACACCATTTGCTTGTCTTCTTCCTATTTTTATTGGTTTAGAATGACTATCCATTATTTGCTGAACTTTTTTAAAATCTTCTTTTGATACAAGCGGTTCATGATTACCTTCTACTATTACTTGTTCAACTTCACCATAATTCATTTTAGGTTTTTGTTCTAGATAATCTGGTATATATGATTTTCTATAAACTATAGTACCAGAATAAAAAGGATTTCTTAATACTCTTGATATATAGGATGGACTCCAACTAGTTAATCCAGTTGATGTTTTTGCTTCTCTTCTTGTTAATTCATCTGCTATTACTACAGTACCTTTACCATTTAAATACTCTGAATAGATAAATTTTACTATTTCAGCCTGTTCTTCGTTAACAACTAAATTTTTGCCAACTTTATCATACCCAAGTATATTACCTGTTCCATAGAATACTCCATTTTGAAATGATATCATCTGACCCGCTTTAACTCTTTGGGAAGTTTTTTTGCTTTCATTTTGAGCTAATGTTGCCATAATTGTAAGTTTTAGTTCTCCATCTTCATCATTAAATGTCCAAATATTATCTTCAGTGAAATAAACTTCTACTCCAATCTTTTTTAACCTTCTAGTTTCTTGAAGAGTATCAACTGTATTTCTTGCAAATCTTGATACTTCACGAGTAACTATTAAATCAAATCTGCCCTCTTTAGCGTCTTCCAACATTCTTATAAAATTTTTTCTCTTCTTAGTAGACGTTCCAAATATTCCTTCATCAATATATCTATCATAAAGAATCCAATCAGGATGTTGTTTTAGAATGCCATCATAGTACTGAACTTGATTTTCTAATGCTGATAATTGAGCTTCATGTTCTGTTGAAACTCTAGCATATATTGCTACTTTTCTTTTCATTTAATCACCTCGACATTTAAATTATTATATTTATAAAAAATAGTCTAAGGTGCGATTAAAGCACAATAAAAAGAAGTATTTCTACCTCTTTTAACTATAATTTTTACAATTGAATAATTTACTTTTTTAGTAACCACTTCTTAATTGTTTTATACACATCTTATCTTTAGGATATATTCTATCTCTATCAACTAATACTAAAGGACATTGTCTAAACCAAACCGGTACTTTTTCTGGATTTAAACAATCAGCATCACGATAAGTATCTAATAGCATAGTATTTTCACCACATGGCCCTTTAGTTAATGTATCTGTTCTTCTATAACCTAATCTATCAAGAGCTAAATCAAAATATCTAAAATATTTAGGATCAATATTATCGGCTCTTCTGGTCAAATATTTTTGAACTTCTAAACCACCATCAACAATACCCTTTTTATCTCTTATATATATTTCTTCATAGTTCTTAGCAATTAAATATAGATTTGGACATATAACATCTTCATAAGACCATTTTGTTTTTACTAGTTTAATAACATAATCCCCAATTCTATAACAATCACAAGTTGTTCCTCCACCTACAAAACCATATTTCTTGCTTTGACTTAATTCCATGTATTTTTCAGTCCACTCTTCAAGTAATCGCCCCAAACCACAACGATATATAGATTCAAATTCACGACTTTTATCTTCTTCAAGAAAATATCTTATACGATAAGCAAAATCATCTAACAATTCTTGACTTATCTTCGCTTTATGTCTTAAATATAAAGGAAAACGATAATCAGCTGATGTACGAAATAATGCATCAGCATCTTCGCTAAAGATACTTTCTTTTTTTTCTTTATTAGGATCGCTTAATAATCTGTGTGTATCTGGATCAACAAGCCATTTATCTGCTAATAATTCTGAAGCTAAATAATTATACTTGTAATCTTTAAGAATAAATTCTTTTAATTTTTTATAATCTTTTTCACGATTATTTGTTAGTAATAAAACCGCTAATTTAGAAATATCATCTGGGTTCATTAATCGTGGCAAAAACGTTAATTGTTCGAATGGTTCATAAGTAACTGAAGTTGTGTATTTGGTAATATCATCATATACTGTATCTATTTGATCTGGATAATTCTTAATTAAATAATCCATAAATAAATAACGAATATGTAAATCTGAATATCTTGATAATATATGAATCAATTCTCTATTATCACTATCAAAAGCATATTTAACAATGCAATCAAAATACTTTGTATCTTCATTAAGAGTTAAGAAGTAATCAAAATTTTCATACAATATTTTAAGACCTAAAGGAGAATTATTCAAAATATTATTTAACATTTCTGGAGTTACTTTTCTAATATCTAGCAACTCATATGCAACATCTGTAAATTCAGGTATATCATAGATAATATTAAAGCAAAAAGATGGTAAATCCACTTTTAATTTAGGAAGAAAGCCATTTATTATATCTATTCTATTTGGTGCTTTTCTAACATTTTCTATTAAGTGTTCATAATCATATGGTGTACAACGAAAAACAAATTCAACTTTACCATCTTTTAAATATTCTAATGTATTAAGAGCCATATAATCCTCCTTTTTGACTTGTTATTATATCACAAAAAAGAAAAAATTTCTATTTTTTATAATTGTTTAACAAAAATGTTACTAAATAGAAACTTTACATAATTATTTTCTCCATTTCAAAGTTTAATTTCCATTCAAGATATTCATCATCCGATATTTCAAAATTTTCTCTTTTTTCTCTCATTTGTTGCCATTGATGAATTGCATTTAAAACAACCGCATTATATTCAGTATCTTCATGACTGTCACAATCAAATTTTATATCATAATATGGAAATTCTTCTTCTAACCACATATGAAAGCAAATAACATCTATTGGATTATTAAAATCATATTTCTTTATAGCATTAACACTTACTTCGTATAACTCTGCTATTTCTTTTAGCCTTCCTTTACTTGGTGCCCTATAGTTGGTTTCATAACTATTAAAAGTTTTATGTGGATCTTTGCCTCCAAAGCCAAAATATTCTGCCACATCATCTGCACTCATATGTCTATATTTTCTTACATACTCAAGTCTTGCTCCTTGAGATAGATTTTTTAAAGTTGGTTTAACATAATACATTTTCATCATTCCTTTCTTATTTGTGTATTTTCTCAACAAAAAATAGTCGTCCGAACTATATTGCGACTATTTTTTATTAAAATACAACATTTTTATTACTACACTAGCTAACACTTATTTATTCTTTTGTTTATCAATCTTTTCTTTTTATTGCAACGAAAAAAAGAGCTTTTCAGCTCTTTCATATTATTTTATTTTAGTACGCTTATGCGTTCTATTTTTCACTCGCTTTGATAGCAGCTTGAGCAGCAGCAAGTCTAGCAATAGGTACTCTAAATGGTGAGCAAGAAACGTATGTTAATCCAACATTATGACAGAATTCAACACTAGATGGATCTCCACCATGTTCTCCACAAATACCAAGTTTAATATTTGGTCTTGTAGCCTTACCTTTTTCTACCGCCATTTTAACTAATTGACCAACACCTACTTGATCTAATTTAGCAAATGGATCTTGTTCATAAATCTTCTTTTCATAGTATGCACTTAAGAACTTACCAGCATCATCTCTAGAAAAACCAAATGTCATTTGCGTTAAGTCATTAGTACCAAATGAGAAGAATTCAGCTTCAGTAGCAATTGCATCAGCAGTTAATGCTGCTCTTGGTATTTCAATCATAGTACCAATATGATATTCCATATCAGAACCTTTTTCTTTCTTAACAAGTTCAGCAGTTTCTACTACTATATCTTTAACATATTTTAATTCTTTAACTTCTCCAACAAGTGGAATCATAATTTCAGGAACAATATCGTATCCTTCTTCTTCATGAACTTCAATTGCAGCTTCCATTAAAGCACGAGTTTGCATTCTAGCAATTTCCGGATAAGTAACTGCTAAACGGCATCCTCTATGACCCATCATTGGGTTAAATTCATGTAATTCATTACATACATCAATAATATGTTCTACAGTCATTCCCATAGCTTCAGCAAGTTCTTTCATTTCAGCTTCTGTTTTAGGAATAAACTCATGAAGTGGTGGATCAATATAACGAACTGTCATAGGTAATCCTTTTAATTCCTTATACATTTCTTTAAAGTCACCTTTTTGATATGGAATTAATAAACTTAGATATTTTTCTCTATCTTCAACTGTTTCAGATAAAATCATTCTTCTTAAGTTAAATATTCTTTCTTCATCAAAGAACATATGTTCTGTACGACAAAGTCCAATACCTTCAGCACCTAATTCAATAGCTTTTCTAGTATCTTTTGGTGTATCAGCATTAGTTCTAACGCCTAACTTACGATATTTATCAGCCCATGCCATAACACGGCCAAATTCACCTGCTATAGTAGCATCAACTGTTGGAATAGCACCATCATAAATATTACCAGTAGTACCATCAATAGAAATTATATCTCCTTCATGATATACTTTACCAGCTAAAGTAAATTCTTTCTTAGCTTCATTCATTATAATATCGCCACAACCAGATACACAGCAAGTACCCATACCACGAGCAACAACTGCTGCATGAGATGTCATACCACCACGTACTGTTAAAATACCTTGAGCAGCTTTCATACCTGTAATATCTTCAGGAGAAGTTTCAAGTCTAACTAATACAACTTTCTCTCCTTTACCACCGATACCATAAGTAGCAGCATCTTCAGCAGTAAATACAACTTTACCACAAGCAGCACCAGGAGAAGCACCCAAACCTTTTCCGACAGGCATAGCGGCCTTTAAAGCTTTACTATCAAATTGAGGATGTAATAATGTATCTAAGTTTCTAGGATCAATCATTAATACAGCTTCTTCTTCAGTTCTCATTCCTTCATCAACTAAATCACAAGCAATCTTTAAAGCAGCTTGAGCAGTTCTCTTACCATTTCTTGTTTGTAGCATATATAATTTACCATGTTCTACAGTAAATTCCATATCTTGCATATCACGATAATGGTTCTCTAAAGTAGTACATACTTTTTTAAATTCTTCAAAAGCTTCAGGGAATTTATCAGCCATTTCAGATATCTTCATTGGAGTTCTAACACCAGCAACAACATCTTCGCCTTGCGCATTAGTTAAGAATTCACCAAATAAACCTTTTTCACCTGTAGCAGGGTCTCTTGTAAAGGCAACACCTGTACCACAATCATCTCCCATATTACCAAATGCCATTGATTGAACATTAACAGCAGTTCCCCAAGAATATGGAATATCATTATCTCTACGATAAACATTAGCACGCGGATTATCCCAAGATCTAAATACAGCCTTAATAGCACCCATTAATTGTTCTTTTGGATCATCAGGAAAATCTACACCAATCTTAGCTTTATATTCTTCTTTAAACTCTCTAGCTAATTCTTTTAAATCATCAGCAGTAAGTTCAACATCTAACTTAACATTCTTTTCTTCTTTCATCTTATCGATTAATTGTTCAAAGTATTTCTTACCAACTTCCATAACAACATCAGAATACATTTGAATAAATCTACGATAACAGTCCCAAGCCCATCTAGGATTATTAGACTTTTCTGCAAGAACATTAACTACTTCTTCATTTAAACCTAAATTAAGAATAGTATCCATCATACCAGGCATACTAGCTCTAGCACCACTTCTAACAGAAACTAATAATGGATTTTCTTTATCTCCAAATTTCTTTCCTGTAATCTCTTCCATCTTAACAATATACTCATTAATTTGGCTTTGAATTTCATCATTAATTGTACGTCCATCTTCATAGTACTTAGTACAAGCTTCAGTAGTAATAGTAAATCCCTGTGGAACTGGCAAACCAATATTTGTCATTTCCGCTAAATTAGCACCTTTACCACCAAGAAGGTTTCTCATATCAGCATTACCTTCTGTAAACAAATAAACATATTTTGTCATTTTATCATCCTTTCATCAGTATGTTTTTATAATACCAAATCTAGACAAATAATTCAATAAAAATATCTAAATTTTACTTATAATTTACATAGAAAAATACTATTACTAATCTCTTAATAATAGTACTAATTATTCTTACTTCTTTTTAATGTATTATCACTAACATTTTTATCTAAATTACCAAACGATTCCATTTTTGCTCTTATTTTTTTTAAACTACAATTTATAATTCTAGAAGTTTGAGATCGACTGATTCCAAACATATCTGCTATTTCTCGCTGCCCATATCTTTTATTATTATAAAATCCAAAATAAAGCATTACTATTTTTCTGTCACGTTCATTCAAGCACTCCATGCTTTGTTGTAATAACTGCAATTCATAATTGTTATATTCATTTTCAACATAGTCTCTTTCAATATCTACTTTACTAGGAACAACATCTTCTAATTTCAAATCATTTCCATCTTTATCAACTGAAATAACATCATCAAAGTTTGAAACTTTACTATTCTTTTTCAAACTTCGTAAAAAATAATTTATCTCATTAATAATACATCTTCCAGCATACGTTGAAAACTCTCTACCTTTAGATATATCATAAGTATCAACTGCTTTAATAAGTCCAAGACATCCAACTGAAACTAACTCTTTCTTATCATAATTAGTATCTTTAAAATTAGTTCTAACACAATAAGCAACCAATCTTATATTATGATTTATTAACTTTTCTCTTGCTTCCATATCTCCTTGTTTCATTCTATCATACAAAGTAAATATTTCTTCCTTACTTAATGATTTAGGGAATTTACAAACAAACAAATCATCATATTTCATATAAAATCACCACCTAACTAAATACTTCTACCTCTTTTTAATGTATCACTACTAACTTCGCTAACACTCAACTCTTCCATTCTATCTTTTAATTTATTTAAACTTCTTTTAATTACTATAGAAACACCTGCTTTACCAATATTCATCATCTTACCTATTTCTTCACAAGTATATCTTTTATTATTATAAAATCCAAAATATAACATTACTATTTCTCTATTACGATCGCTTAAACATTCCATACTTTGTTGTAATAACCTTAACTGAATCTCATTATAGGCTTTTCTAACATATTCTTCTTCAACATCTACCCCACTAGAAATCATATTTTCTAATTTAATACTTGTATCTTCTTCATCATGACTAATATCTTTCCAAAACAAATCATCAAAACTTAAAACTTTACTACTATTTTTTAACTTTTTTAAAAATGTTATTATTTCATTATAAATACAACTTCTAGCATACGTTGAAAATTCAACACTTTTAGATATATCATAAGTATCAACAGCCTTAACAAGGCCTTCACAACCAACTGCTACTAATTCTTCCTTATCACAATCAGCATTCATAAATTTATTTAAAACAGTGTTTATAACTAACCCTATATTATTATTAATAAACTCTTCTCTAGCTTTCATATCCCCTTGTTTCATTCTATTAAATAATACTAATAATTCCTGTTTAGATAATCTTTTAGGAAACTCTTCTCTTAAAAATAAACTATCATTTTCCATATAAAGCCACCATTCTCTCATTTAAGTAGCACCTATTATACCACAAATATAGAAAAATACTAGATTATTTTAATACATCCAAAAAAGATTGAATCATATTAATATTATCTAGTACTTTATTTAACTTATCTTTTCTAGTTAACTTATACTTATCTAACATATCATTATAAAAATCTTTAAATAAATAAGGATCTCTATTTAAATACTTATACCAATAACTATTCTCTCTAATAAATCTTTGTAATCTAGGATCAGATTTAATTTTATACTGAGTTTCTAAATCCATTAGTCTTCAAATCTCTTATATATAGCTCGTGGTTGATAAGTATTAGTTGTACCACTACTTCCTTTATTTACAAACAATTCTGAAAATAGTCCTAAAGCTTTCTGTAAAGAAGTAATACCATTTTGTACTTTATCCACATCAATATTTTTAGCCATATTAACTAAATCATTTAAACTAGTTGATTTACTAGCTTTATTTTCTTCCACAGTAGGCTTTAAATACTTCTCCCAAGCTTTATTATCCTCTCCATACAAGTCATACACTTCATATATTTTTTGCCAAGAATCATTATTATTTTTTACATACGTTATTAAAGATGGATTCTTTCTAACAAATGATTTAAAATCATCAATATTAGCCATATAAATCACCTATTACATTATATGCAATAAATATTATTTATTTGTCGTTTTATTTCTCTTCTTAAATATTTTTCGATATATTTCTTCATAATCACTAACAAATATTATCTCTAATCCTTCTTTTATTATATCATCTATTTCTTCAATATCATTACTATTATCTTTAGGAATAAACACTGTTTTAATACCACATCTTTTAGCAGCTATTAACTTTTCTTTAAGACCTCCTACCGGTAATATTTTACCACGTAGAGTAATCTCTCCTGTCATACTAATATCATTAGGTACTGGTTTATCTAAAAATAAACTAATTAATGTTGTTAATATCGTAATACCTGCTGATGGACCATCTTTTGGTATAGAACCTGATTCAAAGTGAATATGAATATCATTATTATCTAATATATCACTATTTATTCCATAATTATCACAATTAGATTTAATATAACTTAGGGCTATCTCTACTGATTCTTTCATTACTTCTCCAATAGAACCCGTAATATTTATATTACCTTTACCCTTAAAATATATTGCTGAAGTCTTTAATACCATCCCACCATATGGTGTATATGCTAAAGTATTGACTACACCTGAAGTATTATTCTCTAAACTATCATCAACATTATATTTATAATTACCTAAATAAGAAGTAATATTATCATTATCTATAAAATAAACACTTCTCTTATTAAACTCATCTTCTAAAATAATCTTTCTAACTAAACTCTCTAATATTCTTTCTAACTCTCTTACTCCTGACTCTTTAGTATAATAATTAATAATTGTCTTAATAGCTTCTTTACTAATACTAATATTCTCCATCTTATAAGAAGATAACATCTTAGGTACTAAGTAATTTCTAGCTATTTCTATTTTTTCATACTCTGTATAACTAGATAGTTCTATTATTTCTAAACGATCTTTTAAAGCTTCCGGAATAGTATTAACATTATTAGCAGTCAATATAAACATAACTTTTGATAAATCAAACTTTTCTTCTATATAATTATCTATAAACATACTATTTTGTTCTTTATCTAATATATCTAATAATGTTGTTGATACATCTTTACGATAATCTTTAGTAATCTTATCTATTTCATCTATTAAGAATACCGGATTATTAACGCCACACTTTCGTATTCCCTGAATTATCTTACCAGGATATGCCCCGATATAAGTCTTACGATGTCCCATTATTTCGGCATCATCAACAATACTACCTACACTAACCTTAACAAACTTTCTATCTAAAACATTAGCAATAGATTTAGCTAAAGTAGTTTTACCAACACCAGAAGGTCCTACTAAACATATAATCGGACTATTTAAATCATCACTCTTACTCTTAGAAGCTATATATTCTAATATTCTATTCTTTATCTTACTAAGACCATAATGTGATTCATCTAACTTATTCTTAATATCTTTTATATCTTTATTATCAGTTGTTGAAGTATTCCACGGAAGATTAATTAACCAATCAATATAATTTCTAATAATACCAATTTCAGCCGAAGTAGCAGGCATTAATTCATATCTAGATATCTCTTCATTAAGTCTATCTATTATATAACTAGGAGCATCCATCTTACTAATCTTATCCTTAAGTTTATTTATATCTCCCTCTTTTATATCTAATTCCCCTATTTCTTCCTTAATCAACTTAATCTTTTCTTTTAATATATAATTCTTTTGTTCTTCATCTAATCTATCTCTAAGTTTAGACTCAATACTATTCTCTAACTTAACAGTCTCTATCTCTTTATGTAAATCTTCTATTAAAAGTTTAGTACGATACATTGAATTAGATATCTCTATATATTTAAACTTATCATTATATGATAAAGGTAATTCTGAAATAATAATATCTGATATTCTCCCTAAATTATTTAACCCATTAATTCTTCCTAAAACATTATTAGACATATTAGGGGATATCTCTATAAACTCTTCTAAGTTCTTAAATAATACTCTCTTTAAAGCTGTTGCTTCTAACTCATTATAATCATAATCTTTAGTAGGAATAATAAAAGCTTCTACTATCTTATTATCATCTTCAAAATAATTTAATACTTCTACCCTATCAATACCTACTAAAACTAATCTAATATTCTTATTAGGTAATACTAACTTAGATTTAATCTTAGCTAAAATAGCTATTTTAGGAAGTTCTCTTAAATTAGGACTCTCTTCTAAAGAATCTATATTATTTACTAACAAAATATTCCCATCATGAATTGATTCACTAAGTTCTATTATTTTCTTATCTCTTTCAAGATTAAACTCAACCCTAAGTTCATTATAAGGAAACAAAATTAAGTCATGCAAAAATAATATCGGTAAATTAGTTTCAACCATAATGACACCTCCTGTTAGTAAACAAAAAAAGATTATCCTAATTATTACTTAATATAAATAATAGAATAATCACTTCCTTTGTTGGTTTTATATTCTAGCATAAAAAAAAAATATATCAATATTTTTGACATATTTTTTACATTTTTTTATTTACCAATATTAACCAAAATCTTTATCTTTATCCCCTTCACAATATCCTTCCCCTATTTTATCTCCTTCAATATATTCTTTATTCATAACCTGACAACTCATCTTGGTAACAGTATCTTTTAAATAACCACCAAATATTCTAACTAAACCAATAGCTACTACTGTTATTAAAGATATAATTAATACATACTCAACCAAAGTCTGACCTTTTCTATTTAACCTCATTATATGACCTCCTATTATTATCTTAATTATAATATATAACTAAGTTTATTGTCAATATAATCTACTTAATTTACAATAAACGGATTTGTAGAAGTGCCATTCCCACTTGCTAAAACAGAATTTGATTTCAAGGCAATTACAGGACGCACCAAAATAGGATTGACAACATAAAAATTACTAAGAACACCTGAAGAATTAGATATAAATTGAAACGCCATCCAATCGCCAAAATCAAGTGGCGATAATGCCCAATAATCTACACCATTATACAAATAATATGACGTATTCGCCTGCCATATTACTCCTCCAGCATATGCCATCTCATCAGAAGTTATTAATCCAATTGGATATGTTAATGCTCCATTTCCATTATTTGTACTTGTTGTAAATTTATCATTAACATTCGGACATATAAAACTAGAATTATTGTCAGTAAATCTTTGCACACCACTAAAATAAAGCCAACCATTATAATTACTATAATCTTTATTCCAACCACTTATATTCATGACTTTATTATATGATCTATCATTGCAAAACACAGCATCTTCTAATTGTGATGTATAACTTAACATATTATTTTCATACCATGTATCTATAAAAGTTTTTATTGTTGAACTAGTAACATTTGTAGAACCACCTAACATTTCTTCTAATATATCCATATGACTCTTACCATCACTTAATTCAAAATAATATGTTTTTTCATCATAACTATAAATAAGATGAATATAACTCACTTTTTGACAACTTATACTAGAACTAAAACAAGTATAATGATATCTACTAGCTATTGTCGTAAGTTCATTTGACCAGTTACTTGGATTTATTAACGTATAAGTGTCTTTCAATGTATATGTTCCATTTGCGTACGTTATATCATTACCAAATACGATATTTCCACTTAATGATGTTATATCTTTATTACTAGCGGTATAAGCAGTACCATACATATATCCTACATATGCAGGTGAATTATAGTTTGTATTAAATTGAATATTACCAATAGTAGTTGCTTCACCAGTATTATTACATTGTCCATTAGAGGGAGTACCATCATAGATAAGTTTTACACCACCTGTTTCGGTTGTTCTTACTATTCGCCAACAAAAGTTAGCAAATAATACATGATTGTTATCTACTGCTCCTCTGTAGTAATATACTGGTACATTATTCTCAGTAGCAGTTGTTGTATATATACCTTTTGTCCCATCAGCACTTGATGTTTTACTAAAATCTATTCTTGTATATTTATCAGCACTACTCTTTATTTTATAAAACAAAGTATTTGTTCCGTTCCCATCATCATATCCGTAATCTATTGGTAAATTTGGATTATTACTTGTTGTTCCTTTCATTTTTACTGATATACTGCCTGTCAAGTTTTGAGTTTCCGTTTCATCTAACCAAATATATAAGTAATACGTTTTTGTATAGATATTACCTGATTTAGTTATATTATCATAATCATTTTTAATTAACCACACATCATTCCCAACTGTTTTATTTTTAAAACTACCGCCTGAAACAATGTCATCAGTACAACTACTAGCATTAGTAGTAAGCATATATCTCATTGACTCTCTTTTTAAACTATCAGATAATGTTGAAATGTTCATACCTATACTAAATGATACTTTACCACCCGATGTATTAGTAGATGTTGCTACTATTTTCTTTTTTAGGACATATTCACTAGTACACTTGGCTGGCACGAATGAAGTATTCGCATTTCCACCTCCATCAACAGTCAATGTTAAATTACCAGACTTTATTTGAGTAATATTAGTGGCTACTGCACTTGCTGTTAAGTAAGCGAATGTACTTCCTGTACCTAATAGTACTATTGATATAATAGTTAAAATAATAGATAATCTCTTTCTTTCCATAAATGTACACTCCCTTTCTTAGTAAATAATAACCACAGCAAAAAGAGTCTAATTACTTAAACCCTCTTTACGTAATTATATTATTTAAACAAACATACGAATTATCTTCAACCATCCCCAATAAAATTGAAGTTAACGTATTATTACCTTTTCTCATAATTATCAGCTCTTTTCTAGCAAGTATTTACTTACTACTATCTTTACTTGAAGAAGAAGTATCTTGATTATCCATTTTCCTTACTTTAAGTTAATTATATAACAAAACATACTCAAATACAAGCCTTAACTTTTGACCTCAACATAATCCCCTGAATCAAGATATATAATACCTTTAACACCATTTAAATTAGCAAATATACTTTCATACTTATTAATCTTCTCTATCTTAGTTAAAGTAATATATACATTATTGCCATCATCCATATATAATAAGAATCTCTCTTTATCTACTTCATTAGGACTATATTCAATAATAGATATATGTTCTAAAATAATTCTATCTATTAAATTAAATTTATCTACAAACTTATTATATATACTACTAACATCCCCTACTAGATATGGTAAGTTTTGGATATTCTTAGTATTATCTACTATTTCTCTACTAGATAATACTAACTTCTTACTATCCATCTCAATACATATTGGATTATATTCATAAATAGTTATATATATTTTACCAAAAAACTTTTTCTTAACTTTAGCTTTCTCTATATAAGCATTCTTTTTTAACTCTTTCTCTATCTTTTTACCTCTTGTTAAAATAAAAGAAGGATAAGAAGATAAATTAGATAATTCTATTACTTCTTTATCAGTTATAATATTATTATTTATAACATAAATATTACTTATCTTTAAAGAACATATATAATACCCTAATAAACTTATAATAATTAATACTAATATAAATATTAATAGTTTTTTAATACTTAATTTTCTTTTCTTTACTTTTACCCTTTTTTTATTCATATCGCACCTTTTATTAATTATCTATAATTACTTGTTCTAAATATAAGTCTATATTATTATTTTCTTTTACTTTATCTTTAGCTAAATTAATCAAGTTTATTATATCCTCCCCTGTTGCATTATCTTTATTAACAATAAAGTTAGCATGCATATCTGATATCATGGCCCCACCAATACTATATCCCTTTAAGTTAGCATCCTCTATTAACTTTCCAGCATACATTCCTTCTGGATTTCTAAAGACACTTCCTGCGGATGGATACTCAAGTGGTTGGGTTGCTTTTCTCTTTTCAAATCTTTTTTCTATTACAGCATTCATTTCTTCTTTATTACCGGGTTTTAACTTTAAAACTACTTCTAAAACTATGTAATCTTTATTCTTTTTAATAAATGAATTACGATAAGAAAAGTCCATATCTTCATTAGTTAACTCTATTATCTCTAGTTTAGGAGTAAGCACTTTAGCGGATACAAATACATCACTAAATGACTCATTATATGCTCCAGCATTCATACTAACTGAAGCCCCAATCTCTCCCGGTATGGAAACTGAAAACTCCAACCCTGATAAAGAATTATTAATAGCCATATTAGCTAGTTTAGAAAGAGCTACTCCTGCCCCTACTACTACTTTATCACCATCAAGCTCTATCTTATCTAGCTTAGATAACTTTATAACCACACCATTATATCTATTATTTTTAAATACTACATTAGAACCATTACCAAGTACTAAATACTTATAATTATTTTCTTTAAGAAAGCTAATTAATTTAACTACTTCATCTATATCTTTAGGAAATACTAAATAATCACATTTAACATCTAATCGATATGTATTATATTTCTTTAAAGATACATCTTCATACATCTCGATATTATTACTTCTAGTAAAATTTCTTATCATCCATTATCAATTCCTTTAATACTTCATATATCCTACTAGAACTATCTTTTATCCCTAAATCTTTTAAATTATTCTTAATCTCATTATATTCTTTTTCATTCTTTAAAATTCTATCTATCATAGTAATTAAATTATTTCTTGTTAAATCTTTTTCTTCTAATATTAAAGCAGCATTCTTATTAACTAAATCCATAGCATTTTTATATTGATGATTATTAGTAACATAAGGACTAGGTATAAATATTGAAGGTACTCCTAATACCATAATTTCACTCATAGTAGTAGCACCCGCTCTAGTTATCATTAAATCAGTTACTTTCATTAATGATGGCATTTCATAAACAAAAGGTACTATCTTAACATTACTAGGTACATGAGTCTTCTTTACTTTTTCATAATAAGTATTACCTGTTACAAATAATACTTCATAATCTTTATCTCTAAAACTATTTAAAAACGATACTAACTTATCATTAACTGTCTTACTACCTAATGATCCCATAACTATTAAAACTAATTTCTTATCTTTAGATAATCCATAATCTTCCTTATTAGCAGCCTTCATAGCAACTGCTTTCTCACTACAAGGATTACCTGTTAATACTACTTTACTTTTATCAAACTTATCCATTGTTGATTCAAAAGACACTCCAACTTTATCAGCATACTTTGCTAAATATCTATTAGAAAGTCCTACTACTGAATTTTGTTCATGAATAAATGTCTTCTTACCTAACTTCTTTCCAGCCCATACAACAGGTGCTGTTACATATCCACCTGTTCCTATAACAATATCTGGATCAAACTCTTTAATAATCTTCTTACACTTTAAACAAGCATTAATAAAGTAATATGCTGTCTTAAAGTTATCAATAGTTAGCTTTCTCTTAAATCCAGTAATTTTAATAGCTTCATATCTAATACCCATCTCCGGAATTAAATCTTTCTCCATTCTATCATCAGTACCAATATATAAAAACTCACTATTGGGTTCTTCTTTTTTTATCTTATTAATGATAGCAACAGCGGGGAAAATATGTCCTCCTGTACCACCAGCGCTAATAACTGCTCTCATTCATATACACCTCTATTTAATTATATCAAAAATAAAACCTAAAGTAATTATTTTCTACTAAATTATACACTTTTAATAAGAAAAATATGTAAAAACCTGTTCTACATATCTCACTTATTTAAAATATTTAATAATAAAAGTAGTTCCTTCTCCTTTAGTAGAGTCTACACTTATCATCCCATTATCTTTCTCTATTATCTTTTTTGATAACGAAAGTCCTATTCCAACACTATCTCCTGATGACATCTTCCCTTTATAAAATCTCTTAAATATATTATCAACGTCTTCCTTATCCATTCCTTTACCAAAATCTTTTATCTTAATCTCATAATATAAATTATTAATCAAACCCTCAATAATAATCTTACTACCATTATCAGAGTACTCAATAGCATTCTTCAATATATTAGTAATAGCCTCTACTTGCCATCTAAAATCACAATATATCCTACTATTCTTCCCCTTAAATATAATCTTTATATCTTTTAAGTCACATAAATTAGCAACATTACTAATAGCCTTATCTATTATATCTTTAATATTATTATCTTCTTTAATAAAAGTAATAGTATTAGACTCAAACTTTGATAAAGTTAAAATAGATTGTACTAAAAAAGTAATATTAAGTACTTCTCTTTTAATTTGTCTAATAAACTTATCTCTAACTATATTATCCATATCCGGATTATCAATCATATTATCTAACATAATAGTAATAGAAGTCAGTGGTGTCTTTAACTGATGTGATATATCTTGCAATGATTCTTTTAAACTAATCTTATCTTTTAAAGAATTATCTGCTTGTTCTCTTAACATAACTGTTGTCTTATATATTTCTTGTTTTAAGATAGATAACTTATCCTCACTTAAATCATCTAGTTTTAATTCATAATTCTTATGATTAATATCCTCAATTAACTTAATAATCTTATTAATCTCTAGGTCATCTTCTATTTCATATCTAACTATTAAATAAAATACTAATAATATCATTAATACTAATAATAATATCTTAATTACACTATACTTCTGATGAATAGTATCATTTAATGCTATATAAGAATCATTTTCTATATCATAACCATACTCTTTTAAATAATTCATTCCTGAACTATTACTATTTAATAATTCCATTACTTCTTCCGTAGAAACATCTGGATATTTATTTCTAATAACTTCAATCATCGCATTTACTTTATAATTAAAATTCTTTCGATATCCTTGATACTCTAATCTTGAAATAATAATAAATACTATTAAAAAACTAATAATTACTCCTATAAAACTTAATATATATCTTTTAAATCTCTCTTTATTTTTCATCTATTCTATATCCTATTCCCTTAATTGTTATAATTATATCCGTCCCTAATTTCTCTCTTATTCTTTTTAAATAAACAGTAAGTGTATGATCGTCAACATCATTACCTGTCCACTCCCATATCTTATCTAGTATAGTATTTCTTCTAACAACTTTCCCAATATTAATAAATAATAGTTGTAATATCTTTAATTCTAAACTAGTTAGCCTAACTTCTTCATCATTCTTTTTAACTATCATCTTATCGATATCAAAATATATATCTTCTACTTTAATAATAGATTGTTTCTTCTTTCTTAAAATAATTTTATTTACTCGAACTAATAACTCTTTAGTAGAAAATGGTTTCGTCATATAATCTTCTGCTCCTAAATTAAGGCCTTTAATAATATCATCTTCATCATCTCTAGCTGTTAAAAATATTACCGGAATATCTAATTCTTTTATATTATTACTATATACATCAAAACCATTACCATCTTCTAGCATAACATCTAATATAATAACTTCTGGAATATTATCTTCTAAATACTTTAAAGTATCTTTAACACTACTAGTATAATCTAATTGATAATTATTCATCTTAAAAGCATATATTAACCCATCAACTATATTCTTATTATCTTCTACTAATAAAATACGCATAATATATCACCTATACCCATTATAGCACAAAGAAAGAGATATTATACTCCTAATATCCCTATATATTATCTTTTCTAATTGTCTCTATCGTATTCTGTTTATTTATCTTATTTATTGAATATCTCATAATAATATAAACTATTATAAATACAAATACTATACATATAATAATAGCTTTATATGGTATAACATACGCTGTCTCATACATTTTACTAAATGATTTATGTACTGCATATGATCCAATAATACCTAATACTGTTCCATAAATAAGCGCTTTAGTACTATAAAATAAAGTTTCTAAATTAATCATTCTATTAAACTCTTTCTTAGTCATACCAACACTCTTTAACATTGCAAACTCTTTTTGTCTAAGTTCCATATTAGAAGTAATAGTATTAAATATATTAGTTGTACCTATCAAAGTAATAACTGTTATAAAGCCATATAAGAATATACTAATTACTAATATCATTGACTTTTCTTGACTCGCTAACTTACTAATATCAAAAACATATAAATCAGAATTAATACTTTCTATATCTTTAATTACTTTTTCACTATCACTAGCACTTATTAATAATTTATATGGAAAATAATTTATATTACTAAAGTACTTAGCATTTAAGATTAAAAATCCTCCATCATTATATGTATTTTCAAGACCATAAGGTCTAATAGTAGTTACCGTACCTATCTCTACTTTTAAATTATCACCATTAGCAAACTTACTATCAATAATATCACCATCTTGATATTTATATCTTCTCTCTTCATAGTATTTAGCTTTCTTATCCCCTTTTTTCTTAAAATAAAAGCTATAATTATCTGCTAAAATACCCTTATCTTTTAAATCATTATAATTACCATTAATCTTTTTGACATAAGAGCTAAATGTTTTATCATCAAGTAAAAATACTTCTGGTCCAGCATATTGACCTTTTTCATCTTTAATAAAGTCTGTATCATTATCAAAAATATTAACCATTGAAAGGTCTTTAATCATTAGAATTGACTCTGTTGTGTATAAGTAAAATGATTTATTTATGTTATCTAAGCTTGCTATCTCCTCAACTTGAGTATCAGAATAATCTGGGCCTAAACTTACAATAAGATTATAGTCATAGTTAGTATAATAATTACTAGATTGTTTAAAGCCTTCATTAATAAAAGTAAACATTGTAATAAATACAAAAATACTTACTGCTAAAGATATAACTGTTGTTCGGTACTTCTTCTTACTTCGGCATAAATTCTTATAAGCAAGTACTCCTCCCTCTTTAAATACTTTTTTAATTATTTTTGGAGTATGAAGCTTTTTAGCATCAATTTTAATATCATTTGAGCTTCTTAAATTATCTATAGGACTTACTTTAGAAGCCTTCTTAGCAGAACTAATAACTGAAAAATATATTGTAATAAAACCAAGAACAATCGAAATTATAATCGATAAAATAGATACTTTAAAAACAATACCATCAATACTATTAAATAAGAAGTCTCCAAGAAGAATATTAACTATCTTAATTAATATAAATACTGCTAATAAACCACATAATATTCCTAAAGGAATAGCAATCATTCCTAAGATAAATCCTTCATATAAGACACTCTTTTTAATTTGTTTCTTAGTAGCGCCAATACTAGCTAACATCCCATACATCTTCATCTTTTCAGTTGTTGATATAGCAAAAGAATTTCTAATACAAAAGGCACTAGTAAATATAATAATAAATATTACTACTCCTGCTATTGTCATTAGCATTCTAAATGTTGAATCACTAAATTTTAGTGCTTCCCATCTAAGTAATTCATTATTTATTTGATAATCATAATTAAACTTTTTCTCTGTTCCTATCTCATCATAACCAGAGGCTCCTAATAATTCACAAATAGATTTCTCATAATCATATGGTTCCTTTAATGAAACATAAGCATCTAATTTCTTACTAGTAGTATTAGTAGTTATTCCATAATTATCATTATCAACATTCTCTTTATATACAATTCCTACTATCTTATAACTCTTTAAACTACTATTTATTATTTCTTCAGCATTTTCTTCTAAATAAGGATTGCTGTTGTATAATGGATATCCCTCGCCATCTACTCTATCTCCTACATTAAGATTAATAACATCCCCTATTTTATATTTACCTTTTAACTTTATCTTATTACTAATAACTATTTCATTATCATTTTCTGGATATCTACCCTCTATTAACTCATAAGATAAATTACTTAGTGAATCTTTATCCATAGAAGCTATCTCTATATAAGGAAATGTACTATCTATTTCAATAGATGAATAACCTAGTTTATATACTAAATTAATATCTTTAATATCTTTATTTAACTTTAATTTATTTATATCATTATCATTTATATTTAATAATTCAATATGATAATAACCACTCTCATTAATAGCATTCTCTACTAATGTTTGTCTAAAACTACTAACCATACTACTAACGGCACATATTAGGGCTACTGATAAAACAATACCAATAATCGTACCAATAGTTCTCTTCGTATTAAGTTTTAAACTTTTTGTAACTAATTTATTAAGGACATTCATACCTATACCTCCCTAATAATTTTGCCGTCTTCTATTTCAATTATTCTATCAGCGCACTTGGCTATCTCCATATTATGGGTAATCATAATAATAGTTTGTTTATATTCTCTATTAGATTTTCTAAGTAGTTCTACTATTTCATCACTAGCTTTACTATCTAAATTGCCTGTTGGTTCATCCGCTAAAATAATAGTGGGATTAGTTATTAATGCACGACCAATTGATGTTCTTTGTTGTTGTCCACCTGATAATTCATTAGGCAAATGGTGTCTTCTCTTTTCTAATCCTAATGTTTTAATTAAATTATCTAAATAGTTTTTATCTACTTTTCTATTATCTAGATTAATAGGTAAAGTGATGTTTTCTTCTACATCTAAAACCGGAATTAAGTTATAGAATTGATAAATAAGACCTACTTGTCTTCTTCTAAATATTGCTAACTTATCATCATCAAAACTATAAATATCATTACCATCGATGTATACTTTACCTGATGTTGGTTTGTCAACACCTCCTATTAAGTGTAATAGTGTTGATTTACCACTACCACTAGCGCCTACTATTGCTACAAACTCGCCCTTTTCTACTGAAAAAGATACATTATCAAGTGCTACTACTTTTGTTGTATTTTTACCATAAATCTTTGTTAGATTCTCAACTTTTAATATTTCCATAGTCTTCTCCCTTCACTAACAATCTAATTATATGATAACCAAAGTTACACGCAAGTTACAAAAAGAGATAAACTTACTATTTATCTCTCATTACTCTACTTTTCTTTAAAGTATTGTGATTAGCCATATTATAACTTTTAGCAGTGTCTAATAACAAACTAAATTCAGGATATCTTTGATCATTTTCATAAATATGTCTATCATACCCATACCATATATCAAATGCTGTTTCTGCACCTTCATCAATTAATTTTTTTGCTACACCTGTTCTAAAAACTACATTATTTTCTTGATCATCTAAAGAACGATGCATCCCTCTATCTTGATATAATTTTGATTGTAAATCTGCTTCCATCTTATCACAGAAATAAGCAAATCTAGCTTCATTACTTTCTCTTTTATCAAATTCAAATAATAAATCTAGTAATTCTTGTTTATCTGTTAAATTACCAAGTACATCGCTCATTGCTTGGTGTTCCATTTTTTGCTTTTCTTCAGGAGTTATTCCATCAAAAGGAGTAATGTCCCCAATTAATATCTCACCAATTTCATGAATTGCAAGCATCTTTAGTACCTTATTTAAGTCTATATCATAACCAAATTGCTTTTGCATAACAATAGCTAAACCCATTGTCCCTACAACATGCTCAGATATCCTTTCTGGTCTTTCAGTTTTAACATTCCAATGATTATTATCCCAGCCTGATCTAATTTTATTTTTCAAACGACAGTTATTATAATGAAACTTTAATATTTCTTCATATCCATATTTATTATATATTCCGTTTTGTAATAATATCGAATGAGAACGTCCATTAATTAAATTTGTTAACCAAATATCACTCAATCTATATTTATATACCAAACGTGCATCTCCATCATCTGAAGAACATAATTTTTTAAATTCGTTTTCAAATTTTTTATTGTTGTTTAAAACATCTGATGAAACAAATGCGCCATTCATAACAAAGCCATCTAAAATAAGTAATTTTAAAATTTCTCCTAAATTACTAGTTTCTTTAAATTCTGAATCCATAGCTACAGCTAGAACTACACTACCAAAGATGTTGTCAGCCTGACTAAAACCATTATCTTCATCAATAATATCAGTTTTAAGCCTATTTAATAATACATAATAATCTAATATTTCTTTTAGTTTTTCTTCCATAATTACCAAACCTCCATAAGTAGCCATATTATAACACAAAAAAACGCCTATATAAACTATAAGCGTTAATTATTATAAATTATTTAGTCTATCTCTAATTAAAGTACTAACTACTGACATATCAGCACGTCCTGCTACTTTACTAGATACTTCTTTCATAATTTTACCCATATCTTTACTAGATGTAGGGTTAACTAATGAAAAAGCTTCATCTAATATTTTATTTACTTCTTCATCACTTAATTTAGGAGGTAAATAACTATTAAGTATTTCTATCTCTTTTTCATTTTGACTAATTAAATCTTGTCTATCAGCTTTTTTAAATTCATTAATAGCATCATTACGCATCTTTATTTGTTTAGAAATAACTTTAATCATTTCATCATCGGTTAATTCCGCACGAGGGTCTTTCTTTTCTAATTGCATAGCGCCTTTAATCATACGAATAACTGATAATTTAAAGCTATCCTTATTTTTCATGCATTCTTTTAAATCATTATTAATACGTTCTGCTAGCATCTTGTCATCTCCTTAATTAGTTATTAACTTTACTTTCTGCTCTACTATTTCCTTTATAGCTCTTAAAACTATTACTTCTCTTATAGTTCTTATTAGCTTTACGTGAATTCATAGTATTTATTTTCTTTTCTTCTCTTAATCTTACGCCTGGTTTTTTATAACCATCAGCTCTTTCTCTAGCTTTAGAAAGGGTACCATTTCTAGCAACTTCTGTTTTTAATCTTCTTAATGCAAAGTCTAGATTGTTATCTTTTACTTTTACTGACACTTCTATCCCTCCCTTCCTAAATACATCTAGATTATATCACTTTTTTCTGCGTAATACAAGAATAAAAGTAAATTTATGCTTCCAACATTTCACAATGCTGAGCTTTCTGCTCCCTAAAAGCACTGTTGTGCCTCATCCACAGACTTAAATTCCGATAATAGCTACCGTACTCTATTACTTACTAACTTAAAGAAAATTTGTTTACTTAACAAGTATATTTATCATCCATAAATAATTATTATACTCTATTATCACCTCCCTATATTACATATATACCATGTCATTTTAGATAAGTCAATCAAATTAACACCAAGCATACGAAGTAAATTATAAGTTAAAAAAAGAGCAAGCATTTGCTCTTTAAAGATGATATTTCTTTTGTATTTCTCTATCTATATCTCTTTGTTTAATTGCTTCTCTCTTGTCATAATCATGACGTCCTTTAGCAAGACCAATCTCTACTTTAGCTCTCGATTTAACTAAATATACTTTTAATGGTATTAAAGTATATCCTTCCATCTCTAACTTATCTCTTAGTTTATATATTTCTTTCTTATGAAGTAATAACTTTCTTGTTCTAGTTTCTTCATGATTGAATCTATTTCCTTGTTCATAACTAGCAATATGGCTATTAAGTAAATATGCTTCACCATTTTTAATGATAACATAACTATCTCTAATATTCATCTTGCCATTTCTAATAGACTTAATTTCTGTACCTGTTAAAACTATTCCCGCTTCATAAGTACTAATAATATCATAATCATGTCTTGCTTTTCTATTAACTATTTCCATATAACCACCCTATTTGACTACTACAGTCTCATCATACTTTGTCACATAACCTGCATATTTATCATGAATACTTTGATAATTTTTTAATAAATCATCATTTAACTTACTAAAAGGTATAACCCTAAAGTCAGTATAATCATCATAATAAGTATACAATAATTCATTATAATCATTATTTATCTTAATGTCTACCTTATCATCTTCAATTACCTTAGTAATTTTAACAGAAGACATTAACCCAATTCTATTAGATATATCTTTAACACTATGTGCAGATAAGAAATTACCAAGTGAATATATAACTAAAGTGTCTCCTATATGTTCAATGGGTCCTACTACATGAGAGTGTGTTCCAATAACAATATCCACTCCTAAAGAAGCTAAATATTCTGTAGCATCTTCTTGATAAGTAGTCTTATCAAAATTATATTCTTCGCCAAAATGCATAGCCACCATTAAGACATCTACTTTATCTCTTAATTTTTCGATATCGCTTTTAACTACTTCTTTATAGTTCTCATAAGCACTTTTAGAACTTGTTGGCCAAATATTTACATAATATTCTTTCCCATTAGGTACACTAATACCATTTGTGCCATAAGTATAATTTAATAAAGCATATTTAATATTATTTTTTTCTTTAATAACTACTTCATCTCTATCTTCTTGACTACAATAACTACCAACCGCTAATACATCACTATGTTCTTTCCAATACTTACAAGAGTTTTCTACTGCTTTACTGCCTCGATCTAGAGTATGATTAGTAGCTAGACTTACCATATTAAAGCCGGCATCTATCATAGCATCTCCTACTTCATATGGTGAATTAAAAGCCGGATAAGAAGATACTCCTATATCAGAACCTCCCAAAATCGTTTCTTGATTATAATAAGCTAAATCATAATCTTTGGCAATATTTTTTATTTCTGTTATCATTGGTTTAAAATCATAGCCATTTCCCTTAGCGTTCTCTTCTGCTTCTTCATATATATAATCATGAATAAGCATATCTCCGACCATTAGTAATGATAGTTTATATTCTTTATTTTTAGTATTATTACTACTTTCTTTAACATTAATATCATCATGAATATTATTACTATTTAATGAACCACCATGATTAATAAAAACTATTCCCACTACTAATAAAATAATTATAAATACATAACTTAACTTCTTCATCTTATCTACCCCATTGGTACTACTTCAATATTACTATCCATACTTTGAACGACTTCCTTATATTTATTATATACTCTTTCACTATCTGGTAAATATTCTCTAATATCCGGATTACTAAAAGGTATTACTTTAAAATTACTATATCTATTATTATAATAAGTATAAATTAAATCATTCTTAACATTATCAACAGTAATACTAACATCATCTCCAACTACTTTCTTATTAATAGTTAGACTACTCATAAGTCCAATTACACATTTATAATCAGGGCAACTATAATCCCCTGCTGCTGCATTAATATCACTATATTGTGCTGATAAGAAATTACCAAGTGAATAGAATACTACTGTATCATTAATATATTCAACAGGTTCTATAACATGAGGATGTGTGCCAATAATAATATCTACTCCTAGAGATTCTAAATACTTCGCAGCATCTTTTTGATAATTAGTTGGTGTATGGGTATATTCAACACCCCAATGCATTGCAACTATTAAGACGTCTACTTTATCTCGAACTTTTTCAATATCGCTTTTAACTACTTCTTTATAACTTTCATATGCTGCATCAGAACTTGTTGGCCATACATTAACATAATAGTCTTCATAAGTAGGAAGTCCGTTTGTGCCATAAGTATAATTTAACAATGCATATTTAATATTATTTTTTTCTTTAATAATTACTTCATTTCTATCTTCTTCGCTACAATAACTACCAACTGCTAAAATATCACTATGTTCTTTCCAATACTTGCAAGAGTTTTCCACACCATTTCTTCCGGCATCCATTGTGTGATTAGTAGCAAGGCTTACCATATTAAAGCCGGCATCAATCATCGCATCTCCTACCTCATATGGTGAATTAAATCTTGGATAATGACTAGCACCCCCTCCAAGTATTGTCTCTTGATTATAGTATGCTAAATCATAATTACTAACATAATCTTTTATATAACTAACTATTGGTTTAAAATCATAACCATTGTAATCAGCTAATTTACGAGCATAATCATATACTGCAGCATGGATTAAATTATCTCCGGCCATAACTAATGATAATGAATAATCTTCTTCTTTTGGCTTATCATCAGGTTTATCATTAATAATATTGTTGTGTATTTCTTGATGATCAGCTAAATATTTAACATAAAATCCTGCTCCTACTATAACTATAGCAAGTAAAAATATAACAATAAATGCTTTATTACCATTTGTATTACTTTTTCTTTTTCTCGCCATAATCTACATCCTTTACTATCTTAAAATCAACCATACTAGTTTCACGAGAAGCATTAATAACTTCGACGGTAACTACATCACCAAACATATATCTATTCTTACTGTTCTTACCAACCATAATGCCTAGTTCTTTATCATAGACATAATAGTCACCTTTTATATCTTCTACTTTAACTAAACCTTCAACAGTGTTTTCTAGTTGAACAAATATTCCAAATTCACAAACTCCACTAACAACACCTTTAAATACTTCGCCAATATGTCCTTCCATATATTGTGCTTTCTTCATCTTTTCTACATCACGTTCACAATTTATTGAGTCTTGTTCTTTAATCGAAGAATGATCAGCAATAACCGGTAATAACTTCTCCCACTTAGATATTGTTTTAGTAGAATACTTTCTTAAATAATCTTTAACCAATCTATGTAATGTTAAATCTGGATATCTTCTAATAGGAGATGTAAAATGTGAGTATCTCTTACTGCCTAAACCAAAGTGTCCAATATTAACATTAGAATATTTAGCTTTAGCCATGGTTTGAATAGCTAAACTACTTAAAATGCTACCTTCTTCTTTATCTTTAAACATATCTAGCATCTTCTGATAACTATAATTCTTTATCTTATTAACATCCATATTAAAACTATATCCCTTTAAAGATAAGAATCTAATAAATGTCTTTAACTTTTCAGGATTTGGTTTATCATGAACACGATATATACCCGGCAAATCCATATCTTCAACAAAGCCGGCAACTGTTTCATTAGCCACTATCATAAAGTTTTCAATTAATTTCTCTCCGGTACGTTGACTACGTAAGACAATATCTATTGGTTCACATTTTTCGTTAACTAATATTTTAGCTTCCGGACTGTCAAACTCTAAGTATCCTCGTCTAACCATCTTACTTCTAAGAATATCTGATAACTCCTTCATTAACTTTAAGTTATCAGAAAATTCCTCATATCCTTCTGGAATAGTTTTTTCTTCTAATATTTTATTAACATTATTATATGTCATTTGTTTTTTAGAACATATAACACTTTCAAAAATACGATAATCTACTACTTCACCTTTATTATTAATTTTCATAACACAAGATAAAGCCAATCTATTAGTATTAGGATTTAATGAACATATACCATTAGATAATTGATGAGGAAGCATTGGAATAACTCTATCAACTAGATAAACACTAGTGCCTCTCTTAAAGGCATCTTTATCTATCTCTCCATCTTGTTTAACATAATAACTAACATCTGCTATATGAACACCTAATTCATATAAATCATTATCTAATTTTTTAAGTGATACCGCATCATCAATATCTTTTGTATCATCACCATCAATAGTAAATATAAGTTCACGTCTTAAATCAATACGACCACTTAAGTCTCTTATTAATACTTCGCTAGGTAAACTATTTACTTCTTTCATTTCTTCATCAGAATACTTAGGATCAAAACCATATTGATAAGCATATGACAAAATATCTACTCCAATATCATTCTTATGACCAATAATAGCTATAACCTCTCCTAAATAAGTATTATCTTTAAAAGGCATTACTACTACTTTATGACCTGGTACAGCATTCATTGTATGACCATTAGGAATCTCTATTATCTTACCATTTCTTTGATCAGACTTAACAAAATTCTTACCATTCTCTGTATAAAACTCTCCAATAATATTTGACTCATCACGTTTTAATACTTTAATTACTTTACCTTCATTACTCCTCTTATCAATAACTTCTATTAAAACAATATCACTATCTCTAGCATCTAACAAGTTTTTAGCATTAATATATACATCATCGTGACCTTCTCCAATAATAACAAAACCATATCCTTTAGCATTTACTATAATCTTACCTTTTAAATAATGTGTATTAGTAATAAGTGTATATCTTTTTTTCTTTTCACTATAATATATTTCTCCATCACTACACATTTCATCTAAAACATCATTAAGTTCCCTTAACTCTTCAGGAGTCTTTAAACCTAATAAATCATTTATTTCAATAATAGTTAAAGATAAATTCTTTTTACTATTTAAACACTCTAATATTTTATCTTTCATATCCATCCTCCATTATTAATAACATGAAAAATATTACTCTATCGTAGTAATCAAATTCTTTGTACTAGGTAAAGATAAATTATTATCTTCTGCTCCAGACGCTCCAACATTTAATACTACTTCACTAGTCCCGTTATTATATATTCGAATTATTCTATTTAATGTTGTATTAGCACTAATAGTACCACTAGTAGCAGCATTTTGTGTTACTCTAACACTAGTAAGACTACCATTAATTAGTTCATACCAGCAAGCATAGTTCAATGTCTTAGAAGTTGAATTAGTAATATTTAACTCAACACTGACACTCTCACCCGGAAGAACGCCCACAACACGGCCTTCATCTAAAGTAATTACTTTATTAATAGTACTAACAGTATTAATATTAACGACATTATTAACTGTATAATTATAACTAAAATATGAATAAGTAGTATATATACCTGCACCTACTAGCCCAATTATTAAAATAATTACTATTATTAAATTTTTTAAAGGGAACTTTTTAATTTTATTCATACCAAATGCTCCTATCTAACTACTATAATGATAGCATAAATCTAACTAATAAGCAATCAAAAAAAATCAATTTATTTAAATTGACTATTCAAGTTTATTTTAACATATTTAAAAAACGTACAACTAGTGCACGCCTTACTTAGATTCTCTTGTAATACCATAACCATCTAATAACTCATTTTGTTTACCAAACATAACTTTTTCATCCTCTTCTTCCATATGATCATAACCAAGAAGATGTAAAATACCATGTGTTGCTAAGAAAAATACTTCTCTTTTAACTGAATGATTATATAACTCTGCTTGTTCAATAGCTTTCTCATAAGATATATAAATATCTCCCAAAAGTCTAAAGTCATCATATACAACATCCATATTATCTTCAAGAGCAAAACTAATAACATCAGTCTCCCTATCTACATTACGATATTCACGATTAATTTCTCTTATCTCTTTATTATCAATAAATATTATATTAAATATTGCGTTCTCTATATCCAATTCCTTAACTACATACTTAATATAATCTTCTAACTCACTAGTATTAATATCATTATTAGTATTATTAAATATCTCAAACATATATATCTCCTATCTAAACCATCCAATAACATCAATATTGAACGAATATATAAGTATTATACACAATATTAAGATAAAAATAAAGTTAATAAACGAATCTCTCTTCATAAATTTAGGAAGTCTACTCTCTACTGCCGACAAAGCAACATAAATTAAGAACCCACAAAAACCACCAACAACATTTAAAATAACATCATCTATATCAAATACTCTGCCTATCTTTAATTGTACTAACTCAATAGTTAAACTAACTATTAAAGTTAAAACAAGTGGATAACTAACTTTATTAGCCTTCAAATAATAAGAAACAAAGAATCCAAAAGGTAAAAACATAAGGATATTACCAACAACATTTCTAATAAATTTAGGGCTTCCAAAACTATATCTAAACATCTCTTTAAATGGTATTAAATTAACCCCACCATAGTTAACGTCTTGATAAGTAACCACATAATATAAACATAATATATATATCATAAATATTAAAGCCAAAAATTCTCTATGAAACACAAATTTCTTATTATATTTTATTATATAAGCTATCCTAAAAGAAGACACTATAACAGTAATAAGAACTATCATGGGCCACACATTTATAAAACTATCAATCATAATAGACTTAAGCATTAATAATCACCTCGTTAATCTCCCCTTAAAGCAGTACCCGGGCTATCGTTTGTATTCATAACTGCAATCCCTGTTGAAGTTAAATTGCCAACAAACCTCTTACCTAAAACCTGAGATGAAGTAGCACTGCTAGTTATCCAAAATCTTAAAGAAACCACTCTAGATGAACCAGGATTTAAAATAACATTTTTAATTATAACATTATTATTAGTTGACAAGAAGGCAGGTTGCTGTCCATCAACCGAAACCTTAATTAAACTATTAGATAAAGTACTGCTAGAAGACGCATCTATTTTTACATCAAATTTATAAGTTAAAGTACCAGTATTAGTAATAGTTATAGTTTTTGCATCTGTTTGCATACCATCACTATCCGACATTGGATATGCATTATTTAAACTAACAACTGAATTACTATAACTTAATTTTAATGTTCCTGTACCATAACTTTGAACAGTAGAACTAACACTAGAAGTAAATAAAGCATAAGATTCTTTACCTATAGATACTACTAACACTAAAACAAGAAGTGATAATAATAATTTTCTATATCTTCCTTCCATTCTACTCACCTATCCTATACTTACAATTTTACCAAAACTACAAATATATATCAAGTGATTTAACAAAAAAAAATATTTTACATACATTATCATAGGTGAATATAATGAATATCAGTAAACTTGGTAATGACTATTTAATTAAAATATATAAAGAAGAAATAAAAGATATAAATATTTATAATATAGATGATATATATACTTTAATTAAGTTAATTATTAAAAAAATAATTAAGAATAATAATATATCTGGTAACTACCAAATAAATATTTATACTAATGACATATATGGCATGATAATAGAATTTAATAAAATAAAAGAAAATAGTTATATTGACCTAAAAATCAATATAACTATAGATAGTATCTTCCTTTATAAAACTAATAGTAATTACTTAAACACTAATAATACTATATATTACTATAAAAACAACTATTATATCTTACCTAAAGACAATAATATAAACTTACTAGAAGTAGAAGAAGTATTATATGGTAATATTGTTAAAGAAATATTATCTAAAGGTATTAAACTAAAGCCATAATTATACATTATATCAAAAAAAGATCCTACCGTAGTAGAATCTATTCAGCGCTCTCATCAACATTAAAATCTTTAAGTTCACCATTATCTGCTAAAATCTTATTTACTTTATCAGATACCTCAGTTAATTTATTATTACAATCTTTTACTAATTCCATAGCCTTAGTATATTTATTAATTGCATCATCTAAATTAACTTCTCCAGACTCTAATTCTTTAACAATACTCTCTAATTCTTTTATCTTATCTTCAAAACTTATATCTTTTTTCTTATCCATTAATTTTCACTCACCTTTACTACCTTAGAATATATATTACCATCTTTTAGATTAATAACTATATCATCATTATCTTTAACATTAGCTATACTAGATACTACTACATTATCTTTCTTAATAATACCATATCCTCTATTTAAAGTACTAATTGGATTTAATACTTCTAACTTCTCAGTTAATCCTAACAAAGCTTGTTCTTTAAACTTATATAACATACTAGGATTAGTTAATATATAAGAATTACTACTCTTAAATAATCTAACTTTATTATTATCAATAACTATATTAATCTCTTTATTTAATTTATCGATTAAATTATCTAATTTTTGTTCTAATATCTCATACATAGCAGTTGGTTTCTTTAATATATAACTATTTGCTACATTACTAATTCTAGTTTGATAATTATTAATAGTATTATTAATAGCTTGATAACTTCTTCCCTTAGCAGTTTCTAAATAATTTAATATTGTACTAGTATCAGGTACTGCTAACTCTGCTGCCGCTGTTGGTGTTGGAGCTCTTAAATCTGCTACAAAATCTGCAATTGTAAAATCAATTTCATGTCCTACCGCACTAATAACTGGTACTTTTGAATTATATATTGCCCTAGCAACTATCTCTTCATTAAATGGCCATAAATCCTCTAAAGAACCACCACCACGACCAACTATTAAAGTATCTATATCATAAGTATTAGCTAACTCTATCTTCTTAACTATATCTGCTGCAGCATCATTACCTTGTACTAAAGCCGGAAATAGTATAGTTTCACATATTGGATATCTTCTCTTAATAGTTGTTAATATATCTCTAATAGCCGCTCCTGTTGAAGCTGTAACTATTCCAATTCTCTTAGGCATTCTAGGTATTCTTTTTTTATGTTCCGGATTAAATAATCCTTCTTTAGCTAAATCTTTCTTTAACTTTTCAAAAGCAACATATAAATTACCAATACCATCTTCTGCCATATTCTCAACATATATCTGATAAGAACCTGTCTGTTCATAAACACTAATTCTACCTACTACTAAAACCTTCATCCCATCACAAGGCATAAACTTTAAATTACCTGTATGATAAGAAAACATAACTGCATTTAATCTACTAGTTTCATCTTTTAAAGTAAAATAATAATGTCCTCTTGTATGTGCCTTAAAATTAGATATTTCTCCCTTTAAATATACCATTCTTAAATTAGTATCATTCTCAAACTTAGTCTTTAAATATCTATTTAATTCACTAATAGTTATATAGTTATTGTTCATTATCTACCCTACTATGATAAACCTTATCAAGAACTCCATTAATCATCTTACAAACACTATCATCAGAATAACTCTTAGCAAGTTCTACTGCTTCATCAATACTAACTAAACTAGGTACATCAGTATATAATAATTCATAGATAGCAATTCTTAAAATAGCTTGATCAGTTAACCCTAATCTATCTATTGTCCAATTATCTAAATACTTATTAGCACACTCATCTATCTCTTTAATATTCTCTACAACACCATGTACTAAATTAGTAATAAACTTACTCTTAACTTCAGTTTGTGAATCTATTATATTATCTATATCATAATCAATATTATTAGTCTCATATAACTTAATTTGATATAATATTGTCATTGCTTTATATCTTTGTTCATGTCTACTTAATTCCATCTAAATCACCTACCAACTAAATCATAACATAAAATAAACATTTTGTTAACCATAAAACTCTATTTAAAGAAAAAAATATACATCTGAAGACAACTAAACTATATATAAAAATGCCAGCCACTGACTAACATATATAACGCATCTTTTTCATTTTACATAAATATTAAACATATATTATTATATGAAAAGTAAATTTATTAAATCCACTATTATTCTCCTAATAGGAGGCTTATTAACTAAAATATTAAGTATGGTTATTAGAATATTTCTAACTAGAGCTATAACTACTAAAGGAATAGGACTATATATGTTAATCTTACCAACATTTAATCTCTTTATAACTCTATCAACCTTCTCATTACCAATATCTATATCTAAACTAATAAGTGAAAATAAAAAAAGAAGTAAAAATATCATTCTATCTATTATTCCTGTATCTTTATTATATAACTTTATATTAATGTTTATATTAATTATTATTAGTCCCTTAATTAGTAAATACTTACTTAATAATACTACTCTATATTATCCTGTTATGGCTATATCTTTAACATTACCTTTTATTTGTATCTCTAATATTATTAAAGGATACTTCTTTGGTAAAGAAAGAATGTTTCCCTATATTATGTCTAATATTATCGAACAAATAGTAAGATTAATATTAACTATAACTCTTATTCCTAAACTAATGACTATTAATTTAACTATAGCTATTGTTGGAGTAGTTCTTATAAATATTGTAAGTGAATTATCTTCTACTATTACTATGATGTTATTTATCCCTAAAGTAATAGACCTAAAAGTAGAAGACTTTAAATATAATAAAGGTATATTTCGAGAAATATTAAACGTAAGTATTCCCACAACAGGTAGTCGACTAATAGGCTCAATTACCTACTTTCTAGAACCCATTATCTTAACATTTGTCCTCTTACAAGTAGGATATACTAATGACTTTATAACTAATCAATATGGTATTATTAATGGTTATGTTTATCCTATCTTATTATTACCATCATTCTTTACCATGGCTATATCTAATGCCCTCCTACCTGTAGTATCTAATAATTATAACAACAATAGAAAATCATATGCTAAAAATAAAATACAACAAGCCATTATTATTTCTCTCTTAGTAGGAGTGCCTGCTACAATTATCTTAATGATATTCCCTGAATTCTTCTTAAAACTTATCTATAACACTACCCTAGGAAGTAATTATATTAGAATAGTTGCACCTGTATTTATCTTACATTATATTCAAGCACCCCTAACAATAACTCTCCAAGCTATAGGTAAATCAAAGATTGCCATGAAAGGTACACTATATGGTTCAATCATAAGAACAATTCTCTTATTTACTACTAGTTATTTAAAAATAGGTATCTGGGGTTTAATAATTGCTACAACTTCGAATATTGTTTATATAACCTTACAGCACCTTTATTATGTTAAAAAATATATATAAAAACTAGAACTCAATGTCCTAGTTTATTTATTTGTTTCTTCCTTCTTACTATTTAAATCTAATTTTAAGACTCTACATCTATTAGTTTTCTTCTCATCAGTACTTTCCTTAGGTTTACTATTTCCATATAATGAAGTTGTCATAATATTATAAACTGTATTATAACAAGTTCGATCAACAACACTAGTTTTTAAAGTTTGATCAACAAAGTCTTCACTATCATCATCAAGTTCTTGAACAATATATTCATACAATTCATCACTTATACAATCATATTGCTTAATCTTTTCTATAATACCGAGTTTTTTACCTATATAATATATCAAAAATGTTTCTGTAAAAATACTATCTACTTCTTCCATATATTCATAAATCTTATCTAACATATCTTTATATTTTTTTCTCTCATCCATAGAAATATATCTATCCCAATTCTTTTGAATGTTAACTATTCTTTCTCTAAAAGGTATTAATACATCTAAATGAGCACTAGCAAACGATGCTAACATCGAATCATATCTTTCAACAATACTAAGCATACAATTATTTATTCCACTACTATTTATATCTTCAGGTCTCCTAAATCTTTCATGTAATATTTTTTCTAAATCACATTCACTAAGTATTTCTTCAATCATTTTTTTAGCATAATACTTTAAAATTATTTCACTATGATTATAAGAATCATATATTAATAAGAATCCATATCCAATACTTCTTTTTACTTCTCCATCTTTTACCTTACTTAATTCAAATAATACTCTTTTACCAGAATATATTGCTTCACTAATAACATTATACTTAATATCTTTTGTTAGTTCTTCCATAATAATAACTAATTCAATTCTCTCATAATCAGTATCTGTATTATCCAAAAAATAATCTGCTACATTCTTAATAAAACTAATATCATTCTTAAACTTTAAAACTATATATTTAACAAACTCATAATCTTTCTGAACACTATCTGAACATAAATTATACATTTCTTTATCATTTGAATATTCAATAACTTTCATCATAAAATATTTATCATTTTCTAATTCATCTACTGAATAATTTCCTAAATCATCACCATTAATATAACTAATAATTAAATCTTTACTATATTTACTCATAAAATCACTCCTTCTTTATAATATCTTACCAATTTACGTGATGGATATCTTAGTTTTCTTAAAGCATGAACTTCTATCTGCCTAACTCTATCTTTTGTAATACCATATTGTTTACCAATTTCTCGATATCCTTTTGTATCGCAACCACCTAAACCATATCTTTGATAAATAATATCTTTCTCTCTTTCATCTTTCATTACCAAATCAACATCTCTAATAAATGCTTGGCGTTCACTCTCATTAATAATATCTCTTTCCATATCATTTCTATCTACTATATTATCACTTATATCATCAAATATACTAATATCAATAATTAACTTTAAATAATTCTTAATAGTTGTCTTATTAATATCATTTATATCCATATTTATGTTTATATACATCTTTTCAAATAATAATAAAATATCTTCTGCAAAAGACTCATAAGTAGAATCATAAAACATTTCTCTAAGTAAATCATAATTTAACTTTTCATTACTTTTTCTTAATTCAACATAATTGTTAAACAGATTTATAAATTCATCAACACTACAACCGAATAAATCACATATTAAGAAGTCAGAACCTCCTAATTTTTCATAAACTTCATTAAAGAATGTTGTTGTAAATAAATTTGAATATTTACTAATACTTAATAATTCTCCATTATATATCTTTTGTATCCATACCTCTGTAAAAGCACTAATAATATCATCAATATCATATAAACGTGTTGATAAAACTACCAAATTATTTCTAGATATATAATTATATACAACATAAAGTGTACCTAGTATTAATTTATCCATATACTCTTTCTTTAATGAATCATTACTAGCACTTGTCGCTTTTCTATAAAGTTCTTGAGCTTCTGCTAACTTCAATTTATCAAAACTAGATATTTGATTAAATAATTCATTCATAACCAAATTACCCCCCTTCAAATATATAACTAAATTCTTTCTTTAATTAATTCTTTAACTTTTCTTTCACTTTTAACACAAGCAAAATAATCATCATCTGCTGTATCATAATAAAAGCCTAAACCATCCGTTGTTTCATTTGCCATACTATGTAACCTTTTTAGTTTAGTTTCTCTATCTTTATCACTAATATGTCCATACATCCCAAGACAAATATTAAGACCTAAATCGTGTAATTGCTTAATTTTATCAATATCACATATATCATATGGATTGTGTGTTAAAAACAAATCACAATTATCAACTTTAAATATTGAAGAACTCATTAATACTAACAATCTATCATCATAAATTATTAGTCTACCATTATTTAAACCAAACGTCTCTCCAAAAGATGAAACAACTGCAACTAACTTTAAACCTAAACTATCGTATTTGCCTTTATTTATTTCAATAGCAGTTTCATCTGACAAATTTATATCTAAAAAAGACAAATAATCACCATACATCTTAGTTTGCTTATATAATCTACTTACCCATTCAACAAAATCTGTATCATTCAAAATATTAAATTTATCATACTTCTTACCAGCAGATTTACAATATTGATAATATAAACAAAACCAATATTCACTTTTCATAAATAACCTCCTATATTTTTTTACTTTTTCCCCAAAAGCACTAGTATTATACTCTAAATCATGATATAATCAAAATACATATTTTTTATATGTTATATAACTATTAGTTATATTAGGAGGAATTATGAATATAAACTTAGAACTATATAAAACTTTTTATTATGTTGCTAAAAATGAAAGTATATCAAGAGCAGCTAATGAATTATTAATAAGTCAACCCGCTATAAGTAAAGCAATTAAAACTTTAGAGGATCAGCTTAATACTAATCTTTTTATTAGAAAAAGAGACGGTGTTGAGTTAACCGAAGCCGGTGAAGCTATCTATAAAAAAATAAAAGATGCTATGGACTTAATCGGTTCTGCCGAAAACGACCTAAAAACTTTAACAAATATGGAATCAGGTACAATTAATATTGGTGCTAGTAAAACTATTATTCATGAGTTTTTAATGCCTTACATAAAATCATTCCATAAAGTACATCCAAATATAAATATTAAAATCCATACCGACAAAACTTCAGACATAATAAAAAAAGCAAAGATGGGAATAATAGATGTCATATTTACCAATTTACCATATACTTTACCACAAGAATTTAACGAATTTAAATTGATAGATTTACATGACTGTTTTATTGCTAATGAAGACTTTTCTGAATATAAAAATAAAAAACTAACAATCAAAGACTTAGAAAATCTTCCACTATTAGTTTTAACTAAAGGTACTGCAACAAGAATTAGACTTGATAATTTTTGTGAAGAAAACAATATACATATTAAACCGGCAATGGAATTCAGTAGTAATACTTTAATAAAAGAGTTCACAGAAGAAGGATTCGGTATAGGTCTTTTAAATGAAGAACATATAAAAGAAGAATTACAATCAGGTAAATTATTTAAGTTAGATATTAACCTAACATTAAAAGAAAAATATTTAGGTATGGTATATAACAAAGAAAATAAAAGTCTTGTCGCTAAAAACTTTATAAAATACATAAAAGATAGTATTAAAAACTAATACTATCTTTTTGAACGCCCATTTTCAAAATCTTTTAATTCATCTTCTGATACAGCACTATTTTGTTGAAGGGCATTTAGTGTTTCGTATGACAATTGTGGTTTTATTGATAAATCTCTACTAACATATAACGCTAGTTCTGCTTGTTCGGTAGGAGTAAATTTTCTAATAAAGTTTTCATTTGCCACTTCTTCAACTATTGAAGAAAATAATGCTTCATTTTTTATATCATTAAATGAACTTCTACCACCTGAATGCTTTATATCACCCTGCTCCATATTATAACTAGCTCCACTATCTGAACTATTAAACAAGTTTCTATATATTTGTAATGTTTGTAGTAATTCATTATCCTTACCAACACGAATAGTTTCTGCTTTACCGGTCTTAATAGAATATACATAATTACTACCATTATCATCCGGATAAATACCTCTAAATATATAATCTCTTTTTTGCTTTCTAGCATTTAATAGTTCATACAAGATTGTTCTAGAACTCCTAGAAGTGTTAAGATCACCTTTATAATCGGTTGTAGATATTGAAACATATCCTCCTGGTCTTTTAGAATCATTTAAATACCTATCCGGAGCAATTCGTGCTAAACAAAAACAAGTTTTAAAGAAATCTCCTCTCATAAAAGAAGAAGTTTTTAATACAACTCTCTCCCAATTGATGATCTCATACTTCTTACCATCTATTTCATATAAGCCATTACTATCAAGAATTACTTTTTCATTATTATAAATAGCAAGTAATACATCTAAAGCTGAAGAAGTATGAGTAAGACTAGAACCAGTCATTATATTTAAAACATTAAGTGCTTCATCACCTAATTCACTTCCTTTAGGAAATCCAAGTAAATGCGGAATATTAAAATCATTAAGTTGAAAAGTAAAATCAAAGGTTGAGCCATCAGCCAATTTTACAGAATTTTCAACATTATTTCTCCTTGAAGTATATATTGTTCTGTAAGTTTCAATACATAAATTTAAATTTTCAAACAAAATAGTCATAACTTTCTTCATCGCATCATTACTAGAAGATATAATTTTATTTCCCATAGGAAAATCACTAATATTAATTTCTGATTTCTCTTTTGAACCTGTAATCTTCTTACCACCACTAGTATAAATCTCAGTATCAGACGATTTTTTATATGTAAATTTTCCATTCTTTTGAGACAATACTTCATTATAATATTTTGATCGAGAATCAGCCTCAACTATAATATTTCTACCCATAGCAGCCTCAATTAAATTAACTAATGCCACATCATCAAAACAAAATCTTTTATTTAATCTATCCGCTAAATATTTAACCTGTGCATATACATCACATTTAAATTGTTGAGGATACCCCTTAGATTTTAAAAAACTTTCAAGTCTCAAAGAAATACTCTCTTGATTATAATTATTTAAAATAAAATCTATCGATTTACCATATTCTCTACTTGCAAATTCATTAATAACACTAATAACAATATTAGTATATAGTTCAATTGCTTCTTTATATAACTGAAGAATATCTCGTAATATAACATTATCGTCTTCATAATCTTTTTTATATGACTGAAACTTCATATTAATCTCATTAAAGTTTAAAATTAAAAGTCTAGCTATATCAGCTCTAGACACATTAAAAGAACCATATATATCCTCTAATATAACCTTTTTATTATCCATTTCTATCACCTTCTATTAAATAAATTATAACAAAAAAAAGTATTACTTTAAATACTTTTTTAATATATTATGTAATTTATTACTATCCATAGGTTTCATTATATAACCTAAATTATAAGTCTTATATTTACTCTCTAAATCATTACCACTAGTTAACATAACTACTACATTAGGACTATATCCTGCCATTCTCTTAATCTTATTACTAATATCAGGATTTCCAATAAGATTAGCATCTAACCAATAAAACTCTGAACTATCAGGCATCATATCGTCTAGTAAAATCATATCATAATGATTATCACCATATAATAAATTAGTAAACTCTATATAATCATAAGCTACTGTTATATTAATATGATAAGGCTCTAATAAAAGTATTAAATTATTTATCTTATCTTTATTATCATCTACTAATAGAATATTCTTACTAGATAAGTCAAAATACTCCACTTTTCTATTTCTTTTAGATATCTCTACTTCTTGATAATTCTTCTCTATTCTTTGATTAATTGTTAAACAAAACTCTAACTTACCATCAACATTATTAATAGTAAACTTTATTTTTTGTAATTCTACTAACTTCTTTAAAACATTATACTCTAACCCACTTAATACTTTATCATAATCTTCTATCTTATCTAAACCTTTTGTATTATCTATAATCATCGTAAACTTCATTCTAGATACTACACCAAGTTCATATACATCAAGTTTTAATAAAATATCTTTAACTTCAAAGTTAGCCATAATAGTACTATATAAACTAATTAAAGTCTCTTTAATCTTTTCATCATCCCCACTTAAAACCGGATGAATATTATTATCAAAATCATAAGTAAACTTAACTTTATCATTAATAGATTTAATATCAAATAACTCTCTAATTTCCTCAAATAATTCTTTAGTATCATACTTATACTTCTTTAATGGATACTTACCACTTTCTATCTTCGATAACTCTATACTACTCTTAATCTCATTAACAAGATTAACTGAATATTTCTGTATCTCTTCTTTATCTTTAACAAACTCTTCATCACTATCATAATGTTTATTACCAAACTGTAATAACTTAGTAAGTGAAGTATCAATACTAGATGATAAATTATTCATACTATTAACTGTTGCATCTTTTTCTCTTTCTAATAAATCATTAGTAGTAGTTAATTCTTTAATTAATTTAACATCCGGATTCTCAATCGTAAAATACATAAGAAATATTACCAAAGTCTCAATAGGTGTTGTCAATAGCATATACGGATATTTCATTTGTATTGCCCCACCAATTCCTGCTAAAATAAGAAATATAAAAATAGGTAAATATTGTTTTATACTAATATTTTTAATTTTCCATACAATAACAATAAGCCAAATACTCATTACTATAATTAATACAGCTTGTAAAAATCTAACTGAAACCCCATAAGAATAAACATAAGTACCATCGTTATAGTATTCCATAGGTAAAAATATTTCTATAGCTGATAATACAAAGAATAATACTATACATACACACTTTACAGTATAGAAAAACTTACTATTTTCTAAATCACTATTCTTCTCATTAAAAGCAACTACAAAAACATAGTAAGTATATATCATTAAAAATAATAAATAATAAATAAGTAATGCCTTTGTAACTACCACATTAATAAGAGGAATCTTATCCATATGCATAACAGTATAAAAACACCCTAATTCAATTAGTAATCCAAAGACATTAGATACTAATAAGCACTTAAATATTCTATTTTCTAAATTAGAAATATGTTCTTTCATAAAATAAAATATATTTAAAAGTACAACATAAACAAGACTTGTAATTTGAAGTAATATTAAACTCATTTCCTAGCACCTCTTATATTACATAGTATATCATATATTTTATTTTTGGAAAAGTCTTTTTTTCTTTTTTACATTATTAACAGCATTATTGTTCTGATACATTTTTTCAAGTTCAATAAGGTTAGGTTTTTTACTAGCATTAAGTGGCATTTCATCAATAAATACTACATCACTAGGTACCATATATTCAGGAACACTAACCATACAATTATCAATAATTTGACGTTTTAAATCTTCATCAGCTACAATACCATCTTTAACAACAACATAAGCAATAGCTGTATTTTCTACTTTAGCATCAGGTACAGTAATTACTTCACAATTTTTAACAAAATCAAGTGTAGCAATACTTCTCTTAGTTCTTTCAGGAATTAACTTTGTCGGATTACCTTTAGCATCAAATGTTAATACCATTCTTCTAAGTCTGCCATCTAAGAAAATCTCTCCTTGTTCATTATAATGAAGTATATCTTCACTATTATACCAAACAACACCATTCTCATCTTTAACTAAATTATGATTAGTAGCTTCTTCATCATTATGATAACCATTCATTCTAGCAGCTGAATACATATAACCAACACCAGGTTCATTAGGCCCTAATTCTTTACCAGTATCAACATCTAATACTTTAAGAATATTACCAACACATGGTTTACCCATACTACCTAAACTAGCTCCATCATAATAACAATATGCAAATGATCCAATTAACTCATTAGCTCCATATCCTTGAGCTATCTCTGCTGTTCCACCATTTCTTCTAATATACTCATCAGCACCTAACTTAACACTATCTTTAAGTTCCGCACCACCAGTAACTATAATCTTCCATCTAGAACAATCCATCTTCTTATTCATCTCTGTCATCTTTTGAATATATGGTGGAATAGTTAACCAATGATTAAATCTATAAAAGTTATTTCTATTAACAATATTTTTAGGATTAAATAATGGATCTAAAGCAAGTGCTACACCTAAACTTAATGGTTCATGTATCATATTAATTAATGAATAATATAACCATGTTGGGAATGTTGAAAACATAACATCATCAGGATCAAATCTATTAAGCTCTGTCATACCCATTATTTGTACCATTGCATCTAATCTATCCCAAGAAGCCTTAACAGCCTTACAATTTCCTGTTGAACCACTAGTATATGCCACTGCAGCAATATGATCAGTATTATATCTAGCTTCTTCTACTTCTTCAGTACTTTTTCTACCAAGATCTATTACCTCATCAAAGCAAAAAACATTCTCTCCATCATATAATTTCTTATTACAACCCTTTAATTTTTCAATTAAACCATATTTGGCTTTAGACATTGTACAAGCATTAAAACCTTTAGGTATACTATCTATTAAAGAAGTAGTAATTACCTTCTCTACCCCAATCTCTTTTAAAGCATCTTGCATATCTTTAGAATAAAATATATCATTAGCTACAAAGAACTTTGAATTAAAATTAGATAATTCTCTCTTAACCTCTGAAGGATTACTAGCAGCATTAACTAAGTGCATAGTAGCGCCTATTTTATCTAAAGCATAAACAGCCGCAATAGCATAAGGAGTACCTAATAAACTCATAGTAACTACATCATCATACTTAACACCTAATTCACTAAATCCTTTAGCCATATTATCTATTAAAGTTAAAAACTCTCTAAAGGTATATTCTCTACCAAAGTATAATATTGCTTTAGCATCCGGTTTAGATAATGCTACATCTTTAAACCTTTCATACATTGTCTTATGCTCTAAGATTTTCTCCATCTCTCCAGCATTCTTAATTTGCATTACTCTTTCTTTTAAATTAACAAAATATTCTTTACTAAATTTTTCCATTCTTCAACTTCATCCCTTCTTAATACCTAAAAAATAGGCAATTTTCACTTCTTGGCAAGTATTTTACCACAAAATTTTAAAAAATGATATACCATTCATCCCACTTTTTACTTTTTTTAATACAAAATAAAGCAAATATAAATATTTAAATATTAACATTTTCCACCCATAATCGGACTTCTATCTATTACCACCCGGACTTTTTTACAAAAAGGTACTAAAATGTCCACTTACAACCGGACTTTTAAATAGTTTATTTACTTTTTTCCTTATCTATGTACTCTAAAATAATTTTTTCATTTTTTAATATTTCGTCCATCTTTCGATGTAATTCTTCCAAAATTAACTCGTTCTTAAGTGTTGTCTTATACTCATTATTACTCTTAATCTTCTCTTTTTTAGCCTCTCTATTCTGACTCATCATAATTATTGGTGCTTGAATAGCAGATATACAAGATAAAACTAAATTAAGTAAAATAAATGGATATGGATCAACAGCTTGCATAGCCATAATATTTAATACTATCCAAAATATTAAAAACAAAACAAATATTATTATAAATGTCCACGATCCTGCTACCTCAGCTAACTTATCCGATACTTTCTCTCCAATTGTTCTATTCTCTTCCTTATCAACATTAATAGCAATAGGTTCATTTATCAGCATGTCAAATAATTCATCAAAATTATCCATTGTATCATTATCTGTCTTATTTAAAATCATCTTAACTAATTTCTCTTTATTCATCTTTCCCATCTTTACCACGACCTTACTACTTAATTATAACATAAATCCTAGTTAACAATAAACATTAACTAGGATATTTTTAATTATTTTTTCTTATCAATAACTATAACACTCTTATTAGAAAAATCAATATTCTTAATAACCTTATTAACTTCTTCTAAACTAATAGAGTTTATCACACCAATAATATTATCTTCAATATGATTATCAAATATAATATTATCTACTATCATTTCATTAACCATCTCGATATTCTCATAACTAAATATTTCATTACTAATTAATACTTTTTTCTTTCTCTTTAAGTCCTCTTCAGTAATATGAATATTACTTATTTCTTTATCAATTTCTTTAATTAATTCTTCATACTTCTCTGATTCTCCAATTAAAGAAATAATAAAATGGGTATCACAATTTAATAAATTATATCCAAGTGTATTAGCTATAATACCTTTCTTCTTTAACCTACTATCAAATATCGAAGTATCAGAAAATATAATATTAAATATCAAGAATAATATAACATTAAGTTTTCTAGTTTCCATATCAAAATCTTCAACATTAATTTTAATATTATAAGCTAACTTTGGTATATCCGTATTTATCTTTATAACTTCATACTTCTTAACAACACTATCTTTTTCAAATACCTCTGGTCTCTTAACAGCTTCTCTCTTGTCATATTCCTTACTATCCATCTTCTTCTTAATAACTTCTAAAACTTTATCTTTATCAAAAGAACCGGTAATAACTAAAAACATATTACTAGGATGATAAAAAGTATTATAACAAGTCTCTAAGTCTTCCTTAGTAATACTATTAACTTCTTTCTTTGTGCCGATAATTGATTCTTTAAAAGAATTACTATGTAAGGTATTCTCTCTAATCTTATCATATAGAATATCCATTGGTCTATCATCACACATATTTATCTCTTGAGTAATTATTCCCTTTTCTGACTCAACATTCTCCTCAGTTAAATTAATACTACCAACAAAATCTAATAAATATTCGATATTCTCTTCTAAATTATCTGGCCCTGAAAATAAATATGTTGTATTTTTAAAAGTTGTATAGGCATTAGTAAGTGCCCCACTTTTGGCATAAAACTCTTCTGGTTGAGGATCTTTCTCTTGAACAAATACTTTATGTTCCAAAAAGTGTGCTATTCCATTAGGAAATTTCTTCATCTTATTACTATTATATGGAACAAATTCATTATATACTGAACCATATCTTGTTGTATATGTCGCATAATTATTATGAAAATTATCTTTAGTATATAAATATACATCTAACCCATTTTTTAACTTTTCATAATATATTACTTCATCAATCTTTTTAATTCTAATCTCCTTCATGTTGTCCCTCCAATACATATACTGCATTTGGTCTTACTTTCTTAGCTAAAGAAATAATATCATCTCTTGTTATCTTTTCAATATTTCTTATTCTTACATCAGCATCCTCTGAATTAACTAACACTTTTGCCAAATAATTATTAATAATACCTACTGGATAATCAAAACTTGTAGTTATACCACTAATAATGGCTTTTTTAGAAGCCTCTAGTAATTCATCATTAAACTTCCCTTTACTAATATCTACTAAACTCTTTCTTACAAGTTTTAAAACAGCTTCATCATTACCTGGTTCAACTCCAGCATAGATAAATAATATATTATCATAAGCCTTATGTGAAGAATTAACATAATAAGCATAAGAATTCTTACCTCTTACTGTATCAAACAATATTGAATTAGAAGAACCGCCTAACATCTCATTATAAACAAGTAAAACATACTTTCTCTCAAAATCAGTTAACCCATTTAATGAACATAACATAGTAAATTGACTCTGATTAGCATCCTCTATATCTTTGTATTTCTTTATTCTTTTAGCCGGCTCTAACTCTTTAACTAAAATATCTACTCTCTTAGGATGAAACATATAAGCCTTAAAATTATCTTTAAAAATATTCTTTATTTTATCACCATCTACATCTCCTACTACAAAAATATCAATAATACTATTATTAATAATATCTTTATAATAAGTATATAAATTCTCACTATCTATCTCATCAAGTTCTTCAATATATCCATAAGGATTATATGAATAAGGTTTATCAGGATACTTAGAAAATAAATTAAATAAAGCATACTTTAACTTATTATCTTTTATACTATGAATATTCTTAGCCAACTTATTCTTACTCTTTTTTAAATCTTCATCATTAAACTTACCATTCTTAACATTAGGATTAAAAATAACATCTAATAAAAACTTTATTGATTCTTCATTCATCTTATTTTCTGTATATATCTCATTTAAAAACCTTGTTCTAAAAGATAAAACATTATCATTACCTATTCTAATATTAGATGAAGATAACTTTAAATCATAAAGATTCTCTGTTTCTTTAACTAACTCTATTTCAGATGGATAATTATATGAAGAAGAAAGCAACATATCTTTTAATATATTAGTCTTTGTAATATTTTTAGCATCTACACTATATCTAAAATCCACTTCAACAGTAATTGTCTTAAACTTATTAGTATTAATAATATGTAAGTTATATGCATTCATATCATAATTTGTATATTTCATATCTTCCTCCTAGTTATTATTGTGGCTATTTTTTATAATTTTAAACAACTTTCTAAGGATAAGATAATCATATCATTAAGATTCTTCTCTCTTTCTTCACTATTCATCTTATCAGTAAAGCAAAAAGAATCAGATACTGTAAGAAGTGCTGCTACATTCTTACCTAATACTCTAGCATTATTAAATAAACTAAAAGTCTCCATCTCAACACCTAAAACATTATGTTCTTTAACTTTTTGTTTATAATCATTATTCCTCTCATAAAAAACATCAGATGAATATATTCTACCCTCAACTAATTTCATATTAATATCATAACTAGTCTTAGTAATAACATCATTTAAATAATTAGAAGAAGCAATAACACTATCTTTATAATCATCTAAAATACGTCCATACATTGAATCACTATAAGATTCTTTAACTAAAATAACATCGCCTAACTTTAAATCAGGATTATAAGCTCCACAAGAACCTATTCTAATAATATAATCTACATCATACTCATTTAATAATTCATAAGAATATATTCCCATACTTGGATTACCCATTCCTGATGGAAATACAGTTACTCTTTTATTTTTATAATAACCAGTATATGCTGTCATTCCTCTAACACTATTAACTAACTTAACATCAGTTAAAAACTTATCTGCTATATATTGTGCCCTTTTAGGATCCCCTGGCATTAAAACAATATTAGCTATATCTTCTTTCTTACTTTCAATATGCACTGTTGCCATATTTATCACTACCTTTCATTAAAATTATACTATACTTTATTATTAAAATAAAGAAAAAGAAGCATAGTATACACTATTACTCCTCATTATTATTCTCTAGTTTAACTAATACTTCACGAGGTTTTGAACCATTTTGTGGTCCTATTATTCCTCTTTCCTCTAATAAATCAATAATTCTAGCTGCTCTATTATATCCTAAACGATATTTCCTTTGAATTAATGAAGCACTAATCTTACCTGTTCTAACAGCAAAATCAACTATTTCATTATATAATGGATCATCATATTCATCACTAGATTCATAGTTATCATCTCCTGCTGACCCACTACTAGATGAACCACCACGATCAATAGTTAATGATTCATCATAAATAGCCTTCTGTTGACTAATAGTATAATCAACTATTGCTTGTATTTCTTCATCAGAAACATAAGCACCTTGAATACGTGTTGGACTATTTGCTCCCATTGGTAAGAATAACATATCACCTTTACCTAAAAGTTTTTCTGCACCACCAGCATCTAGTATTGTACGAGAATCAATTTGTGATGAAACAGCAAAAGATATACGAGATGGAATATTAGCCTTAACAACACCAGTAATTACATCAATTGAAGGTCTTTGTGTTGCAACAATTAAATGAATACCTGCTGCACGAGCCATTTGTGTAATTCTCATAATAGAGTCTTCAACCTCTTTAGCAGCTACTAACATCAAATCAGCTAATTCATCAATAATAACAACTATATATGGTAATTTCTGATACTCAGGATTCTTTTCACAAAATTCATTATATGAAGTTATATTTTTATTCTTAGTAGCTTCAAACAAATCATATCTTCTTTCCATTTCTACAACAATATTCTTTAAAGCAATTGAAGCCTTTTTAGCATCCGTTACAACCGGTGTAAGTAGATGTGGTACTCCATTATACATTGAAAATTCAACCTTTTTAGGATCCACTAACACTAACTTTAACTCACTAGGTTTAGTACGCATAAGCATTGAAGCAATAATACAGTTTATACATACTGATTTACCACTACCAGTTGAACCTGCTACTAACATATGTGGTGTTGTATTAATTTCACAATATCTAACCTTACCCATAATATCTTTACCAAGCCCTACTGAAAGTAATGTCTTATCAGTAATTGGTGGCATATTAGAAAATACTTCTCTAAAACTAACCGGAGCATTAACCTTATTAGGAAGTTCTATACCAATAGTATTCTTCCCTGGAATAGGTGCTTGAATTCTAACATCCTTAGCTGCTAAAGCAAGTGCAATTTCTCTTTGAATAGATAATAACTTACTAACCTTTGTCCCAGCTTTTAACTCTAATTCATATTGAGTAACTGTAGGGCCAATATTAACCTGCACTATCTTGCCTGATATATCAAAAACCTTCAGTATTTCTTCTAACTTACTAATACAATTTTTAGCATTCACTTCATTTTCTTTACTACTAACATTCTTACTTGCTTTAAGCAAAGAAATAGGAGGTAATTTATAATCAGTATTAATTGGTACTTCCATCTCATTACTAGGAGGTAATACTACATCATCATTCTTAACAATAGGTACTTCCTTATTACTATTACTACTAACTTCACTATCTTTAACCTTTGTAAGTTCATCCACTGAAGATATAACTATTCTCTTATCTTCCTTAACCTCATCAGGTTCATTCTTAACACTATCCCCACTAGATATTGGAACTTCACTCTTCTTCTCTTTCTTCTTATTAAGCTTAATCTTAGATAATAACTTAGCAATTGAAGTATTAAAGAATAATACTACCCCAATAATTACCATTGTAACTAAAACAATATATACTCCATCTTTAAAAGATATATAAAATAAATAACCAAATAGTGCTCCTATCATACCACCACCACAATTATCTATCATATCCGTATTCTTAAATGTCTTCATAATATTATCTAATGTTTCAGTAATAATTGCTTGTCCTTGTAATTCATTAACATACTTCATATGTAAAAGTACCAATAAAGCAATAACTAATACATATAACCCTATCATCCTACTATTTATTAAATCAGGAATCTTTCTCTTTAAAATAAGATAAATCCCAATTCCTAATAAAAATACTAAAAATAAAGGATAAATAACCCCCACTAAAAAAACAGCAAATGATCTAATAAAATTCCCAGCTGGACCATATCCCCCAATTCCAATTATCGAAAACAAAATAAGTAATACTCCTACTACCTCATTACTATATTCAAATTTAGCACCATCTTTTTGTTTCTTTTGTTTCTTTTTTGCCATAATCATTCACTTCCTACCATAAAAATTATATCAAATTACTAATTAAAAGTAAATATTACCCCTTATTATAATTAGCAATATTCTTATTAATTATAAATAACTCTATCCCTAATCCTTTATCTGTCTTCCCTGTCTTAATACCACTATCAAGATCAAATAAATAAGATAAATAATTAGCTAACTCTTCTTTAGTATAACTATATATTTTAGGAATAGTCTTCTGTACTCTAAATGGATGAGCATCTATTTCTTTACTGATTCCATTGGCATCCATTCCTTTATCATATAAAGTCTTTACTTGTAATAAAAATCTAAATTGATTAGCTAGTAGAGTAATAATAGATAATTCATCATACCCATTATTAATAAACTTACGATATAAACTAAGAGCTCTATCAGTATTTCCAACAATAACTGCTTCTGAAAGTAAATATATCTCTTCTTCTATATTATCTATAGTAATCTCATTAACATCATTTCTATTAATTATTTTATCATCACTTTTATATAAAAATATCTTATCTACTTCATTAGTAGCATTATCAATATTATTACCAACTCTACTAATAAAATAATCTAAAGTAGCACCATCTATCTTATATCCATTACTCTGTATATAATTCTTTAAATAAGTCTTAATATAACCCTTATTATCACTAACATTAATAACTTCTCCAATAGTACTTAACTTCTTATATAATTTCTTTCTACTATCTACCTTATCACCATTAACTACTAATACTAAATAATTATCTCTATTATAATTATCTAAATATTTAAGTAAATCACTATCATCTATTTGAAAACTAAAATTATCACATACTATTAGTTTATTCTTTTCAAACATTCCTACCATCGATAAATCATCTATAACATCTCTTAAAAGAAAATCATCAAGATTATATCTTATCTCTTCTTTAATACCTAACTTATCTTTTATATCATTAATATATTTATTAGTAATACCTAAATCATTACCATATATTAAATAAAAATTCTTCATCCTACCACTACTCTTCTTCTACACACTCATATCCATTACTCTTATAGTATCCTACTACTTCATCATAAGATGTCATTAACTCATAATTTTCTATTGATTTACCACTACTAGTATAAGTAAATGTTAATTCACTATCATTAAACTTATAATCATCCATCTTATTTTCAGCCCATAAATTAGTATACTTAAAGTTATTATAACCCCTCTTATTATAAAACTGATAACTAACATCATGACTTAAATGTCTTAATTCTTTCTTTTGATCAAACTCTAAATATAACTTATCACTATATTTATATTCTTCTGACTCATTACTACTATCTATCGTACAAAGAACCTTATCATATTGCTTCAAATACTTATCTTTATTAAAATAAATATATATTGAACCCGCTAAAAGGAAAAGAAAAATAATAAGCATAAAATATAAAAAGCCTAATGATTCGTTATTTTCTTCTTCACTAGCATCCACTACTTCTTTAGGAATAGTTAATTCATCTAACTTAACTAAAAGATCCTTACCAACATTCTTATCATTTTTAGAAATAATTTCTACCTCAGTCATATTACTAATATCAATCGCACTATATTCATTATCATTAACATTATTAATAATTTTATTAACATAATCAAAAATAATATTCTCTTTATCTTGTTTAACATCAAAAATAACTATTGTATTACCTTTAATATAAACTGTGCCATAACGTAAAATACCACTCTGATAATCATTATTATCAGCATATACTATATAATTATCACTATATTTGACATGAGTAAAACAAGCAAATACTGAAACTCTTTTTTCCTTCTTATTAAAAGAAGCATTTATATCTTTTACTTTAAGTATCTTCCCTATCACATTTACCCACTCCAATTATATTTCTTCTACTTAATAATATCACAAAAACTAATTATAGACAAGCATATCACTACAAAAAAACATGCTCTTTTCTAAGCACATTTTTCTCTATTATTCTTCATATCTAACTTCATTCATATAGTTAAAACCACTTATAAATGAATCATCTGAATAATCTCTAACCCTATTAGTCATTACATCATTTATTGGTATTAAAGTATAATCTTTAAGTATTACATACTTATAAGTAAATGTTAAAACATCATCATAATATTTAGTTAATAGATTAATCTTTACTGTAGTAGTAATTGTCTTATTTAAATCAGTATCAAAATAACTCATTAATTCATAAAAACCTTTATCAGTCTTCACTATTCTCTCATTATATATTCTAATAACTTTTTCTCCTTCATAATTACCACTAACTTTATCAATAGTAGGATACTTATCATTAGAATTATATACTAATCTATATATAATATTGTCTTTAACATAAGCATAATTAGACATAAAATCATAATCTATCTTCTTACCAAGATACTCCGTAGAATATTCCCACTTTAAATAATCACTAAGTTTATAATCAGCATTTAAATACATATCATAACTATCTCTAACTTTATTATCCGTATTATTATCATGCAAGGTATATAAAGTGTCTTTATCATCAAAGAATGTTATATCAGCACCCCAACTAGGTCTAATATTCATAACTTTAATATTACTAGGTATATCGTATACTTTCTTATATTCAAAATTACCACTATCTAATAAACTAGGATTAAATATATAAATAGTATTATTACTTATAAAAGCATATTTATTAAAACAAGTATCTTCATTTAATATCTCTCCATTAGTAATCTTATTATAAGTATAATCTTTATCTTTTTTAGTATTCTCCTTAACTTCATCAACTAATGTTTTAGAACTAATAACCCCATTCTTATTTAACATAAATACCAATAAAATAATTACCCCAATAACTATAATGCCAATACCTACATATAATAATTTCTTATTTTTCATACCTCACCTATTTTTCGATATAACCACTTGTCTTTTGCGTATACATATCATCAGTTACCGTTTTATATCTCTTACCATCATAGTCATCAGTAAACCCATTATAAGCTTTATAAATTTCTCCTGTTTCAGTATCGTATACTCTCTCATAGCCAAGTGTTGCATCACTTTGTTTTTGGCTCATAATATCATAAGACTTATTTCTCTTCTCCCATGAATCCATAATACCATCACTTATTTGATTACCTATTGCTCTGATTTGCTCAAAATTTTTCATAACAGCATCTTGCTGACCATTGAATCCGTTAATAAAAGTATCACTAAACTCTAAAGAGGAAACAATAGTCCTTAATGTATCCTGCCAATCAATAAATTCATCTTTTGGCGTAGTAACAAAAATTGCATCATAAACATTTAAATATTGTATATCTATCTGCTTTCCTGAAATTATATTCTCATAAACATAATATGTTCCAACATCATAAACATAAGCCGTAAATAATCCTTCACCTTCTTTACCATTCTCATCTTTAAATGATGCTCTTAAAGTATCTCCACCAAGGCTACCTTTACCTAGATTTTCACTCACAATAAAATCATTCAATACAGGAAATGTAAATGCAGTTGTATTATTTAAAGTACCCAAATCATTAAATATTTTATAAAAGCCCTCAGTATCTTTAGTAGCAATTACACTTGTCTTAGCAAACATATTATTTGGATAATATTTTTGTTGCCATGCTTTAGCTTCTTCGGACTTATTATATCCCTCAGTCTTTAAATTAAAGAAAAATTGATAAAGAGGATTTTCTGGATTATACATCTTAATCGTATAATGAATATAATCTCCCAATGTATCTACCTTCCAACCTACCGGCTTCTTTATAGAAAAGTTCCCATTATTATAGTCTTCTAATACTACTTCACTAGCACTATTCTTAACAATCTTAACGCCTGTATTCAAACCAATACCTCCACCATCAATAACTTTAATAATATCACAAGATACCCCTACTAAAACTAATACGCCCACTACTATTAAAGTAATAAATAATGGCTTATTGGCTTTTAATTTAACTATTTTCTCTTTTAAATCTTTCATACTCCACTCCTTTTCATTAGCTAATTATAGTATACTCTACCAACTAATATATATCAATTAATTTGCCAAATAAAACAATGTTTCTAATGACAAGTTCTATCTAAATATAGTATAATTAAAGTGAGGTGAAAAACACATGACATTTAAAGATACATTTAATAAACTATTAAAAGAACTAAATTGTACATCACGAAAACTATCTATAAACTCAGGTATTTCAGAATCAGTAATAAGTAGATATCGTAGTGGTGAAAGAACTCCAAAAAAAGATAGTATCCAAATTAATAAACTAATAGATACTTTATATAATATCTCACTTGAACAAGAACTAAAATATACTAAAGAAGATATTAAGAATATACTATTAAGTACTTTCCAAGAAGATAATTCTTTTGATTATGAAACATTAAGTAAAAACTTAAATAACTTAATTATCACTCTTAACATAAATATAAATGATTTATCTAAATATATAGTCTTTGATTCATCACATATATCAAGAATTAGATATGGTAAAACTAAACCATCTGATCCTATCTCGTTTTCTAATAAAATAGCTAACTATATTGTATTAAAATATAATGACTCCGATAACATAAAAAGACTATCCTTATTAATAAATAATAATATTACTAGTAATACTCTATTTGACCAAATATTTACTTATCTAACAAGTAATAATAATTCTAATAATACTGAAGATAATCACATTAATGACTTCTTAAATAACTTAAATAATTTTGATTTAAATGACTATATAAAAGCCATAAAATTTGATCAATTAAAAGTACCCACTATCCCATTTTATAAAGCTAAAACTAAGAATTATTATGGTTTAGAAGAAATGAAACAAGCTGAAATTGATTTCTTAAAAGCTACAGTTCTATCTAAATCGAAAGAAGATATCTTTATGTGCTCTGACATGCCTATGGAAGATATGGCAAAAGATATTGAATTTGGTAAAAAATGGATGTTTGGTATTGCCATGTGTCTAAAAAAAGGTCTTCACTTAAATATCATTCATAATCTTGATCGCCCATTTAATGAAATGATGCTAGGACTTGAAAGTTGGATTCCTATATATATGACTGGTCAAGTATCACCATATTACTTTAAAGATCCTAAAAATAATATCTATGGTCACTTAAATTATACTTCAGGTAATTATGCTTTATACGGTGAATGTATCAAAGGTTATCATGATAAAGGAAAATATTATCTTACAGGTAATTCTAAAGAAATAGAATACTATAAAAATAAAACTAACTATTTACTTAAAAAAGCTACTCCCTTAATGGAAATATATACTAAAAAAGATAAAGACTTATATCAAACTTTCTTACTAAATGATAGTAAAATAAAAAATAATCATCAAAGAACTCTAAATACCCTACCATTGTTTACTATTAATGATAAACTACTAGATAAAATATTAAAAAGAAATAAAATAAGTAAAGAAGATATTATTAAAATAAAAAAATATAAACAAGACGAAGAAAACTATCTTAATAATATTCTAAAGAATAATATAATTACTGATACAATCTATAACTATGAAAATGAATTTACTAATAACTTATCTCTATCTCTTGAAAATATCTTTTATAATCAAAAAATAACCTATACTTATCATGAATATCTTGAACACTTAAAAGATACCATAAACTATAGTAATAAAAACTATCACTTAATTATCAATAATGACCAAACATTTAAAAACATCTCTATTAATATTGTTGATAATAATTATGTAATTATCTCCAAAAGTATCAATCCCACTATTCACTTTGTAATAAGACATCCTAAATTAAAAAGTGCTATTGAAAACTTTAAACCAATAGTAAAAGAATAAGAACCCAGTTCTCTATGAAAGAATCGCGTTCTTTTTATATTTTCTTATAACATTACCATTTTTATCAATTCGATAATTTAAATAGAACATCACATTAACCGTTATAAATTGATATACTGATGAACATACTTGTCCTAACCCCGTACAAAATGGGGAATCAATTAATGACATACCAATTCTTAATATTAATGCTATAACTTTATTAGAAGTTGTCTTCAAAGCTGAATACTCTAACTGTAAATAACAAATCTTTAATCTATACATTGGATACAATAAGAAATTAATTATCTCAAAACTAAAATATATTATAGTAATCCTTATATCCAAATCATAAAACCAATATAATATTCCAAACATAACTAAACTAGTACTAAATAATATCGATAATAACTTATAAGCATTATTTATATGTTCATTATAATTAAACTCATTCTTACTTATATCTATATTAGCCGCTACTACCATAGCATCTGCTGTATCCCATTGTGTATCTGTTATCAAAGCCACAAATGTTATTGCTAAAGCATATACTTCTCCATACTCTAAAGTATTAGATAACCCAAATAAAAATATTATTAAATAAGCAAAATTATTAAATAGTTCCGCCGAATCATACCTTATCCACTTAAATAAATTAACTGTAAACTTAAACTTACTACTATTATCAATATAAATATACAAAGTAAATAGTGCTAAAGGCATTAAAGTAGCTATAACTATAATAACCTGATTCTTAGTAATTAACGAAGTACCTATTAACAATATAAAGTTTAATAAATTAAATATTAAAGAATTCTTATTAGCTATCTTATTCTTACCTTCATAATATAACTTATTCTGTATCATAGAAAACTCTAAAGTAATAAATAATTGTATTATAGAATATATTGTAAAAGTCCTATATATACCTACATCCATATTCATAAACTTAATATAATTATTTACGTTAAATAAAATAATTGTAAATATAATAATCGCTATAAGAGTACCTACTACTAACCCTGACATAACAGTATCTTCATTATTATCTTTCTCTTTACTTATACTAGCACCCGTTGAAAATATAGATCTAATAATATAGTATATATACTGTAATGGATATGTTAATGTAAATATATTAATTAAATTTTCATCCACTATTATCCCTAATAAAAACCATGATATTATTGGTATAAAAGATAATAATGATAAATCAAAACTTATTCTTAACAGTCTCTTCATACTTACACAACTCCTACTATAATATAATTATAACATAGACATCTTGTTTGATAAAGAAAAAGAAGATATATTTACCCTCTACAAAACTAACGATTACCTCTTACATATTCTGCCAAGGAAATATCCGCCGGACACAAATCATAATTTATAATATCTTCTCTATCGACAAACCTATATTCTGAATGGTCATGTAAATGAAACTCCCCTGCTATATATTTGCATTCATATAATCTTAAATCAACTGTTTTAGATGGATATTCGCAAATACTATTCGTAAGAAATCTAATTGCTTTCACTCTCATGTCAAACTCTTCCATTATCTCTCTTTCAATAGCCTGCATTTCTGTTTCATCTTTTTCCACCTTACCACCAGGAAACTCCCACTTACCAAGAACCTCCTCTGAACCCGTTGATCGACGTGCAATTAAATACTTCCCATCTTTCTCTATTAAAGCTGCAACTACTGTTATCATTTCTAACCACCTATAAATAGTATATCAAATTTAATTAATTTACAAAAGTCTTAATATTAAAAACCCCTAGAATAATCTAGAGGTCAATACTATCTCTTCATCCAATTCTTACCATCAACTACCCTAGCTACAACCATTGAATTAGATAAATCACCAACAACATTAAGCATTGTAGCCGGCGCATCAATAATAGTAGCAATAATTGTAAGTATTGGAAGTGCTCCTGTTCCATATCCCATCATTGTTAGAATCATCATTTCTGATATTGTTCCCCCACCAATAGGAACTGCTGTAACAAGAAGTGTCGCCACTAAGGCTACTAATAATACCTTACTAACGCCACCAAAACCACTAATATCTGTACCAAATAAACTTACTAAAAACATAATCTTAAAAACACTACCAATAATTGAACCATCTTTATGAAAACTAGTACCAAGAGGTATCACTGTTTCCGCTATATCATCAGATACTCCTATCTTTTTCGCACATTCACTATTTACTGGAATAGATGCCGCTGATGAACATGTCGCAATCGAAGTCAAACTAGCCGGTATAGCATTCTTCCAAAATCTTTTAATACCATCAACTCCCCCAGCCATAAAAGCATATATTGTATACACAATAAAGTAAAATAATAAACATACTATCGTATATATAACAAAAGTCTTAATATACCCAACTGCTATAGCACTACCAAAAGTACCAACCAAAGAAGCAGTACAGCACATAAAACCTATCGGAGCATAATACATAATAATATTAACAACCTTCATAATAACTTCATTAAAAGATTCTAATACTTCTCTAGCCTTATCTCCCTTCTTACCAGCCATATTAATAGCCACTCCAAATATAATAGAAAATACTAATAAAGCCATTAAATTATCTGTACTAAGTAAATCACTAAACTTACTAACTGTAAGTGTTTTAGCAGTCCTCTCTAATATATTAAGTTCTTCTATTTTTACATCTTCTACTAAACTACTCTTAATATCACTAACTCTCTCAGTATCAACTAAATTAATCTTATATGTCGAAACAAAACCCACTACTACTGCTACTAAAGAAGTAATAATAAAAGTAATTATTGTCGTAATCATAATCTTGCCAAGTCTTTTAGCACTTTTAATCTTCGATATAGATACTGTTATTGAAAGAAATATTAGCGGTACTACAACTACTAAAAGCATATTAATAAACATATCTCCTAAAGGACTAAGAATACTAGCTTTCTCTTTAAATATAAGTCCTATAATCGTACCAATAATAACTGCTAAAATTAATATAATACTAGACTTATAATTTTTCATAAACTTTTTCATAACATCACCTTTCTAATATCATTATATTATTAATAAATAAACATTATAAGTATTATAAATCCACACTAAAAATAAATATTATTACTATAATCCACACTTATGATATAATAAAGATGAGGTAACTATGAAAAAATATATAAAATTAAATAATAATGATAATCATCTATCTCTAGGTAATTTTACTAGAATAATAAAAGAAAACACTATTAATAAAACTAGTGCTATACAAATAGAAGTATTTAATGCTCTATTTAATACTAATAATATAAATGATACTACTGTAAATAACTATTGTATTGGTATAAGAAGTATAAATAATGAATATAAACAACAATACATAATATATAAAAAGAAATATCAAAAAGATAAATATATTCTACTAGATATAATAATTAATTTATTAACCATAATAACTGGTAATATCTATACAAACTTATCTAAGAATGAAAAGATAAATATAATAAATAATAATAGTATATTAAAAACAATAACTATAAAATTATATAATATAAGTAAAAATGATAAAGAAGTATCTAAAGAATTATCTAGTAATTTATTATATTTAATAAGTAATAATAATTTATATGAAGCCCTTACTCAAATACTATTCTTTATTATCTTAGATAAAAAGCAACCCATATATGAAGATAATTTAAAAAAAGAAATAATAGAAAATCTTCTAAACAATACATTAGTGTCCCCTAAAGAGTTAGAAGAATATTTAAATCTTAAACTAAGTGAAGGTATTAACTATAACTACTCTTTAACTACTCTAGCCAAGAATAATAATCCATATGCTTTATATGAATTAGGTAGTGATGAATACAAAGGATATATTAAAGGATATCCAAGATATGATATAAGTTATAAATACTTTAAAGAAGCATCTTTAAAAGAACATCCTAGTAGTTATTATATGATGGCTAAAATGTTAATTAATAATAATATTGGTAATAAAACAAATAAAGATTTAAAACTAGCTTATGAATATTTAAATAAAGCTATTAAATTAGGTAATGTAGCATCTATTAATTTATTAGGTAATATGTATAAAAGAGGCTTATATGTAAAGAAAGATATTGAGAAAGCTAAGTCTTTATATGAAGAAGCGGCCTCATATAACTACGTTTATGCTTATAATAACTTAGGTAAAATATATGAAGATATGAAAGATTACCAAAAAGCCTTCTATTACTTTGAAAAGTCTTCTCTACTTGGTGAGTCTTATGCTCTAAATACTCTAGGAGAATATTATCGTAAAGGAATATATGTAAGCATTGATTTAGATAAAGCCTTTGAACTTTATAATAAAGCTTTGGAGTCTCCCATCGATAATATTTACCCATATGCTTACTATAACTTAGCAAAATATTTCTATCTAACCGGAGATGTAGTATTAGTAAAAGATATAAATAAGGCTATCAACTATTTATCTATAGCAAGTAGTAATGATATTATTGAAGCATCTACTTTATTATTATATATATATGTTGAAGAATATTTGAAAGAATTAAATGATGAAATGATACCTAAAATAAAAGAATTAGTTATTACTATTGAAAGGCATCCAAAGTATAATGAAGAAATAAAAGAAGAAATAGATAGTAACTTATTAAAACTTAAAGAGAATAAAAAAATAAATATAGATGTTATATTTTAACTATATTTATTTTATGTGTGCGAGCAAAAATTAGAACTTTTGCTCTCTTCAGGGGGGCCTGTTCTCTTCAGTTAGAAGAGACCAAATTGTGTTAAACCATTTAAATACGGGCCTTTTTATATTGGCATAAACCGTCATTTACCGTGGTTTTTTAGTATTTTTGTACCTAAATTGTACCTAAAAAAGACATCAATTACTTTTTTGATGCCTTTGTTTTTTTCTTAACTTGTTTTTTAGATTTTTTCTTTTTTCTACAATATTTGTATTAATACATTCAATATATAATTCACTAAATATTTCTTCTAATCTTTCAATCATACCATCTTCACCTTTTAAAAATTTCTTTGCTCCTATAAATTGACTATATGAAAAGTACAACATTATTATTACGAAACTAAAACTTACTAGATATGGTAGTGCAATTGCCAAACCATTAAAGTCAAAGCCATCTTTAGTATAAAATGAAAGTATTGCTGGAATAGCTATTGATAATATAGCTAACAAATTGCCTCCAACTATTTTAGTTTTAATCATATTCCTATTGTGATCAATTATGCATAAAAGTGTTTTTTCATTATACATATTATTTTTTATAAAGTAATCTTTAAATAGTTCTTTTTCAGCATTTCTAATAATAAATGGTAATGTTATCTCATTTTCGTTTCTTTTACCTATACTTAAATGCAATTTTGTATTTAATACCTTTTCACTTACAACTTTCATAATTAATAACATAGCTATAAACACTAAGATCATTGGTACTATTTTATTTAAAAAATTGAATATTAATGAAATCAATATAAATACAACATATATCCAAAACGTTCTTTTTTTAATAATGTTATATGGACTTTTTTTCTTATATATTTCTTCTATATCTTTGTACATATTATTCCCCCTAAATTTAACTAATATTATATCACAAATAACTTGACTAATTGATTAATACAACAACTATTAAAAAGGAGGATTATATGGTTAATAGCGTTGTTATTTCAGGATGCTTTAAAGGTATTGAAAATGAAGAATTACTCTTAAAAGTTGAAGGTTTAGAAAACCATCAAATTGTCAGAATAAATATTTCAAAAGGTTTTCAAAAAGAATTAGATAATTACATCAAAGAAAATGATTTAATTGGCATAAAAGGTTATATTGAAGTTGATGATCTTCATAGAATTATAATTATTGCAACAAAAATTACTTTTATCAAATTAAAAAGCTCAGAATTAAATTTTCTGAGCTTTTAATTTGAATATATTTTATAACTTGTTGGAACAAAATTATAATCCGTATTATTGAATAGATCTTTACCTCTTACTATTTTTAGATAACGGTCTTTACTTTCACTATTAATTATCCTATACAAATAATAATTATCTATATGTTTTTTTGCAAAATCTATTTCATCAGACGTAATATCAATTGGTGTTCCTTCATTACCCTTTGTTGATTTGACTTCAATATATTTTTCAACATATTCACCATTTTCATTTAATTCAAATGATAAAATATCAAATCCTTCATTCTCTTTTTTATTATTAAAAAATTCTTCCATTTCCCTAACTTGTTCTTGGGCTTCTTCTTCCATTAAGCGCCTGATTTCATTTTCATATACAACTTTCTCATTTATAATACCCTGATTTGTTTTTATGATTTCTTCAGCTATATAGTCTGGCTTTTTAGTTCTTTGTATTTTTTTATCTGTTTTCCTATACTTTCTTATATTTATTTTACCTTCCCTATATTCCAAATCATTTTGTTCCTCAATCATATCAGAATATACTTTGCTTTCGATTTCAGTTATTTCATAAACTATTTCGCTAAATTTTTCATCTTTTTCAAAATTATAATCATTTGGATATACAATTGATAAAGGAAATTTCCATACGAGTCTATCGTTTCCATCTATGTCCTTTTCTACAACTTGATATGGTTCAGCACATAGTTTAACTTGTCCTTCGAAAATATATTTTTTATTATTATCTTTGGAGAATAAATACATTGGTAAATCATTTTCGTTTGATTCATAAATTGTTTTATTGTTTTTTGTGATAGTTTGATCTCCTGTTAATCCCTCTCCAGTATATGTAATAAAACCGTTTTCAACTAAACTATCACCATATACACCATTTTCTTCTGATGTTGTTAATACTAAACAGTTTAATGAATTAGTTTTCATTATGCCTGACTGACCACTTATTTTAAAAATTGCCATAAGTTGATCTCGTGTAAATACATCACCAATATTCATATTGTTTATAAATTTTATTTGATCATAATATATTGATTTATATAGACCTGATCCTTTTTCTTTTAGAATGTATTCTTCTGTTCCAGAAAATGCTTCTGATAATACACTATGTGTTTCTAATGCTGCTCTTACTGAAGCACCACCATTATTTATACCTACATCTCTATTTTTGTCAACTTCTTCATAGATTTCTTTTAGTGGAATCCACTCTTTTCCAGTTCTTCTATGAATAGCAATAACTGAGTTATAAACAATCTCTCTTAAAGTACTCATAATTATTTCTCCTTAACATATTTAGCAAGCGGAATATCAGCAGGTGCTAAATCATAATTTAATAAATTATCTTTTTCTACCCATTTATATTCTGAATGATCATGTAAATGAAAATCACCCGATATATAAGTACAACTATACAATTTTAAATCAACTGTCTTTTGAGGGTATTTGCATACATTATTTACTAAGAATTTATTTGCATGAACTTCTAATTCAAACTCTTCTTTAATTTCTCTTTCTATTGCGATTTTTTCGTCTTCGTCCTGTTTTACTTTACCACCAGGAAATTCCCACTTGCCAAGTACGTTTGGATCTCCTGTAGAGCGTTTGGCTATTAAAACTTTATTATCTTTTTCTATTAACGCTGCTACAACATTTATAATCATATTCTTTCACCATATTAATTATATCATAGTTTTTTATTATCTAACAAAAAAAGGCTTATTTAAAGCCTTAGTAAACTATATACATAGGAGAATTCAAAGTTATCTCTCCCTCTAGCGATCCTGATGAACTTTTAATATTATCAAATATTTCAAAAATAATTGGATTAGATGATAGTATTTTCCATACAATATTTCCTGTTCCATTAATCATAATGTACATCAAATAATCAAAACGTGTTTCTCCGGGTGCCATAGGAGACTCTTGACCTCCTACACCGATATAACATTCTTTAATAACAATTGGAGTATATACTTTTTCAATTAATTGATTTAATTCTGCCATCTTTTCAGAATCATTTCTAACGGAAACCAATTTGTCAATGTCAGATCTTTGTGTTTCATAAATTTTCTTTTTGTTTTCTTGTAAAAAAGCATCGTATTCATCGTCAGAACATTTGTGAACGCTAATTATATCTATGTAATTCCTTTTTGTTGTAAGTCCTGTTCCCTGAAGTATTTTTCTATCGCCTTGAGCACCAGGATAACTAACAGCTATATTTTTCATATTATTCATCAAAAATACACTCATAGAAGCAAAAGTAACAACATCCTCATTTATCATATCATTAGGTAGTAACTTGGTTGGCATTTTGATTTTCGAAGTCATTAAACTTTTTTGTCTTTCTGTCAAATAATAATTATCAACTAATTCTAAATTCCATTTAATTTCTACAATGACATTATCATTTAAATCGCAAAGAATTATCTTTTCACCAAAATGAAGTAAATTATTAATTACGGATAAACTACTATTTAAACAATTCATTAAGTCATTATCATTGATAATAATTGTATTGCCTGTAATTAGTGCAGATTGAAATAAATTATGTGTATTAGTTGCCTTTTTAAATAAATCATACGCAATATCAAATGTGACAATATTATCATTAGGTATTACTTTAGCATCTATAATCTCCATTATTGCATCTTGATTGTTTCCTTCATATAATGATTTATATTTGTTTCTGTTTTCTCTTTGAACTAAAAATTTTACAATAGGTTTTTGATTATAATTTTTATTTAAGAATAAAAGCATTCCTCTTTCTGGATCCATTCCATGTCCATATCGATTAAACTTCAACATTAATTTTCCATCAGTTCCAACTCTAATTCTCGAAGAATTAGTAAATTCTAATCTTTCATAATTATAATTAGAGTGTACATAATTTGAATACTTATTCTTTTCTGCTTCAAAATATTCATTATCACTAGCTGTCTTATTATATGATTCTATCATTCCATTCATAATTTCTTTTAATTCATTTAAAAATGGAGGACAAGATATTTTTGTAATATCAGTCATAACTAAATCAGAGTTTTCAATCAAAGGCCAATCAATATGATAATAAATTCCACCCATATTTAAAGTCGTATAGTATTCATGTTGAATTTTAATTTTTGTTCCTCCACCAAAATCAGTATTATTCATTTCTGAAGGTGAAATCTTAATGCATGGTGTTTGATAATATGTACTCCAATACATAACATCATATCTCTGCATTATATGATCATCTGTTGGTACTGCAGTAGAAAATTCAATTGCAACAATAGGATGTTCTGTATCATCTTCTTCTATTATACTAATAAATCCATCAAAATCTTTATGTGAAAATAATTTTGAAATAATTGAATCATTACGGTAAGCAGAAAAATTATTCGGCTTCGTATAAATAATTTTATGATGTACATCTCGCAAAACATCATTGTCTGAAATATAATCTAATAAATATAGTCCCTGTTCATAACATTCACAATATACTCTTAATTCTTTTATACTTCTCATACTAAATACATCTACACCTCCTCTATTTTTTCAAATACTAAAAAGTATTCCTTCTTTCCCTTAGTTCGAAAGCTTTGCTGAAAATTTCTACTTGTTTTATCCAACTCAGTATACTTTTCCTCGACTAATTTCCATTTTAATTTTTCAGCAATAAGCAGCGTATGTTCCCTGCTATCATATTTTTCACCAGCAATTTTTCCATCACCTATAATTATTACTATATGTGCTCCTACCTTAAGTGAATAATTTGCTGATAAAAATATTTTATATAAATCATCAGTAAACTTACTTGCCTCTTTCTTTAAACTTGAGAATTCTCTTCTTGAACCTATCTCTTTTTCCATAACAGGTTTAAAATCATATCCCAACCATAACATTCGATGTTTATGATATAAATAATAATCATATGTATTAGGGTATGGTGGAGAAGTGATTAAAAAATCCACACTATTTTTTTTCAATATTTTATTAATCAAATTTGAATCAGTTAAGTATACCATGGAATCACAATCTAATTTATTTGTTAATACTGCAATATCAAAAACATCTTTTAACTTACTAATAAATGATTCTAATACTTCTTCAACTGATATGTCACCTTTATCCTTTGCAGAATATCTTGTATCACTTTCTTGGTTAGATAATGGTAATATTACAATTGAAAATGCCAAATAACATAAGTCAACAATTCTTTCATCAGCATTGTATGCTTTTATACAATGTCTAATAGCTGATAAGCCAATAATTACATTTTCTCTAAACCAATGATTGATCGAATCATAATTTAATATTTCAAATTCTTCTTTATTAATATTTTTAAAAAATTCAGTCGTCTTTTTCTCAAAACTATTTATTTTTTTTAAATCTGATTTATTATAAGTATTAGTTTTTACTTTAGATATCTGATAAGCAACAGGATTAATATCAAAACCAACTGATCTTCTTTCTAACCATCTTGCCGCAAGAAGTGTTGTTCCACTTCCAACAAACGGATCTAAAATCACATCATTCTTTTTAGTATACTTATTGATATAGTATTCAAGCATTTCTGCAGTATATTTTGCTGGATATGAGTGAATACGATCAATTTTATTTATATCTTCAATATTTATCATTTTCTTAACACCACCAAATATGAATGATTTTGATTTATATAAAATACTGAAGGATATCCCAATAAAACTAAACTTCTTTGTTCATTTTGATCCCATATTATTAAGTCATGATATTTAAATCCGGCTTTTTGCCCTAACTCAGCAATTAAACCATGTAAATTTACATATGGAATTTTGTTTTTAATATCTCTAAAATCTTTAACCACCCAGATATTATATCCTCCAGGTTTTGTTTTTTGATAAATCTTCTTCATTAGTTTTAAAACACTATCAGAATAATCTTTTATTGCCATGTTTCCAAAATCTTTCTCGTTTGAAGAATAAGGTTTAGCAGTAGAATTATTATCTTCAACTATTCTGGAATGTTTATGTCTATTTTTTCTGTCATCTTCAACCTTTAATAATAAATCAGCATAAGGTGGAGATGTAAAAGTTAATTGTACACTTTCATTTTTTATTTCTTTAATCTTTTCAAGACAGTCACCTTCTAAAATGTTGAAAGAAACATTAGATTTAAGTAAATTTTCTTCATGGTTTTCATATATGTAGTCAATAAATTCTTTATTTAATTCAATACCAACGGAATTTCTTTCAAGCTTTTCTGCTCCAAACATAGTAGTCCCTGTACCAACAAACGGATCTAAAACAAGATCTCCTTTATTTGAATACATTGTAATAACTCTTTCAGCAAGTTTTTGAGGAAATGTCGCTCCATGAATTAAATGTTGCTTTTTTCTTGCAGATGAAACATCATCCCATACACTTCTGCTACATAAAGTCCATTCTCTTGCTGTCATTCCATTAAAAGTTTTTTCTCTTTGAGACTTTTCTTTTTCAATGTCTTCGGGTGTTTTAGAATTATCTCTGATATTTGCTAGTTCTTTTTTTAATTCATTTATTTCTTCATTTTTCTGTTTAATCAATTTTAATATTTCTTTTTCAGTTTGCATAAGGTCACCTCATATAATAAAATATCACATCTAATTCTAAAAGTCCAGTCCCATTTTCTCTTCTATATAATTATACCATTAAAAAAGATGTTTTTCCTATAAAACTACAAAATATTTATATTATTTTTAATAATTTGTAGATTAAATTTGAAAGTGCACAATTGTTGTGCAGTTAGGTTTGTAATAGTATATAATATCTTCTAAGCAACTTATTTGTCATTTAAAGGAGGAAAGTTACAATGACAAAATATAAACATCTTTCTTATGAAGATAGAAAAAATATAGAAGATGGATTGAATCAAAATAAATCCATAAATCAAATTGCTAAAGATATTAACAAATCTCATTCTACTATTTTAAGAGAAATAGATAGAAATAAGGTTTATTATAAGCCAACAGCTTGGAATAATTGTTCCGCTGTTTCTGCTCCATGTCAGAAATTAGATAAAACACCCTATGTATGTAATGGCTGTAAATCAAGAAGCGGATGCAGAAAAATAAGATATACTTATTATGCTAGAAAAGCTAATGATGCTTATAAAGAACTAATTAGTTCATGTAGACAAGGTATAAGTTTAACTGAAGAAGAAATATATAATATTAATAAAATAATCACACCTCTCGTTAAAAAAGGTCAAACAATAAATCATTTATATATTAATCATCCTGAAGTTTTAAACTTTTCTAAAGTTTCTTTTTATAATTATATTAATAATGGCATATTTGAATTTAGACCTCTTGATTTCCCTAGAATTGTAAAATATAAAAAAAGAAAAGCAACAAAACGTAGAACACGACAAGAAAGAGAAATATTAATAGGTAGAAGGTATGAAGATTTTATTAATTATATAAGTAAAAACCCAAATTTAAACATTGTCGAAATGGATACAGTTGAAGGACTTCAAACTGATTCAAAATGTATTCTTACTCTTTTTTTGGAGAAAATGAAACTTAATGCTTATGTTTTTATTGGAAAGTCAAACAACAGATGAAGTTACTAGAACATTTGAATATCTTCAAAAAGTTTTACAAGAAGATGATTATAAAAAACTATTTCAGGTTATTCTTACTGATAATGGGCATGAATTTTATGATGTACTAAACATTGAATGCAATCATAAAATTGGAGAATACATCACACATGTTTTTTATTGTAATCCATCAGCTTCTTGGCAAAAAGGTGGAATTGAAAAAAATCATGAATTTATTAAATATGTTTTACCAAAGAAAACAACATTTGAGCATTTAACTCAAAACGATTGTAATATTGTTGCTAATAATATAAATAGTCTATGTAGAGAATCGTTAAATGATAATTGTCCTTTTAAGGCAATGTTATTTCTATGTGATGAAAAGATTTTAAATACCTTAAATATGTATTATATTGACCAGATAAAGTTCAATTAAATAGAAAACTATTAAAATAAAAAAAGATATTTATTACCCAAAACAAATATCTCAATGACAAATAAATTGCCTACCAATAATAATATACTAAGCAGAATTGTGCACTTTCTTTTAAAAAACATGCAAATTCTGTCTTTTCGTCGTGGAATAAAACTTCCTTGACGAACAATACTATACCACATTTTATTGATTATGTTAATTTTTTTATATTAAAATGTCCAAAAAAAAGTGCAGTTTCTATTAAAACTACACTTTTTTGACATTTATGTACTTAATTATGCACTTTACTTTTTATTTAACAGAATTTTCAGATTAATTGGCAAAAAAGCAAATATTTTTCATTGAGAATTTTTGCCACTTTTGCCACTTTTTCTCAATGAGATTTAAAACAAATAAAAAATAATTGAAGATTCTTGCCATTTTCGTCACCTTTCTTCAACAAACCATTCTTAAAACTAATTTTTTTGTACCTAAAAGTGTACCTAAAATTACTTAATAGTTCTAAACCTCTATATTAATAAACAAAAATGAGAGCTTTCGCTCTCTTCAGGGGGTTTTGGTTGAACACTCCTACACACAATCGTAGCGAGTGTGTCATAATCTCTTATGACATATTAATTGTAATATATAATAAATAAAAATGCAAGAGTTTTACAAAAAATTTTTCATAAAGATTTTTTTCAAATTATCAAACCCCAATAATGACTAATAAAATCTACTAATTAACCCCTTCTAATTTCTTACCAACATCATCTAACAATTGATATTCACTCCTATTATTCATAAAAGCAGGCATAAACTCATCAACATCTTTCTTTACCCTAAGTAATAATTCATAATCCCTCTTAACATTAGCCAGTATTAATCCAGTCTCTCCACTTTGTCTTAACCCAAACAAATCCCCTTCGCCTCTACTTTTAAAATCGTACTCACTAATCTTAAAACCATCACTACAATTCTCTAACATAGCAAGTCTTTCTTCTTTATTATCCGCAATTAAAACACAATAACTCTGCAAACTATTTCTACCAACCCTACCTCTTAACTGATGTAACGTTGATAATCCAAATAAATTAGCATTAAATATTACCATCATGGTAGCATTCTTAACATTAACACCAACTTCAATAACAGTAGTGGAAATAAGTATATCAACTTCCCCCTCTTCAAATTTACTCATAATACTATTCTTTTCCTTAGGATCCATCTTACCATGAACAGAAGCTATCTTAAACATCTTACCAAAAGCCCTATTCATTTTATCCTCTAAATCAACAACACTACTATTAACTGATGCCTCACCTTCCTCATTAATCATAGGAGCTATAACATATATCTGATGATGTTCATCTAATTCTTTCTTCATCATAATTAAAACATCCATTATCTCATCAGTACCCTTTAAGTAAGTAATAACATCCTTTCTTCCAACCGGTTTAGTTTTTATACTAGATACATCCATATCACCATAAATAGTTAAAGCATAAGTTCTCGGTATTGGTGTTGCACTCATTGATAAAATATCCGGTAATTCCCCTTTATTCCTAAATGTATCCCTTTGATTAACTCCAAATCTATGTTGCTCATCAGTTATTACTAAGCCTAAATTATTAAACATAACTTTATCTTGTATTAAACTTTGTGTCCCTATAATAAAGTCTATCTCCCTATTACTTAATTTATTATATATAATCTTCTTATCTTTACTACTAGTAGAAGACGTCAATAAACTAACTTTCATAATACCATCAAATAAACGTGAAGCCTCCTGATAATGTTGATTAGCAAGTATTTCCGTAGGGACCATTAATGCAGACTGATACCCCGCTAAATAATTAGCGTAAACAGCAATAAAAGCCACAATAGTTTTACCACTACCAACATCACCCTGTAATAGCCTATTCATTCTTCTATTACTCTTTAAATCATCAACTATCTCTTTTACCGAACTTAACTGATCACTAGTTAAACTAAATGGTAACTTACTAATAAATTCATTAACTTTATCGATATCAATAACTTTACTAACCTTATTACTACCACTATTATTTATTAACTTTAAATAATTAATCTTAAATAAATACATAAATAATTCTTCATACTTTAATCTTTGCTTAGATTTCTTTAACACTAAACCATTATAAGGATTATGTATTAACTTTAAAGCTTCCAACTTAGGCATAAAATTATATCTAGCTACTAAATAATCAGGAATATAATCATTACAATGATAACTATCTAAAATAGTATTTATAATCTTAGCAATAAACTTTCTATTTAATCCATTAGTAGTATAGTAAACTGACTCAACAGTAGGAGTATCATTTAATTTCTCAAATCTAATCTCACTACATACAATATTATTTTTATATTTCTCATACTTACCTATAACAGTTATCTCTCTACCTAACTCTAACTCTTTCTTTAAATAAGCTTTATTATATACACTAACATTAATTAAATAACTACCTGTATTAATTCTAAATACTATCTTCCTTAATTTAGGATTAATATATACAGTACTAACATTACCATCTATACACCCATCTATTACTATTCTATCCCCATCATTTAAAGAAGATATATTACTCTTTCCAATAATATCATATCTAAATGGATAATGATTAACTAAATCATCTGTAGTATATATATTTATTTTATTAAATAACTCTAACGTTTTAGGACCTATTTCATTTACTTCACTCAATAAAGCCATAACCTCACCTACTAACTTCTACTAATATTATATCATTTCTTGTTAAATAATAGTTAAAAAATATTAAATAAAAAACGGAAGCCTATATCTAATAAGCTCCCTATCTATATAAACGTAAGCATCAACCTACGATACATTATATATTATGCAAACAATAAAAAAAGTTTAATATAACATACCAAGCTATATGCTAAAGTTTATAAATATGTATTTTTTATCTTCCGCTTCTTCTAGAATTATTTACACCATCAGAATATAACATATCATCTAATGTTAATCCTCTATATTGCATTTCAATTATTAAACACTCAAGAATATTTCTTCTAATTTTATTTGCTTCACCATTTATAATATTATAAAAACAACATTGTAACTCTTCAAAAGAAAGTTCTTTTAAACTATCTGTTAAATTATAATTAACAGTTTCTTTTTCTAAACTGTTTAATGTTACCATACTTTTCGCTCCTTTCAAAAAAACTTTTGCAATTATACACCTACATATTTGGAATGTCAAGAAAAATCGTATTTGCCTTCAATTCGCTATGATTAATTTATGATAATGGCTTAAGTGTTAACTTGCGAAAATGTCTCACTATGATATAATATGTCTCTAAATCATTCTTATTTATTGAGTATTTTTTTACTTTTCTATTTATTTCATTATAATAATCAACATAGCTTCCTTCTATGGTGAATATGTTTCTATTTGTAATTTATTACTCTTAATTTTAAACACTACATTTGTAGAAAAAAACTATCAATAAATTATTGATAATTTTTTGATTATATTTTTTACTATATTGTAGGTAACTCATTGGTCCATTTTTCCAAATCCTTATGTGTTTGGTCTAATTCAGCATATATTTCCTCATCCGTTTTTCTTATTGTATGATTTTCGTCTTTATAAAAATCAATTTTCTTTGATAAATAAGATTTATTTTCTATAAGTTCATATTTAAAATTACTAGGATGCTTTTGAAAATTATAATCATAATGAAATAAAATATAAGGATATGTTGCTGTTTTTTCATCTTTATGATAAAAATATTCTTTATCCTTTCCTACAAAATGCAAACTTTTATCATTTTGAGCTTCGCTCAAATATTCTTCCAATTTATTGATATCTTCTTTATGTAGTGGCCAAAGAATTCCTACATCATTATGCCCTGCACATGAAAAATCTGTTTTATATCCTTTTTTGTTTAATATTGCAATTACATTTCTTATTTCATAATCACAATAAATATATTCATTTAATTCATCTTTTATCTCAAAGGTATTTTTATTAATGAATGCTATAGACATTTTTTCACCTCAGTATTTATTATATCATACCTTTTTACCAATAAATTAATTTTATTCACTTTTTCTAATTCTTTTAAATTTTTAGCTAGAGTTAGTAGATTTTCTGGCATTGTACCAACTAGTTTGTAAATTGTATTCCTAATTTCTTTACAGACTTCATAACGAGTTTCATTGGCTTCACTTTCTAATTTAATATTTTAATTTTTTAATTTTTGTTCCGTTTGAGAAATTCTAAATAAATTTGCAATTAACTCATCACTACCTATATTATCTAAAATATCTTCTCTATATCTAAGTTTATTTCGTTTAGTAATATCGTTTGCAGTTCCTCCATTATATAATTCCTTATACCCTGAATTATGAAATTTATCAAAATTTTTTTCTCACCATTTCTAGCAAAAATATTCAAAGAATAATTACCTTTCCCTGTTAAATTTCTTTGATAAAATCTTTTCTGTTTCTCAGTAAGTTCACTATATTTTTTTCACTTAATTCCTGCTTTCTAGTTTAAATAGCAAAAGATGTTTGTGCAAGCACTATAATTTCTTTTCTTGAGTCGCCATCTTGTGTCACTAAATAACATGCATATCTTGATAGCTTATAATATCTAGTTTCCCTTTTAGTATTAGAACCTATATCAACCATTTTACCAACATCAGCAAAATGGTTTTCAATATCTACATTTGAATTTTTACATGCTAATTTTGCTTTACTAATTACATTTTCAAATCTTCTACACTGTGCATACTCTAATATCTTTTGTAATTCTCTAGTCAACCAATACTCATTATCATTTCTATCAAAATGTTTTATATCTTCGAATAATTTTGCTGTATATTCTTTTAGTTCATTCATTTTTCTTCCTTCTATGGTGAATATGTCTCAATTCTTAATTTATTTTTTTTAATTTTAAACATAATACTACCATTTTGATCTGTTCTATATATTTTTATTAATAAGTTACAAAATTCATCACCATAATATTCTTTTGTTTCTTCGTAATTCACAATATCGCATCCTATACTCACACCAATTCATATTCTCTAGCAATTATTCTCTCATCAGAGCAATATTTAATTACATATTTATTATCTTGTTTGCAAATAATAATTCCCACTGTATCATTTTCTTCAATAGTTTTTATATTCTTATCTATATAATTCATATAAGTCATAATTTGTCCAGTATGCCCTTTCTTAAGTTCTGTTATCTTTAATTCTACAACTACATAACACCTATATTTAATATTATAAAGTAATAAATCAATATAGTTATATCTATTACCTAATTTAATTGGATATTCACTTTTTATAAAAGTAAACCCTATTCCTAATTCTTCTAAAAAGTTTTCAATATCTTCTAGGATTAGTTTTTGTAATATTTTTTCTGATAATATATCATACTTATTGCTATTTTTAATCAAAATTGGATTCTTGATAAAATCAACTATATCGGATTCTTTTTGTTCTACTGATTTATTTTTTGTAAATTCAGGAAGCCTTTCATATTCATTAGATTTTATTTTTTCTCTTAACTGTCTTATTGATAAATTATTTAATTCAGCTATTTTAACATAATATTGAAATTTATTATCATCAAACCAAAGAATTTCACAATAATGACTCCAACTTAATTTGGCAGACACTGTCTGCCATTTCTGAGATACTTTATAAAACTGTCTCATATTTCTTAAATTTCTTTGACTATATCCTGAACCAAACTCTTCAGTTAATTTTATTGAATACTCTTTAATAATACTTTCTCCATATTGATTACCCGCAGCTAGTAATAACTTACCAACATTATAGTAAGTATTTAAATCACTCTTATTAATTGAATAATTTTTAACTTTCCGATTTATCCCATTATTTACTAATTCATTTTTTATCTCATTATAGTAATTCATATCTACTCCTTTCTACGGACTATATGTTTTAATTTTTAACTTACTATTTTTAACTTTAAACACAACACTACCATCTTGATCCGTTCTATAAATTTTTGAATCACTCAAATTGTTTAATACTTCTTTATTTGGATGACCATATCTATTGTTCTTGCCAACACTAACTATTGAATATTTTGGATTTACTTCATTTATAAATTCTTTACTACTACTTGTTTTACTTCCATGATGACCTACTTTTAATACCTTTATATCACCTATATTATATTTATTTAAAATATCTTGCTCTTTCTCTATTCCAGCATCTCCCATAAATAAAAACTTATAACCTTCATAATTAAAATAAACAACACTAGAGTTATCATTCTCGTTATCATACTCTCTTGTATTTAAAAAATACATCTTATAGCCACTAATCCTTAATTCTTTAATACATGTATAATACTTAATTTTCTTTTTATTTAATACTTTGATTAATTCCTTTTCTAAATCATTATAAGGTCCACAATTAAATACCACGTTTTTTACCTTAAAATTATTTACTAAATTAATTGCTTCTCCCATATGATCAAAGTCTCCATGTGAAACCACCAAATAGTCTATCTTTGTAATACCAACTGTCTTCAAATACGGTATTATCTTATTACCAACATTATTACTACTCTCATAATTCATTGTATCCCCTGAAGTATCAATTAATACATTACCACCATTATTAGGAAAACTAACTAATATACTATCCCCTTGGCCAACATCAAAAACAAGCACTCTTAAATCACTATCAAAATAACTAATATTTTTAAAAAGAATAATTAACAATATTACCCCAATATACATTTTAGACTTATACAAAGATATAACTAAAATCACATAATATATAATCACTAGCACTATCCCTACTTTAGGAAAATTAATAACAAGCATTGAAATATTCGATACAAACAAAGAACATTTCTCCATAATACTAATAAATAAATATAAAATAGCATCTATCTTAGGAACAAACAAACTCACTATTGATAAAGGGAATATAATACTACTAACTAATGGAATAAAAAACAAATTCAAAACAACTGATAAAACATTAACTTGATTAAAATAATTAATACATATAGGTAAACTAAACATAAAACTAATAAACGATATATATAAATTCTTTACCAATTTATTTTTTATTTTCTTTATATTTCTATTAGCCATAACTATTCCGGTACTTATAATGTATGAAAACAAAAACGAAACATTATATAGATAAAAAGGATTAATCAACAACAATACTATAAGAACAATAAGCATTATATCTAAACTCTTAATTTTCAAATTAAATAATTTATTAATAGAAAAAAGAATAAACATTAAAACACTTCGCACTGAACTAGCCGTAAATCCCACTAGCACCATAAAAAATATTAAAAACAAATTAACAATAAAATAATTAAAATAACGATTATAACTAATTTTATTCATTATACCTAACAAGAAAGTAGCAAACAAAGTAATATGCATTCCCGATATTGAAAACAAATGACTAATACCATTATATTGATAACTACTCCTAACATCTTTATCTATTTCATTAATAGCCAAAACAAATGTCTTAACATAAGAACCACTCTTCTTTATATTATTAATTCTACCTATTAACTTATTTTTTATATAATAAATAATACTAGTATTATTACCTATCTTCTCAAACTTATCAATTGTCATTAAATAAAATATCCCACTAGTTCTTAAATATTTTTTATAATTAAATAAATTAGGAATAGTATTGTTATTAGCTTCCTTTAAATTACCATAAATAATAATTCTATCACCCAATTTTATATCATTAAAATAGCTAATTTCTTCCACATCTTCATAATAGTAATTACCAATAATCGTCTCTTTATTATTTACATATATTTCAACTCTATTATCTTTAATAGAAATCTTTTCTACTATTCCTTCAAATGAAGTTAAATCGCTATTTAAAATACTCTCTCTTTTAATAAAATTAATTCGATAAAGGCTAATCATTAATACTAATAAAGCCAATACTTTAAATAAATATTTATGTTGTAATATTACTTTTAATCTTCTCATAAACATTATTACCTATACCACTTACTTTAGTAATATCCTCTATTGTATTAAACTTTCCATTTTCTTCGCGATACTTAACAATAGCCTCTGCTTTAGATTGCCCTATTCCATCTAATTTAGATAATTCTTCAACACTAGCAGTATTAATATTAACTTTACCACTACCATTAGTAATAGTATCCGTTATCTTATCATTAATACATCCATCATTCTCAATATTAGGACACTTACACTCCTTCTCCACAACCTTAATAACCGTATTAACTAAGTTAGAATTCTTAACCTCTTCGGTAGTATAAATAATTATTACCATCTCATCACTTACTAATTTAGATAAATTAATTAAAGATGTATCAGCATCCTCTCTAAGTCCTCCGGCCATATTAACTACATCATTAACTCTTGTACCTACTTCTACTTTATATACACCCGGATTATTCACTGCACCTTTAATATCCACTAAATAATACTTATCATCACTAACAACATTATCTTTTTTATCACTAACCAAAATATCATCATTATCTTCAATATCATTAATAACTACACTATTATCTATTAAACTATTCTTTAAATAAATTCCTCCTATAATAATTAAAATACCCATAATACTAAATACAATATACTTATATTTCTTTAAAAACTTTATCATAACTATCACATCCCTTCAATTATAATATTCCAAGATAAATAGTCATTTTACTTCAAAATTTTACAAAAAAATAAAAAAGTTTATTAAAGTAATTATATCTTACTAAAATAAACCTATTAACTTATTCGATAATGCCCAACAATATCATCTCTATCTTCTAAAATATCTTCTTCATAATTTATTTGCCACTTATTAGCATGATGAATTACAAAACTTACTCCATTCTTATTTCTATTATCTGATACTATTCCAATATGATGTTTAAAAACTACAATGTCTCCACCTTGCCACTCATCTATATTATAAATATCATTCGTAAGTTTAATCGCATTATTATCAAAATATACCTTCAAATTAACAACTCTTCTAAAATCAATATTTTTATCAACTACTTGAATATTATATCTTTCTCTATTATTTACTATATCATCATTAACTAAAGTTTTTAAATCATATCCCGCATTAAGTAAAGCAAATCCAACTACATCACTACATACCCCATACTCATCATTAGGATATCCTGTAGCATAATATTTACTTTTATACTTAGGCTTTTTACTTACATACTCTTTAGCACCCTTTAATATATCACTTTGATCATCTATTCCATCATTATCTTTATCTGTCTTACTAATATAAGTACTAATACCAAAATATTCATTACTATATTTCTTATGAGATATATAATTTAATTTATATAAAATAAATAATCCTAATAATATAAAAACACTATCAATTATTAAATACTTAAATCTTCTCATACCTATCCCTTATACATACCTCTTTTACTATTTTAAAATATTATCTAAATCTCTAATAATACCATCTCTAGATACACTATAATAATTAAATTTTTTACTACTAAAATCATTAAGTAAAGAATTAATATATTCACCAAACTCAATAATCATATCATCATTACTTAAAATATCATCAGCAACATCTTTCTTTAATTTAATTAGATATACCTTAACTAAAAAACTATTTATTTCCTTAATCTTTTGAATAAACATATTAGTTTCTAATAAACGTCTTGCCTTATTAAAATCTACATATCTATTAGTATAATCAAGACAAGATATAAAATTAATAATTTCTTCATAAGATGCATATTCTTGAAGTTCTTTAATTAGTCCATGTAAATTAGCACCTAAATACAACTTATACATCTTAGATTTACCAATAATTTTTTCTAATTTGCCTGCAATAAACACTTCATATTTGTAAGAACCACGTACATCTTCAATATCGCCAAAATAACGCTCTGTAAGCAATTGTGTATATCATTCATTCAAACCATCACCAAAAATATAAGTATAACTTGACTGACTAAATCCCGAATAATATATATTATCTGCTTCTACTGAACTAGCCATATGAAATAATTCATGATAAATAGAAATTAAATAATTATCTTCCTCAAATATCATATCATTATGTTCAATATCATAATATCCATCAGTATAACGAAAAGAATATCCTTTACTAGAGCTAGTTTTTACCTCATTTATATTATTATAAAAAATAGTTAAATCAGCACCACTAAACTCTGATAAAATTACCTCGATAAATTCCATTATAGCTCCACAAAATTTCCTAGATAGCAATTTATCATAATCAATACCATCATATTTCAAATCTTGTTTAGGCAAACTTTTAACTTGTACACGATGATTAATTTTATGCTTTTTTTGCAAACAATACTTACCAATTTTTCTATCCGTAGTATAGCATAATATAATAGGTACTAAATCATTATAATCAACACTATCCATATCACGTATCAAATCAAATAATTCTTCATTATACCTCATACTATCACATCTTTCTATATTATTTAAAGAAATCTCTCTTATTAAAACCTGATGTCATAAATCTAAAAGCTGCTCTTCCATTAGTTAACCAAGTAAACTTAACATTATTCTTAGTATTAACAACCATTTTATTTACCATAAACTTTGCAATTACCTCCAGATAATCACCTAAAACATTATTTTTCATCTAAAGTAATCTTCTCACCATTTGCTAAAATTTCAATAAAACAAGCAATTGTTATCTTTGAAATACCATGCAAAGATAGTTCCATCTAAATCTATATCAATTTTCATATAACGCCTCTATTCATATTAATTGTAACATAAAATCACTTATTATTTACTACATATTCATTAAACTTCAGCATAAACTCATCAGTTGTTGCCCATTCAAAATCATAACCTGATATTTTATATAAAGCATAAGCACAAAGATATTCATATTCACCTCTATTAGGACTCTTATATATAATTAAGTATAATGGTTTCATCGCCGGTTTACCAATATCTATTACTTTTTTAAATCTCTCATAATTAAAAACTCTAGCCCAACCTTCGGTAATTAATATTTCCGGATTTTCTCTCTCTTCCTCATAAGCCTCAGCAACAAGTATTTGAAGTTCAGATGATACTTCAGTTAAAATATCCTTATCTACATTCTTTATCAGCAATTCCTCATTAACTCCATTAGCAGTAATTTCATCCCATGTAATATCTTTATCTTCTGCTTTATCATCATTATCAATTATTTTATTATTACTAAAAAATATATAGACTCCTACTAAAACTAATAAAACTATAAATATTAATATTTTCTTCACAACTTACTCCATTCCTGAACAACACTTCATTAAATTAATTATATTGTATCATACTTTTAGCAGCTTCATCAAAAAAGAGACATATCATAACAATATATCTCATACTATTTTTTATTCTTTACCTTATCTTTATCTTTTTTATCAATTTTCTTCTTATTTGAAACACAACTACCTAACATATATCCAACTACAAAGAACAAAAACATTCCAACAAAATTTGATGCCGGATCGCTAGGTGAACCTACAATAAAGAAAACAACACTAGTCAAACATAGTACAATAGAAACAGCAATTGTAATAATTAAGTTCTTATTTTCTAACAATTTCATTTCTTCAAGCTCTAATTCTTTTAATCTTCTTTGTTCAGCTAATTCTAACTCTTTTGTTTTTCTATTTTCTTCTTGAATCTTTTGAACCCAATTTTTCCTAGTATTATTAGAATTTTCTAGTTCAATCTTTTGACTATGCTTAATTTCCATTAATTCTTTTTTAGCATTATGTCTAGTAGCAAATTTTTCTTTCCATCCCTTTTCGCTGTTATCAATACCTTTTTCTACTAATTTTTCAACATTACCCTCAACATCAATTTTCTTCTTATCCATATCAAAAATTAATTTCATACATCATACCTCCATTATAAAACTTGTAATTTACGCGAATCAATCTAAATTATATCACTAACAAAATTATCTTTTTCTACATTCAAATACTGATTTGTCAAGTTCACATCCAGTTAAATTTTTTGCATCTGTTTGCATAACAGAAATAATTCCTTTAATAACTTTATAATCTTCAAGTCTTGTATAAATGCCATTAAAAGGATCCAATACCGTTTTATCACCATCATTATTAATTATAAGCCAATTATGTTCACCATTACTCTCAATGCCATCTACAATAATAAAACTAGATTCTTTTTCTTTAATTATATTTAAAGCTGTTAAAAACATACAGTAGTCAAAACATACTCCCCTCAAATATGGTTCATCATCTCTTGTAAATTCAAATAATACCCTTAGCATTTTTTCAAATAATGTTTCATTTTCTCTAAAGTGATAAAATTGAGCCTTCTTATATGGATAAATATAATTTCTTAAACCTCTTTTTATATTATCATGAACAATTAAACTTTTGTCATATATATCATCATATTCACTGTATCCTGTTTTTCCTTTGTTAAATAATTTATATGATAATGTTTTAATATCTATTCTACCTGATAAATAATCATTAACTATACTAATAACTTCCTTACTATATTTATTTGATTCAATTATTTTATATAAAAATGTAGATAGAAAAAATTGCATCGTATTTTCATCTTTTCTAATCATATCTAAGATTTCACCAACATCAGCAGAAATTGACTTACCACTTTTTAAATTTAAAATAATTTTATTAAATAATTCATCATTCATTTCCATATTCTATCTCCTTTATTACTATTATTATATCATTTATTTATATCCATTTGTTTTTAATTAGCAATATTTATAAAATTACTTTTTTAGAATTAACTCTAAACTAAGCAGAAACAGTAAAAAATATTTCTTTTTTATATTTTAAAACAATAATTTCAAACGGTTACAAAATGTAACCATTTCATTTTCATCTTTTTTAATCTATTTTTTAAACCATTCAATAATTTCTTACTTGTTTGTTTTCAAATACTTTTCCTACTACTATCAACTCACCTTTTATCTAGTATTTAGTACGCACACTCTCCACATAGCATATTCTTAATTATGAATAGTTTCTTTTTATATGTTTGAGTATAACTAACTACCTCATAATATACAAACAAAATAGGTACAACATATATTATGAATATATACATTATTATTAAATATTTTAGAAAGGTTAGTTGTATATTTTATTTAGTATATCATTTAAAATTGTATTACTTTCCATTTTATTAATGGCAAAACATTTTTTTCCTAAGTCTTTAAAACTACTACCACAATGATATATAAATCTCTTATCTATAATAATAAATCTATCATGAAACTTGTTGTTAAAAACTAGTTCAACATTGTTATACTGAGCTCTATATTTTTTTATTAACATTTCATTCATATTTGCAGAATAAATTATTATATTAACATCTATTTCTTTTAAAATATCTAATAACTCTTTACCAGCATAATTATCAATAATAATTATTTCCTTTTTTGCAGTTTTTAAAATATCTAACAATAGCGAATAAGCATCATAAATTTGGCCATCAAAAAATATTGCATTTGCTTTTTCTTTTTCATGTAATTTATCAAAAGAAGTTTTTAGTAGCCTTATTTCTTCATCATGCTTATATACTAGATTATTTATAAAACTTTGATTTACCAATGTATTAGAAATATATTTTCTCATGGAAACAAACGCATCAATAATTTGAACATTAACTTTGACTGCAATATCACTCTTAAGAAGACCAGATAACATCATTATTCCTTGCTCAGTTAAAACATATGGTAAATATCTTATACCACCATGTACTATCTCATTTCTTAAACTTGAGGTCACAAATTGTGATCTCAAGTTGATTACTTCTTCCACAGTTAATTGAAAACAAAATGTTTCTGGGAACCTCATAATATTTCTTTTAATAGTTTGATTTATAATTCTTGTTTCAGTTTTATATAACTTTGCAACATCTGATGACAAAATAACTTGTTTACCTCTCACTTCAAATATCATTTCTTCAATTTTAATATTCTCTTTCAACATTAGTTCATTCATAATCTAAAACCCCCTTTTTGTAATTTCAATTATATAACCAATACTACATAATATGATATAAGTAAACATATTCTCCTCAGACAACCTCCATAAAATTTTACCATTTTTTTTACAAAAATAAATGTTTTTTTTGATAGTCACTGAACAGTTGATTTTCGTTGAAATATAAGGCCTATTTAAGTTTTAATACTGCAACGCACTCCACGTGATGTGTGTTAGGAAACATATCCACTAACGTAATATCCCCTAGTTTATACCCATTATCTAACTCTTTAATATCTCTCGCTAAAGTAAGAGGATTACAAGATACATAGACTATTTTATTAGCCTTAATCTTAAGAAGAATATCTTTTGTACGCTTATCCAAGCCACTCCTTGGTGGATCAACAACTATAACATCAGCCTTAATCTGATCATTAATAATCTTTCCAACATCCCCGGCATAAAATTCTATATTATTAACACTATTTATCTTAGCATTCTCTTTAGCATCCTCTACTGCTTGCCCATTCAACTCAATACCAATAATACTATTAAAATACTTACTTAAATATATCCCAATAGTACCCGTACCGCAATATAAATCTACTAAATTATCTTTTTTATCATCCTCTATAGCATACTCTACTACTTTATTATATAACTTATTTACTGTTCTACTATTTACTTGAAAGAAACTATCTGGACTTATTCTATATTTATATTCTCCTATCATTTCATATAAATATTTCTCACCATAAATACACTTATATTTATTATTATAAGTATAAATACTAACTACTTTCTTATCTAAATACTTAATTACTTCTTCACTATTAACACTACCATAAAATATTATCATAATTCCATAATAAGTATCTCTTATAACTATCTTATTACATTTATTAACATTAATATTTTTCTTAATAATATCTATTATTTCATTTAACTTATCACTTACTAATAAACATTTATCCACGTCTACTATTGTATTACTATCTTCTTCATATAATCCAATTATACCATTACTAACTTGTAAAGTAATTTTATTACGATAACCATATCTATTATCAGACTTAATAATATCAGGTTTTATATCTATCTCATTTCTTTTAAATATGTCAATAACATTATTAACTTTATATTCTAATTCATCATGATAAGTATAAACACTAATACTACATCCTCCACACACATCATAATATGGACATAATACATTTACTCTTTTAGAACCATTCTTAATTATCTTATTTACTTTACCAATACTATAATTTTTATATTCTTTTACAATATCTATATCAACAATATCTCCAACAATAACCTTTGGAATAAAGACAACTTTACCATTAATTTTTGCTATTCCCATTGCTTGATGATTCATTTTTTCTACTACTACTTCCATAATCTCACCTACATCCTAACTGGATTTACATCTATATCTATATTAACTTTATTATTACTTTTATATATATCATCTATTTCTTTTAAAGTAGGAAATACTTTATTATCAAAACGATACTTTATAATACATTGATAATAATAAATATTATTTATCTTAAATATATTAGCCATAGAAGGTCCTAAAATAATAGTCTCACTATCTAATTTATTTCTTAAATAATTACCTATCTTATTAGCCTCTTTAAAACCATCTTCATAACTAGAAGAATTAATATTAACTACTACTAAATAATAATATGGACTATATTTTAACTTCTTACGAATAGCCATTTCATCATTATAGAAAGCCAAATAATCATGATTTTTAGCGTGTACTATACTATAATGTTCTTCATTAAAAGTTTGAATAATAACTTCTCCCGGATAATCACCACGACCCGCTCTACCAGATACTTGGGATAATAACTGATAAGTATATTCACTACTTCTAAAGTCCGGAATATTAAGTGATGTATCAGCATTAATAACTCCTACTAAAGTAACATAAGGAAAATCTAGTCCCTTAGCAATCATCTGTGTACCTAGTAATATATCATACTTTCTCTCTCCAAAATCTCTGATAATTGCTTCATGTTCACCTTTCTTACTAGTAGTATCCATATCCATTCTAATAACTCTCGCATCAAACATTTTATTTAATTCTTCTTCTAATTTCTGTGTACCTAGCCCATAATCTTTCAAAGTATTACCACAATTAGGACACTTTCTTTCAAACTCTTTAGCATAAGAACAATAATGACATCTTAACTTATTAGAAGTCTTATGATAAGTTAAACTAATATCACAATTAGGACACTTCTCAACATAACCACAAGATGGACACGTAATCATTGAAGAATAACCCCTTCTATTTAAAAGTAAAATTATTTGTTCATGTTTATTTAAACGATCTTTTATCTTACTAATTAATAGTCTACTTAATACTGTATAATTCTTCTTAGCTTCCTCTTTCATATCTACAACATGAACTACCGGTAAATGAGAAGTTTTAGGTCTATTTAATAAAGTTATTAATTCATACTTCTTATTTAAAGCACGAGCCATAGATTCTAATGATGGTGTAGCACTACCAAGTAATACCGGACAATTATGATATTCCCCTCTTAAAAAGGCCACATCTTTAGCATTATATCTTGGATGATTATCTTGTTTATAAGTAGGAGTATGTTCTTCATCAATAACAATAACGCCAAGATTAGTTAATGGTGCAAAGATAGCACTTCTCGCCCCTATTACTATCTTAACTTTTCCCTCTCTAATTTTACGATATTCATCATATCTTTCACTATCTGATAATCTACTATGAAGTATTGCAATATTACTTTGAAATCTATTAACAAATCTACTTAATATTTGAGGGGTTAAACTAATTTCCGGTACTAACATAATAGCACTTTTTCCCATATCAAGACATTTAGCTATTATATCCATATATACTTCTGTCTTGCCACTCCCAGTAATACCATATAATAAATATATCTTATACTGATTCATTATCACTTTATTACTAGCTATTCTTTGTTCATCAGTTAAATTAATTACTTTATTAGGTACTACTGACTGATATTTATAACGATAATCTTCTTCATAAATAAACTTAATAATATTATTTTTAACTAACGTATTAATACTACTAGATAACTTATTTACTAATACTTTCTTATTCTTAATTATATCTTCAATAATTTCTTTTTGTTTATCATTACATTTAGTTAAATAAGTATTAATATCCACATCTTCATTTATTACAGCAAATCTCTTATTCTTTATATTAATATTAGTATTTATACTAGCCTTCAAAGCTTTAGGAAGCATAACTTGATATGCTGAAATTAAACTACATAAAGTAGATTCTTGAATTTTTTTCCCCAAATATAACATTTCTTCATTTAATATAACATCTTCATCAACAAGTTCTTCTATCTCTTTAAGTTCATATTTATCATCATAATTATTAGTAAGTTCTATAACAAAACCCTCTAAATACATCTTACCAAAGCTAACCTTTACTCTCATTCCTACTTTAATTTTATCTATATACTTAGAAGGCACTATATAAGTAAATAATCTATCTACTTTTTTAACACCTATTTCTACAATTACTTTAGCATACATAGTAAACCCTCCATATCAAATAAATTATATCAAAGATAAAACTATTTTACAATTATATTAACAAATATGCTAACATAAAAAAAAGAGAATATTTCTATTCCCCATAAACAAATTTTACTTCATATTTCTTTCCTGAAATCTTGCCTACTTGCTCTATATAATTTTGAATTAATTTTTCAGCGCCATCTTCTGCTCTATTAAATAAGCTTTGATTGTTTTTTACTTTTTCTAACATTTCTTCATCGGCTTTTTTTATTGCTTCATTTATTTCTGAATCTTCTATTTTATTTTCATTAAAGCCATCTTCATTCTTATATATTGAATCATCATTATAATTTTCACAATGATGAGATAATATTTCTGCTCTAGGCATATTAATAGTAACAACATTATCTTTTTCATCTATTGTAATACTAGACATCTTTATCCCTATTTTTACTACACCCGTATATTCTATCCAATACTTTCGATCTACTTCAAATAAATGAGTTAATCCTTGTCCTTTCTTTTTTTCAACTTTTGCCACATTATGATAATAAGCTTTAACAGTAGCTAAATCAGAAATATTTCTTACTTGGCTTAGACTTGGTTTAACATCAGGATTTTTATTTCCACATCCTGTAATAACTAGTAATAATAAAACTATTAATATAACTATATTCTTTCTTTTCATCCTACACCTCTATCTAATCTCTAACTTATATTCGTTATCTTTAGCACTAATTAATGGTTCAATTATTGCTTTAATAATAGAGACAACATTTTCTTGAGTTTTATCATAAAAATCTGTATCTTCATTAATAGAATTCTCCAAATGTTTTACAGATAGATTAAATGCTTCTTGATGAACAGTTTCAGTTTTATATTTATCATCTAAATACATAATATCAATATTACTAGCACTTACTATTTTATCGAATATTTGAATCTTAGGTAGTGTAATTATAATTGTTTTAGTATCAGGATTTTCTTCATATTTTATATCTTTAAAATCAATACCCGCTTTTACCGTACCTTCATAACTTACATAATAAGCAACTTTATTATCTTTAGTTGTTTTAGTAGCTATTCCGTTATAAGTATATTCTGCTGCACTTAACTCACTTACATCTAAAACCTTTAATAATTCAGATTTAGATGATATAGTTGTTTGCCCTCTTTTATTAAAGATAGCAAAATATAAACCTACCAAAATTAATATTCCTATAATTAAACCACCAATAAAAGTAAGTTTGCTATCTACTCTTTTAAATTCTACTACTGAAGTCTTTGCCATTTCTTTTTCTTTAACGATTTCTTCTTTTTCATTTTTCATACTTCTACACCCTTTTACAATGTTATTTAATTTCTTTTTTCATAGCAGCAAATGTTTTCCACGCGAAATAGTTTTATTAATTTGTTCTGCTTGTATAAACTGTTGGTTCATATACTGTTCCAGCAAACCATACTTCACCACTATCTTTATCTCTAATTATAAACATATATGGTTTATCAAATGTTAAATCTATCTTCTCAACAGGAACTTCATATAAATAATCAAAGCCACAACCACTAGCACCTTTACCACCATTCTGAATAGCAGCACCTGCTTTAATTCCATCATTAGAAAACTCTATATTAGCACTATGTTCAGCTGACACAATAGTAGCGTTTCCATTAAGCATCTTAGATAAATTAACTTTACTAGAATCAAAGATATCTGTTATACCAAGAGTTTTAAAATCATTTACTAAGTCTATTTTATAATTAAACTTAAAGAATGGTATACTACCACTAATCTCTGTAATAACATTATCATTAAAACTATCTAATTCTATATCTTTTAAACTACTAATAATATTCTTTATATCACTTGCTTTAATATTACTAATATAACTATCTAAACTAATATTTTTAGGCATAATACCAACATATTGTAAAGTAGTCCCATCATACTCTTTTAAATCTTTAGCAAATACTCTAACATTATCGTCATTATAAAACTTAAAATCAGTCGAACTACTTATATGATTATAATTAGATTTAATATCTTCAATATATTTATTAACATAAGTATCAACATCTCCTTGATCAACACTACAAGTAGCTGCTTCATCACTCTTTAACCATTCACTATATTTTTCTTTAATATTATTTCTAATAGCATCTTCTCCTAAAGTAGAAACAATATCATATTTATTAGCAATAGCACCAATTCTTACTGACTTAGCCTTCATATTATCATTATTAAAATTTAATGAACTATATCCACTCTCTACTAAAGAAGATAAATACATACCATAATGTTCATGCTTAAAGCTTACTCTATAATCTTTATCTACTGCTCTTATTTGATTAGTCCATTCCATATCAATAGCTAAAGCATTAGCCAAAACAAAATCTAATTCACTTGGATTATCTACTAAATTATCTATTAAACCTAGTGTCTTATCTTTAACCCATTTATTCATTACTTCATTACTAGTAAAAGAATCATATATAACATCAGCACTATATTTACTAACTAATGTATCTATATATTCTTGTTTAACAGTATCTTTAAACGAATCTCTAACAAAGAAAGCATTAGCAAGTGATAAATTATTACTATTAGTATATCTCTTTGCTTTATAGTCTCCAATAACTGCCTTAATTTGTCCGTTAGACTCTCCATCCGTACCGTCATTTAACATAGCAAGAGCATACTTAATAGCAAGTGGACTATATATTTTATTTACTCCATCATTCTCTAACTTTAAGAAAGCTAAATCAAACTCTCCTAAATTATTATCTTCCATTCTATATTCAGAAGAATAATTTTTATTATCATTAGCATCTATTTCTACATTATTATTTTTATCTCTAGTCATATAAAAATATACTCCCGCACCTATTACCCCTATTACTAGTAAAATAACTATTATTGTTAAAATAATTTCTCTCTTTTTATTTCTATTTAAATCATTAAATAAATTATCTATATTACTATCCATATTATTCACTCCCTTTACTTAATTACTTCATATATAAGTTTAATATTATTATCATAACTATTAGTAATTTCAAATATTGTATTATCTACATATTCTAACTCTTTATTAGTATATACCGTCATTAATACATCATCTATATTAATATATTCACCTACTTCTTTCTTAAGAATAACTCCTACTGAATAATCTATCTTATCTTCTTTATTCTTTCTTCCTGCCCCTAAATGCATAACATATACTCCTAATTTATAAGCATCTATTAATGATAAATAACCATTAGTTTTAGACTTAATATTATATACATACTTAGCTTTAGGAAGTAAATTAATATTACCATGTTGATACTCAATCATTTCCTTAAACTTTAAATAAGCACTACCATTATTAATAGAATTAACTGCCTTATCATGAGCTATATTATAATCAATACCAAGACCTATGCTAATCATATGACTAGCTAACTCTATACATAAATCATATAAATGACCTTTCTCATTACCTGCTAATATATTCATAGCTTCTTCTACTTCTAAAGAATTACCAACACTATTACCTAAAGGAATATCCATATTAGTAAGAACACATACTACTTCCATATTATATTTCTTACCTATCTTTATCATTAAATTAGCTAACTTTCTAGCATCATCAATATTCTTTATTAAAGCCCCACTACCAACTTTAACATCTAATACTAACTTTTTAGAACCTAGTGCTATCTTCTTACTCATAATAGAAGATGCTATTAAAGGAATTGATTCAACACAACCACATACATCTCTTAAAGCATAAATCTTCTTATCCGCTACTGCTACTTCTTCTGTCTGACTAGTTATTGCTAAATTAATATCTTGAACTTCTTTAATAAACTCATCTTTAGTTAGATTTAATTTAATATTAGGAATAGACTCTAACTTATCAATAGTGCCTCCTGTATGGCCAAGGCCTCTACCACTCATCTTAGCTACTCTAACCCCACAACTAGCCACAATAGGAGCTACAATAAGAGTTGTTTTATCTCCAACTCCTCCTGTTGAATGCTTATCTACAACATTACTACCTAAAACAGATAAATCAATAACACTACCTGAATTAATCATTGCTTCTGTTAAATTAAATACCTCTTCATCACTCATCCCATTAATAGTAATAGCCATAAGTAATGAACTCATTTGATAATCTGTTATCACTTTATTAGTAAAATTAGTAATAACATAATCTATCTCTTCCTTCGTTAACTCTCCACCTAATCTCTTCTTATTAATAATATCTATTATATCCATAACTTTCATCTCCCTTTTTATTCTTATTTATTATTCTTCTGTATATTTAGAATGATATAAATCTACTTCTTTATCAATATTTTCTACACTACCAATATCCGGTAAATCTTTAATACTAGATAAATTAAAGTAATCTAAAAAATCATCAGTTGTCTTATATAAAGTAGGTCTACCCGGTAAATCAGCCTTACCACATTCTTTTATTAAACCTTTAGCACATAACCTTCTAACAACATAAGTAGAATCAACACCTCTTATTTCATCTATCTTAATTCTTGTAATAGGTTCATTATAAGCAATAATAGCAAGTACCTCTAATGCTGAATCAGATAAAGTATGACTCTTTGGATTCTCTAATAATTTTACATAATATTCTTTATGTTCTTCTTTAGTAGTTAACTTAAAAGTATTACCCAAATAATTAATTCTAAGTCCTCTATCTTCATCTTCTTCATATTGTTTCTTTAAAGTATATACTAATGTTTTCGCATCCTCATAAGATATATTTAATATATCACAAACTTGCTCTAAAGTAAGACCCATATCTCCCTGTACATACAATAAACCCTCTAAAATACCAAGCATTATTTCACCTTCAATTCTATATATATATTCTTAAAATTATCATCTTGTTTAATTATTAAATCATCTTCTCTAGCCATCTCTAAAATAGATAAAAAAGTAGTAATAACATAACTAATATTTCTTACCTCAAATAATTCACTAAACTCAACTGTCTTCTTACTAGATAATATTTTCTTTATCTCACTTTTTCTTTGTCTAACACTATATTCTTTATTAGTAATCTTAGTTAATAATGGTTTTTCAAAATTCTTTCTCTCTAATAACTTTTCAAAAGCCTCAACCAACAGTTCTGATGATACACTGTCTTCACTAGTTATCTTTTCTGATACATAATTATTAATATTTTCCGGAGGTTTAATATAGATTTGATTTCTTTCTAATTCTAATTCTTTAAATTTACTAGTTATATCTTTATATTTTTGATATTCAACTAATCTATTTATTAAACTATCTCTACTTAATTCTTCTTCATCATTATCTTCTTTTTCTTCTTTATGTGGAAGTAAAGACCTAGATTTCAATTCAACTAAAGAAGCTGCCATAACTAAATAAGAAGATGCTACATCTATATTTAATTCTTCCATTTTATTAATATAATCTAAGTATTGATTAGTTATTTCTTCTACCGAAATATCATATATTGAAATATTAGATTTTTTAATAAGATGAAGAAGTAAATCAAGAGGACCCTCAAAAGCATCTATTTTAACACTATAATCCATATTAACTACTCCTAACCTAATCTAATTATATCATTTATAAAGAAAAAAGAGAAGTATATTCTCTTTAATTAAATATATTATTCGACTATATAAGGCGAACTTGAAGTCCCAGATCCACTAGCAACCGCTATCCCTTGTTTAAGTGAAACTACAGGGCGCCCACCAAGCGGACTTGCGCTGTAGTAGCCGAAATTTCCGGAAGAATTCAAGCCGAACTCGGCAGCACCCCAGACGGTGAAGCCATACGGAGAAAAGAACAAATTATTAATTCCTTTGTATAGGTAATATGATGTATTTGTTTGCCATATTACTCCTCCAGCATATGCCATCTCTTCGGCAGTTATCATACCAACTGGATATGTTAATGCTCCATTTCCATTATTTGTACTTACTGAAAACTTATCTAATTGTCTTGGACATCCTAAACTAAGTTTTCTGTTAGACAATCTTTGCGTACTACCAAAATTTAACCACTTATCATAATTACTATAATCTTTATTCCAACCACTTGAGTTAAAATTATAATATGTTCGGTCATTACAAAAACCAGTATCTTCTAATTTTGATGTATAACTAGTCATATTAGTTTTATACCAAGCATCTATTTTAACTTTGGCATTTGATTCTTTAACATTAATATTTCCCTCAAACATATCATTTAATAAATCTTTTGGTTTCTTTCCATTTGTTAAAGTAAAATAATAAGCATGTTTATCTTCACTATAAATAATATGAATATAATATACATTCTGACATGTTGTACCTGAACTAAAGCAAGTATAATGATATCTATCCGTATAATTACTATACTCAGTACCCCAATTACTTGGGTTTGTTAATATCTTTGTATCTTTTAAGGTATATTTTCCTGTACTAGCATCATATGTTGCATCATTACCAAATACAATATTTCCACTTAAAGTTGTAATATCCTTATTACTTACAGTATGAGCAGTATTATACATGTATCCTACATAGGCTGGTGAGTTTGAACTTGTATTAAATTGAATATTACCTATTGTTGTATCAGCACCAGTATTATTGCATTGTCCATTAGAAGGTTTACCATCATATATTAACTTAACCCCACCAGTTTCGGTTGTTCTGACTATTCGCCAACAGAAGTTAGCAAATAAGACATGATTATTATCTACTGCTCCCCTGTAGTAATATACTGGTACATTATTTTCTGTATTAGTTGTTGTATATATGCCTTTTGTCCCATCTGTGCTTGATTGTTTACTAAAATCTATTCTGGTATATTTATTAGCACTACTCTTTATTTTATAAAATAAAGTATTATTAGCATTTCCATCATCATAACCATAATCAATTGGTAAATTAGGATTATTACTTGATGTGCCTTTCATATTAACTGATATACTTCCACTTAAATTTTGAGTTTCTGTTTCATCTAGCCAAATATATAAGTAATATGTTTTTGTATAATTATTACCTGATTTAGTTATATTATCATAATCGTTTTTAATTAACCAAACATCATTACCAACTGTTTTATTTTTAAAACTACCACTTGATACAATATCCTCAGTACAACTACTAGCATTAGTAGTAAGCGTATAGCGCATTGATTCTCTTTTCAAACTATCCGATAATGTTGCTACATTCATTCCTATACTAAATGATACTTTACCTCCAGATGTATTAGTGGATGCTGCAACTATCTTTTTCTTAATGGCATAACTACTAGTACATTTAGCTGGCATAAATGAGGCATTAGTATTACCACCACCATCAATAGTCATCGTTAAATTTCCTGACTTTATCTGAGTAATATTAGTGGCTGTTGCACTTGTCGTTAAGTAAGCAAATGTTCCTCCAAGACTTAGAAATATTATTGATATAATAAATAATGTTATATATATTCTTTTACTATTCATACTTATACACCCTTTCCTTTAACAAAAAACTACGATAAAAAGAGTCTAATTGCTTAAACTCTCTTTACCGTAGTTATTATTATCTTTTAAACAAACATGTGTACTATTGGCCCCCCCCCGAGTAAACTTGGAGTTAACTTATTATTAACTTTATTATCCATAATTATTAGCTCCTTTCTACTTAGGAAGAAATACTTCGTTTGTTTATTTTCTTACCATAAATAAATTATACAACAGTTTGTATTGTTGTGCAAGTTTATTGTTAGTTTTTTATGTTAAAAATGCCAGCAAACTTTATAAGACTCTATTCCACATTTCTCTGTTCGACATGTTTTAGCAGAACAAGCACTATTTTCACACATATTATATGTTGTTCCTACTACGCTACAATACTGATAAGATGGATGATAATAAGAATAAACATAAAAAGTTCTAGTACCAGCCAAATCAGAAGCACATATCCAAGTATAATATTCAACACCACAGGCTACAGTTCGGCATTCTTCATAACCACAATCTATATTTTGACATGACTTATAGTTATCTACTCCGCAAGAAAAATCAGCACTATTTGTTTTAACGTAAAACATCCATTTTAATGTTTGCAAATTTCCTGCTAAATCAGTACATACAGCATTAACAGAAATACCTTCATTATTCTCATATTCACCAGGTACATTAGATCCCCATGTTATTACCGGCTTTGTCTTATCTATTTTAATTACACTATACGATGAAGAACAATTCCCTACATTATCACATGCTCTAACATAATAATTATATTGTCCTTCAGTAGAAACTAAGGAACTAACAGTTTTCTCAGTATTAGCGCCAGCTGATGATGAATTACCAATCGTTATCCAATTAGCATTATCTGTTGAATATTGAATATTTGCAATCCCCGTAAAAGCATCTCTTGTTTTAATAATTAAAGAATAATCATTATTTACCCACTTATTACTATTAGTATTATTAATAATTGGCATAATTGGAGGAGTTCTATCAATAAGAATATTAATTTCTATCTTACTACTATTTCCTACTTCATCAGTTGCTACAATAGTAGCCTTTCTATTACCATCTCCGGATAATGTCTTGTATTACAATTAGCACCACTATTACTAGGACTATCTCCATTAATACTACCTTCATTATTATAAGTTCATTTAATTATTGTATCTTCATTAGTGCTTATATCAAACCAATATCCATAATTCTTCCATCAATTATCTACAAAATCAGTGTTTTTAATAGCCTCTGCTACATTCTCACTATTATAATTAATAAAAGCCGATATTGTTTCATTAGATTTAACACTTAATCTAACTAAATCATTACTTGCTAAATACCAACGACCTAACACTAAATTATTAACTGTATTATTACTACAACTTCCAATATTATCACAAGCATATACTATATCGCTAGTAGTAACCGTATTTTCATCAAATTCTGATATATAAAAATATCTATAATAACTATCCATTATATAATATCTTCGTATTTGTTGTTTTTACTTTCTTACCATTATTATTCGTAGATACTGCTACACTAGACTGATAACCACAATCAACATCTGGTAAAATACTATCTTCAAAATAAAAACTAGTCTCTTTTATAACTTTACTATCTTTATCTCTAACCACTTTCATTTTTGTTTCTTTAGATAATTTATCATTTTCATTAATAGTATCTTCATCAAAATAACCAATCTCTATCATATCTCCCAATGATACATCTATAACTACGCTATTCTTAATACAACAAACTTTTGTGAGCAAACACGATTTAGTTTTAGTTATAAACAAATTCTTTTAAGTGAACAGGATTTAACAGCAAAAAAAGACTATCAATTATCTTGATAATCTAATCGTTAAATCATGAATTTTATTTTATAAACCCATTCATTTTTAATAAATTTATGTTGTTTTTAAATACTGCTTTTTCTCTATTATTACCATATTCTAAAATAAACTTACCATAATATTTTATCATAAAAATTGCTAATTTATTTACATATAAAACCTGTCTTGTTCTATCTGCTTTTATTTGAGCATTCATTAAATTATTGAAAGAAGCCTTAAAGTCATTCTTACTTTTAATTTCTTTTGGCATTATTGTATGCTCAGAATAAAGGTGATCATCTGTGTAAACAAATAGTTTTCTAATCTCTTCATATTCCAAATATGGCAATTCAGGTAATTGTTTCGCATATGAATCTATTTTTTCTTGTTTTAAAGACAAAGACATCATAAGACATCTTACAACGCATAAAGAAACAATTAAAATAATAATATAAATCATTCAATCTCCTCTTTCTCCAGATACCCATAAGTAATGCGGCATATTTTCTAGTAATTATATTATAGCATAATTTTTTTATTAAACTACTCAATTAACTGCAACATACAATAATTTCACTATTAAATTAAAACATATCACTTACTGTTTTATTTAAATCCAGGCATAAAAAAAAGAGCCTTTCCTAAATTACTTAAAATTTAGAAAAGGCTATATTTCCTTTAAAATCAAAGGCTTTCTTTCAAATATTCCGCTTATTCTTTGTATCATATTTGGAGTTATTTGGTCAACTATATTCATAATTATTTTTAATATTCCAATAACAAGCTACCTCATCAGTATATAATTTTCGATATATCTTTAATATTATTATAAGTAATTAACTCAGCATTATCTTTTGCCTTATTAATGTTTTTCATTACTATATATACTGTAATACTAACAACAATACCAAGTATTACAATTGTACTTAATAACTCTACTAAAGTAAAACCATTTTTCCCTTTCATACTAACCTACTTTCTATTTAATATAATTATAAAATAAAAAGTAAATATTATCATGAAAAACTAATTGCTAAATCTTCTTCCAATAAATATTCCCATAATCATAAATAAGAAACCTAATACTAAATCTATATATGTATAATTACTTCTAAATACGCTAATTACTAGTAGTACCATACTACCAATACTAACTCCTAAAATAAATGCCATCATCTCACTACGATACTTCTTTAATAAATAACTAATTAAAATAGATAATAGTATAAACCCTAGTACCATTCCTAACCCAAATGGTATAAGTATTTTAAAATTATTAATTATTAAATTAATATCTGTAATATTACTAATTGTTGATATTATTATTTCATATACTCCAATATTCATAAGTAAGGCTGTCCCGGATATTCCCGGTACAATAGTGGCCAACGCATCAATAATACCAGAACTAAAAAATACTAAATAATCAATAAAATTACCTTCCATAACATATTTATTACTATGTGAAAAACTAGAAAGTATAATAATTATTAAAAATGATATAAGCAAAATAATCAGATTCTTCTTATTACTAGTATAATTACTCTTAAATATTAATAATCCCCCTAGTATTAATCCGATAAAAAATAACATTGTAATAACATAATAATTAGTAATAAAATAAAGAATAATCTTACTAAATATAATAATACTAACTATTATACCAAGTGATAAAGTAAATAAAAACTTAGTATTCTCTACAACGTCATCAAAGAAATTAGTAATTGCTAATATTGCTCTATCATAAACATTTAAACTAATAGCTAATAATGATCCAGATACCCCAGGAATTATCTTTCCAAGACCAACAATTAATCCCTTAATAAATAATTTTAATTTCATAATAAATAGTATGCAAAATATAGTATTTAATTCATTTTACACATAATAATTAACTTTATGTAAAGCATTGTTAACTATTAAAATTATATAGAAAAATTAGTTATCTTATAGTATAATTATTTATAGGTGATTGTTGTGCATTATTTAAAATACAATAAAACATCAACTTATTCTAATCGTGGTATGTCATTGGAAAGTGATATAAATGTATCAAATGAATATTACAAAGATAAAGAAATAGCATTAATATATAAAAAGCCAACCCCAATTAAGCCAATCAAAGTAATTTATAACACTGGAAAAATTACTGAAGCTTACTTTGAAACTCAGTCTACTCTAGACTATAATGGTGTCTATAAAGGCAAATATATTGAATTTGATGCTAAAGAAACTACTAGTAAAACTAGTTTCCCTTTAAGTAATATCCATCCTCATCAGTTAGAACATATAAAAAATGTTATAAAACATCAAGGTATTGCTTTCTTAATAGTACGATTTACTACTTTAAACGAAGATTACTTAATCATGGGAGATACTTTACTAGACTATATTAATAATAACGAAAGAAAATCTATTCCCTATGATTTTTTTAAAAATAATACTTATAAATTGCAAATAAAATATACACCTAGAATAGATTATATTAAAGTAATAGAAAGTTTGGTGGAAAATGAAAAAGCTTAATCTACGTAATTTAAAATTAAATGATTTTGACTTCTTTGATATATTTATATTTATCATATCAATAATAATTATCTCTTTGTCTATTTATATATATAAATGGTATGGATTATTATTAATACCCGTAATAGCACTATTTATATATATTTATTATAATAGTAGTAATATAGTAAAATGGCTTAAAAAGAAAGATAAATTTGAAGCAATAAAAAAAATAAATTTCTTAAAAAAAGGAGATGACCTAATAATGGCTAAGAAAAAGAAACTAAATAATAAAACTAACAATGAAAACAATAATAAAAAAGATAAAAACAAAGAAAAGAATAAAAAAGAAAAAAAAGTTAAACGAAAGTTATGGAAAAGAATAGTTACCTTTATTCTTGTAATGGGAATTATCGTTGTTATAGCTGTTGCCGGACTATTTGCTTATATTGCTCTAACTACTGATAAATTTGATCCTAACGCTTTAAAGAATCAAGATCAAACAATAGTCTATGATGTAAATAACGAAGTAATCGCTAAACTAGGTACTGAAAAAAGAGAATCAGTATCCTATGACCAATTACCACAAGTATTAATCGATGCTATTGTTGCCACTGAAGATTCAAGATTCTTTCAACATAACGGTGTTGATTTACCAAGATTTATCAAAGCCACAGTATATCAATTAATGGGACGAAGTGAAGCCGGTGGAGCTTCTACTTTAACAATGCAAATATCAAAGAATCACTTAACATCTAGAAAAAAATCAATCATGAGAAAATTAGAAGATGTTTATATATCAGTATTCCAAATAGAAAAGAAATACACTAAAGAAGAAATATTAGAATTTTATGTTAATGATAGTTTCTTAGGAGGATCTGCATATGGCGTTCAAGAAGCTAGTAGATACTATTTTGGTAAAGATGTTAGTGAAGTCAGTCTTCCAGAAGCCGCTTTACTAGCCGGTCTCTTCCAAGCACCTGGTCGCCATGACCCATATAAAAATCCTGAATCTGCTAACAGTAGAATAAACACTGTTCTAAACCTTATGTACCGACATCGCTATATTACAAAAGAAGAAAGAGATATAGCAAAACAAGTAGATATTGAAACTTTATTAGTAGGAAAATCATCAAATGGTGAAGAATATCAAGGATATATCGATACTGTCGTTGAAGAAATTATGAATAAAACTAAAACTAAAGAAAAGCCAAATGGTGATAATCCTTACACAGTGCCAATGATAATATATACTACTATGGAAAAAGGAATTCAAGATGGTATTAATAAAGCTATAACTGGCGAAACATATACATGGCATGATGACTATGCACAATCAGGAATTGCTGTTATAAATGTTGAAACCGGTGCTATCGCTGCTGTTGGAGCCGGCCGTAATAAAAATGGTATTTTAACTCACAACTTTGCAACTCAAGAAACAAGACAACCCGGTTCAACTGCTAAACCCCTATTCGCCTATGGACCTGCCATTGAATTTAACAATGCCTCAACATATACATTATACATGGATGAACCATGGCAATACTCTAATGGTGTATCAGTCGGCAACTGGGATAGTGGTTATCAAGGCTTAATTACTATGCGTCAAGCCCTAGCAGTATCTCGTAATATACCTGCTTTAAAAGCCTTCCAAAACACTAACAAAAAAAATATTTTAAGCTTTGTTACTAGTTTAGGAATTACACCAGAAATTGAAGGTGGAAGCATTCACGAAGCCCATGCTATCGGAGGATTTAATCCTGGCGCTACACCATTACAAATGGCTAGTGCCTATGCAGCCTTTGCTTCAATGGGATATTATACTGAACCATATTCAGTAACTAAAATAGAATACAGAAATACCGGTGAAGTTGTCGAATACAAAGTCAATAAAGAAAAAGTAATGAAGGACTCTACTGCCTACCTTATGAATAATATGCTAGAATACGCTACTAATAACGGATTTAGTGGTGGTGGAAGAGTATATGGCTCACACGTTGCTACAAAAACAGGTACTACAAACTACGATGAAGCAACAAGAAAAAGATTTGGTCTACCTGACTACGCTACTAATGACTTATGGACAATATCTTATACATCTAAATACTCTGTAGCCCTATGGTATGGATATGCTAAAATAATGTCTGATTACTATAATACTAATAATACACCTAAAGATACATTGATGGCTAATATAATGCAATATATACCAAAAGATACTGTTGGATGGACAATGCCAAGTTCAGTTGTTGCTAGTCGTGTTGAAAAAGAAACATGGCCTGCTCAATTACCAAGTGAATATACACCAGAAGATATGATATTAACTGAATACTTTGTTAAAGGTACAGAACCAGCAAGCGATGATGTATCACCACGTTATGCTGCTCTACCAAATATTACTAACGTTAAAGAAACAACAAAAACAAACAAAGATATAACTATCACATGGTCATTTAAAGAACCGGAAGTCAATACAACAACATACTTAAAGACCTACTTCTCCAACTCAGTCTATGGTAAACAAGGAGAAAAATCACTTAATGCAAGACTAGAATATAATAAAAATACTCTTGGTGATATTGGATTTACAATATATGCAGAAGATAGCAAAGGAGCCTTAACTAAACTAGAATTTACTAAAAATAATTATTACACATATACACCAAAGAATAACTATACTGCCCTAATAATTAAAACAGAATATGAAAAATTCAAATCTAACGCTAGTGATGGTTATCGCATAAAACTATCTTCAAGTGGTAATAACAACGATAACAAAGATATAACTATCGAACTTGTTGGTAACAAACAAATGGTAGTTGAAGAAAAAAGTTACAAAGAAAATGGTATCACTGTAAAATATAATAATAAAGATATAACTAATAGTGCTACTATAACATATGCCGTTAATGGTACATCATACTCTAGTATCAAAGACTTAGAAAATGCTGTTAATACTCTACCAGCAGGTGAATACAAAATAACATATACTGTTACATATAATAGTCAAAAACCAAAGACTACTGAAAGAACACTAACTATAACAAAAAAGAACTAAAATCTAGTTCTTTTTTCATTATCATACCAAGCCCCTATCTTATTAAAATCAACTATCTTAAAGAAATTATCTATATATAATCTTCTATTATCTTTATAATGCAAATAATAAGCATGCTCCCATAAATCAAGCCCCATAATAGGAATAAATCCATAATAGTATGGCGTATCTTGATTAGAAGTATTAATTATTAATAACTTATTATTCTTATCCTTAACTAAGAAAGTATAACCACTACCCTTTAAACTATTCGCACTCTTCTTAAACTCTTTCTTAAAATTATCATAACTACCAAAATAAGTATTAATATCCTCTTTTAACTTTCCACTAGGATATATATTCCCCTTATCACTTATACTATTAAAATATATCTCATGATTAACTACACCACCTAAATTATATAGAATATCCCCTCTCTTATCCATTGGATAACTATCTATCATATTAGCTAATTCTCGCTTGGTATATTTATAATTACTACCCCCTAACAGGTAATTTAATTCATTTAAATACCCCAAATAATATCTATTATAGTGAATATACATCGTCTCACCATCAATAACCGGTTCCATAGAATTATAATCATAATCAAGCATTAATCTGTTATACATATCATATCCTCTATTAATTTCTTATTATTCTTAATTCTCTCATTATCCTTATCCATATTATAAGCCATAACAACATAATATAAACTATCTTTATACTCTTTTAAATTATACTTACATATACTAAGTACATCATAAACTGTATTATCATTACAAAAAGATTCATTAATATAACTCTTTCTATTACCCTTAATCTTTAAAGACTCCTCTAAATAAATACAAGCATCACTATAATTACCTAAATTATATTCTAATAAACCAAGTTCTACATACCCATCTTTTAAATAAGGTGCCTCATTAATAGCCTTCTCATACCATATTCTAGCTAGTTCTATATTACCAAGGTTATAATAACTCCTAGCAATAAATCTCATCGAAGCACATCTTTCATCTTTCCAAGTTGCACTCTTTAAAGAAAGATGCTTTTTTAATGTCTCAATACACTTATCCCACATCTGATAAAACATATACTCTCTACCTAAATAGTGCATATTACGATCATCTAACGGATCTTCTTTAACAGATAGTTCTAATAAAGGTAAATAACTACTTCTACTCTTATTACTATCCGGATAATGATCAACACGAATATTATCTAATAAAATATATTTCTCTTCCTTATCACCAATATAAGTTAATACCTCATGAACAGGATGAGTCCATTTATAATTATATCTACTATGAATCTTATCTATATAAAAATTAACCAAAGGCTTATTATCTTTATCATGACTCCATACATAATCATACCTACATCTAGTAATACTATCATCCCAATTACTTTCTAGAATATTCCTCCATCCCGGACTCACTACCTCATCCAAATCTATACATAAACATATATCTATATCATCAGATACATAATCAAGAGATTTATTTCTTGCTACATCAAAACGCCATGGATCAATAACCTCACTATATACCTTAACTCCTCTATTTTTTAATTTAAGAATAGTATTATCTGTACTACCTGTATCTAAAACAATAACCTCATCAGCTTCCATAACACTATCACACCATCTATCAACAAACTGTTCCTCATTCTTACTAATGGCATATACTGCTACTTTATATTTACTCATTAATACCTCCTATTAAATAATATGATAGTTAACTATCTTTAGAAGATTTAAGACCAAATAACCCTTTAAACTTCTTATAAAACGTATCACTTCCTATTATTGTAAATAAACCTACCCATATCGAACAAACAAAACTATGCCCACTAAAAGATAAACATAAACAAGCCCCTGCTATAAAAGAAACTACTATAGATATAATAGAAGTTACTAAAGCCGAAGGATTAGCAGTTTCTTTTATCTTTTGAATCACTTGTGTTGAAATAAAACTAGCTATCATCGAATACTCTATTAAATCATAAATATTATCCATCACTACCTCCTTTTTATATAGTATATAGAAAAGAAACAATACCATGTAGTATATAAAACTCGAGAATTGACATATACTATATAAATGTGATACAATTATCTAGCAAATGGGGTCGTCCATGGTTTCGACAGAAATACACAGGATTAGAATTGCAAGTCGAATGTCCACGTTAAGGGCACAAAAAAATAACTGGAAACAGTAATAGAACAGCTGTAGCATTTGCTTAATTTAGCAAGCACAGGTTTCTCTATTTCTTTGCTTACGAGAAATAACAGAAACTTATAAAGTAAGCTATACTATATAGTATCCTAGCCTATATAAAGAATTTCATAGGATAGTAAATATTAGCACTTGTTAGTTTTGATAATATTTATGAAGCTAAAAAACTAACTAAACTTGTAGATATTCAAATTACTATATTTTTGGACAGGGGTTCGATTCCCCTCGACTCCACCATATATGCTGAAATAGCTCAGTCGGTAGAGCAATTCACTCGTAATGAATAGGTCGTAAGTTCGATTCTTATTTTCAGCACCAGATTGATAGGAAACTCGAACACTTTTATAGTTCGAGTTTTAAAATAATTAAATTTATGTTAAAATATATTTATATAGATTAAATTAATTTTTTAATCAAAAAACAAATATGCAAATTGACAACAATATTAAATAATGTCAATAGAATTAATTACAATTAAAGGTTTGATGATAATATGAAAAATAGTTTTAATATAAAAGATATTTCCCAAATTAATATGAATGAAGTTTTTTTTCACTATACTAATAAAAATAATTTAAGTACTATTATAAAAAATGGTTTAGAACCAAGAATAGGGAAAAATTCCTTATATGTAGAGAAAAGTAAAAAGGTATTTTTTTCTCAAGGAGGAAACGGAGTATTAACACTTATGGATGTTTGGTTAAGATGGCTAACATCAAAATTTGGAATAAGTAATCAAATCTATTGTTTGGGAACTTTTTATATGAGAATGCCATTATGTATTAAGTGTATTCCTAATTATGTTGTTAGTAAATCCTTAAAAAGTAAAAATAAACGTACAAAAGTATTTAATCAACTTAAAAATATCTTAGATAATAGTGTTTTCTTGATTTTAGATTTAGAAGAAAATGTAGATTTTGACTACAATGATTTAGATGAAGTAAAAGAAACTTATTATGAAAGCTTTTTAAAGTTGTTATATCCTAGTGTAAGTGATTTAAAGGATAAAAAAATGGAGTATTGGAATATGCATACGTACTCTAATAAGGTAATTGACAGTTCAAAAATTTCAGTACTAAAATATAAAGATGAATATTCCGCTAGTAAGATATTAAAACAATTAATAGATGATAATATTTTATATGTAAAACAGAATCTTGATTTTTTATATGAATATTATAACTATTTTTATAATTAACTATAATTTTTTTGTTGTTATACTTCCACCAAAAGGGCACCAAATTAATTGATACTCGAACTTTTCGAGGCAATATAAAAACTACTCTCAAAATTAAATTGAAAGTAGTTTTATTTTGATACTTTAAAAACACACTTGCAAATTAACATATCAATTATCGTTTGTATTAAAATATTATCTTGTTTTACCTTTAGAATATAGTAAGCATTTGTTCTTTATACAACCGTTTTTTACAAAATAATTAACCAAAATGACATCTTATGAATAAAAGAAAATTCATTTAAAATCCAATAAAAATCAAGCAAAATTATGTTTTTATCTTCAATGCTTCGTAATAAAAACAAAAAAAGCAATTTCATTAAAACTCACCATGACTTTTTAAAATATAACCTATAAAGCAGGTCTCTCTTTTTTGAAAGTCCATTTTATAGGTTGCATTTTACGGCTACCAGTTTTCTTTTATTTCTTCATATTCCATGCTTTCGCAAACAATATATATCAAAGGTTCTTGTGCATCGCTTGCAAAGCATATAAACTCATTATTGCTTAATTTAATATACTTTATAAATATTTCGTTTATATAATCCCACGAAAACATTTCTTTATTATTACATTGTTTGATGTTATTTAAAATTATTCTCATTTTTATCTTATTAGTTTGATAAGTTCTATCTTCTTTTAGTATAGGCTTTCCAGACCAATAAACATTAATTAAAAGCTCTATTTGTGATTTAGAAATATCATAATTAACATTTGTAATATAACTATCATGAAATTCATGATAATAGTTTATAAACTCATCTAAATTATTTTTGGTAATTTTATTCATGTTATTCCTTTCTAATAAATTTATCACTAATACTATAAACTGCTGAAGTCATACCATTACCTACAAATTTTATACTTGAATCAAGTCCATTATTTTTACAATAATTAGTTAATTCTTTTATTAATAATTCAAAAAATACAATAAACTCATCCTTTGGTTTTTCAAGAAAAAACAATTCATCAAATTCAAAGTCTGACAATAATTTATACTTACCATAAACAGTATTCATATATAACCCACCAATCAGTCCTCTTAATATATCACACCTGAAGCAAAAAAACAATCATCACTTAACAAAAAAATACATTAGCCACAAATAACATACTACACATCAAAAATAATAGAAAAAACACATATAAAATAACATTATATACTTTATCATTCTCTTCACTACCAATTAAATATATTGGATAACATCCTAAAAAATAACGATAAAAACTAGTACTAGGTATATTATAACCATCTCTACAACTACTAAATATAGCTAATATAGATAATGTCATATACATACTATTAATAGTTAATTTCTTATTTTTTACTATATCTTTATAAATAAAATATATCATTAACCCTAAAAACATATAATTAAAAACAAAATATAAACAATTACCAAAATCAGGAGATTTAATAATATACTTAATATCCATAATTATTACTAAAAATATATTACTACTAACTCTATCCCAATAGGTATGCTGTGAATCAATAAATAAGTGCCAATTATTAAATACTACTTGCAAATATACTGGATATATTAAACTAATTATTGTCGCCGGTATATACATAATTAAAATATCTTTAAACTTAACTCTACCTTTAATAAATTCATAAAACATATAAATAAATATACTAAAGAATAACATACTACCCATGTTCCTACAAAATACTGATAATCCCAAGGTAATACCCGCTAATAAATACTTTTTATTTTTATATAAATATAATGTTAATATTGTTAAAAACATAAATAAACTCTCAGTATAAAATAATATAGAAAATATTGCTATAGGTGAAAAGAACCATAACTTACTACCTTTTATATTACTTAATTTATATATAATTAACCCTGTAAAATAAGTACAAATTATGTTAATAATTACTAAAGATACACTTCCTAAATATCTAATAATTAAAGGTATTAACGGAAAGAAAACTACTGTCCCATCATTATAACCATTATTAGCTATTTCTACATACCATTCATTATCAAAATAACTATATATATCTAAAATATTAGTATTACTAAATAAACAATAAGATAATATTATTAATAGTAATAATAATCTAGAAACTAGAAACCATTTAAATACTTTTTTATTATATAACTTATTCATATCCATCACATTAAAAGTATACCAAATTAAAAATAATTAATCAATTAGCATTATTTAAAAATATAAACATATATTATAGTGTTAAAGAAAGGATGAAATAATATATATGGAAACACTAAAAGTAAGGTCAAAATCTAACCCAAATTCAATAGCAGGAGCATTAGCTAATGTTCTCAAAGAAAAAAATACTGTTGAAATACAAGCTATTGGTGCCGGAGCATTAAATCAAGCTATTAAGGCAGTTGCTATTGCACGAGGCTTTGTAGCGCCATCCGGTAAAAATCTAATATGTATTCCAGCATTTACTGATATTATGATTGATGGCGAAGAAAGAACTGCTATCAAATTAATAATTGAAGCTAAATAAAACTGTTACCCATTGCCTCATAGTAATGGGTTTTCTTTTACAAAGAAAAAATCCTAGTTCATAGGATTTTCTAAATTAATACTCATTTTTAAATTTTTCTCAAATATTGGTACTAAATCCGATAATAATTTTGGATCATTAACGCTTTCAATTGTACCATCTTCATAACATACTCTTAAAATTCTATAATTTTGTTTAGTATCATCACCAGTTTTATCTACTTCATCAGTAAAGATAAATTCTTCACCTTCATGATTTATAGAATCAATAACTACTACTTGACTATCATCATCTAAAGTAAGCACATCATATCTTTTTAAACTCATATACTAACCTCTTCCCTTTTTTATTTCATTTTTTTAGCTACATTATATTCATAAAGACCTGCTCCAACAGCAGCTCCACCAAACAATAATGCCGGATTAATAACTGCTGCAACAGCTAAAACACCAACAACTCCTGTCCATCTCAAAGCAGCTTTGCGAAATACTTTAGCATCTATTTTACCTTTTAATTTACCACTTGCTTTTGATATACCTTTAACTGAACGTTTAAACTTATCTCTAAATTGTGATAAAGGACTATTTTTAACAGGTTCACGTTCTACTTCATCATCAAAGTCATCATCTAATGAACTATCATCTAGAGATTCATCATTTAGTGAATCATCATTTAATGGGACTTCATCTAAAGGATCATCTCCTAAATCATCACCCTCAACAGGTATATCATCATTACTAGGATTTAGTTCTTCCAAATTCTCCGGAACTTCATTTTCAGGATTGCTATCTATAGGATTATTATCAACCGGAGGCAACTCAATAGGAGTCTCTTCACTAGGAATAGGTGTTGGTTCTTCATGAATTTCTACAGGTTGTGGTACTTCATCCATCGGCTTTCTACCACTTCTTAACATTTCAGAAAGTGCATCATATTCATAATACAAAACATCATATGTTTCATTACTAAAAGATAAACTAGTACCACCCATATTAGCAACATTACGACTAATATTACTTCTAAAAATACGATAACTATCAATATCAAAATTTCTAGAAGATAATAACTTACATATCTCAGCCATATCTAAATTAATTTCATTCTGCAAGTTTTCAACCATTTTTCTATGATCATTTTTCATAAAATCTTCAGTATCAATATTTTTCATATAATTAATAATAATAGCAATATTATTTCTCTTCTCACCAATTCTATTACCAACTTCAGTTATACTATTAATATATTCAACAGAAGGTCTTAAATCCTCATCATTTAAATTATTCTTATGTTCGCTTTCATACTTTGCATAATTTCTATTTGCTTCATTAATTTTATTATAAATATCAGCTAATTTAACATAAAAATTATTAAGAATTCTATTTAAATTACTTGTTCTCTCAGCATTTCTTCTAGCATCTCTCAAAGAACGAATCCAATATTCAAATTCCCCATTTAGCTGACTTACATCACTAATTGAATTAAAATCAAACATATAAGCACTATGAAAAACATCTTTATTAGCAGCTAAAAAGGAAGATAAAAGACTTATTTGTTCAGCTTTTTGCATATTTAAATTAGCTATTTCTTCATTAAATTTATTTCGTTCATCAAAATCAATAGCATTAAAATTTATAAAATTCATATTAACAACCTCTCCTTCGATTCATTATAAATTATATCAAACAATCCCCTAAAAATCAACCATCACCTATTATTTTATTAAACTATATAAAATAGCTATTTCTTTATTAGATAATTTTCTATATTCTCCTGTCTTCAATCCTGTTAAATCCATATTAGCATACTTTTCCCTCTTTAATTTAGATACTCTATATCCTAAAGATTCAAACATCTTCTTAACTTGATGATTCTTTCCTTCATGAATAGTTAATTCTACAATACTTTTTTCTTTTTTTGCATCAACACTTTTTAATTTAACATGACATTTAGCCGTCTTAACACCATCAATCATAACACCATCTTTTAGCCTTTTAATATCATACCCCTTAACTATACCATCTACTCTAGCCACATAAGTTTTATAAATATTACTAGATGGATGCATAAGTTTATTAGCAAGCACACCATCATTAGTAAGAAGTAATAACCCTGTAGTATCATAATCTAATCTACCAATAGGATATATTCTTGTTCTAGTATCTATTAAATCTACTACTGTCTTTCTTCCTAAATCATCACTTACTGTACTAACAACACCCTTAGGTTTATTTAAAATATAGTATTCATAATTTTTATTATTATCTAAAATAGTATTCTCTACTTCTATAGTATCACTGCTCTTTACTTTTACTCCCATTTCTCTAACAGTAATACCATTAACTTTAACTTTACCATCACTAATTAGTTCTTCAGCTTTTCTTCTTGAACAATAACCTAAATTAGCAATAACTTTTTGTAATCTCTCCATAAAATTCACCTATCCATGTATTATATACTATAACTAAGAAAATATCTAGATGTTATTTTCTAATTTGTATAGATTCTACATTAATTTTAGCTTTAATAACCTTTCCCATATCTTCATTTTGATTCTCACCATTATCATCAAACCAAACAAGAAGTAAATATCTCGCACTTTCATTATATCCTAAGAACAAATTATTAGCCATATTAACTACCCCTGTCTTAGGTAGATTGCCACTACTCATTAATACATTATTAGCATTATATAAAGCATATTTAATATTACCATCATTAAAAGTATTCTCTATCATCTCAACACTAATACTAATTCTTTGATCTAAAGTACCTGTACTAGTTACAACAAAATTATTTCTATATACATTATCATAATCATTAACACTAGGTGCATTTCTAGGTAATAAAGTAGGATTATCAATGTATATTCCATCAATAAAGTTTAATTCTAGCTTACCTGTATATAATATTGTATTATCCTTCTTTTGACTAGCCATTAATGAATATAAAGCAAAAGTAATACCTACTATCATTGTAATCAAAGTTAGAATTAAGATAACTACATAAAAGAAATTCTTTTTATCATTACTATTTTCATACATAAACATCACCTATCTTCTATTACAATATTACCATTATAATTTACTAGTTGAATTATTACTGAACCAGAAAATTTCTTTCCCATCTCTTCAACCTGAAACTTATCTAAATTATTTATATATAATACTATCTCATATCTCTTTGGTCCATCATCCTTACTAAGTGAAAAAGTATTAGGTTTTCCATTACTATCATAACCAAATAAAGAAGTATCTTTTCTACTAGCTACTAGCAAATTATCACCACCGTTAATTGGATATACTAAAGTAGGATTATCATTTTCATCAAGTTCATAAAACGCATAACTAAGTTGCGAAAATTCATTTACATTACTTCTTAAATACGCTACAAAATTAGCTTTGTCCCCAATATTTTCAATTGTAAAACCATATACCGTACATACTTCACTATCATTAACATCTAAACATTGTTTGCCATCAGTACGACGATAAGCCGCATCTACTTCTTTAAAATTACCAGGAATAACACTATCCATTGAAACAGTCTTACCATCAGTATAATTTAACTTAATATAAGCTGCCGTAGCATTAACACTATTTCTTGAAACCATAACTAAATAATAAGATAATGTCGCACCCAACAAACTAATAAATAAACCAGAAATAACAAACACATATATTAACAAATTAGTAGTATATTTCTTCCCCTTATTCATTTATATCACCTTCTTTATAGTTAATCTTTAGAACTTAAATCATCATCACTATTAAATAAGAAACTAGCTTGCAATCCCTTAACCCCTTTATAACCACTACTAACATTAATAGTAGCCTTAAATGTTTTACCACCATCGAGTTCTGTTTGGTCTTCATTAATCTCTTTCAACCACATAACAATCTCATAACTAACTTCCCCTCTAGTCGTATTTGTACTAGCTGGAATATAAGTATCAAGTTTATCTAAAACAATCGCACTATAATCTTGATAATTAAGTTTAGTTGAAGGAATAACCTCAGTATACTGTACTACACCATTACTATCTTTTATAACACGATATACTCGATAATATAAGTTATGAAACTCATTATTCCCCTCAACAGGATTTAAAGTCATAGTAATAGGTACTGGTGATTGAAATGATGGATTAATAACTGTAAATGTATAAGCACTACACACTTCACGTTCACCACTTAAACATTTATCTTCCCCAGTCTTTAAAACACTATCATTAACAACATCTTCGGTAGTAGGAAAAAGATTAGACTTAATATAACTAGTATCTTCCTCAAGCAATAAACTAACATCTAATGAATCTACATTAACTGAATTATCACCACTAGAAACTACTGCCTCAAAGAAAGCATATGTTGCACCTACCACTACCATTATTAATATAGCAACACCAAATATCATATAAAATAGCATTTTCTTCTTATCATTATCCCAATTCATAGACAACACCTCTTTACCTATTCTACCATCTATTATAATAATACCAAAATCGAGTAAAAAAATCAATTACTATATCAAAAAAGAACCAAAATAAATTTGATTCTAATATTTCTTTAATATATCATTTATACTAGCAATTGATTCATCAACTTCTTTTAAAGACATCTTACTAGAAGGTATAACAACATCACTTTCTTTAATAATATAATCATCTTTACTAGTTAAATTAATAACTTTATAAGAACAATTAGCTTTATCTTTAACAACATATGAACCATTACTAGCTCTATCCATAATAGGTATCTCAGTAAGTTTTAATTGTTTATTCTCTTTATCAGTAGATATAATAATCTCATTCTTACCATTCATAATATAAGTAGATACTATCTTACTAGGATTACTCTTAATCTCTTTCATCAAAAGTAAACCACGATTACCCCTAGTAGTCTTATCTATCTCTGTTAATTTAAGTCTCTTACCAGTACCCTTATCAGTAATAACTGTAATATACTCTTCACTAGGACTAAACAAATATGAACTAACTACTTCATCATTCTTTAAATTAATAGATTTAACGCCAGATGCTCTAATACCTACAACACTAATCTCACTAGTATTATACCAAAGACCATATCCATTCTTAGTAGCCACAAATACTTCACTCAAATTAGAATAATCAACATTAATTACCCTATCCTCATCTTTTAAGTTCATCATATTAATTTCTTTAGTATATCTCTGAACCTTAAAATCACTTAATTTAGTTCTCTTAACCATACCATTCTTCGTAAATGAAACAATATATCTATCTTCATCAAAGTCATATACCGGCATAACGCCTATTATCTTTTCACTCTCTTGCATACCAATAATATTACTTAAATGCTTACCAAAGTCTTTCCATTTAGCCTCAGGTATCTCATAAACTGGTAAATATAAATAATTACCTAAATCAGTAAACACTAATATAACATTTAAAGTATTAATATTATATAAACCAATAATATAATCATTCTCTTTTAAGCCTGTCTCATCATTAGCATTATAACTCCTCAAAGATACCCTCTTAACATAACCATCTTTAGTAATAGCCACAATAACATCTTCTTTAGGTAACATTGAAGTATTATCTATTTTAATATCCTCTATCTGTTCCCTAATCTCTGTCTTTCTAGCTACACCATATTCTCTTCTAATCTTACGAAGCTCTTCTTTAATAACATTCTTAAGCTTATCCTCACTACCAAGTATCTCATTTAAAGCATTCATTATCTTAATTAAATTATCTTTCTCTTCTTGTAAAGCCACTATATCTGTATTAGATAACCTATATAATCTCATATCTACAATAGCAGTCGCTTGTTCTAAAGTAAAATCAAACTTCTTAACTAAATTATCAATAGAATCTCCTCTATCTTTACTAGATCTAATAACTTTAATAACTTCATCTAATATAGATATTGCTTTAATTAAACCTTCAACAATATGAAATCTAGCTGAAGCATGATCTAAATCAAACTTCGTTCTCTTAGTAACAACTTGTTTCTGATGAACTATATAAGCATCTAACATTCTTAAAATACCTAATTGTTCCGGTCTACGATTAACTATTGCAATCATATTAAAATTATAACTTATTTGTAATTCAGTATTCTTATATAAATAATTTAAAATATTCTGACTATTAGCATCCTTCTTAAGTTCAATAGTAATTTGTAAACCATTCTTATCAGATTCATCTCTTATCTCAACAATACCATCTAATTTCTTTTCATAACGAAGTTCATCAATCTTCTTAACAAGTAATTGTTTATTAACCTCATAAGGTATCTCTGTAATAATAATCTTATTCTTATCAACAATCGTCTTAGATTTAATAACAATCTTCCCACGACCATTTTCATAAGCACTCTTAATACCATCAATACCCTCAACAATTGCTCCGGTAGGAAAATCAGGACCCTTAATAAAGTTCATAATAGTATCTAATCGACAATTAGAATTATCCATACGATATATTGTAGCATCTATTACCTCACATAAATTATGTGGTGGAATATTAGTAGCATAACCAGCTGAAATACCTGTCGTACCATTAACAAGTAAGTTAGGAAATCTAGCCGGTAATACTGTAGGTTCTAACAAAGTATCATCATAGTTAGGCGCAAACACTACCGTATCTTTATCTATATCTTTTAACATTTCATTACTAATTTTAGATAATCTAGCTTCTGTATAACGAGATGCAGCTGGAGGATCACCATCAATCGAACCATTATTACCCTGCATATCAATAAAAGGGGCTTTCATCTTCCAATCTTGACTCATTCTTACAATAGCATCATAAATAGAAGAATCACCATGTGGATGATATTTACCCATAACATCACCAACTGCTCTAGCAGATTTTTTATATGGTTTATCAAAAGTGTTTTTTTCTTTATACATAGAATATAAGATTCTTCTCTGAACTGGTTTTAAACCATCACGAACATCAGGAATAGCTCTATCTTGGATAATGTATTTAGAATATTTTCCAAATCTCTCACCCATAATCTCTTCCAATGAATAATCATATATTCTCTTAAGTACTTCTTCCATGCTTATCACCATAACTTAGTTTACCATATTTTACTTAACTTGGCAAATAAGAAGACATATTTTTTACACATTTAGCATAAAAAAAACATACCAAAGTATGTTTTAATTGAAATTGAATTCAGCTTTTAATTTAGCTCCGCCTTCTGAACTAAATGTGATTTGTCCAGTTAAAGTCTTATTCATATCTGGTTGAGATTCTTCAAGATTCTCTAACCAAAGAACTAAATAATACTTTGCAGTTTGTCCACCAGTTACTGTAACAGTTGTTTGACCATTATAAGTTAATGGATTTGATGTTGTAATAACATTAGTAGCGTTTTCTCTATTATAAGTAAATGCAGTTGGAGTTGTTTCAGAACCATTTGCAGTAGCTAATAAAGCATACATATTAGAATTTCCAGCTTCATTAACAAAACCATTTGCACTTACATCAAATGTTGGAGTTAAAACAACATCATCAGCAGTATTAGTTAAAACAGCTTCATAAACAGCACAAACTTGATATCCTTTAGCATCTACGCAACCTTCAGATAAAGCCTTATCTAAATAAGTAACATCTCCATTTGTTGCCTTTGAATCAAGTGGTATTAAAGCCTTATGATCTTTTGTAGGATAAACTGGGTTTAATACTAATGAAGTAGCAAACTGATAAGAAGTTATATTAACTGAATCAGCAGCACTATTAACTTGTGTACTAAAATAAGCAAATGTAGCACCTACTATAGCAACAATTAGTGTAAGAACACCAATAACTCCTAAAAATATATCCCTTCCTCTAGTTTCATCCATATTATTCATATCCTCCTTTACTATACTAATAATAACAAAAAAATAGACAAAATGCAATACTATTTTTCATTATATAGCGAAAAAAAAGAACGACTTTTATATCGTTCTTTTAAATTTGGTATATTATTCAACACCAGCGATATAACCAACGATTTGGTTAGTACCATCAGATGTACTAGCTGATACAGTACCAGAGTAAGCTTTACCAGCTCCACCAGATGTTTGATCAGAAGATGCATTTTCATAATATAATACGATAGTGTATTGTTTTGTACCAGTAGAAGCAGCTAAATTAGTATTAGCAAATATTTTAGAATCTTTAGGTACAGTTTCACAAGCTTGTGCTGTAGCAGCAGTAGTATCTCCTTCGTATACACAATATTTCAAACTGTCATCGAAATTATTGCTGTCAGTCTTTAATGATAAGTATACTTGAGTAGCAACTGATGAAGTATTTTTAACTGTGAAAGTATAATAACTACACATACCATAGTTACCTTCTTTGTTAGCAGCACTTGCACCACGACATTTACCACTGTTAGCAGTCGCAGCACCAGTTTGAGCGAAAGAAGCTAACATAGTAGCAGAGCTAGTTGGAATTAAGTCTGGAGCAACATATTGTCCATCTTGAGTGATTTCCAATGTACCAGAAACGTTAGCTGAATTAGCAGCTGCAGCTCCTGTAGCACCATTAGTACTAGCAGCGAAGTATGCAAATGTAGCACCTACTATAGCAACTACTAAAGTAGCAACTCCCATTACTCCGTAAAATATTCCTCTTCCATTATTATTTTCCATATCTTTTCTTATCCTCCTTTACAATAATAATGATAGCAAATTATTAGATAAAATGCAATACATATTTTTCATTTTTAGAATATTTTTTTCACCCAGCATGAACTTATAAATTACACTAGTATATATTCCCTTGATATTATTCTATTATCACTACAATATTCAATAACATACTTATTATTCTTTTTACATATATTTACATAACAAAAAAAGCATATAATCATCTAGACTATACACTTATAATTTATATTATGATAAATAATTATCAGACACTAATGATACATCTTTAGTATTATTAATTAAGCCTAATGTAGGTAATACTAAATCATTGTTATCTTTAGCAATGTCTTCTATTTTAGATAAAGTATTTGTAGGTTTAACTGAACCTATCTTATCTATATCCGGCATTACTAATCCCATAGTATCATCTTTTACTTTCTCATTATCATTCTCATACATATTATCATCTAAGAATGGATCAATATCTTTAAATATATCTTCTTCAGTCATTGGAACTTCTTTAGTAAGTATATTCTTCTTACTATCTTCTTTTTCTTCTACTTTAGGTTCTTCATCTAAGAATATATCATCTTTATCATTCTCAACTGTAATAATATTATCTTTATCTATATCTAAAGCTTCAACTACTCTTTTCATAACATCAATAGCTTGCATAGATACAACATCAGTATCAAAGTCAACAGCATCTTCAACTGCTACCACTTCATTATCCAAATGTTTTATATCTTCAACCTTAGGTACTTCTTCCTCTACTACATCTTCTTTAGTATCTTCTACTTCTATAGTAGGTTTCTTATCAATATCAAATATATAATCAGATACCACATCTAATATTTCTTTATCACTATTTCTCATAGTTAGTTCTTTTAAATCATTCTCATAACCATCTAAAGTTAATATTAAATTATCGATACTTTCTATAGTATATTTCTGAGCCTTAACTACACCAAACTGATCACATACTACATCATAAAAACCACTTAATACATCAAAACTATCTATACCTAAGTCATTTCTAAGTACTAATCTTTCATTTAATAAATTAGTAATATTCTCTCTCTTACTAAATATATCTTTATATTCAGTCTTCTTATCAAGAACCATCTTATATAACTTTAATATATATATCTTTTCAACATCATTATAATAATCTACTTTAGCATCTCTAACATAAGACTTATACTCATTCTTCTCATCTTCTCCAATACCAGAATTCTCTAAAGCATCATAAGAAGCAATAAAAGTATCTAAAGTAGCTTTCTTATCTTTAGAACTTATATCTAAGTCCTCTAATTCTTTATCTATATCAGTATAACTTAACTTACTATAATATTCATCATCTAATATTATTTTATTAAACTCATCTAATAAAGTATCCTCATATTTAACATTAAGAGCTTGATTTTCCGCATTTACTTTATACTTTTCATCTAACTCATCTTTACATTCACTAATACGCTTGTTAATATCATCTATCTTATCAACATTAGCTAAGTATTCATCAATAATACTAAGTCTATTTTCATATAAAGATAATTCATCTTCATCACTAATATCTTTTAAACCATCTAAATTATATAAAGTAATCTCTTTATAATCATCTAAAAAGCACTTTCTATCATAAACTCTTTTTTTAATAAAATCTATTAAATCTCTAAGTCTATCTTCTTCTTCATTCAAGTTCTTAGTAGGATATTTCTTACTAGCTAAAATTTGTAAATATCTATTGTTATATATATCATCTACCCTTCTAGCAGTATCTTCAAATTGTAATAGTAAATCATCACGATTTTTAGAATTACCCAATATTAAACTAGTTCTTAATATTTTATACTTTTTTTCTAATATATCATTAAAAGCACTACTTCCACTTATCATTATATCCCACCTCTATTATAAGTATATATTTTATCAAAAATATTGTCAATAATATAACTTTTCTTTACATAATCTTTTTAAAGTTTTCTACACTTTTCTTTACACTTATTTCTTTCTTTCTCTTATTCTCTAATAATCTATCTTCTTCTTCTTTTTCTTCTATCTTATCTAATGCTGAACTAGTAATCTGACTTCTTAAAACGTTCTCAGCGGCTTCCGAAATACTTTCACACATAATTATTTGGTAGCACATATAGAACCCTAGTAAACTAGCTAAAACTTTACTAATATCTGTCTCAGTAATAAAATCTTCTCCTTCATATAGCTCTCCTTCTAATTTTACTGGAAATAATTGTAATTTAACAAAACCAAAACTAGTAGAAGAATAGTAATGATTATAATATACATTAACTTCACTATATAAATTACTAACAACACCATTTCTTAAGATATTCTCTATCTCCCCAAATCTCGTATAAAACTCATCTTTATGTATCTTAAGTAAAGTTAAATCATCACTAAATATTATCTTCTTACCAATAATAATCTTATAACAATCTTTATCTTCTCTTAAACTTCTATTGATCTCACTATTAAAATTACCACAAAAACCATAATCATTAGCAATATATATATTTAATTTAGGTTTACTAGGATCAGCCTTTAAACTCTTCTTATCTAAAACAATATTCTTATTATAAATAATTCTAGATAAAATACTAGTAACTTCATCCCCAACATTCCTATACTTAGAGGCTTTCTTAATAGCCTTATCAACATTTAATAACGCGTTAAAATTCATAACCTTAACAACATTCTTAACTCTCATACCATCACCTATAATTTCTTATATTGCTTCTTAACTAAATACTTATTCTTAGTAATAACCTCATTTAACCATTTAAAAGTAATATATAATAAATATAAAAATACAAAGATAATAACAAAAGCTAATATAACTAACAAATAGATACTACTATCTTCCATAAAATAATCATATACATAATTAGCTAGAAATACACACAAACAATTAATTCCATTAAATACTATATTAATGAATATTCTATTATATTGTTTACTAATTATTGTCGCCATAATAACTAATACATAAGATACTCCAGCATAGAGCCAATTTATACCAACAAAACTAATCATTAACCAAGCTAAAAATATAAAATTTAAAGTAATCATACTAAATGCAATAATTGAACCATTATCCATTCCTAAAAATAAACCATAAAATCTAACTTTATCACTATTAACATCATATTTCTTTAAAGATACCTTAAAATAAATAAATAATGCTAATAAGAATACAACAGCAATTGCCACAAATACAATAAAATTACTTAAAATATCAACACTATTCATATTAACCCTCTTCAATCATTAAATTAAATACATTATGACTATTCATATAAAAAGCCTTTATCTTAGAGTATGATATATCTACATCATCACCCTTAATATCTATACTACCTTCTACTTCTCCTATAATAGGTAAATAATCTTTCATAATTAATAAATTATAATCTTTACTAATAACTCTAATAAACTTAACATCTTCATATTCAACTAGACCACTCTCTAAATTAAATATTCTAACCTTAATACCTTTACTATTCATGATATTTACCTATAAATAAGAACTTACTCTCATCCACATCATCATATTTACCACTTAATATATTCTCAACATCTATTAAAATATCTTCTATCTTAACAAATTCTCCCTTAATATTTGTATAAGCTTCCGCTACAAACATTGGTTGTGAGAAATAATATCTAAGTTTTCTTGAACGATAGAATATTTTCTTATCTTCTTCACTTAATTCTTCAATACCTAAAATAGCAATAATTTCTTCTAATTCTTCATATCTAGTTAAATACCTAAGCACTTCCTCTATTAGCTTAAAATGCCTTTCTCCAATTTTTTCAACATCAACTAATTTAGAAGTAGATTTAAACACATTAATAGCAGGATATAAACCTAATTCAGCAATCTTTCTATCAAGAACTATTTGCCCATCCATATAAGAAGTAATAGTTGATACCGCTTCATCATTATAATCATCAGCTGGTATATAAATAGCTTGGAATGAAGTAATTGAACCATTATCTGTTGAAGAAATTCTCTCCTCTACCTTACTAATCTCATTAGCCATATCAGCCGGATATCCATTCTCAATAAGTAGTTGTTTTAACTCAGTAGCAATCTCACTCTTAGCCTGAATAAAACGATATATATTATCGATAAATAGTAATACATCTTTTTTCTTTTCATCACGTAAATACTCTGCTAAAGTTAATCCTGAATAAACACTCTTACTTCTTGATACTGGATTATCACCCATTTGACCAAAAACCATACTCATCTTATCTAATAAATTAGAAGATACCATATCATCATATAATTCTCGACCTTCTCTTGATCTCTCACCTGCTCCAACAAATACCGCATGCGCATTAATAGAAGAATAAACATTATGGATTAACTCTTTAATAAGTACTGTTTTTCCAACACCAGCACCTCCAAGAAGACCCATCTTAAAACCTTTTTGTAATGGAGCAAAAAAGTCAATAACCTTAATACCGGTCCATAAAATATCACTATTAATATTAAGTTTACTTAAAGATACTGTTTCATTATTAATATTTCTCTTCTTAGAACTAACTATCTCTTTACCATCAATAGTATCCCCATAAGAATTAAATACTCTACCAAGTATCTTATCAGAATACTCAATCTCAATACCATTATTCTTTCTAACTACTTCACTACCCTTTTTAAGTCCTCTAGTAGTCCCTAAACTAATACAAGTAGCACTAATATTATTAACATTAACTACCTCAAAAAGATACTCATCATCATCCTTAACTTTAAGAATATCTCCTAACTTAACATCAGTATCGCTAAGAATAACTTCAACACTAATATCAAATATTGAAATAATTTTACCAACTACCATTTTTATCCTCTCCATTATCTAATCGACAAATATATTTTCTTCACTATATAATTCATCTTTCTTTTCTTCTTCTATTTTATCACTATCCATAATAAACCTATAACTATCTAACATTTCTTTCTTTGTTCTAGGACTAAATCTATATTGTCTTAAATTATCTAATATCTTCTTACCATTAGTAAGTCTATCTTTAAGTTCATCGCTCATCTCATCAAAGTTAGCAAGTTCATATATCTCTCTAACATCAAGATAAGACAATAACTGAATTCTAACCTTACTACCAACTTTCTTCATATTATCATCCTGTACATTACCACCTAATCTCGATACTGAAAGTCCATAATCAATTGCTGGTTTCTCACCTTTTGTAAAGTTCTTACTAGATAATACAATCTGTCCATCACAAATACTAATAATATTAGTAGCTATATAATCAGTAATATCTCCACCCTTTGTTTCAACAATAGGCAAGATAGTAATAGAACCACCATTAATATGTTGACAACCTCTTTCTAACAGTCTACTATGAGCATAGAAAATATCAGCAGGATATGCATCTCTACCAGGAGTCTTCTTACTAGCAAGTGATATCTGTCTATAAATATCCGCATGTTTCTTTAAATCATCAATACATACTAATACATCATAAGTTTGTGCCATAAAAGTTTCTGCTATTGATAAAGCTACATAAGGAGTTAAATAAGTTCTTGTTGGAAGTTCATCATGAAATGATGCAATAATAATAGTATAACTAGCAGCCCCTCTCTTAGTAAGTTCATAGTATATATCTTTTACTTCTTTCTTAGTCTTACCTAAAGCTACATAAATACATAATACATTCTTATCTTTTTGGTTAACGATTGTATCTAAACATAACTGTGTCTTACCAGTCTTTTTATCACCAATAATAAGCTGTCTTTGACCTTTACCAATTGGATATAATAAGTCAATACCTGTAATACCTGTAAGTAATTCTCTATTAACTGTACCCCTATCCATAATAGAAGTACTCTTATTCTCAACACTAATTTCTACTAAGTTATCAAATTTCTTACCTGCTATTAAATCATTACCAAATATATCAATAACCTTACCAACAGAATCAAGACTAAATAAACATTTAAACTCTTTCTTTAAACCATAAACAATATCCCCAGGTTTAACAACATCATATACATTTACTAAAGCTACAATAACACGATCAGGATATATACCAAATACATAACCATTAGCTTTATCATCAACATTAACTTTCTCATAAAAACTAACATCATTTAATCCTGATACTTCAATAATATATTCATTAACTTTAATAACCTTACCAGCAGTATAAACATTATTATTATTCTTAATATTATCTATAGATTCATTTAAATCATTTAAAAATATATCATCCATACTATCAATTCCTTTCACTCAAACTAAAATCATATATCTTATCTCTATATATTATCTTAATTCCCTTATATATCTTATCAGAATAAATAGTCTTAATATATTTATTTAAATAATCATAATTTTCTTTCTTATTACCCACTAAAATCTTAATAGTAGGATCATTCAAACTAATAAGCTCATCTAAATAAGAAATAAAATTCTCTACACTATTATCACTAACAATAACTTTAAATGCTTCATATACTTTAAACTCTTCCTCAGTAAGTAATTCTTTATAATATTCTTCTCTCTCAAGACCACTCTTCGTCTTTAAAGTATATATAACATCACTAGTAAACTTATCTCTTAAATTTAAACAAAATTTATAATTATTTTTACCCTTTGTAAGAGAAATAAAATCTTTAATTAATTCTTCATAATTAACATTAAAATTCTCTTCTATCTTTTTATTTAGTTCAAATATATTATTATCACGATACTGTGTTTGATTAAACAAATCAATAACATCAGTATCAAAAGCATACCCCGACTCTTTATTCAATTTATTTTCTTCTTTATTACCCTGTTTTTTATTCTTTAATAATTCCTCTATTTCATTAAGTTTATTCTCTCTAGCTAAAATTAAATCATCGTAATCTTGAAGCTTATTAACAAAATATGATTTAGTCTGATTATTAACAATTTTAACAGTATTCTTAAGTATTAAAAACATGAATAATATTAAAATTATCATAACCACACATACAATAACAATTACCAGTGCCATATTAATAAGTTACTAAAGGATTAAAGAATAATAATAAGAAACAAAAAGCAAATAAGAATAGTAAAAATACCGCTGTAATAATCAATATTGTCATAACAGAATGTACTACATCATTTTTTGTCTCAGGATTTCTCCCAATTGCCTCTGCTACTCTACCTCCTAATATGCCAATACCAATACCTAAACCTAAAAATCCAAGCCCAAGCATTAGTCCAACACCAAGAGCCGTATACGATAAAATCGTCTCCATAATATCACTCCTATCTATACTAATCTACTATAATTAATTATATCTCAACAATAACCACCATGTCAATTTAATTCATTAATACTTTTTAATTTTGAATCACTACTAGATAACATTACCTCACGATTATAAACAACTAAATAATCAAAACTAACATTAACTTCATAATTTTCATTTTTAACTACTACTACCTTATTTTCAATATCCACTATCTCTACTTTATCTTCTTCTTTATCAAAGTATTGTAATGTATAACCACCACCAGTAGTTAAATATGACATAGCACTAAGGTGAGTATAATAAACATCATCAATATATATATCTACTTCATCAGGAAAGAAATACAAATCTTTATAATCATAAATAAAAAAATAATTATAATCTTTAAAACTACCTGTATCCCCTAAATAGTGCATATTATCTTCTTTATAATAAACACCATACTTATCCATCTCATACTCTTTAATATCTTTTAAAGGAAATACTATATCCATACTTTTAGGAAATATTACCCTATCTGAAAAAGTATAATATATAGGCATGGAATTATATTCAATAGTAAGACCCTTAGGTACTAAATCCATAATCTTATTATCATGATTATAACTAACATTAGCCTTATACTCTAACTTATCCTGTGATAAATATTGAAATACTTCTATCTCTTTAATATTTCTCTTACTCTTATACTTATAATCACTATATATAAATATAAAAATAATAACACACAATAATATAACTAATATAGGCACTATAACTTTATAATTACCCTTAATCTTCTCTATTATTTTCATACCCCTACTCCTTTACTCATTAATATATTGATAATAACTATTACTATTAATAACTACTCCATTACTAGATACACTATTTAATCTAATAACTACTACACTACCCTTATCAATATTAGGAAGAACAAAACTATCTACTACACTCTTAGCATTCTCACTAACACTAACACTCTTACTATCTACTACAACATCATCAATAATTAAACTAACATTAGCTTTATCAATAGTATATCTAGAATCTAAACTAATACGATAACTAAGTTCATTACTAACCTTTGATACCTTAACTAAAGATATTTGATAACTAGGATAAACAGTACTAACATCTATCTCACTAAAACTATCTGATAACATCTTACCTTCATTATCTAAATAACTAAACATAAACTTCAAATTATACTTAGTCCCCATCTTTAATCCATTAAGAATAATATTAGTATTACTCTTTGATAAATATACTGTATTACTATTAACACCATCACTAACAATAACATAAACACTCTTATATTCATCATTAGGATCATATACAAAGTAATCAACACTAATACTATCTATTGAAGGACTAACACTAAGAACTGATGTCTTCTTTTTCTTAATAACAACATCATCTCCAGTTTCACCATTATTTATAACACCATTATCACCCGTAGCAGTACCACCATTGCCTCCTGTGCCATTACCTCCGATACCTGAACCATTTCCACTTCCATTACCGGAACTACCATTACCATCAGTACCATCACTAGTACTATCACTAGGCTTATATTGATTACTACTGCCAATAATTTGTTTTAAATCTATTTTATCTTCTCCAAAAGAAAGTATCTCATTAGCCACATCAAAACTATAACTGCTAGTATTAATAATTGCTTCAGATAAAGTCTTATAATGAACTTCATTATTTAATAACAAAGCATTACCTTGTTTATCTAACTCAACTATTAAATAATTACTAGTATCAAGTGCTCCATCACTACTTTTAATACTCCTATCAACAAGTAAATACTTTCTATCTTCTAACTTATAGAACTTACTCTCACTTTGGGTATTAATATTAGTAATATCTTTATCAATATTAACTTCACCATTACTAAGTATCTCATAATACTTACCATATAAATCTAAATTCTTAGTAAGTTCATTATACGCTACAACTCTTCTTCCTAAAATAGTATCATTATCTTCACTACTTATATAATAATTACCATTCCATTTTAACTTCATAATAACGCTCTTATCAATATTAAGTTTATTATAATCAGCATCAAACAAAACAGTACCTTTGTTAAGTGAGTATTCAACCTTCTTTATACTAACAAATTTAATAATAAATAAGGAGAAAATTATAATTATTAAAATTGATAATACCCCTATTACAACAAAATTTATTTTATTTTTCAAATTATACTCTCTCCTCATAATTATCTCCTAACCCTTCTTTGTATCCTTAGTATAAGCAAACTCTTTATTCTCCCATTTAGGACTTTCTAATAAATGTAAATTACCTTCATCATCTTTAACTATAAAACTAACTGAACCAACATATACTGAATTAATCTGATTAACTATTCCTTCAGGATTTATAGTAAGAGTAAAGTCTTCATCTTCATTACTTCTTTCAAACTTCTTACCATCTTCTCCTATATCATAACTATCATCTGGTATATATTGAAGATCATTTATTGTATGAATCTTATAAAATACTTTAGTAATTCTACTTAAATTAACACCTTCAGAGAATATTACAACAAAGCTTCTCTCTGTAGCAGAAAATACTATTGTACCAGTAGAAACACCATAATCATTAGAGGAATATAAACTTCTGCTAACTTCCACATGACTATTCTTCTCTTCATCACTTAAATTATAATTATTACGATAAGTATCTCCATATACAATAATAGTATATCTCGTCTCTGGTTTTAAATCAGTAAAAGTAATCTTTCTATTAATAACACTAACATCTAATGCATAGTTCTCATAGTCATCAATAGTTACTACTTCACCATCACTATTAGTATATTTAAGCTTACCAACTACATTATTATCTTCATCAACAAGTTTAACATAATATATTCCATTCTTTAATACATGGTCTTTATCACTAACATTAATAGTAGCATCTATTACATACTTACCATCTATATAATCAGCACTTCTAAGTAAACTAAAATTAGCATTCTCTAAATCCCTTAAATAAACATCATCTTTACTATTAAGAAGTACTTCATATTTACCAACTATATTACCATTTACATCTAAATTGTTATAAACAGCATAAGCCTTAATAATATAATTAGTACCATATACCATATCAATATTTGATAAATCGTATAATCCACTAGCCGTTGTACCTTTAATACTAGAAGAACTAATTGTACCATCTAATACCTTAGATTCACTATCTAATGAACACTGACTACCTTTTTTGCATAATACATATTGAATATCAAAATTAAATGGATAATCATTATACTCACCCTTGATAAATGTTAAAGTAGTTCTTAACTGTCTATCAGAATATCCTTTATCTTTACTTAACTCTAAATCAACACTAATTCTATTAAATATATCACTACCATCTAATGATCTAAATGTATATAACTCTGTTCTATCATCATCATATTTAGCATCATATAATCTAGTATATACAGCCTTATTACTATAATATAAGTAAGCATTAACTGTATAATAATATCTCTTATTATTTTCTAAACCATCAATAACTATCTCATTAATATTATCATAATCAACTTTAATCTTTCTTATAATAAGACTATCATTGCCTACATCACTTTCATTCTCATAAACATCAATATAGAAATAATGTTTACCATTCTCATTAACAAAGTAATCAGGATCATATCCATCAACCGTCATTGATATAACTGTACCATCTAATTTAACAGCCTTACTATCAATAGATATTTTAGGAACTATACTACTAAAACTAAATGTATCATTATCTGTACTAACATTGTTTACTGATACTCCTTTAGGAACCATTGTTCCCTTACTACCAACAAAACCAGAACTAGTAACATCATAATAAGTCTTACCGCTTCGATCATTATTATCTTTATTAACTAAAGTAATAAACTTACCACTCTTATCTTCTCCTAAAGTATAAGTATAATAACCTTTACCAAAACCTAAATCTTTATTCCATAATATAACATTGCCATAATTATTAACCCCAATATAACTACCATCTTCCTTACTAGTAGAATTATTTTGGAATATATAATAATCACTCTTTAATTCATAACCAATTAACCCACTATCATAATAAGCTTTAATACCTACTTTAATAGGATTAACTTTATCAACACTAGATTGCATGCCTAAGTTCTTAAGAACCATATAATCAATATAAATACATCTATTAGTATCATCATCTAAACACTTATTAAGATTCCATAACTTACTCTTATAAATATTATCTTTACTATCCGTTAAAGTAATTTCATAAGATAATACCCTATTAAGTATTTCATCATTTCCAACTAATTTAATATTTACTCTATTACCATTTGAACTATTATTGTTAATAACATAACTTAAATTATCATCTAGCTTATATTGCCCATCATATTTATATTCAAAGAAATTATCTTCAACAAAATCTTTCTCACTATTAGTCTTAGATACATTCTTACTATAATAAATATTAATAATACTATCATTAGTTAAACCACTAACTTTAAAGCTACCATCTAAATTACTTTCTAAAGAATACTCACTAACTACATCATTAACTTTAGAATATAGCTTATTACCACTTAAAGCTTTATCAACATCCACAATATTATATTTATACGTAATAGAATTCTTATCACTAATTAACGGATATAACTTAATATTAGGACTTTCTTTTTCTGCTAAAACAGTAGTGAATACTCCACCAGCCTCATATTCTTTAGCAGTTGGATAAACTGAACTTACACCATCTTTAGTTAAACCAAGTACATAACTAACTACATACTCATTACCTCTAGACATGATATCATCACGTTTATCATACTCACTACCATAATCCATATAAATAGTATTTTCAATTCCACTAGCCGGATTGTCTACCGAAATAGTATTAACTCTCTTTAACTTATCATCCTCTAAAATATAGAAGTCAACAGGTTTAACAATACCACTTTCTAATTCACTCTTTAAATATACATATACATTAAACTTATCAATAGTAAATCCATGATTTTCTAATCCTAATCTATCAAAAGCTGCTGTTAACTTATATCCAACAATAGTAGAATCATCTATTAACTTATCAAATCTATAACTACTCTTACCATTACTAATTGGATTAACTAACAACTTAGGTTCTTCTATCTTACCCATTAATAATAATTCATTAATTTTATAAGCATAAATATTATTATTTAAAACTATAGGTAACTTACCATCTTCATCATAATAAGCATATATAGCAATTGTATAATAAGGGCTTAATTCACCATCTTCATTACGTAAATCATCAAGGGCTAGTCCAAATACATCACCATTAGTTAAATTAAACTTATTTTCATAGAATAATTCTCCAATATTAACACCATTACTGCTAAGATAACTAGTATTGCCTAATAACACACCAGCATTAGCATTATCACTAACATTACCATAGTATAAATATGCATCTACTCTCTTTAAAGCATCTATTGTATATTTTAATTGAGCATCACTAGTACCACTAACCGGATTAAACTTAATATTACTATTAATAGGATGTAATTCACTACTACCAGCATCTTCAAAACTAACATTTAAATTAGCAAGTGCTTTAGTACTCATAATAGTCTGACCAAGTAATGAATTAAATATTACTCCATTACCATCTTTTCTATCAATATCCGCAAAAACCTCAATACGATATCTAGTATTCTCAATTAAATCATTAAGTTCTAACTTATAAGTTAATGTCTCTAAATCAAACTCAATAGGTATAATCTTCGGACTTACATTAGAATAATTATTATCTTCACTAACTTTTATATAAATATTATTCTCTAAATTACAATTAGTTCTACCATCCATAAATACAATACAACTATTATCTACTAATTTAATATTAGCAACTATCTTATTATAAGTAGTTAATTCATCATCTCTTTCAAATATAATTTTAGCTTCACCACTCATAATAAAGTCATCGCTATATACTGAAGCATATTCCACATACTTCTCATTATCAAAGTATTCAATAACTACATTATAAACATAATTTTCTTCACTACTTAGTTTATTAGGATCATTATTATCTACTAGTACACTAACACTAGAAGCATTATTCTTAGTGATAGGTTTAATAATTGTTTTTAAATCATCAACATTGTTACTAACATCTTCCTTGCGATATATATTATAAGTATATCTAGTTATAGCATTATCTTTATCTTGGATGTCTTTAATAGAAAGTTCAAAACTAGATCCTTCCGCATTAACTAAAACGCTTAAATTGTTAAAATTAGGTATTTCTTTTAACGTAATAGCATTATTACTAATTGTATATACTCCAACATATTGATAACTATTTAAACTAATATCATCAATAACAGCTGTATAAATAGTATTACTATCCAAATTATCAAACAAAGCTGTGTAGCCATCATAAGCATCCTCTGCTTTAATATCATAAGAAGATATAAATACTTCTTCATTACTTTCACTATCAAAACGATATAGTTTCAAAGTTAAATCAGATACTACTGATTCCTCCATAACCTTAACCTTATAAGTAAGACTACTAGAAGTAGCATATACTTTCGTAAGTTCTACTCCTAAAACATCAGTTCTAAATAATCCTTGATAATATTCTTTATCTCCATTACTAGAAGATACTGTAAATAAATAATTACTATTAGGTGTTAAAGACTCTATCTTAACATCTTCGCTAAGTACACTAGTATATATTCTCTTACCAGTAGCTGTATTAATAACTTGTAAAATAAGTTGTTCTTTTAATTTATCACTAATATCAAACATAACTTCAATAGTAGTAGCATCTATCTTAACATCTTTTAATTTAATTAAATTATAATCATCAATTACACTATTAGGTTTATCATCAGAACCACCGCCATTACCACCGGTACCACTGTTGCCATCACCGCCTGTGCCTCCATTACCATTGCCACTACTTCCACCATTTCCCTGATTACCACCACTAGAACCATTAGATGATGAATTACCACCATTAGATGAAGAACTATTATCTTTATATTCATCTTTTGGTATTACTTCAATATTCTCATTACCATCTATAGTTATCTCAGTAATAGACATAACTCCATCAGTACCATAATTAATCTTTTTAGCACCTAAACTAATTACTATATCATCATTAACTAATATCTTAGCATCTTGGGCAGCCATTTGTAATTTAACTTCCTGATTCTCAATATTTACAACGCCATTCTCAACATAAGTAATTTCAAAATAATCTCCTTTAGTTTCAATGTTATCAGCACCATAAACAAGTCTTACATTAGCACCCGCTACTATATATCTATTATCACTAATTCTACCAATAAAATTTTCAATAGTTAGGACATCATCTTTATTATCTATTGTATATCCACCATTACTATATTTAACTAAAGACTTATCAGTAATATTATAATAAGTAGCCATCGATTTATTAATTGTCCCTAAGTCTAAAATAGCCCCATTCTTTAAGAAAGACATATCTCCATCTAAATAATGAACAAAACTATCTTTATTTACTTTAACATCATCTTTATCTACATCATTAAACACAATTAATGATGATAAATTAGTATGATAACTAGTCCCCTTATCAAAATAATATTTAGTACTATTAGCACTCATTGGATTTAATATATATCCACTCTTAACAAATATATTATCACTATCATCAAACAAATAAAACATTCCCCCTATTAACATAACAAGAGAAATAACACTAATACCTAAAATAAATAAGAATCTTTTATTAATTAATTTACCCATTATATCTACCACTTTCTATTTATCCATACTATAAATAAAGTATATCATTTTGTCTATTAAGTGTCAATTAATATACAAAAAAAAGAATAGATATTCACTATTCTTCATCAATATTTATAAGTTCGTATTCTCTACTACCAAGTCCTAGTTCTTCAGCATAAGGAAGGATATGTCTGCCTTCTCTTGTATCAATTCTTTCTTTTAATTTACTAGCACCCTCACTCTTAGAATTCCATATCATATCAATAAAACATTGATCATTACTAACCGGATCTAAAGAGGCTATCATACCTAAATCTTCCATAACCGGATCAGTTTGATGTGCATCACAATCACAATCAACAGATAAGAAATTCATAACAGTTATATATACTATTTTCTTACCATTATCTTCAAAATAATCTCTTACAGCCATTGCTGCCTCAGCCATAGATTCAATAAAATCTTTTTGTTCATAAGGTAAATCCCAAGCTGTATTAGGATCACTACTTTGACCACAACTATGAATATATGCTTTACCATTTCTAGAAGCTACTCCAATAGATTGATTCTTTAAGTTAGCACCAAAGCCACCCATGGCATGTCCTTTACCATGTGCCAAATTAACCATTGCATCATAGTTCTTTAAATGAGTTCCAACTAAATCATATTCTAGATGTTTACCATTCTTAACAGGAATCTTCTCTTCCCCTTCACTATCCATAATATCAACGTTATCAAATCCGTGTTCTTTAGCTATCTTTATATGTTCTTCTGTATCTGTTCTAGCACCCGGATAAGCCGTATTACATTCAATAATTGTCCCATTTAACATCTTAACTAATGGATTAATTAACTCTTTCTTTAAATATCCACGAGAACCTTTCTCTCCTGTAGATACTTTAATACCAATATTACCATCTAAATTAACTCCTAATGCTTTATATAGTTTAATTAAGCTATCAGCATCAATATTCTTTGTATAATATACTTTACTCATTATAACCACCATTATTTATCAAAATTAACTTTAATACTACCAATTCCGCCGGAAATATCAACTCTATTATTACCATTACCATAAGTTGAACCATCACCAACACTTACCCCATCAATAGTAATATTACCAATACCTTTTTCTACATATATTACATAACTATCTTTATTCTTTAAATTAATATTAACTTCTCCAACACCGGCATCCACTGTAGCCTTATTTCTCATAATGCCATTATAAATAAACTGCCCTGCACCAATATCTAGGTCAAGATTATTTATATCAGCATCATTAATAACTGCTCTTCCAGCCCCTGTATCAATATCACATTTATTTATAGCGGTTAAACTTTCAATATCAAGATTCCCTACACCTAAATTTAAGTCAACATCATAACCACTTAACTTATCAATATTAACACTAGAAACACCGGTATCTATTTTAACTTTATCAAATATAAAATTATTAGGTATATATATAGTAATATTATTATTTTTAAGACGTTTACCATCAACTACTTTAAGAATACCATTACTATTATTAACAACAACTGATTTATTATTACTCTCTACTCTAAATTTTTCTCCACTTTTAATTACTAACTTTGAAAAACTTACATTAACATTAAGTTCATTAATACCATCTTCAAACTCTAAAGCATAAACATTATCACTAACTTCTTCATGTTTGAACATATTAGCTATACCATCCCCTAAATAATATATTGAAGATACAATACCTGCTATAATACTAATAGCTAAAGCTAGTGCTAAATACTTCATTATTTTTGTAAATACTCTCACTTAATGTCCACTCCTCCAAATAGACAAGTAGCATTAACATAAATAGTCTTCTTATTATCACTATTATTTTCTATTTTATTATCAACACCCCCAAAAATAGATGTTGAATTTACTTTAACATTAACATTATCAGAAACTAAAATATCAATTCCCCCAAAAACACTAGTAGCATTAATAACAATATCACTAGTTATTTTAGCTTCTCTTAAATCAAGACTAACTCCTCCAAATACACAACTAATAGAGGCACCTTCAAACTTCTCATCACTAGTATTTACTTTTTGTGATGAAAATACTGCCAAAATTTCTTTATCATTTTCTTTATTCTTACTATTAATTTCTTTTATCTTTTTTGCACTATCACTAAATGTATTTTTAAATATAAAAGATAACCCAATAAGAATTAATACTACTGGTACTACCATCTTCCATAAACTACTAAAATCTATTAATCCTTGACAAGATAGTAATAAGAATATACCAATAACAAGTCCAACAATATTACCTGTCTTATCTTTATCTTTAAATAAATCTATAAAACAAGGAATAATAATAAATAATGTCCACCAACCATCAAAGAATACATCAATAGTAGTAATATCTAAAGCATTAAGTCCTAATACAATGCCAACTACAATCAAAACAATTCCCCATAACATATTCTTCATATCTAATCACACCTTTCTTTATGCTAACTTATTCCAAGTAAATACATTAGCAATCTCTTTACCATCACTATATAATCTACTATTATCTGAATAATTAATAACCTCAACAACACCTAAATCAGAACCACTAAATATATAATAAACCATCATTGAGTATTTATCATATTTTACTTCAAAATAAACAACTTTATAATTATATTTATTAGTAAATTCATCTGTATCTAATAGTTCTCCCTCTTTTTCAATAGTAGTCATAATATTATTAATAAATTCCGTTGAATATTCATATTCACCATCTAAATTATATACATCAATATATCCTAAATCACCTGATAAATCATTATTAAGTACATATAAATATCCACCTTCTTCATCATCATATTTCACATATCCTGAAGGAACCGTATACTTAATTAATTCTTGTGTCTTATTATCATTATCACCATCATTATTACTATTTCTATTAGCGAAATATACAAGTACACCAATAACTGCTAACAAAAGTACTATAACAATAATTGTACTCTTCTTATTTTGCTTTTTATTTTCTACTTCTTTCTTACTATCATAATAATATTTATCATCATCTACTCTAACAACTTCTCCAGAAGTAAGTAAAATATTTAAAGTATCATTATTAATTTTATCTTCATCACTAAATACATAAGCACTATTACTATCTATTGCCCCTTTATCTAATAATATTTTTTTAATTAACATACGATCTTTTTTATCATTACCATTTCTTAAATCAATCTTAATCTTATCACTATTATTAGCTACTTGATTCTTTATTGATTTAATAACTCCACTAATACCTAGTAAAGTAAATAATACACTAACAATGTAGTCAGTAATAATACCACCTATAAAATCACTATCACTATATAAATATTTAAAGTTATTAATAGTAACTGCTGCACCTTCATGAGCAAGTAATAAACAAGGAATAATTACTAAAGTAGCAATAGTAATTGATAATAAAGATACTACTACTATCTTAATAGGTAAATTCTTATTAATTTCTCCTTTAAATAATTGATAACCAAATAATGCTCCCATAGCTACAAATATTGCTAATATAGAATACATCATATTACCATATACATAAACTAAAACCCATGGTAAAGTAGCAATTAAACCACCTAACATAGCTCCTATCATTGCTAAAACATTCTTCTTCATAAACTCCTCCTACATTTCATATTTTCTTCCATAGCCTTTATTATTACTATCACCAAATATTATATCACAAAAATATAAATAATTCTTATGATCTTTATGATCATTAATAATATAAATTAAATCTTCACACTTTGTAATATCATAAAAAGTAGCTAGCATCAATAATTTCCTAAGTGTATACTTATTATCACCCACTTCAAATATCTCTGAAGCCATAAACATCATCTCATCATGTAATCCAACATAAGAGTCTTCACTAATCTCAATATCGCCAATCTTATCTATAGCCTTATCTACATTACCATCTAAATATAATTTATCACTAATATTATCTAAAGAATATAATAGTCTCTTATAAACCATTCCTAAGTCTTTACGATAACCATATTTTGTCATAAAAGCTTTTATTCTATTTAAATACGTTAAATAAAATAATCTATTCTCTAACTCATTCTTCTTATCATTAGAACAAATACCACCAAAAATATCATCTAAATCACTATCTACTTCATCATTCATTTTATTGATAAAATAAATATAACTAATCTCATCTGATAACTTTAATGTAAATAATTTATGTCTAGCATCTCCAAATATTGAATATTGATAAGTACTATATAACATACTCTCTACATCATCCCAAGAATCATCTTCTTCTACATAAAAGTCACTCTTCATATACAAATCCATATTAAGAGGTTCCATTACATAATCATTAACTTCTAATAAATCAAGCATTGTACCGGTTAAAGACTCTGCACTATATCCTGGAAGTAAATGTATTTGAAGTAAAAATCCTGCTCTAAGTCTTAATAACTTAGCAATTTCTTTTCTTAATACTTCATTATCTTTTTCAGTATATAAGTGTTGATATTTTCTCTCTAGTTCACTTTCTAGTTTCATATAATCAATTAAAGACTCTCTCATCGTATAAATTCCTAAAACTGCTAAAAGACTAAAATCTGTTGTAATTAAAGATATTTCATTTTCTATTTCATCTCTATCTTTAATCATCTTTGCTAAAGCAACTAATTCTTTATAACTAATATTATCTTTAACCTTAACTATATCTCCACTTATCTCAAAATAATTAGAATATTTCTTAACAAAATTATTTATCTTTTCAAGTTCTACATCTCTATCTACAGGAATAACCTCACCCGTAATATTAGTTGCTCTATTTCTAAATTCCGTTAACTTATCAACACTAATATCTTTCTTATTCTCATATTGATATAAACATTGAAACCCTAATACATTAATATAATCATAATATTTATTTATCATACCAAAACTCCCCCATAATTTTTAAAACCCACTTGGATAACTACTATTATCCATATGAGTATATTTACTAATTAAATCTTCCCCTTTTATAATAATATAACCACCTGTTGATGTATAAGCATGAACATTAACTACTAGTCCATTATTTCTTCCTGCTTCTTCCGCTACGATAAAGCCTTTATCAGTTTTGCCAACAATTATCTTAACGTGTCCTGTCGTTCTCATTACATCACCAACTTCACCATTTTCCTTAGAAACCGGAAGCCCATTCCAATAATAATAACTATTAGCAAGTATTGAATTATAAACAATACCAGTATTTAAATATGTCCAATTGACAAAGCCATCACAGTCCATTCCATAATAATAGTATCCATCATATGTTGGATTATTTCTATAAATACCCCATGAACCATAAGCTCCTATTGAACTAGTCTTACCACCTCTCCAATAAGGAATAGTAATACCATATTTTTGATATAACCCTGTTGCGAGAACAACACCTGCTGTGGCAGCACCTGTCTTTGTATAAAGTCCTGCTGCTCTAACAGATCTAGCCATTAACTTATTAAAGTCATCAATACTACCACCCTTACTACTCATATAATTGCTTAAAGCTTGACCCTTTAAAATACTTCCACTGTTTTTAATAACATCTGTTCCAATATTAATCTTTGCAGCTTGACTAATATTTCCTTGTGTATCTTCAACCCATACATATGTAGTTCCTGGCAACCTTGCCACTTCTAAACTATCTAAACTAGTTGCTAAATAACCACCACTCTTACTAGGTCTTTGATTAGTATAACTAAAATAATATCCTGAAATAGTATATCCATTCCTACTAGTCTTTATTGAAACAAAGATTCCATCATTACTAATACTACTAATAGTAGGTCCTGTATTATCATTTGTTACCTTACAACTAATATCCTTACTATTACCTGAATTATCATATACCGTCACATTAACTGTACTATTATAGTCTCCCGTAATAGTTATCTTAGGATACACATAACTAACTCCATTAATAACATAACGATTAATACCTGAAGATGCTTCAGCACTAACATTAAGAATCGTTTTCTCGTTTTTAAATGAACCACTACAAGATGCTGAAGTAATACCTTTATCAATATTACTAACTGTTATACTTGCTTCTTTCGTAAACCCATTCTTATCATAAACAACAAACTTATATTCACCATTATCTTTTACTTTATATTTATAACTTTTATCATTTACTTTATTATTATCTGGAAGTAATAAATAATCAAAATAACTATCTTTAACAGAAACTATAATATCTGTACTTGCCGTAACTTTAGTATTAGCTAAACTAAGTTTAATGCTAATATCATAAACAACTACTTTTCTAACCGCAAAAGCATATACTCCTGCCGAATTAGTTGTAAAATAAGTAACACTATATCGACCATTCTTGTTAATATTAATATTATTATTAGTAATTACCTTACTAGTAATATCACCATCAACGGTATCAATAGCCTGATAACCTTCTTCTGTATAATCACTGCCCTTCAGTAAGTAAACCGTCTCATCACCATTTAACTTAATATCAGTCTTACCACCTTCAACAACACTAACATACCTAACCTTAGTAATATTACCTATACTATAACTAATTTGATAATTACCAACCTTATTTGTATCTAAATTAGATTTAACTACTACACGATCTGTTAAATCATTTGACTTACTATCATAAGCTGAATAACCAAGTTCACTATATTCATGATTTAAATAAATAGTAATATTATCTGCACCATTTATAACTAAATAATAGTCAACATTATTAACACTAAGAATAATAATACCAATAATAATTAAAAATATTGATACCGCCCCCACTATTATTGAAGACTTACCCTTAAACTTATTCAAATCAAAATTAAACTTTTTCCTTCCACTTTCATTATCATCATCTTCATCAACATTATTAGCCTTATTAAAAAACATTATTTCAACCTCCAAATATTCACATTATATAAAAGTTAATAATCCTTAACTAAATTCATTAACAAAATGGCGTCCTCGGCCAGAATCGAACTGGCACTCTATTGCTTAGGAGGCAATTGCGTTATCCTATTACGCTACGAGGACATACCACAAAATAATTATATCATACTTTTATATATTTCAAACAATAATAATTAAAAAAGTAAATCTCTTCAATTTACCTTTAACTATCTATAATTCTTTTAAAATATAATTATAAAGTTCTTCATTAATATCATCAATAGTTCTTATATCATTATTATTAACGCACTTTATCTCATAAAAGTCATACTTCTTTGCTAACTCTAAATAAGCCCTCTCAGCATGTAACAAATGTTCTTTAGAACTTTCTAATTGATCTAATTTTTCCTCTTTTACTCTACTTTCCTTAAGTTTAACCGATGCCTCATATGGCATATGCAAGAATACTTTTATATCCGCTCTTGGTAATTCAAGTAATTCAAACTCCAATTTCTCAATCCAAGAAAACATCTCATCCCTTTTTTTCTTAGTAGTAAGTTTTCCACCTTGATGAGCCATATTAGAATATACATATCTATCAAGTACTACATTATAACCTTTCTTTAAATCTTCTTCAATTACTCCAATATTGTATTTTCTATCTGCAGCATAATATAAAGATGATACCTTAGCATCTACATTACTAGCACCTTCACTAAACCAACCTTCACATATATAATCTTTTCCTAAATAAGGACCACCAATAATTCTACCTGTTGGACTATTATAATTAGGAAAACTATATTTCTTAACTTTTATTCCATTGCTTTTAAGTTTTTCTATAAGTAAATTAGTTTGAGTTTCTTTTCCTGAACAATCTGTTCCCTCAACAACAATCAATTTTCCATTTTTCATTTGTTCACCTACTCTCTACATAATAATACCATATTCCCACTACTAAAATAAATATTTTTTACACAAAATAGACAAATATTTATTTAATAATTAACGGTTTTAAGCATATATTTATTAGAAAATATTAGCATTTTTTAAAAAAACGTACATTTATTCTATAAATTTCAAAAAAAAGTTGACAAAACCATAACTATATGTTAATATAGAAAACGATTTTCGTGGAGGGGGAATTATATATGGACGAAGATAACAGAAAAGGAAGTTTAGCTAGTTTCTTTATTAAACTAATTATGGTAATTATATTTGCAATATTTGCATTATGGTTATTATCATCAGTTAGTAAAGGACTAAACAACAACATGAATGACATTAATAACTCGCTTAATACACTAAAAGATAATATTTTCTATGAAAATATTCTAAAAATGAAAGAAGCTGGTAAAGAATATTTTACCATCGAAAGATTACCACAAAACGTTGGTGATGTAAAAAGTATTACATTAAGAGAAATGTATGACAAAAAATTATTACTTGAATTAAAAGACAAGAATGGAAATGCTTGTTCAGCAGAAAATTCATATGTAAGAGTAGAAAAATTTGATAAAGAATATCAAATGAAAGTATACCTAGAATGTGGTGAAGAAAAGAATTATATCACCGTAATAATGGGATGCTATGATTATTGTAGTACAACTATTTGTGAAAGAAAAGATAATAACAATAACAATAATAATAATACAATAATTAATAATAATCACATTGAATATGAATATAAGAAAACAACAGGTGGTTATTGGACAGACTTTGGTAGTTGGAGTGAATGGTCAAAGATAGGAATAAATAAAACAAACTATCGTGACGTTGAAACTAAAACTGTCAATGAACAATACACATATGATAAAACAGTAACTAGCAATCAATATGCAAGTTTCATAACAAGTTGTCCTAACGGATACGCTAAAACAAGTGATGGTACAAAATGTTATAAAGTTGATTCAACAACTCAAACAACTAACCCTGTATGTCCTGCAACATATAATGGATATACACTTGTAAGTAGAAATGGATTTGAATGTAGCTATGCATCAACATCTACTAGTGCAACTAACCCTGTATGTCCTGCAACATATAATGGATATACACTTATAAGTAGAAATGGATTTGATTGTACTTATTCATTAACATCTACTAGCACAAGTGATCCTGTATGTCCTACAAAATATGGTAACGGAACATACACAAGTATTAGTAACTTTACTTGTTATTACAAAGCAGCCGGAGAATGTCAAAGAGTTACTTACAAAGAACTTGTAACTGATTATTGTGGAACAATAATTTGTGGTCAACACTATGAAACAAGATATAAAACAGTATGCCAACCTGACAAAACAATTAGTACACCTGCATCATGTAAAGCCGGATACAATAACATTAATGGTATCTGTACTTCAACAAGTATTAAAAATACAACTGTACGCAATGCATCATGTCCAAGTGGTTACAGCAAAAACAATAATACATGTACATCAACAAGCACTAAAAATACAACTGTACGTAATGCATCATGTCCAAGTGGTTATAATGCATACAATAATACTTGTCAAAAACAATCACAAGATACTAAATACGTTAGTTTAAATACTAGTTGCCCTGCTGGATACAACAAAACAAGTGATGGTTCAAGATGTTATAAAGAAGTAACTTCAGTAGTAAAAGCAACAGGTACAAGAAAAGTAACATACTATCGTTATAGAATAAGACAATATATCGGTGGTACTGTAGATATTAAATGGAGCAGATCTAATAATGATAGTTCATTAATAAATGCCGGTTATACATTAACAGGAAATACTAGAACTGTTTCAGGAAAGTAAATTTTAAGGGGGAATTAAAATGAAAAATTTAAAAGTAAATAAAAAATTTGTATCTCTACTTACAGCTGGAGCAATATCATTAACATTAGTAGGATGCACAAGAAATAATGATGATAAAAATGATGAAACTATCGATAATAGTTCAATATATCAATTATATGAAGGAAGACTTGAAAACGATATAACAGATAATGTTGTCGTAGATAATGGCTTACATAATATAAATGAACTATCTGTAGTTTCAAGAAAAAATAAAGAACCATTAGATATTACAAAAATTCAAGTACTAGTTAATGACAATGGTGTTAATAGTCTAAAAAATATTAATAGAGATTTAACATTATTCTTATCTAGTGAAATCACTGCTATCTATTATGAGGGTAAAGAAATATCACTAGATGACTATATGATTGTAGATGCTAACGGTAAAGAAATATCAGAAATTAAACAATTATTTGTTGATAGCAAAGAAGAAGAATTACCATTACATAATAACAATAATGGCGAAATCACTGCTATCACATTAGAGAATGTTGATGAAACAATTACAAGATACACATGTAAGCTAACAAATAGAAATGTTCAATATGATCCAACAGATGTATTAAAAACATTAATCTTAGTTAACTTATCAAGTTTATCTAACGAAGTTAATAGTCAAGTATATAATACACTATTAATAAGAGCTGGAAACCCAGATGTAAACGAATTAGTGATGGGATATACAAGACTTATCAATGCTTTCAATAACCCATATTATGGACAAAACGAAGGAAGTAATTATAAATTCTTCTATGATGATAACGTTCCATTTGAACAATTAACTCATTTAGGAGATTTAATCCTAGATAAAACTCAAAAAGAAATATATGATGATATTAACAATAGATTAAATAGAATGAGCACAATGCTTGTTACTTATGAATTAGATGCTGAGGTTGTTAACTTACTTAAAGAAATTCAAAAAGGTATCAATGGTGAAGAGAAATATTCACTAATTGATAACAGTACAATCTTAGCATTATCACCAAGATTTTCTGATGCAAGAGATATGATATTCATGGTATGTACTCAAGATGATAGATGTCTTACAGAAGAATCACAAAAAGCTGTTCAAAAAATTGCACCAATTACACGTGAAGAAAAAGAATTCTCACTATACGGATACGATTTATTTGCAGGAATAGCTAAAACATTTGAAGGCGAAAGTACATCTAGAACATTAACAAAGTAAGCTAAAAGAGATCAAACAACGATCTCTTTTTTTGTTATCCACTAACTCTCGTAAGTGCCACCTTAGTACCTGTACTAACCGCTACAAATATATTAGCCTGAAATTTTTTACCAATTATACCATTTTGATTAGCAGCACTTCCACAATTAAGTACATCCGTACAAGTTTCCTCTATCCACATAAGGAATACATAACTATCGGCTGTCGAAGAATTACTAGGCATATCCTGTTGTGTCTCAGTAAGTGTTAACTTATTATTTTTTAAACTACTATCAAAAGCATATGACATATTGCCTTCACTAAGTAAACTACTATTTTTATATAATCTCCATTTAACATAACTATTAAAGAATGCTGAATCTGCACTAATACTGTTTAACATAATATCATAAATAATATTACTATTAACATTAGATGAAGCCCCTTTAACAGTAAAAGCCACCCTTGCAACATTTGAAGTTTCACTAACTGTTGGAGCAGTAACTCTTGGTGATAAATCAGTAGCTGTAACAGTTTTAGAACCCGTATAAACAACATTTAAATTACTAGCACTCACATTAACTGAAGAAGATAATGTTGCTGCAGCATACGTAATACCAACCACTCCTAAAACTATTGCTATAACCTCTATCGTAATTACCAATGCATTCTTATTAAACGATTTATCCATATCCTCATCCTCCCTATTAACTAACTAAATTATATAATAAAACATAATTTTTAACAATAACTTTACTTTATTTCTTTAACATTAAACTTATTTGTCAAAATATTTAATACTATATAGCTAACTGTTGTATAAATAATACTCATAATGATATTACTATAGTATACCCTAAATAACATACTAATTGGATAACTAACATAATTAGTAAGTATCATAATAACATAAGTTAAAGTATAATACAAAATAACAGCTAAATAACTCTTAATATTAATAACAAATATATTATTAGGTAATACCTCATCAAGTAATCTATTAAATAAATATATTAATATAAATATTACTAGATTAATGAGTATTGTATTAGTATATATAACATCAAACAATATCCCAAATATAATAACTAAATACATACATTTCTTTTTATTTACAAAATAAGGATATATAACTACTAAACCAATTACTACATATAAAGTCATAAATATACTAGGATTTATTAAACTATATCTAATATATAATGATGAAATACCCTCTAGTAAAAAAGATAATACTAAATATATACTCACAATAATCATGAATCTACCCTCTTTAATACTGCTACATAGTTAATATCATCAAAATTAGCTACTGTCTTAACATTAATAATCTTTGATAAATCATAACTATCTGTTGAAATAGAATCTACTATTCCAATTAGTATACCCGAAGGATATATCCCACCAAGACCAGAAGTATAAACGTAATCTCCTACTAAAACATTCTCTGTATTACTAATTCCTTCAACCTCTAATACATTCTTACTATAATTATATCTATTAATTAACCCATATATATATTTACCACCATGACTAACAGAAACTGATATCTTATTATTAGTATCACTAGTCGTAATTAATCTAACTACTGCATTATGTTTACTAGTAGAATATACTCTACCAACTAATCCTTTTGAATTAATTACAATCATATCATTAACTATTCCATCACTACTACCCTTATTAATAGTAATATTATTATACCAATAACCAACATTCCTACTAATAACTGTCGCATTAATACATTCATAATCAACTAGCGTATTAGTTATACCAAGTTCATCCTTCATAGCCTCTAACTGTTTCTTTAACTCTAGATTTTCACTAATTAAATAATCAACCTTATCTACATTAGAAGATAGTACCTCATTTTCATCCATAGTAGAACCTAACTTACCAAGATTATCTGCACTACTAAATATAAATCTAAATGGATAACTAACAACATTCTGAATAGCTACTACACTATCTTTAAAGAATCCTACTACTTTATTAGTCTTATTATTCTTTAATGTCTTAGAAAAAATAATTAATAAAATAACTATAACTACTACTACCCCAATTACAACATATCTAAACTGCAATCTATTATATTTCTTTCTTCGCATTATATCAACCTCATTAATTATATTATCTACTAAAACCCATATTTAATCCTAATACTTCTTCTCCTAAATATACTCCAACTTTATTACTATTAATATTATTAATTAAATCTTCACTATTAATAACCACAAACCTACCTAATTTATAATTATAACTATAATATATATTATTATAAGTAATTAAAATAAAATGCTCTTGTGAATTATATATACTATTAACAAATAAATTATTTATATGTACATCTTCCATTGATAAGTACTTAACAAATATTAAATTATATATAATACCAAGTTCTAAAGAAGATATCTTTGCTATATCTAAAATACTCTGTGTAATACCTAATAATTTACTAAAATATTCGCTATCACTCCTACTAAGAGTCTTTAATTCATTATCTATTAATATATCATTATATTCTTCTTCGATATAACCAATTCTTTTATCTAATTCTTTATCATCATTATAATTAGAAAAATATTGTGTCCTAAATCTAGCTTGAATAAAAGGCAAATCTTCATATAAATTAACAGTATAATATATACCATCTATTTTAACTTTATTACATACCAAGTCTTCAGTATCTACAATAATATCCTCTATGCCAAGTATTGTAAGTAAATAATGTAATATCTTAACAACTACAGTCTTAGTACACTTTTTATTATAAATACATCCCCATATATTATTCAAACTACATTCCATCTCAAAAGAAAAGTTTTCATTCTTATCAGGAAGAATATTAATATCATAACTAAGCATTCTCCCAAGTGCTATATAAACATAACGCACTTTATCTACTAAATCTAATTCTCTAGAACGATTAACAATATCTTCAATAACACTCTCTGACTTAACAAATACATCATAGGATATATAAGCATATCCTAACTTACCATTACTAATATCTGAATAAGAATAATTTTGTCCATTATTAATAAAGTAGTCAATTATTTCTTTATTATAGTTATCTATATTTATATTAATATATTTAGTAGTCTCATCTATTTTACTAATATCATCATAACTATTTATAACAACTATTAAATTATCCTTACTCATATAACCACCCTTTACTATATATAAATAATTATAACATCTATTTAATAATAAAGTAAATAATTATTACCAATTTTATGTCAAAAATAAAAAGCACATAGTCTTAAACTATATGCCTTATTCTGCAATAACACCAGATATATTTCCTGTTGAAGTAATAATTGAACCACTTAAAGTCTTATTCATAAGCTCATTACCCACTAAATTACCATCTAACCATAAATATATTGTAATATCTTGATAAGTATGAGTAAGTTTTATATCGCTAAGTATTCTAAACATTTCTCCTTCTTTAGCTCCAACAAAATTACCGGAACTTCTAGCAGTTGTCTCATTTCCTACAAATACTTCATATTTAAACCCCTCAGTTGCAAATTCACTAGGGAATTTATCGAGTTTTATATACAAACTTAATAAAGCATCCATACTATTATCCGCTAGTTTTGCTTTAACTGTTCTAACAATACCATCACTTCTTGAAGTACCTAAAGGTAATATTTGATTAATATCTGTATCTCCCACAAAATCAAGAGCTAAAATATTAGAAGATGCCCCAAATCGTGAAGAATTAGCACTTGCTTGAAAAAAAGAATATGTTGAACCTAAAAGAACAATAAATATCAATACAAAAACTATTAATAAACCATTATTAATATACCATCTTTTCTTCACATTGTATCACCTAACTCTTCTTTACAGCCACTGTATCAACAGAAATCTTTGCAGAAAATTTCTTTCCCATCATAGCATTTTGTTCTGACCCACTATCAGCTAAATATATATATAAAATATAGTTCTCTACTGTTGGATATGTAGTAATAGATTTCTTTTCAGCACCTTTTAATACTAAACTACTACCAACACTAGAAAAATTACCACTAGCAATAACCGTACCACCCCTTACTAACTTATATCTAAAATAAGAATTCTTTAAAGCACTATCGATAGTAATATTAGTAAGTGAAATTTTAATAGCCACATCATATCCACTCAAATTACTACCATAAGTTATTGTAAACTGTGATTTACTAGCATTTGTTGCATAGTTATTCTCATTAATTGGTATACCAACAGTCTCATTCAAATTACTACTCTGAGCATACGTAACAGTAGGTAAACTTTTAATAGTACTAACATTAAATAATGTATTAGCACTCGTATAAGCATAATATCCATAACTAACCCCAAAGGCTCCTATAACGATTACAGTAATTGTAATACTTAAAATTAAAATCATCTTTTTAAATTCCACAATATCACCTCTACTATAAACCTATTCTACATTAAAATTATAACTCAAACAACAAATAATAGCAACAATATTTTTCCCATTTCAAAAAAAAGTATAGATATTATTTAAAACATCTATACAAAAATATTAAAGAGATAACATCTTTTTAGCACTTCTTACCATCTGATAAGAATAACCCATTTCATTATCATACCAAGCTACTATTCTAACTAATTGCTTATTATCTACCTCAATAATATTAGTTAATCTACCATCTACTGTTGCTCCACATGTTGTAGATATTATATCTGAAGAAACTATTGGGTCTTCAGTATATTGAATAGTCTCATTACAATTATTCTTAAATATATTATTTATCTCGTTACAAGTAGTATTTCTACCAAGTTCTAATACTAAGTCTACTAAAGAGCCATCCGATACCGGTACTCTAATAGCACTGCCTAATAACCTACCATCAAGTTCTGGAATAACCTTCCCAATAGCCGAAGCTGCTCCTGTTGAAGTAGGCACAATATTCATCGCACATGCTCTACCTCTTCTTTCTTTAATGCCTTTCTTATGAGCTACATCTAAAGTAACTTGATCATTAGTATAAGCATGTATTGTAGTCATATTACCTTTAATAATACCAAATTCATCATTAAGAACATTAAGAACAGGTGCTAAACAATTAGTCGTACAACTAGCTGCTGAAACAATAACATCATTACTATTTAATATATTATCATTAACATTATATACAATAGTCTTCATATTACCCTTACCAGGTGCTGAAATTAATACTTTCTTAGCACCTGCTTTAATATGAAACATTGCTTTATCATATTCAACAAATCTACCTGTACACTCAAATACTATATCAATATTTAACTCTTTCCAAGGTAAATTAATTGGATCTGCTTCTTTATATACATTAATATGTCTTCCATCAATAATTAATCCTGTTTCATCAAAAGAAACATTTTTATCATATCTTCGATGATTGGTATCATACTTAAGTAAATAACATAATTCTTCAGGAGTTGATAAATCATTAATAGCAACAACTTCTAAATCTTTATCTTCTTCCATTATTCTAAAAACCAATCTTCCTATTCTACCAAAACCATTTATTGCAACTTTCTTCATATCTATCCTCCAATAATATTATACCAAAAAATAACAATCATACAACAAAAAAAATTACTATTATCGCTAATAGTAATTTTAAATATCTCTTTAATTATTCAATAATTTCAGAAACAACACCAGCACCAACTGTATGTCCACCTTCTCTTATAGAGAATTTAGTACCATTTTCAACAGCGATTGGAGCTATTAATTCTACTGTCATAGAAACATTATCACCAGGCATAACCATTTCAACACCTTCAGGTAATGTAATTACACCAGTAACATCAGTAGTTCTGAAATAGAATTGAGGTCTGTAGTTTGTAAAGAATGGAGTATGTCTTCCACCTTCTTCTTTAGAAAGTACATAAACTTCAGCTTTGAATTTTTTATGTGGATGAACACTTCCTGGTTTAGCAAGAACTTGTCCTCTTTCAACGTCTTCTCTAGAAATACCTCTTAATAATACACCAGCATTATCTCCTGCTTCAGCATAATCAAGTGATTTTCTAAACATTTCAATACCAGTAACAACAGTTTTCTTAGTAGGCTTAAGACCAACAATTTCAACTTCATCATTAAGTTTTAATTGTCCTCTTTCAACACGACCAGTAACAACTGTTCCACGACCAGTGATTGTAAATACGTCTTCAATTGACATTAAGAATGGTTTAGTATTATCTCTTTCAGGAGTTGGAATCCAAGTATCAACAGCATCCATTAAATCTTCAATAGCTTTAACAGCAGCAGGATCTCCTTCAAGAGCTTTTAATGCAGAACCTCTAATGATTGGAGTGTTATCTCCATCATAATCGTATTCATTTAATAATTCACGAATTTCCATTTCAACTAAGTCTAATAATTCTTCATCATCAACTTGGTCGCATTTGTTCATGAATACAACCATTCTAGGTACACCAACTTGTCTAGATAGTAGAATGTGTTCTCTTGTTTGAGCCATTGGACCATCAGTAGCAGCAATAACTAGAATAGCACCATCCATTTGAGCTGCACCAGTAATCATATTCTTTACATAGTCAGCGTGTCCTGGACAGTCAACGTGAGCATAGTGACGTTTGTCAGTTTGATACTCAACGTGTGAAGTATTTATTGTAATACCTCTTTCTCTTTCTTCTGGAGCTTTATCGATATTAGCATAATCAACGAATTCTGCTCCACCTTTAGCAGCTAAAACTTTAGTAATTGCAGCTGTTAAAGTAGTTTTACCATGGTCAACGTGACCAATAGTACCAATATTAACATGTGGTTTTGAACGATCAAATTTTTCTTTTGCCATTTTAATTTTTCCTCTCTTTCTTAACTTTATACAATATCTATTGTATCAAATATTTAAAATTTTGCAATATATTTTACTAATTATTGCCGTTTTTCTTAACAATTGCCTCAAAGATAGATTTAGGAACTTCTTCATAATGATCTAAGAACATTGAGAATGTACCTCTACCTTGAGTATTACTTCTTAAGTTAGTAGCATAACCAAACATTTCAGCTAATGGAACCATTGCAGTAAACGCAATTGCATTACCTCTTGCTTCTTGTCCAAGTGGTTTACCACGTCTAGAAGTAAGGTCACCAATAACACTACCAGTATATTCATCTGGTGCAACAACTACAACCTTCATTATAGGTTCTAGAAGTACTGGACGACATTTATTTTTAATTTCTTTTACAGCAAGTGAAGCTGCAATCTTGAAGGCCATTTCTGATGAATCGACATCATGATATGAACCATCATATAATGTTGCTTTAACATTAACCATTGGATAACCAGCAATAACACCGGTTTGTAGAGCTTCTTGAAGTCCTTTATCAACAACAGAAATGTATTCTCTAGGTACTACACCACCAACAACATTATCAACAAATTCGTATTCTTTATCTGGATTTGGCTCAAATCTAACCCATACGTGACCATATTGTCCACGACCACCAGATTGTTTAATATGTTTACCTTCACATTCACCCATTTGAGTAATAGTTTCACGGTAAGCAACTTGAGGAGCACCAACACTAACCTCAACACCAAATTCTCTCTTCATACGATCTACTTGAATATCTAAGTGAAGTTCACCCATACCAGATATAACAGTTTGACCTGTTTCAGGATCTGTATGATATCTAAATGTTGGATCTTCTTCAGCTAACTTAGATAATGCTATACCCATCTTTTCTTGGTCAGCTTTTGATTTAGGTTCAATAGCTTGTGAAATAACTGGTTCTGGGAATTCCATACCTGACATAATACAAGGTTTCTTTTCATCACACAATGTATCAGCAGTAGTAGTATTCTTAAGACCAACTATTGCTCCAATATCACCAGCGTATATTTCAGGAATTTCTTCACGGTGATTAGCATGCATTTGTAATATTCTTCCAACTCTTTCTTTAACATTCTTAGTTGAATTTAATACATAAGAACCACTATTAAGAACACCAGAATATACTCTGAAGAATGTAAGTCTACCAACGAATGGATCTGTCATAACCTTAAATGCTAAAGCAGTAAAAGGTTCAGAATCAGATGGATGTCTTAATACTTCATTACCATTAAAATCAGTACAATGAATTGCTTCAATATCAGTAGGTGCTGGTAAATAATCAACAACAGCATCTAGAAGTAATCTTATACCTTTATTAGCTAAAGCATCAGAACATAATACTGGGAAGAACTTAGCCATTAAAGTTCCCTTTCTAATAGCTTTCTTTAAATCTTCTTCAGTGATTTCTCCACCATCAAGGTAAGTCATCATTAATTCTTCATCAAAATCAGATACAGCCTCAATTAATGTATTTCTATACTCTTCAGCTTTATCTTTCATATCAGCAGGTATTTCTGCTTCAGTTATTTTTTCCTCTTCAGTTCCATCAAACATATAAGCTTTCATATTAACTAGGTTAATAACTCCACTAAAGTCTGATTCAGAACCAATTGGTAATTCGATTGGCGCACAATTAGCACCTAATCTATCTTTAATAGTCTTTAAACTATAGTAATAATCTGCTCCAATTTTACCCATCTTATTACAACATATCATAATAGGTACATTGTATTCAGCAGCTTGACGCCAAACAGTTTCTGTTTGTGGTTCAACACCAGCTTGCGCATCAAGAAGCATAATAGCACCATCTAATACTCTTAAACTTCTCTGAACTTCAATAGTAAAATCTACGTGTCCAGGAGTATCAATAATATTTAAACGATGATCTTTCCAATAAGCAGTTGTCGCAGCACTAGTAATTGTAATACCTCTCTCTTGTTCCTGAGCCATCCAGTCCATTTGAGATTCTCCATCATGAGTCTCTCCAATTTTATGAATCTTACCAGTTAAATATAAAATTCTTTCAGTAGTTGTTGTTTTACCAGCATCAATATGAGCCATTATTCCAATATTTCTAGTATTTTGTAAACTAACTTTACGTGCCATATTTTATATTTCCTTTCCTACCATCTATAATGAGCAAATGCCTTATTAGCTTCTGCCATCTTATGAGTATCTTCTCTTTTCTTAACACTAGCACCTACACCATTAGATGCATCTATAATTTCATTTGCTAAATTTTCAGCCATAGAATGACCATTTCTTAATCTAGCATAATTAATTAACCAACGGAATGCTAAAGCTTGTGCTCTTGCAGGCTTAACTTCAACTGGAACTTGATAGTTAGCTCCACCAACTCTTCTAGATTTAACCTCTAAAGCTGGTTTAATATTGTTCATAGCCTTTTCAAAAACAGTCATAGCATCTTCACCAGTTTTTTCAGCTACCATATCAAATGCATCATATAGAATTCTTTGAGCAGTACCTTTCTTACCATCTTGCATTATTTGATTAATAAGCTTAGTAACAACCTTAGACTTATATATTGGATCTGGTAGTACATCTCTCTTAACTGCACGTCTTTTACGCATAATATTCCTCCTTCCACTTATATTTTATTTAAATTAATTTCTATTTCTTAGGTCTTTTAGCACCATACTTAGAACGACCTTGCATACGGTTTTGAACTCCAGCAGTATCCATAGTACCACGAATAATGTGATAACGAACACCGATTAAGTCCTTAACACGTCCACCTCTAATTAAAACAACACTATGTTCTTGTAGATTATGTCCAATACCTGGAATATAACAAGTAACTTCCATACCATTAGATAATCTAACACGAGCATATTTACGAAGTGCTGAGTTTGGCTTCTTTGGAGTCATAGTTCCAACACGAGTACATACCCCTCTTTTTTGAGGTGAATTTTGTTCAGTTTGTTTCTTTAAAACAGTATTAATTCCCTTACCTAAAGCAGGTGATTTACTCTTTCTAGTCTTATTACCTCTTCCTTTTTTTGTTAATTGATTTACAGTAGGCATTATAACCCTCCCTTCTTACACACACCCTGGTGTTTCATTTATACTCATTAATATAAGTCTTGCCCTAAAGCAAAACCTAAAATTAAGAACAAGTGTAATATATCAAATTTACAATAAATAGTCAATACTTTTCACATAATTTCTTTAATTTTTCACCAAATAAATACACCTAATAAAAATATTAGATGTATTTATAAATTATTCCTATCTCTTGAATAATCTCTTAATAAAATTAAATATTAATTCTAATATATATAATAATGGATTATTCTTCTCTACTTTATCATAATAATCATCTTTTTTATCTTTTTCATCTTTAACATTATCATCTACTTTATTTTCTTCTTCCTTAGTATCATCTTCCTTGTCTTCTTCAACTATCTTATTATCATTAGGATTTATCCATGCTCCTGGTATCCCTTTATTCTTTGTAATATTTATCATACCATCCACTTCATTAAAGATATAATATATTCCACTATCATAATATCCCACGACATTATCCCCACCTATTGCATCTTTAGCATTCATATATACTGGTACACTAACTAATAACTCATATTTCTTAACATTAAGTCGATTCTGTATCTTATTAATAAATCTCTCCCAACCATTATCTAATGTACGATGTGGACAATATTTTCCACTATAATCTTGATGTTTAGTTACTTGCTCTATAGAAAAACCATACCTATTCATTATATCAACAATTAAATCAACAGCATTATCCTCTGCCTTATCAAATCTTTCACCACCACTTAAAGAATAACATATCTCAATACCAATACCCTCTCTATTACCAACGCCATTGCCATCTCCTGCATGCCAAGCATTTCTATTTTCATCTATTCCCTGAACTATCTCAACATCATCAACAGCATAATGAAAAGAAGTCTCATAATCATTATTAGTCATATATGCTATCTCATTTCTAGCACTAGCATCATTTGCCGTATTATGAACAACAATTCTTGTTGGCTTCATCTCAAAAGGACACTTAATATCATATTTACTACTAGGTACTATCTTCTTTATAATAGGTACCATAAATTCACCCCCTATCTATTAATAATATAGTAATTAAAAATATATCTGTACATAAAAAGAAACTATTTTTGAACATACTTTATGTAAAAAATATTAACTTCTCTAACACTATTAGACAAATAAAATAATTTATGCTATAATGTTAAAGCGAGTGAAATTCTTTTGAATAATATAGTAAAAAAAGAAAGGATGATTAAATGAAAAAAGAAATGCTAACAAAAGTATTTGCTTTAGGTGGCCTAGGAGAAATAGGTAAAAACATGTACTGTGTCATGCATAATAACGAAATAATTATTGTTGATGCCGGTGTAATGTTTCCTGAAGACGATTTACTAGGTATTGATTATGTAATACCTGATTATACATTTTTAAAAGAAAACGAAGATAAAATAAAAGGCTTATTTATAACACATGGTCATGAAGATCATATTGGTGGAATACCATTTTTACTACAAAGTGTTAATATTCCTAAAATATATGCTCCTAACCAAGCCAAAGCCTTAATCGATAAAAAATTAGAAGAAAGAAATATTAAATACAAAAATATTGTTGTTTATGATGAAAACAAAATTGTTAAAACAAAATATTTTACTATAGAGTTCTTTAGAACTACCCACTCTATACCTGATTCTCATGGTATTGCTATAACTACTCCTAATGGAATAATAGTTATGACTGGCGACTTTAAATTTGATTTAACACCAATTGGTCCAGTTGCCGACATTCATAAAATGGCTGAAATAGGAAAAAGAGGCGTTAAATTATTAATGAGTGATTCTACTAATGCTATGCAAGAAGGAACAAGTATTAGCGAATCTAAAGTTGATGAAAACTTAGCAGAAATATTTGCTAACAATAGAAATAAACGTATTATCTTAGCAACATTTGCTTCTAATATATATAGATTAAAGCATATAATAGAAACATGTAAAGAGAATCATCGTAAAGTAGCTCTATTTGGTAGAAGTATGGAAACATCAGTAGAAATAGCTCTTAAATATGGTTATATAAAAGATAAAAAAATAATTATAACAGCTGAAGAAGCTAATAGGTTAAAACCTCAAGAAGTATGCCTATTATGTACAGGTAGCCAAGGTGAACCCCTAGCCGCTTTATCTAGAATAGCTAATGGTTCTCATAAGCAAATAAAATTAATACCTGATGATATCGTAATATTCTCATCTTCTCCAATACCAGGTAATGCTAGTTCAGTTGCCAATACAATAAATAAATTATATTTAAAAGGTGTTAAAGTATATACTAATTCATCAGTTGATATCCACTCATCAGGACATGGTAATCAAGATGAATTAAAATTAATGCTAAGACTATTTAACCCTGAATATTTTGCCCCATATCACGGTGAATATCGTATGTTAAAACAACATACTGACCTAGCTTGTGAATGTGGTATGAATAAAAATAATACTTTCATCTTAGAGAATGGTGATGTTTTATCAATAAGTAAAACAAGTATTAAGAAAAGCGGTAAAGTTCAAGCTGATAATGTCTATGTTGATGGCTCTAGAGTTGGAGATGTTGGAAATGTCGTTATTAAAGATAGAATATTGATGTCTAATAATGGTATTCTAGCAATAATTATTAACCTAGATTCCACTAATAAAAAACTATTATCAACACCAATTATAACTACAAGAGGATATATCTTAGTAAATGAAAATGAAGATATAATTAGACAAATTCAAAAAATATCTGAAAAAGTTATTAATCAAAAATTAGCGGAAAAAAGTTGTAATTTTAATGACTTAAAAACTGATTTAATAAATGAATTACTTCCATTTTTATCAGAAAAAACAGGAAGAATACCAATTATTCTCCCTATAATTATGGATATTAAAAACTATAGCAAACAATAAAAAAAGATTATACCGTAAAAAGTATAATTTTTTTATATCTATATAACTACAAATGAATATATCAAACTATCTCCCACTATATCATCTACTAAACTATTAGATAACCATAACTTAAATGATATATTATCTACCTTATCTATCTCATCATTATAAATATAATAATATCTATAACCATCCACTTCATAATCATATAAATCACTTAATTTATATTCCTTATCATTTACTAAAACTTTAAGTGAATCATCATCTAATGTCGAATTATTATCAAGTCTTAGATATAATTTATAATCACTACTATTATTAGAATTACTACTAATCTTAATATTATCCGCTACCATATCATTTTTCGCATACTCATCAGTCATTAAATATAACATATTATTATTAGATTCAACATCCACATCATATGCTACTTGATTAACAATACCTATATCATTACTATTAACTTTATCTATAACTATTTTTCTACATACCACTGCAACTATACAAAGTATACAAATTAAAACTATATCCTCAACTAATTTCTTCATAAATAACCCCCTTAATCAGTTGCATATTATAGTACATTTATTCGCTTTTGTCAAGCATATTAAAACACTTCTATATTTTTATAAAAGTGTTCTTTTTATTATCTAATTATTGTTCCACATACTTCTCTATTACATAGTTTATTTATACTATCATCTGATATATCACAAACTATTATAGGCATTCTATTATTCTTACACAAAGAACAGCATTCCATATCAAGTACCTTTAAATCATTTATTATAATTTCATCATAACTAATAGTACTATATTTTCTCGCATTAGAGTTAATTCTTGGATCATCAGTATATACCCCATCAACATTAGTAAGTTTAACCATAATATCACACTTAGTTTCAATTGCTCTAATAGCCGCAGCTGTATCAGTAGAAAATAAAGGATTACCTGTCCCACCACCAAATATTATAATACTACCATTATTAATACTCTCAATAGCATCATCAATATTTACAAACTTAATAATCTTATTCATCTCAATAGCACTTTGTACCACTACCTTTTCCCCAAGTTCTATAAACTTATCTTGCAGTATTAAGCTATTCATATTAGTCGCCAACATCCCAATATTATCTGCACGTACTCTATCCATTCGACGATTAGTTCTTCCACGCCAATAATTACCTCCACCTACTACTATTACTATTTGATAATAGTTATGAAGTTTAATTATCTTCTTACAAATATCTTCTACAACATCATTATCAATCCCAAATCCCTTACTACCACTTAAAGCCTCACCACTAAGTTTAATCATTAACCTCTTATTATTCATACCTATTCTCCTTTAGCTATTATAATTATAACACAAGAAAAAAGAAAAAAGATACTATTTAACGTACCTTTACTTAAATAATTTTGCTACACTATCAATACTCTGTAATTCTAAACGATATTTCTGTTTAACATTAGGATACTTCTCATGATCTACTTCACTCAAAAACATATCCATTGGTCTTACCCATAATTGTCCATCACCATATAAAGCACGATATACAACTACTTTCTTACAAGTTTCTGAATCATTAGCAATATCCTCTACTATATAATAGTCTCCCTTAAAATGTTTATATATGCCTTTAATCTTTACTTCTCTCATAATACCTTACACATCTTTACTATTTAAAGTTGTCCCTTGCTTCTTTCTTTTACTTTAGCCGGAAATAATTTATCATAACTTTCTAACTCTTCTTCATCTATATTTAAATAACAACTAGGTTCTCTATATACACCCTTTGGAATATCAGCACTATCATTTAAAACTTTAATCATAAAGAACGGTGTATCCCCTTCCATACCATCATAAGATATGCCATAATCAGTTGCTTTAACAAAACCATATTTCTTATAATAATTAGGATTACCTGTTATAAGTATATAATTATATCCAAATTCTTTAGCCCTATTCATCGTATAATTAATTAACTTCTCTCCATATCCTTTTTTCTGATATTCTGGTAATACTCCTACCGGTCCAAATAGTAGTGCCTCATGAATAGTATTATTACTATCTATAACACTCCCTTTAGCGTAAAATATACTTGCAACTATCTTACCATCTTCCTCTATAACATAATCGAGTTCTTTGACAAATACCTTATCATCTCTTAGTTTATGAACTAGATAATGTTCAAAGCATCCCGGTCTATATACATTCCAAAAAGCCTCTCTAATTAAATTTTCAACTTCAAAATAATCTTTAACTTCTTCATTCCTTATCATCATATCATTGCCTTACATCTTTAATAAATTTATCTATATCACTATTACTATATAATCTACTACCCTTTATAAAATCTATACCAGGATAACTATTCTTTAAATCATTATAAGTTTTGTCTATTGAACTACCACCTGAAGTACAATATAAAATTACTTTCTTATTACTAAAATCATAACTATCTAAAAATGTATTTACTATTTTAGGTGCTGTATACCACCATATAGGAAACCCTAAATAAATAGTATCATACATATCTATATTATCAATTCTATTTCTTATTCTTGGTCGACAACTTTCATCACCAATCTCTATTGTTGAACGACTATTCTTATCATTCCAATCTAAATCTCTATCTGTATATACTGTCTCCGGAACTATCTCAAATATATCACAATTTAATGCATTCTTAAGTTCCTCAGCTACCTTCTTAGTCTCACCACTACAAGAAAAATATACTACTAAATTATTATTCATATTATCATATCCTTTCAATTTAATTATAACTATTCTATATCTAATGTCAATAAATATAACTACTCATTAATAATTTTTAATATTTCTTTCCCATGACACTTAATATTTATTGAAGATAATATCTCTTTTAAATCTGTCATATTCTTAAGCATCTTATTAACTCCAATCAAACTATATTTATTTATTATCATAGTATTTCTTTAAATATTCAAATCCTAATTTCATCTTTTCTTCAATTTCACAATCACTACAAAAAATACTATCTAACTTGTTCATTACCAATTCATTACCATCATAAAGACTATAAAAATATTCATAACTACGTTCCTTAAAAGCATTATTAAAAGTGCTTGTAAATGGTTCGTTATTTAAAATTGTATCTGTCACCATTTCACTATATTGCCAAGGTAAATAAGGTGCTTCATACTCATTTCTAGATATTTCAGGATAAATTACTCTCCATTTCTGAAACCACATAAAGTGTAGAGTTTCATGAGCTACAACTCTAATCAAAACAGAATCATTTAACTCAGTTCCAACAGAAAATGCAAAACTATCCAAATATCTCGGGAATACCGCTATTAATCCAACACTAGCATCTATCGTATCTATTAGTGGCCAATCTATTTTAAAATAATTAGATAATTCTTCAAAATATAAATCATTATAATTATTCCAAATAGAATTATACCTTTTAACATCTTCCTTAATTAAATCAATATTTTCTTTATATTTTTTCTCAACAGCCTTTTCAATAGTTTTTACAATTTTGTCGTCACTTAAACTATCACCTATACTTGCAAGTTCCTTATAATACTTAATCGTATAATTATGAACATCTCCTTCTGAGAAATAAGCTTGCTTTATATTTTCAATATTTTCTTCTAAAGTCATTGGTCTAAACTTGACTTTTGGTAACCTCATATAATCACCACCATTATAAATAATTTCTCTGCATAAACTATCCTACTAAAAAAGATGCTATATTCTTCATAACTCTATCTATTCTTCCTATGCTCTTCAATTTCACTTAAACTACCATTTTGCATATATTCATGATAATCTTCTTTACCAAGATGTCTATATACACTCATTGGCATCTCCATACCTTTATTAAACTTTTTAGAATTAATAAGCATTATTCCAACATCATGTATTTTAGCCATTTCAACATCTTTACTAGTTATTTGATCAACACAATATAAAGCAATTTTTTTTAATTTAGGTATTCTAGAATCTATATCAGTATGTTCTCTACCTTGTTCTAATATTAATATTTCATTATAAACTTTACTTTCATATAACATTTCATCAGGCATTACTAATTGTTCTACTCTAGTAGTTGCCTTATCAGTAAAACTAAATGGTCTATACATAGTATAAGAATCTCTTGGAAATATATGAACAACCTGTTCTGGATTTAAATCAGATGAATCATAAACAAATGTATCTGAATCATTTACATTACCAAAAATAGATATACAACCATTACCAACTAAAGAATAAGAGTGTCCAACAGGTAACTTATCATCTGTCCTTATCCCTGACTTAACAAGTGCAAAGAAAGGATTATCCTCAATATTATAAACATCAACACCATATTCTTGCGATAATTTTTCATCCCTATAACTCTCCAATTCATCTTTAACCATTGCATAATCTTTTAAAGCTTCTCTGACTTTCTTTCTAGCAAATGCCATGTCATCATAAAATACTTCTATCATATTATAATTTTTAAGCATATTATGTAATTCTATCTTTTCTTGACTTGATAAATTATCTATATTTGCTATTTGTTGATAAAGATATAATCTATCTTCCGGAATACTTATATTACCAGCATAATAAAAATCTAATAACTCTCTTAAGTCATACATAATATTATAATAATTCTCTTCAAAATGATAATCTATTATATAGTCAGACTTTTTCTCATTTAATAATTTATTTATTAACTCAATTGTTTTATCATACTCTCCATCAGCTAAAAACCTTCTAAGAACAAAATATTCATTTCCAAAAATATGCATTTCTTTACATAGTTTTCTAAAGATATCATAATACTCATTAGAATTAACATCTAAACTATATAACTTTGTAATCATATCCATTATGCTTTTATAAGGTTCTACATAATTATCACTTAATATAATTTCTTCTTCTTTTGCCTTAGCATATTTATTTAAAATAGACGGATCCCCACAATAATAAGCATCATCAATTAAAAATCTATATTCATATACATTTAAACTATTCCATAAATGTTCTGCCACATCCTTATTAAGTAAATCAGATGATAAATAGAAAGTTGCTACATCACCACTAATATATGAATCATTATTTCTCCTAGCCATATCTTTAAATGCTAACTCTTTCCCAGCAGCAACTACTCTTCTAATTGATATATCATGTGATAATAAATCTATATTATATTTTTCAAGTACTTTTTTACCAACCAATTCTGGATTTCTTTTAAACATTTCATATATTAAATCATTAGGATAATCAAATCTATCAATAAACTTTAATTGATAATCTTTACTAAAATAACTAATTAATTTACTTACATAATCAACATCTTTGTTAAGCTCAAAACATCTATTCACAATTAAATCACATATCTCACTATCTAATACCGAAAGTGTTGCATAATAACTAGAAATATCCGTACTTAAAAATAAATCTAAAAAATTATTATTATAAAACAATTGATTTGCATACTTAGACCAACTTAAAATATATGCTATTCTACCTTCAATATCATTATATTGTTTTAAATAATTAACACCTTCATCATCAAATACTTGAATTATATCTTCACTATTGTCATTACTTAAGAAATCTATAAAATCACCTTTGCTTGAATTAATTATATCTTTTTTTATATTGCTATCCATCCTATCACTCTCTTAAAGATAGTATACCATATACTAATATAATTAGTTAAAAGTCATTACATCACTTTACATCATTTAACATAAAAATATTGTATAATTAATATTTATCAGTTATACTTAAAATAGATATACTATCATAGGAGGTAAATAAATATGAACGTTAAAGTAGACACTAGTTTACTAGAGAGTGGTTCCACAACAATTAAAAAATATTTTGCCGACAATGAAATAGCTTTTGATAAAGTTAAAGCTATTTCCATAGACTCGTGTGAATCACTATCAAATTTTAAAACTGCTATTATAAATAAATTCAATGAATATAATGAGCATCAATCAAGATTAAGTAATAAACTAACAGAATGTGCTGAAAAATTAGTTGCCATAGACGCTGCAATAGGAAGCAGCCCCACGACATCCCTTGCAAATATTAATGACTCTGAAGCAACAGGTACTAGCACTCAAACTATTGCTGAAACAAACACCACAGCAGTAAATACTAATAATCTAACTACTGAACTAAGCAAAGAAGCCCTTAATATGGAACCAGGCGTACACATCTTAGATTATACTTTAAGTAATGGAAATACAATGCAATATGTAGTTCGCGTTCCTCAGAATGCCACTGAAAATATGCCAGTTATATTTTGGATTGCTGGTTCTGGAGAACAAAGCTCAGCAAATAAAATTAGTACTGTTGGTCCTATTAAAGCTGCTGAAAAGCTAGGGGAAAACAGATTTTTAATTATCCAACCAGTTATTTCTGGATATAGAGCGGATGATGAGAAATTTAAAAATATAGATTTATTTATAGATGAAATGCAACCTATCTACAAATATGATGCAAATAGAATAATTTTATCAGGATATAGTTCAGGTGGTAATGCAACATGGTACTTAGGAAATGCAACAACAGATAAATATGCCGGTATAGCTCCTGCATCAATTTATTACCCTAACAAACGTTATAATTTAGAAAACTTAAAAAACAGCAATTTACCTATATATGCTATGGCTGGTGAATATGAATGGGGTCATATATCTAGCAACAAAGAAATTATTAACGAATATAAAAGTGTTAACTCCGATAGAAATTTAACATCAATTACAATTGCCGGTTTAACTCATAATACTTTTGACGATGAAGGGTACACCCAAGACTTCTTCGATTGGTGTATTAAACAAAATAGACTTAATAATTCTATAATATAAAATAAACCTAGTGATATTGAAACATAAAATTATGCTAAATATCTCTAGGTTTTTAATTTATCACTAAACGAATACTATCAAAATTTATTTGTTATTAAAAATAAATACATCTTCTTTGCCATTGTTTTTAACTATATAATTACCATTTGTATATTCAAATATAATATTCTTCCAAAATGCATATGCACCAAGATTATTTTTCATTGGTTGAATCTCCCAATTACCTTTAAATTTATTAAATATTTCATAAGCAACCTTTTTACCAATATGATTCCGTCTAAATTTTGGCATTATTAAAAATTCTGCTATACACTTACCATTTTTATTAAATTTTAAATTCTCATTTACCATAACCATACCAACATAAGAACTTCCATTTTTAATAAAATAAGCATATCTATAAATAATTATCAAACCATTTATACTCAAATATACAATCATCATTTATATCATTATCAATATATTGTGAACCATCATATAAAGCATATTGTAATAATCTATATAATTTTTCTTTATCTTCTTATTTTACCTCAACTATTTCATATTCCATTTTAATCACCACTTCATATACAATTATATCACATAAAAAATCTTATTTCTCATTATAAGAAATAAGACTAACAACCAAATGCTTATTAAAACTTAATAGTATCTATAATCTCAAAATTATAAGAATAAATTATTGTTTTTTATTTTGTCTACTCTATGAGATGCATCATACCAAAGTATTATTTATTTTCAAAGTATTTTTCATGTTCATTACTATTTTTACGACAACTCTCTATATTATTAATACTAGTTCTAATATAAGTTAGCAAGCTTTTATCATGTACATCTATTTCAACAAATATGTTATCTATTACTTTCATTTCCAACAATAATTTATTATCATCCAATAATTGTAATTGAAGTTGAACAATATAATAATTCTCTTGCTCTATAATCTTGTGAAATTCTATATCATTATATTCAGATTTATTAAATAGAAAACTATAGTCTCTTCTAAATACTTCATCATAATCAACTCTCCATATATATGAATTATTAGTTATTTTTTTGAACAATTTATCTAAATATTTATCATATTGATTTTTAACTTGAAATTCTATTTTCATATTACCTCCTAAAGAAATATCCTATAATGTTTTATATTGATATATTAAATAATTCTGCCATCAATTATTGAGATAATCATACTGTATTTTCTATTTAACATCTATTTTTATTTCATCATATTCTAATTAGTAAATTACAACATTGTTTTTTTCCTTAAAACACTATTATTTTTAAATTCATCTTCTTTAGACCAATCTGGAATTAATAAAGTATAATCCAAATCAAATATATATTTTTTATAATTCTTCATGGTTTACCTCATTTCTAGTAAATTATTATATACCAAAATTATCATTTAAACAATGCTGAAAACAGCAAAAAACTTATCTAAAGTGCTATTTTCATAAAATTTACTTATAGTATTATTCGTATTTACTTATTTATAAGACTAAGTAACATCTATATTATATATATTTATGATATCATCTATACTATAAGTATTTCAATAACGTGACATATTGCGAACATTGTCCACACCATTCACATGTTAAATTATACAATACTTATCAATCATAATCAAATATACATTTTTAGATTTCTAATAATTTAATTATCATATTTTCTTATCTTATAAAACGTGCACATTATCTTCTATAAACGTTTATTATAAATGTATTTTATATAATAATTTCTATTATTTTTAATACGTTAATTATATTATTAAATAAATATCTGTTTTCTCATTTTCTTTTAAGAAGTTTTCTAATAAGGAGTTTAAGACTTTAACACTACCTAACTTAATAGTAGATAAGTATCCTTTTTCAACTAAACTATAAACATAGTTAGGGCTAGTATGTAATATTTTTGCAACTTCTTTAACACTATAAATTAACATATTTTTTATTACTGCAACCTTATATCTTCCTATTATTGACTTTTACCAATATTTCTTTATTATTTATTTCAATAACACAATAATATATAGTAATGTTATTTATATCAATGTCCATTAAATTAAAGTTAAATAACTCAATTGCTTTTCATAGCATCTTTCTCATTTTTAGCACCTATTACTATTTCATTCTCATTTATTTTTTTGAATTTTACATGGTAAAATATTATATGCTATTACAATTCTCATTTTATGTCGTGTTAAATTAGTGAAGATATAGTGTATAATAATATTGAAAGGAGCAAAGACTATAATATGGATTTAGAAAAAAATGGAAAATTTATTGCTTCTGCAAGAAAAAAGAAAAAGCTAACTCAAGAACAATTAGCTATAAAATTAGGTATAAATAATAGAACAATTTCAAGATGGGAAAATGGCAAAAATATGCCAGATGTATCTTTATATAAACCATTATGTGAAATATTAGAAATTTCAATAGAAGAATTAATAAACGGAGAAAAAACAAATAAAAATGAAATTAGAGAAAGTGTTGAAAAAGCAATTATTAATACTGTAGATTTAAGTGAAAAAACTAGAAAAAAAATGAATAAGCAAATCAAAATTTTAATATTTTTAATATTACTTATATTATTTTTTTCGACTATAATATTAATTTATTACAAGAAGAAATATCCCACAATAGATATATATAGTATGGATATTTTGCCAAGTGAAAAAAACATATTAAACGAAAAGAACACTTTAGATATGGGAGACTTTAAAATATGGCTCTATGGAATAGATTCAATACAACTTATTGATAAAGATAATAATCACTTTGACTTGAAAAGCGCATTAAAATATCATCAAGTAAAATTGCAAGATTTAGAAGGATATTTAGAATTTCAAGCTAATAATTCTACTATTGAAAAATATATGTTGTTTGATGGAGGAACAAAAATATATAAAACAAAAAAATATGAAGTAATTTTTTGTAATACTTTGGACGGAAATAAAGATATTTATTTTGGCACTATTAATATAGAAAATAATTTAAAGGGTGAATATTGTAGTCACGCCAAAAACAACATTTGTTATTTTATTAGAACATATCATATTTTAAATATTACCGAAACAGATGACAGTGAATTTGTAGACATAACAATAGAAGATTACAATAATAAAGTTGATATTGTAAGAGTAAATAATACTAATAACATTAAAGCTGGAAAAAATTATGAATTCACATTTAGTACAGAAAAAAATTATGAAGATAATATTAAAAATATTTTTGAAAATTCCACTTTAATAGCAGTAGAAGAAACAAATAAAAGCATTAATAATCAAATTAATGAAAAAATCTGTGTTAATGATTATTAAAATAAAAAAGCTATCAAATTAATCGTTTGAAATAAATATTGCTGATAAACAGGTCATGGATGTTTAAAGTAAAAAAAAGATGGTGATTAGTAAATATCAATAATAATAATAATTAAAAAAATTAAAAGGACTGTCACCAATTAATTACAAGTTGCAATCCTCTAATTAGAAACTATCAATAAACCTCTTGGGGTTCAGTTCAACAAGACACCCTATTCACTCTTTGCTTTATCATCAATTTTATTACTTATTGCTTTTAAAGTTTCTAAATATTCTTTTTCCACTGGACTTATTGTTTTTACTTGATATTTCTTATATTCATCTTTTGCTTTTTCTAATGCTTTATCATGACTAATTGCACCTGTTCCAACTAGTAGTTTTTCTCCAGTACTAGAAAGAATTGTATCTAGTTGTTTAATATAATCAGCCATATGCATTGGATTATGTCTAATTGCTTGTATTTCAGCAAAATCAAAATACCCAGATACTAAATTATTTAAAATTTTTAGTTCTTCTTCTGTTAGATAATTTTTAGCAATTATAACATCACTCAATACTGGCAAATCACCTTTAAAAGTGGTTAATCCCATAAAAGGTTTATCAGAATTTGCCCTTTCATATATTACTTCAGGTGCTGTATGTCCATGAGCAGCATAATGAAGTTTATTTTGAACAATTTTAAAAAATTCAATTGATTTACTGTCTTTAGGATTATAATCTACAGCAGTCGCATACAAATCAAGAACTTGTCTATATAATACCTTTTCGGATGATCTTATGTCTTTGATTCTAGCAAGCAATTCTTTCCAATAATTACCGCCACCGTTGCCTTTAAGTCTTTCATCATCCATAGTGAAGCCCTTAATCATATATTCTTTAATTATCTTGTTTGCCCAAGTTCTAAATTTAATTGCTTTCTTAGAATTAACTCTAAAGCCAACAGAAATAATCATATCAAGATTATAATACTTCATGTTATAAACTTGTTTCCCATCATTACCCATATGTGCAATTTTTGCACATGTGTTATTTTCATCTAATTCTTCATCTTTATAAATATTATTAATATGCCTTACAATTCCGCTTCTATCAATACTAAATAGTGATGCTAACGCTTCTGCATTTAGCCATACATCTTCATTTTTTAATATTACTTCTACTTTTGTATTTCCTTCTTCATCATTATAAAATAAAATATTATTTTCATCCCCAATTAATTTGTTTTTCAAATTAAAACCTCCTTTAAAACAATTACAATTATCTATAAACATTATACTATCTTTTACATCAATAAACAATTTAATTAACCATCTATTAACAATTAAATATAACAATGTAAAAACCCCATTCTTATTTATAAGAAACAGGGTTTTATATCATAAATCATTTTATTTTTTTCTCAATTTTTTAATAACTTAATTGATAATTTATTAATGATTGCATTGCACTTATAATTGTTCTTTGTTTAGAAACATTTATTGATTCTAAAATTATTTTCATACCTTAACTCCTTTAATAGAACAAATTACTTTCCACAGCAATTCTTATATTTTTTTCCTGAGCCACAAGGACACAAATCGTTCCTACCCACTTTATCACTTTTTGCCTGAACCTTCTTAGTCTCCTTGCCATCATTAGCAATAGTCTTCTTTACAGCTTCTTTTCTTTCAATATTTTGTCTAATCTCAGCCTTTAATAAGAACATACTAATTTCTTTATCTATCTTATTATTCATAGACTCAAACAATTCATAACCTTCAATAGTATAAGCTTGAAGTGGATTCTCATTAGCATATCCTCTAAGACCAATACCTTCTCTTAAATGACTCATCGTACTAATATGTTCCATCCAATGACTATCTATTACCTTAAGTGATATAGCTTTTTCAAATTCATCACATATCTCTTTAGGTATATCTTTTAACTTATCTTCGTAATCATTAATTACTTTCTCATTTAATAAATCAACTATTTCACTAGCGTCCTTACCCTTAATCTCTGATAAAGTAATACGATAATTCTTTAATAAATTCTCATTACTAGCCTCTACTATTTCTTCATAATCTTTATCACTAAGTGTATTACTATCTATTAAATGTCCATAAACAATACTATGAATATAAGACTTCATATTTTCAATTACGACATCATGAATAGATTCGTTATCTAATATTTCATTTCTTCTACCATACATAATCTCTCTTTGATTATTCATAACATCATCATAGTTAAGTAATTGCTTTCTTATATCAAAGTTATTACCTTCTACTTTCTTTTGAGCAGATTCAACTGACTTAGATAACATCTTATTTTGAATAACCATATCTCCTGTAAAGCCAAGGTTAGCCAACATACCACGATATTTATCAGAGCCAAATCTTACCATTAAATCATCTTCAAATGATACGTAGAATTGCGTAAAACCTGGATCCCCTTGACGACCACTACGACCTCTTAACTGATTATCAATTCTTCTAGATTCATGTCTTTCACTACCTATTACACATAATCCACCTAGTTCTTTAACGCCTTCACCAAGTTTAATATCAGTACCACGTCCGGCCATATTAGTAGCAATTGTTACTGCACCTTTTTCACCGGCATGAGCAATAATTTCTGCCTCACGTGCATGGTTCTTAGCATTTAATACTTCATGCTTAATACCCTTTTTTGTTAACATTCTACTAATTAATTCACTTGTTTCAATAGCAATAGTACCAACTAATACCGGTTGTCCTGTTTTATGTCTAGTCTCTATCTCATTAACTATTGCTTTAAACTTACCTTCTTTACCAGGATACAATAAATCAGTAGCATCTTCTCTTATAACCGGTTTATTAGTAGGTATTGTAATAACATACATATTATATATATTTCTAAACTCTTCTTCTTCAGTTTTAGCAGTACCTGTCATACCGGATAACTTCTTATACATTCTAAAATAGTTTTGATATGTAATAGTAGCTACTGTCTTAGTTTCTTGATTAATCTTAACGCCTTCTTTAGCTTCTATAGCTTGATGTAAACCTTCAGAGAAATTTCTACCTCTCATAAGTCTACCTGTAAACTGATCAACAATAATAACTTCACCATCAGTAACGACATAATCAACATCTTTCTTCATAAAATAATTAGCTCTTAAAGCTTGTGTTATATGATGCAATATATTGGTATTATCAATATCATATAAGTTCTTTAAATTAAACTTCTTTTCAGCCTTTTTAGAGCCTTCATCAGTTAAGTTAATACTTCTTGTTTTTTCATCTAATATATAGTCTTCATTCTCTACTAAACCTTTTACAAAATAATCAGCATCAGTATATAAATTAGCACTCTGCATAAAGCCACCTGATATAATTAATGGTGTTCTAGCTTCATCTATTAAAATAGAGTCCACTTCATCAACTATACAATAATTAAGTGGTCTTTGTACTCTATTTTCTTTCTTAACAACCATATTATCTCTTAAATAGTCAAATCCAAGTTCACTATTAGTAGTATACATAATATCACATTGATAAGCACTTCTCTTTTCACTAGGAGATAACTCTCTTAAATTAAGTCCAACAGTAAGTCCTAAAAATTCAAATATCTTACCCATCCATTCAGCATCTCTTGAAGATAAGAATTCATTTACAGTAACAATATGTACTCCATTACCGGTTAAAGCATTCAAATAAGCCGGAAGAACACAAGTTAAAGTTTTACCTTCACCTGTTTTCATCTCAGCAATATTACCATAATGAATAGCTAATCCCCCAAGTAATTGACAATAAAATGGCTTCATCCCAACACATCTATAAGCTGCTTCACGACAAACTGCAAAAGCTTCTACTAAGATATCTTCTAATGTCTCACCATCTTCAAGTCTTTTCTTAAACTTTTCAGTATAGCCTTGTAATTTCTTATCAGATAATTTACTCATCTCAGAATCTAATTCATCTATCTTCTTTGCTATAACATCAAACCTTTTTAATTCTTTATACTCATTATCAAATAATTTTTTTAATATACTAATCATATTTTCACCACCATAAAATAATTATACCAAAAAAAAGAGAAATTAACACTATTTAACACACAATATGTGTAAATAACGTTAATTTTCTCTTATATTAATACTAATCTAGTCCCCATTTTAATATTAGAATCTTTAATTATTAAATTCATATTATATAACTGTCCTGAATTCTTATTATATAAATAAGGTAATCTATCTTTATAATAATCTAATGATAATTCAGGTATATTATTTTTTAGTAAGAATATTAAATCATGAATACGACGATCAATCGGTACTAAAAGTTCATACTTTCTTTCAATCAATGGAATTTCCACAATAACATATACTCTAAAATCCATTAAATTCACCTACCTTATATCTTGATCATTTGAATAAAAATCTAATAATTTTACTAATGTTGCTCGACCACTTACTACGTTATATCCGAAATCATTACCAATCTGAGATCTAGTTTCTTTATTATAAGTTGAAGATTTAATTGTAAACTGATCAGTAATGCCTGAACCAACCCATATACCATACATTGCTTGAACATTATTAACATAGAATGATTCATATTCAAATGTTTTTATCTTCGATACTGAATCTATTATAATAATTCTAACATTTGGTTTACTCTTTAATCCTACTAAATAACTCTTAAAGTCATTAAATTCATTAGTAGTTAATGTATTCTTATAACCATCTATACCATAGAATATAAATACTTCCATACTACCACTAGCGGTCTTAATTTTATCTAATATCTTATCTTCATTATAATTAATAATATCAGTAGTATTTTGAATCATATTATCCATATCTATTAAATGAACTGTTGTATCTTTAATCTTTTGTAATACTATAACTAAAGAAGATACAAACTTATCCATTACTGAAGCATCTTGACTAGCAATAATTGAAATAGGATTTCTCTTAAAGTTAAATCTAGAAGTACTAAGTGAATTCTTTTCTATACCTATTGGTACATCAGTTAATGAATTTATATCATTCTCTACATCCTCTAATCGAACATGACTAGGTAAAACAGCAATCTTCTTAGCTTTATATTTAATTACTTCTTTAAGTTTTAAACAAGTATCTTTAATAAAGGCATTAATTTCTTCCCATTTATATGGATAAGCTGTTTGATACTCATATATCTCACCTTGTAATTTAACTAAGCCTCTACCCAATATATCTGAAGGGATCATACCATGCGTTGAACCTAAAATATATGAATAATCACTTGGATCATTAAAGTTTAGACATAACTGTTTACTAAAGTTTTGTGATACCTTAGATCTAACTGCATTAACACCACTCGCTGTAATAACTAAAGATATACCATATCTCTCACCTTCACGAGAAAGCCTTGTAAGTCTATCAACATATTCATCATAATTATCACTAAATGCTTCATAACTATTAAGAATAATAATTATTCTAGGCACTTTATTAAGACTATTTTGAATATATAAATTATAATCTCCATTGTAGTCAATAAACATTTTCTTTCTACTCTCTATTTCAGTATCAATAGTATTAAATAGATTATTAACTTTCTCTAACTCATTAATATATACTATATCACCAACTTGTGGAGCATCTTTAAACATCCCAAGTATTTCTGTACCAAAATCCATAATATAAAACTGTACTTCCTCGGTAGTATGTGTTGTAATTAAACTATAAATAAGTGATGTTACCATTATCTCTTTACCATCTAAACCATAAATAAGCGTATTAGGAGAATTATTAAAGTCTAGTGTTAACAATCCTTGTCTTTGATTAGCCGGATCATCATACTCTCCGATAATCGCTGTAATATTCCATTTCGTTGGAATAAAGTTATACTTATTAATTAAATTACCAACATATATCTTACTATCAATTCTATCAAGCCATAATTTTCTAGCAACAACATTAGTTTCTTGAGCCACAGCACATATAACTCTTAAAACATTAGGAAGCTCTTCGCCTAAAGACACAGCCTCATCTCTTTTTGCTACATCAATACTCTTAATAACATCCCCAATATCATTAATAAATGATACATTATGATCAACATTCTTAGTAAGCTTATCTTTAGGAACATATTTAGCTGCAGCATAAGCTGCTTGTCCTAAGCCAAAATAATCATTATACCCAACTTGTAAATAGAACATACCAGCACTCTTTAATCCCGCTGCATCCGGCCTTTTTATGACATCCATACTATCAGATTTCTCTTGAACTTTTAAACATACCTTAAACTTCGAGTTAGACCATATCTGATCATCAACAATACCACTAGGTTTTTGTGTAGCCAAAATTAAGTGTACACCTAAACTTCTACCTATACGAGCGGTTGAAATAAGTTCATCCATAAATTCCGGCTGTTGATTTTTTAATTCGGCAAACTCATCACAAATAATAAATAAATGTGAAATAGGTTCGTCAATCAAACCATCACGATATAATTTTTGATACTTATATATATCTAAAGTATTCTCATTTAATCGCATTTTAGCCTGATTAAATAACTCTTGTCTTCTATTTAACTCACTATGAATAGAAGATAAACTTCTCTTTATTTCAGCCTTATCCAAGTTTGTAATAGTACCTGCTAAATGTGGAAGTCTTGTATTAGTAAGCTTATTTTCAAAAGCTCCTGTAAGTCCACCACCTTTATAATCTATCAAAACAAATGATACTTCTAATGGACTAAAATTAAGACACATCGATAAGATAAAAGTAATAATGAACTCACTCTTACCACTACCAGTCATACCAGCTATTAAACCATGTGGTCCATAAAACTTTTCATGTAAATCTAAATTAAATATTTCTCCATCTTCATGAATACCAATTGGAACATTCAAACTATTAACCGGATTGTTATTTTTCCACCTACTAAGTACATTTAATTGTTCTACTCTACCAACTTTATACATTTCTAAGAAACTAATATAAAACTTTTGATTATCTAAAGATAAAGGTAATTTAATTGGAATACCTGCTAACTTTTCAGATACTAATGCCAAATTAATATTATCGGTATTATCCATCGCAAAAGTTTGTTGATTATTTCGATCAAGTTCATTCTTAATAATTGCCGAATCAGTTCCTGAAGCCATTAAGAAATCATTACATTCATTAGGTAAATTACCAATACCATCACTTAATATAATTAATCCAAATCCAATATTCTTTTCTTCTTTTAATACTTTATTTATAATCTCTATGCTCTTATTCTTCTTAATATTATTAACTATTATCAAATAATATGGCATAACATCTTTATATGTTAAATTTAAAGGTACTGACTTGTCACCATCATCATTATATTTTCTTGAAGTAAATACCTGCTCCAAATAGAAAGATATCTTTGACATATCATCATAGTTATTAGCATAAAACCTTATATCCTTAGAATTACTCCATAAATGAGGTAAATTAATTAAATCTCCCCAAATATCACTATTATCATCATTAACCATTAAAACAAGTTTAACTTCATCATAAGAATGATTAGCCACTAGCTGTAATATAATACTCTTTAACATTGAATCTTTATTATCTTTATTACCAATAATAACAAGTTTATTTCTCTCAGTTAAACTAATAGTTACTGGCACTCTCTCAATATCTTTAGCAGTATCTACAACTTTACTAACTTCATTCTTAAGATCATCATCTTGCATGCTAAACTCTTCTAATTGATATTGTAATTTTAATTTTAAAGGAACCGTACCAATACCCAATCTAACATTTAAAAAGTCATCATCCTTAATTTGTCTTTCCCACAAATTTCTTCTTTTATTTAAAACAACCATTTGTAAATTATTTAAATCAGGATAATTTTCAAGTAATGTTTGTTGTTGGCTTATTCTAAAATTCTCTATCTTTTGTTTCTTGCTATCGAGATATTCAAGATATCTTTTAACTCTTTCCTCTTCTTGTTGTTGTTGCTTTTTATTGTTATACTTTCTCATTAAAGTCGGCCACAACAAAGTCGAAACAAGCATCGTAATAGCAATTACTGCTGTCGGTAAAATACTAAGCATTGATGATTTATTTTGTAGTACATTAATAATAGATACTGAAGCACTAATTACTGATGACATTGCCATCGTAAGCATTGGCCCAACAGTAAATAAAATTGGTGTCTCATCCGGCTGAACTTTACCCGGAGGATTATCTATTCTAAGTTCTTCTTCATTAATTGACGTTAAGAATCTAGGCGTTCTTGAAAAATAATCATCAGCGCCATATAATACTGCATTATCATCATCAACAGTTTCTTCAAATGGTGCCTCATAAGGTGGAATACTTTTCTTAATTAATCTAAGACTATTAACCCTAACACTATTTCCAATATCACCAACATAAATATACGAATTCATAGCAATAATTCTATATCCCATAATAAATGCAATATCACCATTAGTTAACTTCTTATTATTAACTCTAATGTTATTTACATAAACACCATAATCTTTATCAAGAGCCCTAATCGTTAACTTCTTCCCATTCTTAGTAATTACCGCATGATTCTTACAAACATTAGCACTCCCTAAAACAATATCTGAAGTAGGCAAACTACCAATAGTATAGTCTCCATCACCATTAAATTGATAAGACTCAAAATTCTTAACAGTATCACTACATACTAAAATAAATTCATATATAGAATTATTCTTATTATTAATCTTAATAACGTATAATTTATTTAAAAAAAGAGGGGCAAATTTTACAACATTATTCTTTTCTATAATCTGGCACTTATCATTACTAACAAAGTTCCATGCTTTATTAACAATTTCAACAGATAATAAATCTTCTTCATTACCATATTCATCAAAATCTTTTATATAAAAAGCATCTTTAGAATCACCAGAAAAATAATATTTACGTAAATTATCCTTCTTTAATATTATAATTTGCATATTTACCAACCTCTTTTTTATTCAACACTATTTAGTTTCTATTAAACCGTAATTACCATCTTTTCTCTTATATAATACGTTAACATTTCCTGTATCAACATCTTTAAAGACAAAGAAACTATGTCCTAAAAGTTCCATCTCTAAGATAGCTTCTTCTGAATCCATTGGTTTCATTTCTATCTCTTTATATTTAACTATTACATCATTATTTTCTTCATCATCATCTAATTCATAATCAAAATTAAAGTCTTTATATTTATTATCAATATTTTGTTTCTTTAACTTTGTCTTATTCTTTCTTATTTGACCTTCTAGTTTATCTACTACTAAATCAATAGCAGCATATAAATCATTATGTTCTTCTTCACTTCTAAGAATATATTTATCAGTAGGAACAGTAACCTCAATTATTTGTCTATTCCCTTTAACTTTAAGCAAAACGTTAGCATTTATATCGCTATCCTTAAAGTATTTATCAAGTCTTCCTAACTTGTCCTCTACATAATCTCTAATTGCGTCAGTTATTTCTAACTTATCTCCTCTAATATTTAGTTTCATATATATCATCCTTTCTATAATAAATATATCTTTATCGATATAATTATTTTCTATATACAATCCTACATCATAAGTATATCATTAAATTATTATTTTGTAAAACATAATGTTAAAAAAATACAAATTAGTCATATAACCTGTATTTCTTAACATTACAACATTTACTTTACTAGCAATTCTATCAATTACAACTTAAAACAAAGATTGCTGTTTACTTTAATTTTTTACCTTTTCAAATTTTTAACATGTTCTAATTTAATACTTTCATTGGTAAATTTATTAACATAATCAAACATAGCATTTGCATCATCAATTATATCATAACCTTGCACACCCATCTCGTCAGGGCGACAAATTACAATATCATTTTCTGCAAGAGAAATTACTTCTCTAATCGTATGATCTTCACAAGTTATACCATAACAACCTATCCAATCCCTAGCTATATCCGGGGTCTGTTCCATTAACCTAAATATTAATCTTCTTAAAAATGAAGGATGCGCCAACGGAAAAAATGATTTTTGGATATTTAACCTTTCACCACTTCTTTTTAAATTTAATTTGACATAATGTACTTGATCGTTTTTGCTAGCCATAGTAAAAAAATTAAAATTCACACTAAATCCCATATTTTCTAATATTTCTACAATACATAATGTAATTGCACCACGATTAAAAATCATATTTGATGACACATTTGCCATGTTAGCTGCATTAAAATAAACATCTATATGTTTTCGCTTTGGATATTGTCTATTTAGCATAGAAAGTGGGTTACCTTCTAAATATGCTTTAACATCTGGAGCATAACCAACATAGAAATTATATTGTCGGCTTTGCTTTCTAGACAATTTTATATATTTTTCCAATGTCATCTTCAATTCAACAAGCTTTTCAAAATTCTCGTGATAACCATATCTACATAATTCCTTTGCTTCTTCTAAAGAATGTGTTTTGCAAAAATCATAATTTTCTGTTTCACTTGCTAACCTTCTATATCCCCATATTTCACTATTTATTGGAGCACTATCTATATAATCAAGAAACTCTATTATGGAATCAAAATCATATTCCATAATATCATAATCGCCTTTTTTATAATGCTTATACATATTATCTACTCAATTTTAAACGTTTAATACCATCATAAAACTTATTATCAGAACTTACATTTTGCATATTACCAATTATGGTATTTACATCATCTTGACCTAAGCTCTTTACAACATTAGATGTTAATATATCTTCAACAGGTATTCCGTTTATTTCTTTCCTATATACTTTGCCAATACCACGAGTAGAAACTATATGAGGTATTCTTGATTGATAAACTGCATTTCTAAATGACCACATAAATTGTAAAACTTCATCATTTGGATATAATGCTTTTTCTAATTTTGTATCATAATCAAAGAATATATTATCAAACCTATCAAGTGTTGCTCCATCTAGTGCATTTCTTCCTACATATTGTAAGTCTGCACCTTTTCCCCATGTATTTGCTGCTGCAATTATTCTAAAATCAGGATGCCTATCAATTGTTTCGTGTGGAAAAGCCATATATCCATTAGCGAGTGCTGAATTTATAACAATAAGCGCTGAGGGATCAGAATTATCTATTTCATCTAAGAAGAATATTCCACCATTTTTAAATGCCTTATAAAATTCTGTATCTCTATAATTACCACCTGCGTCTATAAAGCCAGTTAATTTAAACTCATTTGAAGCATTATTGGTATAATACATATGTTGCCCTAAAGCATCGGCTACTTGTGATATAGCAACATTTTTACCACTTCCCGCAGGGCCAATTAACATAATTGGTTCATCTAATTGTACCTGTGATAAAATCTGTTCAAACTTTTCATGATAGAAACCGCTTTTAGTTTGCCCTAATACAGTATCTTTTAATTTAATAATATGAACTACTGGTATATCTACTTTACTAGCATATTCAGCAAGTTTTTTATCAAAAAATTCATTTAATTTATCAGTTATTTCATGCTCTAAGTTAAACTCTTGAATCGCATTCTTAATTATTTGCAATATTTGCTTCCTTGTTTCAACATCTAACTCATTCAGAATAAAATTACTTACTTTCTGTTGCGGATCTCCAGAAGATAGATATTCTTCGATATTTTTTTCTATCTTAGCTCTTATAGCTTCATCAGCAATTTGAATTAACAAAGCATTCAATCCTTCAATTATCGAATCAGCATTTTGTTTTGATTTATTAATTAATTCCGGCTCCTTGTCTTGCTCTACTTTAACACCATCAAGTGTAAAAAGTTCGCCATTTTTCATATATGTATTTTTATTCATTTCATGAACTTCATCACAAAATTGTTGTAAAATATTTTCATCATTTGAAAACATTATCTCTCTATCTCTTTTTGTAAATCCATAATATAAATGAGTATATTTACTATTAGGTTCTGTTACACCAGCAATAATATCTTTACTATTACTGTCATATATAACTGAACAAAAGTGCATATATTGGCTCAATTCTTTAAACATATTTTCTCTGCTGTCAACATATAAATAGCTGGTAATTCTTTGATACCTGTCAGGATCTTTAATACCATATTTGGGAAAGTTTCTACACGCTCTTTCTGCTTCATCTTGATTATATCCATTTACAGACATAATTCCAATTCTTGAATGATAATGTGGATCTCTATCTACTGTATAACTATTATAAACTATTTTAGCAAAAATTAGATTATTATCAGTTGTTCGTTTTACCGTATAATCAGTTGGATGAATTCTATATAATGCGCTATAAATATCATTCTTTTCATATTCTTGTCCTTTATAAGCAATAAATATTTGTCCACTTTTTTCTGTATTTTCCATATTTCCTCCTAACAATCTCAAAATGTAATATTTTGAGACTTTTTAATTGCAATATATAATATCATATTTGGAAGATTTGTCAATACTACGCATTATTAGGATAGTGTTTCCAATGTTAAAAAAAGATTAAATATCATTTCTAATATCTAATCTAATCCTACTATCTTATCATTAACATAATCTATCTTTTCATAATTAGGTACTTTAGGTAAACCTGGCATTGTCATAATATTACCAAGTAAAATAGTAATAAAACCCGCTCCTGAATATAATCTAGCATCTATTACATTAACACTAAAATCTTTAGGATAACCTAACTTACTAGCATCATCACTAAGTGAATACTGTGTTTTAGCAATACATATTGGCAAATTACCTTTACCTAAAGAAATATATTTATCTATTTTCTCACGAGCTTCATTATTATAATTAACTATATTAGCATGATATATATTCTTACATACCTTATCTATCTTAGTATATATATCATCATTCATCTCATATGTATAACTAATCTTACTATCTTTATTAACTAGTTCTAATACCTTATTAGCAAGTTTAATTGCACCTTCTCCACCATCTATATAAGCAGTACTAACTTCCATAGGGACATCTCTACTATTACAATACTCTCTAACTATATTAATTTCTTCTTCACTATCTGTACTATATTTATTTAAACATACAATAAATGGAATATTAAACTTAGATAAATTATCAATATGAGCTTCCAAATTACTTAATCCTTTCTTTAAAGACTCAATATCTTTATTCATAATATTATCTTTACTAACTCCACCATTATATTTTAAAGCCTTTATTGTCGCTACTAAAACAATAGTATTAGGACTACATCCTAAACATCTAGAAGTAATATTTAAAAACTTTTCCGCTCCTAAATCAGCACCAAATCCTGCTTCTGTAATTACATAATCAGCTAGTTTTAAACCTAAATCAGATGCTATAACACTATTACAACCAAGTGATATATTAGCAAAAGGTCCACCATGTATTAATACCGGATTATGTTCTAAAGTTTGTACTAAATTAGGTTTTAAAGCATCCTTTAATAATACTATTAATGACCCAGTAATACTTAAACTTTTAGCATACACTGCTTTATCTTCATAATCATAACCAATTAATATATTATCTAACTTATTTCTTAAATCATCTATATCTTTAGATAAACATAATATACTCATCATTTCACTAGCTGCTGTTATATTAAAAGACTCTTTTCTATTACTTAAACTAACACTTCTAAGTATTCTATCATTAAGATCTAAACATCTATTAAACATAATCTTATCAGGATTAATATTTAAACTATTGCCATGATAAATATGATTATCTATTGCTGAACATAATAAATTATTAGCACATGTAATCGCATGAAAATCCCCTGTAAAATGTAAATTAATATCTTCCATAGGTACTACTTGACTATATCCACCACCAGTAGCACCTCCTTTTATACCAAATACCGGTCCTAATGAAGGCTCTCTAAGAACAATTAAAGAATTCTTATCTAACTTTCTTAAAGCATCCCCTAATCCAATACTTACTGTTGTCTTTCCTTCTCCATAAGGTGTTGGATTAATAGCAGTCACTAATATTAACTTACCATGTCTCTCACCATTATATTTTGTATAATCAACTTTAGCTTTATAATTACCATATAATTCTATATTATCTAAATCTATTAACCCTTTCTTAGCAATATCCTTAATATTATCTTTTACTACACTATTAGCTATCTCTATATCTGTCATATTATCACCACCAATAATATTATATAATAAAAAGTGAAAAAAAGCAGATAAATATTGTTAAATTATAATAATTAGTGTTATTTATAATTTTTTTCAAATAATGCGACAACACCGTAGTCATAATTATAAATTACTATTAGCGGCACTTTACACATAACATTTATTAAAAGAAAAATAATTAGATTTAACACTTAAAGAGTATTATTTTACGAATACTCTTTTTACTTTACCTTCTACACAAAAAAATGCAGATACACATCCACATTTTCTTACTTATTATTCTTATATTCCATTACTAAATTATCTAAATCACTAATTAACTTATCAGCATCTTCCCAACTATTTAGTCTAACACCAGAAGCATATTTATGGCCACCACCACCATGTTTAATAGCAACTTCATTAATAAATGGTCCTCTTGATCTAATATTAGCTCTTATTATATTAGATTTAACATCTTCTGATAAAAATACCCAAACAATAATCTCATTAACATACTTTAGATTATTAATCATATTTCCTGCACTAGCAGCATCTACGCCAAACTCTTTCATTGTTTTATCGCTAATCTTAATATATCCAAGACCATTCGGACTAACTATCATATTTTCATATATATAACCTTGAAATCTAACTTCACTAAGTGGTCTCATATAATAAGATTCATATAAACTAGTTAAATTAATATTAGTAGTCTTAACTAATTTACTAACTAATTCTAAAGTTTTATATGTAGTACAATCGTGTAAAAATCTATCAGTATCAGATACTATTCCTAAATATAATTTACTAGCAACCTCACTAGATAACTCTAATTCTAAATTAAATATCATATCTAATACTATCTGACTAGCACTAGAAGCAGTAATATCAATAAGTTCAATATCAGCATAAACATCTACTACCGGATGATGATCTATCTTAATAATATAATCAAACTTCTCAACATCATCTATTCCTTCAATTCTTTTAAGATCAGGAACATCTAATACGATAAGTAAAGATTTACTAAAATCAACACCATCTATTTTATCAGTTGATCCCATAAATCTAAACTTACTAGCAATAGTTCCAACAGCATATACTTTCTTATCTGGATATAACTCATTAATAAGTTGTTTTAAGCCAAACTGACTTCCTAAAGCATCTGGATCAGCTCCAATATGTCTAGCTATAACAATACTATTATATTCTACTATTTTATTTAATATTTTACTATAAGTCTCTCTCATTATTAGCACTTAAACGATAAGTATCTCTAGCAATCATTAACTCTTCATTAGTAGGTATAATATAACAAGGTATTGTTGAATCAGGAGCAGTAATAAGTTGTTCTACACCTCTAACATTATTAGCTTCTTCATCAATTTTAACACCAAGTACAGATAATCCATCTATAACCTCACGTCTAGTATGAATAGAATTTTCTCCAACACCAGCTGTAAATACTATTGCGTCACAACCACCAAGTTCTACATAATACTTAGCTATATAATCAATAATTCTTCTAACATACATCTTTTGTGCTAAATCACATCTAGAGTCCCCTTTAATAATACCATCTTCAATATCTCTAGAATCACTACTAACACCACTAATACCTAATAATCCACTCTTTTTATTTAATATAGTATCCATTTCTTCAGGAGTTAAATTTAACTTCTTCATCATATATGGAACAATAGTAGCATCTATATCACCACATCTAGAACCCATAATTAAACCAGCATTAGGAGTAAGACCCATAGATGTATTAATACACTTACCATCTTTAACAGCTGATATACTTGCACCATTACCAATATGACAAGTAATTAACTTAGTATTATATCTACCAAGTATCTCATTCATTCTTAAAGATACATACTTATGACTAGTACCATGAGCGCCATATTTTCTAATTTTATATTCATCACACCATTCATATGGTAAAGCATATAAATAATTCTCTTCAGCCATTGTTTGATGAAATGCTGTATCAAATACAACAGCCTCAACAGCATTAGGAGCAGCCTTCATCGCAGCCTTAATACCAACTATATGAGCAGGATTATGTAAAGGAGCTAAAGAACTAAGTTCATCAATCTTACTAAGTACATCATCATCAACAATTACTGATTCATCAAAATAAGAACCCCCTTGAACAACTCTATGTCCAATACCCTTAATCTCATCTAAACTTTCTACAACACCATACTCTAGTAATTCATCCATAAGTATCTTAAAAGCTTTATCATGATTCTTAAGTTCTACTTCTTTTCTAATTTTTTCTCCATTAAATTTAATAGTATAAAAACTATCTTCTAAACCAATTTTTTCAAATACACCAGATATTAATACTTCTTCTTCAGGCATTTCAAAAGCTTGAAACTTTAAAGAAGAACTACCTGCATTAACTGATAATATCTTCATATATAACACCTCTTTCTTTAAATATTATAACTAATAACTAAACTAAATACAAGAAAAATATTAACTAAATAATACTAAATTATATGTTATAAGATTAATAATTACCATATTTTCACCTCTTAATACTGTTTGATGATACTTGCTGGTGAAAATCAAGAATTTTTTACATAAAAAAGACGCCGTAAACTTAATTACAACATCTATTAATAATTACTAACTGCTAATATACTAGGTAAAATCTGCATCTTTCTTGATACTACATCCGGTAAATATACTCCTTCATACATTTTTATATCAAAAGCATTTTCTAATACTCCTTCAGCACCATCACTATAATATACATAAGTACCATTTTTAATAATATCCGTAACAAATAAACATACAAATAAATAATCATTATTTTCACATACACTATTTAATAATTTTATATATTCATCTTTTTCATCATTTATCTCATTAATATTAGTAGTGAATATTTGTCCTAAACCTATCTTATCATCTTCTAAATTATATTTCTTAAAATCATTATATAGTACTTGTTCTTTAGTCTTACCTTCTAATGAGGTACCAGCTTTTAGCATTTCAAAACCATATTCTTTATAATTAACTTTAGCTATCTTAGCAAGTTCTTTAACTATCTTTCTATCTTCTTTAGTAGTCGTTGGAGAATTCAACAATAACGTATCAGATATAATACCAGAAAGTAATAAACCTGCTACCCATTTAGGAATAGTAACCTTATTCTCTAGAAACATCTTATATATTATTGTACAAGTACTACCAACTGGAATATTTCTAAAACTAATTGGTTTAGCAGTACTATTAACTGATAAATTATGATGATCAACTATCTCAATAATATCTGCTTCTTCTAATCCAACTGCACTTTGTTCCTTAGAATTATGATCAACTAATATTACTTTCTGTTTTAAAGTATCAAATATCATCGAATGCTTAATTAAACCTAAACATCTACCCTTTCTATCTACTACCGGATAAAAAGTAGTTTTGCTTTTTGCAGACATACTAGTAAAACTACTAATAGCATCTTCTTCACGAGCAACAATATAATCTTTATCTATACTTAAATCTTTTATTTGATTAGATAAACTTACTAACCTAATAGTATCATATAAATTATAACCTGACTTAATAATACTAGTATTACCAAATAAATAGTCATTTGATAACTTATAATCACTAGATACAATAATTAATTTAGCATTACTATTAAGACCATTAACAAATACTTTATCATTATTAGTAATAATTATATCAGATACCTCATCTACACTAACTATACCTTTAACTATGTCATTATCTTTCTTAACATCAGTACCCTTTAATACCTTAACAATATTATCATAAGTAGTATCTAGATTATTATTATTAGTCATAACCTCTACTACATCTCTAAGACCTACTATTCCCAATAATCTCTTATTCTCATCAATAACCGGTATCTTATTAACCTTATTAGCAAGCATCAACTTATAAGAATCATATAATGTATTATTCTTACTAATCATATGTCCTTTTAAATAATCTAAGTTCTTAATTCTCACTTTAACATCATTGATAAAATCAGGTTCTTTAACCTTAAAATAATTAAGTACAAACAAAGTCTCATTATTAAGTGAACTAAGTGCTACCGCTTTAGCATTCATCCCTAATCTTTGTTTTAAATAAGTTAATGTAATTGATGCTGAAATACTATCTGTATCAGGATTCCTATGCCCAAAAATATATACTTCATCCATTATTTATACCCCTTTTCTTAATTCTAAAATATCCTATCATTATTCCTATATATATAACTATAACTATTAAAGAAAATATTCTACTACTATTAAAATTAATTACTAATTGTAAAATAACTAATATAAAACTTAATATAATATTTTGATATATAATCATTATAAACCTCTCAAAATATCTATTAACTATCTTTCTATCTATTACCTTAATTTTAAGCATTAACATAATTAAAGTAATACATATTCCAATAATAATTGCTATCACACTACCATTAATTAAATTATAACCCATTCTATAAAATGAATCAATTAAAGGTACTATCGTAATAGCCATTACTACTATTCCAATTAATAAATATTTACCAATATTTTCTCTTATCTTTAGATATTCTATTGTTATTATATCATAAAACAAAATAAATAGCACTAACAAACTAAAACTCATAAGTATTCCATATCCATCAGTATTACCAAATAAAAACATATAAATATACTTAGATATAACTATTATAAAAATAACTAATGGTATACACTTATCTAATAAATAAACTATCTTCCTACCCAAACTATATTCATTACATACTTTATTAGTAAAATACTTTATACTATCACAGAATAATAACACTAAGTTTAAACATCCTAAATACCCTATAACTAAAGTATTATATACATCATTTATCTTATACCCATATCTATTAACTAAAACAATATATAATATAATAAAACTAATATAAAAGTATCCATATTTAGTACTATCTACTACTGTTAATGACTTATTAAAGTCTTTTACTACTCCTCTAAGTTCTGATAGTTTATATTTATTCTTACCATTCTTCTTAAAACATATCATCATACATAAACTAATAACAATAAATAAACTAATTACTTTAGGTATAAATAATATACTAGTAAATAGATAACTAACTATCTTCATTTTATTAATAATTAAATAAATAATAATTGTTAATACACTATCTATACCATAATATATATAATGAATTGAATTAGCTAATTTCTTTTTGCTATATATCTGCAATAAACTATAAGTAATATTTAATATTGGATTAAAAATAGTCACTATACTAGTAATCATTAAAGGAATAACTATCTTATCTATACTAAATACTTTATCTATTAACATACTTAGTAAGAAAGATATTCCTAATCCAAATATTCCATATATTAATACTAAAATAATACTATATATATAACCCTTATTTCTAAAAGCACTATCTTTATTCTTATACTTTAAAATACTATCTTTAATATTTATATTATTATATACACTACTTAATACTTTATAAAATAAATAACATAAAGTAAAAGTAAATAACTTAGTGCTATCTCCTAGCATAAATAATATTATTAAAGTTATATACTCTATTACATTTAATAAATAATTCTTCTTTTCCATAACCATTCCCTACTTTATACAATAATTTTACCAAAAGACGATAAAAAAAACAACTAAAACTACTAATTGTTTTATTTTTGATTAGCAAACTCTAATCTTAACTTATCTGCTACTGTTACTATAAACTCTGAATTAGTTGGCTTAGCTTTATCAATATCCACACTATGGCCAAATAATTCTTCCATATAATCTAAGTCACCCCTATTCCAACTAACTTCAATTGCGTGTCGTATTGCTCTTTCTACTCTAGATACTGTTGTATCATATTTAGAAGCAATATCAGGATATAATTCTTTAGTAATACCACCTATTATATCTGGATTATTATATATCATATTAATACCTTCTCTAATATATTGATAACCCTTAATATGTGAAGGCATTCCTAACTCATGAAGCATCCTAGTAATAGATATTTGTAAATTACTATGATATAAATTAATACTCTTACTATTAATATATTCAAAAATATCTAATATCTTACTCTCTAAATCAAGTAAATCAAATGGTTTTAAAATATAATAATTAACCCCATATTCACTAACCTTTCTAATAACTTTAGGTTCATTATAAGAAGTTTCTACTATAATATTTTTAGTTATATTCTTTTTCTTTAATTCCTCTAAAACATATAATCCATCTTTCTTTGGCATAATTAAATCAAGAAGTACTAAATCATAACTATCTCCACTATTAACTATCTTATTAAGCCCTTCCTCGCCATCATAAGCACAATCAACTATTTCTATTCTTTTATGATCCGAAAAATATTCACGAACCATATCTACTAAACTAACATTGTCATCAATCATTAATACTTTAATTTTATCCATATTATCTATCCTTTCTTAATTTACTACTCCATTATACAAGATTATTTTTAAAAAAAATGTCGAATAAACACTAATTAAATAAAAATAGAGAAGCTTTATTGTACTTCTCTATCAATATTCTTAAAAATTTCTATAACATTACCTATATTACTAGATAATTCTCCAATCATCACACCATCTATATTATCATCATTAATAATATCATATACATTATCTTTATTAACATTTCCCCCGTAAAGTATATTTACATTACCATGATAATTATTAGTTAAATAAGCTTTAATATCATGTATCATATGACTATATTTATCAATATCTACTTCTTTCTTACTACCTATCATATATGTTGGCTCATAGGCAAACATTATAAAACTAATATTATCTATACCCTCTAACATTTCTTTAAGTTCACTAATAATTGTATCTACATCATCATCTTCATCTTTTTCACCAAAACATAATATTGGAATAATATTACTATCTAATAAAGACTTTAGTTTTAAATTAATATCCTCTACTGTTTCAGAAAAATACTTTTGACGATCACTATGACCAACAATACTATATTCTACTCCAATATCTTTTAATTGTAATGTTGATATTTCTCCTGTATATCCACCTTTTTCTTCATAATATACATTTTGACTAGCTACACCCCAATTACAAGTATTAGTAAACTCTATTAAATATAAATCACTAGGAGCTACTATAATATCTTCTTTAGTTTCTATATTATTTAACTTATCTATATAATCATAAATATCACTATATAATAAATTCATTTTATGATTTAATACTACTATCTTATTCATTACTTATTTCTTCCTCCAAACATACTTTTTATCTTATCAACCATTGGTATTAAATTTCTATGATAATTCTTAATAGCAATTCTATAAACATCTTCTACTTTAGAAGCAAAATATTTAATTGAATACATCTCTGTTGATACCTTAGCTTGCCTACTAAGTCTTTCTAATAGTTTATGATCATTATAAATCATACAAACATCTCTAATATATTCACTACTATTACTAAATATCTTACCATTAATATCATCAATAACTACATTTAAGAAACTCTCATCATTAATACATACTACCGGTAAAGATGCTGCCATCGCCTCAATCACTGTAAGACCTTGTGTCTCGGTTGTCGAAGCTGTCACAAAAATATCTGCTAACAAATAATAATCAACTATCTTATCATATGGAACTTTACCTGTCATGATAACATTATTATCTATCTTATACTTACTAATTAACTTCTTACACTTATCAAAGTCTGGACCATCACCCACTATCAATAATTTAGTCTTTGGACATTTCTTGACAATTTTCTTCATATTATCAATAATAAAAGTAATATTCTTTTCTTGAGCGATTCTTCCTACTGTCAATATAACAAAGTCATCCATCTTTAAATTAAGATTCTCTCTTGCACTCTTCTTATCAAACTTCTTGTTATTTTCTCTATTAAACCTATCTGTATCAATGCCCGTTGGAATTACATAAACATCTCTATCGACATGATACTTCTCTTTAAATAAATTACAAGCCTTAACTGTCGGCACAATTAACTCAGTATTAGTTTTATCACAATAAAATAATGTTAAATATTCCACAATCTTTTTACTAGACCAATTAAAATAACCATGTGTTATATAATGAACATAATCTTCATACATCGTATGATAAGTATGTACTAAAGGTATTCCAAACTGTGTGGCAATAATTCTTGCAAAAGTACCTACTCCAAACTCCGTATGCGAATGAATTACATCCAATTTCCACTTCTTAATTATATTAATAGCTTTTAAAGGATAAACACTAGCAAGCTTATAATCATATATCTTAACAGGTACTCCCGGAAGTCTTAACACCTTACCATTTTCTTCAATAGAATATTCATACTTATCCGGATTAACTGTCACCAAATAAACAGTATTGCCCTTCTTTTCTAATCCCTTTTTTAACATATTAACACTAGTTGCCACTCCGTTAATTTGTGGACAATAAGTATCTGTAAACAAACCTATTCTCATTTCATTTCTCCATAATTACATCAATTCCCGGTAAAGTCTTACCACTTAAATAATCAAGCGTTGCTCCACCTCCGGTAGATACATGATAAAATACTCCCTTAAAACCTAAATTATTAACTGAACTAGCACTATCACCACCACCAACTAAAGTCTTAACCTTATTATCTTTTAATACTGTATATATCTTCTTAGTACCATTACTATATTTCTTATCTTCATATACTCCCATTGGACCATTAATAATACATCTCTTGGCATCTTTTAATATATCACTAAATATCTTTATAGTCTCATTTCCAATATCATAACCACATTCATTATCTTTAATATCACTAACTTTTCTAGCACCTTTATCTGTAATTATATCAACCGGAAGAACTATCTTATCACCATATTGATTTAAAATTCTCTTACAAAACTCTATATTATTATCATCTACTATTGAATTACCAACGTTATAACCTTTAGCTTTTAAGAAAGTAAAACACATTCCACCTCCCACTAATAATTTATCACACTTAGTAATTAAATTTTCAATAACTCCTATTTTATCTTCAACTTTTTTACCGCCCATGATAACTACTAAAGGATGACTGTCATCGCTCATAAAACTATCTAATTTATTAACCTCTTCTTCCACTAAGAATCCTAGTCCATTATCTAAATATCTAGCAATACCTACGTTAGAAGCATGGCATCTATGTACCATAGCATAAGCATCATCAATAAATATATCGCCTAAACTAGCCCAATATTTAGATAGTTCTATATCACAACTACTCTCTTTCTTAGAATCTATATCTTCAAATCTAGTATTTTCGATAAGCAATACTTCTCCATCTTTTAAATTATTAACTAAAGTCTCTAATAAAGGGCCTCTCGTTTCTGCTGAAAACTTAACCCTTGTTCCAAGCAATTCACTAAGTCTTGCACTAACAATTAATAAACTATTATTACACTTATCTTCTTCTTTCTTAACTTTACCCAAATGAGACATTAAAATAACTTTTGCCCCATGATCTCTAGCATAATTAATAGTCTCTAAACTAGCTTTAATTCTAGTATCATCTAATATCTTATTATCTAAAATAGGTACATTAAAATCACATCTAATAATTACCCTTTTACTTTTTATATTATAATCTTTAATACTTTTCTTCAAAACAATTCCTCCACACATTTATCTATTAAATAAATTATAGCAAAACAATCATTAAAAGTCAAAAAAGTGCTAATAGTTATTTTATTACTACTAACACTTTATATCCATATAAAACAAAAATCAAATTGCTCTGATAAAACAACTTGATTCGAGTTTCTCTAAATAACTGTAAGCGTTATAAAACATATCATTGAATAATATCTATTAAGCATTATAACCAAAGTATAATAGAGCGATAAGAATAAATATTTAATTTATTAACTTAATTAATATATTTTTTAATATATTATGCAACTTAATAATAAATAAACAATAAATATATAATATAACTTAACTAAATATTATCAGTATTCAGCCCAGTTTCTTATCCTTGGAGTTTTCCTTTCTCCATAACAATTGTTTATGCTTAGTGCCGATAAGAATTCTTTTATCTCAAAAGAACATCATTTGCAATAAGATAACTTAAGACAGTTTATTATTTGCTAGTTATTCAAACAACATTAAATTAGTAAAAACTAACAATGACATATCTGCAATAACTAATCAGTATATCTATATTCAAATAGAAAATACATAACATTGACTTTTTCTCGCTACCTTCTATCTAAGCAACTTTATAATATCATTTCTAGGAACACTTGTCAACACTTTTTCAACATTTTTTTCAAAAATTTATCTTAACAAAAGTTGTCTTTATATACAAGACCTTTTTATCTTCAAACTAACTGTTATTTTTTTAAAACTTATTTAAATATCTCTAATAATATCTTAATAGTATTTTCAACATCATTAATAGTTAACATGCTTTTATCATCTAAAACATATATTCTTTGCATCTTATCAAAAGCAATAATTAGTTCATCATTAAATCTAAGTTTCATATAATCAAAATCTTTTATTTTTTTATTACTTGCAATGCCACCAAGTCTTGACTCTTCTTCTTTTCTTTTATAACTAATTAATTTATTAAGTTCTTGCTTGCTTTTTAACATTTCTTTAATATCATCATTTTTAATCATAATAGAAATATCATATAAATGTTTTGATACATCTTCGTACATAGCTCTTTCATAATAAAATTCAGCAGCAAATATTTTATCAATAAATATTCTCTCTAATTTCATTATTTCAATATTAAATTCAGATATATTATATTTTTCTTTTAATATTTTCTTTTCATTATCTAATGCATATTTATATATTAACGGTTCAATAGTATATGTACTAACAGGTTCTGATACTGTAAATGATGTCGCTTCTATTTGAATTTTTTCTGATTTAAATAATTCGTTCATACTAAACAAAGAGTTATATTTGTAAAATGAAGTTATACTACCCTTCTTATCTATCGTTTCATCTTTAGCTAGTTCTAAGCCTTGTATTTTATATCCAAGTGCTGAATTTTTAAGCCTTGTTCTATTACTATTATTGGATTCACCATCATTAACTTTTACAGTTAAATCTATATCTTCAGAAAATCTATTCATATGATCTAATATTTTATATACTGCTGTACCGCCTTTAAAGTAAGCTTGCAATTTATTCTGCTTCGCACTCAAATCTTTTAATACAAGACAAACATAATAGTCTTTTTCTAATATATCATTTCTTATGCCTGTTCTATTATTTATATTTAAAATTAATTCTTCCAATAGTTCACTACTCAGCATCATTACCTCCTAACTCATATAGTTTCATCATCGGCTTTACATTATTTATTTTTTTAGCATATTCAAATATTTTTTCAAAGTTTAATTCATTATCTTTAATAAATTTATAAATAATTTTTTTTTCATTATCCGCTTCTATTTTAATATTATCTTTATTAATTAATATATCAAAAAGTTGTAAATATTTATAATTATCTTCATTAACTAAAGTTTTAGGTTTTCTAATAACAACTCCTAAATTTTTATTATTATAATCATTAACATTAGGACATTCATTGGTCATAATTAATATTTCTTTGGGAACTTGTGTTGTTAAACCAATTTTATTAAATAAATATGCTCCACTTATATACCCTTTTATTCCATTTTCATCACAAAGATATTTTTTTTTGATAACTTTATTAATATCTAATGGCTTATTACCGAATATACCCCTAATTGGTTTATAATAAACGCCTTTTATAAATTGAGATAATTTGTTTTCTTTAACTAATCTATTTATATATACATAAATATTTTTAAAAGTATTTTCAAAATCGTTTCGAATTATTTTTTTAAAATACTTTTTAATATCATCGATAAAAATAGGTTCATCATATGGACATTTATCAATATATTTAATTAAAATATTATTATAATTCATTATAGCACCTCCTTGTTATCATTTTGTTAACATATTATTATTTTTTCACTTGTTAATAACATTATACATTTTTTTGACTTTTATGTCAACTTTTTTAGTATATATATATTAAAAGAAACTTCATCTCTGAAATTTCTTTTAGTAAATACCTTCAAAAATTTGCAATTTCTAATAAATAACCATACACTCTATCATAATTACCCTCATTTTTTAAAACTTTATCAAGTAATTCATGAATATTATTTACTTTAATATATTTATCAAAATGTCTATTAGCAATCTCTACATATAATGAATAAGTATTATTACTTTTTATATTATTAATAATTTCTTCATTCTTATCAACAACCACATAAGATATATCTAATTCATTTAGTTTCATAATAACATTATTATATGGCACCATACCAAAAGATACAGTATCTTTAACATATTTATAATTAAATAAATGCCATATTATTTTAGCATCCATTCCTAATGTCTTATAAAAAAGTCCTTCTTTAATAATAACAATAGTATTACTATATCTACTTTTATATGTATTATATAAATCAATAGTTTTAATTTTAAATACACCTCCATATTCTTTATCTATTACTTTAAAATAACCACAATAACTCCCCTTTGATTTTATATATTTTAAATAATCACTATTCTCTAATTCGATCAATCTTCTTCTAATTCTATAATATGTTTTATTATTACTACTAATCTTTAATTTATTATTAACTACTTGCCATTTATATCCTAAAAACTTAAAAGAATTACTGCACTTATATATATTACTTTTATTATTAACTTCTAGCTTTAATTTATTTAACTCTACCTTAATACTGTTAAATACTTTAATAAGATTATCTTTATTATCATCTAGTATAACTAAATCATCCATATACCTAACATAATACTTACATCTAAGTTTTTCTTTAATATAATGATCTAAATCATTTAAATAAAAAATAGCAAAGAATTGACTAGTCTCTGCTCCTATACTTAATCCTTTATTATCCTTATAATATGGAATATCTAAATTATGTTTAAAATTAATATAATTTATATAATTATTTATATAATCATTATTAGTTTCACTAATAATTTTTTTAATTAAATCTAAAACATCTTTATCCAATATCTTCTTACCTATTTTATTTAATAATATCTCATGATCAATATTATAAAAATACTTAGATACATCCAATTTCAAACAATAAACCTCTTTATGATTAATAAGGATTTTATTAAAATATTCTTTTAATAATTTTATACCATAGCTACCACCTTTATTCTTTCTTGTGGCAATATTTTCATCGATTAAAGATTTCTCAAGATATGGAATTAAATAATAATTAACAACGAAATGATTAACAATCTTATCAGATATAATTTGATTCATAATTAATCTAGGTTTAGGTTCAAATATTAAAAATGTTTTAAACTTACTTGGTGTATATGTTTTATTATATAGTTTGTTGCATATAGTAATTAAATTAGTATTTATATTAAATGAATAATAAAATAAACTTCTTTTACTATTGCAAGTTCTTCTAACAATCTTCCAAATATTAAACATATTATCATATGTTATATTTTCATAATAAATATTTCTACTTAACTTTTTTCTCATTTATAATCCATGCATATATAATATTTTTCACTTCTTCAAGTTTTTTTAAAGAAACTTTCACTTTATTATATGGGCAACATTTTAAATCAATAATCGTAGTAGTTAACATATCAATACAAGATATTGTTGCTTGTATTTCGATTAAATACTTCATTCTAACATTACCTTTGTTATAAACCGCTAAAAATAGAAGTTTTGACAAATTATATATTTCATCAGCAAGATGTATTTTTACATCACGATGAATTATAGGAATAGCAATTAATATATTTGTCCTAACATACTTACTGTAATCTAATATTTTGTTATATAGATTAAAGTTAGTATCTACTTTTATATTTTCATTTATTATAATCTCCTCCATTTGTAGTTTAATCTATATTAGTGTTCAACAAAAATTTACTTACTAATATAGATTGTCTACAATCTTTTTAGAATTTTTTTGATTTTTAATCCATAGAATCTACCTGTTTCACATATAAAGGCAAAATTCTACCATAGCAATTAGTTTTAATTGTTATAAATTTTGCCAAAGTAAACGTACAAAAAATAGTAAAACTACAGGGCGCCCACCAAGCGAATCCGTAACGTTGTTGTTGCTGAAATTCCCGGAAGAATTCAAGTTGAACTCGTTAGCATTCCAGTTGTTGAAGTTATACGGAGAAAAGGACCAACAAAAAAGTCAAAACCCATAAACTCAAGAGGGAACCTTATGGTAAGATCCTAGGTTAATTTATATTTAACTATTAATATAGATTAACCCATATTTAATATATCAAAAGGTTGAATAACCTTTAACAAATTTCACCGGCTCCTTTTAGTCACCGGACCTTCAAAGTAAAACTTTTTAAAGGATTTTATTATGCCTTGAAAAGGTTTTCAAGGCATATTCATTCAAGTCAAAAGCAGGGATAGAACTATCCTTTATCTTTGTCTATTGAATAACATAAGGTGAACTTGAAGTTCCAGATCCACTGACAACCGCTATCCCTTGTTTAAGTGAAACTACAGGGCGCCCACCAAGCGAATCCGCAACGCTGTCGCCGCTGAAAGTCCCGGAAGAATACAAGTTGAACTCGCGAGCATACCAGGTGCCGAAGCTAAACGGAGAAAAGGACCAATTATTAACTCCATTATATAGGTAATATGATGTATTTGTCTGCCATATAACCGCTCCAGCATATGCTATTTCTTCGGCAGTAATCATTCCTACTGGATATATTAACTTACCATTACCATTATTTGTACTTACTGAAAACTTATCTAATTGTCTTGGACATACTAAACTAAGTTTTCTATTAGATAATCTTTGAACACTACTAAAATATAACCACTTATCGTAATTACTATAATTATTATTCCAACCACTTGTATTAAAATTATAATATGTTCGATCATTACAAAAGCCACTATCTTCTAATTTGGATGTATAACTAGTCATATTAGTTTTATACCAAGCATCTATTTTAACTTTAGCATTTGATTCTTTAACATTAATGTTTCCTTCAAACATATCATTTAATAAATCTTTTGGTTTCTTTCCATTTGTTAAAGTAAAATAATAAGCATGTTTATCTTCGCTATAAATAATATGAATATAGTATACACTTTGACATGTTGTGCCTGAACTAAAACAAGTATAATGATATCTATCCGTATAATTACTATACTCAGTACCCCAATTACTTGGATTTGTTAATGTTTTTGTATCTTTTAAGGTATATTTTCCTGTACTAGCATCATATGTTACATCATTACCAAATACAATATTTCCACTTAGAGTTGTAATATCTTTACTACTAGCGGTATGAGAAGTATTATACATATATCCTACATATGCTGGCGAATTATAACTTGTATTAAATTGAATATTACCTATTGTTGTATCAGCCCCTGTATTGTTACATTGTCCATTAGAAGGTTTACCATCATAGATAAGTTTTACACCACCTGTTTCTGTTGTTCTGACTATTCGCCAACAAAAGTTAGCGAATAAGACATGGTTATTATCTACTGCTCCCCTGTAGTAATATACAGGGACATTATTTTCTGTATTAGTTGTTGTATATATTCCTTTTGTCCCATCAGCACTAGATTGTTTATTAAAATCAATTCTTGTATATTTATTAGCGCTACTCTTTATTTTATAGAATAAAGTATTATTAGCATTTCCATCATTATAACCATAATCTATTGGTAGATTAGGATTATTACTTGATGTTCCTTTCATTTTTACTGATATACTTCCACTTAAGTTTTGCGTTTCTGTTTCATCTAGCCAAATATATAAGTAATATGTTTTGGTATATGTGCTACTTGACTGTGAAATATTATCATAGTCATTTTTAATTAGCCAGATATCACTACCAACTGTTTTATTTTTAAAACTACCACTTGATACAATATCCTCAGTACAACTACTAGCATTAGTAGTAAGTGTATAACGCATTGATTCTCTTTTTAAACTATCCGATAATGTGGCAATATTCATACCTATACTAAATGATACTTTACCTCCTGAAGTATTAGTAGATGTTGCTACTATTTTCTTTTTTATAGCATATTCACTAGTACATTTAGCCGGCATGAATGAAGTATTGACATTACCACCACCATCAATAGTCATTGTTAAATTACCTGACTTTATTTGCGTAATATTAGTCGCTACTGCACTTGTTGTTAAGTAAGCAAATGTTCCACCTATACTCAAAAATATTATTGATAAGATACCTAATGTTATATATAACTTCTTTTTCATACTTACACCCTTCCTCCAACAAAAAAGCTACGATAAAAAGAGTCTAATTGCTTAAACTCTCTTCACCATAGTTTTTATTTTTTATTTCTTTTAAACAAACATGTGTACTGTTAGCCCCCCCCCCCCCAAGTAAACTTGGAGTTAACATATTTTTATTACGTTTCATCATGATTCTTAACTCCTTTCTCATAAGCATTTGCTTACTATCACATTTACTTGGAAAGAAAAAAACTCTGTTTGTCTATTCTCTTACCTTAAATTAATTCTAGCACAGTTCAAATTCAATTGCAAGAGAAAATATATGATTTTGGGATGAATTGTAATTTACCTAGTACATTACTGTCAATTCTTGCTCAAAGATATTTATTATTGTTTTTATTGCATTTATAGCATCATTAATACATGCTCAAATAAAAACATTTGATGAAAATGATGTGTTAAATTGCTATTACCTTTAGATTTCTTTTTTATAATGTCATTTAATTTGTCAGAATTCAACTATAATAACACCTCCATTAATTGAACGATTTCTTCTTCAATATTCATTTTTTAACATAGTTTAAAATTTTATCATAATTATTTATACACATCATTTCCTTTTTCTAGGAAGAATATAACATTATTCCTAGAAAAAGTACAACGTTATATCTCTAAATATCTATTTTTTTACAATACAGTCTTAAATTAAATAATTAAACTACACAAAAATAATCTCAATAGATTTAAAATAATCAATAACATTATCAATTACAACGTATACCGGTATATCAATCCAATTACTTTGTGCATTATCTAATTTAGCAATAAAACGTTTGCTATTCAAAATTGTTTTCAACCTTAATGTTATATCATTCATTGTCTTTTGAGCTATACTTTCATCTTTAAGAATTAATAAATCAATATATTTCACTAACCTATCCTTATTTAAAATATTATTATTAATTAAATAATAAAAATCAAAAACATCTTTATATCTAGTTGAACGAATACCAAACTTTAATAAAGATTTCAACTTCTCACACACAATTTGCTCAGGTGAATTTATAAGTAATGATACACTTCCCTCTAACAAAGTAAAATCAAATATATATTCATCTTGTTCTATTTCAAAAAAACTATGAACACCTATATCTAATTTTGTTTCAAGAGTATTATTATAATTATCTACAATTAATATATTAACACGTTTACCATCATATAATTGATGATGTAATTTTTCAATATTGCCATTAATCTTTATAATTGATTCTTTATCTTTTTTATTTAACTCATTTATAAAATTTATTATAGAATTATCATCAAGAGAATATTTAATAAAATCTAGGTCTAAATCACGTGTTGCACGTCTTGCGCTTTTGCTTATATTATGCATTACAACACCACCTTTAATAGTAATATTACGAGCATATCTACTTTTACCTATCTTATATAAAATCAAATCTTGACATACTTTAGAACCTGCATCAGCAAGTTCATATCCTTGTTTCAAATAACTATTAACAAGTTCATTTAAATTCACTAAAACACCTCATCTTGTATTATTTCAAATAGTTTATCTCCATAAGAAAAATATGATAGATATTCTTCTATTTTTCCCATATTTAAATCATCTACAATTTTTCTATAATTTGTAATAATTTCCTTATACATATCGTAACCAATTTGATTTTTACTTCTTGCAAGTTCAATAAGCATTCTTTCTTTATCATAAACATTGATTGAAACTCCATTAATCTTAATTTTAGTTATTCCAATGCCAAACAATTCATCAGTTAGCCTTACTTGTTTAACATGTTTTGATCTAATCTTATTATTTTTTTTAGTTGCAAGAACAATTTTACTTGGAATAAAATCAGTAAGATTATGATAATAATATGCAGAATCACCATACATAACAAAATCAGGATACTTCTTAGCAATTATTTCAATATAATTAGCATATGGCTTATCAGAATATAACCCACCATCTACCTTAAAAAACTTTTTCTCATCTACTGCTTTTTGTATTTGATAATCAGATTTTAACTTTCCTTTTAATTCTTTATGAAAATACAACATTTCAATCACCTAATACGATTTTAGACTAAATGGCGCACTAAGTCAATACCAAGTGAGTCATTTAGTCTAATTTTATTTGCGCGTATTATCATCATTTGTTGTATTATCTAACTCACTAATATAATTATCATATCTACGATTCCTTCCGCTTTATCAATATTTTATCCCATTAAATATCCTCCCTTCAATTATAATATTCCATAAAACTTTTGCATTTACTTCTTTTTTAAATAATTTTTTAATCAAAACACCAAGTCTACGTTCCATCGGTTGTGTTTTAATATTCATTATTTTATAATGTAATTGAAAAGAGGTAAAAATATGGATGCAGAAAAAATAGGACAATTCATATATAAATTAAGAACTGATAAAAATCTAACACAAAGTCAATTAGCAGACAACATACATGTCACCAATAAAGCTATTTCTCGATGGGAACGTGGAATAGGTTTTCCAGATATTTCTCTTTTAGAACCTTTATCTAATGAATTAGGAGTATCTATTCTAGAATTATTAAAGGGTGAAAAATTAAACAAAAATGATTATGTTGCAAAAGATGATATTAATACATTACTTGAAGTCATTATAAATATAAAGAAAAAATCAAAGAAAAATAATTTAATATTATTATCTATAACAACGATTATAGTTATTATATCCATCATTTACTTTAAAACACATTTTAGTGGTTTTAATAATATATATATTGAACAATTACTTAATCATATTTCACTAGTACCATTCAGCAATATATATGCCTCAATACATAATAAAAACATTATAGCATTAGCCAACAATATTATAATTAACTCATTACTCGGTATTATCATTAATTATTACATAATATACTTTTCTCCAAATAATAAATTAAAAACCATAATACTAATAAACATACTATTAGAACTATTTAAGTGGTTAATGACTATTGGAATATTTGATGTAGATGATATTATCATAAGATGTATTACTTGTCTAATTATAGTTAACATTTACTCAAAAAAGAAAATACATATATTACCTCAACAATAAATGTATTTTTCTTTTTTACTTATTGTTAATAATTTATAAATATGATATATTTGATTTGGTGATTTGTATGAATAAAATAATTGGTATCATAGCAGAATATAACCCCTTTCATCTAGGACACATCTACCAGATAAATGAAATAAAAAAGATATATCCAGATAGTACAATTATAGTTATAATATCTCCATCTTTTACTCAAAGAGGAGATATATCTATTATTAATAAATATAATAAAACATTAATATGTTTAGAAAATAATATTGACTTAGTAGTAGAACTTCCTTATCCATATGCTACTCAGTCATCAGATATCTTTGCTAAAGGAGCCATTGAAATATTAAATAAACTAAATATAGATACCTTAGTATTTGGTAGTGAAAGTAATGATGTTGAAACTCTTAAAAACTTAGCCAATATTAGTAATAACAATACCAATTATCATAACAAAGTAAAAGAATATTTAAATAAAGGATATAACTATCCTACTGCTATGTCAAAAGCCTTATATGATATTACTAACGTTAATATTAACACCCCTAATGATCTACTAGCTTTATCATACTTAAAAGTAATAAACAAATATAATTATAATATTACCCCCCTATCTATTAAAAGAACTAATAACTATCACTCTAATACTTTAGATAATAGTAATATAGTTAATGCTTCTCTTATAAGAAAACTATATAATGAAGATAAAGATATATCTAATTATATAGCCACTAATAGTATTAATAAATTAATAAAAATAGATTATAACTATTTATATTCCCTACTAAGACTACAAATAATAAATAATATTAATAACTTAAATGAATTTCAAACAGTTGAAGAAGGTATAGAAAATAGAATAAAAAAATATATTTATAAGTCTAACACTTGGGAAGAATTAGTAAAAAATATTAAAACTAAAAGATATACTTATAACCGTATCAACAGAATGCTTATCCACATTTTAAACAACTATAAAAAAACAGATAACGACAATATTAATATTGATTATATTAGAATACTAGGCTTTAATAGTAAAGGTAGAAAACACTTAAATAACATTAAGAAAAATATTGATATTAAATTAATATCTAACTATAAACCTAATATATCAGAACTATTAGATTTAGAATTTAAAATAACATGTAATTATGCTATAATAACAAAAGATAATGAATTAATAACAAAAGAATTTAGTAGTTATCCTATTAGAAAATAGAAATTTATGATATAATTGTATAAACAAAAAGGAGTATAAAATATGAAATTAATTGAATTAACAGAAACTCAATATCGCAACTATTCCCGTATTCATAAAGAAAAAAACTATTGCCAAACAGTTGAATATACTAATTTATTAGAAAATAAGAAATATAATAAAAATTATATAGGTCTAATAGATGATAGTGATAATGTTCTAGGTGCTACCCTTATATTAAGTAGTAATTTAGGTATTAAAAAAGGTATTATTCCCGGAGGATTCCTTATTGACTATACCAATAAAGATTTATTAGATACCTTCTGTAAATACTTAAAAGATTATCTAAAGAAAAGTAATTATGTCTATGTATCAATGTTCCCACTATTTAGATATAAAGTATATAACAATAAAAGAGTATTATTACAAGACAATAGTGAGATAGTAAATATTCTAAATAAATATAACTTCGTAGCTACTGAATATACTAATAGATTTAGTAGATATGATTTAGTAGTAGAATCTAAAAAGAATTTAAATGCTATATATAATAGTTTTAACTCAAATACTAAAAGAAATATTAGAAATAGTATCTATATGGGAATAACTATTGAAAAAGCAAACGATAATGAACTAGATACCTTCTATGAAATGGCTAGAAAAAGTACTAAAAAAAATATTGGCTTTTTAAAGAACTATTTAGCAAGTTATTCAACACCAGACAATACTATGGAAGTATATTACGCTAAACTAAAAGCAGATGTTTATATTAATAATTATCGTCATCTATTAGCCAAAGAACAAGAAAGAAATAGATTATTAAATGCTAATCTTCAAAGAAATAACAGTAAAAAAAGGAAAAAAACCATATCTAGAAAAATGGAATCTGATCGTTTAATAGAAAAATATAATAATCAAATAATTAAGGGTACTGAGTTATTAAAGAAATATCCAAAAGGAATAATATTAGGTACTACTGCTGTTCTTCTTAATAAAAAAGAAGTATACTTCTTAATGGAAGGTCATGATGAAGCCATTAATAAAGTATCTACATCACATATTCTAAAATGGGAAATAATTAAAAAATATTATCAACAAGGTTATCGTATATTTAACCTTGGCAGTGTCCATAATAATTTAAATAAAAAAGGAAAATTCTACGGACTATATCAACATAAAATAGGCTTTGGAAGTGATATTATTGAATACTATCCTAACCTAGATCTAGTTCTAAATCAATTTATTTATAAATTAGTTAAATTTAAAAAGAAAAAATAGAGAAAAATCAAAAATTCTCTATTTTTTTCTAATCAACAAATACCATATTAGTATAATACTTCTCTAAAAATTCATCAGGATAATATTTATCCAAAAACTCCCCAAACTTTGTATATGGTGGAATATTCTGTCTACGATAATTCTGTCTAATAATACTACTCCACGAAATAAAACAGTCAAATATCATAAACACCAATAATACCATTGTAAGTTTACACCCTATATTATAATCTATTCTCTCTATTAAATTAGACATAACAGGATATACCCACATATTCCATATCATCGCTAGCAATCCCCAAAAGAATGCATAAGGAATTGTTGTTCGACCATTTATATTTAAAAACTTATCATTATAATTCCAAGAAACAGAACCCACTACTAATTCTTGCAAATAACTAGTAATATATTCTACTGTTCCTCCTAATACAGCGCCATATAATAAATAATGATACCATTTATACTCTTTATCCTTAGCAAAAGCCATTGTTAATATAACCGCACCAGCACCATATAATGGATTAAATGGGCCATATATAACCCCACGTTTAAGTTTCCAAACCCATATTCCTTCATTTAATAGATGTAATACTAAAGTATATATTTGTTCCCAATAAACGCCAAATACTGATCCAATAATAAATACCCAAAAGTATTTATGAAAACAATATCCTTTAGCAAATTCATTTTTCTTCATACTACTCCTTACTAATTATTTTTTATTTACTATCTCTTTTAGCAAGTCAAAATTAATTATATCATCTGATACTTCTAATATTTGCTGAGCCTTCTCTTTTCTAACATCAATATATTCTTTATCATAAATATCTATTATCATTTGATTCTTAATTGAATATACTTCATCATTTTGACTATTATAATAATATTTATCAGTAAGGAATGATCCACCTTTAAATACTACCATATTACTACCATCTTTAATACTCATAATATCAGTACCTAAACTATACTTACTACTAACTCCAAGCATATTACCAAGTGTAGGTAAACTGTCTATCATACCCATTGGTGTATCACACTTAACATTAAATTTTTGATCTTTAGTCCAAATAATATATGGTGTACTCTTATCTAAAGCATACTTATACTTATTAACATCCACATATCCTTTATCTCCACTCGTAAGTAATTTACCGGTACTATTATTATAATTATATAATAAATTATAACTATCCATACCAATTCTAGCATCATGATCTCCATAAATAACTAATACTGTATTATCAAGTAATCCTTCTTTATCTAACTCATCAATAAACTTGCCTAGAGCTTCATCAGAATAATGTAAGGCTTTAATATATCTACCCATAACATCATCTTCTAAATAACCAACATTATATTCACCCATTTTATCAGTATCACTCCATGGTACATGACTAGTTAAAGTAATTAATGTTCCCATAAACTTCTCATTGTTAGCCGCTATCTCTTTAATCATTGGAACACTTTGTCTAAAAAAAGACTTATCAGATAAACCAAAAGTACCAATTACATCATCTATTTCATAATAATTTTTAGAATAAAACTTATCATATCCTAAACTCTTATGCATATTAGCCCTATTCCAAAAATCCCCATTATTTGCATGCATACTAAATGTATAATACCCTTGTTCTTTTAATAACTTCTGTAATGAAACATAATAATTATTAGCATAACTAACAAATACTGTCCCATTAGAAGAAGGCATCATAGATGTCGAAAAAGTAAATTCTGAATCACTACTAGTACCTACTCCCACCTGTGGATAAAAATTACTAAAGAATATTCCTTCATTAGCTAATTTATTAATATTAGGTAATACTTCTTTCCCACCAAATGATAAATTCATAACAAATGTCTGTAAACTCTCAAAATGTATTACTATAACATTCTTATCTTTAAATATATTGGTATATTCATTGTCACTTTTCTTAACTTTATTATTGTTATAATAGTCCGTTACCTCTTTATAAGCTTTATCATGTCCAAAAATATTATTTAGTTTTGGCTCTAAACTCTGTACTAAATCATCAATTTGATACATATATACTCCAAAGCATTTAACTACTGATACTCTATTCCATAAGTTTAAAAATCTATTCCATTCTGGAGCACTAGATAATATAGAGCCTGTAGCCAATATAACTATAATAGATACTACATACTTCTTCCACATTAACTTAAAATCACTCTTACGAATATAACTCATCGTAATATTATTTTTCTTTAAATAATTATAATACATTATTATTGCCGGTATCTCTAACAAATAAATAAAATCAATTATATGAAATACATTTTCCATTACTCCAACATCCATATCTAATATAAATAAAGACGTTAAAAGAAGCGAAATAGATACAAAAGAATCATAATAGTGATAATATGCAGCATTTGCCAAACATATAACCGCTGTAATAATACTGCATACTAAATAATATTTAAATCTATTCTTCTCTTTAATTAAGAAAGAAAATGCCCCTATAATTAATAAAAAACCTAAATCAAATAATACCGGTCTAATATCATAAAAATTACCTACTGTTAAAATTCTTACTAATATACTATTAAAAAGAGAATAACCAACAAAAAACATAAACATCTTTTCTCTTTTAGCAAACTTAACAATTTTATTAAAAAAATTTTTTACTTTATTCATAAAATACCTCTTCTTTGTTAATTATTATAACACTATAACTATTATATTTCAATCAAACCATAGAAAACATACTAATCATTTTTTAAAAATTTATAATTTTTTTATTTACATTGCTTATTATACTTTGTAAAAATATTTGACATTGATAAATTTTAATATATAATTTGATATATACACAATAAAAAATTTAAAAAAACAGAAATACTAAAAAATACTAAAATATATAAGTAAAGGAAGGAAAATAATGAAAAATGAACTAGAAATATATAAAGAGCAAAATTTTGAAGAAATCAAACATATTAACGAAGAAGGAATGGAATATTGGTATGCTAGAGAACTTGCTAAAATTCTCGAATACACAGAATGGAGAAATTTTTTTAAAGTAATCAATAAATCAATTACCGCCTGTAAAAATAGTAATAATAACCCAAAATACCATTTCGTTGAGATCAACAAAATGGTCAAATTAGGCTCTGGTGCTGAAAGAAAAGTTGAAGATTTTATACTAACAAGATATGCATGCTACTTAATAGTTCAAAACGCAGACTCCTCTAAGCAGGTAGTAGCTTTAGGACAAACCTATTTTGCTATACAAACAAGAAAACAAGAATTGTTAGATGATGAAATTAAAAATTTATCTGAAAACCAAAAAAGAATTAAATTGAGAAATGAAGTTAAAGAAGGAAATAAAATACTCAGTGATACTGTTTACGAGATTGGCGCAAGAACCAACAAAGAATTTGCCAAATTTCATAATGAAGGATACAAAGGCTTATATGGTGGTGAAACCGCTAAAGCTATAAAAAAGCGCAAAGGCATAGATGAAAAGGATGATATATTAGATTATATGGGAAACACAGAATTAGCAGCAAATTGGTTTAGAATAACACAGGCAGATGAAATGTTGAAAAGAGATAAAATAGACACACTAGAAGAAGCAAACAGAACGCATAATAAGGCAGGAAAAGAAGTTAGAAAAACAATGATGAGGCTAAGTGGAATAAAACCGGAAGAACTTCCAACTCCAGAAAAATCTATAAAACAAATTGAAAAAGATGAAAAAATAAAAATTGAAGCAAAATTAAAAGAAATAGAACAAAATACAAAAAGTTAAAAAAACTTCGAGATTGATTTATATCAGTCTCCTAAGTCTGTAAATAATTTTGTGTAAAGATGAATCCTTTCTGTGGTAATATAGAAATATATAACCAAGGAAGGATTTTTTGTATGAAAGAAAATAAAAATAATGAAGTTGTTAAATATTTATTAGAAAATTATGATATTAAAAATGCAAATGATATTGCTTATGCATTAAAAGATATGTTTAAAGATACTATTCAAACTATGATGAATGCTGAATTTGATTCATCTATGGGTTATGAAAAAAGTGATAATAAAATAGAAAAATCAAACTATAGAAATGGCTATTCTTCTAAAAAGGTAAAAAGTCAATTTGGCGAATTTGATTTAACTATTCCTAGGGATAGAAATGCCGAATTTGAACCACAAATTGTTCCTAAAAATAAAAGAGATATTTCTGGAATTGAAGAGAAAGTTATAAATCTCTATGGTAAAGGTTTATCTACTAGAGAAATAAGCGACTCTATCGAAGATATTTATGGAGTTCAATTGTCTGCTACAATGATTAGCAATATTACTGATGCTGTTTTAGAAGAAATAGAAGAATGGCAAAAAAGACCACTAAAGGAAGTTTATCCAATTGTTTTTATTGATGCAGTACATTTTAATGTTAAACAAGAAAATGTTATAGTAAAAAAGGCCGCTTATGTTATTCTTGGAGTTACTACTGAAGGATTTAAGGAAGTACTAGGAATATGGATTGGAGAAAATGAATCTGCAAAATATTGGTTAGGTACTTTAAACGAATTAAAGAATCGTGGAGTCAAAGACATATTAATTATCTGTTCTGATGGATTAAAAGGAATAAATGAAGCAATTAAAGCGGTTTATCCAAATGCTATGCAACAAAGATGTATTGTTCATTTTATTAGAAATTCTGTTAAATTTGTTTCTTATAAACACTTAAAAGAATTTTGTAATAATTTAAGAACTATATATAAATCAAATACAGAAAAGGAGGCAAGAGAAAATTTAGAAAAAGTAAAAGCAAAATGGAAAGATATTTACCCAACCAGTTTAAAAGTTTGGGAAGATAATTGGGAAGCAATTTGTACTTTATTCAATTATTCTAAAGAATTAAGAAGAATAATGTATACAACTAATGCTATTGAAAGTTTAAATCGTTCTTATCGTAAATATACTAAAACCAAAGGTGTATTTACTAGTGATAACTCTTTAATGAAATGTTTATTTTTAGCTACTAGAAATGTAGAAAAAAAGTGGACTACTAGATACCCTAATTGGGATATGATTTATAATGAACTAAATATTTTATATCCCGAACGATTAAATTGATCTTTGAAAATTATTCAATTTATGTTGTTATTATGGTAACAAAAAGAGACTGATATAATCAATCTCCTTTTTCACATTATATAAAAATATTATAAAATTATTTTTTTGGCAGTTTCACATTAAATAATAACCAAATTTATTTATAAAAAATACTAAATAAGTCAAAATTAAAATAGAACAAAAGATAAATTAAAATTTATCATCGAAACCTCACGATTTCAAATTTCTGCTTCACAGACACTCTAATGAGCCTTCTCCAACAGACTTAAATTCCGATAGTCGCTACCGTACATAATATATATTTTTAATTTAATTTACTTGCTCTTTTTTAATAATTACTGCAATAGTTTTTCATATACATTTTTACACCTTCAAACATAATGTTGATACTAGCATTCAAATCTCTATCTATTTCCAAATGACACTTTGTACATTTATATGTCCTTTCGTTTAGGTTCTTATATTTTTTATCAATATTTTCACATACACTACAAGTTTGACTTGAGGGATAATAATCATATATTTGATAAAACTGTTTACCTTTAAATTTCGATTTATACTCTAGTTGTTTTAATATTTCATTAAAACTTGCATCATTTATATTTTTTGATAGAGTTGTCTTTTTGCCATTTATTATCATTTCTTTAGTATGAAGTTTTTCACATGTGATAATATCATATTCATCTGTAATATTTTTAGTTATTTTATGTATATAATATTTTCTTGCATTTGCTAGTTTTGAATGAAGTATCGCTAATTTTTGTTTGCACTTTTTATAATTTTCACTACCTTTTACTTTTCTTGCTAATAATCTTTGCATTCTCTCTATTCTTTTTTCATACTTTAAGATATATTTATTGTTTTCAAATACAGTTCCATCAGAAAGAGTTAAAAGATTTTTAACTCCTAAATCTATACCTACTATCGAAGTTGGAATAACTTTATCGATTTCATCATGAATTTCAAAAAGTACAGAAACATAATATTTTCCACTTGGTTCTTTTGAAATAGTCGCATTTAATATTCTCCCATTGATTGATTCAGTGTTTCTATAACCTCTAATTTTCATTACTTTAAGTTTAGGCAATTTAATAGTTTTGTTTTTTAAATCAAGTTCAATATTACAATAGTTATGATTTTTGTACGTACCATAAACAGCAGTTGTATTATAACTATTTTTACTAAATTTACTTTTGAATTTTGGATAACCACCTTGTTTATTAAAAAATCTTTTATATGAATCATCTAGATTAAACAATGCTTTATTTATAGCAATACTATCTATTTCTTGTAAAAATGGATATTCGTATTTTAAATGATGAGTATAATGTCTTATATTTCCATTTGCTTTCTTATAACCGTTTTCTTTTAACATATTTAAAAAATAGTTGTAGACAAACCTAGTACATCCTAAAGTTTTATTAATTAAAGTTCTTTGATTTTCATTTGGATAAATTCTAAATTTATATGCTTTGTAATACATTGACAACCCCCCCTTGTTAGTTTCTTAATACTATACTTATCATACAATATTAATCAATGTATAGCAATAAAATTTACAATTCTTTTCAAATCATTTTTTTGAAGAACTTTCCTATTTAATAAAAAAACAGGACACTATATCCTGTTAAATTATCAAATGGCGCCTAATGTAGGACTCGAACCTACGACCTATCGGTTAACAGCCGAGTGCTCTACCGACTGAGCTAATTAGGCATCTATCGCAAATGACTATTTCATTATATAATAAAATAATCTATTATGCAATACCTTTTTTATTATTTTTTCACTTTTTTTCTAATTTATGCATCTATGTTTTAATTTTTAATAATAAATCACAAAGTTATTCCCGTACAGTAGAGTAACTTTTTACATCGTAATAAAAAAGCAGCCATTATTAAGCTACTCCATACCATTAAACTTATATAAACTATCTACTGCTGTAGCATCAAGCTCCAAATTAGCCCTAATACCAGCCTTATATGCATAATATCCTGCTGCCCCGATCATTGCTGCATTATCTGTACAATATTTTATTCTAGGTACACTAAAATTATAACCATTTTCTATACATAACTTACTTAAATTATCACGAAGACCTTTATTAGCCGCTACTCCACCAGCCATAACTAAGTTATGAACACCATACTCTTTCATAGCACGCATAGTCTTTTTGGATAATACTTCCACTACTCTATTTTGAAAAGAACAACACATATCATTAATTCTTATCTCATTACCTCTTTGTTTTTCATTATGTACTAAATTAACAACAGCACTCTTTATCCCACTAAAAGAAAAGTTATAACTATCATCATTAAGTGGAAGTGGTAAATTATATGTATCATTACCAATATGCGCTCTTTCATCAACTAATGGCCCACCCGGATAACTAAGACCAAGTATTTTAGCTACCTTATCATAAGCTTCCCCAACTGCATCATCCAATGTTGAACCAATCTTTTTAAATGAATAGTCCTTATCCATATATACCAAATCAGTATGTCCCCCACTAACAACAAGAGCTATTAATGGGAACTCTAATCTTTTCTCTAGATTATTAGCGTATATATGACCAGCAATATGATGAACAGGTATTAAAGGTTTATTACAAACTAAAGATATTGTTTTAGCGCATTGAAGTCCTATCATCAAAGAGCCTATTAACCCCGGACCATAAGTAACTCCAACAATATCTATATCATCAAGACTCATCTTACTCTCAGTAAGTAATTCATCAAGTACTATTGTAATACTTTCAATATGACTCCTACTTGCAATCTCCGGTACTACTCCACCAAACTTCTTATGAATATCAATTTGTGTTAAAACAACCGTACTAATTTCTTCTATACCATTTTTAATAATACTCATACTAGTCTCATCACAAGAAGACTCAATTGCTAAACAATATATATCTTTCATTTACATCACCTGCTTTTCCATCAAAATACCATCTTCATTACCATAATAAAACTTTCTTAAAGCTACTTCATTAAATCCAAACTTCCTATACATATGTCTGGCTATTTCATTACTTACCCTAACTTCTAAAGTAATATTAACTACTCTATTACTAATAGCTTCACTAATCAAATAACTCATTAACTTAGAGCCTATTCCTTTATTACGATAATTACTATCTACCATAATATTATTAATTTCCATTCTATCATATATTAAAGCATATTCTAAATAACCTACTGCTTCATCATCAATAAGATAATTAACACATCTTACAAAAGGATTATTACTACTGCTATCTACTTCAACTATCATTACTTACTCTCTAATACTTGTGGTAATTTCAAATAATTAGGTACAATAGCATGTGCTGATACCTTTTCTTTATCCATGTAATAATTAATAATCTTAACAAAATCTAAGTTAACTTTATTAACCTTAATTACCCCAACAACATTAAAATCATTACTAATTACTTTTGGATTATATTCATTATATAATCTGATAACTTCGTTAGCATCACAGAACTTTTCATCAATTACATCATTATAATTACTATCATATAATCCAACATAGTAGTTACCATTATTAGCACTTATTAAAGATAAATAATAATCACTACTATAATCGCAACTAACTGCTAATTCTTTTAAAGAAGAAACCGGTGTAATATCCTTTTTAATTAAATAACCATAAGTTTTAGCTATACTAACACCTATTCTAACCCCTGTAAATGAACCAGGACCATTACATACCATAATATTATTAATATCATTAGCGTCTATTCCTGCTTCATCTAAGCAATTTTTAATAAAACTAGTGGTATATTTAGAATGACCACTAGGTATACAAGCCTCTTTACTAGCTAATACCTTATCCCCTGAAACAATAGCAATATAGACATTTATACTACTAGTATCTATAAATAAAGTTATCATATAACATCCTCACATACTTCTACATATCTACTACCTCTAGGGCGTAAAATAACTAATCTAGACTCTTCACCAACAATCTTAATTTCAATATCTAATCTCTCACTAGGTAAATAATCTTTAATCATATCAGCCCATTCAATAATAGTTACTCCACCCTTATCATAGTATTCTTCAATGCCTAAATTATCAACATTGCCAGAGACTCTATATACATCCATATGATATAAAGGAAGTTCCCCGATATATTCTTTAATTATATTAAAAGTAGGAGAACTAACATCACTAATTCCCATTGCATCCGCAAAAGCCTTAGCAAATACTGTCTTACCACTACCAAGTTCCCCATTTAAGCAAATTACCATATTAGGAAACTTTTCGCTTTCTATATTTTGTGCAAGTTCAATCATTTCACTTTCACTTCTAATAGTTAATTTATATTCATCCATATCTGTCATCCTCATCTTTCATTTTAATTATAACAAAAGATATATTAACAATTCAATACCTATTCATTATTTTTAGTTAAATAGACATATTTCTCATAATAATCATTAATAGTTTTTCTATCAAAAGGCATTTCATTTCTTCTAACCATGTCAATTAAATTACCAAGTTCATACTTTAAAATAAAGTCTAATCTATTAGAATAATGCATTTGTTTTTTATGATATTTATATTCCATACGATCTAATATTTTAAAACTACCATTAGGAAATACTCTTAAGTCTAAATCATAATCTATATATTTTATTACTTTATTATCAATAAGTACTGGTGTCGCTATATTACAATAAAAATATATACCATAATCTTTTAACTGTCCAATAATATTAAACCATCTATCTTTAAAGAAAAACATAATTGCGGGTTCTTTAGTCTTCCATACTTTACCATCACTATCAATAACTGTTGTTCTATTATTACCAAATACAATATAATCATCATATATATCAAGTACTACTGCTTCATCCCATTGACGATGTAATTTACCATTATGTTTATAACAATGTATCTCTAACTTATCACCAATTTTAATACCATCTACATTCATTTATTTATCACCTACTAATTCCCAATAATTCAAGTGTATTATACACTATTTTTACTTATTTAACAATAAATATACCCAATTTTACAAACATTATGTTATAATCAAATAAAGGATTGATTATATGAAGAAAGTTGTTAATTTAATTAAATATTTTTTTATTGGTGTATATACTATTATAATTTGCCCATTTAAATATTTAATAATTGGAATTATGTATGTATTTATGCCAAGAAAAAGAAAAGAACTACAATATAAAGGAAAACCTCTTGTACCCCTAATGATGATAACCTTAAGTCTTAGTATTTACTTTATATCTATATTTTTTATCTCTAGGTGGTATGTTCAAAATCTTAAAATAGATTATTTAACTAAAACCATTATTGATAATACTAAAGTAATTGAACAAATAGAAAAAGAAGAAAAAAATAATAAACCTAACAATAATGTTACTACTACTCCTTATATTCCAAGTGATCAAAATACCACTAATGAAAGTTTCATTTCTGTTGATTTTACCTCTTTATTAGAGCAAAATAAAGACACAGTTGGATGGATTAGAGTAAATAATACTAATATTGACTATTCTATTGTTCAAACAACTGATAACGAATATTACTTAAGTCACGACTTTAATAAAAGATATAATATCTATGGTTGGGTTTTTGGCGACTTTCGTGATGATTTTACCAAGTTCCAAAAGAACACTATTATTTATGCTCACAATACCGGAAGAGGCACTATGTTTGCTACATTGCCAAACGCTACTAAAGAGTATTGGTATACTAACGAAGAAAATCATTATATAAAAATATCAACGCCAACCTCTAACACTATATGGGAAATATTTTCTATCTATACTACAACAGGTAATGATGTCTATTATCTAAAAACATACTTCAACAATAAAGATGATTATCAAGATTTTCTTAATACTCTAAAAAATAAAAGTATTTATAATTTTAATGAAACATTAACTTCTAACGATAAAATACTTACCCTATCTACTTGTGATAGTTCTGGTAAAAGAAGAATTGCTGTTCATGCTAAAATGATAAAAGTTGAATATCGTTAAAAAATGCCTTTCGCTTTGAAAGACATTCTTTTTTTATTTACTAACTAATTCTAAAGCCTTATTTAACTGAGCATCATTTTCTGATAAAGGATTAGTATAATATGCTTCAGATTGCTCAACATAATCTGTTGGACTAACTCCCACATCATTAATCCAATTACCTTCCGGAGTTAACCATTTCTCAATTGTATATTTAATCATCGTACCATCGCTTAACTTAGATACTTGTTGAACCGTACCCTTACCATATGTATTAGTACCTACAATAAAACCTTTATAACTTTCTTTAATAGTTGAAGCTAATATCTCAGAAGCCGAACCACTTAATTCATTAGTTAAAACTGCTACCGGATAAGTTCTCTTTGTCTTAGTTTTATCTTTTACTGAAGTTATCTTCTTGCCATCATCTAGTTGATATATAACTTTACCCTTCTCTAAGAATAAACTACAAATATCTGTAACACTAGATAAATATCCACCGCCATTATCTCTAACATCAATAATTAAACCATCAATATTTTTCTTCTCTAATTCTTTTAAACTAGCCTCAAACTGTTTATTAGCAACTGAAGTAAACACTGAAATAGATATATATCCAATCTTCTTATTATTTACATTAAAAATATTACTATTAACAACCGGTACTTCTATCTTACTTCTTTTAATTGTAATATCTTTTTCTACCCCATCTCTAATTACTGTTAAAACAACACTACTGTTATTGCCAGCCTTAACATAATTAGCTAAATCTTCTTGATTCTTATCAGTATAACTAACACCATCAACCTTAGTAATTATATCTCCCTCTTGTAAACCTGCTTTAGCGGCCGGCATATTATTATAGACTTTATTAACAATAATCTTACTATCACTATAATATACCATTGCTCCAATACCTTCATAAGTACCAACAACATTCTCATCAAAAGATATTGTACTGTCTAAATCACTATAATTAGTATACACATCACCAATACTAGATAACATTCCATTAATAGCGTCATCAACCATCTTATCTTTATCAATATCCATATAATAATTCTTAACTACTTTATCATAAACATTAACAAGTTTCTTTAGATCACTATTAAGTAAAATAAAATTTTTCCCACCACTTAATGTAAATATTAACAAAAAGCTAAATACCATTCCCATAACAATACCAACTACCATATATTTAGATACTTCTTTAGCTGTATAATTGTCTTTCACTTGATCATCTTTAAAAAATTTATATATTATATTATCTTTATACTTTTCATGTCTTATTCTTTTCTTCTCATCTTTTATCTTTTTCTTTTCTTCTTTAATAATTTTTTTAGCTTTATCAATAACGCTATTCTTACTCTTCTTTTTTTTCTTTAAAAGCATTAATATCATCTCCTGAAATGTTATATCATCATTTATTAAAATATATCACAAATATAATTAATAAACAATTAATATTCTAAACTTTACATAATAATTTATCTAATACACATACTATATTTGGTGAATTATATGAACAAATTAATTAACAAACTTAAAATAGACACTAATAATCTATCTGATATAGTATATCGTTATAAAGATATAAATAATACTAAGATATGTATAATTTATTCTGATTCTTTATCAGCTTCAGATAAGATAAGTGATTTTATTATTGAAAGTTTAGATAAAATAGATCTTAGATATAAGAAAGGTATTAACCTCTACGAAGTTATTAAAAATGATATTGAAAACTTTAAGGTTATTGAATTAACTACTTATCAAGATATGTGCTATTACATTAACTCTGGTTTTACTATCATTCTATTTGATGACAATAAAATATTAGCTTTAGAAACTAAAAAAAATTTATCAAGAGGTATAACTAATCCCTTAACCGAAAAAAGTTATCGTGGTCCTATGGACTGCTTTATCGAAGAAATTCAAACAAATATTGGACTAATTAAAAGAAGGATAAAAGATAATAATCTATGGATGAAAGAATATAAACTAGGTACTTATACCCAAACTAAAACTAACTTAATATATATCAACAACTTAGTTGAAAAGTCATTTATTGACTTAATTGATTCTAAACTAAAAAATATAGATATTAAAGGAATAGTTACTGTTGGTAATATTAAAAATCTTATTCAAAAAGAAAATGGCAGTGTCTTACCAACTATCATGACTACTGAACGCCCCGACTTAGTCGTCACTGCTCTTCTTAAAGGAAAAGTAGTCATTATGTGTGATAACGATCCCTTTGCCCTAATCCTGCCCACCACTCTAAATGACTTCTTTATAACAACAGAAGATAACTTTAATAAAAGCATCAATATTTCATTTACTAGAATAATTAGATACTTATCCTTCTTTATCTCATTATTAACACCCGCTTTATATATAGCAATTACTACTTATAACCAAGAAATAATACCCACTGAACTCATGATAAGTATTGCCTCGCAACGAGAAAGTGTCCCATTTTCAGCCTTTGTCGAAGCCGCTATCATGATATTAGCTTTTGAAATATTACGTGAAAGTGATTTAAAAATACCAAGCTTTGCCTCTAGTGCCATCTCTATTGTAGGTGCTCTAGTTCTAGGAGAAGCTGCTGTTAATGCCGGGATAGTCTCTCCCATAATGATTATTGTAATAGCCATAACAGCCATATCATCACTAACATTTACTGAACCCGAAATGATTAACGCTCTTAGATGGTATCGCCTAATATTTATGATAGGGTCCACTATTCTAGGACTTTATGGCACAGTCTTTGTCCTAATTCTATTTATTATTAGACTATCTCACATTAATTCCTTTACTGAACCTTATCTAGTACCATTCGCTCCTACTAATATTCAAAAGCTAAAAAACAGCATTATTAAATTTCCTATAAAAAATAAGGAGGTAAATAATGAAACTAACTAATTTAAAAATAATTATCCTCGTGCTTACATTAATACCACTAATGACCGGCTGTTATAACTACCAAGAACTAAATAATTTATCTATCGTTACCGGAACATCAATAGAAAAAGAAAATGATAAATATAAAGTAACTATTCAAGTAGTTAACCCGAAAAAAAATGATGATGCTAGAAGTTCTAATCAACCAACATTTATCACCTATAGTCAAGTTGGTAATACCTTACAAGAAGCATATCGTAATATTGTCTTAACTTCTTCTAGAAGAATATATGGAAGTCATATTAATATCTTAATCATTTCTGAAGACATTGCTGAAAAAGATATTCGTGAAACTATTGACTTCATTTTTAGAAACCCCGAAATACGTAAAGAGTTTTATGTATTGTTAAGCAAAACACCATCTAAACTTCTTGAATTAAATACCCCAATTACCAATATATCATCTAGTAATATTAAAGATACTCTAACTGCTGATGCCATTCACCTAGCCGCATCCAAACAAGTAACCTATAATCAAATGATGAATATGTATCTAAACCCTAACTTAGAAATAGTTCTCCCTACAATTGAAATAATTGGCGAAGATACTAAAGGTGATGATATTGATAACTTAAAAAATACTGATCCCAAAACTGATTATAAACTAACTGGCTTAGCGGTCTTTAAAGAAAATAAAATACTAACTACTTTAAAAGAAAAAGAATCCATCCTCTATAACATTATAACTAATAACATAAACAACACTATCTTAAAATATGAATGTGAAAAAGATAAATATATTACCAATAAAATAAGTGAAATATCAACATCAACAGAAATAGAACCAAAAACTAATAAATTAAAATTAAAAATAAAAGGTACTGCTACCATAAGTGAAGTCCATTGTAATTACGATTTAACTAATCCTAAAACCATTAAAGAAATAGAAAAAAATATTAATAAACAAATTACTAAAGATACCACTAATATAATAAAGAAATTTCAAAATCTTAATACTGATATATTTGGCTTTAAAGATATATATTATAAAAATAATTACAAAGAATTTCAAAATATTAAAAATAACTATGATGAAACATTTAAAAACATGCAATTAGAAATAAAATCTAATATTAAAATAATTGCAAAAGGAAATATAGAAGGAGATATCTATGAAATGGAAAATTAATTCTTTACAATATTCATCTATCTTAGCACTTCTTATTTATATACCTATTTTAGGAATTGGTACTCATTCAATAATTAATATAGCTAAAAACGATGCTTATTTATCTACTATAATAACGGCTATATTAGGTATTATAGTTCTACTACTATTTAATTATATTCATTCATACGATAAAAATAATTCAATAAGTACAACAATTATAAATCTTTATGGTAAAGTATTAGGTACCATAATTAATTTAATAATATGTAGTATATTCTTAATAATATCCATAACTTACCTTTATAACCTATCAAACTTCATAACAAGTCAATTTTTAAATCAAACACCTTCTATAATTATTATTATATCCATTACTATCTTAATAGCATATAATCTAAGTAAAGGATTTCAAAATATGTCACGAGTATCCTTAATATTATTTACAATAACTTTAATACTATATATATTAACATTTATCTTTTTAATGCCCCATACCGATATAAATAAACTAAAACCTTTACTAAGTAATAACATTACTTCAATTACCAAAGCAGGAATACATTTAACTTTTACTAATATTTTACCAATATTTGCTTTATTATGTATCCCTAAAAATAATATAAAAGATAACCAAAAATTAAATAAATATATAACTATATTCTATATAATTGCTATATCATTATGTATCATAGTAATAACAGCAACCATAAGTACCTTAGGAATATATCTAACTAAAATGTATCAATATCCAGAATATATTACTCTAAAAGAAGTAAATCTTTTAGGATTCATCGAAAGAAGTGAAAACATCCTATCAATTCAATGGATCCTAGGATACTTTGTTGCTATATCTCTCTTCATATACTATATTAGTAGTACCATAAAAATAAAAGAAGATACTCCTAACAATATAATCACTATTATTATCCTAATAATTACAACATATCTAACAAAAAAAGTATTTAAAAACAATACAACATTTAATTATTATATTATTAATATATTTCCATATATAACCATGGTATTACTACTAGTATTTGTTTTAATGGCTATAACTATATTTATAAAAAATAAAGTAGCAAAAATTAAATAAAACTTTCTAAACTTTCTATTTAACTAGTCATATCAACCTAAATAACAACCTAGTGAAAATACTAGGTCTTTTAATTTATTATTATATTATATATACTAAGTATTATTTTAATTTTAATTATGATATAATTAAACTGTTATATTAGAAATTTTAATTCAATATATTGAGGAGGTAATAAATATGGATTTTAATATTAATATTAAAGTAAATAATATTGAAAACAAAACATTAAAATTATTATTAAAGGATTTAAAGGATTTAACTTATATGTATTTAGAGGAAACTTTTAAAGGAAATAAAGTGGCTTTTTGTTATAAAGATATAAATAATAGTTTTTCTATTTCATATAATAATTCAATATGCTTTTATTCAGCAAGCACAATAAAAATACTTGCATGCTTAATGATATTAAAAATGGCATTAGATAATAAAATAGATATAAATGATAAAGTATTAATTGCAGATAAAGACATCAAACAAGGTTCTGGTATTATTAAATATCAAAAAAAAAATACATACTATTCATTAAAAGATTTAATAAAATTAACTATCGTTGAGAGCGATAATACCGCATATTTAAAACTAGTCGAAATTTTAGGCAAAGATAATATTAAAAAATATGGAAACTCACTTGGAGCAAAATACACTATGGTTGGCAAAGAAACCGATTCATTCGGAATAATTAATACTGACGATATGTTAATATATTGGCAAGAGGTAAAAAGATTTATTGACGAGAATAATAAATATTCTAAAGAACTTAAAGAGTGGCTATCAAATCCTTCCGTTAAATTTATAAGTAATGCTTCAATTGATAATTTGAATTTTGTTAGAAAATATGGTTCTTGTAATATTGCATATCATGAAGCTGGATATATTGAAGATAAAAATCCATTTTATCTAATTGTATTAACACAATTAAACAAATTTGAACATAAAGAAAAATTTATAAATGATACAGCAAACAAGATATTAAAATTACATAGAAAAATATACAAATTAAAAAGTGGCTGTAATGAAATAAAATAATTTCATTCGGCTCTTTTTTTTGAATTTTTATAAAAATAATAGCGCTAAAAGAATCAACTTTTAACGCTATTTATGATACAATTTAATTGACGAAAGAAGATATATCACGTGGAATATTTCAGCACAAAAAGATTTCTTTTCTAGTATCCTCAAATAAATATAATGAGAAATTGGACAAAATTGATAAATTTGTCTCAATTCTAAACAAAAATAAAATTGGAATAAATTTAAATACAATAAATTAAATTGTTCGAAAAAATGTGTCTAAAAACTTTACATAAATCCATTTTATTTTACCATTTACAATCTATCAATATTATCAAAAATAAAATAACCTTATCTAGTTTATCATGGATTAAAAAAGATCAGAATAATAATATTATCCTTTAAAAATATTTTCTAATTGAAAAACTTTATAATTTAATGAATTTTTTTACAAACACCTTTAGCAGGTTGGTAGAAACAATGTCCTTTATATTTACCTGCTAATTGTTGATCCCACCAAGTACTAGTACAACTAACACCAGCTGTTGGAGCATAAAACCATAAAGCATTAGTAGCTGGATGATAATACTCTCCTCTAATAACTCTCTCTGCTAATTGCTGTTCCTTTTCTGTAGGATTACCATAAAATAAAGAACTATTTGTTCCCGAAAATCCTCCCGGAGACTGATATACCATTTCGCTAATCGTATGTATATCTTTAAAGGTCAAACAGTCAGCAATAACTCTATTAATGCCGACATTACCAACCATCAACATACCAAGTCCGCCCTCACCTACTGCTTCAGCACGCATAAGTCTTGCTAATAATTCTTTTTCTTTTTGAGTCGCCTTAACAATCATACAATTCACCTATAATAGTATATGACACAAAAAAATATTTGTTCAAATTGTCAACAACTATTTACTTTTTAGCCATTTTTTGCTATTGTAAATATATAGATAAAAATTGGAGGTAAAATATGGCGACAGTTAGCGTAGACACACAATTATTAATCTCAGGTGGAAATAGTATAATAAAATACCACGATGATAATAAATCTTACTATAATAATGTAAACTCACTCTCAATTAACAATTGCAGTGCATTTGATAATTTTAAAAGCAAACTAAGTACACAATTTAGTACTTATACTACTCATTGTGAAAAAGCTTCTTCAAGACTTATTGAATGCGCAAATGAATTAGAAAATGTTGATAATCAAATAGCTAGTACCGCTAGTGCATTATCTGCAGATACAAGTTCAGATATCGAAACAAGTTCAGCATCTAGCGATATTGCAAGCATTACAATTGGTACAGATATTAAAGAATTAGTTAATTTAAGTGCAAGTGAAAGAACTCAAATATTTGATGCCCTATCATCATCTTTAAATAATGCTGTTAATAGTATTGAAAGTGGAAATAAAACCTATAAAAGTAATTCCGGTAATGCTTTAATAGATACATTGATTGATGAATTTATTGAACAAGTATCCACAACCGATAGTAATGGAACAACTACTTACAAAGTGAATGATTTAGTAAAAAATGATTTCTATAACGGCGTTGTAAAAAAATATGGTGAACTAGCCAACGTAAAAATAACGCCAAATATGCTACGCTATGCTAGCAAAAATGGCTTACCATTAATAAGAGAAAATGTTAGCAAATATAACTTACAATTATATGGTACTGACCCACCTACTGAAGCAGGAGAAGAATATAATTTCTACAAAATGGGAATAGCATATGGTGATGAAAAAACAAGTCAATACTCTACTAAACTATACAATAGTAAAGGAACATATCAAAGAAAATATTCATATTATCCTGATAGTATGACATATCATTATAATTCAAAAAGTTGGTATATATGTGATGATGGAATATACAGAGATGCCGACGGATATATTATATGTGCCGACAGACATAATATGGGCTATAACGAAAATGGAACCGTACGAAATGTAATAGAAATTAATAATAGTGGCAATGCCATTATCGTTGATACACCATTCGGTCCAGGAAAAGTATATGATTTTTGTGGAGCAGGAAACATAGATATCTACGTACATAGATAAAAATAAGGAGGAAATAAATTATGAAAACAAACGCATTTGCAAATGTTGATACAGCTAGTATTAGCAGTGCAATTAATAACTTTATTCAATCATTAAATGAAGTTGATTACAGTTCATCAGGATGCTTTGCAATGAGTACTAATGCAAAGTATGATGGAACATTTAATAACGGTATTGAATACCTAAAAGGAACAGATATAGCCTCAATGATTGCTTTATGTGACAGTTGCAATAGTTCAATTATTGCTAAAATAAACGAATATAAAAGTTATTATAAGAATACATATGAACCACGTTACAATACATGGAATAATGCACCAAATACAATAACAGTAAACAATAAAAAGCAAAGCAATCCAGCAAAAGCTGCAGCAAAAGAAAAGCTAAATGAAGCAGAAAAGCATCTAGACAACTTAGAAGCAGAAATAAAATCTGCAAGTTTCTAATTAATAGGAGGAAATAAATATGACAATACAATATAGTATAAGTGATTTAAGAGATAGCAGTTCAAAACTACTAAATGAATATAGTTCTATGAATGCCGCTGTTGGTAATTTAAATAATCTAATGAGTAGCATAAGTACCCATTGGATTGGTGATGACCAAACGGCATATATTGCACAATTTTCTGCTAAAGTAACTTCATTAAAAAGTTATTTAAGTGAATTACAAACTATTGCTGCAAATTTAAAAACTGCAGCGCAATATTATGAAGAACACGAAGACGAATTTAGTGCAGGTTTATTTTAGGAGGTGATAAAATGAGCAAATTAACTATAGATTATTCAGGTATCGAAAGTGATATATCAGCCTTAACAAGCAATATTACCACTATTAATAGTTCACTAGACAGTATAAATAGTGTTGAAAAAATAATACCTGATTCATGGCAAAGCAATGCCGCAAGTCAATATAGAAGTACTGTTGCAAGTGATCTTGTAGCTCCTATTGCAGGAATTCAAGAAGGACTTAATAGTTTAAAAGATTTGTTATCAGCTGTGTTAACTAAATATAATGAAGAAGAAACAACATTAAAATATAATGTTCCATCCGGAGGATATCCAGGAACTCCAAGTACTCCATCAACACCATCAAGTGAACCAAGTACTCCTGTTGAAGAACCATCAACTCCAGCTACACCGGTAAATAATCCAACACAACCGGTAAATCAACCAAGTACACCTGTTGAAGAACCGACAGAAGAACCAATCATTCCTGTTGAAGAACCCGATGATGAACCAACAGAAGAACCAGATGATTCAACAATTATACCAAATATTCCGAATACACCATCAACTAAACCTGATGATATAGACAAAACTCCACAACAACCTATTAAATCTTCTAATAACGTTGCAAAAGGAGTAGCATCTACAATAATAGGCTTAGGTGCTGTCGGTGCTGCCGGAGCAGTAGGTTATGGTCTTTATAAAAAGAAAAAACGTGATGATGAAGATGAAGAAGAAGACACAATGGATGATGAGTATGACGTTCACATTCCTGAAGAAGATATGTCAAATGAAGAATAAAATATAATAAGTTTAAAGTATGAATATCAAAAATATTCATACTTTTTTATGTCAACCTATTGAAAAAAGAACATTTTTATGATAAATTATATACATAACTTCAAAGGGGATTAGTTAAATGGTATAATAATGGTCTCCAAAACCACTGTTGGGAGTTCGATTCTCTCATCCCCTGCCATTTAGATTTTCACATGAACTAGCAATAGTTCATTTTTTTATTTATAATAAATATACTTTACTAGGTGATACTATGAAAAAATATCTTATAATTATCATACTAGTAATATTATTTTCAGTGATAGTCTATCTAATAATAAATAAACAAAATACTAAAAACAAATATAACATTAATCATAACGATAACAACATAACAATAAATTATCCCTCTACAAACTATCCTAAAGTAAACACATTAATAAAAGAATACCTAGATACTAGTATTAATAATTTTAAAAATATTACCTTAGATAAAACAAAAACTACCTATTACCTAATAATCAATTATAAAGAATACCACTATCATAATCTAATATCATATATCTTCTTCTCTGAATCATTTACCGGTGGAGCCCATCCTATTCACTTAATTAAATCTTTTGTCTACAATATTAATACTAATTCATTTATTACCATAAATACCCTAATTAAAAATAATCCAAATATTTTAAATTCACTATCTGATTATACATACCACACCTTATCAAATAAAAAAATATTTCAAAACCAAGTAGTAAACGATATGCTCAAAGAAGGCACACTACCTACTACAAATAATTTTAAAAATATTTTATTTACTGATAAAGGACTAATAATATATTTTGAAAGATATCAAATTGCTCCCTACTACTATGGTGACTATAACATAACAATTCCATATAAAGATCTAAACTTAAAAAAGTAGATTAATCTCTACTTTCTTTTATCATAGTCATCCAAAAAACTATGTTTAACGCCATCTTTCTTATATCCTAAAACCGTATTTAAATTAATGTTATTTATACTATTGAAAATATTATTATCAATATTAGGATTTACTTCCTTAAGTGAAGCGATTAACTTTTTAATCTCTTTTCTTTTACTAATATTTTCTTTTTCAATATCACTCGTTAACTCTGTAAACTTACAAGCACAATTAAGAAATTCTAAGTTATTATAATCTCTCCATGCTAAAATATCGTTTTCATGTACTAAATATAATGGCCTAATTAATTCTAAGCCTGAAAAATTTTCACTATGCAATTTAGGTAGCATTGTCTTAATTTCTGAACCATAAAACATGGAAAGTAATGTTGTCTCAATAACATCATTAAAGTGATGACCTAAACTAATTTTATTACAGCCTAATTCCTGAGCTTTACTATATAAATATCCTCTTCTCATTCTCGCACATAAATAACATGGACTATCTCCAACACTAGACACTACATCAAAAATATTACTCTCAAAAATTGTAATAGGAATATTCAACTTTCTAGCATTCTCTATAATATATTCCCTATTCTTTTTATTATATCCAGGATCCATGACTACATATTTAGCCTCAAACTTAACATCACTATGACGCTCTAATTCCTGTATACACTTAGCCATTAAAAATGAATCCTTCCCACCTGACATACATACCATTATCTTATCATTTTCATTAATTAGTTGATACTCTTTAACAGCCTTAACAAACTTACTCCATATCTCTTTACGAAATCTCTTAATAATACTTCTTTCTATTTCTTTATATTGTTCCATAACATTCCTCCAAATAAATAAAGAGTAGATAATATTCTATCTACCCCTACTACGTTTTCTATTCAAGGTTCCATTTTGAAGATAATATTCCCTTTTTACCATATCATCACTAATATTTAATCGCAATTTTTTAATAATAATATCATAAATATTACTTCTAATATACTCATTAACTTCTGCTAATCCTTGACATTCACTTAATTCTTGATAATCCATAAAAACCTTTTCGCAAGCTAACATTGCCCTTATCTTACTAAAAGTAAATTCTTCACTACCTAATTCTTCAATAATTGAACTAGAATATTTTATTTTGCTATTATAATAATCATAATTCTTTATACCACTAACATAAGGATATTGAAAACTATATACAATACCACAAAATCTACCAATATATCTAGTAATTACTTTTACAACACTAATACTTTTACTTTCATCTATATCTTCATTTTCAGGATATTTCTTAGAAACTCTTAGTATTTCTTTTGCTTCTTCATCAGTCATTCCATCAATACATTTATTCAATAATTCAAGAGCAGATTTAGTATTTAAATCATGTGAACGACCATTAGAAATATATTTTAAAATTTGTTTGCTATCATTATCACTAATATACATATTAATACCCCTTAAAATAAATGATTATCGCTAATATAATGTGTTTCTTTTACACGAATACCATAACATTTCTTTACTCCAAGCTCAATTCTTTGAGTATCTAATTGGTTTTTACTATATGATAAATTATTATACATATATTCATATTTACACTTTAATAATTCATTTGTATCATTAACTAAATAACTATTAAGATTACTAAGTAATGACATATTAGCCAATTCCGGATATCTTTCAGCCACACATTGACAAATAGATCTTGCCATTATAGAACTAATATTATCTCTATCACTTAATTCCTCTATTAAATTACCATAATACTCTACTTGTGCACAGATATAATCATAATGACTATCACTAAAATCAGAAACAGTTTTTTTAAAACCAAAAGCATTAAATGATTTAAAGTACTCACCAACATATGCTAATACAACTCTAAAAGCAGCTTTAAAGCTATCACCTTGAGCAATAAATCCATACTTAATACCGTATTCTAACAACTTCTTAGCGTCTTCATAAGTCATATTATCAACTATTTCAGCATAATACTTACCTAATTCTCCACTACTTCTACTAAGTCTATATAAATACAAATTTATTATCTTATTTCTTTCTGCATTTGACATTACATTTTCCATTATAAAATTCCCCCTAAATGTAAGGCATATTCTATAACAAAAACATTAGTTTGTCAATATAAAATTACAAATATTTCTCTTCTACATACTTTTTTATACTATCATAGTCATTATTTAACCTATTATTTACTATATTTTCTTCTAAATCACTAATAATATCTTTAATATAACTACCTGGTTCTTTACCTAAAATATTAGCTATCTCTAATGGCTTTATCTCTATCTCAGTTCGGCTATATATAGCTAAACTATGATATATTTTATTTATATCTTTTAAATCAAAATCTAATATATCTCCAACAATAGTAGATATATATAACCCATATTTATAAATAGTATAACTATTAATGCCTTCCTCTAACATAAGTCTAATCTTTTTCATCTGCTCTCGTTCTAATTTAGTAAAAGGATATATATCATCAACATTAAGTTGACTCCAAATACCAATAATATTATCACACATAACAATACTATTTAAATTATTTAAGTTTAGGTATTTATCTAACTTTAAACTAATAAGTAAATCTCTACCCACATTCTTATTAACTGAAGCAAATAACTTATCTAATTCCGACTTCTTTCTATTAACTGATAACTTTCTAAGTAAATAACCATATCTCTTTAAATAGCGTTTAGTCTTATCATCAATTCTAAATCCTAAATTACTAGCAAATCTAATTGATCTAAGTATTCTTAAACTATCTTCCTTTATCTTATATCTAGGGCTCCCAACTGTTTTAATAACCTTATTATCCAAGTCTTCCATTGCACCCAATAAATCTATAATATTACCATTACTATCCATACATAAAGTATTAATTGTAAAATCTCTTCTAAGTAAATCTTTCTTTAAATCATTAATATACTTTATCTTAACAGGCTTTCTATTATTCTCATACTTTATCTCTTTTCTAAAAGTAGTAATATCATATTTATATTTTTTATATACAATTTTAACCGATCCATAATTAATATCACTAGTAAAAACTGTATCAAATAATTTAATAATCTCATAAGGCTTAGCATTCGTACATATATCTATATCACAAGACTCTATATTTAAACAAAAATCTCTAACATAACCTCCTACTATATATGCTAAATAACCATTATCTTCAAATATTTTCAATACTTCTAAGGCTCTTTTATACATATTACCTCCTAAAATAAGTATATCATAATATCGTATAAATTATCTATAATTAACCAAAAAAAGATAAAATATATTTTATATGTTAATTAGTATATTCTTACTAATTATTACCAATAATATATATAGAAAGGATGAAAATATGTTACCAAGAAAAAATTATTATAATTACTTTGATATGTTAGACTTTCCCTTCTATAAAGATAGAGAATATATGAAAACTGATATCTATGAAAAAGATAATAAGTACGTTATAGAAATAGATTTACCAGGACTTAAAAAAGAAAATATTAAAATAAACTATGAGAATGGTTATCTAACTATTAATGCTAATCAAGATATTCTAAAACAAACTAATGATAACTATATTAGAAGAGAAAGATTATATGGTGAAATAAGAAGAAGTTTCTTTATTGGAAATAAAAAAGAATCTGATATTGATGTGAACCCTAAATAGTAGACATTAATAAAAAAGAGGGTTATTAAAAAGAGAAAATTATTTTTCTCTTTTTGT
>CAKPNA010000002.1 GCA_934168275.1 uncultured Bacilli bacterium
TTCCTCATAATATCTTTTTGCTTCTTCCATATTATCTACAGGAAGAAAATAGTTGTCATAATTTTTCATATATTTAAGCCCTTCTTTCTACTACAAACTATACTACTATATTTTATAGTAGTTATAATTAAATGTCAATAAATAATAAAAAAATAATTGCATTTAATTCGTTTATAATTCTTATAAAAAATAGATTAGTTGCACTGAACTAATCTATTTGTATAACTGCTTGTCGTACAAAAAAGACTGTCATTACTGACAATCTTTTCGGTAAATTACTATAAATCAATAACTATAAAATTGTAATTTCTTATTCTAATTCTTTTTTATGATTTAAGTGTATTCCTATATGTCCTATTCCTAATACTATTGTTGATATAATAAGAAATATATTTCTACCATATATACCTAGTAACAGAAATGCAACTACTGGCAAAGTAGCTCCTGCAACTGGTATTCCTAACAAGCTACTATACATATCTTTCATTGTTTTATTACTTTTAAAATATCTTATCCAATATATTTCGTATAAAATCATTATAATAAAGGCAATTAACAATATACTAGACCAGTTTGATATTTTATTTATATTAAAATCACTAAATATCAATGACAGACAGGTTACTAGCATTTCTCCAAGCCACTCCAATAGTAGTAATACTTTATTTTCATTTTTTACATATTTATCATAGCCTTTAGGCTTATTTTTACTCCATATAATATTTGGTAACATCAACATTAGTAAAAATATTAAACCTATATATGAAAATCCAAAGTGAATATTCATTAACTCATCTCACTTCCATATTGTAATTTGTTATTTAATCGGAATATAGATCTCAATAACAGAATCTTCTCTATTCCAATGAAATTTATAATCATATTTTTCAAAATAAACAAATTGCCTATTTTCTACTAAAATATTATTTTTAGGTATTATTTCTTTATAAACATAATTGATAGTATCTTTTAGTTTATTCATATTACCAATATGTTCTACCCTTAAATATTTACTTTTCAAAATTATCTTTTCTGTAAAATCATTTGGTACAAAATCTTTTTTAGGAATAGATATATAATAAAATATCTTATTTTCTATTTTTTCAATAAAAGCATATTTACACCAATTACTTCCTAAATATAACTTATTATTTCTTAATTTACTATTAAATATTTTCCAATGGTTTTGTGCTAATTTTACATTATTACTTAATGATTTTGATAATTCATACCTTATTCCTATTACATTAAATTCTTCTAATTCTATTATTTGATAATCCATCTATTTTACCTCTTTAATTTGTGTGCTGTTATAATTGTATAACTATATGAATTGATTGTTATTTTTATATTATCAATTTCACAATACCAATTTTTACCCTGTTTATAGATGTTACAATTTTTATCTAAAACTTTATTCTTACAATACTCAACAACATCATCAGTATCTAATTTAAGATTTTTCTTAATTCTATCAATACCCATTTCGGTAGTGTGAACTTTATCTATATTATTAAATAATACTTGTTTATCTTCCATAAATATCTCCTCTACAAATTACTATTTAGTGATTAGATTTAATTCACTAAAAATATCTTTTAACGATATAAGGACATTTCTGTTATCAATCATAAATGAAAGAAAATCATTTTTCTTATCATTAGTATCTAGCCTATTCATTACTACTGAAATAACATCTGATTTTATATTTTGTCTATCTAATTCTTTTAATATTGAACAATCTAAGTTTGATAACATTACTACTCTCTCCCAACGATAATAATTATATCATTTAATTTATTTTTTTACCATAATACAGACAAAATTCATTCATCTTTATCTGGTCTTAAATATTTATTTTTCATTTCTATAATGAATTCATCTAATTTATCAATTTCTTTTTTTAAATGAGGTACATCTATTACACCTTTTGCATTTGCAATTCTGGCTATCTGATTTATATTATTTCCAATGTTGCGAATATTTTTTATTTCTTCATAAAATTGCTCTGACGGTTTCTCTTTCGGTTTATAGCCTACAATAAGATGTCTAATATAATCAGAGGCATTCATACCAACTGCTTGTGACTTACACTTCATAATATATTCTTCTTCATCATTAATCCATATTTGTTTTTTTATTCTACGACTTCGCATTTAACAACCTCCGGATCTTCTTCGTGTTCATTATCTCTTAATACTATTTGTCTTTCCAGTTCACTTATACGATTTACCTGTAAACAACACATCAAGGTGGTCATTGCAAGACCTCCTATGATGAACCCTAAAACAAAAAACAATAATTCACTCATTACTATCACTTTCCTTTCTTCAATATACAGTTTTGTCTAGCAAGGGGATTGGGGATTTCCCCACAAGCGAATTTATACGGGAGTATAAATTCAGTGCTGGCTAGACATAAGTTTTATTCCCCAAGAGAACACTTGCCACAATAAGGACAATAGTGTTTGCAATTTTCACATTGCATTTTCATAAAAGATTCTGCGTCTAATTCATCATCATCTTCATCAAAATCTTCTTCTGTTTCTTCTTCAATTTCTTCAACTTCAAACTCGATTGGTATAGTTGTATCTATCTCAATAACTTCATTTTCTATTACAAATTTTGCTACAATCAATGCTGCTTCTTTTTGATTTCTTGCTTCAATTTCAAAATAATCTTCATTAACATTTGTAACTTTTACTTCATATTTTTTATCTTCTATTTCACTTAAAAGACCAACTTCAATTAGTAAATCTTCAATATCAAGTTCTAATTCCTCACACATTTTTACAAATGGAATTAAATAAAAACTTGGCTTTAATCCATTTTCAAACCTTGATATTTCTGCGTGACTTATATCAATTTTTTCAGCAAGTTTTCTTGTTGAAATACCTTTCTCATTTCTTCTTGTCTTAATAATATTTGCTAATTTTAAATAATCAAATTTCATAATTTCACCTTTCTTTTTCATATCTTTTTTTATAATTTATTCCTACTTTGGCACACAAAAAGTCATTGAAATCCTTTCCAATTTTAGGTGGATCATCAATGACTTCATATTGTTTTGGAAGAACAGTTTTAAGTGCCATTGTTGCTATTCTTCCTGCACTATCATTATCAAAATGCAAATAAATCTTTTTAATATTTTGATTCTGATTTAGATAATAATTTAATGCTAGTGGTATCTTACTTTCATCAATTTTTTTAGCCGGTTGATATACACCTGCTAGTGAAAGTAAGTTATCATTATACCATTCTTTATTTTCCAATTTATTAAGTGTTGCGTATGATAATAAATCAATAGCACTTTCAAATAAATGAACTGTATCACTCTTTTCTAGTGAATCCAATTTAAAAGAAAATGCTTTATGACTTCCATAAGCGTCTTTCATATATCTACTGTTATTTGTTGCTCTAACTCCTGCATATCTTGGTACTTTGTTTTTATCATAGCCTACAAATACTACATTATGATTAGGCAAATCTTCATATATTAAACGATTATCTATACACTCACTTATAATATCTTTATCAATTCCACGACCAATTAAATAACTCATAACTTTGTCTGCTGTAGTTGATTTCTTTGGCAAAATAAGTCTTACATTTTGAACTTTTTTAGGTTGTTGATATACAACAGGTGGTCTATCATTTGAGTATCCTAAAATAGTTTCTACTGCCTGAATAAAAGTATATTCTCTAACTTGAATTAAATATTCTAGTGCAGTTTTTCCACCTATTCCTCTTGAAAACCAATACCACATACCATTACTTATTTTTAAACTATCGTGTGTTCTAGTCATATAAGTATCTCTACTAAAATGCACTAATTCATCTGGTTCATAGTTTTTTAAATAAGTATATAAGTCCATTTCTTTTGCTTTTCGTATTTCTTCTGGTTGATAATAAGCCATACTATTACCTACCTTTCTTTTGCTTTTTTCTTTGATTGTTTTGCTTTATATTCTTCTGCTAATTCTGCTACTATTTCATCAGTATTATCTTCTAATAATTGATTTATATTTAAGTCAGAATCCATCCAACCTTGATATAAAGTTTCCAATGAATTTTTTTCATTTTTTAATGCTTTAATTTCATCTAAATCATACCTTTGTGATTCTGGATAAAACAAACACATTAGTTCTTCTTTCATTGTAGTTTCATAAGATTTATCTATTATTTCCTTTGAAGTAAGTGTTTCTAATTCTTTCTTGTAAGAATCAAATTCACTTTCTAATTTAGAATATAATTCTTCTCTAATTTTTTCTTCCATAATGTCACTTTCCTTTCTATAAAATAAAAAAGAGCGAAGATAGTTTTTACTAAAATCGCCCTCTATGGTTATTTTACCAATTCCATTTCTTTCATTAGATAGTAGAAATATTTTCCACCTAAATAAAACATTTTCTTTTGTTCAATAAGCATTCTATCAATACAAGAAGTAAAGTATTTTACTAATAATTCTACTTCTTCTTTTGTTAATGAAACTGATTCGTTATTTTCTATTATTGCTTGAATTTTACTATTTGTACCAGTTATTTCTTGGCAAGTTCTGTTGAGTTCCATATACTCTTTTTCATTGTTTAGTTGTTGTGTCTGCTCATTAAGCACATACCAAAATAAGTCATCAAATTTCTTCTCCATTTCCTTATCAAAGTCCATATATTCATCACCTTTCCTTTTGGATGTGAATATTTTAACACAATAACCTTTTAGAATTAAATGTGCGATTTATCTCTCATATTCTTTTTTACAATCTTGACTATCATCACTTATATCATTACCATCATCAATGATTTCTTTATCTTTGTTATTAAGATTTAATTTTATATTTAATTCATCTAATCTCTTTGACTTTGTTTTTAATTCCTCCTCTTGTGGGAATGGCTTTTCAATTTCTTTTTTAGCACTTTCATAATTCTTTTTGGTATCTTCAAGATTGTTTTCTACGCTAGAAAGTCTTGTTTCAATACCATTTAAAACATTATCAATACGGGTTATATTTCCACTAGGATCACTACCTAATTCAGTTTTATATGATAAATTATTCTTCATACTAGCATAGAACTTTCTGTCCATAGTATCAAAAGATAATATAATTTTAAAACCTTTATACTCTCCAATTTCAAGTGGTTCTGGATTAGTCATAGACTTACATATTTCAATAATCTTTTCTCCTGCTTCTTTTCTTTCAGTAAAGTCTGTACCTTTTATATTCATTTTATCAAAAGAATTATCTGGAGTATTATTATTGTTGAATACCTCAATATCTTCTTTCATATCTTCAATTCTATTTTCTAATCTTTTTATTTCATTTGGATAATATTTAATAACTTTATCTTCTAATTCATACTTTTCACTCAAATAATTTTGTTTTAATAATTTTAATTTTGCGACCTGTGTATCAAGTTCTGTTTTTTCAATTATATCTGGATTTCCTGCTGCTAATGCTTTAATTTCAGCATAAGACAATGCAGTTTCATCAATGTCTTCTGCAAACCTCACAGGAGTTTTTGATGTCATTATTTGTGAAATAAATCTTTGCTTATTTTCCACTAATTGATATAAGTATGCGTCAAAAGTTCCCTCTGTTACATATCTATAAATATCTACTTCCGGATTTTTATTTCCTTGTCTTATTATTCTTCCTGACCTTTGTATTAAGTCACTTGGTCGCCAAGGGCAATCTAAATCGTGTAAGGCTATAAGTCTATCCTGACAGTTAGTTCCTGCACCCATTTTTTGTGTACTTCCTATAAGAACTCTAACTTGTCCTCGCCTTACTTTATTAAATAAATCTTGTTTCCTTGCGTCTGTGTTTGCGTCGTGAATAAAAGCAATTTCTTCTTCTGGTATGCCTCTATCTATAAGTTTTGTTTTTAAATCATCATAGACATCAAACTTGCCATCATTATGAGGGGTTGATAAATCACAAAACACCAATTGTGCAGATTTATCTTCACTTGTTTTATCCCAAATACTATAAATATTATCAGCACAAGTTGCTACTTTGCTATGCTCAAAATCTTCTAACATATCATTTGTAAGTCTTTGGTCTAGTGCTAATTTTCTTCCATCATTGGTTATTTTTAGCATATTATCAACTGATGAATCTACCATTCTATTTCTTATCTTTTCGGCTCTTTCAGATAAGTCTTTTACTAATTCTTTTTGAATTTCACTAGGCTCTATAACCACATTATGATAGTTGGCTTTTGGTACTGGAAGATTAAGCATTTCAGAAGTTTGAATGTCTGCAACTTCTTTAAAAAGTGCCATTAGTTCTGGTAAATTAAAGAACTTAGCAAACCTTGTTTTTGCTCGGTAGCCTGTTCCCTCTGGGCTTAATTCTATTGCAGTTACAGTTTCTCCAAAAGTTGAAGCCCAAGCGTCAAATTGTTGAAGATGTCTTTTTTCTAGTTCTCCATATTGCAAGTATCTTTGCATTGTATATAGTTCTACCATAGAGTTTGAAATTGGAGTACCAGTCGCAAAAATAACACCTTTTCCACCAGTTAGTTCATCAAGATACCTACACTTCATAAATAAATCTGATGACTTTTGTGCTTCTGTTTGGGCTATACCACCGACATTTCTCATTTTAGTGTAAAGAAATAGATTTTTATAGTAATGGGCTTCATCTACAAATATTCTATCAACACCTAACTCCTCAAAAGTTACGACATCATCTTTTCGTGAAGTGTCATTTAATTTTGCAAGTCTTGCTTCTAAACTCTTTCTGGTTTTCTCCATTTGTTTAATAGAAAATCTTTCGCCATTATTATTTTTTAAATCTTGAATACCCAAAGTTATATCTTCTATTTGTTTTTGAATTATTGTAACTTGTCTTTCAACTGACATTGGTATTTTCTCAAATTGTGAATGTGAAATTATAATTGCGTCATAATCTCCTGTGGCTATTCTTGAACAAAACTTTTTACGGTTAGCAGTTTCAAAATCTTTCTTCGTAGTCACCAAAACGTTTGCACTCGGATATAGTTGTAAAAACTCTTGTCCAAATTGTTCTACAATGTGATTAGGCACTACAAAAAGTGATTTATTACATAAGCCTAATCTTTTTGACTCCATTGCAGCAGCAACCATTTCAAAAGTTTTACCTGCTCCAACTTCGTGTGCAAGTAATGTGTTTCCCCCGTATAATATTCGTGCGATTGCATTTACTTGATGTTTTCGTAAGGTTATTTCTGGATTCATTCCATCAAAACTGATATGACTTCCGTCGTACTCTCGTGGTCTGATAGAATTAAATCTTTCATTATAAATCTTTGTTAATCTTTCTCTACGCTCGGGATCTTTCCATATCCATTCCTCAAAAGCAAGTTTTATTTGCTCTTGTTTTGCCTGTGCTATTGCAGTTTCTTTTTTATTTAATTCTGCTACTCTCTTACCATTTTCGTCCTCATAGTAATCATAAATTCTTGTATCTTTTAGATTCAAACTATCTTCAATAATTTTGTAAGCACTTGCTCTACCAGTTCCATAAGTATTGGTTGCTTTAATATTATACTTATCATAATTTTTGCCCTCTATCCACCACTCGGAAGTTGCTTCATTATAATGAACATTTATATTTTGACAAGCATAATTACTAGGATTTAATAAATATTCAATAAAGACTTTTATATCTTCAGGTGGAATCCAAGTAGAGCCAAGTCTAACACTTATTTCACTTGCACTTAAATCTTTTGGTTGAACCTCTTTTAAATATTTAACATTTACATTAAATCTTTCATCTGTTTCAGCAAAATGTTCTGCAATCTTTAATTTTTCTCTTACATTACCAGACAAATACTCATCTGCCGTAACCCAATGATTAGGCTCTCCATATTCAGGAACATTGAATATTTCTCCATCCAAATCTTTAAGCATTTTGTCCATATCCATATTACAAAGTTTTTGCATAAAGGTTATATCAACTCTTGCCTTTTCGGATAGTGAAACAATTAAAGCGTCGTTTGCATTATCAACTGATGTTATCTCTGTTTTAGGCTTGATAGTTCTTTTTGTGAACATATCTGCTTTTCTTGCAAGATTTCCATTCTCATCTAAAATTTCAAGAGAACATAATAGATAATAACTTGAATCATTTGAAAAAGCAGAGTTATTTCCCCTACTATTGATTAGTCCATATTTCTTTGTAAACCTATCATATAATTGATTTAATTTCACTTGTTCTCTCTTTATATCTTCATCTGGATAATCTTCTGTTTGATATTCTAAAAGAGTTCTAACGCAGTCCCTTATTTCAATTAAACCTTTAACTCTATTTTCAGTAGTCATTGCTAATTCCTGTGGGTACATTCTGCTATTTTCTCTAAAATAGATTTTGTCATCTATTAAAGTATATGAGAAGTTTCTTACTGTTAAATCGGCTTCAATGGAATTATCTTCTTCTCCTATATCATCTAGTTCATACTCTTTTACTTCGGCGTGTATATTTGAAATTGCTCTTTCTAACTTATCTCCCAAATTTTCGCCATCAGAGATACAAGCAGAATCATAGCCAAACCTAGTTGAAATCATTTCCATATTTCCTAGTATCATTTCTGGATTATCAATGAAATACTGATTCATTTTTAAACCATCATCATTTTCTCCAAGATATACCCAGTCTGGCTCAATATCAGTTATTGAATCTCTTTTTTGTAAGAAGATAATATCAGATGTGACTTCTGTTCCTGCATTTGCTTTAAATGTGTTATTAGGTAGTCTAATAGCACCTAATAAATCTGCTCTTTGAGCAATATATTTTCTAACACTTGGATTTTCTTTATCTAGTGTACCTTTGCTTGTTATAAATGCAATAACACCACCGGGTCTAACCTTATCAAGTGTCTTTGCAAAAAAGTAATCGTGAATTAAAAACTTATGCTTATCGTATTTCTTATCTAATACCTTGAAATCTCCAAATGGAACATTGCCAACTGCTACATCAAAAAAAGAGTTAGGAAGATTAGTATCTTCATAACCCTGTACTGCAACGGTTGATTTTTGATAAAGTTGCCTTGCAATTCTACCACTTATGGAATCAAGTTCTACACCATATAACTTACAATCTTCTAATGAATCTGGTAACATACCTATAAAGTTACCAACACCACAAGATGGCTCTAATATATTACCTGTTTTAAGCCCCATATTCTCTAATGCTTTATACATTGACCTAATTACTACTGGTGGTGTATAAAAGGCTGTTAAAGTAGATTCTCGTGCTTGTGAATACTCTTTTTCATCAAGTAAATTCTTTAATATACTATATTCATTACTCCAAGAAGAATCTTTTTCATCAAAGGCTTGTGGAAGTCCACCCCAGCCGACATATTTCGACAATATCTCTTGTTCTTGTGGAGTTGCAAATCTATTTTCTTCTTCACATTTTTTTAACACTCTTATTGCTTCAACATTATTATTAAATTTTTCTCTTGGACTACCCTCACCTAAGTTATCATTTGTAATTTTAAATTGATTTCTATCAGAAATAGGTATTTCTGGGTGAATATCAAAACTTCTTATTTTATTACTTTTCTTTTTTTCAAATACTGGAACAATATTTTCATCTTGAACTTCTGGTTCTTCTTCAATAGGAAGTGATATTTCTTCTTTTACATTTACCTCTATATTGCTTGGTTCTTCATTTATATTATCTTTAATATCACTTACTTTAACTTTAAGATGATCATTTGCAGGATTTTCTTGTACTTTCCTATCAAATTCTTCTTTGGACATTTCACGATTAAATAAAGGATATCTAAAATCATATAATACGACATTACTAATTCCAATACTTAATATTTCATATTCATCTGCTCCAATATAAACTCTATCTCCTAAATGATATTGATATTCATATTTTTCTTCGGTCGGTTCTTCAATTATTTTTTGTGCTAAATTATTACTTGCCTCAATAAATTCTCTTTCTTGGTCTTTTTCATCAAGCCACTTCGGATATTCTTCTAATTCTTTTGAATTAAGGTATCTATCTTCGTGAATAAGAGTTTTTATTCTTTTTTCAATATAATTCCACTTGAATAATTGTTCTTTGGCACTAGCGTCAAAATAACCTCTATTAAACCTTACACCTTTATAATCTGTATTAACTCCAATTCCTGCTCCTTTTATTGTATAAGTAGAGCCACTTATTCCATATAAGTTTTTAAGATAATTTATATTATTCTCTGTTGATAAACTTTTACTAAATTGTTCGTAAATACTAAACTTTGTATCACGGTGTTGTTCTGTTAAATATCTATCAACAAACTCCTGTGTAAATTCTAAATCAGATACTGATTTTTCACTATTTTCATCAAGAAAACTTAATTGGTCTGTTACACTTGGTAATGGTTCTATTCTATCATTTAACTGATTTAATAAAATCATTGCGTCATAGTGATAAGTTAAATATTCCCAACTTACAAAACTTTCTGTATCTCTTGATAGAAAATTTCCTTTCCAAAATAAAATACCGTTGTCAAAAGTTTTATAACCATACATTTGGTCATCAACTATAACACCGGTATAATCTTTGTTAAATATTCCTTTGAGATACTCTGCTCTTTTTGTAACATCTTTTTCATTTTGTATAAAGTCTTTTATTTCCTTATTTGATTTTCTTAAATGAGGAGTTGTACTTAATATCTGATTTATCTTTTCATCAACTACAACATAATGTGTTTTACTTTGACTTGGATCGTAATTGTTTAAGCGTAAATCAATTCGTTCGCTACTATCTCCTCTGCTGATGTCTTCAAGTTGTTCATTAAGCCTATCCATTTCATAGGGTCTTGTTGTTTCATTTGTTCTGTTATCTTCTCTTTGGCTTTCATTTCTGATACTATCTGTTCTACTCTCTCCATTGCTACTTCTTGAATATTCATCAAGTGTTCTGGAAGTTGATTGCTCATTAATAGAGTCGTGTATAGAGATTTCTTGTTCTCTTTCAAGTACCTTAACCTCATCATTGCGTATTTGCCCTCCACTTGAATTTTGTTCTCTGGTATTGTTAGGTCTGGTATCTCGTAGTCCCCTTTGCGTGTGTAAGTTATACTCATCATTATTCCTCCTTTCAACAGTTCCCCTGCTTTCACTTACATCATAAGATAAATCTTTATCTATATCAAATGTGCGAATTTTATTTATTTCATTTATTCGTAGTTTTTTGATAGTATTATAAATTTCACGAATACCCATTTCAGATATTTCGCTAGTGGCTACACCTAATCTAGTTATAGTTTCATAACTATCAAATGCTAATATTGGTGTAAAATCTTCATTAGTGAAATAATCATTCGGATTTAATCCACACCTTTTAATCATTGAAAATGCAATACTGTTTTCTAGTGCATTTTGAAACAATAATTGAACTGCCTCATCAGTCATTGGTTCAAGAGAACTATTTTCTCTATAAAATTTTAAATCTTCCAAATAATCTTGCATATTATCTTCAACAAGTATCTTTGATACAGACTTAATTGCAAGTCCAAGAGAACTTTTATCTTCAAGTTCTCCATACTTGTTTTCTAATGATTCAATAATATCTACTTCATAAGGTTTTGGAACTGACCATAATCTAAAACTTTTTCCGAACTTACTATTAGTATCTGCAATATCAAATACATATCGTAAATTAGTATAACCACTATCTTCTGAAAGAAGTGCTATTCCTTTTGCACCACGATTAACCCATCTACCAACTTGTTTGTTCCAAGCCTCTATCTTCGCACACGCTACTGCTTCTGGTCTTTGTGCATAAATTAAAACTTGATCATTAAAGGGGTATTTGTAGTTCATTGCTGCACATTCCAAGAATGACATCCAGTCATCCGGATTCTTGCTTATCTGTGTTAAGGTTTCTCCATATAGGTCTGTTATTAGTCTTAATTTACTCGCCATATTGCACCTCCTGTTCTAAATTAGACTATTATTCTTCTGACATTTTGCTCTTTTTAATTTTCTCCCTTACACTTAATAAGACTTCATAATAATTAGTATTGATAGGAATATTACCTATCTCATAAAACAATATCATAAATAGATCTACAATCTCGTTATTATAAAATCTCATATCAACTATTGTAGTTCCATCTTCTTCTGCTATTGGAACACTATATCTCAATAGTTTATCTTTCATTTTTGATGATTTATTTGAATAATTTTCATTATCAGAATCAATCATATTTTCTAATATTTCTAGTAGTTTATTATATTCGTCTACATTTAATTTAATTTTAATTGGTGGTATTCTTTTTGAATATGCCATTTTAATTCCTCCTATCTTTCTCTTTCTTTGTCTTGTTTTACTTTTTCATTTAAAACAATATTGTTTCTGTATGATTTTATTGCTTCTTTTACAGAAGTGTTGCTTAAAATATCATCTACTTTTGCTTGTGCCTCTTTTTTGTTTTTGGCTTCAACCTCAAAAGTAATAGTTCCATTTATATCAACATCAATTTCAAACTTTTTCATTTGCTATCATTTCCTTTCTCTTTATAACCACTTAAAAACTCTATAAATAATTGAGAAGTTTTATTATTGTTCTTTTTTACTAATTCCCATAAGTCAGAAATAATATAAAAATCTGACATTGTTAAATTAGGAATCTTTCTTACCTCTTTTATATCTAATGTTGCTATTTTTTTGCTTGTATTAAATCCAGCATTAAATAGTTTTTCAAATGCTTTTGATATATTGTTTAAATTATATTTTTCTTCCAATTTAATCCTCCTAAACCTTTTCTACTAACTCACAAATATAGATAATTTGCTTATTAGTGTTGTGTCTGCAAGTTATTAAAGTTAAAGTGCTTTTTTCGGCATTTCTAACAATGTTAGCAGTTCCTGTTTTTTCTATATCGTATTGATTAACAACTTTGTATTTGTATTCACCACCTCCATAAAAAACACTAACTTCATCATCTATTTCCAATTTATATAAGTTCTTAAAAAATGCTGTTCTACCACTACCAGAATGTCCGGCTAGTATAACATTTCCGTTTTCTTTATCTGGCATATCAGATTCATTAAGTATTAAAATATTTCGATTAACATTGTTATAATAACTACCTTTACTTGCTAGACCTTTTTCCAGTCCTATCTTTGGTATTTTAATAACTGCAATATAATCAACTTTTTTAGTTTGATTTGTAGTTGGCTTTTGATATTCTTCTTGCTCTTTTTCTTCGGTTGGTGTTGTTTCATCAGTTATTTCTTTTTGTTCTTCGTAAAAAGTATCTATTAAATTTTCTTCATTTTGATTTTGAAAATAATTGTATAGATATTTACCTCCAACTATTCCAATTCCAACAACAATTAGTAAAGAGCCAACTATTATAAGTTGACTCTTACTAACCTTTCTATCTTTATTTTTGTTTTTTCTTTTTAACATAGACAATTACTCCTATTCCTCCAAGAGTTAGTAATGCTCCGGCAATTTCAATAATATGAGTATCAGTAATTCCTGTACTAGGAACTTCAATTACTACTTTTTCATCAGTCATTGTTGCCTTAACCACTTTTCCATCTTCTAAAATTTCAAAATACATTCTTTCAGGATTTAAAGTGTAACCCTCTGGGGCTTCTTTCTCTAAAATATAGTATTTTCCATATCTAATTTCTGGAATAGTAATTTTACCATTTTCGTCTGTTCTACCACTAAAAATAAGTTCATCTTTTTCATTATAAATTTCAATTAGTGTGTTAGGTAATGGCTCTCCTGTTGATACATCAGTCTTTGTAAATTCAAGAGTTCCAGTAATAGGTTTATCTTTCATTTCAGCCTTTGTAATTTCTCCATTTTCTTTTAATTCAAAATAGATTTTTTCATCTGTAATTGTATAACCTGTTGCAGCCTCTTTCTCAATGATATAGTATTTTCCAACTTTTAAATCTGTAATAATTACTTTACCATCTTTGTCAGTTTTACCAGTAAAGATTAGTTCATTATTTTCATTATAGATTTCAACGATTGTGTTTGGAATAACATCTCCATTTACAAGATCCTTTTTAGTAAATTCCAAAGTACCTTTCTTTAAGTAGTTTAAATTACTGTATGATTCAAAAACTATTGGTGTTTCATCATTTACTTCTTTTAATTCAAAATAGTGTTTATTACTATCTAATACATATTCATCTTGTGTTTTTACTTCAATTAAATAGTATTTTCCAAGAGGTAATTTTTTAGAAATTGCATAACCATTTTTATCTGTTGTAATAGTATCTACTTTTGTACCTTTTTCATAATAAAGATGATTTCCATCAGCAGATTTAACATCTTCTTCTGCGTAGATTTCAAATGTTACACCACTTAATTTTTTATCTTTGTAAGTGTATTTTCCATCTTTAATTACTAAATTTTCTCCTGTTTTCTTAATTTCAAGTTGACCTTTTATTGGTGTGTTTTTATAAGTTACTGTTATAAAAGCACCATAAGTTGTATATGAATAATGAGTATCATTTCCTATTGTGAATTTTAAGCCATCTTTGTCTTTTAAATAACCGTTAGGAGCAGATACTTCAATCAATTTATAATTTCCAGCAGGTAGTTTTAAGTAAGTTATCATTTTGCCATTTTCATCTGTTTTGAACTCACTATAAACTTTTCCACCAACATATTGAGAAACATATTGATTTGTATCAGTATCTAAAATCTTGAAAGTTGTATTTGCAATAGCAATAGTCTTTCCAGTTTCGCTATCTACTTTGATTACTTGAAGATAAGCATATAGTGTATTATTTAAAATATTGTAATATTGTTCTTTTTCGCTTGTTTCATTTACTGTAATATAGAAATCATAAATCTTTTCATATCCAGTTGTTGTATTTACTTGATGGAATTTCCATACACCATAAGGTAAGTTCAATGAAGCATAACCATTTTTATCTGTTGTGATTTCTCCATATTTATTACCATTTGGATAATAGATTTCAAAAGTAATACCTTTTTCTGCATTTAAGAAAGTAGTGTTTCCATCTACTTGTTCATATTGTTTTAAAATACTAACATAGTTTTTAATTACTTTCTCTACTACATCAACACTAGCAGATTCTTTACCTTTAATATCAACATTATATCTTGTTGTATCAAGTTCATAACCTTCACTAGGTTTTATTTCTTGTAAATAATAATCATTCCAAGATAATACTGCATTACTCTTGAAATAACCATTTTCATCAGTAACTACTGTTGTTACTAATCTTCCTGTTGAAGTTTCATAAACACCATATTCTGCACCTTTTAAAGTTGCTTGTCCTTGTGCATTACCAGTTTCGCTATCCTTTTTATGTCCCTCAACAAATGCTGTGTAAGAATTAACTCTTATTTTTGCAATTACTGGGTCAGTAGTTCCCGGTACCATCATATTTTGAATTCCATCTCCAACAAAGAATTTATAACTAGAACTATATGGCATTTTCTTTGTTAAAGTTAAATCAATGCTTCCACTTCTTGTAGGTTTAATAATTAACTTATTACCATCAATGCTATAATCTGCTCCACTTACGCTTACAGAATAGTTTGATAATACATTATTTGTATCAGTTAGAGTAATAGTTTCTCCTACTTGTGCTTTAAAAACTCCACCATTAAATGATGGTCTATCATAATGATGAGCAATTAAGTCTTCAATTTGTGCTTTTTCATTTGATACATCAAAAGTATCTCCTTTTGCCCAACGAGCAGTATGGAAAGTTGTATTAGCACCACTACCAACTATTGTATCCCATATCATACCTTGCGTTGCTGCTCTAAATTGTAGTGTTTGGTGTCCCGGATAAGTATAACCATAGTAACCAATTAAAAGTAATCTTTCTTTTATTGAATTAGGTAATCCAGTATCCTCCCAACTACCTTGATTATAATGTGTTCCCTCTGGAATATTAGGTTGAATACAATAAGCAACTTGTCCATCTACTTCATAAAGTGTATAGTGCCAAGAATGATGGTCACTTCCATCTGCTTTTGCTCTATTATACCAATAACCAGAATCTGATTGAGTTAAAGTTGCTGCACTTACTGCTTGTGCATTAACAGTAAACCCAACTAAAAGTCCTATTGCTAACAATAGGGTTGTTGTAAATTTCTTCATCTCTTTTCCTCCTCTCTTGAACATCTACCCGAGATGATACAGGCAGACCATAAAAAAAGCACTAACATTACGATTAGTGCAAATAATAATATTTTTAACATTTAATTTCCCTCACTTTCCGAAAAAAATGACTCTTTGTTAAGAGCCACTAATATTTACTTTTTAATTCTTGATCCAGTCCTTCGCCACTTCTACAAAAGAAATGCAAATAATACCAATACTTTCCGTTTTCATCTATTGCAGATGGGTAAACTCTAAAATAATTTATCTCTGGTTGTATTTGATTATCTGGGTGTTCTTCATTCCAATCTAAAACATAATCTAACTCTTTATTTTGAATTTCAGTACCTCTCCTTAAAGCCTCATTTTCAGAAGAAAACTCTTTTTTTCCGTGAGTAATAGAATCATAAAAAGTTGTTGACTCTTTGTTCTGTTGTCCTTGATTACTTGAACCATTATTTTTATTACTTTCGGTTGTTTTATTCTCTTGTTTTTCTTCTTGTGATTTGCTACTTGTAGTTGGTACATTGCTAGATTTAGTTTCTGCTTTTTTGGGAGTTTCAGAAACCTTTGTTGATGTTTTAGATTTATTTTCTTGCTTTGAAGTATCTTCTTTTGGACTTTCACTTTTTCCATTTGATGTTTTGTTTTCAATTTCATCTGTTTCAGTAGTTATTTCGTCTTTGCTTTGTTCTTCCTCTTGCAAGTTAAATTCCTCATCTTTTTCTTCTACAACATTTACCTGTTCGTGGTTTGAATTTGTCTTTAAACATTTGGTTAGAACAAATGATCCACTAACTACTACAAAAACAACAATGACAACTAAAATGATTTTCTTTTTCATAACAATCACGCTCCTTTATTTCTTTCAATCTAGCATATTCTAAAATATTTTGCATTTGTGTAAATACTTATATACTTTTTTCAGTTAGTAAATAAATAGTTAGTAATAATACTAGGGAGGATTGTAAGGAGGGATTTGTGGAATAATAACTCCCACTATCTTTCCATTGCTTTCTGCTTTTGCAAGTGTTTTTTATAAAAATCAATGGCATTAACAACAAAGTCCTCAATTTTATCATCAGTAATACCTTTTGGGAGTACATTTCTTATTCTACTCTCATTAAGTTTTATTTTAGGAATCTGATTAGGTTTTTCTTGCGATAAAATATCATCAATTTTATCTTGCGTTAATGTTCCCTCTTGACTTAATCTTTTTAAGATTCTTGCCTGTGCGTGAGATGGTGTAGCAACATTACATTCAATACAATCTAATACTGCATATTGCTCTTCATCTTTTAAGAAAGCTAATTCAAAGGCAGGAAGTAAAGCAATCTCTTTCTTATCTACCAAGTCTAATAACTCTGGTATTAGTTCAGTAAGTTTAATATATCTAAATACTGTATCTCTACTATCGCCATTTTCTTTACCAATTAAAGTTGCTGTATCTAACCTTGTCGCAACTTGCGACGAAGTTAAATCATTTCTCTTTCCTTGATGACTTAATGCTTCAAGTTTCATCTTGTAAGCAAAACCTTTTTCGCTTGGTAATATTTCTTCTCTTTGAATATTGCTATCTACCATTATTATTGTAGCCTCATCATCAGTCAGGCTTCTTACAATACAAGGTAGTGTTTCCTTATTGGCTAATTGACTTGCATATTTTCTTCTATGACCAGATACCATTTCATATCTACCATCAGTTTTTTGTCTAACTAACGCAGGAACTAATACTCCATTTTCTTTAATGCTATCACGCATATTATACATTTCTTCATTTTCAATAACTTTAAATGGGTGGTCTGGAAAATCATCAATATCATTTATTTTAATATCAATAACTTTTTCCAACTTAGCGTTAGTTCTTTCTTCTTCTGTTGTAAAAAGGTCATCTAACTTTGGCAGTGGCATTTTTGGTATGTTCTTTGCCATCATTAAGCACCTCCTTTGCAAAAGAAGAATATGCATTTGCTACTCTTCCACTTTTATCATAAGAAAACACACTTCCTCCTGACGAAGTAGATTCGGCAGTCTTAACTGCTCTTGGTATTTGAGTATTAAATAGTTTTAATATACTCCCATAATTGTCTTTTAATTGAGTTGCTATCTCTTTTGGAAGATTAGCCCTTGAATCAACTAATGTTAATAATGCTCCCTCTATTTTAAGAGTAGGATTTATTTGTCGTCTAACTTTATTTATTATCTTAAATAAATCGGTCATACCTCTTAAAGCAAAGTATTCACTTTGTACTGGTATGATAACACTATTTGCACTAGCAAGAGCATTTATTGTAAGCATACCTAAACTTGGTTGACAATCTAAAAGTATATAATCATAATCGTCTTTAATACTAGATAAGCAATTCCTTAAAGTATATTCTCTACTCATTGCATAAGTTAGTGAATTTTCTAATGCTGATAAGGAAAGATTAGATGGAATTAAATCTACATTTTCATTATGGTGTAATATACTTTCTTTGGTTTTAATTTCTTCGTCGTTCATTGATTGCTCCATTAAATCAGTTAAAGTATATTTCAATTCATTTTCATCATACCAACCTGCATAAGTAGTTAAATTACTCTGAGGATCAACATCTACAACTAACACTCTTTTTCCTTGTTTAGCCAATGCTACACCAAGATTAAAGGTTGTTGTTGTTTTACCAACTCCTCCTTTCTGATTTGTGATTGCAATTACCTTGCACTTACTTTCTTGCATATTCTCGCCTCCTTTCTTTTAATTTAGCCACCCTAATTTAATAAGATGGCTATGTATTCCATTTCTGGCATAAAAAAAGAACTGACCATTTTTAATCAGTTCAAATATGTTTATTTAATTTTAATATAAGTTCATCAACAGGTTCTGTGTATCTTCCTTGTTCTAATATTTTATTTCTAAACTCATTTAAAGCATTTAATACTATTTTTATTTCATTATTATAAATTGGTAGTTTAATTTTTTTCTTTCTCATAATAGTTAGCCCCCATTTGTTATTTATATTATATCAATATAATAATATTAAGTTAATTGTGCAATTATTATTGGGGACGAATCGGGACGAATGAAAGTCACAAATTTTATTTTAACATTCAGTATTATCTAGTCCATTTTGTTTTATTTAGTCCTATTTTTCTGGATTTATCAACACTAAATAACACTAGATAACATAGGAAAAGTGCCAACATCATAATATGATACAAAGTACTCTACTCGATTATCCGGGAATAGTTCTTTCATTTCACTATATAGTTGGCCGGCTAAAGTTTTGTTGTGAGCTAGAATTAGGGTTGGTTTATTTACTTCTTTGATGACGTTTGCCATTGTGAAAGTTTTACCTGTTCCGGTAGCACCTAGTAGAACTTGCTCTTTCTTGCCTTCTTTGATGCCTTCAACTAATTTTTCTATGGCTTGCGGTTGGTCGCCACCCGGTTTAAATTTTGATACTAAGTTAAACATGACTATTCCTCGCTTTCATTGATATTTTACTACTATTTATATAGAAAAACAAGAAGGTATAGTGTCCCTCCTTGAATATTCATTTTTATTATCTTCCTTCAAGTTTATTTTATACAACATCTAATGGTTTTTTATGTTTTAATTAGCTTTACAAGTATACATTTCGTCTTCTTTATAGTTTTCTATTAATTTATCTTTAGTTAGTGTTGCAGTCATATTTTTATAACCTTCATTATCAAGATTAATTTCATATTTTACAGTTATTGTTTTATCAGTTAATTCTACTTTACAATCTTTATATTTACTTGCATTTAATTTATTGCAACTATTAGAATAATATTCTTTTTCTGATTTCATATCATAGTCAATAATATATTCATATTTTTTTATTTCATAGTAATTTAGTAGTTTAGTGCCGTCTTCAGTAAAGTTATATAGATATCCTGACTCATAATTTACTGCTATTGGGCTATTTTTTCTGGCTTCAACTTCTTCAGCACTTATGCCTATACTTGTTTTAGTTCTATTATCTATTTCATATTTAGTAATTGTTGAGGTAATGCTACATAGGACCTCATTTGTTTTGGTATTTCCTGTAGTGTTTTCTTTATTAGTATTGTCTTGATTAGTCTTTTGGCATCCTGTAAATAATATGCATAAAGCAAACAGTATTAAAATTTTTTTCATATTTCTTTTACGCTTTAAATCTTATTTATAATTTTTTGTTCTAATTCTTCTTTTAATTTTTTCTAATCTTTCATTATATAATCTATCATCTACACTTATACTTAATTCTTCTTGTGATGTTGGTTCAGCAGCCATCATATACATAATATAATCTAATTCATCTATTTCAATTTTTAATATATTTTTAGCAAATAGCAATATGTAATAGATATTATTAGTATTTAAGGCAGCTTCTGCTAGTTTACTTATATTTGAGTCTTTGATGTTTTTTGCAAATTCATAAATATATTCTGGGTTGCCACTTTGAATTATTGCTTCTTCTAGTCTCAATATGTTAGCACCTGGTATGTTTCTAGCGTACTCAATAATATATTTTAAATCACCTTTTTCAATAATAGCATCTTCTAAGTCTTGTTTATTACTTACACAACTTGTATAAGCAAAATCATAAATATCTTTGGCAGTGCCTTTTTCAATTATGACTTTTTTTAATTTTTCTTTATTAGCTTTTGATATATTACTAGCAAATTTTATGATATAACTGCAATCACCTGTTTTTATTATGGCGTCTTCTAAGTCCTCGATGTCTATTCCTGATATATCATAAGCAAAGCGATAAATATATGATGCACAGTTGGTTTTTGCGATGGCGTCTTTTAATCTGTTTTTATCTGACCATTTTATGTCTTTAGCAAATGTGTATATGTATGATGGTTGTTTACTCTTAATAATAGCATCTTCTAATCTTTTATCTTGAGTTAAGTGAGCTAGTTCCGTGATGCATTCTAATTTGTTAGATTCAACTATATACTCTATTAATTTTCCTTTATTAGCTTTGGGAATCTTTCTAATAAAAGCACAAATATAATCGGGACTTTTACTTGCAATAACAGCATCTTCCAATTTACTAATGTTAACATTTACTACTCTTTTAGCGAATTCAATTATGTATCCAACGTCTTCTGAATTTATTATAGCGTCTTCTAGTTTATCAATATTGGCAGTTGATACTTCACTAGCAAAAGCACATATAACATTATAGTTTTTACTTTTAATAATGGCATCCTCTAATCTTGCAATGTTAATATAACTAGTATATCTTTTAGCGAAAGCAACCGTATCCATACTGATATTATTAGCATAGTAATCTTCTAACTCAGTAATTGTAATTATTTGATGTTTTAATAAGACATTAAGGTACTTAAATCTTTCATTTTCGTTTGATGTAAGTATTTGTTTTAAACTAATATTCATATCATACTCTCCTTTATTTCATTATATAATATCTGTTAGTTTTATTCAATAAATATTTGTATTTAAGTGATTTTTGTGATACAATAGCACCAATTTGGGGGAATTATATGAGTGATTTTATTTTTTTGAAAAAGTTGCAATTTATACTGTTAAAGAGTCATGATAAAATTAATACTATTAGAAGTCTTTTTAGTGATACAATGAATGATACATTTTATCAGGTAGTATTAGATAGAATAAACAAATCCGACTTAAACTTTATTAAAGTTCTTAGGGCAAATAATATATATCAAATAATTAATTATTTAAAAGGAATAGAAACTTATGTTGATGATATAAATCCTTTAGAATACTTTAATATTCCAACCAAACATATAAAAAATATTAGTAGATGTTTAGATCAGTTAGAGGAATTTAATTCACTTAATGATAGTTTAGAAAATGAAGCAATAATTTTATTAGCTAGGACTGGTGACCGAACTATTGAAGAAGTATATACTATTGCTTGCAAATTATATTTATCTATTGGTTTAGATAATACTTTAGAACTATTAAATGGTTATTATGGGGAAGTTAGTTATCAAACAATATTTCATATGTTTAATGAGATAGATATCAGTGACGATGAATTAAATAGTATTTTTGTTAACTTCTTATTTAGTAATAAGAAAGATGATAATAATGTAATGAGAAAAATACTTGGTGGGAAGGCTAATGGTCTTTTCTTAAACTTTAGTTATTTTAGAGATAATTTAGCTAAATATATTAGTATTCTTGGAGAAAGTATGGCCTTATCGAAAGTTTTGTTATTACTTAAAGATAGGTTTATTACTAGTGATCCTTTTCATCCTAATATTACTAGAGACATTTCTTCAGATATGGTTTCTTCTTATAAAAATAAATATGAGTACAGTATGGATTCTGATGCCGATATTAAGAGTGCTAATATAAATTTTTATAAAGAGAATATTATTGGTAATTATATTTCTTCAATACCTGATTATATGGCTACTGATGGAGAATTATATTGTGAGACAGTGTCTAGAAATGATCCAAAACTTTTAGTTATTGGTTATAGAACAAATAATTGTTTTAGGATGAATGGGGATGCTTTTATATTATTTAAAAAAGCTATTAAGAGTAAACATATGCGAGTACTTGTTATTAGTACTAAAGAAAAAAAAGATATTGCGATGGTTCTTCTTGGGAGAAACGGGAATGTTTTGATTGGACAAGGTATTGAGATTAGTGTCTCTTTTAGGAATAAAGAATATAGAGAGAAAATATATAATATAATTAAGAAATTTATGAAAGAATTAATGGATGAAATGAATAGAAACGCTGATGAGATAGTGGCCACTGTTATGGGTAATAGTAATGCTAATGTTATGGAGTTTAATTCTTCAGTTCTTCCTTTTAGAATAACACCAATAATAGATAATTCTTTAAATGATAACTATTACAATGGCTTTAATCATTATCAATATTTACTTGATTTATATGATAATAAGACGCTTCGTGATATTAAGTTATATACTCCTAGTAAAGAATATTATGGTGCTAGAAAAAGTGTTTCATATTTTCATGGTAAATATTTAAATATTGAAGCAGAAAAAATAATATTTTCAATTAGTTGTCAAGCGAATACACAGATTAGTAGAATTACAAATTTATCAAAGCATGACATGGTAGAAATATATTATAATGATGATTGGTATGTTATTGTTCTTGATAATGGTGAGATAGAAAGTGCTTGTTTAGATTATGACGAAAGAGCACGCTGTGAATATAATGCTTGTTTAGATAGTTTAAGAAATAAAGTTAGATGTAGAAAAAAATGATATAGACCTTTGATATGGTTTATATCATTTTTGTTATTATATAGTTTATTTTGAACAGTCGCATTTAGAATCTTTGTCGTGATCATCGCATGAATGTTTTTCATCACAGCAATTTTCATCACAGTGGCAATCTTCTTCACAACCGCATGAACAATTTTCTTCTTCACAAGTACATTCTTTACCTTCTTGGCAACCACAAGTACAAGTTTCGTCGCAAGTTTTCTTGTCTTTTTCCATTTTTGCACCTCCTACTCGTCTAATTTTCATCATTTATTATTATACCATTTTTATGGAATTTTATATACAAAAGTTGCCTTTTTTAAATATTTGCACTTGACCATTGTCAGTTTCGGCAATTATGTTTAAATCACTTGTTCCAATCATAAAATCTACGTGAGTACTTGATACATTTATACCATTTTTTCTTAGTTCATCATCATTCATATTAAGACCATCTTTTAAACATTCAGGGAATCCACTTCCAAGTGCTAGATGACATGAAGCATTTTCATCAAATAGTGTGGTATTAAATACTTGATTGGTATTAGAGATTGGTGAATCATAGTTTACTAGAGCAACTTCACCTAGATATGGTGAATATTCATCAGTATTAATTATATTTTTTAAGACTTTATCACCAATAGTAGCAGATGATTCAATACATTTTCCATCTTTAAATTTTAGATAGAAATTGTCTATTACTGTGCCATTATAGATTAGTGGCTTTGATGAATAAACGATACCATTTGTTTTTTGATAATTAGGGGAAGTAAAAACTTCATATGATGGCATATTGGCGATCATGTTTTGATCATTGGCACAAGATGTCCAAATAGTATTATCATTTAATTCTATTTCTAAGTCAGTATTTAAGCTATTTTGATAATGGAGCTTTTTAATATGCATGTTATTTAATTTTTCTGTTAGTTCTTGTTGCCTTAAAAAGAATTTATTCCAATTATCGATGGGATCAGTATCTTTATTTATCATGCACATATCACATATTAAGTAAAATAGTTTTTTATAAGATTCTTCTTCTGATAATTCTTTAAATAAATCTTTAGCCCACTCTTTATTGGGGAAGGCTGCTATACACCACGGTATTTCATTTTTCATTTGTTTTTCTTTATATATTGGTTTAGTTGTTCTACTTACGTGCATGGCTTCAACTACTAAATCTTCAGGTATGTCTTCCATTAAATGAGGTATTTCAGAGTCGATAAGTAAGAAACAAGCATCTTTTTTAGCATATTCATCCCAGATAGCATTATTAAATATTGGGTTGTTTTTAATATCTTCTTTAGTTATACTTTTCAAGATATCTCGTTTTTCATAGTCTTGGTCATTACATAAATAAACATCTTTAATACCAAGGCTTTCTGCTGTTAGTTTTACGTTATTGGCAAACTCTTTTACTAAATCATTATAACTTATAAATAAAGATTTATGGTTAGTTATGTTTAGGCACTTATTAAGTAATAAATCAATATACTTTTCTTCTAATTCTTTCATGATACTCCTTTATTCTTTGACTTTTTTTCTACTTCTTCCTTGATAACAACTAGATACTAGGTAGTCAAATATACGACTATCTTCTTCTATTTCAGGGTGGTATTGCACTCCAATAATATTACAATTATTTTGAGTATACTCTACTCCTTCAATAACGTTATCACTACTTCTAGCACTTACTAGTAAATCTTTAGATAATCTTCTAACACAATAATTATGCAGACTTACTACTTTTCTTTTTTGAGTTTGATATATTGTTGCTAAGATACTATTTTCAGATATTTCAATATCATGTTTAGCTCTTTCGACAGATTCACCTCTATCAATAATGCTATGAGAATGAATACCACTATTGCCTACTGTCGTTAGGTAGGGGTTAGAAAATTTGTTTGCGTCATAGGCTGTTTTAAAATCTTGACCCGGTTTCATATCTTCTAAGACTGTAAAGTATGTGCATATTGTTTGCATTCCTAGACATACTCCTAGGGTTGTTTTGCCATTTTTTATAGTATCTTCTAATATTTTTAGGAAGGCCCATTCTATTTTGTTTCCTCCTGGCCATAAATAGCCATCACATATTGATAGATATTCATTAACATTTCTTGTTAACATACCAAGTGGAATGCCTCCTGAGGATAATATTTTTTCGGCATACATGTTAACAAATGATGATGTGTCCTGATAAGGGTTTTCTTGATTTTTGATTGAAGGCACAATTCCTATTATTGGTTTATCCATACTGTTCTCCTTTCTTTTGTTTACTATACTTTAGCTCGGGGATGAGTGTTATTATAGACATTTCTTATCTGCTCATCAGTTAGATGGGTATATATACTAGTAGTGTTTAGTGAGGAATGTCCAAGTAATTCTTTAACACTCATTAGGTCAGCGCCATTACTTAATAAGTCAGTGGCAAAGGTATGCCTTAGCATATGGGGTGATACATGACTATTAATATGGGCTTGTAAAATTATATTATCAATTATATCTCTAACTGCTCTAGTGGTTAATTGATTGCCATTTTTATTTAGAATTAGATAATTACTTTTAGGCTTTAATTCTTTTCTACCATCAGATAGGTATAAATCTAAAATATCTTCACAGAAAGAACCGTATATTACTATTCTCTCTTTACTTCCTTTACCTAATATTTTTATAGTGTTTTGAGACAATTCAATATCTTCTAACTTTATACTTACTAATTCTCCTACTCTTATTCCCGTAGCATATAATAGTTCAATTATTAATCTATTCCTTTGACCTAAAGGGGTTTCTAAGTTAGGAACCATAAACATTTTTTCTAAATCATTATTATCAACATATTTAGGAAGTGTTAGGTATTTTTTAGGATTAGATACTTCTTTAAAATAGTTAGTTTCGATTAATTTTTCTTTCTTTAAATATTCGTAGAATCCTCTTAAACTACTTAATTTTCGTGAAATACTATTCCTATTTAGTTTTAGTTTATATAGATGTTCTAAGTATAGAGATACTGTTTCATAGTTAATATCTAGAATACTACTATTATTTAAGTACTTATTAAATTCTTCAATATCTTCTTGATAATTTATTATAGTATAATCAGAATATTTCTTTACTGTTTTGATATATCTAAGATAATCTTCTATATATTTTTTATTCATAATTATTTCTTTCTTCTTGTTAGGCTATCAATAGATAATTGTTCAGGTAAGTCAACATTACGTAAGTCTGATGGGCCAATACTTTTTAGTAATTCTTCAATTGCTTCAGATCTTGTTATTTCACCACGACTAACTCTTCTTGTTAAACTCGATATTAAAGTATAGATTGATGGTTCTTCGTATTGAATGGTAGGTTCTAAAGTTGGACATATTATTTTTGATGATTTTATATCAAAATAAAGATCGCGATAGTTTAAATAACTTTGAGTATATCGTTGAGATAAGTTATATATTTTTCTAGTAATTTGTCCTTTTGTTGTTAATGATTTGAAGTTTGATGGAATACTTTCTGTTAGGACTTTAAATGTTCTTGTTTTAGAAAATCTTTCATAGAATTTATCACTTTGTAAATAGTTATATAAAGATATTTTTAGGAATTCTTTAGGTCTATCACTTTCTTCACCTTGAGTTAATATATCTACAATGCGATAATCTCCCGATAAGATTATTGGTCTAGTTTTTATTACTGGTTTGTTATCTTTCATACTTGTTTTTACTATTTTGAACCTAGTATTATTCGATAATAAATAACCTTTACTTTGCAGATATTCACTTATTTGATTAGGAGTGTCAAAGTTTTTGGTAATCATATCAATGTCTTCGATACGTTCTTTATCTAATATTTCTTCTTCATAGTCTTCAGTAAAAGCAATTAATTTATATTTAGCCATATTCTCTACTTCCTTTCTTTGACCGCTTTTAGCATTCTTTGCCATAGATGGTCTTGTGAATAGTTTAGTATTCCTGCTTTATATATTCTTAGACCATATTTAAATAATATATATAATGTTAATACCATTAAGATAATAGCGATAGATAAATCTATTAGGGTTATTTCTCCTAGGGCATACAGAGTTGGTGATAAAAGAGATGAGATAAATGGTACATAAGACATTACTTTTATAAAGGCTGATCCTTTAAATAGTGATGACATCATTGATAGATAGAAGGAGCTTAATAAGACAATAACCATTGGGGTTTGTAATTGTTGGTAATCTTCGCTGTTAGTAGTCATTGAGGACAATATTCCGGATAATAATGAATAGCCTATAAAAGTTAAAATCATTAATATTAAAGCAAATGGTAAGACACTTGTTAATTTATCAATAACACCTGACGATGTAATGGTGTTGACTAAACTTCCAATTTCTCCTGCTTGGTTTGTGTTAATATTCATACTGCCGGTTAATAGCATTCTTATGAGTATTCCAAGTGCTCCATATAAAAGTATTAGTATTCCTTGGGTTAAAACAAAGACATTAGCAGATATTACTTTAGAGGCAAGATGAACTTGTGGTGAAACATTAGATATTATTATTTCCATACTTTTAGTAGATTTTTCTTCATTTACTTCATTACCAATCATTTGAATTAAGAATACTGTTAGAAAGAAGAATGGTAATATTATTATAGGAAATACAACGCCGGTTATTAATTCACCATCAAGAGAATTGTTATTTTCTTCTAAGACTATTTTATCGATAGCAACTGGTTTATTAATATCCGCTAGCATATCTTCAGTTATGTTATATTCTTTTAGGGCAATATTACTTCTTAAAGTATTTAGAGCTGTATTAATTATAGTCATTTTAATAGCATCAATACCACTTTTACTATATATACTAGCACTTAAATAATTAGTATCATCTTTATTTAGTACTAATACTAGAGTGTTATCATCAGTTATTTCTTTTTTAGCATTATCAATAGTGTCATCATATTTAGTTATTTTAACATTAGTATATTCATTCATAATAGATGAAGAATTTTCGTAACTAGTTTTAAAATCTTCAAAATAATTACTATTATCAATTACTAATAATTGGTTCTCGGCACTAAAATCGCCCCCAAAGGTTTTGATAATAGAGTCAACGTTAACAAGGCCAATAATTAGTAGGGCCATAATGATGTTGGCTATTAAAAACCATTTGGTTGCTATTTTCTTTTTAATACTCATTTTAGTTAAAAATAATAATTTATTCTTCATATGCCTCTCCTACTTTAGATATAAATATTTCATTTAGTGATGGTTCTTCAACAATAAATTTAGTTATGTTTTTATATTTACTTATTTCTTTAAATAATTTGTTAGTATAGTTATTATCTGTTATTTTAATAATATATTCATCATTAATTGTTTCTATTTCTTTAACATAGTCTAGTTTTTCTATTTTAGATATATCAATGTCGCCAATAACATGGACATTCTTTTGACGATATTCATTTTTAATATCTTTTAGATATCCTGATAAGACACTTTTGCCTTTCACGAGAACGACTAATTTTTCACAAAATAATTCAACATGCTCCATTCGATGAGAAGAAAATATAATACTAGTGCCTTCTTGTTTTAGTTTTAAGATAACGCTTTTAAATAATTCAACGTTAACAGGATCTAGGCCGGAGAATGGTTCATCTAAGATAAGTAATTTAGGATGATGAATTATAGCAGTTATGAATTGAATTTTTTGTTGATTACCTTTCGATAGTTCTTTTATTTTTTTATTTTTATATTCTTTTATTTTAAAGATATCTAGCCAATAATCTAGTTCTTTTTCTATCTTATCTTCAGGCATGCCTTTTAATACTCCATAATAGATAACTTGTTCTAGGACAGTTAGCTTGGTAAGTAGGCTTCTTTCTTCAGTTAGAAAACCTATTTTATCGGTTGTTTTATAACTAACTTTTTCATTATCTAGAAGAATAGTGCCTTCATAGTCATCTAGTAAGTTCATAATCATTCTGAATGTGGTAGTTTTTCCAGCACCATTAAGTCCTAGTAAGCCAAATATTTCACCATCAGCTACTTCGAAACTAAGGTTATTGACAGCCACTAAATCACCATATTTTTTTCTAACATTTTCTACTTTTAACATATCGCATCTCCTTTTGTTTAATTATATCATGGAAGATTATACTTTACAACTTAATTAACTTTATGAAAACTAAAATTATTTGTTGTAATATTTAAGAAAACAGCTATAATTATAAGTAGAGGTGGTATAAAATGAGTAGAAGAAAAACTAAAGTTAGATATGACCGAATAGCCATTCTTTTAGTGAGTATTGTTGCATTTATTGGAATAATATTTGGTATATTTAATAGTACTAGTGTTAAAAACTATTTCTTTAGTAAAAAAACAGGATACTCTATTGAGACAGTAAAGGTATTTAGAGAGAAAGATATTTTAAAAGATGTTTCTAGTAATAAGTATTCTAATACATTAGAGAGTGCTATTAGTAGTAATAGTTATATTGATAAGTATTTAACTGATTATTTACATATTAAGTATAAAGATGACAAAGATTTTATTAGTGATATTAATAGTTTACTTGAAGTTGGGTATAATTATAATGAAATTAATAAGATAGAAGATACACTTAGTAGTGATAGTATTGCTATGGTTATTGATAGTGAATATAATAAGCAACTTTTTGATTATTTAGGATTAAGTTATTTTAAGGAAGATAATTTAGAGAGATATTTTAATTATTATAAAGATAATAGTGATATGGACTATACTGATATTATTACATTTGTAAATATTGGATTAGATAATGAATATTATACTAATGTTATAGATATTGATAATCAAGATGATATGCAAGTGATAGTAAATAAATATCATAAATTAGATAATGATTATGTACCAAGTGATTTAGAAACTATTAGTTCTAAATACCAATGGTTAGGTCGTAGTAATAAATTACGTCATGATGCGCGTGTTGCTTTTGAGGAAATGTGTGCAGCTGCTGCCGAAGATGGTATTTATATTTATGCTGGTTCTGGATATCGTTCATTCGCTACTCAAAAATATCTATATGATACTTATGTTAAAAAAGATGGTTTTAATGAAGCTGAAACATATTCTGCTAGAGCAGGTTATTCAGAACATCAAACCGGTCTAGCAATGGATATTGCGAATAAGAATGGATTCATATCATTAGGGGATAAAGAATATGATTGGTTAGTTAACAATTCTTACAAATATGGATTTATTTTAAGGTATCCAAAAGGCTCAGAAACAATAACAGGTTATATGTATGAAGAATGGCATTATCGTTATCTTGGTAAAGAAGCTGCCAAAGAAATTAAAAATACTGGTCTTACATACGATGAATATATGGCTAGAAAATAACAAAAAGTCATTGACAAATTGCTTATAATAATATAGAATTAGTTTTGTAAGCAATTTTGGAGTGATACTCAAGAGGCTGAAGAGGCGCCCCTGCTAAGGGTGTAGACTGGGAAACTGGTGCGAGGGTTCAAATCCCTCTCACTCCGCCATTTTTATAATTAAATTCTTAAATATAGTTATTTAAGATTTTTTTATGCAAAAAAACTGATAGCGATATCAGTTTATTTTAGTTAATTTAACATTATTATTTTCTTTATATAGGGATAGTGTTTCATTGATAATGCTTTTTATTTCTTCATTAGAATTGGCTTCAGATAGTAAATTATCATTGTTAGTTATTTTTTCGTTTAAGTTAGTATCATTTAAATAGTATTTGCTGACTTTAAGGTCTTCATCATAGACTTGCGATATTTTTTTGATGTTATCTTGATTCTTAGTTATACCTACTACAGTTTTATATGTCCCCTTTTCTTGGTAATAGATATAGTTATTGGTTTGACTATTTTGACGCATAGTATCATATGTTTGATAGTCGGCTGATTCGATTAAGTATATTGTGTTGTTTTTTAGTAGGCTATCATTGTTTTCCATATATAAATTATAGATAAACTTGCCACTGATAAAGCCACATATGATGGAAATAGTAATAGGTATGACTATTTTGTTTAGAAATTTTTTTAACATGTTTTATCACCTATTGTTAATATAATTTATTTTTTGTAAAAAAAATGTCGGAAAAACAAATATTAAGTTTTTTTTATTGTATTTTTTTTGTTATTAAGTTATAATTATTTTAGAATAGAAGGGATTGATTATTATGGACAGTAATGTTAATATGAATAATTTAATTAATGGTGGTGCTAATGACAATAATAATGGTCAAGCAATTGGTATTAATGTTACTAATAATCAACCTATGCAAGCTGTGACAAATAATCAAAACAATCTTAAGGAATTAGATTTTGTTAACACTCCGGTTGTAGATGTGGTTAATGGTATTATAAATGATGCTGTTTCTATGGGAGCTAGTGATATTCACTTTGATCCGGCTGAAGATGCGCTTAGAGTTAGAATCAGAATTGATGGTATTTTGGATGATTATGCAATGATACCTAGTTCAGTGAGACAAAATGTTATAACTAGGATTAAGATTTTGTCTGGCATGAATATTACAGAGACAAGACTACCACAAGATGGTGCGATAAAGATGGTTTTAAATAATCGCGATTTGGATATGCGTGTTTCTTCATTACCTACTAAGAGGGGTGAGAAAATAGTTGTTCGTATCTTAGATTATTCGAGAAGTATGCGTGGTATTGAATATTTATATTTTAGTGAGGATAATTATAAGAAGATTATGCAGATGATTAGTGCTCCTAACGGAATTATTCTAGTAACTGGTGCTACTGGTAGTGGTAAAAGTACAACGGTGTATTCATTTTTGCAGAAGTTGAATATAAAGGGGGCTAACTTAATTACTGTTGAAGACCCGGTTGAAATGGAAATTAAAGGTATAAATCAGGTTCAGGTTAATAGTGAGATTGGTTTAGACTTTGCGGCAGTTTTAAGAAGTATTTTAAGACAGGACCCTAATATAATTATGATTGGTGAAATAAGAGATAGTGAAACAGCTAAGATTGCGGTTAGAGCTTCTATTACTGGACACTTAGTACTTTCTACTCTACACACTAATAATGCTCTTACTACTATCGAAAGATTAATTGATATGGGGGTTGAACGTTATTTGTTATCTAGTGCTTTAACTGGTATTGTTTCTCAAAAATTAGCAAGAAAGTTATGTGATCATTGTAAACAGCTACGTCAAACTACTGATTATGAGAAAAAAGTATTTAGGGATGCTCTTGGTATTGAGGTTAATCAAGTATATCAAGCAGTTGGTTGTTCGAGATGTCGTCAGGGATATAAAGGTAGAATTGCTCTTCAAGAAGTTTTGCTAATTGATCAAGCTATTAGAGATGCTATTAATGATGACGCTAAGAAAGAGAAGATTCGTGAAATGGTTTATCGTAGTGATGTTATTACCCTACTTCAAGATGGTTTATATAAAGTTATAGCCGGTTTTACTACTTTTGATGAAGTATTAAAATTGATTGAGTTAGAGGATCAGGCAAATGCTGTTGAGAGAATTAAATATCAAAAAGAAAAAATGAAAGAAATGCAAAATACGCAAGGTTAAAAACTTTGCGTATTTTTTTACTAGGCAATTGGACAGTACTGACCAGAAATTACTCTTCTAATGGCACTTCCTACTCCTTGACCAAAACCATATATTGTAGAAATTGCCTTAGTGATGGCATTAAGAAATTGACTTGTTAATCCACCACCATTTATTTTTACCATTTCAACATTGTTTACTACTTTCATATATTATAACTCCTTTCATTTAGTTATTGCATTTATTAGGATTAGTATATCCATCAAATAGTCCTGCTAAAAATGTAATTATAGCAGCTAATCCCCCTAATAGGCCCCAATTAAGAGCGCCACCTTCTACTGTTTGCATTTTTTGTGTGTCTAATGTTTTCATATATTATCACGATCCTTTCTGAGACTATTAAAAATATATTTAATTAAACTTTGTTTATTACCTACTATCTTTATAATAATAGTTTCATTATTTTTAAACTTATGATTGGGTAATAAATATATATTTTGACTATCTTCTTTATTAATTACTGTATAGTTATAAACTATATTATTATATATAAATGTGTTATTTCCTATATCATCAATACTTCTATCTATTAGTAAATAATTGTTTTCAACTATGGCCTGATATTTATAATATGGTTGATATTTAAATATTATTAGGACATATATCATTGGTCCTATTAACAGAATTAATATAAACCTTAAATGATACATCCATGGATACTTAGTATTATTAATAATTATATCTTTTTCTAATTCTAAATTAGTCATTTCTCTCTAACACTTCGGACTTCCCTTTCTCTACTCTTATTACTTTATCATACAAATCCATATTATCAAGGCGATGTGATACAATAATAATTGTTGAACTTTTATAGTTATTAAAGATATTTTTTAAAATTTTTCTTTCTAAGTTAATATCCATTTGACTTAACCCTTCATCAATCATAATTATTTTACTATTTCTTGCGAGAGCTCTAGCTAAGGCGATGCGTTGTCTCTGACCCCCTGATATATTAGCACCACCCTCTTCTAAGAGCATGTCATAACCTAATATATTATCTTTTACTATTTCGTCAATTGATACTAGGTTGCATATTTTAATAAATTCACTTTGTGATAAAGCACTTCCTATTATAATATTATTTCGTATAGTATCGGTAAATATTTTTTCTTCTTGAGGAACATAAGTAATATTACTTCTTATATCTCCTAAACTAAAATCATTTATATCTATATTATCAATAAATATTTTATTTCTTTCAATATTATAGTACTTATTAATTAGTTTTAGTATTGTACTTTTACCATTGCCTGAAGAACCTATTACTAATACTTTTTCTCCTTGGTTAATATTAAAATTAATGTTATTTAAAATATAGTTATTACTGTATTTGAAGTATACGTTATCAAATACAATATTTCCTTTAATTTTTAAATCACTTTTATCTAACTGTTCAATATGGCAATTAAAAAGATCATTAGCTCTTTTTAACGAATTTTTTATATAACAATAGTCATTATATAAATCTATACCATTTTTTATTGGATTTAAGAATAAGGATGATAATGATATAAATGCTACTAACATACCAATATTTAAACTATTATTTAATATCATAATACTTCCGGCATATATCATTAGTGGGTTTATTATGGAATCTATTAATTCTTTTAAGAACCCTTGAATATTTAAGATACTATCAAATGATAAAGTGTGTTGTAATAACTTTAGGTATAATTTATCTAATTTATTATTAAATTCTTTTTCATAATTTAAGCCTTTTATTGTTTCATATCCGGCGATACTTTCAACAAGCACACTAGTAGTTTTAGCACTTTCTTCCTGGACTAAATTAGTCATCTTTTTAGTGTTGTATTTGAAGGCATTAAAGATAAGTAAATAACCTATGATAGTTAATATAAGATAGATAAATAATGTTTTGTTTATTAATATTAGAATAAAGGCGCCAATAATAAATGTTGGTATATCTAGAAAGACATTTATTATAAATTTTATAATAATATTTTTAACATTAGTTAAATCATTTATTCTTGATGTTATTTCACCAGTTGTTTTATTCTTATAATAACTATAAGGAAGTAAGAGTATCTTATTAAAGGCAGTTGTTAATAGGGATATATCTATTTTTTGATTAAAGTAAATAATTAGTTTATTTCTTATAAAGTTAATTATTGCTTTATTAATCGACAAGGATAAGAAGATAGTCGTAATAATTAGAATGTTGTTTTTGTCTGTTATATCAATAATATCAATAATTATCTTGAGATGAAAAGCACATATACTTGTAATTAAGGCTGACAAGATAGATAAAATAATTAGTTTTAGTATTAATTTATAATTATTTGTTATAGTATCCGCTACTACTTTAGTTATGTAGTTTTCTTCTTTAATATAAGGTATTTTTCGATATGGTGTAGGAATCAATATATAACCTGTAAATAATTTTAAGAATTCATTTTTTGGCATATTTACTCTACCCTTAGCTGGATCCATTATTGTAAGGGTATTGCCTATTTTATATACTACTACAAAGTGATAATATCCATCAATTGATAGTTGACATATAAATGGTTTGCCAATTGATAGTAATTGTTCAAAGTTATCGACGTTGTATGATTTTGATTGAAGTCCTAAGTCTATAATGGCTTCACTCATATTATAAAAATTAGTGCCATTTTTATCGGTTTTAGTTAGTTCAACTAATTTATTAAGTTCAATATTACCTTTATAATATCTTATTATTGATAAAAGACAGGCACTACCACATTCTTTATATCCATTCTGTATAACAATGCACTTTTTATTCATACTCTTTATCACCTCCTCTACTTATAATATTCCGGGTAAAGGAGGCGTTTTACTTCTTTTTTTAGAAAAGTTAACTAAAAAAATATTAAGATATAATAAAAAGCCTATAAAGTAGGTCTCTTTTTATGAGACAGTTTATAGGCTATGCTTTATAATCTTAGTACTTTATTTGGCTTGTTTTGATAAGGCAACTTTGGCTGCTTCTTGTTCAGCATGTTTTTTACTACTGCCACTGCCAATACCCATAACTATGCCATCAACACGCACTTGGCAGATAAAATGCTTATTATGGGATGGCCCGGATTCATCTATTATTTCATATGAAACACTTTTTTTACTTGTTTGGACTAATTCTTGAAGAGTTGATTTATAATCTTGAATAAATTTTATATCTTTTTCAATATATGGTATCAATATATTTATAATTAATTTTTTAGTATAATCTATTCCTTTATCAAGATATAGTGCAGCGATGAAGGCTTCAAAGACATCAGCTAAAATAGTATTATTAGGGCTTTCTTCACCTTTACCTAGTTTTATATCAGCACCAAAATCTAAATCTTTAGCGTATGTTGCAAGGGCTTCTTCACAAACATAGTTTGATCTTAACTTAGTCATTACTCCTTCTTCAAAGTGTCTTTCTTTATATAAATATTCACTTACGATAAATTCCAGAATAGCATCTCCTAAAAATTCTAGTCTTTCATAGCTAGATAGAGATGGGTTTTCGTTGACATATGATGTATGACTAAATGCTTCATAATATAAGTTTATATTAGTAGGTTTAATATCTAATGTTTTAAATATTTTCATAGTACCGCCTCTTTTTCTATTAAGATTATATCACAGATGATTTATTATGTAAATCTAGCAAAGTAATTTACAAAGTATAAAATTTAATGTAAAATATTAAATGTATAATATAAATAGAAAGAAGGAATTTTGTGAGAAAGAAATTTAAAATATTTGGGATACTTATCTTTACTTTATTTATGACTACGGGGTGTGAGTTGTTTAAAAGTGATGTTATGGATGATATTAACATATACACAACGATATATCCAGTTAATTATTTAATTACTTATTTATATGGTGATAATTCTACTATTAGAAGTGTTTATCCTTCAGGATCAGATGTTGATAACTATGAATTATCCGATAAGAAGTTAAATGATTATAGTAAGAGTGATTTATTTGTATTTAATAGTAAAGATAGAGATATGGATTTAGCGGTTGATATGGTTAATAGAAATTCTAATTTAAAACTAATAGATGTTGCTCTTGGTATGGATTATAATTATTCAATCGAAGAACTTTGGTTAAATCCATATAATTATTTAATGATGGCAAGAAATGTAAAAAATGGTTTAAATGAATATATTACTAGTCATTACTTAATTAAGAATATTAATGAAAAGTTTGATGATTTACAATATAGGTTATCTAAATTAGATGCTGAACTTAAGTCTATTATTTCTAATGCTAATTATACAACAATAGTAGCTGATAATGATTTATTTAAATTTTTAGAGAAATATAATATTACCGTTATTTCTTTAGAGGAAGATATTAGAAGCTATACAGTTAAGAAAGATGATACAATTACTGATATTGCTTTAGAATATAAAGTAAGTGCTGATGATATAAAACAATATAATAATTTAACTAGTGATACTTTAACAGTTGGTCAAAAAATACTTATTCCAATAAAAACAATTGAACAAAGTAATATCGATATGGCTAAGAAGTTAATTAATAATGGAGATGTTAAATATATATTCTCTGCTAGTACTAGTAGTAATGAGGTTGTTAATAATTTAATTAAGGATAATGATATTGAACTTGCAACATTTAACATTATGAAAAGTATTGATGGTGGAGTTAATGGTCCTAATGATAGTTATTTTACGATAATGAATGATAATATGGAAATGTTAAAAATGGAACTACAAAAATAGTAGTTCCTTTAATTATGCTATGAAAAAAGACTAACTGAATAGTCTTAATATATCATTTATTTATTAATGTAAATTTATATTTATCTTTTAGTTGTTCTTTATAGTCGCTTAAGTACATATCTAAATTTATTTTGTTAATTTTATCTTCGTAATTCCATTCTATAAGAATTATATCATTTTGCGTACATATTTTTTTCTTGTTTATATCAAGCAATTGCTGAGTTTTTAATTTTTCTTCTCCACCAAATTTTTCTACAGATTCATAATGCTGTTGACCTTGATATTCTATTCCTATTTTTAAACTTGGAATGTAAATATCTAAACTCTGATTACCCAATTCTCTAAATTTATATTGAAATATTGCATCATTAAAATAACATTTTACTAATAAATACAAATTATATTCTGATTTCCATTTTGTTTCTTTGAAACCACTGTTGCTTAAAAGTCTACTATATAATTTTTCATCGTTTTCAACATTTTTATGATGATTCTTAATATAATGGTCTGGAAAATTAAATACCACATTTTCTCCGTACTTTACTAATAGAATTAAAATTAAACCAAAATCATCCGTGTTGTACTTGTTTTTTAATTTATTTATAATTTCCTTATAATATGAATAGTGCTTAATTATTTCATCATTTTCGTAATCTTTGTACCCAAATGGTGGGCAGCATGTTAACCGCATTATTATGTAATCTCTCTTTTCGACATCATTTATTTTTAGTATGTTGTTATCTCTAATGGCACTTATTACTTTATCCCTGTTATCCTTTTTTTCTAATAAAATATGACACAATGAATTTATTGAATGTTCATAAATATTGCATTGATACGAATGATGATCTCTCGATTTTTCAATAATATAGTTTATAAAATCATTTTTATCCTTATCATCTCTCGAAATTACAACACAGTAATTTATATTTTTATCATCTTCAAACTCATTTTTTAATATTTCAAAGTTGTCTTCGTCTTTCAAATACTCATAAAGAACCCATCCCGCTTCATGCGCTGTTTTATGGATATAAATCTTTCTATATTTTTCTATATCATACTTATTATACTTTTGAATAATGCTCTTTATGTTTGTATCTATAGCAGATTCATTAATGTCAATATTTACATTTGTTTTGTAGAATTCACTATTCTTGTAATTAATATCATATACATCGATTTTTTTCTCGTTTATAAAAACTTGATAGTATTCATTACCTTTTTTTGTATTTAGTTCGAAAATTATACAATTTTTTTCTAAACAATATTGTTTATTTAGGTCAATTATATTGTCTTTTTGAAATACTAATTTGTTATCATTGTATATATTAATTTTAAATATGTCATTTCTTCCTTGCTCTGATTCATACGTATTTTCAAAATATATAAGCATAAAAGAAACTGTTTTTCCTTCAAAAAAGCAATTATCGTTTTTAAAGTTTTTTACATCATAATGCTTTTCGCCATCATAGTAATATAACATTGGATTTAAAGCGTTATATGTTTCTCTTGTATATATATAACCATAATCATAATAAATACCTAAGTTATAATATACATTACTAAAAGTTATATACTCATCATTAAATAAAATTTTAATATCTCCTACTATGTAATTTCTTTCAGCGCTATATTTTTTTATACTTGAAAACCCTGCTCTTCTTATTTCGTTGTTTTTTTTATAATAAAAGGTAAAACAGTCACTTATATATATATCATAATAGTTTTTATCATTTGCTTGCATACTAGAAAGAGAAAATGCATCATAGACTCTTTTAACATATGGCAATATGTTTTTTTCCCATTGCAAATCAACTTTCTCTATTTCGCTTTTGTTTGAATTGCATTTACATATAATTGGATTTTCTAAAAAATCGTCAGAAATTTGATTTATAATTCTCCCACATTTCTTGCATTTACACGAAAAATATATGTATTTAATTCTAGCTATTCTAGCTGTTGATGGGAACCAGTCTGCATATGCACCAATTATTTTATAATTATATATTTCCTTGTTTAAATATTTTTTTTCAAAATAACTTTTTAATATTTTTTCTGTTTTGGAATGATAGTACTTTGATTTTGTACTAACTGAATCTATATAACTTGAAAAATCTTCATTAATGTGCATACCATTGTCTAGTTTTATATTCTCTATTTCATTATATAGTACCAAATTGCTTTTATTTATATAATCTAGTTCTTCTTGGTATGTTATTTCATTGTTTTTCTGCATACCATCTTGATTAACATTTTTTATTATATTTTTTTCGTTATTTATTTTTAAATCATCATTGCCATTATCTATAACTTTCACTTTTTCATCAGATGTTGACATGCCTAGTAATATTTTGCTATTGTAATATTTAACCAAAAGGTTCATTAATTCTATTATTTCTTCCTGATATTTTTTATTATATTGACTAATTTTACTTTGATTGCAATAAAAACATGTTTTATCATCTTGGTCAATTATGTGGCCACATTTAGAACATCTTTTATATATTCTGCTATTCAAAGATTGGCTATTTACTTCTGAAAATAGTCCATTTTTCTCTGCAATGTCAGTTATATTTTCATAGTTTAAAATATAATTTTTTTCATAATGATTTCTACCTGCTGGTGACGTATACTCAACTGTAATTCTAATTTGTATATTACATCTAGGCCTTAATTTAAAGATGTAGCAATATAAAAGTAATAACCATTTCTTTATTATAGAAATTTCTTTCATTTCATATTGTGAATTTATTTCATTAATTATTTTATTATAGTTGTATTCATAATTCTTGTATCTCATTTTATTAATCAATACATTCTTTAACCGGCTTTTTATATTATATTTATTAGTTTTTAATGCATTGATAATTTCTACACTAGTTTTAAATCGTTTATATTCCTGTAAACTTTCTACATCAATATTATAATGTAAATCTTTAATTTCAAAAAAATCACTATATTCGAAATTTAATTTTTTTAATTTTGCTTTTATCATAACTATATCACAATCCATTTTTAATTCTAATTTGTTCGTTATTATAAGTATATAACATTTTTATTAATTGGTCATTAATTTTAATTTGTTTTATAGAAAAAAGACTAACTGAATAGTCTTAATATATCATTAAATGTTACAAATATCATTAATCCAATAATGGCTAGGAAGCCTATTGTATTAACCATATTTTCTACTTTTGGTGGTATTTTCTTTTTAGTTATTTTTTCAATTATTAAGAATAAGATTCTACCACCATCAAATGCTGGGAATGGTATTAGATTAAGAGCACCAACATTTATTGATAGGTATGCTGTTAAGTATATGATGCTTTCAAGACCGGCTTTTGCTTGTTGTCCTACTAGAGAATATATACCAACTGGTCCGGATAAATCATTTACTTTAGCACGACCTGTGAATAAATATTTTAATGTTTCTATCATAGTGCCAAATAATGATTCAGTTTTACTAATAGCATAGTTTAGAGATCTAACAAATCCTCTTTCCTTAGTACCATTAGTAGATATTCCATATTTATAACTTTTAGTGCCATCTTCGGCTTCTTCTATAATTGGGCTTACTTTTATATCTTTTGTTTGGCCATTTTCTTCGATAGTAAATGTTAGTTCTTTACCGTTAGCTGTTTGTATTTTTAATAAAGCAGCATCCCAACTGTTAACTTTTTTACCATCTATTTTTTTGATTAAATCCCCTTCTCTAAGTCCGGCAGTATAAGCAGGATAGCCTTCCATAACACTTCCTATTACTGGTTTAGTTGAAATACTACCATATATTAATGCACTTACAAATAATAATATAAAAGCAAAGATAAAGTTAAAGGCAGGGCCAGCAAATAAGATAGAAAATCTTTGTAAGAAACTTTTATTACATAGTTGTCTATCTTTAGGAATGTTTTCATCTTCAATGGCATTTTCACCACAGATACTAACAAAACCACCGATAGGTACTAATCTAATGTTGAATTCTGTTTCACTATCTTTTTTACGATGAGTAAATAGTTTCTTACCCATACCTATTGAGAATTCATAGACATAAGTATTAGATAATTTAGCAAATAAGAAATGACCAAATTCATGGATGCCAACGATAGCGCCTAAAATAATTATAAACCAAAATAATGTTATTAATGATGTCATTTTTTCCTCCTATAATAATTCTAATATTAATCCTAGGCAAAGTGATACATAGACAATACTATCAAATCTATCTAGTATTCCACCGTGTCCTGGTATTAATTTAGAATAGTCTTTTTTATTATAATGTCTTTTTATACTACTAAACATTAAATCTCCTATTTGAGATATTATTGATAAAATTAATGATAAGATAATAGATACTAGCGTACTATAACCTCCTACTATTAAGTGTAAGAATATTGTACCTATTATTGTAGCCATAGTTGTACCTATTATACTTCCTTCAATAGTCTTTTTAGGAGATATACTAGTTAAGGGATGTTTACCTATTAGATAGCCTCCTAAGTAAGCATATGTGTCTGTAATAAATGATATAACAAAGACATATATGCAAAGTATTATATTATCTATTCTAAATAGGGATAAATAGTTAAAAGATAAGCCTATTAATAAGATACTACTTATTAGATAAAAGGCATCTTCTATACTATATTTATCTTTATTATTGTATATAACAATGGGTATTGTTAATAATAAAATACTTAATGATATTGGTAAGATTATACTTACTTTATAGAATATATTATTACTAACCAACAGAATTGTTAATATATAACTTAATATTTTTATTTTTGTATCTAGACTATTACTGCGTACTTTAATTATTTCATCAGTAGCAAAGACTGAACATATTATCATTAATATGGGAAATAAGCATTTATTAATAGTTAGTGATAATACTAATATTAGTACTAGAAAAAATCCACTGATAGTTCTAGTTTTCATTTAATCACCTAATCTTTCTTAGTTAATTATATAACAAAAAAAAGAAATAGACAATTATTTATCTTTATTTCCTTTATAATTAGTGTGACTTGACAAGTAATGAACCTTTTTCACATTTATTTCCCCATGAGTCAATTATGTTTCTATTTATTAGAGCACAGATTATTTCACAGTTATTAGGACAGCCATGACATTCTAAACCTTTAGTTTCAAATTCTAGGTTATCAATATCAAAACTAAATGGTTTTTCAATTCGGCTTCTTTTGGCTAAGATAGCTATTCCTAAAGCTCCCATTAGGTGTGAGTTTTCATCGACAATTATATCTTCGTGGAGTAATTCTTGGAAGGCTTTGACAACGCCGATATTTTTAGATACTCCTCCTTGAAAGACAATGGGTGGTAATATTTTTTTACTTTTAGCTAGATTATTTAAATAATTATTGGCAACGGCTTTACAGAGACCGGCGATTATATCTTCTTGTTTATAACCCATTTGCATTTTATGAACAAGATCTGATTCTGCAAATACTGTACATCTAGCGGCGATAGATACGGGCTTTTTACTTTTAATGGCTATTGGTCCAAAATCTTTAATGTCAATACCTAGTCGTCTGGCTTGGCTAGAGAGAAAGCTTCCTGTTCCGGCAGCGCATAATGTATTCATAGCATAATCAACTACTAGGCCATTATTTAAGATAGTTATTTTAGAATCTTGTCCTCCTATTTCTAAGATAGTTCGAGCATGTGGATATAAGCTAGTTGTTCCGGTAGCATGAGCAGTTATTTCATTTTTAACAATACTAGCGTCTAATAAGACTCCTATTAATTTTCGAGCTGAACCGGTTGTACCTACTGATACTACTTGATATTTATTTAAATCGATATTATTTTTTAGTTCTTTAATTAATCTTTTGACAGCTTTAATAGGACTTCCTTCAGTATATAAATAAGAACTAGCTAAGATATTATTATTTTTATCAATTATTACTCCTTTAGTGGATATTGAGCCAATATCTATTCCTAGATAACATTTTTCCATATTTACCTTCTTTCCTATTAATTATATATAATAAAAAAGAAAAAATATGTCGAATTTAGGGCATATTGTTATAACTGATTTACTACTTTTACTACTTCTGGTACTTCATTCATTAGGGCTGCTTCAATGGTGTCTTCAATTGTTGAATCTGCTAGAGGACACGCACCACAAGTACCTAATAATTTGACATAGACAACACCATTTTCGTATTTAACAAATTGGACATCGCCACCATCATTTAGTAAGTATGGTCTTATTCTATCTAAAACTTTATTTATTTTTTCATTCATATCCATGTGTAATCACCTATTACATTATATAGATATTTTTCTTTTTTTTCAACAATTACTATAATTTTATTAAAAAAAATGTTATAATAACCTCAGCAAGGGAGATAATATGAATAAATTTAAGGAGAATGATGTTGTTCCTGTTAAAGTAACAGGGATACAAAAGTATGGTGCTTTCGTAGAAATTGATGATAAATACGATGGCTTGATTCATATATCTGAAATATCTTATGGTTTTGTTAAAGATGTTAATGATTTTGTTAATGTTGGTGATGAAATATATGCCCAAGTAATTAGTGTTGATGATGATAATAGTCGTCTTAAGTTGAGTATCAAAGATATTGATTATAAAAATGATGGTAAAGAGGTTAAGAGAATTCCTGAGTCTGTTAGTGGATTTGAACCTTTGAAAGAACATCTTGATATATGGATTAATGAAAAAATTAAAGAAGTTATGAACAAAATGTAAAAATTGCAAAAAAAGTATTGACAATTGGTAGTTCTAAATGGTATATTATTAACTGTCAATGCAATCATGGGCGATTAGCTCAGTTGGTTAGAGCACCTGCCTTACAAGCAGGGGGTCACAGGTTCGAGTCCTGTATCGCCCACCATGTTTGTGCCGAAATAGCTCAATTGGTAGAGCAACTGACTTGTAATCAGTAGGTTACGGGTTCAATTCCTGTTTTCGGCACCATTTTTATGGAGAGATAGCGAAGTGGTCAAACGCGGCAGACTGTAAATCTGTTCTTTCGGGTTCCATGGTTCAAATCCATGTCTCTCCACCACTTTTGTAGTTGCCTCGTAGCCAAGCGGTAAGGCACCACACTTTGACTGTGGCACTCGCTAGTTCGAGTCTAGCCGAGGCAGCCAATATATGTGTTTCGTTAGCTCAGTCGGTAGAGCATTTGACTTTTAATCAAAGGGTCTGGAGTTCGAATCTCCAACGAGACACCATTTAGTAAATTAAGAGAATCGTTATTGGTTCTCTTTTTTTGTTATTTAATAAATATTTATTGGCGTTATTATTTCAATAAATTCTGTAAGGCAATTTATAGTTTCATCATAACTAATATTATTGGCATAGTTATTTTTTCTAGAATAACTAGCCCATTTTTCTCTTAATATTTGGCTATTTTTAACAATATTTAAATTATTCACCAAGTCAGATTTAAACTTTCTTTTTTCAAATGTTTTTTCTACTGCTTTTCTAAATTTTGTTATATCTATTTTGCTAAATTTATATATTAAATAAATATCATAATAATCTTTCATTCTACTACTCGTTTCTAATTTGCTAAGTATTGTCTCTATTTTTTCTGCTAATACTGTTTCAAGATTATATGACCATACTTTATATACTTCATTGTCTATCAATGATTCGTAATTAAAACTGATTGGTCTTGGATATATTGGATCTCCAGTAGCAACATCAATATGAAATTGATCTTTTATAGTTTCTAGATTAAAGACAATTGTAATTCTTAATCCGCCATATTCATCTTCAGTACGTATTGGCTCAGTCTTTATTATATTTAGTTTTACGTTATCATTTATATTTATGTTAATTATATCTGTTATCATTTTGATGATATTACTGTTAGTAAATTTTGCTTTTCTTATAGCGGCATCTATATCCATTGTGCTTCTATTATCAATGCCAAATAATCTGCTTAAATAAAATCCACCTTTTAGCACAAAATTATCTCTATATTGGCTTTTTGATAATCGTTCGATAAATCTATCATACATATAGAATCTCATTACACAATTAAAATCAATATTTTTCTCTCTTGCTATGTTTCTTAATTTATCCTTTACAGATTGAGCTGTATTATTCATAATATGTATCACCTACCATTTCCATTACTTTTTTTCTTATTCCCATTTTTTCGGCATATAGAGAAAGTTTAGCCATATCTTTATTATTACTTTGAATATAGTTCTTAATTGTCTTCTTTACTTGCTCTTGATCTAATCTTCCTTTTGATCTTATAATATCGCAAATACATCTTTCTATATCATACGACTTAACTTTAACTCCATTTGGCGTTTCAACCTCAGTAAGCCCTATTTCATATATTTCATTGGACACATAAAATACATTACATTTTTCATTTACGGTATCTACGTGATAATTTTGTGGTACAGTTACCGTATAATTATATGGAAATTCTTCTGTCATATTATAAAAATATAGAGCATTCATATGGGAGAAAATGGCTTTTTTATACTTCTGTTGAAATAGAAAATAACTATCTTCATAAGCACTTGGTAAGACATAAAGACCACGTGAAACTTTTTCTATCATTTTTTTAGCTTCCATTATTGCTAGATATTGTCTACTAATATTTAGTGGTTCAATCATTCTTGTAGAAAGCATTCCTTTATTAGCATTCATTATTTGACTTATTGTATCAGTATATATCTTACATTGTTCGTTTGAATTATTTCTAGAAAATGTTGAAATTTGCTTGGATAGTTGCTTTATTGCTTCATACTGTTGATACAGTTTTAGTCTCTCTTGGCATATTTGTTTTGTAGTCATATCCTTCTCTTTTGATTGTTGAATACTTAGTTCTTCTTTTATTTGATTCATAGGTTTATCTATTGAATTAATTGCTTCGACATAACTGTCTGTAATTCTAGAGTCTATTTTATATTTAATATTTTTGTCTATATCCATAATAATTACCTTCTTTCTTCTTTGACAATTACACTGAAATTATATCATCTTTCAGTTTAGTTGTCAAGTCGTTTACTAATGAAATATTACATACTTGTTCTCTGACAAATTTAATGATAAAAACCTAATTTTCATTAGAATTGTCAGAGAATACAATTAAAAAGAATATATTGCTATATTCCTCTATCTATTACTATATATTCTTTTATCCAATTAGTAAATTCATCGACATCTTGATATTTAGGTAAATCATTATCTGATTCAGCATTTAAACTAGTTATAACTTTACCTTTATCTACTATTATTACAGTTGGTGCATATTTTATTTTTTTAGACAATTTAGAGTTTTTTAATTCAGAGAACGGGATGGATAAGATACTGATATTATTATTTGTCATAAATGATTCAAATATGCTTTCACATGGTATCTTTAGGGTACAATAGTTGTTATAAGTATACAAGATAAATGATTCTTTATTATCAAGATAACTATCTATTTCAGTAGCTGTACTAGTTATAAAAGTATTGTTGTCATAATATTTATCTTCTAAAGTTATTAGTTCTTGTTTACCGCAACCAGTTATAAATATTATTGGTAGTATTAATAGTAATATTTTTTTCATTTGTTTACCTCTTTTAAATATTCAAAATTTATATTGTGATAATTTACCTTCCAAAAGTCATAGTAATCTTTACCATCTTCGGTTCTTTTTATTTGGATGTTATTTTTGCCTTCATAGTACCAATATCCTCCCACGTTATATATTTTATTTGGATTCCAACCTAGAGATGTTAATAGTTCTTTGGTCATGCCAGCATATCCGCCACCACCACACATTAAGAATATATATTTATCTTTAGGAAAATAATATTCTAATATTTTTAATGACTCAGCATAGTTAGCTTTATATTTACCATCTTCTGTCTTAGTAAATAGTGTTTTTCCTTGATAAGTATTGCCTACTACTTCTGGTAGGTTATTGACATTAACTAGGTATGGATAAGGTAATACTTCAAAGCCTTTAACGTATCCTGATAGATAAGCATCACCACCGATATTTTCATAACTAGCAGGATCTACTAACATACGCATATCGTAATAGACACTATCTTTTCTATTTAAATATTTATCAATATTCTTTTCATTAATATTAGCATCTATTCCTAATTCTCCTCTAGTGCCTTCAGATACTTTTGGTTCTGGTAATGTTGTTTCATGTTTATATAATATAAGGCCTCCAATAACTAGAACTATTACTATACTTAGTATTATTAATATTTTCTTTTTCATTAATACTCTCTCCTTTCTTTTATAATATAACATAATAAAAAAAGAACTGGTATCGAGCAGTCCTTGAATTAACTAAATTTTTACTTGAGTTTTATTTTTTGCATGTATCATTTAATAATAATGGTATTTGATATGTTTCAGTTTTATTATTTATATCGGTAGCATTTATTCTTAGATATAAATTATCACTAGTATACATTTTACAAATACGATCATAATTATCGATAGTAAATTCAACATTTTTTAAGTATTCTTCCAATTTAATAGTTGTATCTGATTGGTAGTTAGAAGTACTTATTTGTTTTTCAATATTATTATATTTTTCATATAAAATGCATTCTATTTTTACATATTCTTTTTCATTGCTTGTATCACAATAGTTAATATTATTTATATATATAGATGTTTTATCTTTATTATAAGAAATACTACCAGATATTTTAAAGTTAGAACAGTTAGCAGAAAGTGTTTTAAATTCAAAGTCATTATGTTTATTTAAATATATTATAAATAGTATTATAAGTGCTACAGCAATGATAACACCTATTATTAAGTATTTATTATCCTTTTTAAGAGGCTTTTTCTCACTACCTAGTAATTCATCTATACTGACATTAAAATCGTCGGCTATTTGTTTTAATAGGGCTATATCAGGGAGGTTCTTACCATGTTCCCAATTACTTACGGCTTGATATGTAATTCCATACTTTTCAGCAAATTCTGCTTGAGTTAAATGATTATCTTTTCTTAATTTTTTAATTAACTCTCCTACTTTTTTTTGATTCATAATTCACTTCCATGTCCTAGTTTATTTATTATTCCTTTTAGGAAATTACTCTTAGTAGGACTATTATACTCTGGTATAGGTAAGATACTATTTTCTAATACTTTATTGGGATTTTCATTAGTTATTTTATTAAACTTATCTTCTCCTATAATTTTGATTATTTCTTTTTTTATAGTATTAAAGTTATTAAAGAAAGCACTATTTTTACGATGAATATCACTTCCTAAGAAGCTTACTAAGTTAGCATGGAACATATATTTTACCATGTTTTGAGCATCTGCTCCATACTTACCAATAATACTTTCATAATTACATTGAAAATATATTCCTTGATTAGATAGTTCTACTACTCTATTTCTATTATTTCTAAAGTATACGTATCTTTCAGGATGAGCAATTATCACTTTAAAGTTTTCTTGTAATAGATCATCTAAGATATCATCTAGTTCTGGTAATTCTTCTTCAAATGGTAATTCTACTAAGACATAACTAGTATTATTAATAGTACTTATTTCTTGTTTATAAACTAGTTTATCAATATCTTCATTTATAAATATTTCATTAGCTACATATAGTTCAATACCTAGATTTTGATTATCTAGGTTATTTTTTAATTCATTTTTTATTTTATTATTTGCTGAATATTTACTATCTTCAATATAGTGGGGTGTTAAAATAATTTTATCGAAGCCTAGTGTACGCATTTTCTTAATAATTTCTATAGATTCTTCGATATCACTGCTACCGTCATCTATTCCATATAAAATGTGTGAATGGAAATCTATCATATATAACACCCTTTCTTAGTTATTGTTTTTCCTCTTCAGTATTTTCGTAATAGTAATAACTTTTACCTGAGCTTTTTCTTCTAGGTACTTTATTTACTATAACTCCTGCTACTTTAGCATTAACGTTAGTTAACATCTTTTTAGTTGATTCTAGTAATTCAATTGGTGCTGAGTTAAGAGATGTTACTACGATTGTTCTATCAACAAAATCTGACATAATTAATGAGTCTGATAAGCCATTTACTGGTGGGCCATCAAAGATAATATAGTCAAATATTTCTGATAGTAATGAGATTAATTTAGCTGTTTTTTGAGAATTTAATAGTTCTGATGGATTTGGTGGTACTTTACCACGTGGGATAATATATAAATTATCTATTTTTGTTTTGAAGACATAATCTTCTAGATTTTCTTCGTCATCTTCTTTGTATGCTAATAAGTTAGATAGACCAATACGATTAGATATTTTAAATATTTTGTTTACTCTTCCTTTACGCATATCACAGTCAACTATTAATACTTTTTTATTATTTTGTGCAAATGCTGTTGCTAAATTACTACTGATAAAGCTTTTACCTTCACTTGGTATTGAACTTGTTATTAAGATAGTCTTTATCTTTTCATCAGCGGATGTAAATTGTAAGTTAGTACGGATAGTTCTTATTTGTTCACTAATTATTTCTTTTGGATTAGTTGCTACGACTAATTCTTCTTTTAAGTTCTTAGTTTCTTCGACAGAACCTAGGATAGGCATTTGTAATACTTCTTCTACTTGTTCAACACTTTTAGCAGTTCTATCAAAGTAATATATTACAAAGAAGATTCCTGATGATAATACTAGTCCTAATACTCCACCAATAATACTTGATTTAGCAACATTTATATTATATGGTTCATCTTCTTCAATGGCAACATCTAGAATATGAACATTATCTAGGTTATATAGTTCTGGTACTTCAACAGTAAATACTTTGGCAACTAAGTTAGCAATAATTTTAGCATTTAAGGCATTATTATCTGAAACAGTTATTTTTATTATTTGCGTATTGTTTATTGATGAAACACTTATTTCACTAGCTAGTTCTTTATATGTATAACTTTCATTTAGTTCTTTTTGAACTTGTTCCAATACTCTTCTACTTTTAATAATTTCTGCATATGTTGATACTAGATTGTTATTAATAGATATATCGCTTTGGGTAATACCTGTTCCTTCTTGATTACTTCCTAGGATAACAGTAGTTGATGATTTATACATTGGGATAGTTAAGAATTTAGTATAGATACCACCTATTAAGCAACATACTAGTGTAGCAATAATTATATATTTAATTTTATCAATAAAATAATCAAATAGTTCTTTTAAATTAATCTCTTCCATTTTTACTCCTTCTTTATTATATATTTTAGTATATCATATTTTACTTTTTTTGACTAGTTTTCATTTAATACTTCATTAATTTTATTTACGGCTTTTTCCACACTAGAATAGTCTGGTTCCATAACGTATAATAACCAATCAGTACCCATACTATATGTATAATTAGATGCTCCTGTACCTGTTACAGCAATACTTTCAATATTCCATGTTGGCATTTTATCTAGTTGATATTTTATAAATGAAGTAATTGTATTGGAGTCAATATCTGTTTGGAATGATCCATCTAGTGTTCTTAAGATATCACCATAATTACTTATTAATACTTTTGATTTAGTTATTTTATCGATAATGGCAGTTATTACTTGTTGTTGGTTAGCTCCTCGATGGTTGTCTCCTGTAGCGTATGAATATCTTTCTCTCGCGTATGCTAAAGCCATAGCGCCATCCATGTGGTTCCAACCTTGTTCAATGTATAATTTTTTATTTGTCCATGGAACAAACGCTTGGTCTGAATATATATCTATTCCTTTAATAGCATCTACTACTTTTATTAGAGTATCAAAGTTAACTCTTAGGTAGTGATCTATATTTATTCCATATAAATCTTCTAGTGTATTTATACTTTTATCTATACCAAAAATACCTGCATGAGTTAATTTATCTTTTAGTCCAGTAGTACCTGCTAATTGAACATAGTAATCTCTTGGTGTATTAACTAATAAGATATGGTTAGTTTTAGGGTTAATAACTGCTAACTGGTTAACATCACTTCTACCTCTTACAGTATCCATATTACCATATTGATCAATACCACTAATATATAATATAAATGGTTCTTCTAAGATATATAATGGTTCTTCAATAGGTTGTTCTTGATGAGATTTTACTTTTAATTTTATTGTATATATAACACTTGTTTTATCATTAATATCTTCTATTTCTTCAGATATTAAAGTTAAATAACTTGTTTCTAAAACAATAGCATCTGTTTCATTTTTTAATAATTTATTTATTAAAGTATTATATAGTGGTACTTTTTCTTCAGTATAAGTTATTTTACTATCTAATTCTTTCTTTATATTAGTACTATTATCATCTTCTAAATAAGTTATATTCTTATTATTTAAATCATTAATACTTTGATAATTATTTTCTTTTAATACTAGTACAGAATAACTTAATGTATCATACTTATTATGAACATTATTTACAAAATTATAGGTATTTATTAAATAATTGTATGTAATAAATAAACTACCTATAGATATAATTATTAATAGTATTAAACTGACTATTTTAAATCCTATCTTTAGTTTACTTAACGTAATAATTATTAATATTAGTATAATTAATATATATATTCCATAACCAATGAATAGATATTTATCTGGTATTATATTTAAACTAAATATATAATAACTAAAAGCTGTTATACATATTAAACATAGTAATATCATTATTGTACTTATAATATTAAACACTTTATTTTTTTTCATAGTTCTAAACTCCTTTGCTATATTAATTATACATATTTATTCGGTATTTGTATAGAGATTTTTAACTTCTTATTAAATTTATCAATTATAATAAATTTATATCAGCATATACACTCTTGATATTATTCTTTATATATTCAATTAAATTCTTTTATTAATATTATTAAATAAGTGCATAATAAAACTAATGTTGCATTTGTAAAATTGAACATTAGTTTTATTTACAATTAATTATTATACCACTTCTTTCCAAATTTCGTGTCTATATATCTATACTAACATTAATGATTAAATGATGATTATCATTTGAATCTCTTATATATCCATATGGAACTGAAGCAGCAATATATTCTCCTTTTTTCTGTTTAGTTTGATAAACTATTTTTACTTTTCTTGATATATCTCTTTCATATTCATCATTTATTAAGTTTTTGAGATTAACTAACATACTACTTGATGAATCAAGATCTTTATAACTATCAATTCCATCTATAATAGATATAAATCTTATTCTCATTGTAGAAAAAGTATCTTCTAAAAACTTACCTACTTTAATATAGTTTCTACCAAGTCTTGATAAGTCTTTAACAATAATAGTATTTATCTTTTTATTTTTAATATCTTCAAGCATTCTTTGAAAAGATGTTCTATCAAAATTAGTTCCAATAAAACCATCATCTGCATATTCTTCTATATAAACTAAATCATCACTTTTATCTATATAATCTTTAATAATCTTTCTTTGATTATCGATGCTATTACTTTCTACATTCTTTTTAAGCTTATCTTCTTGTGATAATCTTAAATATATACCTGCTTTAAATAATTCTTCTTCACTATTTCTGTATCTAACTCCCACACTATATCGCCTCCTACCTTAATTTAATATAGTTTTATTTATTTTACGAATGTGCAAAATAAAAGAACCAAGATTAATTCTTGATTCCAACTTTTTGTATTTTCAGCATATTATTTTGTATTTATTATTATTTATGCAGCAAAAAAGTTTTTACACATTTCCGTAAAAACTTTTTATTTTTAGATTTCTTTACGTTTTTATTATTCTTCACTTAATAAGAAATCTTTAATATTTAACCATTTTATTCCATTTTCACTATAATTTTCATCATCATTAGTAATTATATATTTTGGATAATGATCTTCTATTTCATCGAATGCAGATAATTCTCTTTTTCTTGTATTTTCATCTTTTATTGATATTGCAACTTGGACATATATTCTTTCATTATTTTTTATAGCAACAAAATCTATCTCACCTTTATTTGTTTTTCCACTATAAACCTCATATCCTTTATATAATAAAGATGAAAGAACAGCATTTTCATAAATATAAGGTAGTGTTCTATTGGATCTGCTATTTCTAATTTGTAAAAGTCCAAAATCTGTATAGTAATATTTAGGAAGCGTTTTTAATGCATTTTTTCCGTGAATATCATATCTATAAACTTTTTTTAATATCAATGCTTTAGTTAATGAATCAATATATTGATAAATAGTTTCATTAGATACACTTCTTCCATTTGTAGTCAAGAAATTAACTAAATTAGTAATAGAAAATTCTCTACCTATAACATCTATTGCATATTGTAAAATTAAATCAAATAATGTTCTATCAGTTAGTTTTAATCTATAAATAACGTCTCTCAAAATTATTGAATCATAAACACTTTGTAAATATGCTCTAACAGAATTTTCATCATTATAATCAAATCTTTTTGGAAGTGAACCCCACTCTAAATAATTATCGAAAGAATCATTATTATTTATATCTTTATTTAGATATTCTGATATTTCCACATAACTTAATGGTTCAATATGGAAATTAACATATCTTCCTGATAATACAGTATCTAATTCTTCAGATAACATTTTAGAGTTTGATCCAGTCAAAAATATACTTAAATTGAATTCTATATTTAAAGAATTTACAACTTTTTCAAATTTATCAACATTTTGAACTTCATCTAAAAATAGATAATATCTATCATCATCTTTAATAAGATTTTTAACATAAGCATTTAATTTCTTATAATCTGTAAATTCTTCAAATTCAATTAATTCAAATTTGATAAAAATAATATGGTCTTGTCTTACTTTATTATTAAGTAATTCATCTTTTATCTGCTCTAACAATTCAGACTTACCACACCTTCTTATACCGACCATAATTTTGATAATGTCATCATCATAAAAAGGTCTAATTTGTTTTAAATAATGTTCTCTAATTAACTTTTCCATAGATTCATCTCCTTTTCTATTTATATTATATCATATATCAAAAAGTTTTTACACATTTTCGTAAAAACTTTTTAGAAAAATATTTTTTTACATTTTTAAGTATTTTTTTGATAGTTAGTGGAGAAAATCAATGATTTTTATCAAATTTTTCTTTTATTTTATTATTTAATATCTTTCTTAATTTCTTATATTTATCTTGATATTTAAGACATTCCAAAATTATAGCTTTTTGACTTTAAAATATTTATGACTTTATATTTTACAATTTATAACAATTACTTTTTTAACATTTTTTTTAATATATTTTTCAATTTTCTTTTAAAAACATTAATTTTTCCATATATTTTTAAAAAGTTTTTTTCAACTGTTTTGTATCCTTTTGATGAATATTCTTGCATTATCTTATAATTTTCTAACGGTTCTATTGTTGGGTGTCTAAGTTGTGAATTATCTTTTAAAATATATTCTGACTTCGTTTCAATAATGTTAAAATCATCTTTTCTAGACTTAATAAGATTTTCACCTTTAAGTGTATTTATTATTAAACATGAATTTCCTTTTTTATTATAAAAAGACTGATGATATCGCTCGATTCCCCAATAATCACCAATTGTTAAATCTCCTGGTCTATTTAAACAAGCGAATTGACATTTATAACAGTTTGGCCTATACATATAGCCATTTTTAAAGAAATAATAATATGAACTTTCATAGGGTGAAAATGTTTTTTTGAATACTTTATGATTTTTTAAGTAATAACCGTTTAAATTTCCAAAAACAGACCATCCATTTTTTTTGTCTCTAAAAACTACATTAGTAATTTTAACTTTATGTTTATCTTCAACATATTTTATATAGTCTAAAAATATTTTTTGATTGGGGGCACCATGACAAACAATATCTACCGTATAAAGATTGTCATAGTCTTTCTTCAAATAACTTTTTAATGCTGCAACTTGACAAGGTGTTCCAGAAAATAATACAATTTTGTCATCATTTAATTTTTCTTTAATCAATGGTAAAACTTCAATTATATCGCTTTGTACATATTTAGAACCTTGTAACTTGTCTATATCTTTCGGATTTTCAATTAATATATGTTTAATGTTAATTTTTCCATTTTCATAATATAAAGAACATCCGCAAACATAACCACCATTATTTAATATTCCAATAGCCAAAGTTGAAAATACTCCTCCAGATGATGATTTGCATAAAATATCATTATTTTTTGTTACGGCAGCAAAAAATTTTTTCACATAGTCATTGTCAGTTTTTTTAAACTTATTTATATAACAATTTTTTTTGCACATTCCACAATCGATGCATTTATCATCATCAATTTCTGGATATTTATTTCCGAAATCGTCTTGTTTAATTGTAATTGCTTTTTTGGGACAATTTAACATACATACCCCACAAGCTATACATTTTTCTTTATCTGTTATCATTTGATACCTCTTTCTTAGTTATTATCTTGTTAAAAATTTTCTTATAAATTAATTGGAAGCTTCCTCTATTTGCAAAAATTACAAATATAATCAAAAATAATTGTATAATTATAACGTATTTCTGATTAACATAAGTTGAAATTGCCATCACTAGCAAAATAATAAAATTCATTATTTTATTTTTAGTTAAATATTTAATTTTCACATATTTTTTAGTATCATCTATTCTGTAAATAAATACTCCAATATAACTTACACAAGTCGCTAAAGAAGCACCCATTATTCCAATCTTAGGAATCAAGATAGAATTCAAAATAACATTTAAAACTGCTCCAATAATTGATGACTTTAAAAAACCATTACTATCCTTACTAGCAGAATATTCGTTTGCAATAAAAGAGCCTAATGTTAAAAATAAAGTACCAATTAATAGTGGTGGAACATATCTCCATGCCTCATAAAATGATTCTCCAACATACACCTTCATCAGTGGTTTCAAGATAAATAATAATAGCACAGTTGATAATGTAATAGCAAAGTTAAGTGAATTATAAACTGAATTAGTATATTCATTTTTATCCTTACTCTCTTTTTCTTTTACTGCTGAAAATAGCCACGCTTGATTAAAAATTGTTGTAAAAGTAATGACTATTGAAGGAATTTTATAAGATACTGCATATATACCATTCGACTCTATATTAATTAAATATGTAACCATTACTTTATCTAGAGAATTCATTATCCACCACATTAATGAATTTGGAATCAGCAATATTGAATATTTTAGCATGTCTTTTAATACTTTTTTATCCAATTTTTTAAACGATACTTTTTTTATTAAATTTTCTTTAATTATTATTGCAAAAGAAACAATAAAATGAGAAATAATATAAGATAAGAGATATCCTTTTATTCCAAGTGAAAATTTTACTAAAAATAAAATATTTAAAATAGCAATTAAAAAGGTTTGAACTAATCCCATGACAGAATAAAAAAGTAATTCTTCTTTTCCTCTAACATAACACATAAAAATGGTTGAAGATGTCATCGAAATCAAATACAAAGATAAAAAAGTCGAGAAATTTGATGTAATATTCCAAAATGCAAATGCAGGAATCATTACTAAAGATATAGCACAGGCTATTAGAAAAAATAGAAATCCTATATTTATTATCTGCCTATCATCAGAATTCTTATCCATTGAGAATCTCATAACTGCTTCAGATATATTTAAAGAAATTATTGGCAACAATATTGTTCCAACTGTTGTTACTAAATCTATAGTTCCATACTCTTCAACAGTTAAAATGTTGGTGTAAAATGGAACAAGGAAAAAGGTTATTAATTTGGAACCAAAATTTCCAATTGAAAATATTAATGTATTCTTTATAAGATATTTATTTCTTGATTCTTTTTTCATTTTAAATTATACCCTTTACAAATTTTCTTTCAAATAATTAATTGTATCTTCTTTTGCCTTTTGAATTATATTATTGGTTTTAGCATAATCTATTTCAGTGTTATATAGTCGTTCAATATCATCTAAATTATAAACAATTCTACCCGTTTGTGCTAGTGATTTTAACAAAGAGTTAAGTTTATTAAAATTAGAATCTCTGATTATAGTACAAAATTTATTGTTCATTTTAATTGAAAAAATTGTACCATGAAAAGTATCCGTAATTATATAATCAGCAAATTTAAAATAACTCAAGACATCAAAAGGAGAAACAGCGATGTTTTTATCTGCAATTTCTTGATAAAAACCTAAACTTATTATCTTTTTATTATGTTTTTTAGCAAACTCTTTTATATATTTTCCCTCTGATTTAGAAATTCTTCCTTGATATGCATATAAAATTATATAATTGTCATCAGGTTTAACAGATTTTATTTTATTTGAATAATCAGATATTATTACAGGATCAAAACTAACTAATGGCTTAACTCCTGTTAATTTTTCAACTATTTTTTTTGAATTTTCATCTCGTACTGAAATTTTATAGAACTTTTTCAATAATTGTGATATATCATCATCGATATTATAGCCTTTTAGCATATCAAGCGTAGTATATCCAAAACTGGCAGCATAGGAAATAACTTTTGAACTTTCAAAATTCTTGCCAAATAATTCTAGTGAATATCCAACTGGATAGCCTTGCAAACAATTAAATACTTCATCACTTCCGATTACCAATGTGTCAATTTTTTTATTATAGTTATAATCATCAGTAACATTCAAAAGTTTTAAAGCATCCTTTATGCTATTTTTAAAGTTAATATATTGCTTTTTTCTTTTATAAAATTTTACTATATTTATATTTTTTTTCAATTTACTTAATAATTCATTTTTTTTACTTTTAACCAATGCGCATTCATAATGATAATCTATAAATTCAACATCATAACCTAATTGTCTTATCGTATTATAAAGTCCATAAGCCTGTAAATATGAACCATAATTAATTATTCTTTGCATACTCATAATTCCTACTTTTTTCATCTTTTTTCCTCCTCGCAAACTTCATATATTTCTTGTTTATCACAAGAAATATATGACAAAAATAAATAAAATAAAGGGTTAAATGTAATTTCTACTGTTCCCAAAAACACCATCATGTAAAACCCTACTATGAAATAAATTTTTTTTCTTGTAGCCTCTTTGTTTAATCTAGAAATGTTTGAAAAAGATTTTTTTATAAAATTCAAAAAAAATGCACAACCAATAATTCCAAAATATAACATATATTCCAACAAAGCATTTTGAGCATCATATGCATATGAATTAGTACGTATCTTCATAGTGTTTTTAAAAATCGAATAAACATTGTTAAAACCATAACCGAACAACCAATGTCCTTTAAAATAACTAAAGATATTCTTGTATACAATTAGTCTTCCAGACAAATCACTGTTTTTATTGAAAACATCCTCAATAACATATTTTATTAATGGTAAATTAACAATAAAATTGCTAAATAATAAAACAACTAAGGCACTAAGCACAATCGCTAAAACTGCCATTGAAGATCTTGCTAAATGCCCGGTAACCTTCAATTTATTTTGGAAGCCAAACATTAAAAAGAAAAATAGAAAAAATATTCCAACTATTCCAGTACTACATTTTACTCTAATGCAAACATAAAAATTAAATATAAACAATGATAAAACTATTATTCTATAAATAAAACCATTTTTCTTAATTGAATCAAGGCCATATGAAAAAAACAGTATCGATGCCAAAGCATTATAAGAAACCAAAAATTTACTTCCTATAAAATAATTTAAATCATTATACCAAGCTGCTAATGGATACTTATTTGCATAAATTATAGTAATAATGCTTAAAAAAGTAGATACGAAGAAATAAATAATAGCCATTTTCTTTTCGCATTTCAATTCGCAAACATATTCTGTAAATAAAAGAATATCTATAATTTTTAAACAGTAAAGAATTGTTCCATCTATATTTTTTAGATTAATTAGCGATGAAATTATTGCAAAAATGCAAAAAAGATACAAAGCTATATTAATTTTGTTATATTTTTTGTTGTTGAAAACTAAACCTTTTAAACTCAGATATATTAAAATCAATATGCAAATGGCTAAAGAAATAAAATTTATGTTGGGTGCATAAGCAAATTTTGTTACACAAAAAAGATATAACAAGACTCCAAAAACCGGATATAAGGAAAATTTAATTGTTTTGTTCATTTTTTACCCTTTCAACTTCAAATAAAAATTATATAACGGTGTTATGTAAGCAAACATTACATATTGTATTTTTCTACTTAATGATAAATTTTTATTTTTTAGAACTCCTCGTGTATATTTTCTTGCTTCTTTAACATCTATATCTGCATCAATTTTAATTCTTTTTTTGACCTTGTCATTGTATAATGTTAACTTTGCAAATGCGCACCCAGTTTCACCTTCATTAATGATTCTTGGATAATTTGATTTTATGTAATTTAATTGTTCTAAAGATGCATAGTAATGGTCCATATTTACTTTTTTATTTCTAGTAATACTATTTGCTCTTTGAAAATAATGATATTTTGCTTCGTTCAATACAGTAATTTTATTTGCTTTACTAAACAGCAAATAAATTGTATAAAAGTCCTCACACAACTTGCCGACAGGAAATCTTATGTTACCGAATAGTTTTATATTATAAAATTTATTGCATGCACTAACATCGAAACATTTAAAAGAATTCAATAACGCGATTGATTCCTCAGAATTATATATCCCAGAAACAGTCGGAATCCTAACTTTTTTCTTGCCATTATCGTAATCTTTACTAATGCCAAATATAACAATATCTGCTTTATCTTTTATTGCTTTAGCCAATGACAATTCAACTGTGTCATTTTCAATCCAATCATCACTATCAATAAACATTATATAATTGCCTGTTGCCCTTTCAATACCGTAATTTCTAGCATCAGATAATCCACCGTTTTTTTTGTGAAATACTTTTATTCTATTATCATTACTACTTAACTTTTCACAAATTTTTCCGGAATTATCAGTTGAACCATCATCAATTAATATTATTTCTAAATTTTGATAAGTTTGTTTTAAAGCACTATTTACACATTTTTCAACATATTTTTCCACATTATAAACTGGAATAATAATACTTATGAGGTCATTCATCTTATTACTTACATCTCCTTTTAATTTATTAAATCTATTCATTAACAATTTTCGAAAGCAATTCCTCAAATTTTTTTGCTTGAACATTTATATTAAAATCATCATTTAATTTTAATTTATCATTTCGTTCCATATTATTAATATTTTTAATCCAGTCATCAATATTTTTTCTATCTAAATATACCGTATTATCACTTATTTTACATTCATCAGATATAGTATCAGAAAACAAACAAGGTAATCCATTTGCTTGTGCTTCAACACCAACAACTGGTAAGCCTTCAAATAGTGATGGAAGTAAAAAATAGTCAAAAGCAGAGTAATACTTATTTACATTTGGAGTTTCGTCAATAAATATAAATTTTTCCCCAACATTTTCTTCTTTAGCTTTTTTAAGAAATTTACTTTTTAACCCCCCGGTGCCAACCATCATTATTTTGAAATCAGAATTTATTTTTTTTGCAAAATCAATAAAGAAAAAAACATTTTTTTGTTTAACAAATCTACCAACAAACCCTATTACTTTTTCCTTATCATCAATGTTAAATTTATTTCTTATTTCATTTCTAGATTTTACATCAAATTTAAAGTATCCGTAATCTACTGCATTATTTACTACTATAAAATTATTGGATTTAAATATTTTTTGACCAGCTAGCTTTGAACATGCAAACTTATATTTACAAAATTTATTTACCTTTTCTTGCAAAAAATTACCTATAATATTTTTTATCTTATTATCTGATGATTGTGTACCATGAGCATGAATTGCGAACTCATTAATACCGTATTTCTTTGCTTCTTCATAGAAAAAATATGTTTGATATCCAACATTGCTATATACTAAATCATAATCATTATGATGTTCAAAAAATTTAGCAATCTCTTTTTTGTATTTTGTTAATCCAACTTCTCTTACATATGGCAAACTATAAACTTGTATTCCTTTTTTTCTAAAAAAATCAATATATTTTTTTGATGGTCTTAAATTATTATATATAATTTCTATTTTAAATTTATCTAAATTATAATTCTTTATATAATTAACAATGAATGCTGCAACTCCATTTGCTTGAGTTAAAGTTGGTATAATAAATAATATTTTTTTCACACTTTCACCTACTTTATTTATTAAATAAATTCATTATCTTCTTTGCTTTTTCTTGACCAATATTCTTTTTAACAAAATCTTTTGACTTTCTAAATATTTCCGATTTTAAGTCAATTGGTTTAACTTTATTATAAAATTCATGAATTTTTTCTGCATCTGTTTTCATTTCTGTAAAAACTTCAAATACAATAGGTTTTTGGTCATTTTTCATAAATTTATCAAGATTATTATCAAATTCTTCTTTGTTGTGAGCAGATAAATATATGAAACCATTATCCTTGACCCATCCTTCAGCAATATTATTGTGACGTGCTGGTGTATGTCTATCATCATTTTGTTGAATTTTATTATAATAAAATTCAGAACCACCATGATTATTAATTAATAAAATATGTGTATTTTTCCCAATTACATTAATTCTTAAAGAATTCATATCATAAAAGAATGACAAATCGCCTATAACAAGAAAACTGGGTTTATTACTTGCAACTGATTGTCCAAAAAAAGAAGACATACATCCATCAATACCATGTGTTCCAATATTAGCATATACTTTAATATTTTTTTTCAATTTAAAGAAATTAGTTATCCTAATACTATCATTGATACTTAAGTGCAATATTGAATTTTCAGGTATCTTTTCAACAACATTCTTTATAGCATATATACTTGAATAATCAAATTCTGGTATTTTTAAAGAATCATTATAATCTTTAAATTCATTAAAATATTTTTTTGTACTTTTACTATTATTATTTTCATTAAAAATTTTAAATGCTTCCTCAGGCTTACATTCAAAAATTGTGGTTAAAGATTTAAATGCATCTATAACTTTTCCATCTTCACTAATTAGCCAATGATCAAATTTCTTACAATTTTCTTTTAATTCGTTCTTTATTCCAGAAAAGATTTGACCACCAAATGAAATTACCAAATCTGGCATAAGCTTTTCAAAAATATTTTTGGATACAACATTTGAATCCATTGATAAAATTGTATTAATAAGTTCATCATTTTCTATGTTTGACATATAATCGCCAACTAAAACAGCCTCATATTTATTTAAAAATATTTTTAACTCTATTTCAAGTTTACTATTAACGTTTGATCGTTGACCACATAATATTAAAATTTTCTTATAATTTTTTAATTTTGTAATCTTATTTTTCCATGAATCAACATCATTTATAAACAATCTATCAATTTTTTGTGTTTTAGGTAATTCTTTAGTTATGAAAGATCTATTATATGTATTAGTTGGAATATTTATATGAACAGGACCTTTTGCACCATTATGGTTCAATTCTAATAGCGCCTCATTTATTAATCTTTGACAATATATTTCATCGTTTTTATCATTAATTATCGGCAAATTTACTGATTTTTTTACATGTCTATCATACATTCCAACTTGATCAATTAATTGATCTTCCCATTGTCCAACCATTCTTTGATCCCTATCACTTGTTAAAATAACAAGTGGTACATTCTGATAATATGCTTCTGCAACTGCAGGCCAATAATTACATGTTGCAGTCGATGACGTACAAGAAATAACAACTGGTTCATTTAATTCTTGAGCCAAGCCTAATGCAAAATATCCTGCACTTCTTTCATCAACTACTGAATAGCAAGTAAAATCTGAATCTTTTTCAACACTATGAACGAACGGAAGATTTCGTGACCCTGCTGATAAAACACAATGTTTTATTCCATATTGTTTAAATAATGATATTATATATTGATAACTTTTTAATTCTGTATACATTTCTTCCTCCTATTATTATGTATAATTTTTATATTACACCAATTTTTTAATTCCAATCATCATAAGTTAAAGTTGCACATCCACCAGTAACAAATACTGTTTCACCAATAATATTATTAGAAATATTACTTACCAATATAACGGAAATATTTGCAATTTCTTCTGGTGTAGCATACCTACCATTTGGCGAACTTGGTCTATTTATATTTTCATCTCCCTCAAGCAACATATCTGTTGCAGTTGGTCCTGGGGCTATACCATTAACAACAATACCATATTTAATTAATTCTTTAGCTAATCCCTTAGTAAAAGCATTCAAACTATTTTTAGCCAAATGATATGGAGTGATAGCAGGTCTAATAGAAGAAGATGAAGAAATATTCAAAATATTTCCTTTTATTTTATTTTTAATTAAATACTTACTATAAATTTGTGTAAGAAAATATGTGCCTTTTAAATCTGTATTAATAACCTTGTCAAATTCTCTTTCATCCATATTCCAAAAATCTTTCATACATAATACACCAGCATTATTAACTAAAATATCTATCGGCATATTTATTTTTTTCAAGATACTATTTAAATTTTTTTCTAATTCGTTTACTTTTGAAATATCTAATTGTTCGAAGTCAATAAAAGCATTTTTATTCAATGACATTATTTCTTTTTTTGACTTTTCAAGTTTACTAATATCTCTTCCAACTATTATGACATTAGCTTCATTTAGGGCAAATAATTTTGCAATTTCTAGTCCAATTCCACCAGACCCTCCTGTAATTAAAGCAGTTCTTCCTTTCAATAGTTCCCCATGCATAACAGGAATATTAATCTTTTCTTTAATAGGCATATAACGCATGATTTCACGAATAGCTTTTTTAATATTATTTTTAAAACTCATAATTTAACCTTCTTTCAAAACATCATATAAAAATTTTTTTGACTTATTTCTTTCAGTTTCTAAAATTTTATTAGCATTTTCAAAATTTATTTTTTTATTTGCCAAATTAATGTTATTGAAATCATCTACTATCCTTGACTCTAACTTTGTTATTTTTAGAATACTTTTAACTCTCGTACTATACTTTTCAGGAAAAACAATCATAAAATCGGTATTGAAATTGATTGAAAAAGCAGTAGCATGGAAAGAATCGGTAACAACATAAGTCGCATATTTTATCAAAGATAAAAAATCTTCTACGCTAACATTACATTTCATCTCTCCTTTTTTATAAAATTCATGTAATGCATAAGAAACATAATATATTTTTAAGCGCTTTTCTCTTGCTAATTTCTCAACATACTTGTCAATTTTCTTATTTCTATTAAGGTTATATACAAAAATATAATTTTTACCCTTATACTTATCTGATGCTAATTTTGACCACTCTTCCTTATTTAATAGAAGAGTAGGATCTAAAACATTTATGCTATTCTTTATTCCAAGATTTTCTAATATATCAACTCCAGATTTTTCTCTCATAGATATATTGGAATATTTTTCTAATAATTTTTTTGTCTCATTTTTTTCCCAATCTTCCAAATTACTTTTTCCAAAACTAGCAGCATAAGAGAAACATTTTTTGTTTTTGGTATCAAAATTCAAAAAGAATGGACCATCAATTTTTTCATTCCAGCCAGAATTCCATACTTGATCACTACCAGTACAATAAAAATCTGCTACTGGAGGATTTTCAATTATTTCTTGTTCAGTATAATATGTAACCGGACTCAAATTTAATTTTTCTTTTATAAATTTTTTAAATCTATTAAATCTTAAAATATAAGATGGAAACATTATGCATCTAGCAATAGTTCTAAAAATCATACTTTTTTTTAATTTGCTATTTTTGTTTTTAATTCTTTTCAACATACCAAACATATGCATTCTTTCAGGATAATAATCAATAAATTCAACATTATACCCCATATTTTTTAAAATATCTTGTGTAGCATATGCTTGTAAGACTGAACCATAATTTACAATTCTATGCAAAGTTATAACTTCTATTTTTTTCTTTTCCATGATTCCTCCATATTCTTTTATTTTTTTCTTAAAAATTTTCTATATATAAAGTCTCTCGAAAAATTAGGCATATAACATACAATTGCGTGGGGTATAATTGATTTTAAATATTCAAATTTAGTAAAGTAACCATTTTCCAATTGCTCTTTCTTAAATTTCTTAATGCTTTTAAAATATTTGTGTCCACCACGTCTTTTATAAAAATCTTCACCAATTCTCATATATACATATATATCTTGAATATTATAACATTTACAGCCGTTTCTAATCATTCTTAGCCACATATCATAATCTTCGCACAAGTAATATTCTCTATAATTTCCAGCATTAATAACTGCACTTTTCTTAAACATTACAGATGGATGTCTAAAAGGATTCCTACTTTTTGAAAATTTAATAATATCCTCATTTGTTTCTGGTAATATAACATCACAAACAACATTATCTATAGAATCAATAAATTCTGATACATTTGTTCCGACCATTCCGATGTCTGGATATTTCTCAAATATTTCAAATTCCTTTTCAATTCTTTTCGGCAAAGAATAGTCATCTGAGTCCATTCTGGCAATATACTCATTTGAGCATTCTTCAACTCCCCTTTTTAGTGCAGGACCTAATCCAACATTTTTTTCTATAGTAACAGTTTTAAATTCTTTTGGATATTTTGTTTTATATTTTTCAACAACATCATATAGTTCCTTAGTTAATGGACCGTCCTCTACTAAAACAAACTCATTTGGTTTAATAGTTTGTTCAAACATACTTTTTATACTATCATCAAACCATGCAGGATTTTCTTTATGATAAACAGACATTAAAACACTATACTTTTTTTTCATAAAATTCACATCTCCTCATTTTAAAAAAATCGATACAATATACAATTATACCAATTACTGATTCATTTTTAATCAAATATATTGTATATCTCCAAATTACTAAATTATACGTTTAGAGAGATTATACTCTTACTTCGTTAAATATAATTTCAATATGCCTTATCACTCTATTCATTGTATCTTTAGCAAAAATACTTTATTTTTTCAATTTGCTTATATCTATATACTTATTCTTTTTGAACACTTACAGCAGTCCAAAGTCGTTCTTAATTATAGCATAAAATCATAAATTTTTACCCTTTCTCAAATTTCTTCTTTCCATACGATTCATTACTACACACATCTTTTTTATTATATAGTAATTATACCAAATTAATTGCGAAGAATGTTTACTCTTTTTCACTGATATTTACTCTAAAGTATAATATTAAGTTTTAACTTACTATTATTTTAAACATCTATATACATCAGTACACTATTCTTTTTTTTATTCTACTATATATTTTAATAAATTAAAATAAGAAAAGGATACTTTCCCCGTTTATCTATTATTTAGCCCCCCTTTTATGTAAGACTGTTGTTATTGTCATAAAAAAGCATTTTATATCTAACATTAAACTACAATTTTCACAATAATAATATTCTAATTCTAATCTTTTTTCATAAGTTGTAGCACTTCTTCCATTTACTGCCCACCATCCACTAATTCCTGGTCTAACACTTTCATATATAGCATGATTACCATGGTGAGCATCTAATTCTCCTTTTACTAATGGCCTAGGTCCTATCATAGACATATCACCTTTTAAAACATTTATCATTTGTGGTAATTCATCTAGTGAAGTCTTTCTTAATATTTTACCCATTTTAGTTATTCTTGGGTCATTTTCAAGTTTTTGATTTCTTTGCCATTCATCTTTATATATTGGATTTTCTAAAAGTTTTTTTAATACTTCATCAGCATTAGGTATCATAGATCTAAATTTATATAATTTAAACTCTTTACCATTCTTACCTATTCTAGTTTGAGTATAAAATATACTATTATGATCTTTAGATATTATATAACTTATTTTTACAATAATTATTATTGGTAATAAAAATATACATCCTACTAAAGATACTACTATATCAAATGTTCTTTTAATAACTTTATATAATATTTTACTTCTTTCTTTAACTACATTCCCCTCTAGTGTTATATCATTTGTATTCATTATTTCTCAACTCCATTAATATTTGACATATTTCGCTAGATGTATATAATAATATAAATACAAGGTGATATATATTATGAAATACTTACTAGCTTTTATTTTAATTAGTTTTCTTATACTAATTATAACATTTATATTAACTAGTTGTAAAGTATCTAGTTTAATTTCTCAAGAAGAAGATAATATTAATAAGAATATTTAGATTATATTTTTATATAATATAGTGGTGATATATATATGTCTATTAAAAAAACTAGATTAATATCAATATTAGGAATATTTCTTATTTCTTTTTTAGCACACTTTATGTATGATTTATTCCCTAATATTATTACTTCATTCTTTTTTCCAGTTAATGAGAGTATTTGGGAACATATGAAGATATTGTTTACTTCTACTATGATATATGGAGTATTTGATTATATACTTATGAAGAGATTTAATATTAAATATAATAATTTATTATTAGAATTATTTATTACTTCTTTTCTTAGTGTTATTATTTATTTAATTATTTATATTCCTATATACTTATTATATGGAGAAAATCTAATTGTGTCGATAATTCTTATGATAATCACCTATATTATTACTAAGTATATAGGATATTATATATTAATACAAAAAGAATATAGATTATTAAATATAATATCTGTATTCTTGATAATTATGTGTTATTTGGGGTTTATATATTTAACTTATAAGCCTAGTCATAATTTTATATTTTACGATACGGTAGATAGGAAGTATGGGATTAGGGAGTATGTGATTGAGTAGGATTAAGGTATTATATAATGTTTACATTCCATACATTATATTTTAGACATTTTATATTTCAAAATTAAATCTGTTATGAAATCAACAGGTTGTTGTGGATTTATGTGGATTTTTATACACTTAATCGTAAAAATATTATAGTACCTATGTCAATCATCTTGTATGTTTTCTTGTATGTTATCTTGTATGTTCTTTTTGCTATATTATAAAGATTATGTGAACAAAATAAATAGAACTATGAGTTAATTCATAATTCTATTTATTATTTATTTATCAAGCAACCATTCTAAAACATTTCTGATTTTTATTCCATCTTCATTAAAATCAGGTATTTTATCTAAAGTTAATACTATTTTTTCATAATTATCATTTATCTTCTTTAGTGAACGTAATTCTCTATCCAATATCTTTGTATCATTCTCGTCTATTCCTTTTAAGGTTTCAGCAACTTGAACATATATCTTTCCTTCTTTATTTATGGCCACAAAATCTACTTCATATTCATCTATTTTTCCTATGTATACCTCATAGCCTCTTCTTAAAAGTTCAAAATATACAACGTTTTCTAATATATGCCCAAAATCTCCTATTTTTCTTCCTAACATAAAATATCTAAATCCCAAATCTGAAACATAATACTTTCCTTGAGTTTTCAAATATTCTTTTCCTTTTATATCATATCTTGAAGCTTTATATAAAAAGAAACTTTCCATAAATCCCTCTAGATATCTTTCTACTGTCCTTACATTTATATCTTTGCCATCACTTACCATCGTATTCGCTATATTATTCGTAGATACAAGACTACCAATATTATCCATAGCAAAATTAGCAACATTTCTAAGCATCGTTTCATCTTGTATTTTCTTTCTTGTCATAACATCTTTTATTATTATGTCATTATATACACTACTTAAATACATGCTTACATCATCTTCAGTATCTAATGAAGTAGTGTATGGAAGTGATCCTAATGAGATGTATTTTTGATATAAATCTTCGTTATTTAAATCTTTATAAGCTTCTTTATATTCTTTAAAAGATAATGGTAACATTTTAACTTCTATATATCTTCCAGATAAAAGTGTTGCAAGTTCACTCGATAAAAGATTAGCATTTGAGCCTGTTATATATAAATCAACATTTTTCTTTATATATAAACTATCAACTGCTTTTTGAAATTCATCGATTTTTTGAACTTCATCTATAAATATATAATATTTTCTTTTATCCTTTAATTTATCGTTTATATATTTATATAAAGTCATATAATCAATTATAAAGTTATATTCCAAGTCTTCTAAATTAATACTTATTATTTGGTTTTCTTCTACTCCGTTTTCTTTTAAATATTCTTGATATATTTCAAGCAAGGTGGACTTACCACATCTTCTTATTCCAGTTATAACTTTTATTAACTCTTTATCTTTAAATCTCTTTAATATATTTAAATATTCATTTCTAGATATCATAAAAATACCTCCTTTTTTCAATTACAATTATACATCATTATAATGCAAAAGTAAAGTTTTTGTATTGGACTACAAAAACTATTTGATTTATCTGTTTTTTTGTATTTCCATTTACAATAACCTAAATATTTAATAATACCTTATTTCTATACCTAAACTGTATTGCTTTATAAGTATTAAATTATTATAAACCTATAATATAATTATATTCATTTTTTATAAAATTATTATTACAAAGAAAAAAGAATATAAATTAGATTAATAGTTTATATTCTTTATTACTATACTTTTAAGTGTTTTCTAACAGCTTTACCACTACCATACATTCCTACTAAGATTCCTAATAATACTATTATTAGAGATAATTTAAAGACAAATGGGAATGGTTCGATTAGGGTAGCAAAACTTGAATTAAATATTTTACCACCAAAGTAATCATATAATTTACTATAACCAAAGATAGTTACTAGTATTGGTATAATAGAGCCTATTAAACCAATAAACATACCTTCAATAATAAATGGTATTTTAATAGCCATATTAGAAGCACCAACTAGTCGCATTATTTCTATTTCTGTTTTTCTAGAATAGATAGCTATTTTAATAGTATTAGTTATTAAGAATGCAGTTACTAATACTAGAGCTATAACTGTACCAATACAAAACTTTTCAATGGCTTTAAAAACAGTTACTACTTGGTCAACAATAGTTTGTCCATAATCAACACTATTAACATTATCTAGTCCTTTTATTTGATTTACTGTATCTTTTATTATTTCAATATCTTTTACTTTTAATTTATAACTATCCATTAAGGGATTAGTTTCATCTGTCCAACTATCAATAGTAGGAGCAAATTTATCTTCTTGATTCTTTAAATCTTCAGCAAATTCTTGTTTTGATTTAAACACTAAACTACTAACATTACCAATCTTTCTTATTTGCTGTTCAAGAGTTTTGATGTCATCAGGAGTAGCACTTTTTTCTATCCATATAACTACTGTTGTTGATGTCATTATTTCTTCAGAAGCATTATCAACGTTATTAGAGATAATCATTGATATTGCTACTACTATTAGGGTTATAGCGATACATGATATAGAAGCTAATGATAAAGAAAAGTTTCTGACAACACTTTTGGCGGCATCTCTAAAATATCTATTTAGATTTCTAATCAGCTTCATAGTATGTACCCCTTTCATAATCATTTACTACTTTACCATCTTTAATAACAACTACTCTTTTTTTCATTCTATTTACTATTTCTCTATTGTGGGTAGTCATAATGATAGTAGTACCCATTTTATTAATATTATCTAAGACATTCATAATACCCATAGAAGTATCAGGATCTAGGTTACCGGTTGGTTCATCGCATATTAATAGTTTAGGATTATTAACAATAGCTCGGGCAATTACTACTCTTTGCTGTTCTCCTCCAGATAGATGATCAGGATAATCTCTTACTTTTTGTTTTAAGCCAACTAAGTCTAGAACTTCCATAACTCTTTTATGAATTTTCTTTTTATCATAAGAGAATACTTCCATTGCAAAGGCTACATTTTCATATACTGTTAATTTAGGTAATAATTTAAAGTCTTGGAAGACTACTCCTAGTTTTCTTCTTAACATATATACTTTTCTATCTTTTAGTTTTGCAACGTTAATTCCTCCTATTATAATAGAGCCTTTATCAGGTTTTTCTTCTCGATATAACATTTTTATTAATGTAGATTTACCACTACCAGATGCTCCTATTACAAAAACAAATTCTCCTTTAGCTATACTTAGGTTTAAATCATATAAGGCTACTACACCATTTGATTTATATGTTTTTGAAACATCAGTAATTCTTATTAAATCCATATAATCACCTCTTACTACTTACTTATTATATCAAATATAAATTATTTAATATATAGTTAATTTGTTATTTACAATTATTTACAATTATCTAGCTTTAGCTACTTCATAGCAGTCTATTATTACAAAGAAGGCTTCTTTATCTATTTCTAATATTATTTCTTTTAACATGGTGTATTCTCTTGTAGGAATAACGCACATTAACATTTTAGATCTTTTATTAGTATAGCCACCTTTGACATCTACTACGGTATAGTTATGACTAGTGGCATTTAAGACATAGTCTTTTATTTCATCAGGTTTTTTAGTTATTATATAGAAGGCTTTTTTATTAGATACTCCTAATATTACTTTATCTGCTACATGGGATGATATTAATAGAGCAATTATACCATATATAGTATTAGTTAAACCAAATGTTTTAGTACCTAGTAATATAATTAGTCCATTAACAATATTAGCAGCAGTACCGGTAGACATTTTTAAGTATTTATGCATTAGTTGAAATAGTATATGCGTACCCCCACTAGTAAAGCCACTATTCATAATAAGTCCTAAGGATAGTCCTGATAAAGCGCCACCGTAGATAACTAATAATAAAGTACTAGCATTTTGAAAGTTTATTATTTGAGGTAAGAATGATGTACCTTTAATAAATATTGGATATAAGATTGAACCTACGGCACTTTTCGCAGTTAATTTTTTACCTAAGAAGATATAACTTACTACTAGAAATACCAATGATGTTATTAAAACAAAGAAACTTTCATCAATATCAAAGAGATATTTATAGATAATAGATAAACCAGATAAGCCTCCTGAAACAATATTATATGGGGCATAGAAGATATTAAAAGATATAGCACTTAAACATAATCCTATTAGGAATAGACCCCATTTTTCAAAAATACTACTATATTTTTTAATCATACTCTACCTCCTTTTTATTTACTTCATAAGCATCACAAACTAGGAAGAAAGCATTATTATCAATAGCCTTTAAACCTTCTTTAACAACAAAGTATTTTTTAGTGGGAATAACTACTAAGAACATCGTGTGTTTATCGTTATCGTCGCCACCTTTAGAGTTAATTAAGGTAAGGCCACCATTAGTTATATTTAATAAGAAGTCTCTTACTTCTGCTTCTTTTTCTGTTATGATATAGAAAGTTTTACTTTGTGATATTCCTAATATTACTTTATCAGTTAATACACTAATTATATATAGCACTAAGAAACCATATAATAATTTTTCTAAGGGGAATACTATGATACCGGATAATACTACTAGTCCATCAACAATAATCATTGAGTTACCAATACTCATTTTAGTATATTTAGCAAATATTTGGTCGATAATGTCAGTGCCTCCAGTAGTAAAATTACTTTTAAATACTAAGCCATAACCTATTCCTGATAGTACAGCACCACAGATAGCTATTAATAATAATTCAGCATTATCTATTTTAATAAATGGTACTAAGTATGATGTTAGTTTTACTAATATAGGAAATAGTATTGAACCAACAATAGAGTTTTTAGTTTCTTTAGGGCCTAAAAAGATATAACATATAAACAATAATACAATATTAGATATTAAGATAAATAGTGATGGGTCAATACCAAATTTACTAGCTACGATAGATAAGCCACTAATACCAAAACATACTAATTCATATTGAAAAAAGAAAACATTAAAAGCTAGGGCTACAATAAAACAACCAATAAATAGATACATAAATCTTTTTAATCTTGTTTTATTATATACTTCCTTGATAATATTTTCATAATTACTTTTTCTTTTAAATAGTTTACTAAATAGTTCCATTATACTTTACTCCTTCTTTAATAAATTCTTCTATATTACCATCTAATACTTTATTAACATCAGGTGTTTCATAATTACTATCGTTATCTTTTACTAAAGTATATGGACACATAATATAACTTCTTTTTCCTGAACCAAAACCAATTGTTTTTTGATCTTTTGTGATATTATTTAATCTATTATTTTGCTTTTCTATTTCTAATAAGTATAATCTATTTTTTAATATTTCTAGGGCTTTTTCTCTGTTTTGAATTTGACTTCTTTCGTTTTGACAAGTGATAACGATACCGGTAGGAATATGGGTAATTCGAACTGCGGAATCACTAGTGTTAACACTTTGACCACCAGCACCACTACTATGATAAACATCTATCTTAAGGTCTTTATCGTTAATGACAATATTAATATTATTATCAAATTCAGGGATAACTTCAACTGAGGCAAATGAGGTATGTCTTCTTTTACCGGCATCAAAGGGGCTTATTCTAACTAGGCGATGAACTCCTCTTTCTCCTTTAAAGTAGCCATAAGCGTTAGGACCTTTTATTTGAAATAAGATACTTTTGATACCTACTTCTTCTCCGGGTTGTCGACTTAATTCAGTTATTGTATAGTTATTTTTTTCACAATATCTTGTGTACATTCTAGCAAGCATATTGGCCCAATCACAGCTTTCCGTACCTCCGGCGCCAGCATGTATTTCTAATGTACAATTATACTTATCGTATTCTCCCGATAAATAAGTAGTGATTTTTAATTCTTCTACTTCTTTTAAGATATCATTATATTCTTCATTAAGTAATAAAGTGATTTCATCATCTATAGTATCCTCTAATAAACTTAAATTATTAGTAATTTTATTAGTTAATGTTTCTACGGTATTGATAGTATTTTTTAAGTTATTACTTTCATTTATTACTTGCTCAGAATATTTTCTGTCATTCCAAAAATCAGGCTTATTCATAATAACAGATAATTCTTCTAGTCTATTCTTTTTATTATCTAAGTCAAAGAGACCTCCTGATAGAGTTTATTTCTTTTAACAAATCTTGATAAGATAATTTTAAATTATTAGTATTCATAATATATATCACATCCTATATGTTTACTATTAAATTATACACTAATATTTAAAAAAATAAAAGACTTATCATTAAATAAGTCCCTTATCTATTATATTTCATTATTTTTACTTTTATAGTAAGTAAATGTTCCTAATCCCATAGCTACCATGCCAATTATAACTATTACTAAAGGTGTTTTAGTAGCAGTACTTGGGTTGGTGTTGGTGTTGGAACCATTACCACTTGCATTTCCATTACCGGCACCACCATTTCCTCCGTTGCCATCGTTACCGCTAGAGCCACCACTGCTTGGATTTGATGGATTGCCTCCACTGCTTCCGCCGGAACTGCTTGGATTTGATGGATTGCCTCCACCGCTTCCACTTGCTTTACAGTCACTTTCTTGATATGATCCTGGTTCTGAATATGGCCTGTCATCTGGACATTTTACTCCGCCATCCCTAACCAAACTAGAAGCCAAGAAATTTCCTCCTGGACACCATGAACCTGATGGGCATTTCGTGCATGTTTTGCCATCTCCTGTGTAAAACCATCCTTTATCGCAATGTACATAGTTTGTGTCTGAACCTGGTGAGTTTGCTTTACAAACTCTTCCACCGGAACTACTGCCACTATCAATGCACGTTCCATCTTTACCATCTGATGTGGTACAAGTTTCTCCTTTATTTTTATTTGTACAGGCACTATCACTTCCTGAACTTTGTACACAATCAGCTTTTGATGTCTTGCCCGTTCCGTTTGTTGTATATCCTGGGTCGCATGTTTTTGGACCGCTTACACCCGCTGGGCAATATGAACCGGCTGGACAAGTTTTTCTTCCACTTCCATTGATATCACCTTTAGCATGGCTATACGTTCCACTTGGGCAATAAAATCCTGCTGTACATGGTAAACAGCCGGTATTACCATCATAATAAGTACCACCAGCACATGTTGTTGAGGTAGGAGTTGGTCCTGTATCAACACATTCTCCAGTACTGTTAGGCGTTCCACTTGTACATGTACATGTTTCTTTTATTGTCCTTGTACATGTGTTTTTTGTACAACCCGCGATATAATTAGCATTTCTATCTACACATGCACCTGCACCTGTACATTTATAATCACTCGATAGTGAACTGCATGAAGTTGAAATCCCAGAAGACGATACATTAGAACCAGCTACACATGTAACTGATTCTGTCACTGTACAAGTATTTCCAGTTCGTTCTCCCTTCTCGCATGTGCAGAAAGTAGTTTGAGTTGCATATGTATCCCCTGATCCAATACCTACCATAGTAAGTAAAGCTACTATTATAAGTACTGAGCCTAATGAAGTACCAAGTATACCCCATTGTTTTTGATTTAGTTTTTTCATAACTTCTTAATCTCCTTTGTAGTTTATTTTTACAATTAAATAATATCATATATTTTTATAATTGTCTAGTTATTTTTGACAATTGGGGCAATAATATGTTCCTCTACCATTTATCTTATCTTTTATTATTTTAGTATTACATATTGGACATATTCCGTTATCTTTACCATGAACTAATAGTTCTTTTTGGAATAAGCCATGTACTCCATCTACTGAGGTATATGTTTTAATAGTGGTACCACCTTTTTTGATGGCTTCTTCTAAGATTAGTTTAGTATTAACTATAATATTATCTAACTCTTGGTTAGATAATTCATTGCATTTCTTATGGGGATTTATTTTAGATAAAAATAATATTTCGTCAGCATAGATATTACCTATTCCAACAATTATACTTTGATCTAATAATATAGTTTTTATTGGTAATTTTTTATTTTTATATTTATCTTTTAAGTAATTAATAGTTAATTCTTTATCCCATGGTTCTTTTCCTAATTCATTTAGGGGTGGGATATCATTTATTTTATCTTTTTCTATTAGATACATTTTACCAAATTTTCTAGTATCATGATATCTTAATTCGATATTATTATCTAAAGTAAACACGACGTGTTCATGTTTAGATAATATATCGTTACTTGTTTTAAAGAAATATTTTCCTTCCATTCTTAAGTGAGATAATAAGTAATATTTATTTAATTCAAATACTATAAATTTACCTCTTCTTGTGATATCTAATATTTCTTGATTAGTAATATTAGATATAAATTTATCTACTTCAGGATAAGCAATTATATTGTTATGATATATTTTTACTTTAGTTATTTTTCTATGTAATAATCTTGGTTTTAATGATTCTTTTACGGTTTCTACTTCTGGTAATTCTGGCATATTCTATCACCTACTTTGCTTCATACCAATTATTTCCAGTATTAATACTTACTTTTAATGGAACACTTAATTTATAAGTATTCTCCATAGTATCTTTTACTATTTCTTTTACTTTATCTATTTCATCATTATAGACATTAAATATTAATTCATCGTGTACTTGTAATAACATTTTACTTTTAATATTTTCTTTAGTAAATATATTATCTATTTCTATCATGGCCTTCTTTAATATATCAGCACTTGTTCCTTGAATAGGAGTATTTAAAGCCATTCTTTCTCCCATACTTTTAATATTATGGTTAGTATTTTTTAATTCTTCAATATTTCTTCTTCTATTCATTAGAGTAATACTATATCCTTTTAGATAAGCATCATCTATTAACTTTTGCATATAATCTTTTATTCCTGGATATGTTTCAAAGTATTTATCCATAAACTTTTTAGCTTCACTTGGAGATATTTTCAAATCTTCAGATAATCCATAACTACTAATACCATATAATATTCCAAAATTAACAGCTTTAGCTTGTCTTCTCATAAGGGGTGTTATATCATTCATATCAACATTAAATATATCCATAGCAGTCTTAGTATGTATATCTAAATTATTATTAAAAGCATCAACTAATTCTTTAACATTTGATAAGTGAGCAAATACTCTAAGTTCTATTTGTGAATAATCAGATGATAATATAATACTATTTTCTTCAGGAACAAAAGCTTTTCTTATTAATCTTCCATATTCATTTCTAGCTGGAATATTTTGTAAATTAGGTTCAATACTGGATAGTCTTCCAGTTCTAGTTAAAGCTTGAGTATAGATAGTATGAATTTTACCATCAGAAGATATTGAATTTAAAATACCTTCTAGATATGTTGAATATAATTTAGTTAACATACGATACTCTAATATTTTAGCAACTATTTCATAGTTAGTTAATCTACCTAAAACATTAGCATCAGTTACATAACCAGTTTTATTCTTTTTAGCATATGGTAGTTTTAATTTATCAAAAAGTATTTCTCCTAGTTGTTTGGGAGAGGCAATATTAAATTCTTCTCCTGCTAAAGTATAGATATCTTTTTCTACTTCTTCTATTTTTATTCTTATATCTTTTTTCATATCTTCTAATATTTTAGCATCTACTCTAATACCCTCTATCTCCATCTTAGCAAGTACTTTTATTAGTGGAAACTCTATATTACTATATAAATCATAAACTTCTTCTTCTTTTAATTTTTTATCTAATTCAGGATATGATTCATATATAAATTTAGCTCTTAATATACTATTTCTAGCAAATTCTATATCAGTTAATTCTTTCTTTTTATTATAAAACTCTATATCATAAGATAAATCATTAGCAAGAGTTGCTATATCATCTTTAATAGTATAGTTTAATAAATAAGCTGCTATCATTGTATCAAAAGTTATATCTTTAATATCTAGGTTATATTTATTAAAACTTACTAATATTTTTTTATAATCATAAGTATATTTAATACCACTTGTTAAAAAGTTAGGTTGTTGTTTTAATACTTCGTAAGGAATATATGCAGATACTTCTTCATTATATAAAGACAATCCAATAATATTAGCATGATGATAATTAGTATTATCTAGTTCTAAATATATTCCTAATGGGTTAGTAATAGATATATTATTTATATCTTCAATACTATCTATTATATTTACTTTTAATTCTTTATTACTATTTTCTTTAGTAATACTTTCTTTCTTTAATAGAGAATAAAATCCTAAGTCATTATAGATATTTATTAATTCATTCGTATGTTCTTTTTTATATACTAAGTCATTAAAGGTAATATCTAGTGGTACTTCACGATAAATAGTTACTAAGTCTTTACTATAATAAGCTGATTCATGGCCTTCGATTAATTTAGTTTGAGTAGCTCCTTTAATATTATTAATATTATCATATATATTATCTAGTGTCTTATATTCACTTACTAATTTAATAGCACCTTTTTCACCAATACCTTTAACTCCAGGTATATTATCAGATGAATCACCCATTAAGGCTTTTAAATCAATCATATGGATTGGATCAAAACCATAAGTATCAATAAATGTTTTTTTATTCATCCATATATAATCTTTAGTTTTAAGTAATTTTACAGTAGTTTCATCACTAATTAGTTGTAATAAATCTTTATCACTACTTACTATTAGTGCTTCATAATCATCATCTTTTTCACACCACATAGATATTGTACCAATAATGTCATCCGCTTCATAACCATCACATTCTAGGTATTTAATTCCCATAGCGGTAAGTATCTTCTTAGCAACGGGAAATTGTATTTTTAAGTCTTCTGGAGTAGCATTTCTTCCCCCTTTATAGTCAGCATACTTTTCATGTCTAAATGTTTTGCCTATATCGAATGCTACCATCATATATTCAGGTTTTTCTTCTGCTATTATTTTATTAATCATATTTACAAAGCCATAAACACCATTAGTGGGAAATCCATCTTTATTGCGCATAATATTTCCTGAGTATGCTGTTGCATAATAACTTCTAAATAGTAGATTATTACCATCTACTAAAACTATTTTCTTCATATCAATTCTCCTATCCATAATATCTTTTTAAATATATATTTTTATTATTAGTAATTAGTATTACTAAGTCTTCATCGGTTATTTCTTCTATTACTTTTCCATACATACTATCTAGTACTCCCAAACTAATAATACTATGATTTATTTTAGATAATAATTTTTCTTGCATATATAAATAATCATTTACTTTAACTTTATTGTCTATATCATAAAAATAAATAGTTAGTTCATAAACATTATTATTTATATCTTCTAGTACATAAAGAGAGTTATTTATTTCTTTTATTTTTAATCTAATCATCTTATCTTACTCCTAGTAGAATCTTCTAATAATATATTTAAATAATTATTTTCAAAATCAAATATTGGAATATCTAATTCTTCTACACTACTATTTACATATAAGAAACCATTACCTACATAATGTAAGTTAGGAATACTTATACCTTTTAGTGAATCGTTTAAATACATAAAGGCACTACCTATTCTAGTGACATTAGGTAAGTTTATTTCTTTCATACTTTTATTATGATATAGAAAAGCATTACCTATTGTTTGTAATTGAGGGGACTCTAAATCTATTAAAGTTTCATTTTTAAATAAAACATTAGTACCTATATTACGAGCATTTTTTATTTTAAGAGATTCTAAGCTATTATCATGTAATAAATAATTACTAGGTACATTAGTTATATTACTATCTTCAAGAGATATTAATTTATTGTCTTTATCTAGAAGTAAGATGATATCTTGGCCCTCTACTAAGGAGATTACTACTCTTTTACCATCATTAGTATTAGTTATAACAATATTCTTTATAGGGGGTATTGTACTAGGAAATGTATCTCTTGTATTTTCATCATAGAGACTAATAGTTTTATTAACTAAGTCAATAATGAAATAATCAGTTATTAAATATTTTTCTTTAGGATACTTTTTTACTTCAAAATTATCTATTATTATATTATCTGGGCAATAGTATATGTTATTTAATTCATAGTTATATTTATATAGTCTACCATCACTAGCTAGAACATAGTTTGGAATATCAAAGAAACTACTTTGATATTTTTGTTTTAATCCATAATACTTTTCAAAAGATAGTGTTAAGCCAGGGATAATATTATCTAGATTATTAGAGAATGCAGCATCAGGATTAGATACAGTATGGTTATATCTATTCTTTATTGATAGCATATGAGTAGGATCTCTAGTAAACTGAATACTTATTACTGAAGTACCATATTCATCTTGTCTTTTAGGATTTATAAAGTCTTCACGTTTTAGACTATCAGCATTATCTTTAACGGCAAAGAAGACATAACAATCATTTAATCTATTAGTACGAAAGGTACATAGTCTTTCTTTTGGTTGATAATACTTAGTAAATGTTTGGATTTCTTCTTCAGTATGGCATTCATATAATGTATAATGAGCTTGTCTTAGTAATTCTTGGGGTGTTTTATCGACACTTTGTTTCTTGGTGCTAATACTTTGGGTTCTTAAGATATAATTTCTAAACTCAGTAATTAGGTTATTACTTATTATATCCTGACATAAACTTTTATTGGGATAGAAACTTTGTAATAAGATAGTGCTTAGTTCATTATTACCCTTCTCTAAGATAGTGGGAAATAGTTTACGACATAGATGCATCATGTCTTCACCAAATTTCTTCTTTATTATTTTTAAATCTTCGTTCATTATATCACAGCCTTATTTATATAATATATTTTACCAAATTTATGGCGAAAAGTCTTTAGTTTTATTAAAAAAGATAATTATTACTTATTTGTTTAATAGTAAGTTTTGGAAAAATATTTCCAAAACTTGGTATATTATTGTACTTTTGGAAATATTTTTCCAAAAGTATTTTATTTATGGCATCTCATGATTACTCTATTCCAAAAAAAGTCTACTTTGCAGTTTTTTAGGAATAGAAAAAATGCACTTTGAAAATGCATTTCTTAAAATAAACTTAATTGACTTGTCTCAGGCATGCCTTCAAATATTCCCATAATTCGCATTTTATCGATTAGTGTTTGTGATACTTTACATCTATTTTGAAAGTCTTCAATACTAATAAATGGGTGTTTTTTAGCTTCTACTTCAATATTTTTGGCAACTACTTCGCCAAGTCCATCAATGGTTCTGAAAGGTGGGATTAATGTCATACCATCAGTATCAACATCAAATAATAAGCCTTTACTTTTATATAGATTAAATGGTGCTACTTTTACTCCTCTAGCGGTAGCTTCAAGGGCAACGTGTAAACTTTCTGACATACCGTTTTCTTTATTGGTAGCGTCAAATCCTTTACCTTCTATTTCAATAATTTTATCTTTTATAGCGTCATAGCCTTTTATCATTGCTTCAATATCAAAATCAGTAGCTTTTGTTGATAGCCAACTAGCATAGAAGTATGCAGGCATATGAACTTTGTACCAAGCTATTCTAAAGGCACTGATAACATAAGCAGCAGCATGGGCTTTAGGGAACATGTACTTAATCTTTTCACACGAATCAATAAACCATTCCTCAATACCAGCTTCCTGCATTGTTTTCTTGTGTTCTTCCCAAGTAACTTTATCTTTAGAGGCTTTACCTTTTCTAACAAACTCCATTATTTTGAAGGCTTTAATTGGTTTAACTCCATGATACATTAAGTAAACCATGATATCATCACGACAACCAATTACTTCTTTGAATGGAACAATGTTATTTTTAATTAAATCTTGAGCATTACCTAACCATACATCAGTACCGTGAGATAATCCCGATATTTTTATTAATTCGGCAAAGGTTGTTGGTTTTGTTTCGGCAACCATACTGATAGTAAATGGTGTTCCAAACTCAGGTATTCCAAGTGTTCCTGTTTCACACATTATTTGTTCATTAGTAACTCCTAGGGCTTTAGTAGAGGTAAATATACTCATTGTATCTTTATCATCTAGCGGAACTTTTAGGATATCTGTTTTAGTTAAGTCTTGAATCATACGCAATTGAGTTGGATCAGAGTGTCCAAGAATATCTAGTTTTAATAAGTCTTGGTCAATAGCGTGGTAATCAAAGTGGGTTGTACGCCATGGTGATGTTGGATCTTCGGCCGGAAATTGGAATGGTGTAAAGTCAGATACATCCATGTAATCAGGTACAACAACAATACCTCCGGGATGCTGACCGGTTGTTCTTTTAACGCCGGTACATCCCATTGCTAATCTTTCTATTTCACAGTTTCTTTTACCCATTATTCCTTTATCTTCAAAATAACCACGGACATAACCAAAAGCTGTTTTCTCCGCTACAGTACCAATTGTTCCGGCACGATAAACGTTATCTACCCCAAACAATACTTTAGTATATTCATGAGCTGAGGCTTGGTTTAAATCAGAGAAGTTTAAGTCGATATCCGGAACTTTATCAGCATTAAATCCTAAGAAGGTAGCAAACGGCATATCTTGACCATCTTTTATTAATGGAATATGACAATTAGGGCATTCTTTATCCGGTAAGTCAAATCCTGAAGAATATGTAGCACCTAATGAATTACCTTTTTCATCATCAAAGATACTAAGTTTGCACTGAGAACAACGGTAATGAGCCGGTAATGGATTTACTTCAGTAATACCCATCATTGTGGCAACGAAACTACTACCAACACTACCACGAGAACCTACTAAAAAGCCATCATCATTAGAGTGTTTAACTAGTCTTTGAGCAATTAAGTAGATAGGATCGAATCCTCCCCCGATAATACCTCCTAACTCTTTTTTAAGTTTTTTCTCTAACTTAGTATCATCTAATTCACCATCTTCTTCAGTATTCCAATTATCTTTTAAGTAATCTTTTAATAAAGTTTTTACAGAATTAAAGCCATCAATTAGTGTTTTATGTAAGTTAGCATATATTTCTTTAGTTTTTTCTTCTTCTGATAAATCAGGATTATTTTTTTCAATAATACTAGTCCAACATTTATAAACTATATCACCATATAATTCTGTAGCTATTCTACTTTCAATATTATATGGAAGATTATCACCATACCAGTCTTTGGCCTTGTTATAAACTAGGTCTGTAACTACTCGTGGGCAGTCTAGATAACTCTTACCATCATCACTTTTTACTCGTGGAGAGAATGGAATACCCCCGGTATCAATTATAACTTCAATAAAGTCAGCCATATCTAATATTTTATTAGTATTTTCAACGACTATTTTATAAGCTAAATCTTTATCTAAGAAATCAAAGTCTTGAAGCATTTCTTCAGTAGTTCTAAAGTGCTGTGAAGGTATTCCTGTGATACTACTTTTAGCAAGCGGATGTCGACCACCACCAGGTACTTTTTGGTTAACAATTATTTCACGATATATTTTATCTTCACGATAGAAATGATGTACGTCACCGGTTGCCACAATAATTTTTCCGGCATTAATAGTGGCTTCTATTACTTTTTTAATATGTTCTTTTACTTCATATTCATTTTTAAAATCACTTGTTTGAATTAAATGGCCATATACTTCAGGTGGTTGAACCTCAACATAGTCATAGAAGTTAATTATATTAGTTAACTCTTCACCTTCTTTACTACGCGCTAGGATAAATACTTCTGATTCATAACAACCACTACCAATCAGTAAGCCTTCTCTTAACTCATTTAGTTTACTTCTTAATATTCTTGGTGTTTTATATAAGTATGTAGTATTAGCTAGAGATATTATTTTAAATAAGTTTTTTAAACCTGTTTTATTTAGAGCAATAGCATTAAAGTGATAAGTATTACCAAATTTGTGAATTTCATCTTTAGGTATTAATTTTTCTAAATCTTCAACAGTATTGTAGTTTTGATCCATTAGTTTTTGAGTCATTTTATAAAAAACGTAAGCAGTTCCTTCGGCATCATAATCTGCTCTATGGTGAGCATCTTCATCCCATTCAACATTATATCTTTTTACTAGGGCTGATAAACCATGTCTAGAAAATCCTTGGTCTAAGGCTCGTGATAATTCTAGGGTATCAATAACGGTATTAGTAAATTCTCCTAGATTATATTTTTTCATGGACATTTCAATAAATGAGATATCAAATTTGGCATTATGCGCAACCATTGGTAAATCGCCAGTCCACTCTAAAAATCTTTTAGTAACATTTTCTTCACTATCTTTACCTTTTAACATTTCATCAGTTATGCAAGTTAACTCAGTTATTTTTTTAGGCAATGGACGTTGTGGATCAATTAATTCATCAAAGCGGTCAGTTATGACACCATCACATATTTTAACAGCACCTATTTCAATCATTTGATCACCATTAGCAGCATTAAAGCCAGTTGTTTCAGTATCGAATACAACAAAAGTAGTATGTTCTAGTGGATAATCTTTAGGTCTTACAACAATATTAACTGTATCATCTACTAATGTTAATTCTGTACCATATAGTCCTTTAAACTTTTTACTTTCATCTTCTACTTTTTTATTATAATCAGTTATAAGACCATAAGCGATGGGAAAAGCTTGACAACCATTATGATCAGTTATAGCTACACCACGATAACCCATTTTAATAGCATTACTAACTAATTCACAAGTATGTTTACCTAAGTCTACTCTAGTAATACCATCCATTTGACTCATCATCGTGTGAGCATGTAGTTCTACTCTTTTTACTTCAGCATTATCTACTACTTCCTCTGTTTTAGGGGAATCTATTTTTTCAATATCTTTATATCTAGTATTAAATACTAATTCATTAGCATATCTATCCATAACTACTTTACCATAGAAGTTATACCAAGAACCTTGTTTTAATAAATCTTGTAATAGTTGGTATTCTTTATCATCTTTAGTAAATGTTTTTACATAGATACTATCAGTATTATCAGTTAGTTTTATTGTTATTATTTTATAACCACTTTTAGCTTCAAAATAATCAATACCAAATATTTGCCCTGATATATTAATATTATCTACTTCATATAATATATCTTTTAATTTTGTTATTTCACTACTCTTTTTAGGGCGATATGTTGGTTTATCTACTACTTTTTCTTCTTTAGGTATTTCTTCTTTTTTAGGATAATCAATATTAATGTTACTATTTAATTCATGTTCAATAGTGGCTTTAATGTCTTTATCCATGACTAAATTAGTTTCTATATTGGTAATATTAAAGCCATAATTAGATAATGACTCGGCAATATATTTAGAGGAAGACTTAATATCTTCTTTTTCAACAATATTGTATATATCTATAACTAAAGTATTATCTTTAATATTAATAGTTCTATCTTTAAATACATTATACTTACTATTATTATCTGCTAAAGAGTGAATAATATTTTCAAAATATAGAGATATTTTACTATTATCAATATTAGCAACTTCTATTTTTAAAACAACATCATTTACTTCCGTAAAGTTTTCTTTTAAACACATTAATAATTTATTATAAGTATCTATCAATATTAAATTATCTGAATTAATAATAATTACCCAAGTATTATCTTTTTCTATTTGAATTTTTGATAAAGAACAATTATCTAGTTCATTATTATCATCATGATAATTAATTGCCTCTAATAATTTTTTTAATTTACTACTCATTATTATCACCACTTTACTATTTATTATATCAAAAATAAAAATTAATTAAAGAAAGTTTACAAAGTTTTTTACATAAATTTTAAATTAGCTCTCATAATAATATTGGGTGATCAAAATGGCTAAGAACAAAAAGTCAAAAAGCTCAAATTCTGCTAATAGAAATAGTATGAATAATACACATGATTGTTCAAATAGTATGAATAATAAGTGTTCTGAAAATAATACTAACTCTAATAGTATGAATAACAAAAACAACCTATTTTAGGGTTGTTTTTCTATTTACTTAAAACTAATTTGTTAGCATTAGTATCTACTTCAAAATCATTTGTTATTTTAGCATAAATATCTTCTAACTCTTCAGAAGTATATTCTTCTTTAATTATTCCGTCATAATATAAGATGAATTCAGTTAGAGGTATTGTTCTACATTCAGCATTAGCAGATTTATGATTTTCTTCTTGGTAGATAATATTGTTATTGCTAAAAGCATCATAGTATGTGCATTTCCAAGTTATTGGTTCTATTACTTTTCTTCCTATACCAATACTATCTTTGTCATCTGTCTTGGTTATAATAACATAATAGTTATTTAAATACATACTTTCTATAGCATTAGATGCAATATATTTGCCTTGGTCATCTTTCTTATATACAAAGCGTGATTTATATGTTTCAACGTGATGAGCTACTCCTGTTGCTCCGACCATTAAAGTAATGGCAGTAAGACTAGCTATTAATTTGTGATTAATACTTGTAAATTTTATTTTCATAGTAGATTTTCCTTTCTTAAGTTAGTATTATAACACTTTTTATTTATTTTACAAGTCTAATATATAGTACCATTATTGTTAGTATATTCTTCAAATACTTTCATGCATTCTTCACGATTTATTTGATGCATATCTAGTAATTTTAATTCTCTATTATTTAGATATTCATAAATCATATCATCTCTAAAGCCAATGTTATTAGCGTCTACTTTATCGCAACCATAATAAACAGTTTTAATATTAGACCAAATAATAGCTCCTAAACACATAGGACACGGTTCACAAGTTGTATACATTATACAGTTTGACAAATCATAAGTATTTAATTTTTGACAAGCATTTCTGATAGCAATAACTTCAGCATGAGCCGTTGGATCATTATTTAGGATAACTTTGTTATTACCACAAGCAATAATATTACCTTCTTTATCAGTAATGACAGCACCAAAAGGTCCTCCTTCTTTGTTTCTAATACCATTTACAGCACTTTCTATAGCTTTATTCATTATAATATTCATATTATCTACTCCTTTTTTAGTGTATTTATAGTATATCATATTTTTATGCTTTTTTATATTCTTTAATTATCCATGTCATAATAATAGCCACAATATAGTTTATTTCATTAGTAGTTAGGCTTCTATTAGGTGAGATATGATGCCATTTATAAAGGCAAGTCCGACAGCAACAACCGGTAGCATGCTGAGCAGTAAAGACCGGATGACCGTGAAATGGTGTCTGTTTACCATCATTGACAATTACTTGGGGTGCTAATCTTTTATTTATAATATCATAGGTATCTTGACATATCTTTTCTAAGCCATGTTTATCTATATATAAGATATCTTTCTTAGTAAGATGGAAACTACTTCTAAATTTTGATAATGATAAAGATACTATTTTTTTACTAATTATATCTTGTTTATTTGGCATAAATATTCGTTATTTTCTTTTTCATAACCTAATGTTGTTGATTCACCATGTCCGGGATATATAGTAATGTCATTAGGATATTTCTTTATTTTTTCGATAGATAGTAACATGTCTTTAATATTACCGGTTGGTAAGTCCCATCTACCAATACCTAGTCTAAAAATGAAGTCGCCAACAAACATACATTTATTATCTTTAAAATAGATAGTTACAGAATCATTAGTGTGTCCATTAGTAGATATTACTTCAAATTGAAATGAGCCTATTTTGTTTATACCTTTTGATAAGTTAGTATTATCATATACGGATGAATGATATTTATTCACAATATCTTGGACAGCGCCCGTATGATCACTATGATTATGAGTTAGAATGATTCCTACTACTTTCTTATTAATAAGATGTTTATCTATTTTAGGGAAGTCATCTCCTGGATCAATTACTAATACTTCATTATTTTTTTCTAAGATATAACAATTTGTTTGTAATATACCTACTACTTCTTTTTTTATATTCATATTTCTTACCTACCTAGATAATAAAATACCACCTTTATTAATATTTGTCGATAACTTTTTTGTATAAATATTAGGAATTAATATTAAAATAATTATAGATAATAAGAAAGGATGAAATATGAACTTAATACCTACAGTTATTGAAAAAACTAATAATGGAGAGCGAGCTTATGATATATATTCAAGATTACTTAAAAATAGAATTATTCTTTTATCAGGGGAAATAGATGACAATTTAGCAAATAGTATTGTGGCACAGCTTTTATATCTTGATGGAGTTAATCATAGTGATATAAGTATTTATATTAATTCACCAGGTGGTAGTATTACATCAGGAATGGCTATTTATGATACAATGAATTTTATTAAGAGTGATGTTTCTACTATCTGTGTAGGGATGGCTGCTTCTATGGCTGCATTTCTTTTAGCTTGTGGTACAGAAGGAAAAAGATATTGCCTGCCTAATTCCGAGGTCATGATTCATCAGCCTTTAGGAGGTGCTCAAGGTCAGGCAACGGAAATTAAAATTGCGGCAGAAAGAATTATTAAACTTAAGAAAAAATTAAATACAATATTATCTAAACAAACGGGAAAAAGTTTAAGAAAAATTGAAAGAGATACCGAAAGAGATCATTATTTAGATAGTAAAGAGGCTTTAAACTACGGATTAGTAGATAAAATACTATAATTTAAAAAAATGTAAACATTCAATTTAAGTGAGTATGTTTGCATTTTTTAATTAGTTATTAACCATGTTTCTTTCAATTCCTTTTATTAATTCTTCTAATATTTCATTTGGCATATAAACAGTAATATCTTCCAACCACGTTTTATAAATATCTAATAAGCGATTTTCATCAATTATCCCTTTTTCTTTTAAGTACTTTACGTACCAAATTGCCCCTCTTACATCAACATCACTATTTTTGTTAATAGATTTCTTTAACTTCCAATCACCGGTCAAAAGTATACCATTATTATCTCTAGCGGCAATATAACTAAAATAATCAAAGATACTATTTCTACGATTTTTCATATATAGATTTTGTGATTCTGCTACTTGCATTTCATTTAGAGAAATTGTTTTAATTTTAGATATTTTTTTAGAAATAAGATTGGGCTTATGCTGATATTCTTGATAAAGTACTAAATCAACAATTCTTGCATTTTTATCGTTTGTTAATTCATCTAGAAGGTTAACTTTTTCAAGGTGTATTATAACATTAACATCAATTACAAAAATCAGATTTGAAAAATTCATCAGTTGTTACCCCTAAATATTTAACTGCTTCATCCGTACTAATAATTTTTTCAGCTTCTAGTCTAAAAACGATTTTATCTCTTCTTGTAGGATGTTCATTTATGAGTTTTAATTGTTTAGTTCTCAATCCCGCTTTAGATAGCAATATAAATAAGTTTCTTTTTTGATTATCGTCTATTATTCCTAATGTATTAAGTCGCATAATTACAGCATTTATTGAAACTTTATATTCTTTAGCTATTAATATTATTTCATTTATAGATACATTTCTTGTAGTACATATATTATTAAATTCAAATTCTTTTTTCATTGCCTTTGATGGCATTAATAAACATGATGCAAAGTAATCACAGTATCTTTCCTTTTCCTTGTCTTCTATATCATTATCAAAATCTAAGATTAAATGACCTAGTTCATGAGCTAGCGTAAATCTATTTCTTTCATATCCTTTTGAAGATAATATTATGAAAGCAAGATTGTCGATGTATTCACAAAATCCATCAAATTTTTCTTCATAATCTATTTCTAAAATTAGAAAATTATTGTCTTCTAATTTATCAGTAAGATTATCTAAAGCACATTCATCTGATACTCCTAACATTTTGCGCACTTCAGTAGATATTTTCTCAATGTCATCACTTGAATTAACTTTAAATCTCCATTTAGTCCTATCAAAAGAATAATCTTCATTAGCATAACTTAGTACCTCTAGATATTTGGCTATTTCATCGCTTATCAGCATGTACAAACCTTTTTCTTTGGTTTTGGACATTTTAGATTGCTTTCTAAAATTTTCAAATTTTAATTTTGGAACTATAAAGGCATTTAAAAGATCAGATATATTAACATTAAACAATTTAGATATTTGGATTATCCTTTCTGAGTTTGGTGTTATGATACCTTCTTCATATTTTTTTATTGTTTGATGCGAAACACCTAGCTTATCTGCCATTTCTCTCAAAGACATGCCTGATAATAGTCGATATTTTTTTATATTTCTTCCTAGCATAGAAATCACCCTTTACGTTTACATTTTATCATTTATATGTGTTTTTGTAAACCTTTTTTCTAAAAAAATATAATATTTAAATTATATGTAAATATGTATATTTTTTACCTAACTAAATATTATATACTATTTTTTTAATACTCTCTTTTTCACTTTATTTTTAGTTATTGGAGTACATAAATGATATGTAAATTCATTAGATAAGTCTTTTACTTTATCGATAGCATTAGTGTTTTTATATATTGGTTGTGAATCATAGCTTATGGTTTTACCTTCAACATTATCGTTTAAGATATTTTCATACATAGTGGCAGTTTTGCTTTGTAATACAGTTGTTATTGGTAATAAAGCTCCTAAAAGATAGTATAATTCAGGTTTAATAGTAGCAAGTAAGCCGGTTATTATTGTAGGGAATAGCATTGCGGTTTTAAATTTTCCTAAACGAATAGTTGCTGGTTTAAAGCCTAACTTTTCTGATTTGTAATTAGTATGGGCTATTTTTATTTCATATAATAGTGGTATTAGCATTAAAATATTACCACTTATAATACTAGGTGCTAGTAAAGATAGAGCAAATAATTTATCAGAAATAGCATCTAGTTTTCTACCAAGCTCTGAATAAGCATTTAGTTTACGAGCGGCTAAGCCATCAAAGAAATCACTAATAGCGCCATAGATATATGTGCCAAATGATAGATAATAATTACCCAAAATAAATGATATAGCTCCTACTATTGAGGATATAATTCTAGATGTTGTTAGAGCATTTGGTATGTTTTTAATTATTTTATTTTTCATAGTTCCCCCTAACGATATATAATATATCATAATTTATAAATAATAAATATATTCCAAATTATTTTATTTCTTTAGCTACAACAACAAGTACTTTATTTTGATATTTACCGTATAGAATACATGTTTGTAGGACTAGTACATTATCACTTTCAGAAAATACAATATCCGTTTTGTATAAACTTCTTTGGTGCATACGTTCAAAATGCATTAGCCAATCTAGTTCATTTTGATAATCGAATTGCATATGTTCTTCTTTAGATTTTTTATCAGCAGGATATATACTAAATATTTGATATTTACGAACTTCGTTATCTATTTTTAATTCAAGGCTTGGATTACTTCTAAAATATTCTTCATCAAATAAATATTTTTCTAGTATTCTAAGTGGTGGATCATAATTACCTGAGTTATGGCCATAGATATTGATTTGTCTTGATGTTGCATCGTGTCTATAGTCAACGAAGACACTACCTATAATACTATATTCTTTTGTTATAGAATGATTTAAATAGTAATCATTATCACTACCTTTTACTATGGGAATGCTAGTATCTTGATTACTTATGGATAAGATCCCATACACATCACTATTATTAAACTTCATTTTCAATTCATCTATTTCGTTTTTGATACTTTCGTCTTCAATCATTTCTTCAGTTGGTATTTTTCTTGGAATTACTGCTTCAATTAGTTCTTGTCGTGTCTTTGCTTCTTCTTTCTTTTTAAAATATAGTAAGATAGATAAAACAATTATGGCAATGATAATAATAGTAATTATAATATCAAAGATAATATTTATATTCTTTTTCTTAATTGTTGTACTTTTGGCTAATTCAGTATTTGTTTTTGACTGATTTTTATTATCTGGTAATGTATTTGATTCAATTTTCTTTTTTGATGTAGTACTAATTTCTTTCTTTGGTGCTGATAATGATTTCTTTTTTGATATTTTTTCTTTGTTATTTAATTCATCTTTCATACTATTTCCCCTCCTCGTTTCAAATTAACTATATTATACACTAATAATTAAAAATTGCTAGTTTTTTCTACATATTTTTTAGTGTGTAAAAAAACTATTAACTTCCGCTAATAGTTAATTTGGTTTGTTAGTAGCACTTACTACTAGTTCCATATTAAATGATTCTCCAACAATCTTTTCGTTTAAATCCATGCTCTTATCTAGCCATATATATAAAGTATATGTTGTTGAGGTAGTGCTAAGAGCAATGTTAGATTTAATTGCATATGTACCGGCTGATTTTCCTGAGAAAGTGCCCTGTGCTAATACAGTACTGCCACTTACTAAAGCATATTTAAATCCGGCTTCGCTTTTTAAGTTTGTGCCAATACTATTTATTTTTATAGATATAGTTCCATAAATAGTACTATTGATATTACAACTGTTAGAGCCACTAGCATATCTATAAAATGTTATTGTAGTAGATGCTCCACCAGTATAACTAGCACTTGGCATAAAATTACTTGAAGTTAGATTTGTTCCTTTCGTGTATCTTACACAATTATTAATATTTCCAAGTGATGCATTTATATTGACATTATTACTTCTTCCTGACCAATATGCAAATGTTCCACCAACTGTTAAGCATATTATAGCAACTATTATTAATAAGTAATTAACTGTCTTCATCTCTATCACCTACACTAATAGAATTATATCATAATAAATTAAGTATTGCAATAAGCAATACTTATAGTGGCCACTTATATATAAACATATAAATAGCAAATAATAATACTAATATGGTATATAATACTTTAATTAATAATTCTAAAAGCTTTCTTTTCTTAGGGCTTTTTACCTTTTTGTTTAAATAATTTAATGGTTTTAAATAAAATGTTGTAGCTAAGCCTTCATTATAAAACTGATTAAGATATTCTTTCATCTTAGTTCTCCATTTTTAAATCATCAATAGTTATTTTACTTTGATGTGGTATTGGTTTCCATTCTACTTTTTTAAATATAGCAATATATGTTGTATAACGACCTATTATATCAAATATTGGCCATGTTAAACAAAACTCTACTTTCTTCCAAAAACTTATTTTTTTAATTCTAGCATCTTCTACGATAAATAGATATACAGCCATCCATATACTAGTAAAATAACTTCCAATACGATATAGTAAACGATACCATATAGTTAATACAAAGCCCATTAATAAAGCATTAATACCTGGTTCAATATTAATTCTTATATCAAATAGATTTCTTAATACTTTAGCTAACCAAACACTACCACTAAATAATGTCATATTACTTATTCCGTTACTATATAATGAACATGAATATATTATTACTGATACTAGTATAAATCTTAGTAAGTTAATAAATGATATTGGTGTTAATTGGACTAGGGTATCAAATGAAGCAAAGCGATGACGAATAGACTCAATAATACGTTTAGATAATGGTTGTTTTTGCTTTTTACTATTATCTTGCCATTTAGTTTTTAAGTATCTTTTTCCTAAGAATATATTTAAAAATAGATATGGTCCTGTTTGTGCAAAAGCTTGTAAATGTCCTTTGGACCATCTTAATCTTTGTCTTAACGCTACTTTTAGGCTTATTGGTTGTTCATCAAAAAACATAGCTTCATCTTGGTAAGATATTTCATAACCTTGGGCAACAGCATCAGCAGTTAAGGCTCTATCTTCAGTTAAACTTGTATAGTGCCAACCATCTTCTACTATTTCACTAGCCATTAAAAAGCCAGTACCTTGAATATTAGTGGCTAAATGTAAAACGCTTCTTGCTCGATGATTAGCTCTAATAGATCTTAACCAGTGTAAGGCATAAGTTGATGCTATCCAATTTTCATCAAAGTTTTTAGTATTACGATATGATGTGATAATTTTTAAACCTGAATCAAAAGCATCATTCATTTTAGAAATAAAGTTCTTTTCTAGTAAGTTATCAGCATCAAAAACAAAATAACCTTCGAATGACATACGGCCATAATATTCTTCTATTTGATCAAATAAGTATTCTAGAGCATATCCTTTAGTTTTTTCTTTATCATTAAATCTTTCATAACAGATAGCACCTTTATCGCGAACTACTTGAGCAGTTTTATCAGTACAGTTATCTGCAACAACAAAGGTAGTTATTAAATCTTTAGGATAATCTTGTTTTTTTATACTATCTAAGAGATTACCTATTACACTTTCTTCATTTCTAGCCGCAATGACAATAGCATATTTATGTTTCTTTTTAGCGGGTTTAAATTTTCTTGTAAAAAACATTCCTATAACAAAATAAAATGCTCGATGGATAACTATTATACTTAATATAAGTCCTAATATATTATTTATATTTTTAAATAGTTGATAATTACTACCTATTCCCTTAATTATTGCATCCATTACTTCTCAACTTCCTTACTGCTTTTAAATACTATAAATTTACTTAATATATAATTTAAGATAATAATTACTACTTGGGCAATTAATTTAACTATTTTATTATCAAATTTTAATCTTGATACAAATATATACATAATAATCATATCGATTAATAGGGTTGATATTCTTGATATGTAAAAGTTTAAGCATTCTTTAATATTACTTTTATTTTTTACTTTAAAGACAAATTTTCGATTAGTAAAGTAAGCAAATGTTACTGATGCTAACCAAGAGATAATATTAGCTATTTGTAAATATACTTTATTATTAGCATCTAATACAGTTAGGGTTAATAAATAATAAGTAGCAAGACTTACGACAGTGGTAAGAATACCAATTATTAAGTAATTAATTAATTCTTCATATTTTTTATATATCTTTATCATATACTACATCCATATTACTTTCTTTAACTATATATATTGGTCTTTTCTTTACTTCTAAATAAGTTTTAGATAGGTATTCTCCGATTACTCCAATACATAGTAATTCTATACCATTAGTCATAAATATTATGCAGGCAAGACTTGGCCAACCACTAGTAGGATCACCATAAACTAATGTTTTAACAATAATAACTATTATCATAATAAAGGCTACTAGGCAAAATAAGATACCAAATGTAGCAGCCATTGTTAGAGGTGCTGTTGTAAAAGCCACTATTCCTTCAATAGCGTAAAGAAATAATTTCCAAAAATTCCATTTAGTCTCGCCGGCTACTCTTTCAATATTTTCGTATTCTAACCATTTTGTTTTAAAGCCAACAAAACTAAATAATCCTTTAGAATATCGATTATATTCTTTTAGGGTTAATAAATTATCTACGACTTGTCTTGTCATCATACGATAGTCTCTAGCACCATCAACCATTTCTACTTTACTCATTTTATTTATTATTTTATAAAACATACGGGCAAAGAAACTTCTAATTGGGGGCTCTCCTTTACGGGTTACTCTTCTAGTGCCTACTACATCATAATCTTCTTCTTCAATTAGGCGAAGCATTTCCGGTATTAAAGTTGGTGGGTCTTGTAAATCACAGTCCATAACTGTAATATAGTCACCGGTAGAATGTTTTAATCCGGCCCACATAGCAGCTTCTTTACCAAAGTTTCTAGATAATGATATATAATTTGCTTCTTTATCTTTTTTAGATAGGTTTCTGATGAGTTCTAGTGTTTTATCTTTACTACCATCATTAACAAATATTAATTCTAATTTATAATTTATTTTACTAAATACTTTTTTTATTTCTTTGTAAAATAATGGAATACTTTCTTCCTCGTTATAACAAGGAACAATTATACTTACTTTTTTCATATTACACCTCTAATTCATAATTTCTTTAAAATAATTATATTTAAGTACTAAATCATTTTTCTTAACGTAATATTCTACTAAACTATTCTTTTCTTCTAAAGTTAATTCATCAACAGATTTGTTGTTTTTTACTTGGCCATCAACAACATATATATTACCATCATACCAAGATAAATCACTAAATATAGTTAGAGTATCATTATTACCTAGAGCATCTCTGAATACATACCATTTTTCATTATATTCTACTCCCATTAGGTTTAAGAATGTTGGTAAGATATTTAGTTGACTAGTTACTTTATTAATATCTACTCTTTTTTGGTTACTACTCCAAATAAAGAATGGTGTTTTATTAACTAGATTAGTACTTGTATCTTTATGTCTGGATAATGTTTCATTAGTGGCAGTATATAAATAGTGATCAGTAAAGGCAACGATGATAGTATTGTCATATAAACCATTATCTTTTAAGGCTTGTATTAATAGTCCAACCATATAGTCTGTTTCTTGAGCTTGTCTTTTAATACAATCTTCTTCGGTTAAATTTAAGTTATTAATAAACTCTTCTCTTTCACTTCTTGATAGAGGTTCTAACTTTTCGGCATAATCAATATTTATTAATTGACGACATACTCCTTTACTAGTAGTAAATGGTAAGTGATTACTATAAGTTATTATATAGTCAATAAACTTCCCTTCATTTTTAAACATTTCATCATAGAAGGTTTCGTTTAGAATTAGTTCTCTATCTAAGTTATAGGAGTTATCAGTATATGTTCCTAAATCTTTTAAACCAAAATATCTATCAAAACCAAAGTTAGAATAATTAATACCTCTACTATAATATTCACTACTATTCATATGAAAGGCTTTAATTGAATAATCCATTACTTTCATTAAGTTAGCCATAGAGTATGGAAAATCATTTTTATTTAGGGTATAAGCATTAATTGGATAAGTATATGGTGTCATATAACCAGTATTAACTGCAAACTCTGAATTAAATGTTGATCCACCACCATTAAAGAATGAATAATGATTATTAAAATTAATTGAGTTATTAAGTAAACTATAGGTATTAGGCATAATGTCTTCAGTTAAAAGCCAATTATCAATACCTTCCATTTGTAAGAAAATAACATTCTTATCTTTAAATATTCCAGTATATTTATTATTAGAAAAGCTATTATGTTCTTCACTAAAAACATCTTCTAGGAACTTACTTTCTGTTTCACTTTTCTTTGTTTCTGGTTTGATATAAGTAATATAGAAGTCTCTAACACTATATTCATAGATACCTGCTAGAGCTAAACACTTATTGCTATCATTAAAATTGTTATATACATTTCGGGGATTACGCCATGTATCCCAAGTAAGTTCAAAGTTAGCTCTTCCTAAACAACATTTAGCAAAAGTATGTACCACTAAGAATATAAATATTATTATTGCCATTTTCTTCTTATTAGTCTTACTATTAGGAAAATATTTTAAGGCTATAATAAAAGTAGTAAAAATAACAAATGCTACAACATAAACATAAAAATTACATGTTTTTAATACATCATATATATATCCACTACCTTCACTAGCTAATTCCATCATAGAAAAACTAAAGAAGTTATTAGTAGCACTATAATATATATTATTTACTAAATATAAGGCAAAGCAAATAAGAAATATTAAACTATATACTATTTTATCTTTTTTCTTACCAATATTTAAGACAATTCCTGCAAATAGAATTATATAAGCTATTGAAAATAGTCTTGGACTAATACTAAATATTGGATAGAACTCTATTTGATGCGCAAACAATCTTGTTGACAAATCAATTATTACAAATGGAAGACATAACAGAATTATCTCTAATACATCTTTTCTCTTTAAGAAATTCCAAATTCTAGTTAATAATTTAACTAATTTTTCTTTTTTGCCATCTTCTTTAAAAAAATTTACAATATTATTTTTTACATTAATTATATTTTTCTTTATTTTTTTTATTTGTTTTTGTGAATTCTTTTTTATTCTTTTTATTTTAGTTTTCATAACTACCACCACACCAATTTAATTATAACATAAATGGTTGTATTGTAAATGTTTTTAATTTTAAAATAGCAAATTAACGGTAATAATGGCGATAATTACGCATGATAGGTCGACTAATAAACCAATTAATAGAGAATGTTTTATTTTTGTTATACCTACTGATGAGAAATAGAGACTGATGATATAGATAGTAGTATCAGTGCTTCCTTGAATAACTGAGGCGATTCTTCCTACCATACTATCCGGGGTGTATACTGCTAATATATCGTTTAATATTACTAATGATGAAGATGAAGATATTGGCCTTAGTAAACATAAAGGAATCAGACTAGGATTTATGTTTATTTTGTTTAATACAGGTATTAAATGTTTAGTTATATCAGCAATAATATTACTTTTAAGAAGTATATCGACCGCTATTACCATTGCAAAAATTGTTGGGAAAATACCTAGAGTGGTGTTTAGGCCTTCTTTTACTCCTACTAAGAATGAAGAAAAAATATCTATTCTTTTATATAGTGCATAAATAATTATTATTGCTGTTATCAAAGGAATGATTATACTCGAAATATTCATTTGTTCCTCCTGAAAAGATATATTATTCTATCAATAATTAAGCCAATAAGACATGAAGAAAATGTTGTGATAATACTAGCTAGTACTATTTCACTTGGATTGGATGAACCATTTAGGATTCTTAAAGATATAACTGTTGTAGGAATTATAGTAACTGATGAAGTATTTATTATTAAGAAAGTTATCATGCTTCTAGTGGCAGTATCTTTAGTTTTATTTAATTCTTGCATACTTTTCATGGCTTTCAATCCGAATGGTGTAGCAGCATTACCGAGTCCTAACATATTCATTATAATATTGGAAGCTATATATGAAAATGCTTCATGGTTAGGTGGTATTTCAGGAAATAGTACTTTTAAGATAGGGGTTATTTTTTTTGATAAGATATCTAGTAGGCCACTCTCTTTAGCTATATTCATAATTCCTAACCATAGGCACATAAGTGGTAAGATATTAAAGATTAATTTTAATGAATTAGTAGATGATGATAGCATAATATCAGTCATATTAATACTAGGATTAAAGAAACTATATAGTATTCCTATAACAATAAATGATCCCCAAATAATATTTATCATTTAAATATTTTTCTCCATATTTGTTTAAAGAAACTAGGTTTAGTATTTAATGTTTTTTCTATATAGATATCTTCTTTATATAAAATATCATTATTCATAGATATTTCAATATATCCTACTTTATCTCCACTATTATAACTATTTAATTTTTCTAATTTTATTTTAGATATCAAAGCACCTTTTTCATCTTTTTTAAGTGGTAAGTAAACATTATTTTTAATATAGAAATCTCCTATATAGAAGGTATCTCCAACAATGTTAAACTTCTTTTTATTTAATACTTTATATGATGAATAATTATTTTTTGCATATTCATATAGGTCTAAGTGAGTATTCCAGTCATCACTATCTTTAATGGTTACGACAATTAAATTCATATCGTCAATAGTAGCAGTACTAACAAGAGTTCTTTTGGCCTTTTCAGTATAACCTGTTTTACCTCCTGTTATAAAGTTATATTTTAATAGTTTGTTTTTATTGGTCCATGAATAAGTTTTATAGTTAGTTTTAACGACATGTTTTTTAGTTCCAACTATTTTTTTATATTCTTCATATTGCATAGCATATCTTGTTAATAAAGCCATATCGTAGGCTGTTGAATAATTACCCGTGGTATCGTTATCTAGACCGCTACTATTAGTGAATACAGTGTTTTTCATACCTATTTCTTTGGCTTTGTTATTCATAAGAACGGCGAAGTCTTCTTCAGTACCAGCTAGATATGAAGCAATCATTACAGCGGCATCATTACCACTTCTAAGCATTAGGCCATATAGCATATCTCTTAAGGTCATTTCCTCCCCTACTTCAATATAAATACCTGAGCCATAAGCCTTTTTTATTGATTCGTCAACTGTTATAATTTCATCTAATTTATTTGATTCAATGGCAAGTAAACAGGTCATTATTTTAGTAATAGATGCGATTAGGCGTGGAGAGTTGGCATTTTTTGAGGATAATATTCTTCCTGTTGTTTGGTCCATTAAGACATATTCATAAGCTGAGGAAGTACTAGCATTTACTTTTGATATAAAAGATAGACATATTAATATCGTTAATAATATTTTTTTCAAGTAGTATCACCTACATCAGTATATGAAAAAAGGACTGTGGTTAGTCCTAAATACAGTTAAATATTTACTACTTTATTAGAGGTAATAGTAATACTATCCTTTTCATTAATAATAGCATCTACTACTTTATTTTCAACAATATTACTTAGTACTTTGTTTACTTTTCTAGCACCAAACTCATGATAATTACATTTATTTATTACTTCTTCTAAGACACTATTATCAATATTTATAGTAATATTATTATATTTATTTTTTATATAGTCTATTCTATTATTTATTATTTCTATTAAGTTATCTTTATTTAAGTTATTGAAAGTTATAATATTATCAATTCGGTTAATAAATGATGGTGGAAAAACAGTTTTTAGAGAAGATATGACTTCATCTTCTTTATTCTGATTAAATCCTACTTTAATTTCTTCAAATCCGACATTTGAGGTCATGATAATTGTTATGTGATCAAATCTTATGACATTACCTTGATTATCTTTTATTTTACCTTCATCTAATATTTGATAGAATAAGTTAATTACACTTGGGTGAGCTTTATCTATTTCATCTAGTAATAATATAGAATTAGGCTTTTCTTTAATAAGACCAAGAATATTTTTGTCATCATATCCAACATAGCCAGGATTAGAACCTATTATTTTATTTATAGAGGTAGCATCAGAGTATTCAGACATATCTAAGCGTATAAAATTAGATTCTCCTAAAAAACTTTTAGCATAATTTTTAGCCATTAAGGTTTTACCAACACCTGTTGGTCCAATAAATAGTAGTGAATAACATTTGTTATCCTTATAGCCTAGTTTTATTCTCTTAGTAATACTTATTAGTTCTTTAATAGCATTATCTTGACCAATAATTGTTTTACTTAGACTGTCTTCAATAGTTTTTATACTTTTTACTGAGTCAGATAATACTTCATACATAGGGATAGAACAACGGTTATTAATAACACTAGCTATATCATTTATTGATACTTCTTTACTGTTAGTAGTAGTTAGTTCTAAACTATTTAATTTATTTAATACTTCATTTTCTTTTTGACGATAGTAATAAGCCTTTTTAATGTCATTATCTAGTATATATGTTTTTTTCTTATCTCTTATATCATTTAATTCTTTTTGTAATTTGCTTGCTTCTTCGCTAGTATTATTTTGTAGGCTTACTTTAGAGCAGACTTCATCCATAATATCTAGTTCCTTATCAGGACGATTGCGGTCATAGATATATTTTTCTGATAAGTTTATAATTGAATCTATTACACTATCATTCATACTTACTTTATGATATTTTTCATAGAGAGGTTTTAGTTTTAATAAGATATTTTTGGTATCAGGAATTGATGGTTCTTCCACAAATATTTTTTGAAATCTTCTTTCTAAAGCACCGTCTTTTTCGATATATTTATGATATTCAGCAGTGGTAGTAGCTCCAATTATTCTTATTTTGCCACGAGCAAGAGCCGGTTTTAAAATATTTGATGCATCGATAGCACCTTCCGCTCCACCAGCTCCTACAAGAGTGTGTATTTCATCAATAAATAGAATTATATCATTATCATTTTCAACTTCTTTAATGAGTTTTTTCATGCGGTCTTCAAACTCACCACGATATTTAGTGCCAGCAACTAGAGAGGCCATGTCGATGGAAATTATTTTTTTACCATTTAATATTCCGGCTTCATTACTAGCAATTAATCTGGATAATTCTTCAACAATAGCAGTCTTACCAACACCAGGCAAGCCTATTAATAATGGGTTGTTTTTGCATCTTCGGCATAATATTTCTAAAACTCTTTGAACTTCTTTTTCTCTACCAATAACGGGGTCCAATAAATTGTTTTTAGCTTTTTCTGTTAAATCTATTCCTAAATCTTCGGCTAATATTTTTTTCTTCTTCTTTCTTTTTTTGATTAATTTACTAGCAAATTCTTCATACATAGATTCAACATCTAGATCCATCGAGATAAATATTCTGATAGCTATCCCTTCTCCTTCTTCCAAAAGAGAAGAAAATAAGTGATATGGTGTTACCTCCCCATTATTGTTATCTTTGCTATCTAAGATAGCATTTTCTATTACTTTTCTTAGTAATGGGGTATATAAAAATATTTCACTTTTCTTACTACCCATTCCTATTATATTTATTATTTGTTCTTTAAATTTATCATAGGTTAATCCGTATTCTTTTAATCTTGTTGATAATTCACTATTAGTGTGTAATGTGGCTAATACTAAGTGTTCTGTTCCAATATATGGATGATTTAAATCTAACATTTCTAATTTGGCTTTTACTAAAATATTTTGTGCTTCTTCATTAAAATTACCTATCATATACTACTCCTTTCATACTATATTCTATGTATATAATGGGTAATTTTATTTATTTTTAAACTTCTAAATATCTACATTTTATATAAATTAAAAAATATCAGCATTATACTGATATTAAATTATTTATTCTATTAAGATAGTCATCACTTTTAGTAATATAAGATCCAACGACAATTGTATCTATTCCACTATCTTTTATTAAATCAACATTAGTGTTATTAACACCACCATCGATTTCTAGAGATAAATTATTATTTAGTTTTTTGATATATTCTGCTCTACTTAGAGTGTTCGGCATGAATTCTTGGCCACCTTTGCCAGGGTTAACACTCATTATTAGGATGCCTTCTATTTTATTTAGATATGGGTATAATAATTCAACGTTAGTGTTTGGACTGATAGCAAGTCTTGCTTGATAACCTAGAGAGTGAATTTTATCTATTAGATTATCGATATCTTTATCTATTTCAATATGGATAGTTACATTATTGATATTCATGTTATGTAGTTTTTCTATATAAATAATAGGGTCTTCTACCATTAGGTGAATATCTAGTTTTTTGTTGGATATGTTATTTATTTCTTTTATTTTTTCAATAGAAAACTTAGTATCAGGAACAAATAATCCGTCCATAACATCTATATGAATATAGTCAGTTTTAGTATTATTTAGTTTTTTTACATAATCTATTTTATTATCTGTTGATAAGATAGATACTGATAGTTTCATTAAATCACCTACTTATTATTAATAAATTTTTGATAATTTTTATAACGAGATGGTAATATTTCGTTTTTATTTAATAATTCAATAACATGACAGCCTTCTTCTTTAGTATGAAGACAATCACTATATTTACATAAATGAAGATTATTAAACATTTCAGGCATATTATCTCTTATATCTAGTTTAGTCATATTAGTAAAATCTATTTGAGAAAATCCTGGGGTATCAACAATTAATGATGTACCTACTTGATATAATTCAGTATGTCTTGTGGTGTGTTTTCCTCTATTTAGGGCATATGATATATCATTAGTTTGAAGATTTAGACTGCTATCCAATTTATTTAGTAGACTAGATTTCCCCGCCCCACTTTGACCAGCAAAGGCTACTATTTTATTTTGCATTAATTCTTTTAATTTATCTAGTTCTGTATTAGTTATAACGGTATAGCCAATACTTTGATAATAACTAGTATATTTATCTATTTCTTGTAATTCAACGGGTGTTAATAGGTCTAGTTTAGTTAAACATATTATTGGTGTAATATTGTTATAAGATATAATTGTTAGTAATTTATCTAATAGATAAGTGTCAAAGTTAGGATTTTTAACACTAGTAACTACTAAGACAATATCAATATTAGCTACTTTAGGTCTTATTAATTCATTTTGACGTGGTAATATTTTTTCAATATAATTGTCTTTTTCATTAAAGAGTACTTTATCTCCTACTAAGGGAGTCATTTTTGAATATTTTATTTTACCACTACATTTACAGATATAATCTTGATTATTGGTTCTTACTGTATAGTCGTTACTGATATTTTTAACAATTATACCTTGCATATTACACTCCTATTCTGTACCGCTTCCACTACTACTACTACTACTGCTAGCAGGTTTTTCTTCTGGTAAGGCATCAGCAATTTTTACTTTAATACTTATTCCACTAATAATAGGATCACCTATTCTTGATTGATAAGTTATTTTACTATTTTTTAATTCTTCGTACTTGTCTTGTGGTACTGCTTTATTGTTTTTATCTAAGACTGTTATTAAAACATTATATTCTTTAACAAAGGCTATTACTTCTGATAGAGTCCATCCTTCTTCGACCATGTTAGGATACTCTTCAACGATGTTGGGAATATATAAAGTAATAGTATCACCTTTTTCTAATAGTTTCTTTTCTTCACTATTATACTTAGGATTTTGTTCTAAGATATGGTCTGTTTTATCTTTATAGTCATCTTTATTTTCAACGTCTTTTCTTTCTATTAGAACGTTAATTCCTAATAATTCTAGTTTGGCTTTTACTTCTTTATAATCTAGGCCGGTATAGTCTTCTAGGTAATGGAAGTCGCCACCACTTGATTTAACAACAGTTATAATTGTACCTTTTTTTCTTACTGTGCCAGCTTTAGGTAAGGTATTGATGACGTGACCTTCTTCAACTTTATCACTTGATTCGGTTTCTATGACATAGTCAAAGCCTAGTTTTGTTAATTCATCTAGTGCTTCATTTATTTCTTTATTAGTTAAGTTAGGAACGCTTATTTCTTTTACGTCACCAGTCATTAAAATAGTAAATACTATCACGCCAATAATGATTAAACTTAAGAAGACGCATGATAAGATTATTACTACTTTATTTTTCTTCTTTTCTGTTGGAGGTATAGTATCTTCATCTAGAAAATCAGATTTTATTTCAGTAGATATTTCTTCACCTGGTATTTCTTCTTTATTTACTATTGGTTTTTTTATTTTCTTGATGGGATTTAGTTTCTTAGCTTCGTCATTATTTTCTATTTCAGGATATTCAAAAGAATATTTTTCAACATCAGGATTATCTAAGCATTTTACTAAGTCTTCATGCATTTCCATCACAGAATCATATCTATTTCTTGGGTTTTTAGCTGCTGCTTTCATAACAATATTCTCAACACTTTGCGGAATTGTTGGGTTCTGCTTTCTTAGGCTTGGCATTGGTTCTTTTAAATGCTTTAGGGCTATTTCAACAGCGTTATCACCTTTAAATGGAATAGTACCGGTTAGTAATTCATACATTAATATTCCTAATGAATAGATATCACTTTTTATAGTAGCTCCTTTACCACTAGCTTGTTCTGGTGGTAAGTAATGAACTGAGCCCATAACTGAGTTAGTTTGGGTTAATTGGGTAGCATTTAGGGCCATGGCAATACCAAAATCAGTTATTTTTATTAAACCATTATCCATAATCATTATGTTTTGTGGTTTAATATCTCGGTGAATTATATAAGCCGCATGTGCATGAGCTAGTCCATCAGTTAATTGGGTCATAATGTCTACTACTTCTGGGACGGTTAGACTGCCTCTTTTCTTTAGTAATTGTTTTAAGGTCATACCATCGATATATTCCATAACTATATAGTGCTGACCATCTTCTTCTCCAACATCGTATACTTCAACAATATTTGGGTGTGATAAATTGGATACAGATAAGGCTTCTCTTTGGAATCTTCTGATAAATTTATCATCATTTGATAAGTCTCCTCTTAATACTTTGATGGCGACTTTACGATCTAATATTAAGTCATTAGCTAAATATACATTGGCCATACCACCTTCACCAATTGATTTAACAATCTCATAACGATCGTTAATTCTTTGCCCCTTTGATAACATTATAAATCACCGCTTTCCTTCTTTAAATAAGCTATTGAAATGTTGTCAGTTCCTCCACGACTATTACTCTTTTTGATTAATTTTAATACAGTATCTTCAATTGATTGGTCTTCATCATTTAAGGCTTTTTCTATTTGTTCAGCTGTTAACATATTAGTTAGACCATCACTACATAAGAATATTCCTTTTACTGATGTATCAACATCAAAGATATCTACTTCAATTGGGTTGTTAGCACCAAGTGCTCGCATTAAGACATTTTTACGAGGATGATATTTAGCTTCCTCTTCGGTTAATTCTCCGGTAGATACTAATAGATTAACTAGGGTATGGTCTTTAGTTACTTTATGAAGAGTACTATTTTTAATAACAAATCCTGAACTATCACCAATATTACCAAATAAGATATAATCATCAGTTTTAATAGCCATAACTAGAGTTGTACCCATACCTTTACTATCGGGATTAGCATCAGTATATTCAAATATTTTATTATTTATTTCTTGAACTACTGTTCTCATCCATTCAATGGCACTATCTTTATCTTTTAGAGATGACATTTTATAGAATGATTCTGTTAAGTGATTAATAGCAATTGATGAAGCTATCTCACCGGCTTTATGTCCTCCCATACCATCAGCGACCGCTAATAGATATTCTTTATTTTCATTATTAATTATTGTTACACTATCTTCGTTATGTGAACGAACTTTTCCTGGATCTGTATAATAAAATGTTTGCATATTTAACCTCCTATTTTATTTTGGTTAGCGCGTAGTTGGCCACAGGCAGCATCTACTTTACCACCAAATTCACGTCTTATTGTTACGTTTATTCCACTTTTCTTAAGTATATCATAAAACTTCAATATTTGCACTTGTTTTGTTCGTTTGAAATCAATATTTTCGGTTTCATTATATGGAATTAAATTAACATAACAGTTTATTTCTTTAATTAAGTTTGCTAATTCTTTGGCATTTTCAGCACTATCGTTTACTTTATCTAACATTATATATTCAAAAGTTATTCTTCTATTAGTCTTTTTTTCATATTCTTTAAGGATTTCCATTAGTTCTTCTAGTTTATAGGCTTTACTAATTGGCATAATCTTATTTCTAATTTCATCATTGGGAGCGTGTAAACTAATGGCTAGGTTTACTTGTCCTTGTTCATTCATGAATTTCTTGATACCGGGAATGACACCACAAGTTGACACTGTTATGTGTCTAGTACCGATGGCAATTCCTTTAGGATGAGTTATTATTTTAATGAAATTCATGACATTATCGTAGTTGTCAAATGGTTCGCCGATTCCCATTACTACAACATGAGATATTCTTTGTTTAATGTCTTCTTCAATTAACAATATTTGTTCAACCATTTCGTATGCTTCTAGATTTCTTACTTTTTTTAGTCGGCCACTTTCACAAAATTTACAGCCCATATTACATCCAACTTGTGATGAGACACATATACTAATACCATAATCGTGATACATTAAGACAGATTCTATGGTTTGGCCATCTTGTAATTGGAATAGATATTTCTTTACTAAGTCATCTTCTTGTTTGTAAACTATTTTAATCATATCAAAGTTAAAGTCTTGTTTTAAATGTTCTTTAATGTTTTTACCAATATTATTCATTTCATCAAAACTTTTTACTCTTTTTTGATATAGAAATTCATATATTTGGGTTGCTCTAAATTTTTTATCATTGATAGATAGAAAATATGATTCTAAATCATTAAAGTTTATGCCATATATATTCATAAGTTTCACTTCCTAGTTATATATAGTATACCATTTATTATATAGAAAATAAATATTTTACGTTAAAAAAGAATAGGCTTTTGGCCTATTTATGTGTTTCTAGATATTCTTCTAGGGTTTTACCACTATTATATATGTCAATAGCTTGTAGTCCAATATATCTTAGATGCCATGGTTCATAGTTATATCCGGTAATGTCTTCTTTATTTTTAGGATATCTTAATATAAACCCATATAATGGACATTTTTGATGAATAATTTGTAGTTCTTCTAAGTCTTCTAATTCATATTCGATATAGCATTTATCATCTTTGTAAAGACAAAAGTCAATGGCTAGGCCTGTTTGATGCTCTGAACTTCCTGGTTTGGCAATACTTTTAAAGGCATAGTTATATCCTTTCTCTAAAACTAATTTATTATATATCTTTTCTTGATAGTTATAATCACGATAACCACTTTCTATATCAATACTAATGCCTTTACTTTGTAGATATTCTTGAAATTTAAGAAAATTATCATAAGCTACTTTAGATAACATAACATTATCTTTATATTTACTATTTGTTTTAACTAGATCGTAGGGAACATAGTTCTTATCTAGTTTTTTATTTTTGTTTACTAATAATATATTATTCATACTATATTATATGCTTATTATACTTTAGAGATACTTTTATGATTTTTCATTAATTTCTTAATACCATACGGATGTGGAAAAGCAACGGTAATAATTGATTTATCAACAGAGATAACTACTCCTTCGCCATATTCAGTATGCTTTATTATTTCTCCTTCAGTAAAATCAGTATTAGTATTAGTATACATTTTTTCTTTAATTATTTTAGATACTACTTTTATTGGTGGTGTTGTTTTATTTTCTTTTTCTAGATAGTTATCATCTATTTCTTCAATAAATCTACTTACGGGGTTAATTTGAGTATTACCAAATAGGGTTCTTTTTTTAGCATTTAGTAAGTATAGATTCTTTTTGGCACGGGTAATAGCTACATAACAAAGACGTCTTTCTTCTTCAATAGCAGCCATACCACCTTCGTTGATTGCATTATAGTGAGGGAATATTCCTTCTTCCATGCCTATAACAAAGACATTATCAAACTCTAGTCCTTTAACAGCATGCATAGTCATTAGGTTAACTTTATTAGTGCCATCTTGGTGCTCGGACATATCACTTACTAAAGATATTTCATTTAAGAAATCATCTAGAGATATAACACCATTTTCTTCTTCATAACTCTTAGTTATTGATTTAAACTCCTCTAAGTTTTCTAATCTTATTTCACTTTCAAGAGTATGCTCCATTTTTAGTTCTTCACGCATACCGGTTTTATCTAATACTAAGTCAACTAATTCAGTTAGGGATAGACTAGCACTTTCTTTAATTAAGTCTTCAATTAACTCTTTAAACTTTAGTTCTTTACCGGTACTGATAGCATCAAATAGTGGGATATTTCTTTCGGTGGCAATATCGTTAATACTTTCAATTGTTTTATCACCAATACCTCTTTTAGGAACATTTATTACTCTAGTTAAACTAACATCATCTTTAGTATTATTAATAAGTCTTAAATAACATATTAAATCTTTTATTTCTTTACGATTATAGAAATAGAAACTACCAACTATTTTATAGGGAATATTATTCTTTAACATTTCTTCTTCAATCAAACGAGATTGAGCATTAGTACGATAGATAATAGCAATATCTTCATAGTTAACGCCTTCTTTTTTCATCTTTAATATTTCACTAGATACATAGGCACATTCATCTTTATCAGTATCACTTCTTATATATTTAATCTTACTGCCTTCTTCGTTATTACTCCATAAGTTTTTATCTTTACGCATTTTATTATGTTTAATAACACTGTTAGCAGCATTTAGAATAGTTTTTGTTGAACGATAATTTTCCTCTAGCATAATAGTAATAGCATCAGGATAATCTTTTTCAAAGTTTAAGATGTTTTTGTAGTTAGCACCTCGAAAGGCATATATGGCTTGGTCATTATCCCCTACTACAAAGATGTTTTTATATTTAGCACATAGCATTTTACTAAAGATATATTGGGCTTCATTAGTATCTTGATATTCATCAATTAGAACATATTGATATTTATCTTGATAGTATTCTAAGACATGAGGATTTTCGTTAAATAATTTAATTGGTAGGATTAATAAATCATCAAAGTCAACAGAATTATTTAATTTTAGTTTATCTTCATACTTTTTATATAATTCAACTATTTTAGAGTCGTATTCCATTTTACTAAAATTATTTGGGGTAATCATTTCATTTTTAGCACTACTTATTTTATTTCTAATATCTTTAGCATTATAATACTTAGGGTTTAAGTTCATATCTTTCATTAATTTTTTTACTACTGTTAGGGTATCATCACTATCCAAGATAACAAAGTTACGATCATAACCTAGATATTTATAATTTTCTTTTAATAATTTAAGTCCTAAAGAGTGAAATGTTGATATTTGAATTAAGTAAGCGTCAGTACCTATTATCTTCTTTACTCTTTCTTGCATTTCTTTAGCGGCTTTGTTAGTAAATGTGATAGCTAAAATATTATCAGGAGATACTCCGTTTTCTATTAAGTAAGCTATTCTACTAGTTAATACTTTAGTCTTTCCTGAGCCTGCCCCGGCTAGAACTAGCATAGGGCCATTTATATGTTCAACAGCCTTTTTTTGATTTATATTTAGATTATTTAAGTTCATCTATACCACTCTCCTAACTAATTGTATCATATAAATATCAATAATGGTTAATAATTAATGTTTAGTTAACAAAAATATTTTAATAGAATACACTATAAATGATAAGGAGGAAGTGATGAAAAAAATAGTTATAAGTTTACTTATTATTTTAATTATTGGTGTTTCTTTAATATTTACAGCATTTAATAAGAAGAACGAATCTAGTTCGTTCAAGAAAATTACAGTAGCAGAAGTTGCACATAGTGTCTTTTATGCTCCCCAATATTTAGCTTTATCTTTAGGATATTTTGAAGATGAAGGATTAGATATTGATTTAGTACTTGCTAGTGGTGCTGATGCGGTTATGGCAGCAGTGCTATCAGGAGATGCAGAGATAGGATTTTCTGGTACGGAAGCAACTATTTATGTATATAATGGTGGTGAGAAAGATTATGTAATGACTTTTGCCGGTCTTACTCAGAAAGATGGTAGTTTCTTAGTATCTAGAGAAAAGATTGATAATTTTACTGTCGATATGTTAAAAGATAAGTATATTATCGGTGGACGTAAGGGGTTTCTTGTTAAATGTGATAGTATATAGTTATGTTTTTATCTTTATCAATTGTTAGATAATTAATAATACTACTTAACATATTTTTATTTATATCTTTTAAGTTAATAAAATTATCGATAATAGTGTCATAGTCATACTTTTGATTGTTAATAATATTTATTTTCTCTAGTAATTTAGTTTCTTTATCCACAAGAGTGTTGATATTATTAGTTATTTCTTTAGTGTATTCTATATATTCTTGGGTGGTTATTATATTATCTAGTTTATCATAATAAAGTTGTTTCTTTTTTGATAGTAAGTTGTTTTTATCTAGCTTTATAGAATTTAGACTAGTGGTTAGTGAAGTTTTTATTTTTTTGTTAGTGCTAGTTTGTAAGATTTCTTTTAAGTAGACTTTATTTATTTTAGATTTTAGATATTTGCTTATTTCTTTTAGGACGGCTTGTTCTAATAAATTATAATTAATAGTATGAGGAGTGCATAGTTTGTACTTACTGTATTTTCGGTAGTATGCGCAACTTGTATAACTATTATTACCTATTTTAGATATTGTTATTTGGTGCTGACATTCATAACACTTGATAAAACCTTTGAGTAAATAGTTTGATGATTTAGATTGGAGATTTTTATTTTTAGATAAGTTATTATTTACAATATTAAATATTTGCTTGTCAATAATTGGTAAATGAGAGTTTTGGGTAATAATCCAATTTTCTTTGGGAGTTTTTATTTCTTTTTTTATTTTATAATTTATTTTCTTTCTTATTCCTTGATATAATGATCCTGTATATGTGGGGTTAGTTAAAATATCTTTAATGGTCTTGCTACTCCATATGCCGGTAGAGTGTCTATGTAAATTAGCATATACACTAGGAGTTGGAATGTTTTTAGAGGTTAATATATTGGCAATTTGACTCGGGCCATAACCAAGATAAGCTAAATTAAATATTTGTTTTACTATTTGTGATGAATTATCATCAATTACTAGTTTATAACGATTATTAGGATCTAGTTTATAGCCGTATACGGCTTTCCAACCTAAAAATAAGCCTTGCTCTTTTTTTATCCGAAGACTTCTTCTTACTTTTTTGGAAGTATCTTTAGCATATTGATCATTAAAGACAGCTTTAAAGGGGGCAATGTCATTACTAGTACTGTCATAGTAGGTGTCAATATCATCCAATATAGCTATATATCTTATGTTATGCATGGGAAAATATTTTTCAAGATACTCCCCTGTTTTAATATAATCTCTTCCTAATCTAGAATAGTCTTTTGTTATAACACAGTTAACCTTGTCTTCTTCAATATCGTTAATTAATTTTTTAAAAGATGGTCTATCAAAGTTTGTGCCAGAATAACCGTCATCAATATATTCTTGATATATTTGGTAATTGATATCTAACTTTTCAAGATAATTTAAAATAATGCTTCTTTGGTTAGAGATACTTTCACTTTCTTCTTTATCTTTATTATCGCTATGAGATAGTCTGATATAGATACCTATTTTATATATCATTATCTAGTCCATAATATTTATTAAAGTATTCCACTAAGTAATAAGATAATAGTTTGTTAATGTCAATATTTGTTTCAGGATGGATATTTATAATATTCATAGTATCACCTAGTTTAATATATGAATAAAAAAATAGATTATCACGAGCGATAACCTATTTATCTAAATCATTAAATAATTCTTTTATATCAATATCTAGAACTTCAGCAAATTTCCATACTGTACCTAAACTAAATGTTTGATGATAATTTGGACTTTCGATATTCATAATAAAACCATCACTATATGAACACTTCTCAGCAAATTCTGATTGTGTTAACTTTTTAAGTTTCCTTTGTTTCTTTAAATTTTGTGATACTAAATAGTATACATAGTTTTCATCTTTCTTATCCATATATTAGTACACTTCCCTCTACTAATATTTTCTCACTAAAGTTAATTTTTATTCTTCACTTGTTCGTTGAGATTTGGTATAATATAATTATAATTCTTAAATTGATTAGTGGTGAAAAGGCATGATTAAAGAAAATAAAGTTAATGAAGGTGAATTGGTACTATATAGTACAGTATTAAGTATTTATAACTATTATAATAAAAGTTTTACTAAAGAAATTAATGATAATATTCTTTTGCTTTTAGATAGTTTAGAGAAAAATAGATGGGATAATAGTGAAGCTGATATTGATAAAATAGAATTAATTGAAAAAATTACTTATCAAGATTAATTATTTTTTTATATAATTCTATTTCTTTTTGGTTGTTATCTTTAAATAGTTTAATAAATTTAGTTTTTAGGGCTTGATAGTATTCGGTTAATAATAGTAAGTCTTTTTTATTTAATTGGTTTTCTTTGAGCATTTGTCTTATTACTAGGAGTTCTAATAAAGTGTTAGATAATTCTTCATTAATATTAAATCTTATATCTTCTATTTTCATTATTTCCTTTCCTATATATTATCACTTTATACTAGAAGGGGTGGTATGCCCGAGATGACATTAGAATGGGGTATTAAGCAAGCCGGGTTAGATCCTAAGACGGATATGACAGTTGATACTTCTATTGCTTTTGCTGCTATGCAGGGAGCTTTCGTTGGAGGAACAGGTGATTTTGTAACACTATTTGATGATAGTGATATAGTATGAAAGTGCAATATATATATAATTCTATCTTCTTATCTATTTAATTATATAATTAATAATTTCTAATAGTCAACATAATTAATCTATAGATAACTAGTATAGTTTACTTGGTAAGTTATGTTATATCTTTTAGTGGATTTACTATCGTAGCCTCTTTTAAAGATAAACTCTTTTTGATATGGTTTTAGTAAATTATTTATTTTAATATCTAAGATTATTTGGTTATTGTTAGAAGATACATTAATACTATCTATTACTTTTATTAGAGTGTTTATAATAGTGCTTTCTAGAATATCATTAATACTATTAGTTATTTTGATAGTATCTATTTCTTCGTTAGTAGACTTATAGATAGTTAGTAAGTCTTTAGTTATATCTTGAGTGTTAATATTTAAAATGTTAATGATATAACTTATAATAGTGTTTAATTCATTTTCTCTAATGTTTGGATTATTACATTTATTATGAATATGACTAGAACAAACCCACGATACTGTTTTATTTTTTAGGTAGATACGACGATAGTATGTTTTGTGGCAAGAAGAACAATATATTTTTTGACTATAGGTATATTTTTGAGGAGTATTACTACTCTTTTTTCGTAATTTGAGACGTTTATTGGCTAGATTCCATGTTTCTTCACTTACTATGGGAGGAATTTTAATATTATCTTTATATATGTACCAAGATGATGGATCAAGATATTTTATTTTTTTAGTCATATAGTCCGCCACTTCTTTTTTATGACCACAGTAATAACCTTTATATTTTGGATTAGTAATAATTCTTGAGATTGTAGTAGTAGTCCACTTTTTTTTGGTATTAGAATCATTATTTAATATTTGACTTATTTTTGTCAGAGATAACTTATTTTGGGTATATATTTTGAAGATATTTTGAATAACTGTGGCTTCTTCAGGGACAATTTCTAAATTCTTAGTAGTCATATTTTTCTTATAACCATATAAGTTGTTGGCTCCTAGAACCTCTCCCCTTTTTATGGCTCGACTCATACCAAATTTTATTCTTTCGGATAATCTTCTTACTTCATCTTGGGCAAGACTAGCCATTATTGTTAGGCGTAATTCCGAGTCATTTAATATAGTATTGATATTATCATTTATAAATAATACTGCTACACCATAGTTTAATAATTCTCTTGAATACTTAATACTATCAAGGGTATTTCTAGAAAATCTTGATATTTCTTTGGTTATTATTAAGTCAAACTTATCTTTTTTGGCATCATTAATCATTTGCATAAACATTTTTCTTTTTATATCACTGACACCACTGATACCTTCATCAACATAACCAGGGACATAAGTCCAATTAGGGTTATTCATTATATATTCAGAAAAGTGTTCATTTTGATTTTGTAATGATTTAATTTGCTCTAGGTGTTCGGTGGATACTCTAGCATAATAAGTAGCTCTTAGAGGAATATTATTTAATAATTCACCACTTGCTAATTTTTTCTTTACTTCATAGATATTCATTCGTTATAGTACTCTTTCTTTGACAGTTTATCTTGGCAGAAGTTATATAAGTATAGAGAGATAATATTTTCTTCATATAGTTTACTATTTATTTCAAGGGCTAGATTATTAGTAATTATTTTCTTTAGCATGTTATCACCTATTTAATTTTATGTGATAAATATTAATTTATAATTTACTAGTGGTTTATTATGTGATAGAATTAAATAGTACGTTTACTCTCATTAGATAAGAATGGGAGTTATTATGAACTTTATTATATATGAAGATGATACAAGATTTTCTTATGAATATAAAAAAGTTATTCACAAAGTTATGGGGCTATCGAGTGATAATTATAAGATAACAGAATTTAATAGTTATAATAAAGAAGTATGGGAAAAGATTAAGACAATTGGTAGTCCTAAAATATTTATTGTTGATGTTGAAGTTCCTAATAAAAATGGTATTGATTTAGCAAGAATGATTAGAAAAAGCGGTGATTGGACAAGTCCGATTATTGTTATTACTAATTATCAAGAATTTAGAAATGTCGGCTATACTGCTAAAATACTAATGTTAGATTTTATAAATAAGAAAGATAATATAAAAGAAGAATTATATCGTGATTTACTTATTGCTTTAGAAATTAATTCAACTAAGAAAGCTTTACGTTTTACTATTAAAGGTGAAGTTTATCAAGTCCCTTACCAAGATATATTATATATTGAAAAAAATATTAATGATAATTATGCTACTATTGTTTGTTCAGATAAAGAATATACCATTAGAAAAACTATTTGTGAATTAGAAGAAGAACTTAAAGATGAGAATATTTTTGTTAAGAGTCATCGTAGTTTTATTGTAAATATAAATAATATTAAATCTATTAAGTTTGATTATTCAGTTATTGATTTTGGTAATGGTAAAGAAGCATTAATATCTAGAAATAACAAAAAGAAATTAAAAGAGATTATGAGTTATAAGAATGAACGGCACTATAATATATAATATCATTGATTTTTATTTAATTAGTTTTTATTACTATTTTACTAGTCGTATTGTTTTTAGAAAACAAGTATATATTAACTATTACACCTTATTAATTTTTGTTATTTGTGGAATTATGTTTTGTCTTGGTAAGATGATGCTTTGTAGTTTATTAATTATTTTACCTTCTTTTTTAGTGGGATTTATTTATAATAAATATATTTTTAAGATGAAGACTTGTGCTTCTTATTTATTATCACTTATTTCTTCTTTTGTACTAGCTTTTATTGTGGCACTTTTTTGTGTACTATTTAGATTCTTAGGAATTAGTTTTGGTGGTAATTATTTATTGTTTTTATTAGCTAAAATGTTTTATATTGGAATAACGATGCTTATTACTTATGTAATTACGTGGAAAGTCTTCGAAAAGATTACCTTTAGTTATCGTAATTTTTGTTATATCATTGTGATAGGTGTTGTTATTTGTTTAGCATTATTAGTTATGGTTATGATTATGGTACATGAAAATAAGATATGTTTAATGTTATATCTTGCTTTAATAGCTATGTTATTACTAGGTACTTTGGTTGTGGACTATCGAGAGAAAAAGAATGCTGCTTGGGGAAAAAGGCTTATTGAACTATATGAATATGCTAAAGAAAGTGATGCTGTTATTACCGAGTATAGAATGGCTTTACATGAGAGTAATAATACTCTACTAGCTATTAAAGGGATGCTTGGCGGTGATGTTGATGAAATTAGAGATTATGTTGATAACGCTATTAAGAAACGTAGAAATATTACTGTTCCTAAAGATAACTTTGGTGCTTTAAATTATATACCTGTTCCTTCGATTAGATACTTTCTTAGTGGGAAGATATGTGCTATGAAAGATATTGGTTCTAGCGTAGAATTATTTATTAGTCCTGAGGTAGTTAAAATTAAGGATTATGTGGGAATGGTTGATTGTTGGAATGATCTTTATATTGTTTTAGGAGTTGTGTTAGATAACGTAATTAATTCTTTGAAAGAAGCTCCTGATAAACTTTGCAGTATACAAATGTATTTAGAGAGTACTATTTTACATTTTGAGTTTGCTAATACTTTTAATGATACTGCGAATGTTAGAAAAATAGCGAAGACAGGATATAAAACTAAGAATGTTAATCATGGTGTTGGATTGTCATTAGTTGATGAAGTTTTAAAAAAGAAAAAATATTACAGTTTAGAAACAGATATTGTTGATAATTTTTTTGTTCAAAAATTAAAAATTGATTTAAGTAAGATTAAGATCAAGTAAATTAATTCCCAAAAATCATTAAATATTTACTATTTATCATTTATTATAATTTTCTTATTTGTACGTGTTATGATGGTGTCATGCGAATAACCAATTCGTAAGATTGAAAGCGAGGTAAATTTGTAATGAATGGTAAAGTAAAATGGTTTAATAATGAGAAAGGATATGGCTTTATTGAATATAAAGACAATGAGGATATTTTTGTTCACTACTCTGCAATTAAGTGTAATGGATTTAAAACCTTAAAAGAGGGTGAACTTGTTCAGTTTAAACTTATTGATACTGATAAAGGTCTACAAGCTAGAGAAGTACTTTCATTATCTAGTATTTGTTAAAATATAAGTCATTAATTAATACTCAATTACATATAATTTGTAGTTGAGTTTTTTACTGCTTTCCTACCCTTACACTAACAGAACCTAATGCAACAGCTGTAGAAAAAGCTGGGCTTGGTCATATTGTATGTTATGTTGGGGATTTAGGTGGTTTAGTACCTTATACTGCTTATAATGCTAAGAAAAGTTTTATAGATAATAATAAAGATGTTATTAAGGGATTTAGTAAGGCTATTGATAAAGCACTTAAGTATGTTGATAGTCATGATAGTAAAGATATAGCACCTCTTATATTAGATTATTTTCCTGATACTAAGTTAGAGGACATGATTACAATAATTGATCGATATAAAACTGGTCAAGCATGGAAGAAAAATATTACTATTAATGAAGATGAATGGAATCATATTCAAGAAATAATAATGGAAGCTGGCGAGTTAAATAATACTGTTAGTTATGATAAATTAGTATATTCTAAGCATTTTAAAGATTATGAATAATATAGTTCAAATAAAAAATATTAGTAAAGACTTTTATAGTAAGAATAAGATAACTACTGCGATTAAGGATATATCACTTGATGTTAAAGATGGGGAGTTTGTGGCTATTGTTGGACCTTCAGGGTGTGGTAAATCGACACTACTTAATATACTATGTAATTTAGATAAGCCAACTAGTGGACAAATAATATTGAAGAATAATGCAAAAATTGGTTATATGCTCCAACAAGATTGTTTATTTCCATGGTTAACTATTTTCGATAATTGTTGTATAGGATTAAAGATTGAAAATAAGTTAACTAAAGAGAATAAAGAATATGTTAAAAATTTATTATATACCTATGGGCTTAAAGATTTTATAAATAGTTATCCTAATAGTTTATCTGGTGGTATGCGTCAAAGAGTTGCTTTAATTAGGACACTAGCAATTAAACCGGATATATTGCTTTTAGATGAGCCATTTTCTGCTCTTGATTATCAATCACGTTTAGCAGTATGTGATGACGTATATAGAATAATTAAAAAAGAAAAAAAAACAATTATTATGATTACTCATGATATTGCTGAAGCTATTTCTATGGCTGATAGAATTGTAATACTTACCGGTAGACCTGCTATGGTAAAAAAAATTATGGATGTTAAGTTAACTAATTCTAGTACTCCTATTAATAATAGAAAGTGTGTAGAATTTAGTAAGTATTATGAGAGTATATGGAAAGAGTTGGATTTTCATGTATAGTGATGAATATAAAAAATATTTAAAGAAGAATAAGATTAATAATTATTTAATTAAATTTACTCAGATTAGTATATTAGTTTTATTATTACTTTTATGGGAATATTTGGCAAGAAATAATATAATTAATTCTTTTATATCTTCTTCCCCTTCAAGAGTAATTAAGGCTATTATAAATTTATATAAACAAAATAATTTATTTAATAATATATGGATTACAGTATATGAAACATTAATTAGTTTTATATTAGGAACACTTATTGGAACATTTATAGCAATTGTTCTTTGGTATAATAAGTTTATATATAAAGTGGTTGATCCTTATTTAACAATATTAAATAGTTTACCTAAGGTAGCGTTGGGTCCAATTATTATTATTTATAGTGGTGCTAATATAAATTCAATTATTACTATGGCTTTACTAATTTCGGTAATTATAACAATCATAACGGTATATAATGGTTTTGTGAATACTGATTATAACAAAATTAAATTATTAAACTCTTTAAAGGCTACTAAAATGCAAATTCTGAAATATGTAATTTTACCTAGTAGTTATTCAACTATTATTAGTTCTTTAAAGATTAATGTTAGTATGTCTTTGATTGGGTCAATGGTGCAATGGAGAGAAAATGTTTTTAAAAATTTAAGATATCTTATAAAATATCTCTATATCATTATCAGTTACCACAACTTTATCAACAATGTGCATAATTATTATTCTTTTTTCTTCAAATGTCATTTTATTCCAAGTAGTTTGTAGATTTCTTAACTTTTCTAATGATCCACTATTATGATCTTCATTATTTTTAGCATTATCAATTATTTCTAATATTGATTTTTTTTCTTGCTCTAATTCTTCAATTTTCTTTTTAGTGTCAAGAACTGCAATACCATCTGAAATAAAATTAATTAAGTTATTGATTTGTAATTTTATCTTTGATAATCTTTTTTCATATTCATTAATAACATCGACTTGTGTAATTTCGTATTTTTCTCTAAACATATTTTCATCTAATGTCATTGAAAATAAATTTTCTAATATTACATCTTCAATTTCAAATGAGTCCCATCTTTTATTTTTACAATTTGGGTCTTTAATAAATTTTGGTTTGCTTTTTTGTTGAGAATAGCAATAACAAATCAATCTTTTGCCCCATTTTTGATATCTATATTTTGCACCACAATGTCCACAAAATATTTTTCCTGATAACAAATAATGACTTTCGGTTCTTGCTTTACTTCGTAGTTTATTAGTTTCTATTATTTTATTATGTAATTCTTCTGATATTACTGCTTGATGTTTTCCTTCATACTCTTGATCTTTGTATGGTACAATACCTAATGTTCTTCTTGAAAGTATCCTTTTTTCTATCATACTTTCATCCATGCCAACTATATTACTAATTTTTACAAAACTATAACCATTTAAATAAAGATTTATCATTTTATGTAACAACTCTACTTGTTCTGGTACAGGAATTAAAGTTCCTGTATTTTTATCATAGCTATAAGGAAATGGATCTTTGCCTCCACCTTTCCAATATCCATTTTCAGCTCTTTTTTGTATACCAATTTTTGTTCTTTCAAGTATTGTTTCTCTTTCAAGTTGTGCGAATATTGATAAAATACCGACCATAGCTTTGCCAAATGGAGTTGTAGTATCGAAGTTTTCTCTCACAGAAACAAAACCAACATTATATTTATTAAATACCTCTTCAATTAAATATAAAGTATCTTTTTGACTCCTTGATATTCTATCTAGTTTAAATACAATTACACAATCTATCTTATGTTCTTTAACATCTCTTATGAGTTTTTGAATAGCTGGTCGTTCCAAGTCTTTACCACTATAACCACCATCTACATAATATTCATACTCGGTAAATTCTTTTGCTTTAGCATAGTTTAATAAAAATTCTTTCTGTGCATCAATCGAATAACCCTCTAATTGAATATCAGTTGAAACTCTGGCATATAATCCTGCTTTTATAACAATTACCTCCTTTTAACTATAAAAGCATTCATATACTATTTTTGATTGCTCTTATAGTATAACATACATTCAGCAGTTTGTGTCCTTAATCAAAAAATAAGGGAAAGTTTTGGTAAACTCTCCCTTAAAATATAACTATTTTTGCTGTGAATATTTTTTAATTAGTTCATATATTAATGGTATTTTTATTACTATATCTTTTGGGTTTATGATTTTACCATTGGAATCATAATTTATCACTTTATTAGCCACTAATATAGTCGCCCCTAATTAAGTTTATTTTTATTTCATATAAATTATTCAGGCATAATTCCTCTAATACAAAATTACTCCTTATATACTAGGTTTTTCTACAACATAATCAACAATATATTGATAATATTCTTCAGGCATATTTTTTAAAAGATAATCAGAAAAGTATTTTTCCCAGTTATCATAGATATTAGCCTTTATAAACTGCCATAAATTATAATATAGTTAATTATTTTTTAACAAACAACACCTCAATAAAAAAAGTCTTGCTTTATTTAGCAAAACTTTTTAAACTAATTAATCTTTTGAAATAACTATTTTTTTAACATTAGATAATTTAGCCGGTTCACTAGGTAACATCACATCAGATGAAGTAATAGTTACTTTTTGATTTGCTTTTAATTTATCTGCAGTAGAATTTTCATTGTTATAAACTATCTTTGTATCTTTATTTATTTCAAATTCATACTCTACAGTATATTCTTTTTTCTTTTTATCATATTCTTCCACTAGGACAGTATATACATTATCATTTACTGTCACTTCTTTAATTCTTGCTTCAAAAACTAATTCTTTTTCTTTTGAAACATAATTTGTATATACGAAGTATCCTAATCCTACAAGAACAACTACTGCTATAATTATTTTTACTAGTAAATCTTGCTTCATATTTCCTCCTTTCCTAAATTAATTTATTAAACTTATATTATAAGAATCTATCCCAATAATATCTTCCTGTATTGGATAATGTGTTAAAGTGTTCTTTAATTTGTGAACTAATTAATTTTGCTTTTTTGTTTATTGGAGTACCATCGTCATAATAATCTTTTGCAAAAGTTCTAGTCATCATATCAGAAAATAAAACAGCTCTATCTTCTAAATAATTTCTTTTTCCATAAGTTGATAAGAAGTAAGCATTATCTACACTTGTAAAATAATAAACATAATCATTACTTGTATCTCCATATGTAAAACCTACTGGATTTACATCTTTCATAGTATTATTTATATCAATAGGATATCCTTTATCTTTTATATAAGTATCTATATAATGCATTATTTCATGATTTAAAGTATTCTCAAATAAACTTGCTGGGGCAATCATTATTTTAATATCACTTTTATCTTTTGCATCAGTAAGTCCTGAAACATCACCACTAATACTATTTACTAAATAAATAGTTAAAGGCATTCCATAATCTTTCATTTCCTTAAAAAAACCAATTGGATAGTTTTTAAGAGTTTTATCTATCTCCCCAAGGCAATTATTTATCTTATTATCATCGTTAAGTTTTTCTGAACCATAACCATTTATAGTATAATTTCCCAACTCATTTTTATATGCTATTTTAACTGAATACTTATTTTGAAGTTGTTTTCTATACTCATCATTTTTCTCTGCTTGAGTCTTTTCTACAACAGGTGGTTTTTCTTCAGGTAAAATAGTATTTTCATTATTATTTACATTTTGATTAGGTTTATTAGTATTAATACTATTATTGTTATTATTAGTATTAGTGTCTGTTTTAGGTTCTTCAGTTTTAGGACTAGTTTTTTTATTTTCTACTTTTTCCCAAACAGCATAAAGGGTAGTATCTTCTGCAAGTAATACTTTATTATAAATAGGAGTTTCATTTTTATCAACCCAACCTTTGAAAACATAACCATCTCTTGTTGGTTCTTTTGGAAGTGTAAGCTCAGTATCTTTGCCAATAGTAATACTATCTATTATACTTCCACCTTTCGTATCAAATGTAATTGTTATTGCTTCTTTTATATCTTTTTCAATGTCATTCATAGGGCAAACATATTTATTTGTTTTTAAAACTGTTTTAGTTTTACCATTAGAACATTTATAAGTATTTGTAAATATTCCTTTATCTTTGTAAACAGTAGCACCATCATCATAATAATCTCTAATTTTAATTATAGGACTATTATTAAATGATAGAGCAATTATAAAATCTAAAAATGTTAAACCTATTATAGAACACAGTGTAATTATTATTATTTTCTTTTTCATTTTACCTCCGCATAAATAATAAGCGATATGCGATTTTCTTCTTGTATATTAATTATATCATGAATTTTCCGATTTCAAAAATGTTTTAAATATGGTCGTTTTTTAGGTGTCAATATTTTAGAAAAAAAGACCAACATAAAATTGATCTTATTTATAAAATATATTATTAAACTAACATTTTCCACCATTGTCTTCAAAATATGATTCGATATATTTTACTAATATTTTAGCTTTGTTAAACTGTTTATCTTTAACAAAATTTATAATATAATCACTACCACTTGCATCAATAATATTATCATCTTTATCATATTCTATTAGATAAGTATACTTTTCACTATTCAGTTGACAATTAAGAAGAACAGTTTGATTTTCTTTTATAGTCATAGAGTCTTTTTTAGCACCAAACATAATATTTATAAAAATAGTAATAGAAAAACCAACAACAAAAATTATTCCCAAGACTTTTAGTATCTTAATTATTATCTCTGCGAGTTTTTCGGTATTATTTACTTTTTCTACTAATACTTGTTTAATGTCATTATTTAATAATTCATCAATACTAACATTAAGTGCTTTAGATAATAATTTTAACTGTTCAGGATTTGGAGAAGTTTCACCAAGCTCCCAATTTGATATTGTTTGTCTAGTAACATCAACTTTTTCTGCTAATTGTTCTTGTGAAAGTTTACAATCTTTTCTTAGTTTGAAAATATTATCTCCTAACTTCATCCTTGTTCCTCCTTTCACTAACAATTATATATATGTTAGTAGTGGATTTCTACCAAATGTCTTTGGAAGTTTGTCAAAGGCTTTTAACAATTATAATACAAATTACTATTATTCTACATCACAAGACCAAAGCCCATGCTTATTACAATATGCATATAATTTTGATCCATTTATATATTTAAAAGTACATTCTGCATTTTGCTCTGGTAATAATCTAACTTTGCAAATATCTTTATCATTAACCAGTGCAATCCATTCAATAAAATGTTCTTTTTCCATAACATGATTTACTTTTACAAGTATTTCATCACCTCTATGTTCAAAAGTTGGAATGTGTTTTTCAAACGATGCATCAACACTATTTGAAATTAACTTTACCATAGGTTCACCACAACAAGTTATTCCACACTCATCACAGTTACAGTCATTGATTACCTCAACCAATGCACCACATTTTAAACATTTTTTAATTATTAATTCATTTTTCATTTGTTTCCTCCTTCTATAACAAATTATATTTTTGTTTTTCATTCTTAAGCCTGCTTTCAAATTATAATTAATATTTCAATATATATTATACCATACTTTTAAAATCTATTTTTACAAAACCATAAAAAATAAGCAGTGGGGGTGTACTGCTTATTAAACTTATTTATTTTTCTTTTTTAAATTAAAGACATTATTATTGCTATCTCTAATAATTAATTCTTTACCCTCAAAATTATATTCATAACATTTATCTATAGCATTTTCATCTTTAAAATCTATACAGATTGAATTATCTTTAATTTTATAAGTAAATTCCATTTTTTTATGTGGCAATACTAAATTTCCTTTATCATTTTCTAAAAACTCATAATTAGTATAACCATCTATTGTCCAAAATCCTATAATTTCATTATTACCTTTATTTGTTAGTAATAAACATCCAGATATTATTATTACAATTGTTATAACTACAACAGTTATAATAAGTGTTTTTCTTTTTAATTTCATACTAAATTAAGAAAAAGAACTAGTAAGTTGAAATGCATCCCTTAAAGTAGACATTAATAAAAAAGAGGGACTACAAAAATATGATAAAATACATTTCCGAAAGG
>CAKPNA010000003.1 GCA_934168275.1 uncultured Bacilli bacterium
GTTATTTAAGGAAAAATGATGTATAATAATATATAGAAAGAGAGCGAGTTCGTAAGATGTATTTAAACCGCTCCAGAAGCAAAGATCGTCGCACCAAAGCGATGTTGATGATTAAATCAATCAGAAATGATTGATTTTTTTGTCGTTTAAGAAAGGTGTTGATGATATTATGATAAAAATAATCAAACAAGAAATTAAAATAAATCATGAACTTAAAAGTAAAGTTGAATGGGCTTGTAAACTTAATAGTACTAAACCAATTTTTATTAATGGCAGTTTATTAAAAATTAGAGCCTACCAACATAGGCTATATAGAGAAATTATTAACAATAAGACATATCTTTTATTCAACGGGCACGGATTTGTTTACTACAGAGATTTAAATACAAAAAAACTACTAATTATAATTAAATTAAAAAATGTTTTAAAATTAATAATTTTCTAGTATAATATACTTAAGGAGGAACGATTATGTCTAAAAACGACAAAAAAAGAAGGATTATTTTTGAAATAATAGGAGGTTTTATATTACTTGCAATAATTATTTTTTCAGTATTTTTTTTGAATCGTAAGTATGAGGTAAGTTTTTATCTAGATAATGGTTCAGATGTTCAGGTAGTATATGTTAAACATAATAAAATAATAAATTCAAGTAATATTAAAGGTAAGGAAGATTTAGGAGAATCATTTGTTGATTGGTATGAAATTGTTGATGTTAAAGATGGAAAAGACATTTTAGCAGAAAAACCATTTGATTTTAAAACTAAAATTAATAGAAATGTTAAATTAAAAGCAGTTTTTAATGATGATGTAAAAACAATTACTATTAAATTTGATTCAAAAGGAGGAAGTGAGGTTAAAGACATTGTTATTCATGAAAATGTTAAATTAAAACTTCCAACTGAGCCAAGTAAAGCAGGTTATAAGTTTGTAGTATGGGAAGATAAAAATGGAACACCAATTTATAATGATGCTCTATTAAGTGAAGATACAACTCTATATGCAAAATGGGAAAAAATAGAAGAAAATAAAACTACACCTAAAGAACAAACAGAAACCAAAACAGATAATAAAAATACAGTATCTTATTATTGCGAAAGTGGCTATGTTTTAAATGGAACTAAATGTACTAAAACAGAAACTAAAAATGCAACTGGTAGATGCCCACAAGGTTATAGCGCAGGAGCATGGGATTATGACTATTGTACAACTGAAATAGATCCAGAAGAAGAATACAGATGTATAGATAAAATGGGATACAAAGCAAGTGAAGCTGTTCTTGATTCAACAGATTGTTATTATAGAAAAGATTATGCTGTATCAGATCCAATTTATTGTTCAAGTCATGGTAGAGTATATTATAATGGCTATTGTTATTATGCAAAATATGAAGCGGAATTTATTACTTATTGTGCTGGTGGAGTAAATGTAAATTCTAGTGGTATGTGTGATTTAAGAATGAAAAAAGTATTTAATTGTGAAAACGGATGGACATTGGAAAATAAAAAATGTACTAAGAAAACAGTTGTAGATGCTAAGAAAAAATAAAAACTAATGTAAAAAATCAAGGTCTAATGAATAATCTAGTCCATCTAAGCCTTGATTTTTTTTGCTTAATTTACTTTTTTAATTGAAATATATTTAAATTAGTATAAATATTTATATTAAAAAAATTATAATATATGTTATATTATTAATAGATTGATTTTTTGTCGGTTAAGAAAGGCATTGATGATATATTAAATATTGTTAAAGAAAAAAATAATTGGGCAAAGAAATATACCTCTACTTCTATAAAACTAGAGATATGTCATTTAATTAGACTAGAGCCGAGTAATCTAACTTACACAGATTAAAATACAAGAAAAACAAATTATTGAATATTTAAGATAATACTAAAAGATATTTTTTCAATACTTTAACGAAAAAATATCTTTTAATTAAATAGTATATAAATTTATTATTTAGTCTTTACTTGATTTCTGTTAAATTGTCAAAATCAATATTATGATAATTTACTTTCCAAAAATCATATTTTATTTCAGAATCATAATTATTAATTGTACTAATACTATGATTACCTTCATAGTTCCAATAGCCACCGACATTGTATATTTTATCTTTATTCCAACCCAAAGAAATTAGCATCTGTTTAGTAAAATTTGCATAACCTCCAGCACCGCACATTATAAATATATTTTTATTCTTTGGAAATAGGTATTCCAATACGTCCATAGATTCCTTATAATTAGCAATATAATTTCCATTAGAATCCAACGAAAATAAAGTCTTTCCTTTATATAATCCAGATACATTTTCACCGGCTTTTTGGTCTATATATTCTTGAGGAAATTCAGTTAAATATGCATATGGAATTACTTCAAATCCCTCTACAAAACCAGTTAACTCTCTTTCACCACCTTTATTCTCCCACGTAGCACTATCCAACAGCATTCTCACATCACGATAAACAGTATCGCTTCTACCTAAATAATTATCGATAGTTTTTTCGTTAATATTTTTATCAATATCATATACACCTCTTAAACCTTCTGATTTTTCCTGCTTTGGTAATGGCTTTTCAGGCTTCATATTTTGACACGTAATATTACAAAATGCAAAATAACAACCTAATCCTCCTATTAAGATACTAGTAACTATTATTAATACTAAATTTAATTTTTTTTTCATTTCTTATCTCTCCCTTCAATAATCATTTTATATAAACATTTACAGAATAGCAATAAAGAATAAGTTGAATTTACTCAATTTTTAATTGAGTTGATTATTTATATTATAAAAATGTATATGATATAATACATTAAGATGATTATTTAGTACTATCATTTTATAATATAAAAATGTAGTATTAAATTTCATTTTTTTTTGATATAATACTTCTTGAAGAAACACACAAAATTACTATTGGAGGTTTATATGAATATTAAAGAAAAATTTGGGCAAATGATTATGCTAGGATTAGATATTGATACTATTAATGATGAAATAATTAGTTTAATTAAAGACTATAAAATAGGCGGAGTAGTACTCTATAAAAAGAATTATCATGATATTACTTCTATGAAAGATTTAATTAATAAACTAAAAGAAATTAATGCCAATAATATTCCATTATTTATTGCTGTTGACCAAGAAAATGGCCGAGTTAATCGTCTACCAAGCGAAATAAAAAGAATTTATAATGCAGAAAAACAAGCCATGACTAACAGTATAGAAATAGTTAATGAATGTAATAACATCACTGCTGAAATATTAAATGATGTTGGAATTAATATGAATCTAGCACCTGTTCTAGATATTAATTATGATAATAGTAAGGTAATAGGTAATAGAAGTTATGGTAAAAATAAAGAAGAAGTAATTAAATATGCCATTCCAAGTATTAAAACCTATCAAAGTAAAGGAATAATCCCTGTTGTAAAACATTTTCCTGGACATGGCTTAGCTAGTCAAGACAGCCATTACCTAATACCTAAAATTAATAATATTAGTCAAATGGAAGAAGACTTAACTATCTATAAAGAAGCCATTAAAGAAGAATGTGATGCAATTATGATAGGTCACTTAAAAGTTAAAGGTTATAGTCAAGAACCAGCATCTATAAATAAAAGAATAATAAATAAATATTTAATAGATAAATATAACTATCAAGGATTAATTATTACTGATGACTTAAGAATGAATATTATGCAATATGTATATGGCTTAAAAAATATAATAAATAAAAGTATTAATGCCGGTACTAATGTATTGATGATTAAGTATAAACCAAATGATATTAAAAAACTATATAATAAACTATATAAAATGATTGATAAAGGAATAATTAATAATAACTTAATAGAAGATAACTATAACACTATAATTAAAATAAAAGAAAAGTATAAGTTAAATAATAATATTATTTCCAATAAATTAGATATTGATAGTATTAACAAAAGAATAAATAAAGTAAACACTGAAATAGAGAAATATTTATAAATAAAGGCGGTTGTATGTTAGAGTTTTTTGTAAATTTTATAGTATTTATATTTAAAATGATGCTGTATATTGTAGTAGGTGGTATTGCTATAATATACTATATAATTAAAGGTATAATTAAATTAATAAAACTTTCCAAAGATAAAAGAAGTTTTGATTCTTATGAACACAAAAGTGCTAATTCCCAAACTAGTACTAACTATAATAGTGTTGTTAACCCTACCTTTACACCTAAAGTTGATAAAAAAGGCGATGCTTCTTATGACTATTCCGACTTATCTAGAGAATATCACTATATCAAATATGATGACTATAATTCTGCCAAAATAAATAATTTAATTACTCATAAAGAAAAAGAAATAACAAATATTGAAAAATCTAATTATAAGGAATATAAGAATGTAAATATTAAACTATATTTAAATAAGAATAATAAAAATCTTACTAGTAATGATGAATTAAAAACTAAATTACTTAATATATCTCCAGATGAATGTTATCTATTAGTAGTAGATGAATCAGATAAATACTTAATACTAACTGATGAAGCAGATACTTTTATATATTATCCTAAAATAATAAATAAAATATTAAATTATTGTAAAGATGATAGCTATTTTATTATCGGTCATGATAACAAAGAGGAATATAAATATATATTTAAAGATGATCAAATATTATTAGAAGATTATGATGAACAAAAAATAAAAGAAGAATATACTAAACTAAAAAATAGTATTCTAGAAACTACTAAATTAATTACAAGATATACTCTTAAAATAAAAAGTGATTATAATGTCATACCATATAATAATCACTCTTTAGAATGGGATGACTTAACAAAAGTAATAAATAAATTAAAAAGTAATAAACTACATGACATAACCGAACTACCATATCTAAATGAAATAGATAGTATTTTAAAAAGTAGTTTACCAAAATTAAAAGAAGAATATGATAAATATATACCACAAGAAATAACTAATAGTAAACAAGAAGATAAGTATTATAACTTAAATATATACATATCTAAGTATTATTCAGAAATAATTAAAGATGATGAATTAAACTGTAAAAAAATAGGATTAGATAATATAGATTTATGTGATATATATGTTGATGATAGCGCTAACTATATTGAAATACCTCTATCAGAATATACTGCAAAAGACTATTCTAACTTATTAAAATCACTATCTGAGTATTGTGGTAATGATATGTATGCTATATATAATCACAAAGATATTACTTACAAGTTTACTATAGAAGATTCTAAATGTTATATCAATAATTATTCCTATATTGAAACAAAAGCTAAATATGATAGATTAAAAAATGAAATAATAAATATAATAGATATCTTAAATGATAAATTAACTTTTATTGAAGGTAATTATGATTATAGTATATTATCAGAAAATGGTGATTTTGATGATTATGAAGAATTAACCAACACTCTAAGAGATAACAAAGAAGTATCAATATTTGAACTACCATATATGGAAGAAGCAATATCTAACTTAAAAATATTAGAAACAAAAGTAAATAAAATATATGTAGCTGAAAGAAATCAAGGTTTACATGACTTCTATTACGAAGAAAAAATTAAAGATGAAGAAGAAAAATTAGATATAAAACCATCTAAAAAAGAAGTAAAACCTAAGAAGAAAGAATTAACCGAAGCCGAAAAAAGATTTGAAAAAGAAGCCGATTATTTTGGCCTCACTAAAAGAGAAAGAGAAATATGTAAGTTAGAAAATATGACACCTGAAGAATTCGATGAGGCTGAGGATGGCATAGACCCATTAAGGGATGATGAATTGTAAATAACTATTGTATTTTAATTAACAATATGTTAAGATTAAAATACATAAAAAGAGTTATTTTTAGGAGAATCACAATATGAGTAAAGCACAAGTTAGAGAAGAAAAAGATTATTCAAACAAAGTAATAGATGCTGATAGTTTATTATTCTTAGCAGACAAATTTCAAAAACTTTATGACCGTATGGAGAAAGTATTTAACGATGAAGAATTAAGGGCTCAAAGTAATGGTGGCTTATATAAGTATAAAAAAGATTGTTCAAAGTTAATATATGAAATAGTATATAAAAATTATAGTAGTATGAAATGCGAAAATTTCGAACAATTCTATCAAGCTGTTAAAGATAATAAATTAAAAAGTGTTGCAACCCTAAATTTTGTATTAATAATAAATTATAATAGGGGATATAGTAATAAATTTGAAAAGATTAATAATGAATTTTGTATAATATTTAATCCATTTGATGTTAAATCACGTCGTATCTCAACAGACTATGATAAAAATATGGACCAAATAGCCCAAATAATTAATATGGAACTAGAAAAGTTTACAACTGCTGATAGTATCTTCATTTAAAAAAAGTAATCACTTACGATTACTTTTTATACTATCCGCATACCCAATAGCACCATTACCATATTTACTTCTAATACTATCCATAACTCCCTGTAATTTCTTATCATCATTTTTCAAAATTGACTGATTATTAGCATTAAAAATATCTAATTGCACCTCACTATGGGCCGTAAAATCAGAAATGTCTACACATAAAGCCCTAACTTTTTCATTATTCCAAAGTAAGTCAAATAGCATAACAGCACTCTTATAAATATCTTCATCAGTATTGATACAATTCTTAAGCTTATTTTGTTTACTAACTTTAACAAAATCTGCATATTTAATCCATATTCCAACTTTGTATGCATATAACTTTTTGTCTCTTAGCTTTCTTCCAACATCCATAGATAACATCTTAAATACTTTATAAATATCATCTTTATTTGTATAATTATATGGTAATACCGTCGAACTAGATATGCTCTTAGCATCTCTTTTTTTATATTCAACTGCTGATTCATCAATACCATTAGCGTATTCCCACATCATTTTACCCATACTCTTAAAATATTTTGTTAAATAATTTATATCAGAGTGTGCTAAATCATAAATAGTATTAATATTTAACTCTTTTAATCTTTTAGCACTACTCTTACCAATCATAAACAAATCTGCAACATCTAATGGCCACATTTTCTTTTCAACCTCATATGAAAATAGAGTATGAACTTTATCGGGTTTTGAAAAATCCGAAGCCATCTTAGCTAATAATTTATTATTTCCGACACCAACGTTAACAGTAAATCCAAACATTCGCTTAATATCACTCTTAATTTTATAAGCTACTTTTACCGGATCTCCGAATAATTTCTGACTATTAGTATAATCTAAAAAGCATTCATCAATTGAGTATCTTTCTATTATATTTGAATACGTACAAAGATAATTATACATAAGATTAGAATACTTTCTATATACTTCATAACTAGGTTTATAAACTTCTAAATAAGGGCATTTTCTTCTAGCACTATAAATAGATTCTCCCGTAATAACACCTTTTTTCTTACACGGAAAACTCTTAGCCAAAACTATACCACGACGTTGTGATTCATCTCCACCAATAATAGCATACTTATATCTAATGTCTTCTTTATATCCATTCCTTAACATATCTACAGCAGACCAAGATAAAAAAGCATTGTTAACATCGACATGTAAAATTATTCTATCCATATGATCCACCTCAATTAGATAATAGCATATCTAAAACCTAAAGACAACAAAAAATCTATATATTCATTAACTAAATATATAGACTATAATTTATTGTAAAGATACAAAATCACGAACAAACTTTTCCTTAACTTTATTTTCTATCTCTGTATTAACTTTCGTTAAATATTCATTGCCATCTTCAATAATTACTTTTCTAACTACTACAACATTAGGATCATCTTCTCTAGACAATACCATATATTTATTACTATCTATACTAACTTCTGTTAATATAACATAAGCAAGATTATCTTCTAAATTAACTACTTCAATTTCTTTATCCATTACGCACCTCTTCCTCGATTATTTCTATTATTATCTACTTCATAAAAAGTACCATTAGGGAATACATAAATAGAACCATCATTAATTTTATTTTCTGTATCAACCATAATATCATAATAAATATTATTAGATTCATACTGTAAATATTCTTGTGCACTATGGTATCCTGGTCCAATAGGTTTTTTTTCAGTTTCATCATCAAGAGCAAAGAAATCATAACCAACTTCTTTAATACAAGGTGCTAAAATTCTATATAAATCATGTTGACCAATCTCTTCAGCAATTGCTAAAAGAGCCACTCTAAATTCTAACTCACTTTTTTTATTAGCTTCTGTAAGTATACTAGTTATTCCCTCTAAATTATATGAAACCGTAGCCTTTCCATTACTATTATAAGAAGTTCTAGAACCATTAGCAGTACCATATATTAACTTCCCATTCTTTTTAACATAATTAGAGTACATTAAACTAAGGGCATCTAATCTCTTCTTAGCAATAGCCTTCACATCAATATTACGTTCTTCCACAATAGAAGTTTCTGTACTATTTTTTTTAAATCCATCTAATAGTTCAGGATTATTAATTAAAGTATAACCAACAGCATAACTAGTCACAATACTACATATTACAATAGCAGTAGCCATTCTTGTCACAAATTTTTTATGACTTTCTCTTTTTTTCTTTCTTTGAATAAGTATTTTTTCATCATCAATTTTCGGTTTAATATCCGCTAAATCCTCGGGAACATATGCAAAATTTTCCATATAATCATAGTCATAATCATTATCAGCATCAATTTTTCTTTTTAATTCTTCATATAACTTAGAATAACGATCCTTCTTTTGCTTATCTGCAATCACATTAATAAATGAATCTTCCTCATCATACTTTCCAGGTTTAGTACGTAAACTTTGATCAATTAATTTTGTACTTCCTGTAAGAGATTCATTCCACACAGTATCAGCGTAAGCATTCATATTTTTTACATCAAATAAAGTATCATCCATATATTCCACCTCTATGATATCATTTTATAATTAAATTATTGTCTAGTCAACATTTTTCTTCTAAATAATCATAATTTATGATACAATATATAAGAAGAAAAACGAAAGGAAGATACTATGATAGAAAGACTAGAAACGATAAAGAAACGTTATGAAGAAATAGAACAAGAATTAACTAATCCTGAAATAATATCTAACATCAAGAAAATGACTGAATTATCTAAAGAACAAACTAGATTAGGTGACATAGTAGAGTTATATACTAAGTATAAAAATAATGAGCAAGATATTGAAGCTGCTAAAGAAATGCTAAAAGATAAAGATATGATGGAATATGCTAGAGAAGAAATAGATTCTCTAGAAGAAACCAAAAAGAATCTTGAACATGAATTAGAAATTAAATTACTTCCACATGATCCTAATGATGAAAAGAACGTAATTGTTGAAATAAGAGGTGCTGCTGGTGGTGATGAAGCCAATATTTTTGCCGGTGATTTATTTGATATGTATACTCACTACGCTAATAACAATAATCTTAAAATAGAAGTATTAAACGCTATTGAAGGAACAGCAGGTGGCTACTCTCAAATAGAGTTTATGGTTAAAGGTGAAGCAGCTTATTCAAAACTAAAATATGAAAGTGGTGCTCATAGAGTACAAAGAGTTCCTGCTACTGAATCACAAGGCAGAGTGCACACATCAACAGCCACAGTCCTAGTAATGCCTGAAGCCGAAGAATTTGATTTTGAACTAGACGAAAGTGAAGTAAGAGTAGATATTACAAGAAGTAGTGGTTGTGGTGGCCAAGGAGTAAATACAACTGATTCTGCTGTTCGTCTAACTCATATACCAACAGGAATTATTGTATATTCTCAAACAGAAAGAAGCCAAATTAAAAATAAGGAACTTGCTTTTAAGATACTTAAAACTAGACTTTACGATTTGAAATTAAGAGAACAAGAAGAAGCTGCTAGTGCTGAGAGAAGAAGCAAAATAGGTACTGGTGACCGCAGCGAAAAGATAAGAACATATAACTATCCACAAAATAGATTAACCGATCACCGTATTGGCTTTACCTCTATGAACCTAGATAGAATAATGGCTGGCGACTTAGGCGTTGTAATTGAAGCCCTAATAACAGAAGACCAAAAAAGAAAACTAGCCGACCACGAATAATGCGGAGTATATTATGAAAGAAGAAGAGTATTTAAAAAAATACTTAGACAAAGATAAACTAGAAGAAGGACTAGAACAATTAAAACAAGGCATACCCGTTCAATATATAGTAGGTAATGTTAATTTCTATGGTAACACAATAAACGTTAATAAAAATGTTTTAATCCCAAGATTTGAAACAGAGCTATTAGTCGATAAAACTATAAAGTATATTAAAAATAATTTTAAACACCATGTGGATATTTTAGACATTGCTACCGGTAGTGGATGCATTGCTATCACTCTAAAAAAGGAAATAGACTCTACTGTTGATGCCTCAGATATATCTGAAGAAGCCATAAAAGTAGCCCAAGAAAATGCCCTAAATAACAAAGTAGATATTAATTTTATAAATAGTGATATGTTAACTAATATAACAAAAAAATATGATATCATAATTAGTAATCCCCCTTATTTAACTAAGGAGGATGATATTATGGATATCGTCAAAAATAATGAACCAGAAATAGCTCTATATGCTAAAGATAATGGCCTATACTACTATGATGTTATATTAAAAAATATAAAAAATAATCTTAAAGATAAATATCTTATTGCTTTCGAAATAGGATACACTCAAGGAGAAGCCATAAAAAATCTTGCTTTAAAATACTTAGATAACATAAATGTAAAAATTGAAAAAGATTTTAGCAATAAAGATAGATTTGTATTTATTGAACCTAAAATATAAGAGATATTTAAATTTCTTATATTTTTTTGTTTAGAATTTAAAAATTCATTCCAATATATACTAGGTGATATAAATGAAAAAAATCATAGCCATAATATTATTTATTGTAGTGTTATTTACGGTATATAACAAAGTATTTGCTAGTAATATCGAAACTAATAACTCCTTAATTAGATTAAGAGTAATACCAAATAGTAATTCTGTCGAAGATCAAAGTATGAAAGAACTAGTAAAAGCATACTTAGAAAAAGACTTTTACCCCTTAATAAATGAAGAAGATACCCAAAATGAAATAAGAGAAAAAATTATTAATAACTTAGATAAAATGGATAATGATATTCATACTATCTTTAAAACTAATAACTATGACAAAAAGTTTACTATTAGTTATGGTTATAATTACTTTCCCCAAAAAGAATTATATAACGAAACATTTCAAGAAGGATATTATGAATCTTTAGTAATATCCATCGGTAGTGCTGAAGGAGATAATTTCTGGTGTATGTTGTTTCCTAACTTCTGTATGTTAGAAGGCAATAACAAAGAAGAAGTAAAATATGACTTTATCTTATCAAAAATACTATCTAAATTTATGAATTAAAATAAATTAACCTTAATAAAATGTATTAAGGTGATGGAATGAAACCCGTATTAACAACTATATTAGTAGGAATCAGTTTAAGTATGGATGCCTTTTCTTTATCATTAGCCTATGGCACAATAAATTTAAATAAACGCCAAAAGTTAACTTTATCCTTAATAGTAGGAGCTTACCATTTTATTATGCCCCTAATAGGACTCTTTTTTGGAAGTGTTATTGAAAAGTATATAATCATTAACTTTAATATCCTAGTAGCCTTAATATTTGTCTTAATTGGTGTAAACTTAATTATGTCTTCATTTAGAGAAGAAAAACCCACATTCTTAGTAGGCCTCCTAGGATATCTAACCTTTGGCTTATCTGTAAGTCTTGATAGCCTAACCACCGGAATAGGCTTAAATGCTATTAATAATAACTATCTTCAAGTGTCAACAATATTTGCTATATCTAGCTTTACATTTACCTATCTAGGACTAAAACTAGGTAATATTTTAAGTGAAAAATTTGGCCATTATGCCACAATAGCAGGAGGAATATTACTAATTATTCTAGGAATTTACTATTTAATATAGAAAAAAATTGACAAACTACCTATTTATAGATTAATATAAAATTAACCAAACTAGTAATTATACATAGACTATGGTAGGAGGTAGTTATGCCTAGAATAAAAATAGAAGGTGGACATAAATTAACAGGAGAAATAAACATAAGTGGTGCTAAAAATAGTGCAGTAGCATTAATACCCGCAGCCATATTATGCGATGAAGAAGTAGTAATAAATAATGTCCCTAATATATCAGATATTGATGATTTAGAAAATATCTTACTTCATCTAAATGCTAAAATAAATAGAGAAAATGAAACAGTAAAAATAGATTCAACAAGTATTATTAATAAAGAAATAACAAGAGAACTATCTAAAAAACTACGTGCTTCATATTATTTTATGGGTGCTTTATTAGGAAAGTTTAAGAAAGTAGAAATGTATTTTCCCGGAGGCTGTTCAATAGGAGAAAGACCCATTAATCTTCACTTAAAAGGATTCGAATTATTAGGAGCTACTGTTGAAGAAAAAGATGATTATTTTTTAATTGAAGCAAAAGAATTAAAAGGTAATAAAATATATTTAGATTTTCCAAGTGTTGGAGCCACTATTAATATTATGTTAGCAGCTGTTAAGGCTAAAGGTACTACTACTATTGAAAATGCTGCTAAAGAACCTGAAATAAGTAATATTGCAACATTCTTAAATAATATGGGTGCTAAAATAACCGGTGCTGGCACAAGTATTATCCAAATAGAAGGAGTAAACAAACTCCATAAAGCCTATCACGAAGTAATTCCTGATCGTATTGAAGCCGGTACATATATAATTATTGCTAGCCTAATAGGAGAAAATCTAAAAGTATCAAAACTAATTCCAAGTCATTTAGAATCATTAACTTCTAAATTAAAAGAGTCTGGTGTTGTTATGGAGATAGGACCTGATTATGTCCAAATAAATAACATAACTAAGCATAAAAAAATTGATATTACAACCCTTGTTTATCCCGGATTCCCAACTGATTTACAACAAATAATGGCTCCATATTTATCAACTTGTCAAGGCTGTTCAACAGTCGAAGAAACTATCTATGAAAATAGATTCCAAAACATTAAAGAATTAGAAAAAATGGGCCTAAAAGCCAAAGTATCTAGTGATAACAAACAAGCCAAAATATATGGTATAACTAAATTACATGGCGCTGATGTTTGTTCAACTGACTTAAGGGGAGGCGCCTCACTACTAGTCGCCGCCCTAATCGCCGAAGGCACGACAACAATTGATAATATTAACTATATCTTAAGAGGCTATGATAAAATAGTCGAAAAGTTAAAATCCGTAGGTGCTAAAATAGAACTAATATAAATATATTTAAATATAAGGAGATATTCCTATGAAAAAAATAATATTTATATTAGTTCTTTTTCTATCATGTTATCTTATCTATAAATTAACTATTAATAATAAATTATCTTATCTATCTATTGGTGATGGCTTATCTAGAGATAATACTTATACCTACTATGTAAAAGAATATTTAGAAAGTAAAAATAAACTATCATCATATAATACTACTTATACAAATAATGATTATCGAATAACTGACTTACTAAGGATAATTGAATATAATGAAGAAGAAATAGTTAACGATAAACCATTATCTATCCACAAACTATTAAAAGAATCAGATATTATAACCCTATCTATAGGTATGAATGAATTATATTATAAATTAACTATTAATACTGATAATATATATTCTTATATAGATGAAATGATGGAAGATATGTCAAAACTATTTCATGAAATAAATAAATATAATCACAAACAAGTCTTTGTCTTAGGGTACTATAATATTACCAATGATAACCAAGACATATTTAACTATGCTAATATAAAATTAAAAAATCTCTGTCTTAAAGAAGGATACACTTATATACCACTAAATAGTATCCTAAATGATAAAATATACTTTCAAAATGATAATAAAATATATCCAAATAAGTTAGGATATCAGCAAATTTATAAAATAATAGTTGAAAAAATCAAAAATTACTGATATAATACCAATTGTATTTAAATTACTATGACATTTGTCATGGCGGAAGGAGAGAAAATAATGAAGAAAAATATTCATCCAAATTATGTAGAAGCAACAGTAACATGTGCTTGTGGTAATACATTTAAAACTAAATCTACAAAAAGTGAAATAAACGTTGAAGTTTGTTCTAAATGCCACCCATTCTATACAGGTACACAAAGTACATCAAGTAGAAAGGGTCAAGTAGATAAATTTAATAAAAAATATGGATTTGACAAGAAAAATGCTTAACTACTATTTATTAGTAGTTTTTTTCTTTACATATAAAATAAAATTAAATATCTAAGGCCAAGTAAGTAGACAATAATTATAATGTTTGATAGAATAAAAATAGAAAGAAGATGATATAAATGAGAATAGGAATAGCTAATGACCACCGTGGAGTAGATGCTAAAGAAATAATTTCAAAGTATCTTATTGAAAAAGGTTATGGCGTAGTTAATTATGGAACTGACACTAAAGATGCTGTTGATTTCCCTGATTATGCTTATAAATTAGGCAAAGGAGTATTAAATAAAGAAGTAGACTTAGGTATTGCTATCTGTGGCACTGGTATTGGTATGAGTATTGCTTTAAATAAAATGAAAGGAATATATTGTGCTAAAGTTAGTAAAGAAAGTGAAGCAGTTTTATCTAAAGCCCATAATAATGCTAATGTAATAGCCATATCTGAAGAAACAGATAAAGACTTAATGTTAAGTATTATCGATAAATTTGTTAGTACCCCATTTTCTAATATTGATCGATATATAAATAGAAATAATAAAATAAAGGATATCGAAAAAAATGGCTAAATTAATACTTTACTTAATGATAATACCACTAACTGTATGGACCTCTGATAGTCTAAATATTAGTGGTATATTTAAAAAGAATAAAGTTTTACAAGCTAGAATATTTTATATAATGTTAATACTTATTATCTCTTATCTCTTAGTAGAATTTCTCTATGACTTTCTGCATATCTTAGGATAATGAACTATTCGACAAATAATAACAAAAATATATTAATATAAGGAATAAAATATTATTAGGAAGTGATATAGTGAAAAAAATAATAATCTTCACCCTAATAATTATAATTATCCCTTTTTTTATTATTGCTATATATAATCTAAATAAAGTAGAAGAAATAGAATTAAATTATATTAATAATACCACTATTAGAGTTAAAAGACTAAAAACTGATACTATTGAAACCATTCCACTAGAGTCATATATTGTTGGAGTTCTAGCGGGTGAAATGCCTATCTATTTTGAAAAAGAAGCTTTAAAAGCTCAAGCTGTTGCCTCTAGATCGTATGCTATTAAAAGAATTGAATATAATAAAGATAAAGACTATGATGTCGTAGATAGTATAATGAATCAAGTATATTTAGATGAAGACTATCTAAAAGAAGCTTGGGGTAATAACTATGTTGTAAATATTAATAAATTAAGAAGTGCAGTTAATGAAACAATTGATGAATGTTTAACATATGATGATAAAGTAATCGACGCATTATTCTTCTCAACTAGTAATGGTTATACTGAAGATGCTGACTTAGTTTTTAACCTTAATCTTCCATATCTAAAAAGCGTTGAAAGTAAATGGGATGAAAAAGAATCAAGTGCTTTTTCTACTACTACCGTAATTCCATTAAATAAATTTTATGAAAAATTAGATTTAAAATATAATAAAGAACTAAAAGTAGAAATAATTAAAAGAAGTCCGACTAATAGAGTACTAGAACTAAAAATTAATAATCAAAAGTTTACCGGTAAAGACTTATATAATAGCCTATCCCTACGCTCAACCGACTTTATTATTACTCAAATAGGTACTAATGTATTTATTGATATGAAAGGATATGGTCATGGTGTTGGTATGAGTCAATATGGTGCACTAGGTATGGCTAAAGAAGGCTATAGTTATAAAGATATTTTAAGTCATTATTATCAAAATACTACTATAAAAAAATATAATAATTAAAAAAATAGTATAATTTCTCTATTTTAGTAAAAACTTAAAATAGAGGTGAAAGAAATGATAAAAAGAAAATTAAAAAGTTTTGTAGTTCCTGTAATATATAGTGTAGCTATTGTTATCTCAATATTTAGTATGTACTTAGTTAAAAATATCTTTACTAAAAATATGGATAGTAATAAAAATGAAGTAAAATATGTTGATAATGAAATAACCGGTGTTGATACAGTAATACCTGTTATTAGTACTAGTACTAGCATAATTAAACCATATACTAATAATGATGTAAAAATAGTTAATAACTTTTATAATTATCAGGCAGATGCTGAAAGTCAACAAAACTCTATTCTTTATTATGAAAATACTTATATGCAAAACTCTGGCGTAGATTATGCTATGGATAGTGAATTTGATGTTGTATCTATCTTAGATGGTACTGTTATTAAAGTTGAAGAGAATGATATTCTAGGAGTTATTGTTGAAATAAGACACACCAATGACTTAATAAGTATCTATCAAAGTTTAAAAGATGTCTCAGTTAAAGTAGATGATAAAGTTGTTCAAGGACAAATAATTGCTAAAAGTGGAACTTCTAATATTAATACTTCTCTAACTAATCATTTACATTTTGAACTATATCATAAAGGAATGGTAGTTAACCCAGAAGACTATTATAATAAATTATTAGGAGATTTATAGGCATTATCTGCCTTTTTTAATATAATGACTTGGCACCATAAATAAATATTTATAAAAATGCTAGATTTAATAGGAAAAATTAACAAAATATGGTAAAATATACGAAGGAAGGTGATATTATGTTCAACAAGGATATTGGTATTGATTTGGGAACAGCAAACGTATTAATTTATATAAAAGGGCAAGGCATAGTATTAAATGAGCCATCAGTCGTTGCTATGGATTCAGATACTAAAAAAGTATTAGCAGTTGGAAGTGAAGCTAGAGAAATGCTTGGCCGAACACCAGGTAAAGTAAAAGCTATTAAACCAATGAAAGACGGTGTAATAGCAGACTTTGAAACAACGGACGTTATGCTAAACTATTTTATAAAAAAAGTAAATGGAAAAAGTTTCTTTTCAAGACCAAGAATATTAATATGCTGTCCATCAAATATTACCCAAGTAGAAAAAAATGCTATTAAAGAAGCTGCTGAAAGAACCGGTGCTAAAAAAGTATTCTTAGAAGAAGAACCTAAAGTAGCCGCTATTGGAGCTGGTATGGATATCTCTAAACCAAGTGGTAATATGGTCATTGATATTGGTGGTGGAACAACTGATATTGCTATATTATCTTTAGGAGGTATTGTAAATAGTGCTTCCATTAGAATAGCCGGTAATGCATTTGATAATGATATAATAAAATATATTAAAGATAAATATAAACTATTAGTAGGAGAAAGAACAGCGGAAGAGATAAAAATAAATATTGGTACAGTATTCCCCGGTAATAGAAATGAAAAAATGGAAGTACGTGGTAGAGACCTAGTAACCGGACTTCCTCATAGTATAACTCTAACTTCTGATGAAGTAGAAGAAGGTTTAAGAGAAAGCGTTTATACTATTATTCATGCCGCTAAAGGAATATTAGAACAAACTCCTCCGGAATTATCAGCAGATATTATTGATAAAGGTATTGTTTTAACCGGTGGTGGATCATTAGTTGATGGCTTTAACCAATTACTAGCTCAAGAATTAAAAGTGCCGGTATTTACTGCTGAAAGCCCACTTACATGTGTTGCCGAAGGGACCGGAGTATTACTAGATAATTTATATATGTTAAATAGATAAAAGAAAAGACCACGAACATGGCCTTTTTATTATGTCTTATTTTATAAAATTATTTTGCTTAAGTTTACTAACAATCTTTTCTTCCGTAGCTTCTCCAACAATTCTATTAGCTCTTGTACTTTCTGTACCATCTTTAATAAATAAAGTTGAAGGAGTATCAGAATAAGAAACATATTTCTTTAATTCTTCTGTCTCTTTATCATTAAGTAAGTCAACATCTATATAGTATGTTTTAATTTTGTACTTTTTAGATACACTTCTTAAAACAGGCTTATAACTAATACAATGCTCACAAGTAGTTTGACTAATTACTAAAACAAAGTCTTCTTTATTATTAAACTTCTCTATAACATCATCATATTTTAACTCAAATAACCCATACTTACTACTCTTACTATTAACAAATAATAAAATACCAAGTATTATCACTAATATAACTGTACATATAATTATTAAATTCTTCTTCATAACATCACCTACATACAATGATAACACATAATTAGCAAAATTGTAAAAAAATTCTTTTAATTCTCAAAAAAAAATGATATAATCAAAATATAATAGGATTGGAGGAAACAAAGATGAATAATTTGTCAAAAAGTATAAAGAAAATATTAGGAAATAAAAATACGGTTACGGTAATTGGTGTATTACTATGTATATTAGTATTATATGTTGGATATAATATGCGTATTAACCAAAAAACTAAACTAGTAAAAGTATATTATGCTAAAGAAACAATTCAACCTAAAACTAAAATAACTGAAGATATGATTGGCACTACTGAATTACCTGAAGCCTTTTTAACAGGAGAATATTATAAAAGTTTTAATGATATTGAAGGAAAATATTCCAATTATAATTCTATTATTCCAGCTGGTAGTCTTTTCTACACTGCTCAAGTTGTTAAGAAAGATGAGTTACCCGATTCAGTATTATATGATGTAGAAAAAGATAGTACTATATCATATGTCAAAACAGATGTTGAAAAAAGTTATGGAAATGTCATCATGCCAAGTAATTATGTTGACGTATATGTTAAAATGACTAATGGTAATGGTGATATAGTATATGGCAAATATATGGAAAATTTAAAAGTATTATCAGTTAAAACAAGCGATGGTCAAGATGTATTTGATAATACTGAAAGTGTAAGAACACCAAGTTATATATATTTTGCTATGCCAGAAGCTGAATACTTAACATTTACTATGTTGAAATATTTACAAGAAGAAAAAGAAGAAGCCTTCATTGATATAGTTCTTGTACCTAATGGTACAGAATATGAAGATACACCAAGTGTTAAAGTATCAGGAAAATATATAACTGATTATATAATGAATAATATTGAAAAAATAGATTATCAAGATGAATTATTCAGAAGTTATTTAACAAAAGTAGAAGAAAATATAAACCAACTAAGATAAAAGAATAAACCGAGGTGATAAATATGGATAGTGCTTTTGCCCAGGTTGATTTTGGCCCGATTAAACCATTACTAGCTAACGATGATATTACCGATATATCATATAGTAATAACGGTCAAGTATGGCTAAAAACATTATCAAAAGGTGTTTACCGAATAGAAAATACCGGCATTGATAATACTTTAATAGAAAAAATAGCCTTTCAATGCGCTAACACTATGGGAAAAAGTTTTAACATGGCCAATCCATTTCTAGATGCGGAAAGTGATGAACTACGTATGAATTTCGTTCATGATTCGATTGCAAGAAATGGTATAGCTTTACTAATAAGAAAAACACCCGCTAAAATAAGATTACAAAAAGATAAAATAATTGCCGAAGACTATATCAGACTAGACATTCATGATTTTCTTCTTAAATGCGTTGAAGGCCATTGCAATATCTTAGTTAGTGGTGAAACAGGTTCCGGTAAAACAGAGTTTGTTAAATATTTAGCCGCCCATACAAAAGAAAATGAAAAAATAATAACTATCGAAGATACTTTAGAATTGCACTTAGATAAAATATTTCCAACAAGAGATATAATTGCTATGAAGACAAACAACATTGCATCATACTCTGATGTTCTAGTAACATGTATGCGTCAGAATCCTCGTTGGATATTACTATCCGAAGTAAGAAGTGCTGAAGCAGTTATGGCTGTCAGAAACTCAATTTCATCAGGACATAACATTTTATCAACAATTCACTCTGATAAAGCCTCATCAATTCCAAGCAGATTATATAGCTTATTAGAAACAAATCAAGACATTGATCAATTTTTAAAAAGCATTCATAGATACGTTCAATTAGGCGTTCACATCAAAGGGTATTATAGTAAAGAATATCAACGCTTTCATCGTGAAGTATCCGAAGTAGTTGAGTTCTACGTTGATGACGAAAATAACGCTCAAACTAATGTCATATATAAGAAAAACCCTAATGGTAAGATTATTCTTAGAAATCCAACTAAATATCTATTAGGATATCTAGAAAGCCAAGGTGTTATCTTACAGCCAGATATCTTAGTTAAAGAAGAATTTAAACCAATGACTAATAATGATTATAAAGTAGATATGTCAATGACAACAAATTATACCTCTATCAACAAACCTGTGGATAGACCAAATATAAATCCAATTAATCAAACACATATCAATATGCCTAATCCTAACACTGCATATCAGACAGTTAATAATCAAAATGTAAACAGATATCCAAATAATAGTATGCCAAATACCTATCAAAATATAAATAATCCCAACATGTATAATAATTATAGACCAATAAATAATAATCAAACCAATTAAGAAAGTAGGTGGTAGTGATGATAGAATTTATTATAATAGGTGTAATATTACTATTTGTTGTATTATATCGTTCTTCAAATGGAGAAAGTGTCTATAAGTTTGTAAAGAAACAAACAACGATAGCTTATGAAAAGTATGCCCCATATTCTTATAAAGAAATGAGCGCTAAAATTAAAGAACTAGGCTTACAATTTACTAAAAAGCAATATCTTATTCAAATAATATTTTTTGCCGGATTTGCTGCTCTAGTAGGATATTTCTATTTCTATAGTTTATTCGTAGCCATTATATATGCAGTAATAGCAGTTGCCACAATTCCATACCTTACATATTTAAGATGTAAAAGGCAATATAGTGAATATATATTTGAACAAATACAGGTATATACAAGTAATACTATAATGGAATTTGCTTCAACACAATCATTCGTAAAATCACTTGAAGGGGTTGTCCAATCAGGAGTATTAGAAGATCCGGTACTATCGGATGTTAAAGTAATGATAGCCCTAGCCTATGAAAAAGGTGATGTTTACGAATCAATTAAATATATGAATTCGAAATATCCATACTATATGGTAAAAAATATGCATCAACTATTCTTACAAGTAACTAAAGAAGGTGCTAGAAATACTGCTGAAACATTTGACAATATGTTAAATGACATTGATGTTCTAGTTGAAGGTGTATATCGTGATAGACTAGATAGACAACAATTCCATCGTCAATTCTTATTATTTGGTTTTGCTCTATATTCTTTAATAGTTCTTATTCAATTGTTAATAGGAGTAGAAGGCTATATCGATTTAATAGATAGTGTATTAATTAAAATATTAGTACATGGTGTTGTATTTATTAATACATTCTTCTTACTAAAAGGAGAAAAGTATTATAATGAGAATGTGGGGGCTGAATAATGTATATAGAAATAATTTTAATAGCCATAGTAATAGTATTTATTTTAGTTTATAATAACACAATAAGTACTAAACAATTTAATAGTGAAAATAAAGGATATTTTGCTAGCTTAAAAGAAAAAGATTATGAATTCTTACTAAGAACAAAGTATGGCGATAATGTTATTGACCCGGATGCTGTATTTATGGGTAGAATAAGAAATGGTGTTTTAACCACAATACTGTTGATATGTTTATTTATTACTAACTTAAATGCTACCTATATTCTAGTAGCAGTTGGTGTCGGATTCTTAGTATTTAAATCTCAATATTTTGATTTAAAAAAATTTTATAAAAAACATTTAGGGCAAATAGATTCCTTACTACCATATTACTTAAAAAGTTTGGAAATATTAGTTCAACACTATACTGTACCGGTAGCTCTTGCTAGATCAATTGAAGATGCTCCGGAAGTATTTAAACCGGGATTAGAAAAATTAGTAAAAAGAATTGAAGAAGGAGACTCAAGCATTGACCCATATATGGACTTTGCACTAGATTATCCTGTAAGAGATTCAATGCGTATGATGCGTTTATTATATCGACTTGGCTTAGGAGAACAAGATAAAAAGCACGAGCAAATGCTATCATTCTCTAAAACAGTATCATCGCTCCAAAATAAAGCAAGAGAACAAAGATATAAACAAAGACTTGATACTATGGAAAATCAAACTATGGTTATGCTAGTAAGTACTGGCGGGGGAGCCTTACTATTAATGCTAATTGCTGCATTTTCAATGATAGGTTGATAGTTGATAATAATAAATAAATATGATATAATTAAGAAAATATAAGGGAGGAGGCATAAATAATGAAAGAATCAACAGGCGAAGTAAGTATGACAGTTGTAACTCTAGTAGCTATCGCTGTTATAGGCGGTATACTTGCAACACAATGGGGTAATATTCAAAATTATATTACTGGCTTATGGGGAGAAGCAGGAAATAGTACTAGAGGAGACAGATAATATCTATTGAATAAGAAGGGAGAATGAAACATTATGAATATTATAGTAGCTAATAAGAATTCTTCTATCTTAAATAGTCTAGATATTGATATAATTAAAAGTTTAAATGGGGAATTTTCAATTGCTGAAATAGTTCAATTATTCTCCAATTTTTTCTTTGAAAAAATAATTATTGATATAACCGCTATTAAAGATATTGAAGGCGAAGGACAATTAAGTTATTTAACAGATAATATTGAGCCTAATAAAATAATTATTTATGATAATATTCAAGATGAACAACTTATATATATGCTACAAAGTAGTGGAATATATAATATTGCTCACTCAAAAGATGAGATACTAGAATTATATAATAGTCCTAGAACCAATTCAGCAGGTACACCTAATAATCAATTTAATGATAGTGCATATAATCTATCAAGTTTATCAAAAGAAGATAAAACAATAAAAAACATTCGTAATAATTTCTTTGTAAATGATGACGAAGATGAAGGAATATATATTAAAAAAGGAAACAAATTAAGCCCTAAAAAAAGAATAATAGGATTTAAAAATGCCACATCTCATGCCGGTGCAACTACCTTAATATATATGTTAATAAAAGATTTAAAAGATCTAAATATGCTAGGCATTGAATTAACAAAACACGATTTCACTTTTTTAAACAGTAAAAACTTAATATCCACATCTAAAGAAAACTTAACAACAATTATTAGTAGAAATAGTGATAAAAGTTTTATATTAATAGATTTAAATAACGAAGACATCGATGACATATGTGATGAAATAATATATCTTGTCGAACCAAGCACTATAATGTTAAATAAAATGGTAACATTTAATAACAATATATTAAATGAATTAAAAGATAAAAAAGTAGTACTTAATAAATCATTATTAAATGACAGCGACATCAGTATATTCAATAAAGAAGCAGAACTAGAGGTATTATATAATATAAAGCCATTAAACGATAAATTAGATAATAGTGATACATTAAGAGAATTTATGAGAATTATATCTAATTAAAATTGACAATTACATTAAAATAGTATATATTTATATTAAATGAAGGAGGGAAATATATGCAATGTACTTACTTAAATCCAATAATAAGCATTATTAAAACAGTATTATCAATTGTTCAATGGGCAATACCAATTATATTAATAGTAATAGGAACATTTGATATGATGAAAGCGGTAGTAGCTAGCAAAGAAGATGAAATTAAAGCTGCACAAAAATTATTAATTAAGAGAATAGTTTATGCCGTTATAATTTTCTTAATACCAACAATAGTATATTTTGTATTCAATATTGTTTCAAATACTGATGGTATTAGTGGAACAGGAAACTTCTGGGATTGTTGGAACCAATAACAAATATATAAGAAACCGATGGAAACGCAGGTTTCTTTTTTTTCTTTATCTTTATTAAAATTAATAAAAAAATATATAAAAAATCTCTATTATGTGATATAATGACATTAATATGAATTATTCTGTTTTTGTTAAGAGGTGTAAAATGAAAAAGAAAACGATAAGTATGTTAATAATACTGTTGATAAGTATAACAATGAATGCTAAGCACATAAATGCTACAATTGAGATAAATGGTAAGCAATGGGATGAAAACAATAAGTGTGTATATAAAAATAAATATCAAACTATAACTCTGTATTACAAGGGTGGAGAAACAATACTTACAGATACTTTTATGGGAAGAACTGAGAATGGTAATATGAGATATATAAGTAGTTCAGATAGCACAGTAAAGTACACTGAAAATAAAGTAAAGTATGAAATTACGAATGAAGTATTAGCATACGAAAAATGTCCAGAATTTATATATAGATATTCTGGAAGTATTATGTTTGGACCTATGAAATCTATATATTCAGCAAAAAAGAAAAATGCATGGGATGCTTTCTGGGATATGAAAAGTACAACTGCTTACATTTTAGATGCAAAAATTTCTGAAATACCAGATATAGATAATACAGACACAGAAGATTGCCAAGGAATAATTAATACAACAACAAAAAAGATAATTAATAAATATTTGGGATATATACATATCATTGTTCCAATAATGATATTAGCACTTGGTGTATTTGACTTCTTTAAAGCAATGATAGCTTCCAAAGAAGATGAAATGAAGAAAGCACAAAAAAGATTTATTATAAGATTAGTAGCAGGTGTACTTGTGTTTCTAGCTCCAACAATTGTTAATTTGATTATTACAATGTTAAATACAGGAGCTTGCACAATAGATTAAATAAGGAGGTAAAGTATGATATGGGATGCTTTAGATAGTCTCATGGCATGGTTGTGCCAAGTGATATATCCGTTAATAGCTTATTCGTATAAGTTATTCTGCAATATAGGAACATTAAGAATTATAAAAGATGAAAATATTTCAGCAATTTATAACAGAATCACACTTATTTTAGGATTGATTATGCTATTTGTTGTTACATTTCAATTAATTCAATATATAATGGAACCAGATAATTTTAATGATAAAGAAAAAGGATTTGGGAAAGTAATGTATAGAATGATAATAAGCGTGATATTAATTGCATTAGTTCCTAGAATATTTGATTTTGCTTTTGAATTACAATCCGATATTATAGATAACAATATAATTCCAAGTATAATACTCGGAACTAAAAATGAGTATAATGAAAACTGGGGAGGTCAGTTTAGCGCAAGTATCTTGCACGAATTTTACAGATTAAACCCTAATATTAGAGATTATGAATGTACAGATTCTAATGGAATGAATGCAGAAAGTATAGTCAATCTAAACTTAAATTCATTATCAACAAATGGTAGCCTTAATACACTATCGTTTTGTATAAATGATAGATCGAGTGAAAATGATGCTGAAAAAGTAATAAAGTTTGATGGAATTATTGCAGTATTATCAGGGGCTTTAATACTGTGGATGCTAGTAATGTATTGCTTGGATTTGGGAACAAGAGTTGTACAATTAACATATTTGCAAATAATTGCTCCAATTCCGATAATAATGTATATGCTTCCCAAAAAAGATGGAGCCTTTGAAAAGTGGGTAAAACAATGTATTACAACATTCCTTGATTTATTCTTAAGAACAGCGATTATATGCTTTGCAGTACTTGTAATATCAACAATAACAAATTCATTTGGAGACATTACTGAAAATGTTACAGCAAGCGGCCAAGGGGACGCATTATTTACAAGTTTATTAAAAGTGTGCCTTGTACTTGGAGTAATGACATTTGCCAAAAAAGCAGGAGATATGCTTAAAGAATTATTCCCTAAAGGAAATGCCGCTTCAGGAGAACTTGGATTATCAACAAAAAACAGAGTTCCAGAACCAGCAAAAAGAGTTGCTGGAGCTGGAGTAGGTCTTGTAGTAGGCGGAGCATTTGGTATGGCAAGAAGAATGTATGGAGCAGGTAAAGGAGCATTAGGAAGAAATAAAGATGTAAGAGAAAGATTATCTAGAAATTTAGCCGAAGCAAAATCAAATTATGCAACTGCAAAAGCAACATATAATCAATTGAAAAATCAAGGCGTAAAAGGAACAGAATTAGAAAATGCTAGAAACACTATGGAAAGTTATAGAAAGTCAATGAACAATTATAAAAATCAACTCGGAACAGAACGCTTAAAAACTGGAACAAGAGTTGCTACAGGGTTAGGCGGTGGCTTTGTTGCTGGTACATTGTCAGGTGCTAACAAAGGTATGATTGCCGGCCTAACAACAAAAGGTGGTTTTGGTGGCATATCCAAAGCAACTAAGTCAGTTATTAAAGAAAATAAAGCACTTGATGAATGGCGAGAAAATGGCGGAATATCATCTGCAAGCAGGGTAATGTCAGGCATCAGTCAAAGCCTTGGGATTAATCCAACTGAAGTATACGATAAGAGAAAAGAAAAACTTGAAAAAGAAAACACTACTTTAAGCAAATATTCAGAGAACTTTAAAAAAGCCAAAGAATCAATTGAGTCAGATATTGAAGAAGGTAAGTGCGACGGAGTTAATACAAATGCTAAAAAATACAATTTGAAACGAATTGAAGCTGAACGATTAATAGCTCAAGCTGGTAATTTTAAATTAACAGATTTTAAATATAAAAATTCTCAGGAAAAACAAAATGACAAAGATCAATTTGCAAAAATGTTAGTGCAACCAATACAACAACCAACTAATCCTGATGATGTTGCTGGCAGACTTGCATGGAGAAAGAGCGAAAAAATGTTAAAAAAAGCAGAAGCATATTGGGAAGAACATGATCCTAACAAAAATACTCCATCACACAAGAAATTTAATGAACTTGAAGGAAATGATAAATTAGCAGCAATTGCTAATATGCTTAATAATTTAGCAGATAGTGCATATGAAGAAGTAAACTATGAATCAACAGTAGAAGAATATACAGAACGTTCAAACGATGCTAAAGATCAAGCTAGAGAATTAAAGAAAAAAGCCACTCAAGAAATTGGCGATGCAATTATGAACGGTGGATATACAGATGCAAATGGCGAAGTCATTTACAAAAATGATAAAGCTGATCAATTATTTAATGTAGCTAAAACTGTTGCAAGTGCCGGAGGTAGTGATACGGATGTATTCACAGGTGCAAATTTAGTAACATTTGCAAATTTAAAGGAATTGAATGACAAGGCATCTGGACAACAAAATGTTAATACTAAAGAATTAATTGGTATGGAAAATTCACCTGAATATAAAGCTGCACAAGCTAATAAGAAATATAACGAAAACGGTCAAAAATAATAGGAAAATAAAGGAGTGTGATATAAGGTGAACGAATATAATTCATATTTAATACCAGCAAACGCTAAGAAAAGCATGCTAATATTTAGCATGTTTAGACCATTTGATTTAATATTATTTGGGGTTGGATGCGTTACATCGCTAGTTTCATTAGCAATTTGCGGTACATCAAGTACATGGTTGATAATAATATGCATATTACCAGCAGCTATTACGGGGTTTTTGGTTGTTCCTATTCCAAATTATCACAATATTTTAGTAGCTATACAAAGCGTTTACAGATTCTTTAATACTAGGAGAAATTATATATGGAGAGGTTGGTGTGCAAATGAGCGCTCAAAGCAAAAGTAATTCAAAATATACAGAAAATTGGATTCCGGCAAGATCAATAAGCAATGGAATGATAGAACTAGATAATAAATATAAAGTAACAGGTGTTAAAATAAAACCAAGAAATATATTTATCCTAGACCAAATAACACAAGATAATGTAATAACATCATTAAAGAATTTCTATAATATGATTGATTTTGAGTTTTGGTTAATATGTGCTGACAAACCGGTAGATATTAGCGGTTATCAAGCCCAATTACAATTACTATATAACCAAACACAAAGTCCAATTATTAGAAAACTAGTAGCCCAAGATATTAATAAAGCTGAAGATTTCGTTATGGATAATGTTACAGATACAGAATACTATATTTTGTTTAAAGAAAAAAATTATGATGTAATTCAAAAAAGAATTAGAACATTAATATCAGGCTTAGCAGACTGTGGCCTAGAAGCATCACAAACATCTAATGTTGACTTAAGAGTTATTTTAGATAACTTCTTAAATGGCGGCAGAACAACAGAATTTAGGACGGTGATTTCATAATGGGATTTAAATCAGAAATAGCACCTAAAGGATTACAATTTAATGGAGCAGATTTTGTAATTAGTGATAAATATGCCACAATTTTAACAGTAATATCTTATCCAAGATTAATTGGACCAGGATATTTAGCAAACATTACTAATTTTTCCGGTATAAAAATGGTTATTAAGCACATACCACTTCCATTCTCTGTACTATCTAAAATGTTAAATAAAGAGTTAGCAGACTTAAGAGCTAACTATCAATCAGAAAGAGATGTAACCGTTAGAGAAAGAATACGTCAAGATGTTGATTCATTAGAAAATTTTATTCAACAATTTACAGCATCTCAATCAAAAACATTTGATTTTCAAATGCACTTTATGATAACAGCAGATAGTAGAGAAGAACTAGAACAGAAAAAAGTAACAATGAAGAATATGCTTGATTCATTAGAATTAAGAGCAATACCATTAAGATTTGAACAAGAAAGAGTATTAAAATCAATACTACCAATATTTGATAAGCAACCAATTGAAGATCGCATTGGAACACCAATGCCATCTCCAACAATGGCTGCAATGTATCCGTTTATATTTGATAGTTTAAAAGATGAAGGCTTAGGAACTTTACTTGGAATGGATTTTTCAGGTGGAGTTATCTTATTTAACCAATTTAATTATCAAATCAGAAAAGAAAGCAATAGAAATAATGCTAACCTAATAATCCTAGGCGGTTCTGGTAGTGGTAAATCAACTGCTGCTAAGCTATTATTAAGAAGTCATATCAGAAATGGCTATCAAATAGTTGCAGTTGATCCAGAAGGCGAATTAACAGAAATGACAAAAGCTTTTGGAGGAACTGTAATAGACTTAGGTCGTGGTGGTGAATTTGGAATGGTTAATCCACTAGAAATAGTAATGGATTATGATGATGAAGACACTGCAAGAAGTTCAAGCTACTCAATATTAACAAAATCGCTACAAACTTTAAAAGCGTTTATGAAGTATTATGCACCAAATATTGAAGAAGATGTTTTAACATTATTTATAGGAGTAGTTCAAGAAACATATGCAAGATTTGGCATAAGATTTGATAGTAATTTTATGAACTTCCGACCTGATCAATTCCCAACATTCCAAGATGTTTATGCAACAGTTAGTGGAATGATGATGGCAATAACTGAAAAGACACATGAAAGAGATGTTCTAGAAAGATTAGAATTAAAATTAAGACCATTAGTTAATGAATTAAAATTCTATTTTAACGGACATACTACTGTAAATAGCCAAAGTAGTTATATCGTATTTAATATCAAAGAATTAATGAATTCTGATGCAAATGTTAGAAATGCATTATTATTTAACGTATTAAAGTATGCATGGGGACTATGTTTAAACCCTAATGTAAATACTGTATTATCAGTCGATGAAGCCCATGTTTTATTAGGAGCTCAAAACGAATTAGGTGCTGAATTCCTAGCTCAAGTACAAAGAAGGGCAAGAAAATATAACACAGGAACAATTATAATCACACAACAACCATCAGACTTCGTTGCAGGAAATGCAATAATGCATGGAAAAGCGATATTTTCAAATGCTTCATACTATTTAGTAATGGGCTTAAGAAAACAAGCAGTTGAAGATTTATCTCTGTTAATTGACCTAAATGATAACGAAAAAGAAAGTATAAAAAGATATAACCAAGGTGAAGGATTATTCGTTTGTGGGAATAGAAGAATGCAAATTAATGTTATCTTAACTGATGATGAATTAGATTCATTTGGTTCAGGTGGAGGATTATAAAAACCAATTAAGGTAGGTGAGCAGTATGGATGAAGAAGAAATTCAGCAAGAAGAACAAGAAAATAAAATAATAAATCAATCACAACAAGAAGAAAGTAATGCAGCAAATAAAACTGCTCACATTATTGGAAAAAGTACGGCAGCATATTTAGGAGGGCCAAGAGGCGTAATAGCATATAACAATATAAGTAAGACAAGAAATGGCCAAAAAGCAGAGCAAAGATTAGGAAATAAGATTAAAAAAAAGCCATTTACAAATAGAATAACACAAGGCTTAAATAAAAAAGGAATTTTAGACAAAGCAAGTAAAGCTTTAGGAGTAGGTACTACTAACAACACAAACCCATCTTCATCTAGTTTAGATATCGATAATAAAGCAAATGTAAAAATAAAACTTCCTAAAATAACAATTCCAATTATAATAATTCTAATAATAATTTTTTCCTTTATATTTCTTTTACTGTTTATTAGTGTATTATTGACAGGAATGAACTTTTTTAATAGTGATACTACAAGTGAAAGTGCTCATGTAGCATATCTTTCTAGAATAAAATCTAACTGTGAATCAGTAGTTGTTAATAAGAAATCAGTTCCAATAGAAGATTATGTGGCAACTGTAGTAGCAAGCGAAATAGGAAATGATGCTCCATATGAAGCAAAAAAAGCATTAGCAATAGTTGCTAGAAACTATGTTATAAAAAATACTAATATTTGTAGTATTGATATTCCTTCAACAGGCTCAGATTTTCTTTTATATAATGAAAATATTAAACCTAATAAAGATACAATTAATGCTGTTCAGGATACAAAATCACAAAATATATATATAAAAAACAGATTAGTAGATACAAAACATGATAATTTTTGCACAGTTGAAGAAATAAGAAATGATGGCACCGGAGGCTATAAATGTGATTCTGAAGCATGCTACGCAATATATGCGAAAGTTGAAAGTACAGGTAACTCATCAGTAGAAACGTTTACTGTAAGAGTTCCAGCATCATATAAAAATAAAATAACTGGCGGAGATTGTTATGGCATGAGCACATTGGTTGCAATATATATGGCTAATATTGGGAAAAAATCTGAAGAAATATTAAAAGCATTTTATGGGGATGAAATAGTTATAGAAGCATACTCTCAAGTAGGTGGTTTAGAGGCAACAAACATTCCTAATTATTTCGCAAGAACATCTAGAGCCACTAGAGATAATTCATTTTATTATAATCAAACAACGGGAATTGCTAATGGATTAGAAGGAGAATGTGCATGGTATGGATTATGTCGTGCACAAGAAATATTAGCAACAAGTGGTTCAAGTAAGAAATTCTCAAGAGGTGGTAATGGTGGTGAATTCTGTTCAGTAGCTCAAAGCCTACCAGATAAATTTACTATTGTGAATGACTACTCTAAGCCTGCGGCCGGCTCATTAGTTGTGTGGAGTGGTGGAGCTGGAGGTTATGGTCACGTTGCTGTTGTTGAAAAAATACTTGATGATAATACTGTTTTTATATCAGAAGCTGGCATCTCATATGGTAAATTTGGTAGAGCCGCAACTGATTTATTATGGACGAACGGAACACAATATAATACAATAAATGCCCAATATGGAAGTAATGCTTTAGCGCGAAAAGCAAATTGTGAAGGAAACAATAGTGGCTGTCAAAGTTTTAAAGCAGTTTCAATCAGTAATATTAAAAATTATAGTGGTTTAAGTTTTACTTGCTATGTATATTTATTAGATGATTAAAAGAGGTTGAAATGAAGAAGAAATTGTTAATATTATTATCTATACTTTTATTAACAGGATGTCAAGCAGAATATAATATTGTGATTGATGAAAATACAGTTAAAGAAGAATTACTAATATATGAAACTAACATGAGTAAGTGGAGTACTATTCAAGGAAATAATATCCTAACATATGAACAGTATCAACAAACATATAAAGATGCCCCAATTGGAGTATTCTATAATGACCAAAATGTAGATGCCGAAATAGGCTTTAATCCTAACCGAAAATATTACACAATAAATTCAATAGATGGTAATAATAAAAAGGGATTAACATTTACTAATGACTTTGGTATAAATAATTATGTTGATTCATATATTGTAAGAAATTGTTTTAAACATGTTAATATTTTAAATCAAAGCGATACAATTAGCATATCAACAGATGATGAATTATCTTGCATGAATTACATGGATGGAATAGATAAAATAACAGTTAATATTAAAACAAATTATGAAGTATTAGATACCAATGCCGCTAGTGTTAATGATAAAACATATACATGGGTAATAACTAAAAATAACTATGCAAATAGTAATATTTATATAAAAATAAATAAGTTAGCAAATTCTAATCCTAGTAATAACAATCAAAATGACACTCATATATCTAATTTTCAATTAATGTATGCATTAATAGTAGTAGTATTCTTATTAGTAGGATTTCTTATTTACAGAATATTTAAAAAAAATAGTGAAGAAAAAAATAAAATATAAAAATAGCCAATTAGTTAACAATTGCTACTTTTATTATGTTATGATATAATATGTTTACTTAAGGAGGAACTTAGTATGAAATTAAAAATAACTGCTGAACCTAAAGACTTCGCAATATTTGGAATATTTTGCGTATTTCTATTATATTTAAGTTGTATAGCAGTATTAAATATATCATATATAGCAACGGAAGGAGTATTATGGGGACTTAGCCCATTTAAGGCTTTTACAAGCAGGTATTTTGGATCAACAATAGTAGTATTTGCAGCTGGCCTAATTGGTGTTTTTGCCTCAGTTAAATCATATATTTTTGATAGAGAATCAGGTTTCGGATTTTCAACACGAAAAAAAGATAAAGGTGGATATTCTAGATGGGCAAAATCAGAAGAAATAAAAAAACAATTAGTTGAGGTTGATCCAAAAGCATATAAGTCAAATGGTGCTGGAATTGCTGTCATTAATGATGGAAAAAGATTATGGGTTGATAACGGCGAAGCTCACAACATTATTGTTGGTGCTACCGGTTCAGGTAAAACTCAAATAGTAGTTTTTCCACTAGTTCAAACCCTTGCTAAACATGATGAATCAATGATAATAACTGATCCTAAAGGGGAAATTTACGAAACAACTGCTAACATGTTAAAGGAAAGAGGATATAATATTGTTATTCTTAACTTTCGTAATCCACAAAATGGTAATGCTTGGAACCCAATGAATTTACCATACACATTATATAAAGAGGGTAATACTGATAAGGCTATTGAGTTATTAGATGACCTAGCTTTAAATATTTTATATGAAGAAAAACAAGGTGGAAGTGATCCATTTTGGGAGAAGACAGCTGCTGACTATTTTACAGGTTTAGCATTAGGACTATTTGAAGATGCAAAAGAAGATCAAATAAATCTAAATAGTATTAACTTAATGTCAAGCATGGGAGAAGAAAGATTTGGCGGACCAAACAATAACTATGCAAAAGAATACTTTAATTCTAAAGATCCATCTAAACCTGCATACATAAATGCTTCTGGAACAGTATATGCTCCTGAAGATACTAAAGGTGGAGTATTATCTACATTTAAACAAAAGATAAAACTATTTTCATCACGTGAAAACCTATCTGAAATGCTATCATATAACAACTTTAATATGAAAGAAGTAGGTAAACAAAAAACTGCTGTATTTATGATTGTTCAAGATGAAAAGAAAACATTACACCCATTAGCAACAATATTTATTAAACAATGTTATGAAACATTAATAGATGTCGCTCAAGAAAATGGTGGTAAATTACCACACCGTACAAACTTTATTCTAGATGAGTTTGCGAATATGCCAAAATTAAAGGATGCTACAACAATGGTAACAGCCGCTCGTAGTAGATTAATTAGATTTAATTTTATTATCCAAAACTATGCTCAATTAACACAAGTATATGGTAAAGAAGAAGCAGAAACTATTAAAGGTAACTGTAATATTATGTACTTAATAAGTAATGAGTTACAAGCCCTAGAAGAAATAAGTAAAATGTGTGGTGAAGTAAAATCAAAAGAAAAAGATAAAACAGCATCAACACCACTAGTAACTGTTAGTGATTTACAAAGATTAAGTCAATTTGAAATAATTACTTTACGTTTAAGAACAATGCCATTTAAAACAAAATTAACACCAAACTTTAAGATGGATTGGGGAAAAACATATGAAAAAGCTACATATCCAACACGTCAAAAGAAAGAAGTTCAATTATTTGACATAAAAGAATATGTTAAAAACATGAAAAAAGAAAAAATGGATAGTATGATGTCAAATGCCGCTAATCCATTTGGAGGAGGTGCTTCTCCATTTAATCCATTTGGAGGCTCAGGTAGTCCATTTAGTGGAAGCAATCCATTCATGTCACCAATGCCATCGCCTGCTTTAGACAACAATATAGCACCTGATAATGGCTTTAATATTGATGATTTAGTTAAAAAGATAGATGCTAAAATTGCTGAATTAGAAGAAGAAGAAAAGAAAGAAAATGAAAATAATAAAGTAATAGATGTTAAAGAAACAGTCAAAGAAGAACCACAACCAACTAATATTATTACTAATCATGAAGAAGATAAAAAAGAAGATATTCTATCATCTATTGAAAGAGAATATTCAGAGTTATCATCTAATAATAATAATAATAATAATAGTACAGGTCCAATATTAGATATTCCAACACCATCTATAAATAACCCACTATCAAACATAACATATGATGATATAAAAGATAATGGTTTATTTGATGACTTAACAAATACCACTAAAGATATAGAAGAACCAAAAAAACAAGAACCACAACAAGAAAATAAATTATATGATAAAAATACTGATGACGATGCTTTTTTTGATGATTTCTTTAGTGATGACTAATTATATTTTATAAATATGAAAATTCTTATTTAAAATAAGAGTTTTTTTATTATGGAAAAACGCAAAAAAATCTTTTTAAATTTAATAAACTATGGTATACTTATACTAGATAATAGCAAAGAATAGCCAAAGGAGATGATACCAATGAAGAAAATTATAATGATTACACTAGTATCACTTATTGTTAACACTAATATTATCTATGCAGAATGTACTTCTAAAGATACAGATTATTTTAAAAGTATTGAAGACAAGTATCAAACAACATATGAATTTAATAAAGATACAAAGACATATACATTAAACTTAACTTATGGAGACATCTCATCATTCTCTTATGAACTATTAGGCGATGGCATGGCTAATGCCACTTCAAGTACTACTGACAATAAAATAATTATTGAAAATTTAACATCAGGGCAATATACTATATATGTTGTAGGAGTAAGCAATAGTTGTAATGATGTATTTAAAAAAGAAGAAATAACATTACCCCAATATAATCAATATGCATATGATCCTGCATGTGAAGGTATCGAAGAATTTGCGTTATGTAGTCCAACATATGATAAATATCTTGATTATAATACTTTTATCTCACGTGTAAACTCATATAAGAAAAATAAAACAAATAACGATAAACCTGATAATAATGTTGAAGAAAAGAATACCGTATTAGAATGGTTAAAAAACAATTATTTTTATATTGTTTATGCAGTAATAGGCATTGCAGTATTACTTATAATAATATTAATAATTAAAGCAATATACAACAATGAAAGAAAAAGAAGGCGATTAGAATGATAAAAAGAAGGAAAATATTATTATTCTTATGCCTCGCTATAAGTGTGTTAAATGTTTCAAAAGTATACGCTGCCCCTTTAGGTGGTGGTAATATTAGTATTATAGGTGGAAATGAAAATTCAAACGAAGGCGGTGGAACAGGTGGAAATGGGCAATATAGTTCTTGGACATATTTTCAAGAAGGTAATAAAAGAATAAAATATCGATATAGTACTCAAACAAATACTGATTCAAATTACGATTGGAAATTTGATAATGCAAATCGTGATATAAATATTAAAGCCGGAACATGGATGGGAATACATATCAATGAAATACAATCCGCCTCATGGAACGTATCACATATAGAATTTAAAGAAATAAAAAAAGTATATACATGTACAAAGCAAATACCATCTAGTAGAAGTTGCCCATGCTATTATACCTTTAAATCCGTTCGTCCAGTAAAAGTATGCTATGGGGATGCAGGATATAATGAAAAAGTATATTGTAAAAGAACAAATGCATCAACAATAAAATTAATAACAGATGAAGAACATGATTATTATGAACCATTTTCATGCCCGATAGGAAGTACAATGAAAGTCGAAGAAAAAGAGATAGACACTGGTGATATTGCAAGTAAAACACAAGAAATTTATACTCTTGCTCATAACAGTGCGGCAGGCATGGTAGGAGCACCATTTTCAAAATTACAAATTATAACTGATGAATTAGACGAAAAAAATAATCATAAAACAGAGACCATTTTAGGAAGCTTGGTAAGCACAAGTGATAGTGGAGTGGGGGAATCAGGGACTATAACAAAAATATATAGATATAAACCAAGTAATATTTGTATAAACTTAAAAACAGGGAAAGTAAGATACAACAAAGAATGTAAGCAAGATGAAGAAGTTAAAATTAATCCATATGTTTCTGAAGGAATTGAATATTGGCAATATTTTTCACCACTAGATACAAAATCTGGTACTAGCCTTAGCTTAGCAATTAAGAAGAACGATGCTCGTGTATTAAGTAATACAGAATGCCATAATACAATGAACAAATACAAAAATCAATATCAAAATTACATAGTATCAATAAATAACAAAGCGTTAAATGGTGATTATTGCAAAAACGGTAATTGTAATAACTTAAATACTAGCAGTGGTTCAGATTGGCAAGAAGTTTCTAAGGGATGCTACCTTAGTACAGTACTAAATTTTGATGTTATTCAAAAATACTACTATGAAGAAATGAAAAATAATGAGTTAAAATTTAATGGATATAATCTATACTATCGACCAATAAATATAAATAATCCATTCCCAACAACTCCAACAGAAAATAGTATTTGGTATGAATGGTTTAATAGTACTAACAAAACACCTAATTTAAAAGATTCATTTAATGAAGTAACATATAGTGTTGCCGTTCCCAACAAATTAGCTGATACAATTAGAGCATACAATGTTAATAATCCTTATCCATCTTTTGATAAATTATCACTAAATGGAACAAGTAGTTTCTTACAAAGTATAGGAGTAGTATCATTAACCGAAGATAAAGTAAACAAACTAGGTGAAGGTACTAAAACATGTATAAAGAATGGAACAGTATCAATAGGAAGTGATTGTTCATGAAATGGTCTTTTGCATCAGTAGCAACTATCGTATTAGGAATATTTGGTTTGTTTATTATCCTCTTGTTTAGCGAGATAACTGTTAGTAATGAACAAGATTACTATTCACTTAAAGAGGCAACGGAAGCAGCAATGATTGAATCTGTTGATATAGCATACTACCGATTAACAGGTGATGTAAAAATAGTAAAAGAGAAATTTGTAGAAAATTTTACTAGAAGATTTACCGAAACATCAACATTTGGACAAGGTAATTATCAAATAGATTTCTATCAAATTAGTGAAACACCACCAAAAGTAAGTATTAGGATACTAGATAAAACAACAAATTATAGTATATATAGTTATGATAGCACAAATTATAATATACTTAATGAAATAACAGCTATATTAGATACATATAAGTAAGGAAGGAAAGAGAAAATGTTAAAGAATAATTTAAGTAAAATTTTAAAAAACAAAAATACAGTTACAATATTAGGTGTAGTTATTTGCTTAGTAATATTGTATGTGGGATATTCTATTAGAATTAATCAAAAGACAGCCCTAGTAGAAGTTTATTATGCTAATCAAACAATTCAACCTAAAACTAAAATAACTGCTGATATGGTATCAAAGACTCAAGTACCAGCAGCATTTATTAAAGGAAATTATTATAAAAACTACGATGATATTGTAGGTAAATATAGTAATTACAATACTATGATTGCTAATGGTAGTATCTTTTACACAGACTTGTTGATAGAAGAAGATAGTCTTCCGGATGCAGCACTCCAAAAAATAGAAGATGGAGATAAATTAGTAAGCTATAGAGTAGATACTGAATCAACATATGGTAATTCACTTATGCCAGGAAATTTAGTAGATGTATATGTTAAGATATTAAATACTGATGGTAAAATTGTATATGGTAAATTAATGGAACAAGTAGAAATATTAGCTGTTAAAGATGTAGATGGCAAAAATGTTTTCGATAGCACTGATGAAGTTTTAATTCCGGCATACTTATACTTTGGATTACCTGAAAACAAATACTTACTATTTTCAGCACTTAATTATATTAAAGAAGAACTTAAAGAGTATAATATTGAAATAGTATTTGTGCCTAATACTATGAGTTATGAAGACAAAACAGCAGTTCAAGTATCAAGTACATATCTATATAATTACATTGTAAGAAATATTCAAAAAATAGATAATCAAGAAGATTTATATAATAACTTAATTAATGAAATAGAACAATTAGAGAATAATCGATAAGGTAGGTGATATAATATGCGTGATGCCTTTGGCGGAGCATTTATGATAAAATTATTTTTAGTATTTATATTTATTTATGTTGGTTTTACAGCCATTGCCCTAAATTATGCTAAAGCCTTTAGAGTAAAAAATAAAATAATAGATTTTATCGAAACAAACGAAATAACAGATTTATCGGCATATATCCAAGAAGGATCAGGATCTAATGCTAATCAATTAAATAGCATCTTGGAGAGTGCTAATTATACTGTAAAATGTCGAACTTTAAACGGCTTAGATACTAATACTATGGTTGAAACATCTAATGGATTCTGCTATCATGGTGTTTTGTTCAACCGTGTAAGTGGTGAATCTAAAAGCGATAAATATGTATATTATAAAGTAACAACTGCCGTTGATTGGAATTTAGGAGTTCTTAATCTTATTCTATCATTTGGTGGAAATCCTAACGATGAAGATCCTCTAGCAGGAACATGGAAAATATCTGGAGAAACAAGAATTGTTAATCACCAATTGGTAAGTTAAAAATTATGTAGGAATATATTTCCTACTTTTTTAGTTATATTAACTTATCTTAATAAAAATAATTACATAGTATACATTAGGGGTGCCATATGAATGGTATAACAATAAATAAATTAAAAGAACTATACAATGTTCATATTATAGATATAAGAGATAATTATTCATATTCAATGTCTCATCTTGATAATGCTATTAATATACCATACTATAGTTTAATAAATAATTACTCAATGTATCTTAATAAGAATGAAGCATATTGTTTTTATTGTGATTTTAGTCATCAAAGTCAATCACTAAGTAATATGCTAAATGCACTAGGTTATAAAACATACTATTTAATAGAGGGTTATTTAGAATATAAAGTAAATAATTATAATAAATAAATGGTATCTTGTTCTTTAATATAAATAATGATATAATTTATTATAATAAAAGGAGTAAATAAAATGGGATATATAATAATAATATTACTAATAATAAACATGATACTAACTATCATATCAATAACTAAACACGCTAATGAATCTAATATTACTGAAAGACTAGGTAGACTAGAAGTAAATACTATAAAAGAATTAAATGACTTTAAAGATAAATTAACTAAATCAATGAATGAAGATTATGTAAAATTAACTGATAAATTAGAAGAAAGATTAATATATATTAATGATAAAGTAAATGAAAGACTAGATGAGAACTTTAATCGTACTAATAAAGCATTTACTTCAGTATTAACAACACTATCTAAAATAGATGAAGCTCAAAAGAAAATAGAAACACTAGGTAATGACATTGTCTCATTACAAAGTATTCTAACTGATAAAAAAACACGTGGTATCTATGGAGAAATAAATCTTAAACATATCTTATCAAGCATCTTTGGCGATAAGAATGATAAAATATATCAAATGCAATTCTTATTTCCTAATTCCACTATTGCTGACGCTGTAATTTTTGCCCCAAAACCATTAGGAACCGTAGCCATCGACTCTAAGTTTCCACTAGAAAACTATCGTATTATGGTTGACAAGAGTAGGAGTAATCTAGAAAGAGCTGCCGCCTCAAAGCAATTTAAATTAGATGTTAAACACCATATTGATGCTATTAGTTCTAAATATATTATTCCGGGTATAACAAGTAATCAAGCTATTATGTTCTTACCTGCTGAAGCTCTTTTTGCAGAGATTAACGCTTACCATACTGACTTAATAGAGTACGCTAACCAAAGAAACGTTTGGATAACCTCACCAACAACTCTAATGGCTACATTTACAATAATTCAAGTTTTATTAAAGAATATGGAGCGAGATAAATATGCTACTATAATTCACCAAGAATTAAACAAATTAGGCCTAGAATTTGCTCGTTATAAAGAAAGATGGGATAAACTATCAAGAAGTATTGAAACTGTCAACAAAGATGTCGAAAACATTAATATAACTACTGATAAAATAACTAAAAGATTTGAATCAATCAGTAATGTAAACCTTGAAAAAATAAATAAAGAAAATAACTTATTACAATAACTAATATATTCTTATCATTAGAATAAACTTTAATAGGGTGAAGTCTTATGATAAGAATATTTTTTTTCCTATTTGGTTTTGGTTTAATGACCATAGGACTAACATATATAATTTTATATTTAAACTTACTAAGTATTGAGTATAAATTTTTAGAATATGTTAATTTTATATCTAGAAGACCAGAAATATATTTATCATTACTAGGATTTATAATTATAAACTTAACTATATTTATTAAAGGAGATAAAAGAAATGGAATATATATATGACATAATATTAAACTTTCATAGACATTACTATGACTTCTACGAATGGAATAATACCGACAAAATAATTCATATCAAAAAAATACCCTTAGTAAAGACTGATAGTACATCATTTAATCGTATAAAAACAAACCATATCTATATTGATGAAGAGTTCTTAAATACCATTAAAGATAAAACTATTTGCTATAACACTAAAGAAAATAACTTCTGTCTATTATGTAATAGTAAACAAGCTATGGCTATAAAATTAAATCAAAGTGGTGAAGTAGTAGGCAAAAGTAGTTTGTTATTAGATGAAGAAATGGAAGTAGTAGAACAAAGTTATTCCTTACCCATAACTCCACTAAATATTATTAAAGAAATAAAAGAAAAAGTAAGAAGAGTAGGAAGAACTTATCAAGATAAAGAAAATAAAGTAAAAAGTATATTAAATAAATTAGATGAAGATAAAGATAGATATATCCTAAAATATCTATACTATGAATGTTATTTAATAGATAAAGATAATAACTTAAAGACTGAACTATTAAATAGTATTAAAAACGAAGAACAACTAATTAAAATATATAACTCTCTTATTAACTTAAATCAAATAAAAAAGACATATAACGCTTAATTGTTATATGTCTTTATACTATTTATAATTACTTACATATTTATTATATTTAGCTTCTAAATCTTCATCAGTAAATTTAAGTTTAGATTCTTCACGCATAGCAATTAATGCTTTATAACGAATATTAGTATCTTTCTTTTCTAATTCTTTACCAAGTTGTTTAATAATAGCATCTTTAACATCATCTAGCTTTGGTTTTTCTTTTTGATCAATACGATATACTACATGATAACCATAAGAAGATTTAATAGGAGTCTTACTATAAGTACCATTCTCCAAACTCTTCATTTCAGCAACATAAGCTTCATCTAAACTAGCATCAAAAGATTGATAACCAAGATCTTCAGTAGTAATCTTATCTTTATATTCTGCTTTTACATCATCCCAACTAGCACCATTATTAAGTTTACTAATAATTTCTTCAGCTAACTTCTTAGCATCAGCATCAGATAAACCTTTACTCTCATCAACAGATACTAGCATATGCTTAGTATTAATATCACCATAAACACTACTTTCATAATATTTCTCAATATCTTTATCAGTAAATTGTTTCTTTAAATATTCTTCATAATATAAATTACGACGATGATCTAATGTTAAATAATCAATAAATGCTTGACGATTACTAAAACCATTCTTTGCTAAGAAAGTTTCTTCATCATAACCATAATAAGAATTATATGTATTAAACCAATAAGTAGCAGTCTTTTCAACATCAGCTTTCATCTCATCAGTTTCAGGATACTTCTCTACTAAAATATTATTATCTATTAAATCAATTAATAAATTAATAGCAGAATATTGTTTTTTCATATCAGTATAATAATCATCAGCAGTTATTGCATCATCTCCTAAGTAAGCAACAGGTTGTGTTCCATCCTTTAATTCAGCTATCTTCTTAGGTTGTAAAGCTAATATTAATAATCCTAATAAAAGTCCAGCGGCAAAGCCATAAATTATTTTACGATTTTCATCAATCTTTTCAAAACCTTTAATAGCTTTTTCTTTTAATTTATCGCTATCAACTTTCTTCTTACTATCTTTAACCTCTTTTTTGTTATCTTTAACAACTTCTTTGATTTCTTCCTTTTTTACTTCTTTTTTAACAGCTTTCTTTTCTACAGTACTTTTTTCTGTATTTTTCTTTTTGCTCATTTTACGTTCTCCCTTCTAAAGCATAATAATATAATATCAAAAAAACCCTAAAAAAACAACTATTTCCACCTAAAAAAAGAAAAAGTAGGGCCAAAACATTCACCAAAAAACTTCTATTCCCATAAAATAATGTGAGAATAGAAAAAAGGAAGGTGATTATATGGGAACTTATGGATCATCAGCTGCTATTGTATTAGTATTGTTTATTTTATTAATAATTATACTTGGATCTTGGATATAAGAAAAAATTAAAGGAGGTGTAAATATGACATCAAATACTTCTTGTGGAAATACTACAACATGTGGAACTGTATCACATGGCTGTGGTAATGGCTTTTTAATTATAGTAGTATTATATATCTTACTTGCTATAATATTAGGCTCTTGCTTTTTTGTATAAAATAAATTAGCTATCATAAACTGATAGCTATTTTTTAATTACATTATATACTTCTTCTATTGTCATATTTATTTTTTTATTATATTTTGGGATAACATGTAAATGAAAATGCTTAACATCTTCTGCTATACCATTATTCTGTAGTAATGTAAATCCTTGACAATTTAACTTTTCTTTAACCATAAGTGATGTACTTTTAGCCACATCAAATATATGATTACGTACATCATCAGGTATATCATATAAATCAACATAATGCTTCTTACATAATATTAAATAATGTCCAGCACAATCCTGATTAATATCTAATATTACCTTAACAATATCATCTTCATATATACAATATGAACTAATCTCATTATTAATTATTTTACAAAATAAACAATCCATAAATAACTCTCCTCAACAAAAGTATAACAAAAAAAAGAAAACAAGAAAAGTGTTTTCCGTGAATATGCGAATATTCTATTTATATAATGGTATAAAAAAATATTTTTATACAAGTAAAAACTTTAAATATCAAATATTTTGTTGTATAATATGGAATAGAAATGGGTGAAAAATATGCGATTACAAATAAATAATTTAAATGTTAGTATTAATGATAAAAAAGTATTAAAAGACTTTAACTTACAAATAGAGCCCTCTACTACACATGTAATTATGGGCCCAAATGGTGTTGGAAAATCAACATTATCAAGAGTAATATTAGGTGATAATCATTATCAAGTAGAAAGTGGTGATATCTTATTTAATGATGAAAGTATTACTTCACTATCTACTGATAAAAGAAGTAAACTAGGTATCTTTTTAGCAATGCAATATCCATTAGAAATAGATGGCATATCAAACCAAGATTTCTTAAGAACTGCCTTAGCTTCTAAAGAAGGTAAAAATATTAGTCTATACGATTTTATCTTAAAATGTGATCAAATAACTGACGATTTAAAAATGGATAAAAACCTAATTCATCGTTCTTTAAATGTAGGATTCTCTGGTGGTGAAAAAAAGAAAAACGAAGTACTCCAAATAAGACTATTAAAGCCATCTCTAATAATATTAGATGAACTAGATTCAGGCCTAGATGTTGATAGCCTTAGAATAGTAGCAGAAAATATTAGTAAATATAAAGAAGAAAATCCTGATACATCTATTTTAATAATAACTCACCATCCTAAAATACTAGAATATATTCATCCTGACTATGTTCACTTAATGATTGATGGTCAAATAAAAGAATCTAGAGACTACTCACTAGCCCTAGAAATAGAAAAAAAAGGATATACTACTTATCTCAGTGAGGCAAATATTATTGATAGGAAGACTAAAGATGAATAATATATTAGTGATAAATAATAATATAAATAATTATAATGATGATAATATTAAAATAGAAAATAATACTATATATTTTAAAAAGAGTGGTAAATATAATATTAAATATGATAACACTAATACCATTGATATAACATATAAACTAAAAGATAATATAAATATAACTATCGATGAATATCAAAATAACACTTCATCATTAACTAGTAATATTAAATATCTATTAGCAGAAAATAGTATCTTAAATATTAATAAATTTACGATTAACGATACTACTAAAGAAACAATAACTATTGATTTAGAAGGCTTAAATGCTGAGATTAATTATCATTTCTCTAATATCTCTACTAACCAAGAAGAGCATCATATCATAATTAATCATCATGCCCCTAAAACAATATCTAATATAATAAATAGAACTATATCTACTAATGATGCCACTATTGACTATATCATAGATAGTATCTTACCTAAAAATAATTATGGTTGTATATTAAATCAAGAAACAAAAATAATTACTAATGATTCAAGTAATTGTTATATTAGACCAAATATGTTTATTGATGAAGAAGATGTTGATGCTAGACATGCTTCATATATTGGTAAATTTAAAGAGGAAGAATTATTCTATTTAATGACAAGAGGATTATCTCTAAAAGAATCTATTAAATTATTAGTAAAAGGATATATATTATCTAATATTAAAGTTGAAGAAGACCTAGAAAAAATAATTATTAATGATATAAATAAGTATTGGAGGTGATTAAATGAATAGAGAAGATTTTGCCATATTAAAAAGTAATTTAGTTTATTTTGATAATGGTGCAACAACTCTAAAACCTAATCAAGTAGTTGAATCTATCGTTGACTATTATACTAAGTATACAGCTAATGCTCATCGTGGCGATTATAAAAATAGTAAAATAGTGGATGATTTATATGAAGGCACAAGAAAAAAAGTCAAAGAATTTATTAATGCTAAACATAGTAGTGAAATAGTATTTACTAGTGGTACTACTGATAGCTTAAATGATATAATATTTGGCTATTTTAAATATAAATTACAAAAAGGCGATGAAGTCTTATTAACAGAGTCTGAACACGCCTCTAACGTTGTAGGTTGGTATGCCTTAGCTAAAGAAATAGGCATAAAAATAAGATTTATTGACCTTAACGAGAATAATGAACTAACCATTGATAATGTCAAAAAAGCTATTACCCCAAATACTAAAGTAATATCTATAGCCCATATTACAAATGTAATTGGTGATGTTAGGGATATAAATGCCATATCCAAACTAGCTCATGAAAATAATATGTTACTAGTAGTAGATGCTGCTCAAAGTATTGCCCATAACAAGATTGATGTCCAAGAATCAGATATTGACTTTTTAGCCTTTTCTGCTCATAAAATGTATGGTCCAACTGGAGTAGGTGTTTTATATGGAAAATTTGATTTATTAAAAGACCTAGTACCCACTAATTATGGTGGCGGTATGAATGCTATATTTACTAAAGATGGCTATTACGAACTAAAAGATATTCCAACAAGACTAGAAGCCGGTACTCCAAACATTGAAGGTGTAATTGGCCTAGGAGCAGCCATTGATTATATAAACAGCATTGGTATTGATAAAATTGCCAAATATGAACATGAACTACGCCATTACTTAATTGATAAACTAAAACAATTAGATTTCATCGAACTATATAATAAAGATAATGATGGTACAATAGTATCATTTAATATAAAAGGTGTGTTTAGTCAAGATACAGCCGTTTATTTAGATAAATATAATATTGCTGTAAGAGCAGGTAATCACTGTGCTAAAATGTTAGGAAATCTCTTCCATGTCAACAATACATGTCGTATTAGTCTAAGTTTTTATAACACCAAAGAAGAAGTAGATTTACTAATAAACGTCTTAAACAATAGTGCCAATATATGGAAAGAAATATTATAAGGTGATAAATATGGATAAAGATTTAAAAAGAATGATTATATTAGAAAATTATCAAAATCCTAAAAATAAACAAATACCTACAGAAGAAGGTTACGTTAAAATAAACTCTAATAACGTATCATGTATCGATAACTTAGATATCTATGTTAAAACAGAAAATGATATTATAAAAGATATTAAATATGAAGGAGAAGCTTGTGTTATATGTATATCTTCTACCTCAATAATAACTAACTTACTAATAGGTAAAACAATCGAAGAAGCTAAAGATATACTAGAAAACTATGATAATATGATTGAAGAAAAACCATATAATAAAGATATCTTAAAAGAAGCCTTAGTATACGATGATATCTATAAACAACCATCTAGAAAAACATGTGCTACTCTAGCCACTAGAGGACTAAGTAAATTATTAGATCAAACGACTGAAAAATAGATATATTTTTAGACAAAATTGTTGACAAACAAACTAAAATTTACTATAATCATAATCGGTACATTTTAGTTGAGAAGAAATAGGTATTGGGAACACTATATTTTAAATCAACAATATAAATTATTAAGTAAAGGGAGAAAAAAATGAAAACATTTATGCAAAGTAAAGAAACAGTTGCTAGAAATTGGTATGTAATTGATGCCAAAGATGTTCCACTAGGAAGAATAGCAGCTAAAGCCGCAATGATGTTAAGAGGTAAACATAAAGCAACATATACACCTCATATCGATTGTGGAGATTATATTATAATCATTAATGCTAAAGATGCATTACTAACAGGAAACAAATTAGACAAAAAGATGTATTACAATCACAGCAGATACGCTGGTGGATTAAGAGAAAGAACAGCTAGAGAAATGAAAGAAAGCTACCCAGTAGAAATGGTAGAAAGAGCTGTTAAAGGTATGCTTCCAAAAAATAGATTAGGAAGACAAATGTATAAGAAATTATTTGTATATGAAGGAGCTGAGCATCCACATGCTGCTCAACAACCAAAACAAGTAGAAGTAGGGAGGAAATAATTTATGGCAAAGAAAGATAGAACATTTGCAGGTACTGGAAGAAGAAAAAGTTCAGTAGCAAGAGTAATCCTTACTCCAGGAACAGGAAAAATAACAGTTAATGGTAGAGATGTTAACGAATATATGCCATTCGAAGTATTAGTAATGGACTTAAAACAACCATTAGAAATAACTAACAATTTAGAAACATTTGATGTTGATGTTAATGTATCTGGTGGTGGTTTTTCAGGACAAACTGGTGCTATTAGATTAGGTATCACAAGAGCTCTATTAGAGTACGATAAAGAAAATGAAGGAAAAGAAGATTCATATCGTAAAGTTCTTAAAGCTAATGGATTTGTAACAAGAGATTCAAGAGCAAAAGAAAGAAAGAAATATGGATTAAAAGCTGCTAGAAGAGCACCACAATTCTCAAAGAGATAATATTTATATTCCAAGAACTTACAAAGTTTTTGGAATTTTTTTAATGCCTAACTATTATTGACTTACCATATTTATTCATAGTATAATTAATACATAATAAAGGAGAATAAAAATGTATAAGAAACTAACGAATAAAGAAGTTGAAAAAATAGATAAATACTTTCGAGTATCTAATTATTTAGCAGCTTGTCAATTATATTTATTAGATAACCCCCTACTAAAAAGAGAACTAAGAATAGAAGACGTAAAGAACAAAATAGTTGGTCATTGGGGAACAGTACCCGGCCAAAATTTTATATATACTCACTTAAATAGAATAATTAACAAATACGATTTAAATATGATATATATATCCGGACCTGGACACGGTGGTAATGCCATGGTTGCCCAAACATATATTGAAGGAACATATAGTGAAGTATATCCTAACATAACTGAAGATGAAGCCGGCTTAAAGAAGTTATTTAAACAATTTTCTTTTCCTGGTGGCATATCATCTCATGTTGCCCCTGAAACACCAGGATCAATTAACGAAGGAGGAGAACTAGGCTATAGTCTTGCCCACGCTTATGGCGCAGTATTAGATAATCCTGACTTAATTGCCGCTTGTGTTGTTGGCGACGGTGAAGCTGAAACCGGCCCTCTTGCTACATCATGGCACTCTAACAAATTCTTAAACCCCAAAACAGATGGCGTTGTCTTACCAATCCTTCATCTAAATGGTTATAAAATAGCTAATCCAACAATATTCTCTAGAATGAGTTTAACAGAATTAGGATCATTTTTTATTGGCTGTGGTTATCACCCATATTATGTTGAAGTAAAAGATGAAAAACAAGGCCATATCGACATGGCACTAACTCTAGATAAAGTAATAAATGAAATAAAAAAAATAAAATCATCCAAAGATAATAAAAGACCAATTTGGCCAATGATAATATTAAAAACTCCAAAAGGTTGGACTGGACCAAAAGTAGTTGACGGAAAGCAAGTAGAAGGTACATTTCGTGCTCACCAAGTTCCGGTATCTATCGATAAAAATAATCCTACTAACCTAAAATTATTAGAAAATTGGTTAAGAAGTTATCACCCTGAAGAGTTATTTGATGAAAATGGCACGATAATTAAAGAAATAAAAGAATTAGCTCCTAAAGGTAATAGAAGAATGGGTGCTAATCCAGTTGCTAATGGTGGCTTATTATTAAAAGAATTAAAGACCCCTAATTTTCAAGATTACGCTGTTGAAGTACCATATCCCGGAGAAGTAATGGCTCAAGATATGATGGAACTAGGCAAATATGTAAGAGATGTTATAAAACTAAATGAAGAAGAACATAACTTCCGTGTATTTGGCCCTGATGAAACAATGTCTAATCGACTAAACCACGTATTTGAAGCTACTAATCGTACTTGGGTTGATAAAAAATATGCCACTGACGAGTATCTAGCTAGTGATGGTAGAGTTATGGATTCTATGTTATCCGAACATCTATGTGAAGGTTGGTTAGAAGGCTACTTATTAACAGGAAGACATGGATTTTTCAATAGTTATGAAGCATTTATTAGAATAGTTGATTCTATGGCTAGTCAACACGCTAAATGGTTAAAAGTAAGTAAAGAATTACCATGGCGAAGACCAATAGCCTCTCTAAACTATGTTTTATCATCACATGTATGGCAACAAGACCATAATGGATATACACACCAAGATCCCGGATTCTTAAACCATTTGGTAACTAAAAAAGCTGACACTGTAAGAATATACTTGCCACCAGATGCTAACTGTTTGTTATCATGCTTTGATCACTGTATTAAAAGTAAAAACTATATTAATGTTATCGTTGCTTCCAAACATCCACGTCCGCAATGGTTAACTATGGAAGAGGCTGTTATCCATTGCACTAAAGGCCTAGGAATATGGAAATTTGCTAGTAATGATGAAGGCTGTGAACCCGATATTGTCATGGCTTGTTGCGGTGAAGGACCAACCCTAGAAACTTTAGCAGCCATTAAAATATTAAGAGAAAACTTTAAAGACCTAAAAATACGTATGGTTAATGTTGTTGACCTAATGAAACTACAATCTCACGATAAACACCCTCATGGCTTAACTGACGAAGACTACGATGCTATATTTACTAAAGATAAACCAATTATCTTTAACTTCCATGGTTATCCAAACCTAATTCATGAATTAACTTATAAAAGAACTAATAAAGATATTCACGTTCATGGCTATATGGAAGAAGGCACAATAACTACCCCATTTGACATGCGTGTCCAAAACAGTATTGATAGATTTAGCCTAGTAGAAGCCGCTATTAAATGTTTACCACAATTAGGTAATAAAGGTTCATCACTTATTCAGTACTGTCAAGATAAAAAAGTAGAACATAAAGAATATATCAAAGAATACGGAATTGATATGGATGAAATAATAAATTGGAAATGGTAAAATGTAAATAGATGTAAAAAGAAGTAAAAAAACTTGCTACATCTATTTTTTCTTTATATAATTAAAATAGATAGAGGAGGAAGAAAATGAACGGAATAAGAGTAGTTCAATATGGATGTGGAAAAATGTCTGCATACACTATGAGATATGTAATTGAATCAGGTGCCCAAATAGTTGGAGCTATTGATATTAATCCTGACTTAATTGGTCAAGATATTAGTACTGTAATAGGAGGTAGTGAAACAGGAATCAAAATTACTGCCCTAGGTAATGCTGAAAGTCTATTATTAGAACTAAAACCTGATATTTGTATCATTACCACTATGAGTTTATTAAACGATTGTAAAGATGCCTTAATGTTATGTGCTAGTCTAGGAATAAATGCTATAACAACATGTGAAGAAGCATTCTATCCAATGAATTCAAATCCTAAATTAACTAAAGAATTAGATGAAATGGCTAGAAGACATAACTGTACAATAACAGGAAGTGGTTACCAAGATGCCTTTTGGGGAAATCTTATAACTACCCTAGCCGGAGCCACTCATAAAATAACTAAAATTAAAGGAAGCTCATCATATAATGTTGAAGATTATGGAATAGCCTTAGCCAAAGCTCATGGTGCGGGTTTAACATTAGAGCAATTTGCTACTGATGTTGCAGCTTCTGATGATATAACAGAAGAAGAACGTCGAATGTTAATTGATAATGGTGAGTTCTTACCAAGTTATATGTGGAATGTTAATGGTTGGTTATGTGATAAACTAGGACTAACTGTATTAAGTCAAAGCCAGAAATGTGTCCCACAAACTCATAATGAAGATATTGATTCACAAACATTAAAAATGACGGTTAAAAAAGGAGACGCTACCGGTATGAGTGCCGTAGTTACAACAACTACTAAAGAAGGTATAACTTTAGAAACAGAATGTATTGGTAAAGTATATTCTAAAGATGATTATGACGTCAATGCTTGGGAAGTAATAGGAGAACCTAATACTAAACTAGTTATTGAAAGACCGGCTACTGTTGAATTAACATGTGCCACAATCGTTAATAGAATACCTGATGTTATCAAAGCTAAACCAGGCTATGTTCCAACATCTCGTATGGGTGAATTAAAATATATCGTTAAATAAATAATATAAGGATTTAAGATAACTTCTTAAGTCTTTTTTTATAAAACAATTATTTTAGCGAAAAAATGTTTGACAAAATGACCGAGTTGTGCTAAAATAAGCCTCACTAAGGGAGGTTTTAGTATGTATAATTACAATTCAATCGAAGATGAAGAAGAAAAAAAGATTAATTGGATAAGTTTATTTGTAAAAGTTGCAGTTGTCGTTGTATTAATTATTATATTCGTATGGTTAATATCACTAATGGCAAGAAAAAACAATAACAATACTAGCAAAAATATAAATTTAATGAAAGAGGCCGGTGAAAAATATTTCACTGAAGAAAGATTACCGGAAGTAAATAGCTCAAGTGTAAAGGTTTCACTAAATGAATTATATAGTGAAAAATTACTTGATACTATTACAGATAAAAACGGTAAAGCATGTGATAGCAATAAATCTTATATCTTACTAACTAAGTATAATGATGGCTATAACATGAAAATATACTTAAAGTGTTCTAAAACAGAAGAAAAAGCCACTATTGTAATGAAACAATATAGTTATTGTAAATATACAATATGTGAAAAAGATAATAATAAGAAAGACGAAGTAATTATTTCTAAACCAAATAATTATAAATATGTTAAACCAGGTTATTTCACAGAGTGGGGTAATTTTACAGCATGGACAACAGATAAAGTAGAATCAAGTGATACCGTAAAAGTAGAAACAAAGGTTCAAACAACTACTAAAGAAATACCGGGTACTGTTAAAGAAATGGAAAAAACTAATACAATATGTCCACAAGGTTATAGTATGGGCAATGGCACATGTGTAAAATCAAATACCTCATATGCTAATCCGGTATGTGGATCAGGATATATTAGTAGAAATGGCTTTACATGTACTTATAAAGGACAAGATGAGAAAAAAGAAACATATCAAGGTACAGGAGTAAGCGATAAAATGCCAAGTAATACAAGCAATTATCGTTATGAATATGTATCATCAAAATTTGTAAGTTCTAAAGGAAAGTTCCAATATACATATAAAATATATAAAATAACATATACTCAAACAACATATACAGGAAGTGCTTCATGTCCATCAGGTTATAGCAGATCAGGAAGTAGTTGTATAAGCTCAACAACAAGTAATGTAGATATAACATGTCCTGAAAATTATAGTATTAGTGATGATAAGACATATTGTTATAGATATGTTGATAAACAAACAACTAATATTCAAAAAATAAATACAACATATTATCGCTATGCTACTAGACAATATATCAAAGAAGATATTAAATATAGCAAATCAAGTAATGACCAAGAATTAATAAACAAAGGTTATAAATTATATGAGGAGTGATAAAAAATGGAATGTAGAAAAATATTTGTAAGAAAAAATAAAGATAATAAATATGGATTCTATTATTGTAAAGTAGATAAATTTATCGAAGGTTATAGTTATGATACAGTAAAAGAAGCTAATGATGCTCTACATAATTTACCCGAAGAAGAATTAATCTCACTAATAGATGAAACAAGAAAAAATAATGAACCAGTTGATTGTGATGAAAGAATAACATTCAAACCATATAAAATTGAAGATAATAAATATGGTATAAGAAGTTGTGATAACGTAGTAATTCCTTATATTAAATCATCTAAAGAAGAAATAAAGGCTATGCTAAATGATGATGAAACACTAGAAAAAATTGATGAAGAATATCAAAAAATAGTAATAAAAACAGAAACTGCTAGTGGAAACCTAAAGAAAAATGTTGGTAAAAGAATAATTGCTCTTGCCTTAACTGTTGCTTTTGGTTCAGGAATTGTTGCCTTATTAGCTAACATGAATAAAAAAGCCACTAATATTCGCCCAACAAATCCTACAACTTCGACAACAGCACCAACAACAAGACCAACAACTGCTCCAACAGATCCTGCTCAAACAATCGCAGCAAATCATAAAAAATTAGCTCAAAATTTAGTTGGACCTAACTTAAGCAAAGATAAATTAGAAAAATTAGTTATGTATATGAACTTAAGTGATTATGCTAATGTTAATATAAATATTTCTGTAGAAAGTCTTTATACTAATTATACTGACTGTATTGATGAAATATTAAATTATGATTTACAAAATAGTACTAAACTAAGATTAAGTTCAGCTATTAACAATACTACTCAAAAGAATTGTTTAAAAGTTATTGAAGATTATCGTGATAATATATATAGTACTACTGATGAAAGTACACTTATTAGTTATTATAATGGATTAGTTAACTATCTAAAAAGTAATAACATGAACGAAATAACATCATCAGTATCCATTATTGCTCTTAATGAAATATATATATACGCTAATAACTTCTTTAACGATGAAATATTTACTTTAAGAGATGAGTTAATAGAATACATTAGTGTTAATAAACGAGACGTAATTAATGATGGATATGATATATTAAATAACAAAAAATTATCTGAAGTAAGTTATACTAAAGTATTAACAAGAGCTTAATATAAGTATAGAAAGAATAGTTTAAAATTAATAATAAAACTATTCTTTTTCTATGTGAATTATAGTATAATAATTACTGTGATGTAAATGAAAAAGTTTGTAATAATAGTAGTATCTATCTTAATAATTATCTTACTTAGTATTGTATATCTAGGTAGTAATGTTAGTAAATATAATTCTAATTTAAATAAGCTGATTAAAGATAATTATCACGTAGATAATAAGTTAATTAGTGTAAATAAATATGATAATTATTATATTCTAACAACTAGTGCTAATATAATCGTTCTAAATAGTAAATATCAAGAAATACTTAAAGAAGATATATCTAAAATAAAAGAATCCAATAATATGAGTATAATATATAAAAATAATAGTCTAATGTATTTAGAAAAAGAAATAAGTAAAGATAAAGTTATCTATAAATACTATAATCCAAGTAATTTAGAACTAATAAAAGAAATAACTTTCAGGAGGCAATTATGAGTGAAAAATTAATAAATTATTTAAAAGAAAAACCAATAATTATCCCAAGAGTATTACTAACTAATTACTCGAAATTAAATATAACTGCTGAAGAACTAATTATTCTAATTTATCTAATGGATAAAGGTAATAATATAATTTATGATATTAACTTATTTGTTAAAGAATTAAGTTTTACTAAAAGAAAAGTAATTGAGCTTATCAACAATTTAGTAGAAAAGAATATCCTAAATATTACAATTAATAAAAATAATGATAATGTTAGTGAAGAATATTTAAATTTAGATATGTTATATCGTAAGATTACTAATATTATATTAGATAAAGAATTACCTAGTAGTACCAATAATGAAGATCTATTTACTATCTTTGAAAAAGAATTTGGTCGAACAATATCTCCTACTGAATATGAAAAAATTAATAGTTGGTTAAACGAAGATATTGATAAGACTCTAATTGTTGAAGCCCTAAAAGAAGCTGTTTATAATAGTACTACTAGTCTAAGATATATCGAAACCATTCTTTATAGTTGGAAAAAGAAAGGTATAAAAACCAAAGAAGACGTTAATAAAGAACGTATTAGATATAAGAAAAGTAAAAACGAAGTAATTGAAGTTCCTGATTTTGATTGGGTGAATAATGAATAATATCTTAACTTATTTAGATGAATTATATCCTAACCCTAAATGCGAATTAGAATATACCAAAGACTATGAACTATTAATTGCTATTGTTTTAAGTGCTCAAACAACTGATAAAAGAGTAAATATTGTCAATAAAACTTTATTTGCTAAATATGATACTCTAGATAAACTAGCTAATGCTGATCCTAAAGATATTGCCAAAATAATAAAAAGTATTGGTACATACACTAAAAAAAGTGAATATGTTGTTGGCATTGCTAAAACTCTTGTTCAAGATGGCTATTATACGGTTCCTAACAATCGCCAATATCTTGAAAAATTACCCGGAGTAGGTCGCAAAACTATTAATGTATTTCTATCTGTAATTTATAATGAACCATGTATCGCCGTAGATACCCATGTCAATAGAGTAAGTAAAAGACTGGGTCTAGCCAAAGAAAAAGATGATGTTCTAACAGTTGAACATAAACTAATGAAAAAAATACCAAAAGATAAATGGAATAAAGCCCACCATCAATTAGTATTTTTCGGCCGTTATCAATGCAAAGCGCTTAAACCAAACTGTGAAAATTGTAAATTAAAAGAGCAATGTAAATACTACTACGAAAATAAGTGATTTACTCCATTATTTACAGTGGTGGGCTTCTTTCTGCTCCTTAGAAATACATAATTACGTACTTCATCCACAGACATAAATTCCGATAGGTGCTACCGTACTATAGTTTAATTATAATAAAATTTACATTAATATATTTTATATACGGCTATATATAGATATATCATAATAAATACAAAAAATCTATAAAATTAACTAAAAAAACCACTTTTTTTATAAGTGGCTTTTATTCTCTACTATTAATTACTTCACTAATAGCATCAGTAGGACAATATTTAATAGCATCTTTTACCTTGCTAACCATATCTTCCTTAATATCATCACATATTACTTGAGCTTGACCATCATCATCAAAATCAAAAACTTGGCCATCAGTTAAAGCAACACAACTTCCACAGCCAATACATTTATCTTTCTTAACTATTACATCCATTATTGTAACCTCCATAAAAATTATATATATAAATTAACAAAAAATCAATTAAATTATTTAAAATAATTAAAAATTATGGTATTATATACTTATAGTAGGAAGGTGCTTTATATGGAAAGTAGAGAAGAAAGATACAGTAATAACTTATCTAGACAATCTAAAAATAAAGATTTATATAATCAAGTATATGGCTTAGAAGATAATTTAGATAATTTACCACTATCTAAAAATGAAATATATATAACTGAAATGCAAACAGAAATAAATACCCGTGATGAGTATCGTAAATCACGAGGTGATAAAACATTATCTGAAACTACGCCACAAGTGAAAGAAGAAAGTATCCCTATCCAAGAAGTAGAAAAAAATGTCTATGATATTAATAAAGTATTAGATAAAGTAAAAGCTGATAACGAAAAGAAAAATCAACCAGAACAACCAGCTCCTAAAGAAGATTATTTAAAGAAACTAAATATTGATAATATTGATGAAGTAAAAGAAATGTATGACGATATTATCTCATCAGTAGATGAAGAAACTGAAAACAAATTACAAAAGACTGCTAATTTATCACTAGAGATTTTATCTGACCTAAAAGGTGATAACGAAGAAACGATGATTACTGCTCCAATTATTGAAGATGAATTACCTGAAATAGAAAAAACTAAAAAAATGAATTTCTATACCGGTAATTGTAAATTTAATAAGAGTGATTTTGAATCAAATGATGAAGAAGAAGATGAAGACTTTGTAGATACTTCTAGTAAAGGCACAACTTGGAAATTAATCTTATTATTTATATTTGTAATATTAGCCACTGTTGGAGTATTATATTTTTTAAATAAAACAGGAAAAATTTAAGAAGAATTCATACTTCTTTTTTAATAATATATCGAAAGGATGATATTAATGAACAATAAAGGATTTACTTTAGTAGAACTATTAGCCACAATTATTATATTAGGTTTAGTAACCGGTATAAGTATAATGTCCTATACTAGTTATTTAAATAATGCTAAGTCTAAAACTGAAGAAGTATTTAAGAATAATGTTTCTGATTATATTGACGCTTTTATATCCGCTAATACTAGTAAATTAACTGATGATACTTTAGCCGGTAATAATGTATATACCCAAAAATATGATGATCATTCAATAACATTTCAAGACATTATAAATGATAATATAATTATTCCTAGTAATTTAAAGAATAGTGCTAATAAAAAGACATGCTCTACAAATACTAATATAACAGTATATCGTGATAACCACTATGTATATTGCTATATAGTAGAACTAGATTGCCTAGATAGTAGTGATAATAGATTAACTAATTGTTCAAGCTATATAATGGATAGAATAGGAGGATAATATATTGAAAAAAGGGAAAAGTATTATCTTAATATTAAGTCTATTAATAATAGATATTTTAAGTAAAGAAATAATTAGTGCTCTAGTACCATTAAATCATAGTATTAAAATAATACCTAGTTTTTTCTCTATAACTAATGTTCATAATTATGGAATAGCATGGAGTATGTTAAATGGGCATAGATATCTAATTATTTGTATTACCACTATTATTATTGTAATCCTAGCAAACTATTTACATAAAAATAATAATATGTTAAAATATGAAACTATATCTTATTTAATGATTATTGCCGGTTCATTAGGTAACCTATATGATAGAATTATTTATGGATATGTAATTGACTTTTTAGACTTTAACATATTTGGATATAATTATCCAATATTTAATATTGCCGATAGTTATATAGTTATAGGAATAATAATACTAATAATTGGTATATGGAGGGATAACAATGACAGAAATAAAAGTAGAGGAAGAAGAACTAACTAGAATAGATAAATATTTACAAGATAAAACAGACTATACTAGAAGTAAAATTCAAAAATTAATTGATAATAATAATATCTTAGTTAATAATAAAGAAGTAAAAGCTAGTTATAAAGTTAATCAAGGAGATATCATAACAATTGATGATAATTATCAAGAAGATACTGATATTAAACCACAAGACTTAAATCTAGATATCTACTATGAAGATGATGATTTATTAGTAGTTAATAAACCAAGTGGTATGGTTGTTCACCCCGCTATTGGTAATTATTCTAATACACTTGTTAATGGATTAATGTATCATTGTAATAAATTAAGTACTATAAATGGTGAGGTTAGACCAGGAATTGTTCATCGAATAGATGCTGATACATCAGGCTTACTACTAGTTGCTAAAAACGATAAAGCTCACTTATCACTAGCAGAGCAAATAAGTAAAAAAACCGTTGTTAGAAAATATATTGCCCTAGTATATGGTGTCATAAAAGAAGATAGTGCTACTATTGATGCTCCAATAGGACGAGATAAAAATAATCGTAAGAAAATGTGCGTTACTGCTGAAAACTCTAAACCAGCGGTTACTCATATTAAAGTATTAGAAAGATATAAAAATGCTACATTAATTGAATGTATCCTTGAAACAGGAAGAACACATCAAATAAGAGTTCACATGCAATATATTAATCATCCTATTGTTAATGATCCCGTATATGGACATCATAAACTAATAGATCCAGACTTTGGACAAATGCTTCATGCTAAAACAATAGGCTTTATCCATCCAACAACTAATCAATACATGGAGTTTACATCTCCTGTACCGGAAAAATTTACAGAGATATTAAAAATATTTCAAGAACAATAAAAGAACTTTATTTATTTAATATTTAATAGTATAATATAGTGTGTCGTCAGATGAGGTGAAATATGGTTCAAGAATTAAAAATAAACAATCGTGATTTACTTGTTATGAATTTAGTTCACTATTTTATGATTGAAAAAAATTATAGCCCCGTCGTAGTTCATGGGGTTAATGATGAAATATGGTTAGAAAACATGGAAGAAGATTACAAAATAGTTAGAATTGTTTCTAAATATATTCATAACAAAGAACAATTAGGATTTGATAAATTTAGATCTAAAAGAATAACAAAAGAGTTAAAAAAGAAAACATTAACGTTAAAAATGCCCGTACTAAGTATATATACTGATGTCGGTGATACCGTTGAATTATGCAATGATGAATCATCAGATAGAGTCTTAGTAGAAAAAGAAAAAGATATTAAAAATCCAACATTAGTGGAAGTATTCCCTGATATTGTTGAAAAAACTAAACACGAAGAAAAAGGAATAGAATTATTTTTAAAATTTACTAATGATATAAATAACAATAATACTGTAAAAGCAAGTAAACTAGATAAAATATTCTCCATAAAGAAGCCTATTATTACTTATGCTATAATAACTATCTGTGTAATAGTATTTATTCTTATGGGAGGTGCTACAGATGGTAAAACATTATTAGCATTTGGTGCTAACCTAGGCCTACTAGTTAAACAAGGAGAAATATATCGTTTACTTACTTGTGCCTTTGTTCATATAGGAATTATTCACCTAGTAGTTAATATGTATTCTCTATATGTTATCGGTTCACAAGTAGAAAACTTTTATGGAAAAATAAAATATCTATTAATATATTTAATAAGTGCTATATGTGGAAGTATCTTATCCATAGGATTTACAGATAATGTAATATCTGCCGGTGCTAGTGGAGCAATATTTGGTTTACTTGGAGCAATTCTATACTTTGGAGTTAAGTATCGTACATACTTAGGTCAAACTATTAAAAGTCAAGTTATTCCAATAATATTAATTAACCTAGCAATTGGTTTTACAACTCCGGGAATCGATAATGCCGCTCATATTGGTGGTTTACTTGGTGGAGTATTATCTGCTATGGCCCTAGGCATAAATGAACAACAAGACAAATCATCTAAATTAAATGGTATAATTTTACTAGTAATATATATTGCATTTATTGTATATTTTGCATTCTTTAGATAGTATTGATGCAGCCTGAAAGCCCCATAATATAAGGGCTTTTTTAATTAAAAGCCCTTGACATTAAAGTATATATATGATATTATTAAATTGTTCTGGCGGATGTGGTGAAGTGGTTAACACGGTGGATTGTGGTTCCATTATTCGTGGGTTCGATTCCCACCATCCGTCCCATTAAATTGATCTTGACCGCAATCTTTATAATTAACCTTATATTGATTGCGTTTTTTACATATTAAAATAGTAAGAGGTGTTCGTAATGACAGAATATTCATTTGGTAAAACATTGGCAAAGTTAAGAAAAGAAAGAAAACTTACTCAACAAGAATTAGCAGATTTATTAAATGTTACAAATAAAACAATATCAAAATGGGAAACTAACACAACTGCACCGGACATTGATACATTAAAAAGAATATCGCAAGTACTAAATGTTCCAGTAGATGTCTTACTAGGCAATAGCAAATTAACTATAACAGATAAAAGTAGCAAATATAAGCTAACCAAAAAGAAGTTAATACTATTACTAGCATTATTATTTGCCTCTATATTCTTTATCTACTATCTTATAGCTAACTTTATATTAAATACTAAATCTTATTCACTAATAAGTGGTGATGATAGATTTACAATAGAAGGTAATATTACTGTAGATAACAAACAATATTATCTATCTCTAGAAGTAAAAGGATTAAATGATGAACAACTAGGAGATATTATTATTAATAATGTTCAATATTCAATCATTATTGATGACAAAATTATTTATAATAATGGTGATATTCCGCTAATTATGACGCTAACAGAAAAAACAAGTTTAAGCAAATATATATCAAAAATTTCTATAAACCACAATGATAGAAAAAATGAAAATTTAAAAAGTGTTTTAGATAATGGCTTAATTTTACAAATTAAATATGTTGATGAATACAACAAAACTAATGTGATAAATATCCCTGTATTAGTTAAAAATAATTAATTCCCCTGAAAAAGCGACAAGATTCGCCAACTCAGGGGTTTATTTTTTTACCTCCAAATGCTAGAATTTTTAGTGAAAGGAGGCAAGAGATGAGTAAATTAAAAAACTACTTGTTAGCAGTTTTGACAATGAGTTTATTATTTACTACTTCAATTAAAGCAGAGGAAAATATAATAGAAAATTACTTTGGTATTAAAATGACAACAACTGAATATAATAATCTTCTAAATTTAGGATTTTCTGAAGAAGATATCTATCTAATGGATGAAGATACTTATATTAATAATAAAGATTTAATTGGACATGTAGTATCAACTAATGTAACGCGTTATAAAACTGTAAGAAGAGGTTTAGAAACAGTAACTTATGTTGCTACTGAAGAGGAATTCCAAAGTAGAAACGAGGTTATGCCACTAGGTCTTGTTGAAAACTATTGGCGTAGTGTTGTTACTAGAATAACACAAATTGATTCAAATTATCGTTATATTGTATCAACAATTTGGAATACTATGCCAACAGAAAGAAATTATGATGTTATTGCTATTGGAATTACAAGTGATGTAATACGTTCAACTTATCCTACGTTTACCCGTCATTATTGTGATTACGACGATTGCTATAATTCTAGTATTGCAGCAGTAAAAACAGCTCGATACGGGGCCGGAGCATCATTCAAGATACCAAGTGGTACATTAACAGGTATGGCTGCATCGCTATATTTTGATGTCACGAAAAATGTATCATGGACATTAACAAGTCAAGAATTTTGTGGAGAATATGCTCATGGCGATGGTACATCATTAACTGAATCAAAAGATTATACAATTGCAACAGGCGGAATAGGATTTGGTGCATCTGCTGTTGACAAATATGTTATAATGGGCTGTTCATATGGCACATGGACAGGTACATGGTAAAATTTAAAATTAGAAATTAAATTAAAATTTTGTGCCAAAAAAATAAATTAAAAAAAATAAATTAAATATCTAAGAAAGTAAACGTACAATTTTGGAGGGTACTGTTATGTCAGTACCTTCCATATAATTAAAAAGGAGTTAAATAAAATGTTTGGATTAGACAAAGAAACACTGTCAATAATTTTAGTAGTAGTAATAGCAGTAGTAACAACAATTATCGTAGTATGTACACTTCATCATCTTATGACAAAACCATATGTAGATAAGATGATACTTAGTAAAAGTGATAGACTAGATAGATTTAGATTCGAAAATAATGGATTTGTATATAAAAATATGGTAGGAGATAAAAAATATGTAGATATTCCCGTAGTACCATATGATTTTAAAAAGAAACCAAAAAATAAAGTAGGATGTGCTATCTCTAATGCAATATTATTTTCTGATCATTATATAACAGGAGTAGCCGGTCTAAAAATATTTGCTGATGTTTCATACTATAGTGATGTATATATGTATATTAACGAAATAAGTGATAAAAAATATGATAAGACATCAATACAACTTAAATTACCATCAGGATTAAATATTCAAGTTTACATAACAAGATTAGACCCACATAAAAAATATTATATTAAAGTAGAAGGCCCTGCATTCTTTTTAGGATTAATCGAACCATTTGGCAATTTCTTATCCTTAGATGACCTAGATAATTAGGCAATAATTTTTTTCAATGTATTGTTAGTAGTATTAGAAATGCTAAATATCAATATTTATTATTTCTGATACTATTAATAGTATTTTATTTATTAATGCATAATACCTTATAATAGGGAGGTATTATGTTTTCTTTAATTAAATTATCTTCTTATAAAAACTCATATAAATATTTAAATAAACTATCTGAATACTTATATTCGAGTATAATTTTATCGATAGATAATGTAAATATAGCAGAGTATATTAGTAATAGTGATACTATAGTTGTAAATGTAAACTTAGATAATATAAACTATAATCTTAATAAAATAAAAGAAATAGTACCAAAAGATAAAACATTATATATTATCTTAGAGTATAATGACTTAAATGATGCTAAAGAGTTTATTAATAGTATAAAAGAAGAATATAGTAATTACCATGGCGCATTAATATTAAAAAATACTATCTTTAATCATAAGAAAAACGAGAAAAAATATAATTTATTCAGATATAAAGTAAAATATAATGTTGTAATTTTTGATAATCAATAAAAATTATAGACTAATATTTAAGTATTTGATAAAATATTTATAGGAAGTAGGGATAGTATGGTAAGTAGTAAAGATAAAACAATAGTAGCGCTTATTTATGATTTTGATAAAACTTTATGCGATAAAGATATGCAAGAATATTCTTTTATACCAAGTTTAGGATTATCATCAGAGGAATTTTGGGAAGAAACTGATAAAGTAACAGAAAAAAATCATATGGATAAAGTGCTATCATACATGTATATGATGATTCATATGTCTAATAAAAAAGAAAAGTCAATAAAAAGAGAGGATTTTGTTAAATTAGGTAAAGATATAAACTTATATCCAGGTGTTAAAGATTGGTTTACAAGAATTAACGAATATGGTGAATCTATTGGTATTACTGTAGAACACTATATAATATCATCAGGACTAAAAGAAATAATTGAAGGAACAGAAATAGCTAAATACTTTAAAGAAATATATGCTTGTGAATTTTTATATGATCATAATGGTATAGCTGTATGGCCCGCTATGAGTGTTAACTATACTGCTAAAACTCAGTTCCTATCACGTATTAATAAAGGTGTACTAGATATTTCTGATGATACAACATTAAATAGAATGATGTTAGAAGATGACCGTCGAATATCTACTAAAAACATGCTCTATGTTGGTGACGGAATAACTGATATTCCATCAATGCGTATGGTTAGAGGTAATGGTGGTTATACAATAGCCGTATACCAACAAAACAAAGAAGAAATAGCCAAAAGCCTTCTGGCAGAGGACCGTGCTAGTTATGCTGCCTTAGCTGATTATACAGAAAATAGTACAATGGATGAACTAATAAAAACAATATTATTAGAAATGAAAATAAATACTGAACTAAGAAATATTCATAAAGAACAATTAAAAATATTTACTAATAAATAAAATAAAAAAACTTTTGTTAACACAGCTGATTTATGTATTGACATATTGTTTTTTTTTTGCCAAAATTAAGTTGAGGTAGATATTATGAATTTCATAAAAGAATTAAAAAATAATAGTTTATTAATATGTCCTAATGATATAAAGAGAATTATATTACAAGAGTTAAATAAGTTAAATAAACTAATAAATATTAAATTTATGACTATAGAAGAATTAGTTAAAAAGTATTATTTTGATTATGATAATAAAACTATTCTATATCTTATAAATAATTATCACATTAATTATGATATAGCTATAATTTATCTAAGAAATATATACTATATAAATGATTATAATTATACTGATTCTAAATTAAATAAGTTAAAAAATATTAAAAAAGATTTACAAGACCATAACTTATTAATTAAAGATAAACTATTTAAAGACTTTTTAAAGAATAAAGAAATAATAGTTTATGGTTATGATTATTTAGTAGATATTAATAATAAAGTAATTAAAGATATATCAAAAGACTATCCTGTAAGAATAATCGATAAAGAGTATCAAGAATATCCACATGTTATATATGAAGCTAGTACTATGGAAGAAGAAATAGAATTTGTATGTAAACAAATATGTGAACTTATCAACAAAGGTGTGGATATAAATAAAATAAAATTAAGTAATATAAGTAGTGAATATAACATTCCTCTTAAAAGAATTTTCTCTATGTATAATATTCCACTATATTTAAATGATGAACCATCTATCTATTCAACTAAAGTAGTAAGCGATTTCTTAGAACTCTACAATAGCGATATAACTATAACTATAGATAAATTAAAAGAATTATATCCTAACTCTGATATAGTTAATAAAATAATTGACATTGTAAATGAATATTATTTTGTTGATGATTATGAAGAAGTAAAAGTTCTTATAATTCACGACTTACAAAGAACAAAAATAGTTAATAAAGCTTACACTAACTGTGTAAAAGTAATTGATTATAATACTTATATAGCAGATGATGAATATATATTCTTAATGAATTTTAACCAAAATAGTATTCCAATTATTAAAAAAGATGAAGACTACCTATCAAATGATATAAAAACATCTCTATCTCTAGAAGATACTTATACTGTTAATAGATTAGAAAAAGAATCTAATATTAGAAATATTAAAAATATTAAAAATTTAACTATAACATATAAACTAAAAAGTCAAACAACTAGTTATTATCCATCAAACTTAGTTGAAGATCTTAACTATCAAGTAATTAAAATTGAAAATGATATCTTGACTAGTTATTCTACTTTATATAATAAAATAAAACTAACTAAAAGTTTAGATAATTTAATAAAATATGGCATCGCTACTAAAGAATTATCAATATTAAACAATAACTATCAAATAGATTATTTAAAATATAACCATAAATATAGCAAAATAGATAAATCTGATTATTATAATTATATAAATAATAATTTGGTTATGTCTTATTCTACTATGGATAATTATAATAAATGTGCTTTTAGATATTACTTAGCTAATGTATTAAAGATAGATATCTATGATGATACTTTTATTGCCTTTATTGGTAGTTTATTTCACCATATCTTAGAGATAGGTTTATTAAATGATATTGATGTAAATATAGAAATAGATAATTATATAAAAGATAGTAATAGAGAACTATCTAATAAAGAAAAATTCTTTGTTAATAAAATAAGTAAAGATATTGAATTTGTCCTAAAAACAATTCGTAAACAACTAAGTTATAGTAATCTAGATAAAATATTATTTGAAGAAGAAATAAAAGTAGTAAAACAAGAAGATATAACTATCACATTTAAAGGCTTTATTGATAAAATAATGTATCAAGAAAGGCCAAATGAAGTAATAGTAGCCCTTATAGATTATAAAACGGGCTCAGCAGACATTAAATTAGAAAACACTATTTATGGATTAAGTTTACAATTACCGGTATATTTATATTTAGCTAATCATAAGTTTAAAAATGTCAAATTTGCCGGTTTCTATCTCCAACATATTCTACAAAATGAAATATCTATCGATAAAAGTAAAACATATAATCAGAAGAAAGAAGATAATCTTAAACTAGAAGGGTACTCCAATAGTGATGTCAATATTTTAAGAGAATTTGACAGCAATTATGAAAGTAGTAATATGATAAAAGGTATGAGATGTAAAAAAGATGGTAGTTTTTATAGTAATACTAAAGTACTAAATGATGACCAAATAAATAAATTAATAGATATCGTTGAAGATAACATAAAAAGTAATGCTACTAAAATTAGTAATGTGGAATTTGACATCAACCCTAAACAAGTAGGTTATGCCCCTGATAGTTTAGTTGGATGCAAATTCTGTAAGTTTAAAGATATCTGTTTTATGGATAATAAAGATATTGTAATTTTAAAAGAAGAAAAAGATTTATCATTCCTAGGAGGTGAAGAAGATGCCTAGTTGGACTAAAGAACAATTACAAGCTATAAACGAAGAAGGACAAAATATTATTGTATCAGCCGGAGCTGGTTCAGGTAAGACAGCCGTTCTATCTGAAAGGGTATTAAGAAAATTAAAACAAGGAATTGATATTAACAGACTATTAGTACTAACATTTACTAATGAAGCCGCTGGTGAAATGAAAAATAGAATTAGAAAAAAAATTAAACAAGAACCATCTCTAAAAAAACAACTAGATTATCTTGATGCTTCATATATTACAACATTTGATAGTTATGCTGGCTCTATTGTAAAAAAATATCATTATCTCTTAAATATTCCTAAAAATATTACTATTATTGATAATGGTTTATTAGAACTTCAAAAAGACACCCTACTAGATAGTATTTTTGAATCTCTATATCAAAAACAAGATAATGATTTCACAAATCTAATTAATAATTTTTGCACTAAAGATGATAAAGAAATTAAAAATGCAATAAAGAAAATTAACAATTCTCTAAATTTACGTCTAGATAAAGATGAATATCTTGATAATTATAAATTAGATATTCCTAAGTATCTAAAACAATATAATGAACTACTACAGCATAAATTACTTGAACTAGAAAATGTTCTATATCGTTTAAGTTATTCATCCGATAGTACCTTCTATGAAAATATGTCTATCGCTTTAGAACCTCTACTAAAAAGTAGCAGTTATGATGAAATAGCCAATAATTTTGCTTTAGTAAGTTTACCAAGAATACCTAAAGATAGTGAAGATGATATTAAGAAATTAAAAGATGAAATATCAAAAATACTAAAAGAATTTGAAACTTTATGCCGATTCTCTAATGAAAAAGAAATTGAAGAATCTGTAAAGCAGACAGAAAACTATATAAGAATTATTATTAAAATTATTAAAGAATATGATAGTCAAATAATGGAATTTAAAAGAAATAATAATGCTTACGAATTTACTGATATTGCTTTATTTGCCATTAAAATAGTTAAAGATAATGAAGAAATAAGAAAAGAATTACAAAACTATTATAATGAAATATTAGTTGATGAATATCAAGATACTAGTGATTTGCAAGAGGCCTTTATTAACTTAATAGAAAACAACAATGTCTACATGGTTGGAGATATCAAACAATCTATCTATCGCTTTAGAAATGCTAACCCAACAATATTTAAAAATAAATATGATAAATATGCAAACGCTGATGGCGGATTAAAAATAGACTTACTTAAAAACTTTCGTTCAAGAAGCGAAGTTTTAAATAATATTAATGAAATATTTAATTTAATAATGGATAATACTCTAGGAGGAGCACAATATAGTGAATCTCATCAAATGGTATTTGGTAATACTACATATAATGAACAAGGACTAACTAATCAAAATAATAATCTAGAAATATATAACTATCACTTAGAAGATAAAACATATTCTAAAGAAGAAGTTGAAGCATTTATTATTGCTAATGATATAAAAAATAAAATAGATAACCACTACCAAATATTTGATAAAGACACCTTAGAAGTAAAAGATATTACTTATTCTGATATCTGTATTATCATGGATAGAGGATCATCATTCCCATTATATAAAAAGATATTTGAATACCTACATATTCCACTATCTATATATCAAGATGAAAAACTAACCACTGAAACAGATATTATATTAATAAAAAATATTATAAACTTTATCTTAAAAATAAAAGAAAAGAAATATGATACAGAATTTAAATATTATTACACATCAATCGCTAGAAGTTATCTTTTTGGTTGTTCAGATAGCGAAATATTTAAAACATTTACTAACAAAGACTTCTACCATACAGAAATCTTTAAATTAAGTAAAGAAATAGCTGATAATTTAGAAGAATTAACTAATATAGAACTACTAAATAACATAATTAACAAGTTTAATATCTACGAAAAAACAATTTTAGTAGGAGATATTGAAAGAAGTATGTATCGTATTCAAAACTTACAAAATATTGCCATGAACTTAGATAACTTAGGCTATAACCCATATCTATTCGGTGAATATCTAAAAGAAATGACTAATGGTAATAATGAAATAAGATATTCTTTAAATACTAAGAGTGGTAATAACGTAAAGATAATGAATATTCATAAATCTAAAGGCTTAGAATTTAATATTTGCTATTTCAGTGGTTTTCACAAAGAGTTTAATAAAGAAGATACTAAAGATAGATTTATATATGATAGTTCATTAGAAATTATTACCCCATATTATAACGAAGGAATAGGTAGCACTATTCTAAAAGATTTATTTAAAGATAAATATAAACAAGAAGATATATCTGAACGTATTAGACTATTTTATGTTGCCTTGACAAGATGTAAAGAAAAAATGATTATGGTATGTTCTCTTGATGAAGAAAAGAATATTGTTGAAGACATTGTAGACACCTCTATTAGAAGTAAATACAAATCTTTCTTAGATATTATTAATTCAATAAAAACAAAAATACCAAATTATATAAAATCTATTAACTTAGATGATATAAATCTATCTAAAGACTATAACATTGTTCTAAGTAATAATTATCAAGATAAAATAGAACAAGATAATACTATTATTAATACTAAAGAAATATCTATTGACCAAGTTGAAGAACAAAAACAAAGAGCTTCTAAAATAAGTAATAAACTAATAAGTAAAGAAGAAGCTAAAAACATGGAATATGGTACTTATATGCACTATATATTTGAAACTGTCGACTTTAATAACCCAATATTAGATATTGAACCATTCTACCTAGATAAAATAAATAAATTTATCTCAGCAGTTGGTGATATAAAAGAAGCCCAAGTGTATAAAGAATACGAATTTATATATACTAAAGATAATAAAGAATATCATGGTATTATCGACTTATTACTAGAGTATGATGATAAAATAAAAATAATAGATTATAAACTAAAAAATACTACTGATAAAGCTTATTTAGAACAATTAAAAGTATATAAAGAATATATAAGTAGTAAACTAAATAAACCAGTAAGTACTTATCTATATTCAATTATTGATGAAAAATTAGTACCTATTGCAGTATAAATATAAATATTATATAATTAAATAAGGTGATAACTATGAATGAAAAAGTACAAGATAGAATAAAAAACTTAGTAGATATTATAAATAAAGCTAACTATAACTATCATGTTTTAGATAACCCTGAAATATCTGACCAAGAATATGATAAATACTTAAGGGAACTATATTCTCTAGAAGAAAAATATCCTGAATATGTTTTACCAAACTCTCCAACAAAAAAAATAGGTGGAGAAGTAATTGAAGAATTTGCCAAAGTAGTCCATGACAAGCCAATGATGTCTTTATCTAACGTTTTTAACGAAGATGAAATACGTGCTTTTGATGCTAGAATTAGAAAAGAAGGTATTAACCCTAAGTATGTATGTGAATTAAAAATAGATGGTTTAAGTGTATCATTACGCTATCGAAATGGAGTATTATTAACAGGAGCCACTAGAGGAGACGGTATTACCGGTGAAGATATTACTCATAATGTTAAAACCATAAAGACAGTTCCCCTAAAATTAGAAAAGAATATTGATATCGAAGTTCGTGGCGAAATATATATGAGTAAAAAAACTCTTGAAGAATTAAATATTACTAGACAATTAAATGGGGAACCAGTATTAAAGAATGCTAGGAATGCCGCTGCCGGATCTATCAGACAATTAGATAGTAAAATAACTGCCCAAAGAAAACTAGATACATTCATATATCATTTACCAAATCCTGAAGACTATAATATAAAGACTCATCACGAAGCCCTTAAGTTTATGGAAGAACTTGGCTTTAAAACTAATCCTAACAATAGATTAGTAAACAACATTGATGAAGTAATAAACTATATCAAAGAAAAAACTGCTATAAGAGAAAGTTTACCATATGATATAGATGGTGTTGTCATAAAACTAGATAATATTGATGAACAACTAAAACTAGGCTATACTGCTAGATATCCAAAATGGGCAACAGCATATAAGTTTCCTGCTCAAGAAGTAATAACTAAATTAAAAGATATTATCTTCACAGTTGGAAGAACCGGTAAAATAACTCCTAATGCTGTTCTAGAACCTGCTATTGTCATGGGATCAACTGTATCTAGAGCAACCCTTCATAATGAAGACAATGTTATTGATAAAGATATAAAAATAGGTGATATGGTTGTTATTAGAAAAGCCGCTGATGTAATTCCTGAAGTAGTAAGACCTGTCCTAGAAAGAAGAACCGGAGCTGAAAAAGATTTTGCCATGATTGATAAATGCCCAATATGTCAAACAAAATTAATAAAAAAAGAAGGCGAAGTAAACAGTTATTGCCCTAATAAATTATGTCCGGCTAGAGAAATAGAAAACCTAATTCACTATTCATCACGAGGCGCTATGAACATTGAAGGCCTTGGTGAAAGCATTATGGAAGAAATGTATAACGAAGGCTTTGTCAAAAACATAACAGATATATATGATATAAAAGATTATAAAGATAAATTAATGGAACTAGATGGTTATGGTGCTAAAAGTATTTCTAACCTAGAAAAGTCTATTGAAAACAGTAAACAAAACTCTCTAGAAAGATTATTATTTGCTCTAGGCATCAGACAAGTAGGAAGTAAAACTGCTAAAATAATTGCCAAAAAATACCAAAATATTGATAATATTATTAATGCTAGTATTGATGAACTAAAAGAAGTAAAAGATATTGGCCCAACTATTGCCGAAAACATTTACGAATACTTCCATAACGAAAAGAATATTGAAATAGTAAATAAATTAAAAGAACTAGGAGTTAATACTAACTATATTAATGATAGTACACGAGAAGAAAATGATGAATTCATTGACAAAACATTTGTCTTAACAGGTAGCTTATCTTCTATAACAAGAGATGATGCTAGCAAAGTAATTGAAGAATTAGGCGGTAAAGTAAGTAGTTCTGTTAGTAAAAAAACATCAGTTGTCATTGTTGGAGCAGATGCTGGAAGTAAATATGATAAAGCTAAAGAACTAGGTATAACTATCTGGAGTGAAGAAGAATTCTTAAATAAAATTAAATAGGTGAAACAGTGAATAGTATTGAAATAAATATAACTAATCTAAATAGTGAACAAAATATCAATATTGATATTACAAAAATGCAAATAAATATTAATGGTAAAGTTAAAACAATAACAGAAGAACAAATAAATAGTTTACTAAGAATAATAAGAACTTGGTCAAATAATAATAGTACTAAAATATTAGATGACCAAAAGTTTAATATAATAATTGATAACAAAGAAGTAATTACCGGCAGTACTATGCTTCAAGATAATTACATTGAATTAGAAAGTTGGATTAATGAATTATGATTACCGAAACTATATCTCAAAGATTTAATGCCTCTATAATAATAAGAGAAAAGCTTCCCCAAATAATTGAAGCATTTGTTAGCTTCTATGGTGAAGAAGAACGAGACTATATTGAAGACAAGTTTAAAAAAGTGTTTATAGTAAGCTATGGCAGTCCTAAAAGTTATGAAAGAATAATTGAGAAAAATGACAAAAAAGTAAAAGACTATTTAGAAGAAAAGTTATTAGCAGATTTAAAAATTCCGAGAAACTTAAAGCATAGATTTTTAGAATCTTTATTTGGAGAGCATGAAATATTTGATAATGAAGCCCCAATTGAAGAATATATTAAATATTTAAATAATGATATTAGTGAGATATCATATCCTAAAATAAAAAATTTATTAAATTACTTTGGGAAAAATACTAATGCTGATGTTTTAATTAAACATATAAAAAAAGGTGGATATGAAGAATTAAATAAAGTCATTGAGGTATATAAAAAAATAAAAGAAGAATATCATAAATACCTTGAATCAACAAAAGTATATCGTGATTATATTGTAAGATGCCAAGATTTATATAGTAAATTAGAAACCAAATATCTAAAAAATACATTGACGAAATAAAAGATGTTTTTACTAAAGAAGAATTTCAAGAACTAGAAAATTTTCTAAATAAAAAAATGTTATACGATGATTTAACTCCAAGAATTAAAAACTTTATCGGAACTAATCCATTAAATTCTCCACCATTAGTTGAATCATTTAGCGGTGAAAATGAAATTATAATTCAGAAAGATGACTCATGGCAAAAACGAAGTATTATCCAAGATAGAATTACATATTTTAAAAATTTAGGTATAAATCTTGGTGAAAATTACCAAAGATACCAAATGAATAAAGAAGCCAAATCTGCTATTCCAACCGAAGAAATTGTAAACCATTTAAAGACTAGTCGTGAAAGTATAAGAAACGATTTAATGACTGAGTACTACGAAAGTTTACCTGAATATGCCAAATATCGTCAAGAAATAACTAATCTAAACCTACTAGATAGAGAAGATAATTTCAATGCCCGATCATATCATCAAAATTCAACATTCACTTGTCCTAATTTAACACATGATGGCACTAACTATCACTTAAAACAATTATTATTTATATCAATGGGAAGCCGTGAAGAGTATTTAGATAATAGTCTAATTCATGAATTTAATCATCTTTATGAAACTGTTCTTAAAGAAGTTACCTCAAGTAATTACTCATGTATCAGTGGATGGGATGTTTTAGAAGGGAAAATAAACCAAAGCAGTGATTCATCTAAACCTATTGACCATAAAAGAGGCTTTCGTTCTTATGAATTATTTAATGAAATAATCAACGAATTACTATCTCAAGAAATATGTACAGGTATGCATCAAAATTCAGCTTATATATTAAATAATCCTAAAGAAGCCAAAGTTGCAGGTGGTACTACCTACGAACTAGCATTATTCTTAGTAAATGATTTTTATCAAAAGTATAAAAAAGCAATAATAGCTAGTCGTAAAAATGGTAATATTAATATTATATATAATGAAGTAGGAAGAGAAAATTTTGAAGCCTTAAATTCCCTAATTGTAAAATTTAAAAGTAAATTTAATCGCACAAAATATGAATATACCAAAACATATATGGAAATGGGATGGGAAACAGAAGACACTAAAGAACTAAAAAGAATAATCGAAATTCGAGATAATATTTTAGAAAATATGAAAAAATATCAAGCAAGAATGACAAAATAACAAAAAACTATTGTCAAACTAGAAAAAGTATGCTACAATTATATTGCTTACTTTTCATGGCGATGTAGCTCAGTTGGCTAGAGCGATCGGTTCATACCCGATAGGTCGTGGGTTCGACCCCCTCCGTCGCTACCAAGAGGAATTCTGCTCGAACTTTTATAGTTTCGAGTTTGATAAATAACTAATTCAGAAATGGATTAGTTTTTTTGTTATTAAAAACTATCCTAAAAGAAAGGATGGTATTATGGTAAATATTATTAAAGAAGAATTGCCTATTGAAGAATCATTAAGAAAGAAATTAGAACTGATATGTGAGTTTGCAAAAATAAAATAAAATTATATAATAATGAATTAATGATGAGTCAGTAGTATTTAGACTTTACTAGATACTATTGTCTCTTCTTTTTTAGTAAAAGGAGTTGAAGTAATGATAAGATATAAACTTTAACTAATACATTAGTTAATGCAAACGAACAACTAAAAGATAAGAATAATAAGATTAAAACTCTTACTGAAAATAATGAAGCACTTGATTTAAGAGTTAAGACTTTGAATGATACAATTAAAGAGAAAGACAATGAAATATCATTTTTAAAATCAAAAGTTCACGATTTGAAAAACACTCTTGAGTATTGGAAAAATAAGTTTGAAAAACTAATATCATTCTTACATGTTAAACTTCACAGTTGGTATGATAAAGATGATAAATATATTGATGTTGATAATGTTCTAGATGATGAAGACATCAAAGAATTGGATTTAAGCAAGGAAAAAGATGATTTTGAGAGATAAATAAGATTAGTATTTCTACAAAATGTAGAGAAAAAAAGCATGGTAATTATGTTATAATTTAATCGAGGGAGGAATTAAGGCATGAATTATGGTGAAAGAATTAGTAAACTCCGACAAAGTAAAAACATTACTCAAAAAGAATTAGCTTCAAAACTATATGTAACAGACAAAACTATTTCGAGCTGGGAATCAAATAGAACTGAACCTAGTTTAGAAATGATTATTAAGTTATCTGAAGTATTAGAATGTAGTGCTAGTTATTTATTATATGGCGATAATTTCAAAGACAACATTGAAATGGAAATTAAAATTAAATTAACCAAAGAAGAATATGAAAACTTGAACAAAATGATGAAATCAATAGGCAAATTTTTATTACAAAGTAATCAACAAGATATATATTATCAATCAGATTATTTAGGTGATGAGATTAATAAGTTACTAAGAATTAGATTGAGTGGTAATAAAAAAATATTAACTTACAAAACTTATAATAACAATATGTACTATGAAGAATATGAAGTTGAAATTGATAATAGTAATAATATGATGAAAATATTTGATTTTATTGGTTTAAAGAAAATCACTGAGGTAAAAAAAGAAAGAATGATTTATTCTTATCAAGATAAATATGAAGTTTCTTTAGATAAAGTCGATAATTTAGGATATTTTATTGAAATTGAAGTAAAGGGAACTATAAATGATTACTTTGAAGAATATGATAATCTGTTAAAGAACAGTAGAAATTTAGGGTTAAATCTAAATAATATAGAACAAAAAAGATATCCACAACTTATGATAAGCAAACAATTAATAGGAGGTTAAAAATGGCATTTATATATAGTAAAGATAAAAATGATTCATTAGTAGTAGAGGACCCAATTTATGGGAAAATAGTTGTACCTTATCCTTTTTCTGATATAGTTTTAACAAAAGAAATGCAAAGACTATCAGGAATTTCTCAAAATGGCTTTTCACAATTAGAATTTAAAGAACTTGAGAATAACGATAGATTAAGTCATAGTGTTGGAGCTTTTTATGTAATGTCTTTATTTTTAAAAAGATTGGAAGAAATTTTGAAAAATTTTAATATAAAACTTAGTGAAGATGATAAAGATATTGCACTATGTTCTATGCTTTTACACGATATAGGACATGGCCCATTTTCTCATTCATTGGAACTAGTAACTAATTACTCACATGAGAAACGAACTACAGATATTTTACTTGGCGATACAGAAGTAAACAAAGTAATAACAAATTTCTTTGGAAAGAAAAAAGTTAAAAAAATTGCTAGTTTTATAGCAGAAATTAATGATAGTCAAGAATTAGGAAAAGATAGTTTTACAAAATTACTTAATAATTTAGTTTCCTATCAATTAGATGCAGATAGAATTGATTATTTGATTCGTGATGCACATTATGTTGGAATATCTTCTGCAATAGATTTAAAAAGAATTATTTCGAGTGTGAATGTAGTCGTAAATAACAATCAAGAATATGAATTACTAATTGATAGAAAAGGACTTGCAAGCATAGAAAATGTATTGTTACAAAGATATCAAATGTACAGAGATGTATATTTAAGTCCAGTTTCTGTTTTAGGTGATTATATCTATGAAAAAATAATTGAACGATATAGAAATACTATGAAATTACACACTATGCCTGTTTCATCAAGTTTTAAAATATTGGCTACTGATTCAAGAGTAAATAATTTGAATGATTTTTTGAAAATGAAAGATGAAGATTTTAAGGTTTCTTTTAAATTATTATCTGATTCAAATTTAGATTCTATTATGGCTTACTTATGTAATTTTGATAATATAAAAGATTATATTTTAATAAAAAATGATATTTCAATAAACAAAATTAAAACAAAATTAAGAGAGATATTTGGTGAAATTGATTTAGATAATACACTATCGATAATTAGTATTGGAACCAAAACAAAACTATATAAAAAAGAACAAAAATTAAATATTCAAAATGGAAACAGAATTATGGATTTAACAGAATGTACTAATTTAATAAGACCACAAGAAATATTAGAAGATACATATGTTTTCTTTAATCCTCAATTGTTGAGGTTGGAGCTTGGTTTAAGTGATATAGAATTTAGAAAATATGAAAGTGAGGTAAGAAAAATGATTGAGGAATTAAATAAAAAACCTGAAGAATTTGAACTAAAATATATTATTAACAAAAATCCTAATGAAGAAAAATCATTAGATCAAGAAACTTTGCTAAATCGAATAATTTCAATATTTACATCTAATGGATTTAGAGTTGTTTCAGTAACAGAAAAAGAAAATAATGATGAATACTATGATACAAGAAATTTAGATTTATATAAAAATGGTGGTTCATTACGAATAAGAAAGATTGAACAAAAAGGTAAAGAAAAGATAAAAGCAACTTGCAAAATGCCACTAAAAAAAGGTGAAGTTTATTCATCAAGAAGTGAAATTGAAGAAACTTTATCAGATGATAGTATTGAAACATTTATGCAAAAGATGGTTGATTCAGGGGTAACGGTTAATTTTGATGACATATTAAAATTTCCTATTTTAAATTCTCGTACAAAAAGAAAAGATATTGTATTAGATAAAAATGGAGTTCAAGTATGTTTATCATTTGATAATAGTATATACACTAATCATACATTAAATGAAATTTCTGCAACTGACAGGATGATTGAAATTGAAGCTATTGGAGAACTTAACAATAGAATTATACTTAATGAAATACATGATTTTATAACATCTGCTTTTAGTAATTTAGAAGTTAATAAACAAAGCAAATATGAAAGAGGCATAAATCGTACATTACAATTACACAATTATTTAGAACAACAACAATTTGCAGAGGAACAATCATCTTCACTTAATAATGGTTCAATTTCTGGTGCTGAAATCTTAATTAAAAGATTACAAAAACCTCAAAAATAAATTAAAACTATTGAAATAAATTATATATATGGTAAAATGTATTTAGTGATTAGTTGTTTATCAACTATTCCTAAAGTTTCGGATATACTATTTGTCCGTACCATAATAAATATTAATAGATAGAAATATCTATTTTTTTAATATTTATGTTATAATCATATAAAAAGAAGGCGATTAACATGGGCGGACTTAGTGTCATATTCTTAATGAGCATACTATCATTTATATTTCTTATCTATATATCTTTACTAGTAATAACAGTAATATATGCAATAATAAGTTATATATTTGAAAGTATGACTATTACAACTATAAATAAAAATTTAAACCATAAGCACCCGTATACTGCATGGATACCATTCTATAACAAATACTTACTAGGCACTATTGCTGGGAACAAAGTGCTAGGTCACCTAACAGCCATCTTAAACTTTATTAACATGTCACTAACAGCATACTTCTACATCTACCAAAAACTAACTCTTATTCCATTTTGTATACTTCTAGTAAGTCTAATATTATCATTTATATTTAACACAATAATCTCTTACAAAATATATAAAAGTACCACAAATAAATATGGAGATATCTTAACCGTACTAACTGTTCTATCACTAGGTTTCTTAAGACCTATAATACTATTTCTAATTAAAGATAAAATAACTATAAAAGAGTAAAAATGAAATATATTGTATTACTAAGAGGAGTAAATATAAGTGGCAAAAATAAAGTGTCTATGCCTAAACTAAAACAATTACTAGAAGAAAATAGTTATCAAAACGTATCCACTTATCTTAATAGTGGTAATATTATTATTGAATCTAACATAAATAATAAAGAATTAATAATAGAAAACATATCTAAAATTATTGAATTTAACTTTAATATAAAAATACCAATCTATATCATGACAGTACCTGAACTAGAAGATATATTAAATAATAGTCCATCATGGTGGGGTACTACTAATAAAGAAATATATGATAACTTAATCTTTATAATACCACCAACTACTTACGAAGAAGTCTATAATACAATAGGTAGCCCTAAAGAAAATGTTGATCAAATAGAAGAATATCATAACACTATATTTTGGTCATTTGTTCTAAAAGATTACCGTAAATCAACATGGTGGATTAAAACTGCCAGCACTAGTATAACTAACAAAATAACTATAAGAACCGCCAACACTATGAAAAAACTATTACAATTATCCCAAAAGTAATAAATACACTACCATTTAATAAAAATATTTGCTATAATTAACTCAAGTAGTATAACTACCAAGAAAGGATGAAAATAATGAAAAAGGTATTACCTAAACTTTTAGTACTAACTATTATTTTACTAACAATTACTGCTTGTGGAACTAAAGAACAAAAACAAACATATACTCTAAAAGAAATCTTATCTAAAGTATATGCCCCAGTCGGAGAAGATTGCCCAAAAATGACTCAAACAAAATTAACAAAAGAAAACTTATCATATTATTTAGGACTAGATTCTCTTGATTTTGAAGAAGGAATAGCCTCTGAACCTGAAATGAGTTCTATAGCACACTCTGTAGTAGTAGTAAGAGTAAAAGATGGTGTTGATATTGAAAAGACTAAACAAGAAATTAAAGAAAAAGTAGATCCTGCTAAATGGATATGTGTACAAGCAAGCAGTGTCATTGTTGAAAGTAAAGACAATGTTATCATCTTAATAATGTTAGACAATAACGACATAGCAACTAAAATGCAAGAAACTTTCAAGAATCTTGATTAAGACTAAAAGAAATTTTATATTTCTTTTTTTTCATGCCTTTATAATAAAAAGTTTACATTTAAAATAAATATTGTTATAATTGATATAGAGTAAAGAGGAGTGATAACATGGAAACCATAATAGTAACATTACAAAATGGTAAAAAATTAGAATATAAAAAAGGTATTAAACTATATGAAGTACTAGAAAACTTAAAGAATGACCTACCATTTGATATCTTAATAGCGAAGTATCGCAACGAATTTATTAATTATAACGATTCTCTAACTAAAAATGGTACTTTAGAATTATTTGATATAAATACTTCCCTAGGTAATAGAACATATGAAAGAGCCTTAACAATAGTCTTTAAAACGGCTGTATATGAAGTCTTAGGACCAGACACTAAAGTAATAGTAAGGCATTCATTAGATAAAGGCATATATATTGATATTGATAAAAAAATAACTAAAGATAAATTAGAATTAATTAAAGTAGTTATGAAAGATAAAATAGCAAAACAAATTCCATTTACTAAGATTGAAACGACAATTCAAGAAGCTACTGAATACTTTAAAAATATTAAAAGAAAAGATTTAGTTAAAACCCTATTTTATAACAAATCTAACTATATAACTCTATATAAATTTGAAAATACATATCACTATGTTCTAGGACTATTACCAAATGATTCAGGAGTCTTAAAATACTTTGACTTAACATTACTAGAAGGTAAAGGTGTAGTTTTAAGATATCCATCTATATATAATAATGGTAAAATAGTTAAATATACTCATCATGATAATTTATTTAACTCTCTAGAAGAATATGCTGAATGGGGAAGAATATTAAATATTAATAACTTAGGTGATTTAAATGATTCAATAGTTAACACCAAACCAGGAGAACTAATTAACTTATCAGAATCTATTCAAGACTATAAATTATTAAAAATAGCAGAAACCATCAAGCAAAAAAGTAAAGATATCAAAATAATACTTATGTCTGGCCCATCTTCATCAGGAAAAACTACAACTGCAAGAAAACTATCTCTATATCTAAAAACCCTAGGTTTAAACCCAATAGCCTTATCATTAGATGATTATTTCTTAGATAGAGAGGATACACCATTAGATGAAAATGGTAACTACGACTTTGAAAGTTTAAGAGCCATCGATACAAAATTATTTAATAACCAAATATCTAAAATGTTAAAAGGTAGTAAAGTAATAACACCAACATTTGACTTTGTAAAAGGTAAGAAGACATTTAAGAATGCTATTAAATTAGAAGAAAAAGATATCTTGATAATTGAAGGATTGCACTGCTTAAATGATGCTTTATTAGAAAGTATCCCACGAAAAAATAAATATAAGATATATATTAGCCCATTACCATTCTTAAATATCGATAACGATAATAGAATTAGTATGACTGACTTAAGATTATTAAGAAGAATGGTTAGAGATAATCGTGTTAGAGGATATTCCCCTAGTCAAACTCTAAAATCATGGGCCGACGTTAGAAAAGGTGAAGAAAAGTATATCTTCCCATTCCAAGATGAAGCTGATACTATCTTTAATTCAACATTAGCCTACGAATTAGCGGTCTTAAAAACTTATGCTGAACCATTACTATTCACAGTCCAAGAAGATGACCCCGAATATGACACCGCCCTAAGACTATTACAACTATTAAAGTTTGTCTTACCAATGCCAAGCCAAGACGTCCCAAGCGTATCTATCTTAAGAGAATTTATTGGTGGCAGTTATTTTGAAAGATAAAGGAGAAATATGAAAAATAATAAAATTTTATTAATAAGAATAATATTAACTTTAGTATTTGCTATGATAACATACTATCTATTTTTACCTCCAATAAATATTCATAGTTTTGGCTTCTGGGCCTATATAATTGCACTAATTATTGTCTACAACATAACTAGCGTATTTAAATTATTAAACTTTAAATATAGTAATATAACTAATATTTTTCATAAAAGAAATATTGAATTTCCAAAAAGTATAATTGCTATATTTATAATAATTGGTGGTACTATCATTGCTAATTTTATAGCATCTCCATTATTTAACTCTAAAAGTTATGCTAATAGAATAACAATTAATGATAGTATTGAATTTACCGAAGGCATCAAAGAAGTAGATTTTAATACTCTACCATTACTTGATAAAACTTCTAGCCAAAAACTAGGTGATCGTGTAATGGGCCAAATGTCTGACTGGGTAAGTCAATTCTATGTCAGTGATTTATATACTCAAATAAATTATAACAACGAAATAATTCGTGTCACACCATTAGAATATGCCTCAATAATAAAATACTTCTCTAATAGAAAAGAAGGAATAAAAGGCTATATAACAGTTAACTCTGTCAATGGTGAAGCTAAATTAATAAGACTCAATAAAGGTATGAAATATATGCCAAGTGCCTTATTTAATGAAAACTTATATCGTAAACTAAGATTTAATCACCCAACAGAAATATTTGACACAGCCTCATTTGAAATAGATAACGAAGGTAATCCATATTGGATAGTACCAACCGTATCCTATAAAGCAGTCGGTGTCAAAAAAGAAATAAATGGTGCTATTATACTAGACCCAATAACGGGTAAAAGTAAAAAATATATATTAGAAGAAATCCCAACATGGGTTGATCATATCTACTCAGCAAGTTTAATTATTGAACAAGTCGATGATTGGGGTCAATATCAAAATGGCTTCTTCAATACCTTATTTTCTCAAAAAGGGGTTATTATGACAACCGATGGTTATAATTATATAAGTCTAAATGATGATATATATCTATATACCGGAATAACATCAGTATCATCAGATGAATCTAATCTAGGATTTATTCTATGTAATATGCGTACTAAAGAAACAAACTATTACAAAGTACCGGGTGCTGAAGAATATTCTGCTATGGCCTCTGCTGAAGGGCAAGTTCAACAAATGAAATATACATCAACCTTCCCATTACTAATTAACTTAAACGGTAAACCAACATATTTAGTAAGTTTAAAAGATAATGCCGGCTTAGTTAAAATGTATGCCTTTATCGATGTAACAGACTACCAAAAAGTAGTAGTATCTGATGCTTCACTAGGCATAAATAAAGCCGCAGCCAACTATCTAGCAAGTTATTCAACTAACTATAACGAAGAATTATTACAAACTAAAGAAATTACTATAAAGAATATTAGTATGGGTATAGTCGAAGGCAATAGTTATTATTACATTATGGATACTAACAATCAAAAATATAAAGTATCATTAACAACTAGTGATTTATTACCATTCTTAATAAATGGTGATACTATTAAAGTATCTTATCTCGAAGAAGAAGAAATAATTAATATCGTTAACATTGAAAAGTAGCAATACTTTTCTTTTTATATATCAATATTACTATCTACATTAGCATTTATTGCCACATAAAGAAAGGTAAAACCCCCAATAACATTAAAAATATTAGCCATTAAATTAGTATAATTTATATCACTAGGATTATTTCTATATTGATTATAACTATTATTTAAAAAATAAAGATATATAATTACTAGTACTATAAAAATAAATATATTTATATTCTTACTATCTATTCCATCTTGATAATTATTATTAACAATACTATTCTTCTCATAATAATTAGATAAAAGTGCTAATAAAATAATAATTATATATATTACCCAAATAATATTCTCAATATCAATATTTTTAATTTGTATACTCTTATTCATACTAAAATATATTATCGATAAATAAATATATAATAAAAATAGTAGATATCTTAAAATACTAATATTGAATATCTACCTAATTTATAGTATAATCTTAACTAAGTGAGGTGTATTATGAAAATAAATACTCAAAATTTAAAAGGTACTACTGATTATTATGGTAAAGACCAATTAATAAGAAATAAAATAACAGATACCTTAAAAGAAACATTTATAAAATATAATTATCAACCACTAGATTCAACAGTATTATATAACTATGATATTCTAGCATATAAGTATAAAGATGGTGCTGAAATATTAAATGAAATGTATACTCTAACAGACCAAGGCAATAGACAACTAGGATTAAGATATGATTTAACAATACCATTCTGCAAATTTATTGCTAACCAAAAAGATTTAAGATTACCATTAAAAAGATATGAAATAGGTAAAGTATTTAGAAATGGCCCAGTTAAAACTGGAAGATGTCGTGAGTTCTATCAATGCGATGTCGATGTCGTTGGCATAAGTGGTCAAGTAATTGAAGCCGAACAAATGCAAATGGTTGTTGATATATTTACTAAATTAGGAATAGATATAAATATTAAATGGAATAATAGAAAATTAATGAGTGTGATAATTGAAGACTCTAATATTTCTAAGGATAAAGTAGAAGAAGTAATTGGTATTATTGATAAGATAGAAAAGATTAGTAGACAAGAATTTATTAAAGAACTATCTAAAATAGAAATAGATGAAGAAACAGCTAATAAATTATTAGATAACTTTAATAAATCACTAACTGATTATATTGAAACATATGAAAATGATGAAAGAGTAGTAGCTTGTGAAGCCATTCAAGAAATAAAAAAATTATCTTCATATATTGAGAAATTAAACTTATCAGATAATACTACATTTACTCCAACATTAGCTCGTGGATTAAGTATCTATACATCAACAGTATTTGAATTCTTTGATAAAAAAGAAAGATTAACTTGTTCTCTAGGTGGTGGTGGTCGATACGATAAAATAATTACCGACTTTATTGATGATGGTAATATTTATCCTGCTGTAGGACTATCATTTGGTCTAGAACCTATATATACGATTATAAAAGATGAAATGTCTTCTGATAACTTAATAGATGTCTATATTATTCCCATGGGTACTGAAGTTGAATCATTAATGTTAGCTAGAAACCTTCGTCAAAACAATATTAATGTTATTGTTGAAATGAATAATCGTAAATTAAAAAAATGCTTTGAATATGCAAACAAAGAAAATATTAAATATGTCATAGTAGTAGGTAGTGATGAAATTCAAGAAAATATGTATACTATCAAAGATATGACTACATCAGAACAATTAAAACTACCATATAACGAACTAAAAGACTATATATTAACAAACAAAAACCAAGGATAATTTATAAACCCTTGGTTTTTAATATAAAGTTTTTTTATTTATCTTCTTTCTTTTCTTCTTTTTTCTCTTCTTTTTTAGTTTCTTTCTTTTCTTCCTTCTTAGGAACTATATTTTGTTTTAACTTATCATTAATTTCCGTAGTATTCTTACATATAGTTATCATTAATAAAGAAAATTCAAAACCAATTCTAGCAATAATATTACCAAATACTAATTGTACTAAAAATAGAACAAAACTTGTAGATATTAATCCTAATGAAGATAAAGTAATATAAATAGCAACAATTATATATAAAATCTTTAATATATCTTCTAAAATTAATTTCTTAAAAGTAACAAAATCAAACAATTTCTTTGTATAACCTGTACACTTTTCATAATTCTCCTTAGTAAGTAAAACATAGTATACACAAATACCACCAATAATAGCAATTACCATAGAGATGATAAACCAAATACCAGCTTGTGCAACATTATTAAAAGAACTATCAATATTAAACATAAATAAATCACTCCTCCTACCATAAGTATAACATCTATCAACTAATATGTAAATTAAAAATGTAAAATATTTTACTTAAATTTATTGTAAATAAATGTCTACCTAATATAGTAAAGTTTATGCTATAATAAAATAAAAAATTATTAGTAAAGGAGAAATGTATTATGGATTTAAACTATTACTTATATTTACTTGGTTATGCTAATACGCCTGATTTTCTTATTAAATATTTAGATACGCCAAGTTTGATTAGACTTAAGAAGATAGGATACTTTTGTGGAATGGACTATGCTTCTAAAGATATATATAATTTCAGTACTTATATAAGCCGATATACGCATTCTCTAACAACAGCTTTGTTGACATATAAGATATCATCTGATAGAAAAGCCACTCTTGCTGGACTATTTCATGATGTAGGAACACCATGTTTTTCTCATGTTATTGATTATATGAATAAAGATTATGCTAACCAAGAAAGTACTGAAGAATATACTGAAAGAATTATTCTATCTGATAGTTATCTTAAACAGTGCTTGTTTAAAGACAGTGTTAATGTCAATGAAATAATTGATTTTAAGAAATATAGTCTAGTAGATAGTGATAGGCCAAAACTATGTGCAGACAGATTGGATGGTATAATACTAAATTCTCTAGGATGGACTAAGACTATTAGTAAACAAGATATAAAAGATATATTAAATAGCATAGCAATATATATAAATGAAGAAGGCAAGCAAGAGATAGGATTTACTGATTATGAAGTAGCTAGTAGAGTAGTAGAGTTAAGTGATATTATTGATAGATATTGTCATTCTAACGAAGATAATTATATGATGGAACTACTTGCTAGAATAACTAAATATTCTCTAGATAATGGATATATGACTTACGATGACTTGTATCATTATACTGAAGAATACTTATTTGGATTACTATATAGTATAAAGGATAGAGTGCTAGAAGAATATTTATTAGAATTTACTACCAAGAAAAAAGAAGATATCCCAATAACTAAATTACCTAATTTAAAAGCAAGAGTATTAAAGCCACTAGTTAATTCTAAGAGAATGTAAAAAGTAATAAAAGGAGAAATAAATATTGTTAATAAACTAATAACCATGATATAATAATACCATATATATGATTTAACATCTGTATTTAAAGGGAGGATTAACTATGGCAAATGTTACAGTAGAAATCGATACACTAAAAAATGGGGGCAAGTATGTTCAAACTGTTTATAATAATATTGAACAAAGTCACGCTAGTATAAAGAGTTTAAGTATTAATGTGACATCATTCAAATCATTTAAAATCACTCTAGCAAATAAAATGACACAATTTAAAAATCATTCAAATATATTTGCTAAAAAATTACAGAATGTGCCAATGAATTAGTGAATAAAGATAATTCAATCGGAAGTACATTAGCTTCACAATTAGAGTCAAAATCTTCAACAGATGGTGAAGGCGTAGTATTAACATCTAATTATTCATTATCAGGTAATCTTGATTACACATATGACTCAAGTAATACAGGTATTAGTGTTGAAGAACTATATGCTAAAGCTGCAATAATAAAAAATTCTAATTTACCAATAAATATAAAAGTAGTAAAAGCGGCAAAATTGCTTCATGAATATACACTCGGTTGGACATGGAATCGCGATAATCTATCTTATTCAAATTTTAGGTCAACGTTAGAAATACCAACTAAGACAATAGTGTGTGCAACAGGTGTTTCTGATGCTTTATATCTTGCTGGAGCTGTTGGTTCAGTTGGCAACCAAGTAGGAACTTTTAATCCAAATTATCAAACAAACATTTTAATTACTGCTCAACAAAAAGGATGGCAGAGAATAGACTCTTCTAATTTTGATCAGCTTCAACTAGGTGATATTATTTTCACAGGATACAATGGATCAGAGTATGGCCATGTTGAATTATATGCTGGAAATGGCTATGCCTATTCATGGGGTAGTACTAACGATATGGCTAATAAAGGTCCTAAGTCAGTATCTGTTGCCGGATATCAAAGTGCAGGTTCTTGTGCTTATAGGATTACGACATCACAAAAAGTTTAGAATTTAGTTTCTAAACTTTTTTTATTAAACAAGAAAGCAATATAAAATAATATAATAGTTGATATAACCAAATTTATCACTTTTTCATAAATTATTATGAGGAGTGATAAAATGAATAATACTAATAAACTAACTGGCGTGGTCATTGATGCTGGGCATGGAGGTTCGGATAGCGGAGCTATTGGGGAAAATGCATATGAAAAAGATTATAATTTACTAATATCACAGTATATGTATAATAGACTTAAAGAATTAGGCGTTCCTGTTTACATTACTAGAGATGGGGATGAAACCATAACGCCTGCTAATAGAACTAAGGAGATACTAGAGGCATTTGGTAATGATCCTAATGTGGTGGTTATATCTAATCACTTAAATGCCGGAGGAGGCAATAATCATTGTGTAACAAATATGTATAACGATTAAAGCCAAAAATATAGTAAGAAATGGAGATTAGTTATAATATGAGTTACACAAAAGAAAAAGAATTAATGGATGAAGAAAATATATCTGATAAAGAATTTCAAGAAAAGTATTTACCTTTCTATGATAATTTTGAAGAGTATATGATTAGATATGTGATACCAGATGCAGTGGCCTTTTATATAGCAAATAGTTATTCAAGAGGGTGTTTAGATGATAGTAAATTATATAATCATATCAATTCTGCAGTAGATATTTTTAACTGTAGATGTAATATTGATGTAATACTTCCATCTATAGAAAAGATATTAAACATAAAATATAATCTAAAAATTACTGATAGAAATTCATTAAAGCTAGAAAAAAATTATTAAATTGAGCACTATCATGGTGATAGTGCTTTTGTATGGTATAATAATTATATATTTATTTAGTTTAAAAGATTAGTTGAGGTGAGATGGGTGGATTATATTGAACAAGGAATTGATGTACTATTTGAAAATAAAATAAACTATCAAAAACTTGATAAAATGAGTGATGAAATTAAGAATAGCAAAATTAATAATATAGAAGAATTTTTTGAAAGAATAAAGAGTATAGATGGTATATCATTAGTAATTGGTAGTAATGGTATAGGAAAAACATATTTATTAGAAGAATTAAAAAAATATTTTGAGTTGGATAAAATAGATGTTAATCTAATTAGATTTAGAGACTATGACAATTTAGATTCTATAAAAGGAGCAATTACCTCTACTTCAAAATATATTATATTTGATGGCTTAGATGAGATAAATTCAAATGTTCAAAATAATGTTTTAGAATATGTATTATCTATAAAAAATAAAAATGTAATTGTTTCTAGTCGTAGAGATTTTGTACAAAAAAGAAATTTATTTGATGCAAAATATAATATTTATGAAATAAGACAATTGGAAGAGTATAGAATTGACAATATTTTAAAATCAAATGGGTTGAATAAAGAAAATTACAAGAATATATATAATTTATTAAAAATACCAAGATTTTTAATCCATTTATTAAATGTTAAAGATATTGTAGAAGAAAAAAGTAATATTAATAAATTTGATTTGTTAGAAATGATTGTAAATAGACATTTTGATGTAGTAAATGAGAGAGCTGCGATAAAAATAGAAACCAATATTCATAAACAAATCTTACAATCATTAGCATTAGTTATGATGATGACTGGTAAGAGTAATTTAACAATGGAGGAATTTACAATTTTTCTCAGTAACATAAATCATCTCGATATTAAATCTTATATTTTAAATAAAGATATTATTGAAAGTTTTTTGAATAATCAAATTTTACTTAATTATGGTAATTTGATTGGATTTGAAAACAAAGAAATAATGGAGTTCTTGGCAGCTAAAGAGATATTTGAAAATGAGTTTTCTAATAAAAATTTATTCGACATAGTAACAATCAAAGATACTAATGAAATAAATACTTTATGGTTTAATACAATATCATATTTAATATCTAAGTCCAAAATATATTATGATTTAGTTTTAAATTATGTATTTAGTAATTTGCATCTTCAAGATAATTTGTTAGACTTATTATTAAGTATAGATTACAATTTTGATGCTAAGGATATTATCACTGAAAATATTGAAAAATTTATTTTTCAATACACAAAACTTTATCAATATATGCCTTTCTATGATAATACAGACAGTATTTCCAAAATATTAAATGTTGATAGAAAATTATGTTTTAAGAATTTAATAGAAATTTTAGTTAAACAAAAAATAGAAAAGGATTTAACAGATTTTGATATTGTTTTTATTAATAATACTTTATCTTGTATTAACCATTTATTAGAAAAATATTCATTTGGCAAAAAAGAAACGACAAAGTTAAAGAATTATTTGCTAAAGAATGAAAAATATTATATCCAAAGCAACAATTTTAAAGTTAGATATTTATATGTATGTTTAAAGATTTTTGAAACAGCTGAAATTGATGATTTACTTGAACGTAACGATATTGGTAAAAGATTGTTATCTATATTTTTATATGATAATGTTCATTTGAATAATTTAACTAAAATTGATGAGCACTTAAATCATTATATATTAAATTGTAGGAATAAGTTCGATGATCACTTTATAATTAACGAAGATTTGATAGCTGAATTTATTAATACTAATTATGATTTAAGCAGATTAAAAAATCTTATTAATAATATAAAAGATGATAATAATATTGCAAGTTTTATACATTTTTTAAATTCTAATAATTCAAAAAAAATATGGAATAAGTTATCAAAAAAGAGCATTGTAGGTCTTCTATACAATAAAATAATAAAAAAATTAAGTGATGAAAATACAAAAAGTAATCAAGAGATAAGGGAAGAAATAATGTTTGATCGCCGAAAAGGCGATGCTTTAGGAAAAATAATAGCATTGTGTATGAAATATGATTATATAACTATTGATAGTTTAAATAATCAAAATTACACTTCTAATTATATTACACAATATATGAGAGAATTGATTATTAAGATGTTCATAATAAATACAAAAAGTATAAATAATTTATATGATAAATTGGTTGATAAAAAATCTATATTTAATGTTTGGAGACTTGACTTAGATAATGAAATTAGAATAAAACATGAATCTCAAATTAAAAATCTTTTCCCATCAGAATTTTTAGAATATAAAAAAGTATTAGAAAAATACCAAGATAAAGAATATGTAAGAGTTGAAGAAGTTTTAAATAAAGTTAGTTCTGCTAATAATATATATTATAAAATTGATCGAGTATATGATTTGATTAAGAATGATAGCCAATTTGGTATAGTTAATTCAAATACTATATTTAAGAATACTTTGAAATCAATTTCAAAAGAAATTGAAAATCATATTTCAAAGATAGATATTAATAGGTTAATTATTAAAGCTACAAGTAATAAAACTTATACAATAAGCTATGACATACAATTATATCCAAAAGCAATATTTGTATTATTAAAAATGGGCTGGGATATAAATAAATATAATGATGTTAATGTTATACTTTTAAATAACAATATAGATAAAATTGAACCATCATATAATGATAATAATTATAAAAAGTTATTGAATTATGTTAGTGCAAAAGTATCAAAAGATTATGTTAAACTATACATGTATGACATAATGGAAAAGCTAAAAAAATACAATTCAAATGTTTTGTTTCAAACAATATTTAAATGGTTAGACTATATAAACTTTGATGAGTATCAGATAAATAGTATTTTATCTTTTATACTTGATAATATTAATTTGTTGAATGAAAATGAAATAAAAAAACTGAAGAAGTTTAGAAAATACAAAATTTGTCAGGATATATTAATTGAATTAGGATTTGAAAATGAGATAAAAGATAGAATTGATTATATCAAAAAAAATCTTGTTTTTGAAGGAGATTTAATGACTATAGAAGAGAATGGAAACTTTGAATATTCTTCTGGAACATATATTAATTCTTTAGCAAAAATTGGTTATAAAAACAAAAAATATATTTTTGATTTATTAGAATATATGTTTAAAAAATATAATGAAGGTGACTATTATCATTTTTCTAAATATATTTTAAATATGGTAACAAAATATATTAATAATATTGATCAATCTAATATTAATGACATAATTGATTATATTGTATTGAATGAAAAAAATAATAATAATAGATATTTATATGAAATTTGTAGTAATATTTCTTCACTAAAAAATGTTCAAAATAGAAATATAATCCAAATAATAAATCAATATAATTCTATTATAACTGATCAACATGTTAAGGTATATTCATATAATGATTTATTTAATATAGTAAAAGAAATATTACAAACTAATATATTTGATGATATAATAAGAATCCAATTTTTTGAAATATTTAAGGATAAAAATACCAAAAAAATTAGACCATTGAGGGAAGAAATTTATCAATTCTTAATTGGTTATGAGTTAAGCAGAATTTTAAATATTAGAGGATTTTCTACTAAAGTAATATATGAATCTACAGCTCCTGATAAAAAAAGAAATGATATTCAATTGGTGACAGAAGGATTTATTCAAGACATAGTTATCGAAACAAAACTTTCTAATAATAATGATATATTAAATGAAAAAAATATTAAAGCATATATAAAAAATACTTTAGAAAAATACAAAGAAAGGTTTAATTCTCCAAGAATATTATTTGTAATAATTAATCAAAAATTAACAATTAAAACTTGTCAGCAAAAGATTGATTGGATTAATAAAAATGGTATTCAGTTCATAGATACAGTACCAATATATTTAGAAAAATATTTTAAATAAAGATTTATTAATGCACTAATTTTTTAAAAAATTAGTGCTATTTTTTGCTAAAAAACAGTAAAAAAATTATTAAAAAATTTACCATCTTACCAGAGATAACTTACTAGTCTTGTACAATAAATCAAGCATGGTGTTGACACACCCGTTAATGCTTGTTAGGGAGCATCCCTAAAACCTATAAAAATAGTCTCTGACAGTTACTAAAATTTTATTATTTTTATTGTGTAAAATTGATTTACTCAAATATAATAAAATGATATAATATTGTTATGAAAGTAAATGGTGATTCTATGACTAATGAAGATAAAATTAAACATTTTTTAGATACTAATCATGGATACATATCTACATCAGATTTTTTAAAACTAAATATTAGTAAACCATTGATAAAAAAATATGTTGATAATGGTTTAATAAAAAAAGTTTCTCATGGATTCTACATAAATAGTAACTTGTTAGTAGATGATGAATATGTTTTTCAAAAAAGATATCCTGATGCTATCTATTCATATAAGACAGCATTAAGTATGTTAGGTTTAATTAAAGAATTACCAAAAGAAATCGAAATAACGGTTAATAGTAAAAAAAGAGTTTTAAGTAATTATAAAGTACATTATGTAGCAGATAAATATTATGATATAGGAATTATTGAAATTAATAGTATGTTTAATAATCCAATTAAAACCTATAATGCTGAAAGATGCATTTGTGATATGTTAAAAAGTGATGACTTTGATTTAGAATTGCAAAATAATATATTACATGATTATTTTAATAATAGTGATAAAGATATAGATAAGTTATTAGAGTATTCTAAAGTATTTAATATATATGAAAAAGTTAGAACTTTAGTAGATTATGCAGTGAGATAGGAGGTTAATTAAATGAGTGAAAAAGAATTGGATTCAAGTAACATTGAATATACAGAAGAAACTAAACCAGAAGGATATGTAAAACAACTAGAGTGGGATATGGCTATAGGTCTTCAAGAAGTAGATAATTTAAAGCCTTCTAAATATTTAGAAAAATTGTTAGAAGAAAATGTTAGTGGTAATTTAACTATTAAACAAGTAGAAGAAGAACTAAGAGAATATTACATTGAAAAAGATAAAAAACAAGAATTAAATCATAATGAATTAGAATGTGATTTTGTATCAACAAGAATTGTTGAATTATTACAAATTGATAATTTTGAATTGTCTGTAGATTATTTAAAATACATTCATAAATATTTATTTCAAGATGTTTATGAATTTGCGGGTGAATTTAGAAATATAGATTTTTCTAAACATGAGAAAATACTTAATAATGATTCAGTTGCTTATGGTGATTGTAAAACATTAAAAGAATCATTAGAATATGATATTTCTTTAGAAAAAGAAAAGAATTATATAGATATGAGTGTTGTAGAAGTAATAAATAATATTACCAAATTTTCATCTAGTATATGGCAAGTACATCCATTTAGAGAAGGTAATACAAGAACAACAGCATTATTTATAGAAAAATATCTAATTAGTTTAGGTTATGAAGTAGATAATACTTTATTTAAAGATAAGTCTGTTTATTTTAGAAATGCATTAGTAAGGAGTAATTATTTTAATAATTATTTAAATATTAAAGAAGATAGTAGTTATTTAGTTAAATTTTATGAAAATTTGTTGTTAGGTAAAAACAATAATTTACATTCACAGGATTTAATTGTTAAAGAATTGTTTTAAGAAATGAGGTAATAATTATGGATTTTGATCAAATGAGTAAAGATGACTTGATTAATTATATAAAATCATTAAATGAAGAAAAATCAGGCAAGTTGGGACTAATATGGGATAGAGAAAAAGTGCCAGAAGATATTGTTTTGGAATGCAACAAGAAAATTCCTGTATTAAAAAATATATCTGAAAAGAATATTATAACGTCTAACAATAAATGTAATAATAATAACTTATTGATTGAAGGCGATAATTTTCATAGTTTAAGCGTTCTATCATATACACATAATGAAAGCATTGATGTTATATATATTGATCCTCCATATAATACAGGGAGTGAAGATTTTGTATATAATGATAAATATGTTAATTCAGAAGATGGATATAGACATAGTAAATGGTTGAATTTTATGGATAAAAGGCTTAAAATAGCAAGAAGACTATTAAAACAAGATGGTGTTATTTTTATATCTATTGATGATAATGAATATGCACAATTAAAATTATTATGTGATGAAATTTTTGGCGAAAATAATTTGCTTTCTATACACCATATGCAAGTTAGGTATGATAATAAAAGTTTGAATGAAGATAATGATTGGCAACCAGTAATGGAATATGTTCTAATATATGCAAAAAGGAAAAATTTATTCAAAGCAAATAAGCACTGCGAAGAATATGATCTTTCAAAATTTCAATATAAGATTACTGAACTAACTAAAGGTACAACTTTAAAAATAGGTAATAAAACAGTTACTATCTTTAAAGATGGTGAATGGAAGATAGAAAAAGGTAAAGGGAAAATCGGATTGTTAAAAGAAACTTGGGCATCAGGGAGCATAGTTAGACAAAGCGGCACTGCTGCAGAATTTTTGTCAAAATATTTGATTAAAAGAAAAGATCAAGATGGTTTAAATGTTTTATATAAAATTCATAATATGGGAGAAGATGGATTAGGATATAGATATGTAACTGGTCCAAAGAGACATGATGCCATTCGTGGAAAGTTTTATTCTGGTGTTCCTTTAGAACGAATAAAGGAAATTGAAAATAATGGTTTCTCAAAAAAAACAAGGCCTATTTCAAATTACTATGATTTTAGTGCTGATTTTGGAAATATACGAAATGAAGGTGGAATACCATTTAATAATGGCAAAAAACCAATTAAGATGTTAAAAGAGTTAATTAATTATCATCCAAATAAAAATGCATTAGTATTGGACTTTTTTGCTGGATCAGGAAGTACTGGACATGCCGTATTAGAATTAAATAAAGAAGATGGTGGAGAAAGAAGGTTTATATTATGTACTAATAACGAAATTAGCTTAAAGGACGAAAAAGAATTTAAGAAAAAAAATAATATAAATGATGAAACTCTGATTGAATATAAGAAAAAAAATAATAAAAAATGGTTGAAATTTATTGAAGAAAAGGGAATTTGTAATTCTATAACATATCCTAGAATTAATAATGTGATTAATGGATATAAGAACAAAAAAGGATTAGTTGGGAATTTACTATATTTTAAAACAGAATTCGTTGAAGTTAACGGTTCAAAAGACCAATTATATTATGATTTAACTGAAAAATGCATTCCAATGTTGTGTATAAAAGAAAATACTCATGTTTTAGTTAGAAAAGATAACGAATATTGTATATATTCTAATGAAGAAAAGACAAAATATACTTGTGTCTATTTTGATGCTTTTGGAAATAATTATAATAAATTTATAAATGATATTGAAAATATTTATGAATTTAAGGCATTATATATATTTACTTTAGGAAATGAAATAAATCAGAATGAACTAGTCGATGTACACAATTATGAAGTGGAACCAATTCCATATAAAATTTTAGAGTTATATAATAAAATAATTGATTTAAGTAGGGAGATATAATTATGAAAGAATTAAAAAGATATCAGGAGCAAGCAATAAAGCAGTTGATAACAGCCTCTAAAATGTTTTTTGAAACAGATAACAATGAAACTATTGTATTTCAATCACCAACGGGCAGTGGAAAAACATTTATGATGACTAATTATATTTCTGAAATTATTAGAGATACGCAGTTGAATTTATGCTTTTTATGGGTATCAATTGGAAACGGAAATTTACATGTTCAAAGTTACAATAGTGTTAAGAAAAATATATCATCACTTGTTGATTGTAGTTTGTTAGAAGAAGACTTTTTTGGGAAAAGAAAAAAAATTAACAAAAATGAAATAGTGTTTTTAAATTGGGAAAAGATAAGGCAAAAGGATGGTATAACAGGACAATATACAAATAATGTTATGAAGGATAAGGATGATATAAATTTTATAGAAGTTCTTGAAAATACACGAAACAATGATACAAAAATAATATTAATTATAGATGAAAGTCACAAATCATCTAATACTATAAGAGCAAGAGAACTTAGAGATGAGATAATAAAACCTTTCCTAACAATAGAGATGAGTGCTACTCCAGTACTTACTTCAGATATGCAAATGAAAGTTACAGTAGACCCAAACAAAGTAATAGAAGAAGGAATGATAAAGAAAGAAATTATCATTAATAAAGATATATCATCAATATCTAATAATGATATATTCTCACAGAATTTAATTTTAGAAAGTGCATATCAAAAACGTTTATATTTGAAAAAAATGTATGAAAAACAAAAAGCTAATATAAATCCATTAGTATTAATACAATTACCAAATTCAGATGCTGGTGAAATTAAGAAAAAAGCAGTTTTAGATTTTTTGGAAAGCAAAAATATAAATATTGATAGTGGAAAAATCGGTATATGGTTGACAGAAGATAAGATGAATATTGAAAGTGAAGAATTAACTAAAAATGACAGTAAAGTAGAATTTTTATTATTTAAGCAAGCTGTTGATACTGGATGGGATTGTCCTAGAGCACAGATACTTGTAAAATTTAGAGAGTCAAATAGCATTATATTTGAAATTCAAACGGTAGGAAGAATATTAAGAATGCCTGAGGCAAAGCATTACGATTGTGACGATTTAAATATTGCATATGTTTATACAAATATTAAATCCATTGAGATAAAAAAAGAAGTTTATAATCCTAATATTATAAAATCAATTTGTTCTAAAAGAACTGAGAATTATGGCAATATTAAATTGAGGTCATATTATAAAAATAGAATTGATTTTGGTGATATAACTAGTGAATATACAATGTTTTTTGAGCGTGCTTTTTGTAGATTTTTCAAAATAGACTATAAGGATAATGAAATTCCAAATTACAAGGAATCATTAAAAAAACTAATACAAAATGGAATTAAAACAAATTATGATGAAATGGATACTATCTTAAATAGTATAGAACTGGAAACAAATAATATAGATTCTGGAATGGTAGTAAGGGAAGATAGCGTAGTATATATGAAATTATCACCAGATGATTTAGATATTAGATATAATAAAATTCTATTAAAGAATATAGGAAATTTTTCTCCTAGTAGATCTATCTCTAAATTAAAAACAGCTATATTATATGTATTTAGAAAATATTTAAATATGAAACCTTCAGATGGCGGAATAACTATTATTCAAAATTTTATTGTTAGAAATGAAGAAATATTTGAAAAGGTTTTGTCGTTGGCTTTGGATGAATATAAAAGTTTTCATGAAAAAGATATTGAATTAAAAAATCCCGGCAGATATAATGATGATTGGGAAATTTTAACTAGCAAAAATTATAATCCTGAAACTAATGTTGAGGTAAAATCTAAATTATCAATTTATCAACCACTGTACTTGCCTTGTGATAATAATGGGAAGGTTGATGAACTAGAACTAAAATTCATAGAATATTTAGAAGAAAATAATGAATTTATTAAATGGTTTTGGAAGAATGGTGACGAACATATGGAATCAAATTTTGGAATTAGGAAAGAAAATGGTTCTACTTTTCAACCAGATTTTATTATTTCATTTGTTGATGGAAGTATAGGAATATTTGATACAAAAGCAATTGGATTTAATGAAAATGATAATATAAGTAAATCTAATGCATTATATAAATATGTATCTGATGAAAGATTTAAAGGAAAGAACATAGTTGGAGGTTTAGTTGTGTATACATCACAAGGTTTTAGATATTTCAGTGAATCACAATACAAGAGTTATAATGAATCTCCAGAAAGTTGGATGGATTTTGATGACTTTTTTAAAAAAATCTGATATAATTAAATTAGGGTACGAGGAGTGTGCTCAAAAAAGTCGACTTTATTAAAGGAAGTTTATGTAATGTTCTCAATAGAACTTAACAAGAATGAAGTGCCAAAATTAAAGGGAAGTACTAGTGTATTTCTAGAATTGCTGTACTATTCTTTGTTCAGTTCTTTTTCTTATGCTCTAAAAGACTGATAAATAATAGACTATTAAGGTAATCTTATATCAATGAATATGGAAAGAGATATTGAACCTTTTATTAAATTAGTTTTTCCAACAAGTTTATTGGGAGATAAGAATTTAACACCACTTGAAAGATTACTATTAATTTACATTTTGTCACTTTGTAAGAAGTATGGATATTGCTGGGCTACTAATGAATTTTTTAGTAATAGTTTTAATGTTAGTAGGCAAACAATATCAAAGAGTATAAGTAGTTTATCTAATTATGGTTATATTGTTTTGATGTATGATAAGAAAGAGCAGAATAATTCTAAAAGAAAAATTATGATATCAGAGGTATTCAAAAAAAGAATATCAGATATACAAGAAAATCTTAATACTAGTAATCAAGAAAACTTTAAACAATATAATAAAAATAATAGTATAAGTAAAAATATAGGTCCTGTTATAGAATATGATGATAAAGGTAATATCATATCTTGGAATGGTAAACCTACAACATCAGAACCTATGAGTGAAGAAGAAATTAAAGAATTAGAAATGTTAATAAATGAAATAACAAAAGGAGATGAATAATTTATTGTTTAACAAAGTCATACACTATAAAGAGGTGACTTATGTTTAATATAATAGAAACATTTAAAAAAGATTCTCCTGATTTAACCTTGTTGATAACTAATTATATAAAAAGAGTAATGGATAATGAGTAGAACAATGGTGTTATATTGTTCTTTATGGTACAATATAATTGGCTTTAATTTGTTATACAAGAAGAAAGGAGTATAAATGTATAACATTAAGGTAAGAGAACCAGAGTTTTACAAAGCAGGAATATATATAAGATTATCTGAAGCTGATCAAGGGAAATCTTACGAATCCGAAAGTGAGAGTGTCCTTAATCAAAGAAATATACTAATGAAATTTGTTAAAGACAATGGGTTTATCTTTGTTGGAGAATATGTTGATGATGGATATTCTGGTACTGATTTTGATAGACCAGGATTTAATCTAATGATGGAAGATTTGAAAAAAGGACTCATAAATCTTGTAATAGTTAAAGATTTATCAAGATTAGGAAGGGATCATATATTAACAGGTTATTATGTTGAAAGATATTTTCCTGAAAATAATATAAGATTTATATCAATACAAGAAAGCTATGATAATTTTAAATTAAAATCAAGCAATGACTCCGTAATGTTTATATTTGCATGTAATGATTTTTATAGTAAACAAAATTCAGTTAAAATTAGAAATGTATTGGAATATAAAAAAAGAAAAGGGAAGTTTATTGGCAGTGCTCCAAGTTATGGATACATGAGAGATCCTAATGATAAAGGACATTTAATACCACATCCTGAATATGCACCTGTGGTTAAAAAAATATTTGAAATGGCAAATAATGGTGTTGGTTTATCAGAAATAACCACTTATTTAAATGATAATATGATTAAAACACCAAGTAGTCTAAAAAGGAAAAATCCTCGTGCAAGAAGTAAATACAATTCTATCTGGACAATATCTTCTGTTAAAAAAATTCTAAAAAATCAAATGTATGTTGGTGATATGGTTCAAAGCATTCAATGTAAACCTGATTACAAAACTAAGAAAAAATTTGCGGTTCCTAAAGAAAATTGGATTGTTATTAAAGATACTCATGAACCTCTTGTTGATAGAATGGTTTTTGAAAAAATACAAGATAATGTTAAAAGAACCAATATTACTAATATTACTAAAAGAGAAAAAAGACTGTTTGAAAATTTGTTATATTGTAAAGAATGTGGTAATACATTAACTATTACTTATAGGAAGAATCATAATTATTGGACAATTAATTGTAATAAATATTCAAGAGATCCTAAAAGACATTTATGCTATCCACATTTTATGCCTTATGATAAATTGGAAGAAGCGTTATTAAAAGTTATTAGGAAAACTTGTAAAAAATATTTGGCTGCAATTAATGTACCTGAGCTTGCAAATGAACTAAAAAATAAAAAGAAAAATACTCTTAAAGTAGAAGTAAGAATATTTGATTTGGAAAGAAAAGAAAAAGATCTTCTTGAAAAATTAGATATGTTATATGAAGATAAGTTTAGAGGATTAGTATCAGATGAGATGTATAAAAGAATTGCTAATGAGACTGAAAAAATGTTAACTAAATCAAGACTTGAAATCAAAAAATTAAAAGTTGATGAAGAAGAAATGCAAAATAAATCGGATGATATAAAACAGTATGAAGATAAAATAAGAACATTAATAGATTTAAAAAATCCGACTAGAGAGCTAATGAAGGCTATCATTGATAAAATAGTAATAGACAAAGATAAAAATATAGAAATTATTTACAAATTTAGTATACTAAATAATATTTAAAGACTTTGTTCCAAAAGGAACAAAGTAAACATAGAAATAGATAAACTACTTATAGGAATAATAGAGGTATATAATGAGAGCAGAAACACGATTAATAATTAATAATTATTATGATGAAGATGATAAGAAATTATTTTGTAAGTTTGCTAAAATAATAAAAAATGATTATAAAATAAAAGATACACATAGACAAATATGGGAATATGATCAATCACTAGGAGGATTTGGAGGATATGCTGCTCCACTAAATCCAACTCTTAATCCATTTAATTCTTTAGGGGATTTTAGAAATGTTTTTAGGAGTCTTCAATATGCTAGAAGTGATATGTTTTATTGTACAAGACCTAGACATATTATCATTGATACAGCACTTCATGTTGAAACGTTGGTTAAACTAGTTTTGTCAAAAAATAAATTACTTAAGTTTATTTATAATAGAAGAGAATTTGGAAAAAATATAGAGCAATTGTATAAAGAAAATATTATTAATAATGATTTATATGAAAGACTTAACAATTTAAGAAAAATTCTGAATTATGCAAAACATGATACTGATCCAGATAGGGATAATACATTTGATTATGAGGATGCAATAGTTTTTTATTTTGAAACAAGAAAAGTAGGTAATAAACTTCTTAAAAGTTTAAACTATCCAACTTATGATAAAACTTTTGAAATAAATGAAGATATTTAGATAATTGGAGGAAGAATTATGGCAGTATGCTTTTTTGATGATAATTATGATGAATCATACGAATGTGACTATACAGTTAAGAAATATAATATTGAAGTAATTGTAAATTATGAAATTGATAAGGAAATTGAACCAGATAATAATGGTGTAAAAAGTTTTGGCTTAAATACAAAATTTAAAGATAGAGATATTTTAATAATTGATTATAAAAATAAGAAAAACGTTTTATTAAAAGACGCTTATTATTGTGGTCATACCAATGTGTGGGGAACCCCAGATGGCGGTTCAAAAGCAAAATTTAGTTCTAGATATTATTTTTGTGATAAAAATTATGATAAATTGTGCAACTTAAAGAAGACCCCTAAAGTAAGTAAAATAAGAATGTATAGTGGTTTAATTAATGAACTTATAGGACATCCAAGCTTATTTGAAGAAGATGTTGGTGATGAGTTTGTTATTAAGCTTAAAAGGAATACTATTAGAAAAAATATTATTTTAGGCATAAATAATATAAAAGAAATAATCTTATCTGATGATTGGAGTCATATACATAGTTATAAAAATAATGATATTTCGATTAAATTAACTGGTTATTTAGAAATAGTTTTAAATAAGAGAATTAATTACTATGATATATATGATTATATAAAAGAAACTATGGTATATCTACAATTAATAAGACCTAATAAATTAAAAATAGATAAAATTACAGTTTTTATTGATGATGCATATTATGAACTTAGTATTCCAATTAATGAATTAGAATATAGCGATAAATATATTTCCAATAGTGTATCTACTGACTTTATAGAGTTTTTAACTAAGTGTTATAATTTAATACCATATAGAAAGTCTAAAAGTGAGATAAGAAATATACCATATATTATTTTTGAAACATCAAGAAATTTGGAAGATAATTTTTTAATGTTTTATAAATTTATAGAATGTTATTATAAAAAGCAAAATATAACTACCAATTTTATTTCTTATAGTATCATTAATAATTATAAAAAAAGTTCTACTATGAGGAACGAAGAAATAGAAAATTTATCACAAGAAATAATATGTTTAAGAAATCATTATGTGCATTCCGGTTATTTTTTAAAAAATGACTCTTTAAAAATTAATTTTAAAAAAGTTGGAAGAAAATCCAATCCAAAAAATTATACAGTTAACAAAATTGATGTAGACTGGATTTATGAAAAAACGAAAATATTATATGAGATAGTTATCGATATTATTTTTAAAAATATGTTAAATTTTGAACAATATAAATTTGAAAAAAAATTTTAAGCGTTACACTTTGATTATTGCCTGGTGGTACCGGTGCCGAAGTAATCTACGCCCTAAGAAACAACTCCACATTAGCCAACAAAATCCTAAACAACATCGGCGACCTAGGCCAAACCAAACGAAAAGTTTACCAACGCCGCCTACCGTCAGATAACAGCAAAGACTACTATTTCATTCACCGCAACACCGGAAATACCGAACCATTAATTGTTGAATACGGCTTCATAGATAATCCCAATGACCTACAATTCCTAAAAAATAACTATCAACAACTAGCCGAAGCAACCATCAAAGCCATCCTAGACTACAAAGGTATTCCATACACTGCACCAAACGAAGTAGCCACAAACACTTACAAAGTATCCAAAGGTGATACCCTATACTCGATAGCCCAAAAATTCAACACAACTGTTGATACATTAAAAAGACTCAACAACCTAACAAACAACACATTAACCATCGGCCAAGTATTACAAGTACCAACATCAATAAGTATGGAAGAAGGTACTCAACTATACACCGTTAAACGAGGCGACACCTTATACACAATAGCCAATAATTTCAATACCACAGTAGACAACATAAAATCTCTAAATGATCTTACAAGTAATACTCTAAGCATCGGCCAAATCTTAATAGTGCCAACCGGAACAACTACTTCTAATACCTATCGAGTAAGGCCAGGAGATAGCCTCTACAGTATTGCCAAACAATTTAACACCACCGTTGATGAACTAAAACGAGCTAACAACTTAACCAACAATTTTATAGCAGTCAATCAAGAATTAAAAATACCATCTAAAATAGAAGAAGAAACAAAACTATATACTGTAAAATCAGGCGACACCCTATATTCCATAGCTAAAGAAAACAATACCACTGTTCAAGATATAAAAAATGCTAACAACTTAACATCAGACATATTAACAATTGGTACAAAATTAATAATACCAACTCCAGAAACCACTTATGTTGTAAAACCCGGTGATAACTTATATCAAATAGCAAGAAGATATGGCACTACAGTAGATAATATTAAAGCCTTAAATAATCTAACAACTAATAACCTAAGTGTTGGCCAAATACTAGTTCTAAGATAAAAATATATAATAATTTAGGTATAATACAATACTTAAATTTTTTTCTTTATCCACATCCATAAATAGTTATAAATAAAAATATAAAATAAACAAACCATTCTATAATTAGATACAGCCATAAATATTTACATGAATTGATATATATAAACAAATATTAAATACCATTAATCACCATTCTATTTTAAATAAATTCAATATTTGATATAATGATGCCACAAGGAGGTAGCATTTAAGAATGAAGCAGTGGCTTAAAGGCATACTAATTTTTATAACTTACTATATAATTTACATATTTTTAATTGAAAAAATAGGTTCAAGTACATTAACTCAAGAAAAAATAACAGAGTTAAGCATTAGCTTTAGTATATTTTCATTAATAATTCACATTGTTACAGCACGTTTAATAATTCAAAAAGAAAATAAAGAAATTATTAGACTAAGTACAAAAGTAAAAAAATTAATCGATTTAAATAGCACATATAATTTTAAAAAGTTATTAAAAAGAGAACGTACTATTATTGAAAGGGAATATTCTAGAAAAAGTTTAGAAAGAGTTAACCCTAATAGTATTATTAAATATCGTATTGAAAACAATGTAGACTTACTCAGAACAGACGTAGAAAATGCTTTATATAATCTTAGCATACTAAATAAATACAATGATGATATTGATAAATTATTCAATTATGAATCTACTAATGAAAGCAAATATTCTGACAAAAAATATAAAAAGATAGAAACACGAGTATTCAATAACTTAACTCACAAAGAAAATGAATTTTTAATTAATATAAAATTGGAAGTGTATTATCGAAGCCCAAAGGGCAAAGTATATGAACGTAAATTCTATAAAATTTATTTTGATGCAATTGCTAATATATATAAGGCATGGTTAAACGGAAATAAGTATGAGGAAACAATGAAGCAAGAAAGAAAAATAATGAATGATGAAATTAGATATAACGTTTTAAAAAGAGATAATTACACTTGTCAAATATGTGGGGCTACGGCAAGCGATGGAGCTAAATTACATATTGATCATATTATACCAATATCAAAAGGTGGCAAGACAGTAATGAGTAATCTCCAAACATTATGTGAAAGGTGCAATATTGGAAAAAGTAATAAAACAGAAGAAGACTTCAAAAATGACATGATTTGTCCAATATGTGGATCAAAATTAGTTGAAAGAAAAGGTCAATATGGAAAATTTATTGGCTGTAGTAGTTATCCAAAATGCTATTACAAAAGAGAAATGAAACAAATAGTTGATGAAAAATAAAGAAAATGTGTCATTTATACAATAATTAATGCTTCTAAATCAATTGCCAACTCAAAAATAATATGTTAAGATATAATTAACTAATTAGTCTAAAGGAGGAATTATATGACATTAGTAATAATGGCCGCCGGAATGGGTAGTAGATTTGGAGGCTTAAAACAAATTGAGCCAATAGATAATAACGGGAATTTTATTATCGATTATTCCATTTACGATGCCATAAAATGCGGATTTGATAAAGTAGTATTTATCATAAAGAAAGAAAACTATGACATTTTTAGAGAAACAGTAGGTAGTAGAATAGAAAGCAAAGTTAAAGTAGAGTATGTTTTTCAAGAACTAGATAACTTGCCAAACGGCTACCAAGTACCAGAAACTAGAGTAAAACCATGGGGTACAGCTCATGCTATACTATGTTGCAAAGACGTTGTTAAAGAAAACTTTGTAATAATAAATTCAGATGATTTCTATGGATATGACGCTTATAAAACAATAAGTACATACCTAAAAAACAAAACTAATGATAATTATGCCATGGTCGGATATATTGCTAGCAATACCCTTACCGAAAATGGCTCAGTAAAAAGAGGCATATGTCAAATAAAAGATAACTACTTAGAAAAAATTACTGAAAGTTTAGTAGAAAGAAAAGGAAATCAAATTATTGCATCACCACTAGATGGTGAAGAACCATTTATAATTGAAGATAACACACCAGTATCAATGAATATGTTCGCTTTTACCCCAAAAATATTTACTTATATAGAAGAACATTTTGCTGAATTTTTAGAAAAAAATAAAGATAATATCGATAAATGTGAATACTTAATTCCTGATGTTGTTTTTGAACAAATTAAAAACGGTATGGTAAAAGTTGATGCTTTAAAAACTACTGCCAGATGGTATGGAATAACATACAAAGAAGATAAAGAACAATTAGTAAAATCAATTAATGATTTAGTACAAGATGGTATGTATCCAACCAATCTTTGGAATTAATAGAAAATTATAAGAACTTAGTTATTAATGTTTACCATTTAGGGTTCACGTTATATCACGAAGTTCTTTTTTATTAAACAAAACTAAAAGTACAGTAATTGTGTACTTTCAAATTTAATCTACATTTACTAATTTTTTTGCTTAAAATACTTTTAAACTATTTACTATTCATAATTTTATTGTTATAATTGATATGAAAATAGGCGGCGATATTATGAAGAAAGTATTAATATTAATAATTATGCTAATGTCATTTACTAGTACTGTCAGAGCGGATGGCGACTTATCATTTGCTATTTCAGCACCTAGTGAAATAAATATAAACGACAAAGCAACTATCGTTATATCTATTAGTAGTTTTAATAATACTAAGGGAAATATAAATACATGTAGTTTTAAAATAACTGCTACTAATGAACTCTCAAACCAAGAAAGAGTAAGTGTTTTAGAAAATTGGGCTATTACCTCATCAGATACTGAGAATATGACAATTTCTACATCAAGTAGTCCGATTAGTTCATTAACTGAAGTCACTAAATTACTTAATATTAATGCCAATATCAGCGATGCAACTCAAATTACTATATCAAATATAACATGTTATGGAGATAGCAATAAGGATAATCCATATACAGCAAATGACGTATCAGCAACTATTTCTAAAAAGCAATATAGCGCTAATTTAAAAGAACTATCAACTAGTCCAGTAAATATTTCACCGGCATTTACTAGTGATAATCTGAGATATAATGTTGAATTAGCAAGTAATCAAAACAGTTTAACAATAACTGCTGTTACAGAAGATAGTAATGCTACAGTAAAAATAATGGTAAATGGAGAAGAAAAAGACACAACTTTAGCCATAACTGATAAAGAAACAATTATTTCTATTATTGTTAGTAATAATGGGGAAACTAAAACATACACCCTAAATGTTGTTAAAGATGATAGCACTGATGAACCAATTACCACTATAAGTACAGAATTATCCAAATTAGAAATAAATGGTACAAATATTGAACTAAAAACTAATGTTAGAGAATATAGTATTACAGTCGGCAACGATGTTTCTAGTACAAGAATAATTGCTCAACTAAAAGATAGTAATGCTAAATTTAAAGATAATTATGGCCCAAGAGATGTTCAACTAAACGTTGGAACTAATACATTTGAAATAGTAATTATAGGTGATGAAAATACAGAAACAACATACAAAATTACAATTAATCGAAGTGCACCGGCAAGTTCTTCAATACCATCAAGTAGCACCCCATCATCTAATCAAAATCCTAACACAGCCGGACCACTATCAATAACATTTATTGTTCTATTTATGGTAGCATCTTTATATGCAAGCATTATCTATTATAAAAAATATAATAATATTTAAATATAAACTGGTTATTAGGACACCCTATAATCAGTTTTTTTATTGTCAACATATCTTCTTTTTTTTATTTATCTGAATATTATTTAATAGGTGAAAAATATGTTTACAAAAAATATTCATAAACGTATAAGAATAATATTAATAGTAATAATCTTGTGCTTTGTTCTAATAATAGGGAAAGTTTTTTATATTCAAGTAATAAGTTATGATAAATTAAATAGTCTTGCAACCTCACTATGGAGTAGAAACTTGGAAATAGGAGCTGAAAGAGGAAAAATAATAACCTCCGATAACATTACTGTTGCGGATAATTTAACCACCGTATCATTAGTTTTTGTACCTAATCAAATAAAAAATAAAGAAGAAGTATCAATTAATATCTCTAAAATCCTGGGGGTAGATCGAAAAGTAATTGATGAACACCTATACAAAAAATCATCAATAGAAAGAGTTCATCCTGAAGGAAGACAACTATCCTATGAAGTAGCGGATGCCATTGCTAAGCTTAATTACGAAGGAGTCTATCTTTTAAAAGAAGCTAAAAGATATTATCCATATGATAGTCTATTAGCACACTCAATTGGTTATGTTGGTATTGATAATCAAGGATTAAGTGGCCTTGAACTAGAATATGATAAATATTTAACCGGTGAGTCAGGAGCTATAAAGTACTATTCAGATGCTAAAGGACAAAAATTAAATATATCTAGTGTTTATGAACAACCGGCTAATGGTATGAATCTATACCTAACTGTTAATTTTGATATTCAAGAATCAATTGAAAGAGAATTAGATAACGCTATGACTAAGTATAACGCTGATGGAAGTTGGGCTATTGCCATGAACCCTAATACCGGAGAAATACTTGGTATTGCCTCAAAACCATCATTCTCACCATCCAATTATCAAGATTATAGCATTGAAGAAATAAATAGAAATCTAGCTATATGGGCCAGTTATGAACCGGGATCAACTTTCAAAATAATAACTGTCGCATCATCACTCGAGGAACACACCGTTGATTTATTAAACGATACCTTCTACGATAGCGGTAGTGTCAATGTCGACGGGGCTAGAATTAAATGCTGGAAACATGGTGGACACGGAGCGCAAACCTTCCTACAAGTAATTCAGAACAGTTGCAACACCGGATTTGTTGAACTAGGCAACCGCTTAGGTAAAGAAAAATTATTCTCATATATTAACAAATTTGGCTTTGGTAAAAAAACCGGTATTGACTTAAATGGTGAAGCCACTGGAATCTTATTCCCTCTAAGTAAAGTAGGACCAGTTGAATTAGCAACTACTGCCTTTGGGCAAGGAGTAAGTGTCACTGCTATCCAACAAATCACTGCCGTATCCGCAGCCATTAATGGTGGAACATTATACAAGCCATACATAGTAAAAAGCATTGTCGAACCAAACACTAACGAAATAATTAAAGAAAACCATCCACAAAAAGTTCGCCAAGTAATTAGTGCTGACTCAAGTGCCCAAGTTAGAAATGCTCTAGAAACCGTTGTTGCCTATGGAACAGGAAGAAATGCCTATATTGACGGCTATCGTGTTGGAGGAAAAACCGGTACTGCCCAAAAAGTAAAAAATGGCGTATACATGTCAGGCAATTATATCGTTTCATTTATTGGCTTTCTACCAGCAGATAACCCCCAAGTAGTCGTTTATGTCGCTATTGATAATCCTAAAGGTGTTACTCAATATGGAGGCACTGTTGCTGCACCCATTGCTAAAAACATTTTAACCGATGCAATCTCTGCCTTAAATATTGAAAAAAGCAAGGAAGGATTAGACAAAATATATCAATGGTATGATGTAAAATATTATAAAGTAGAAAATGTTGAAGGATTAACTGTCAAAGAAGCCACAAAATTACTAAAAAACTTCCAAGTAGAATATACTGGTATTGGAGATAAAGTACTTGCTCAATCACCAGCAGCCGGCACATCTTTACCGCAAAATTCAACTATTAGACTACTTCTAGGTAATTAATAAGTAATTTATTCATTTGACAAAAATAATGTAAAGTATATAAATACATTAATAATTTATAGTAAAGTATGCTATAATTATATTAAGAAACGGATGTGGGATGATGTTAGTATTAACAAAATCTTTATTTGCATTAATGATAGGCTTTCTATTAGCCGCTGCCATGGGTCTAATATTTATTCCCATACTAAAAAAAATAAAGATAAGACAAAGAATTAACATATATGTTGAAGCCCATAAAAATAAAGCGGGCACTCCTACTATGGGAGGATTAATATTTATAATTCCAACGATTATTACGGTGGTAATACTATTACTTACAGATAAAATGCAATTTTCAATGAACTTATTTATTGTCTTATTTGTCTTTTTATCGTATGGCGCTATTGGATTTCTTGATGACTATATTAGTATAAAAAATAATACCAACAAAGGATTAACCCAATTTCAAAAGTTATTCTTACAATTTGTTGTAGCCCTAATATTCTATATATTATTTAGACAATATACTAATAATGATTCAATCTTAGAAATATCACTATTACATATTAAATGGAAATTAGATTGGTTCTATGGCATATTTATTCTATTCTTGTTAGTTGGCTCATCAAATGCAGTTAACTTAACAGATGGGCTCGATGGATTAGCCGCTGGAACATCAGTAATTGCCTTTCTTGCCATTGGTTTAATTGCTTGGGGAAGTAAATGGATAGATGGCTACCAAGAAATGGGAATATTTTGTTTCATCTTAGTAGGAGCTTTAATTGGTTTCTTACTATATAATACAAACCCTGCTAAAGTATTTATGGGTGATACCGGAAGTTTAACTTTAGGAGCAACCCTAGCAACCATCGCTATATTAACATCACATGAACTATCTTTAGCGGTTATTGGCGGAGTATTTGTTATTGAAACTCTAACAGTTATAATTCAAATATTCTCTGTAGTAGTATTCAAAAAGAAAGTATTTATTATGACCCCAATCCATCACCATTTTGAAAGATTAGGCTGGAGTGAATGGGATATTGTTAAACTATTTTGGGTAGTAGAATTAATATTATGCTTATTAGCACTTATCTATGGAGTATGGATATAGAGGGGGAATATGAAAAAAATTAATTATACATTATTAATAGCTATCATTATAATTACCTTACTAGGATTACTAATGATATATTCATCATCATATGTTTGGGCTGAATATAAGTTTAATGATCCATACAAGTTTTTAAAAACTCAAGGATTCTTTCTCATAATTGGATATATAATAATGTCTATAATAATTAAAATACCATATACACAGTACAAAAACAAAGCAAACATTATTTTTAGTGTTTGCTTTTTATTATTAATATTAGTCTTAATACCCGGTATTGGTACCGTTAGAAATGGTAGTAGAAGTTGGTTTGGTATCGGCGGTTTAGGTATTCAACCAAGTGAATTTATGAAATTAAGTCTAATAATTTTTACATCTAAATATTTAGCCAAGAATGATAAAGATATTAAAGATATAAAAAAGGGTATTCTACCAATTTTAGGTATATTAATGCTTGTTTTTGGATTAATTATGTTAGAACCTGACTTTGGTACAGGAGTAGTTATTGTTATGACTATTGTAGCTTTATTATTTGTAAGTGGTGTTAAACTATCATTCTTTGTTAAAATAGGCTTAGTAGGTTTAGTAGGAGTAGTTGTGTTAATAATAATTGCTCCGTATCGTTTACTAAGAATATTATCATTCTTAAACCCATGGACTGATCCTTTAGGCAGCGGCTTTCAAATCATTCAATCACTATATGCTATAGGACCAGGAGGTTTATTAGGTTTAGGACTAGGTAATTCCATCCAAAAACATTTTTATCTACCAGAACCCCAAACTGACTTTATTTTTGCTATTATAAGTGAAGAACTAGGCTTTCTGGGCGTTATAATAGTTGCAAGTTTATTTACTATTATTATTTATCAAGGCTTTAAAATAGCTATTAATTGTGAAGATAAATTTGGTAAATATTTAGCCTTTGGTATAACTTTCGGTCTGTCTTTTCAAGCAATATTAAATCTTATGGTTGTTGTAGGTTTGATTCCTGTTACCGGGGTTACCTTGCCATTCTTGTCTTATGGAGGCTCTAGTTTATTAAGCAGCTTACTTGGAATGAGTATTTTATTAAATATAAGTAAGTATAATTATAAATAACAATTGTTTACAATATGTTAAAATTAGTATATAATTAGTTAAACAAGGAGTGAGAAGTATGATAAAATTAGTAAAACGATGGTGCTTATTATTTTAATACTAATATAAAATAAATAATAAGAAAGAAGGAAAATAAATGAAAAAAATATTAACAGGACTAAAACCAACTGGTGAATTAACCCTAGGTAATTATCTAGGTGCTATAAAACAAATGGTTGAAATGCAAGATGACTATGAATCATACTTATTTGTTGCGGACTTACATGCTTTAACAATACCTCAAGATCCAACTGAATTAAATAATAGAATTAGAAGATTTATCGCTATGTATATAGCTTGTGGTGTAGATCCAAATAAAAATACTATTTATATCCAATCAGAAAATGAATATATCCCATGTATTTCATGGTTATTAGAATGTACAACTTATCATGGCGAAGCCACTAGAATGATCCAATTCAAAGAAAAGAGTAAACAAAATAAAAACTTTACAATTGGGTTGATGACTTATCCAATATTAATGGCTGCAGATATTCTATACTTAGATGCTGACTACGTTCCTGTTGGAATCGATCAAAAACAACATGTTGAATTAGCTAGAGATATTGCCGAAAGATTTAATAACAAGTATGGACAAACATTTACTCTACCTGAGCCTTTAGTAAGTGTTGGTGGTACAAAAATAAAAGATTTAAAAGATCCAACTAAAAAAATGAGTAAATCTGAAGAAAATCCTCAAGGAGTAATTAGTATGTTTGATTCTCCGGAAGAAATATCTAAGAAAATTATGCGTGCGACAACTGATAGTGATAATACTATAAAATATGATGAAGAAAATAAACCAGGTATTTCCAATTTATTAAATATCGCTTCATTAATAAGTGGTAAAACAGTAAAAGAATTAGAAGAACAGTTTGCCGACAAAGGTTATGGCGAATTTAAAAAGTTTGTAGCAGATATAACATCTAACCATATCAGACGAATACAAGAAAGATATAACCAAATATTAAATAGTGATGAATTTAATGAAATATTAGATAACGGAATATCTAAATCACGAGAATTAGCTAAAGAAAAATATGAATTTATGAAAATTAAAATGGGATTATCAAGAAAAGATTTATCACAAAACAATTAGTAAGAAGAAAATTGCTTTCTTCTTTTTATTATAATTCTTTATTTATAGCAAAAAATAATGTATAATTAAACTAGGTGTTAGATATGATAGATATAAATAGTAGTAAAATAAGTTGTACTAAAAAAATAGAAAGTTATTTAAAGCCAATAATTGTATATATACCTCTAGAAAGTAAAATGCAAATAACTTATCGACCACTTGTTAACATCGGAGATTATATTTACAAAGGTGAAGTAGTAGCCATTAATACGACAATAGATTTTCCTATTCACTCATCAGTAAGTGGTTATTTAGTAGACATTAAACATATGATGATAGATACGGGGAAAAAAGTACCATGCCTTGTTATTGAAAACGACTATAAAGAAAAATATAAAGATAGAGTAGGTGCTAAAAGAAATATATCACTATATAATAAAAAAGAATTTCTTTATATGCTAAATAATTCAGGCATAGTAGGCCTAAGTGGTAATGACTATCCAACTATTTTAAAATATACTAATAAAAATGATATTAACTATCTAATAGTAAATGGTATTGAATGTGAACCATACTTAAGTTCTGACAATGCTGTCATGTATCAAAAATGTGAAGAAATATTAGAAACTATTGATGCTATGATGGAGATATTAAAAATTGGCAAGTGTTATATTGCAGTTAAAGAAAATAATGATAAAGTAATTAACAAATATTTAAAATATATAAATAGTTATCCTAACATAAAATTATATGGTATTGCTGATGCTTATCCAAGTGGTTGGGAAAGATATCTAGTTAAAACAATATGTGATGTAGAATATAATAAATATCCTATTGAAAAAAATATTGTTGTCGAAAACGTTGAAACAATATATGCTATATATGAATTATTAAAATATAATAGACCACTAACGGAAAGAGTAATTACAATTAATGGCGAAGGATTTGCTAATAAAGTAAATGTTAAAGTAAAAATAGGCACATTGGCAAGTGAATTAATATCATCACTTGGTGGATACACAAAAAAGAAAAAAGACTATTTATTCATTGCCGGAGGACCCCTATCCGGAAAAAGCCTTCCTTCAGATGAATTAGTAATTACCAAAAATTTAAGTGGCATAACTGTTATTCCTAATAATATTGAACCACCAACAAAATGTATCAAGTGCGGTAAATGTATCAAGAACTGTCCGGTTAATATTTTACCCGTAGTCATTATGAATAATATAAATAATCAAAAAGTGTTAGATAAATTACATGCTAATAAATGTATTGAATGTGGAATGTGCAGTTATGTTTGCCCAGCCAAGATAAATGTTAAAGAATTTGTAAAGAAAGCTAAGGAGAATAAATAATGCGTGAATTTAATGTTAGAAACGGAGTATATTTAACAAGTGATAGTAGTACTTCAAAACTAAATAACAATATATTAAAATGTCTTATTGTAGTTTTATTATTTAATTTCTGTAAATATGGATTAACTAATTATACTAATACTAAAGATATCACTATTGTTTTTAGTACTCTATTAACATACACAATACCTATTATTACTAGTATAATTACCGCTATAACTATTAATAAACTTATTAAAAAAAGTAATAAACTATTAACTAGTGCTAACTTAATACCAATTATTATCTTGTTAATATTTATTAATCCTAGTATTAATACTCTAATATTAACTATCTTATCAATTATACTAACTATCTTAACAACAATAAATATAAAAAATATCGATATAAATTTATTAGCCATCATCTTACCAAGTATTTGGAATATTATTTCTAAAACAAATCTAACTTTAGATAACCCATTATATAACTTATCTAAAATAAACTATATTGGTACTTATAATGAAGTAATGGGTAAGTTTGGAAGCATTCTAGATTACTTAATAGGCAATGTATATGGTAATACCTCTATAATTTTATTAGTAATTATCTTAATATATTTATATTATAAAAATCAAAGTAAAATAAGTATTGTTATATCATGCTTATTATCATCATTTATTATGTTCTCTATAATAGGAATATTTAATAATATGTGGTATTTCTATGGAATATTTAATATTAGTATTGGTGATTTATTATTTATTCTAATATTTGTATCAATGGACTCTAAAACTAGTCCAATTTTGTTGAATAACCAAATAATCTATGGTATAATAATAGCCATATTTCTAGTTATACTTAGATTCATCTTTCCAATATACTCAGTAGTATTAGCGGTAGCCTTAAGTAAATTACTAGTAAATTCACTAGATAAACTAATATATAACAAGAAATTAACTAATATAATATATGTAGTATTAGTACTATTACAATTAATAATACCACTAACTATTACATATCTTTTATAGGGGGATATCTAACAAATGAATGACAAAAAATACGAAGTAAAAAATGACCTGAAATTAAAAATATTTATGACCAAAGAGACACTAAAGGGTTATAAGCCTTTATTAACTCAAAAAGAATTGCAAAAAATAGTAGTTTCTTTATATGGCTTATATTATGGTAAAGTTACAATCCAAGAATTTGCAAGTAATATGAATAGTCACGAAAGAGTTTTTATGAATTCTAAATACCATAATGATGATCTATATTTTGAACGAGAATATTTATACCATACTTTTGAATATAAGAACAAAATATATCTTATAGCAAGCGATTGCTTTGGTAATGTGGACTGCTTATCAATATATAATCTGCGAAATGTTTTACCTCAAATATATGATTATGCTAGCAGTATTGATAGTGAATTATCTTTAGAAGGTTTATGCCATATCTTACATAATTTAAATGCTAAGTATTCAGACATTGAAACAGTAGTAAAAAGCCATCAAATCGAAGCTTTAATAAGAGCCTATATAATAGATGGTATTATCAAAGACCTTGTTGTCAAAAATGAAGATATTGATAAAATAAATGACTTTATTAATATATTAAATAAAGAATTTGGTATGAATATTATCGTACCGGAAGTAAATGCCAAAACAAGAAAAAGAATTAAAAAAATATAAATCAGCACCCATTATCAGTGCTGATTTTCTTCATTCCTTAATTAACATTTTTTCAATATAAAGCACAGTTAAATACATAAGATAAGATACAATCATTAAAATAATTATTCCCGCTATCACTAAATCTAAGTTAAAAACTTGTGAACCATAATTAATTAGATACCCAATTCCTTTTTTTGAAACTAGAAACTCTCCCATAATTACTCCGTCATAACAGGTATGGGGAGAAAATCAAAAGCAGTTCATATATAAATATAAAAATTAAAAAATAATAAAAATTATATTCATCAAAAGCAATATTTGTGGTATATCTATGTATCGGTCGTAGTTAGCCGATTTGACTATGTTTTGATTATTTCATCAATTTTTCTCTGAAATTATCAAAATGAAAAAAGATTGAAACACCATAATGTATAATAAGTATCATATTATATATTATCCAATCTTTTTATTTTTGCTCTTTTTTAATAAGTTTAGCATGAACTACCATTTTATCACTGTTATTGTAACAAGTAGATAAAGTAAGAATATTATCATTAGAATTAACACTTGTATTAAAGTTATAACTACTTCTATCTTTTATCATATCCAAAAATTCTTGATATTCACTATCACTATCAAAATTAGTTTGTAAATAATCACTAGTAGTAGGTATATGATAAGTACTAAATATCTGCCATAAAGAGTTTTTCTTTTCAGTAGATATTTTTATTACATAGTTATTTGTATTAGATAACCAGTTTTTAGTTAATACCTCTTTTAATGATCCAAACATAGTTTTATCCAATCTACCATGAGCATATAAAATAGTATTTTTATCAGTTCCATCCATTTTATTTCTATAATCTAGAAATAACCAACCAGCTGAATTATAAGATTTATCAAAACTATGTGTTAAATAATATTTATTATTGTTAGA
>CAKPNA010000004.1 GCA_934168275.1 uncultured Bacilli bacterium
TATAATATGCAAACAAGAGAAATTGTTGCCATCTTTTCTCAAGACGGTAAATAAATAATACCCTTTTTAGCCATTAAAGTCAATACTTTTTTTAACATTTTTTGAGTTTTTTGATTTTTTCTCAAAACAACTGTCAATTTGCCTCGAAATGACATAAAAAGAGATGGTTAATCATCATATCAGCTCCACACTAAATTTTATTGCTTTATAAAATTTAGCATTAAATATTGTTCAATTTTACTCCACACTAGACTTTATTGAACCAAAAAAAGCGATATAACTACATATAACGCTTTAACTTGTCTATTTATTCATCCAAGCATAAACTTTAATAGTACCATAATAATACTTATCCATTATCTCGTTTTGAACCTTACCATTGTCAAGAACATATAAGAATAAACTTACATCTATCTTTTCATATTCTTTTAAAGTACCACTTAATAATACATAATTAGTACCTGTCATATTTAACCCACCGGCTAACTTATCATTAGACCAATATCTATTAGCAAGTTTACCACCTGTTAAATTACTTACACTACTTCTCACCTTATATTGAACATAATTAACTGATAGCTCTGATCTATCTGATTCTTCAAATACAACAACATATTTTACATTACTACTATTATTATTACTTACCGTAAACTTTATAAGATCACTATCATTATCATTGTTAAAACCTTTAAAATTACCTAAAGAATCAAATATTAAATCATTATTCTTTCCAATTATAATTGAAGCATCATCTAATTCTACTAAAGAAACATCTCCAAAGTTAATCGTCTTATTACCATCATTAGTAATAACTGAACTACTATTAAGTACATCACCATCAACTCTCACTACATTTCCATTAGTATCCATTATAACATTATTACTATCACTAACATATTGATATTTATTGCCATCTTTTATAACAGCACTGCCATCAGTATAGAAAATTATATCTCTACCATCTCTAAGTTTCTTACTATCACATACTTTAACGTAATTACTATCTTTTATATCAAATATTTTATTATTAATAACATTTATAGCATTACTCTTTCTAACACTAATAGAATCTTTTCCATCTTTTATAACAGCACTTCCATTAGAAAAATATATAATTGTTCTACCATCAGATAGATTATCTCTACCGACTTCTTTAAACAACTTAGATGTATCACTAACATCAGTTCCACTAGTAATATAATAAGTATTACCTTTCAAAATAAGTGTCATACCATCAGTATATTTAGTAATAGTACCATTATCTTCATCATAAACAGCCACTATACTATTTAAAATACTATTTTTAGATAATGAATTACTATCTCTAATTAACATTATTACTTTACCATCACCATCTAATATTTCCGCAGAACCATCAGAATAATAAGTAATAGTACCATAAGAAAACTTCTCTTTCTTTGTAATAGTAATATCTAATGTTCTAGTATTAACATTTATATCACCATTTTTACTAATACCATATTCTCCATTATCTAAAGAAGAAATACGTGTTATTTTACCATTATCATAAATCTTTTTAGCAGTACCATCACTATAAAAGATAATGGAATACTTCCCTTTATCATTTCTAACTGTATCATTAATTAAAATAATACCATAATCATAACCGCTTACATCCTGATTAAATAAGCCATTAACATATGCTTCACTAATTGGTCCTGAATCATTAATTTTAACTGTTAGTTCATCTCCAAAACTAGCACTAATAGGTACCTTACTTATAGTAGGAGAATTAGAATTGACTAACGATGAAACAGTATAAATAACTGCTAATATAAATATAGTTAATGATAAAATTAATGCCGTAATAAACAATATTAACCAATGATTACGAAAAAAGATAAATAAAGGTTTGTCTTTTTTTTCAAGTATTATCTCTCTTTTTTCCTCATCTATCTTTTTAACTGTTACTCTTTTACTCATAAATATCACCCTAATTCTTTAGTCTAGATTTTTCACTAGCTCTCTTAACGACCTTAACAATATCATAAGATATAATAGCTAAACTAGGAATTATTACGACAATAATTAAACCACTCTTACTAGCAAGTAAATCTTGAATATAACCTAACTTTGGTATTTTTAGTATTACCTTGCCAGTTATATTATCGTTAGTAATTAAGGCATCATCAGAAATATTATTATTATCACCCTGTGTTTTATAATAATACTTATTCTCTTTTTCATCATAATATCTTTCAACAATTCTGTGGGTAATTGAAATGCCGTTAAATCTTTGGTCAGGTGTTAAAAAAGTAATAATATCTCCTACTTTTAATTTATCATCACTAACTTTTTTTGTAACAACAATATCTTTAACCTGAATAGTTGGAAGCATACTGCCAGTTAATACAACATAAGCATTAAACTTAGGCTGTGAAAAGTCACCCTTAGCTTCTCTTAACTTAATATCAGCAACATAAACAAGTAAAGTTGCCCCAACTAGCATTAAAAATATAAAAACAGCATAAGATAAAACATTTACTACAAATCTAATAGGATTTTCTCTTCTCTTTTCAAAACGTACCCTATAATGTTTAACATTAAACCTTGTATCATTATTATTAGTTTCTTCATAAGACATGTCCATAATAACACTCCTTTATCATACAATAAACATTATAACCTAAATGAAATGATAATACAAGTTAATTAAAAAATATTTTCTATTTTTATATCAAAGAAAAAGTAAACACACATAAATGTATTTACTTATTTTATTAATCTCTTTTTTTACTATCTATAACATTTTTAATATATTTTACAAACTCATCTTTAGGTAAAGTAGTTGTCTCTTCACTACCAAACTTACGATAACTAACAGTATTATTATCTCTTTCTACATTACCTAAAATTAAAGTATATGGAATCTTCCTAGTTTGTGATTCACGAATCTTATAACTAAGTTTTTCACTTCTAGCATCTAAATTAACTCTAATACCATTATCTAACAATAACTTTTCAATATCTTTAGCATAATCTAAATGATAGTCGTTATTAACCGGAATAACATTTACTTGAATAGGACTTAACCAAGTAGGTAAAGAACCCTTAGTTTCCTCTAAAATAAATGCTGTAAATCTATCAAAAGTACCAAATATAGCACGATGTAGAACAACAGGAACTTTTTTAGAGCCATCACTATCTACATATGAAAGATTAAATCTTCTAGGTAATAAGAAATCAAGTTGACATGTTGATAAAGTTACTTCCGGGCCAATCGCAGGTTTAACCTCTACATCCAATTTAGGGCCATAGAAGGCAGCTTCTCCAATAGCTTCAGTATATTCACATCCAAGCTCATTTAAGACCTCACGAAGCCTATTTTCAGCCTCATTCCACATCTCATCATCATCAAAATATTTTTCTTTATCATTTTTATCACGTAAAGATAATCTAAACTTATAATTCTTAATACCAAAATCATTATAAACATCAAGTATTAAAGAAACAACTTTCTTAAACTCTTCTCCAATTTGATCAGGTCTAACAAATAAATGTGCATCATTTTGACACATACATCTAACTCTCTCTAATCCCTTAACAGCACCACTTGCTTCATACCTAAAATCAGTAGCAAATTCCCCAATTCTAATAGGAAGTTCACGGTATGAATGGATAGTATTACCATATATAAGCATATGATGAGGACAATTCATTGGTCTTAAAACAAATTCTTCATCATCAACCTTCATAGAAGGAAACATATTTTCTTTATAATGATCCCAATGACCACTAGTCTTGTATAAGTCAACAGTACCTACACATGGAGTATATACATGCAAGTATCCCATTTTCTGTTCTTTTTCATAAATATAATTTTCAAGTTGCTTTCTAACTAAAGCTCCATTAGGAAGCCATAAAGGCATACCCTTACCAACTAAATCATGAACCATAAATATATCTAAATCTTTACCTATCTTACGATGATCTCTTAATTTTAAATCTTCTAGTTCATTTAAATAGTTCTGTAAATCATCTTCATTATAGAAACATACTCCATATATTCTTTGAAGCATCTTATTCTTAGAGTCTCCCTTATAATAAGCTCCACTAAATTTAATTAACTTAAAATATTTAATTAACTTAGTACTCTCAACATGTGGTCCTCTACATAAATCAACGAAATCACCTTGCTGATATGCACTAATAACTTCATCAGGACCCATTCTCTCAATTAAATCTATCTTATAAGGATCATCTTTAAACATTTCTAAAGCCTCTTCCTTAGATAACTCTAATCTCTTAATCAACTTATTATCCTTACTAATTTTCTTCATTTCCTTTTCTATCTTAGTAAGAACTTCATCAGTAACAACATTATCTCCTAAATCAATGTCATAGTAAAATCCTTCATCTATAACTGGCCCAACCCAAAACTTAGCCTCAGGATATAAATGCTTAACAGCGTGTGCTAATAAATGAGCACAACTATGATTTAAAACACTTAACTTTTCATCTTCTTTTATATTTATCATTATTTATCATCCTTTCTATATTCATGAACTATTATTCTTTTTAAACACTTTGAATCATCCTTGGCATGTAAATTAAAATCATAAAATTCAAAAGCATAATCATGATATTTGCCATTACATAACTTCCTCAAATAATCATGCTTAATCATATCACCATAACGACCAACTGTTTCAACAGAAGCATTATCAACAATATCTCTACATATATCATCACTTAAATCAATAATACAATCCGTCAAAGTCATATAAATTATAATTAAATCAGCCATAACTTCTTTCTTAAAATTACTAGAATCTAAAAACCAATTATATACTTTAACAAAAGGTATTAAAAATTCTTCATCACTAACACATTTAGAAACCTTAACATATTGTTTAATTATAAGCTTTCTAATATAATCTTTTTCTAAATCATCAATAGCTTGATTACCCCAACAATATAGTAGATTTACATTAATTTCTTTTGACATATCATCATCCCCCCACATAACATAAAAAAGAGCATGGCAAGGAGTCTAAAGACGGTACCATCCTCTTATTTAACTTAATTCACATAACGGTATTACCCGAAAACTTTTTCAAGCCTAACTCCAAGGTAGTAATTATTAATCAAACTAGTTTATTCTCACCAACCATAAACTCTCTTTATAGCTGAATTAATAACCATGTCCTCTTCAACGTATTTACAAATAAATTATAAAACAAACTACTATAAAAATCAATATATTTTAATAAAAATAATCTCTAACATTTTTACATCCTCTTAATCTTCTCTTTAAAACAAGAGGATCAGTACCATAAGAAAATAAATCAGAAACTAATAACTTATTATTAGCAGATGCAAGACCTAAACCTTTTAAAGCATTATTAAGCATTTTAGAAAAAGCATAATATAAAGCACTAGTATTAATACCTAACATAACATCATATGGCTTGCTTTCTTCTCGACGATACTTATCAAAATCAACAACTACAATATTATCACTAGTTAATATCATATTTCTATTATGTAAATCTACTACTAATACTAAATCTCTGGCAAGTCTATCCATTGCATCATATATTGCATTAAAATTATCTACTAAGTATTCAGCAGGCATAGATAAAATATTATCGATAGCACTTTTATAATATTTCATTGTATATGCAACAACTTTTTTATCTTTATCATAAAGTAAATCATATAACTTACAAAAGTTAGGATCATTAAAATTTTTAAAATAATTAAATATATCTTCACTAATAACAGTTGGTGTATCATCAAATATTGTCAAAGGCTTTTTAGGTTCAACATCTTTTAGTTCCTTTAAGCAAATGTTGTCATCTTCCTCTACTCTATAAATATTACCATAACAACCTGTATTATTAATTTTAGAAGTTGTCGTAAAACTAACCACTTTACCATTACTATTATAATATTTCATACTATAACCCCCATATCGACAAGATATTATAGCATAAACAAACGTATGTGTCAACTATAAAAGGAAAAGACTCCTAAGAGTCTTAAACTAATTCTAAGATAACTAATAAAGCGTTATCTCCTTTTCTTTCTTTCATTTTAACAATTCTAGTATATCCACCATTTCTATCTTTATAACGTGGAGCTATATCATTAAATACTTTATTTACACATGCTTCATCATTATGTAAAAATGCAAGGGCAAGTCTTCTAGAAACAAGACTACCATTTTTACCATATGTAACCATCTTATCAAAACATTTTCTAACTTCTTTTGCTCTAGTTTCAGTAGTAACAATTCTTTCGTTTTCAATAAGTTGTTTTGTTAAAGTAGCTAACATACTTCTTCTATGTTTATTATCTCTTCCAAGTTTTCTATAAGCCACAATAATTCCTCCTCACTAATCTTCAGATTTAAAAGATAATCCCATATCTTTTACTTTATCTATTACTTCTTTTAATGACTTCTTACCTAAATTACGAATCTTCATCATATCGTTTTCAGTTTTATCAACCAAATCACGTAATGTTAAAATTCCAGCTCTCTTAAGACAGTTATATGCTCTAACAGAAAAATCTAAATCATCAATTGACACATCAAGCATCTTTTGCGTAGGATCATCTGTCTTACAAGTCATAAGACCAGTCTCATCAGCAATTTCATTCAAATCAGTTAAAATATTAAAATGCTCAATTAATATTCTACTAGCAAGTGCTATTGATTCTTCTGGTGTAATAGAACCATTAGTCCATACTTCAAGAACTAATTTATCATAATGATCGTTTTGACCAACTCTCGCAGGTTCAACTTCATAATTAATTCTTTCAATTGGAGCATATAAACTATCAATAGCAATTACATTAAGCATATTCTTTTCAAATAATTTTTTATTTTCTTCAGCTCTTGTATATCCTCTACCAGTACCAATAGTCATTTCCATATTAAGACTACCACCCTCAGCAATATTAGCAATTACTTGATCAGGGTTTAAAATCTCTATATCAGCATCTGCTTCAATATCACCAGCAGTAACAACTTTAGGACCTACAGCAGATAATCTAAGTATCTTACTATAATCATCACTATGATTCTTAATAACAATACTCTTTAAATTTAATACAATAGCTGTTACATCTTCGATAACTCCATCCATTTTTTGGAATTCATGAGCAACACCATCTATTTTAACACTAGTAATTGCATCACCTGGTAAACTAGATAACATAACTCTTCTAAGAGCATTACCTAAAGTAGTACCAAATCCTTTTTCTAAAGGACCAATTTCAAATTTACCATAAAAATTATCTTTAACATATTCTTTAACTTTATAATCTGGTTTTTCAAATTTTAACATAAGTATACTCCCTTTCTTTATCCACGACGTCTTTTTGGTGGACGACAACCATTATGTGGAATTGGTGTTACATCTGTTATGCTAGTTACTTCTAATCCAACTGTTGATAAGGCACGAACAGCAGCATCCCTTCCTTGACCTAATCCTTTAACGAATGCTTTTACCTTTTTCATTCCCATATCAACTGCTTTTTTACCAGCTGCTTCAGCAGCCATAGAAGCAGCAAATGGAGTTGATTTCTTACTTCCCTTTATACCTTGAGTTCCAGCAGAAGCCCAACTAATTACATTACCAGCTTCATCAGTGATAGTTACAACTGTATTATTAAATGTAGAATGAACATGAACTTCTCCATTAGGAACATTCTTCTTAACTTTACGTTTTCTTGCATTATATGTCTTAGCCATATATATCTATTCCTCCTTATCTACGCTTTCTTCTTATTAGCTACAACTTTACCTTTACCTTTACGAGTTCTAGCATTTCTATTAGTTCTTTGACCTCTAACAGGTAAATTCTTTTTATGTCTTGTACCTTGATATGAATTTATTTCCATTTTAGTCTTAATATTCATATTGACTTCTCTTCTTAAGTCACCTTCAACTGTATATTTATCGATTTCTTTTCTGATTCTAGCTAATTCATCATCTGTTAAATCTTTAGCTTTCTTATCTAAATCAACATTAGCAGCTGTTAATATAGTTTTAGATAATCTTCTTCCAATACCATAAATATAAGTTAGTGAAATTTCAATTCTTTTTTCATTTGGTATATCAATACCCTTAATACGTGCCATTACTTTTTCCTCCTATTAACCTTGTTTTTGTTTGTGTTTTGGATTCTCACAAATTACCATAACTTTACCTTTACGTTTGATTACTTTACATTTTTCACACATAGGTTTAACTGAAGCTCTAACTTTCATTTTAATTCCTCCTATTTCCTACTTTTTATTATAAGTAATACGCCCATGTTTTAAATCATAAGGTGATAATTCTACGACAACTGTATCACCTGGTAGAATACGTATATTATTTACGCGCATTTTACCAGAAACATGAGCCTCTACAATGTGTCCGCCTTCTAATTCAACTCTAAATATTCCACCCTTTAAAAGTTCTATAACTTTACCTTGAGTTTCAATAATGTCGTTCTTACCCAAAATTATCATCTCCTGTCAAAATCTCATAACCATCTTTCTTAACCAAGACAGTATGTTCAAAATGCGCCGATGGTTTATCATCTTGTGTAATAATTGTCCAATCATCATCAAGTAAATAAACATCAGCTGTTCCTAAATTTAACATTGGTTCAATAGCAATTACCATACCAGCTTTAAGTAGTGGGCCAGTACCCTTCTTTCCATAATTTGGAACATCGGGATCTTCATGTAATTCACTACCAATACCATGTCCTGTTAATTCTTTTACAACACCAAGTTTATATTTCTTAGCATAATTCTCAACAGCATTAGAGATATCACCAATTCTAGCTCCTTCTCTAACTTGTTTTAAACCTTCATATAAAGATTCTTCAGTATGCTTAAGCAAATATTTCTTTTCTTCACTTATATCTCCTACTGCATAACTCCATGCTGAATCTCCATGATATCCTTTATAACAAGCACATATATCAAGTGTTACAATATCACCATTTCTAAGTTTTCTCTTAGAAGGAATACCATGAACAACTTCCTCATTTACTGAAATACATATACTAGCAGGATATCCTTCATATCCTAAACAAGAAGGATATGCATCTTTGCTTATTATAAAATCATGTGCTAACTTATCAAGTTCCTTAGTAGTAATACCAGGTTTAATAAATGGCTTTAAATATTGATGTGTCTGATAAACAATATTACCAGCTATTCTCATTAAAGAAATTTCATAATCACTTTTAATACTAATCATTATTAATTATCTCCTTAATTTCTTCAAAAATATCTAATGCACTCTTTCCCTCAGTAACTAAGACTTTTCTAAGTACACCCTTATTTTCATAATAATCAATAAGCTCTTTTGTTGTATTCATATAAACATCAAATCTTTTTTCAAAAGACTCTTTGTTATCGTCACCTCTTACTGATAATTTATTACCACAACGATCACATATATTATCAACTTTTGGTCTTAAACTAGAAACATTTAAATTATATGAACTACCACAATTAGAACACATAAGTCTACTTAATGCTCTCTTTGTAGCAAGCTCTTTAGAAATATCTAAAAATATTACTAAACCTAAATCTTTATTAAGTTCATTTAATAATTTTTCATAAAAGATAGCTTGTTCCATACTTCTTGGATAACCATCAAGAATATAACCATTATTACAATCATCTTCCATAAGTCTATCTTTTAGAATTCTGAATGTAATATTGTTATCAACAAGTTGTCCACTAGCAAGAACTTCTCTTAATTTAATACCAATCTCACTATCGCCATCAGCAACATCACGAAGAAGTGAACCAACAGATATATGAGGAATATTATACTCATCACTAATCAATTTAGATTGTGTTCCCTTTCCAGCTGATGGAGGAGAAATAAATATAATATTCTTCATTAATATCTACCACCTTTACTGTAGCTTCTATTTACTAAGCTACTTTCAAGTTGTTTCCAAGTTTCTAATGCTACACCAACAACAATTAGAATACTAGTACCACCAATACTAACATTACTTGGTAATGATGTTGGAATAAAACTACCAAATACTATTGGAAGCCCTGCTATTAAAACAATAAATAAAGCTCCAACTAAAGTAATTCTACCTAATACTGTACTAATATAATCTTTTGTTTCCTTACCAGGTCTAACTCCTGGAATATACCCTCCTTGTCTATTCAAGTTTTTAGATAATTCCTCAGGGTTAACTGTTAAGAATGTATAGAAGAAACTAAATAACATTATAATAATTACATATGCACAAAATCCAACTGGTGTAGTATAGTTTACATACTTAGTAACAAATTCTACAAAAGCACTATTTTTATCCATAAGCCCAGCTATAAATGTTGGAATACTAAATATAACTGAAGCAAAGATAACTGGCATAACACTAGCAGAATTTAACTTAAACGGAATATAATTCTGTTTAGCACCATAAGCACTACTTGATTGATTAGCATATTGAATAGGTATTCTTCTTTCCGAACATTCAATAAAAACAATACCAACAATAATCAATATATAAGCAATTATAAATAAGGCAAATGACGCAATACCAATAGCCATAGAAGAAGTATTATCAAGAACAAGTGCCTTGAAAGTACTACTAAACATATTTGGTATTGTAGATATAATACCTGCCATTATTAATAATGATACTCCATTACCAATACCTTTCTGAGTAATTTGATCACCAAGCCATAATAAGAATGCTGTACCACCAGTTAATATAGTTGCAATTTTAATATATGTAAATGCTGTAACATTACTTCCTTTAACAAAAGCAAATGCCATTGCAAATCCTTGCAAAAAAGCAATAATCAAACCTAAATATCTATTAATTTGATTAATCTTTTGCCTTCCAGCTGCACCAGATTCCTTTAATTCAGTAAAGTATGGAACTATATCCATTTGTAAAACACTAGTTATAATAGATGCTGAAATATAAGGCATAACACCTAAAGCAAATATAGAGAATTGCTTTAAAGCACCACCTGCAATAGCATCATATAAATCCCATATTCCTAAATCAGATATAGCACCTTCTGTACCAGGAACCGGTATTGTTGTCCCAACAACAAATACGAATAAAGCCATAAGAGTAAAACCAACTCTTTTTCTTATATCCTTGTTCTTAGGGCTAAATAACAGCTTTAGTGTCTTAAACATCTAGATCACCTCAGCTTTTCCACCATTTTTTTCTATCTTAGCTTTAGCAGTTTCAGAAAAAGCATTTGCTTTAACAACTAATTTCTTAGTTAATTCTCCACTACCTAAAACTTTAACACCATCTAATTCTTTTTTAACAAGTCCAGTATCTAATAATAATTCTACTGTAACTTCTGTACCATCTTCAAAACCTTCTAAATCACTAACATTAATTGTAGCATAGTTAGTTCTGAAGTTGTAATTGTTGAATCCTCTTTTTGATAATCTTCTAAATAATGGAAGTTGACCACCTTCAAAACCTAGTCTAACTCCACCACCAGTTCTAGCATTTTGACCTTTATGACCTTTACCACTAGTCTTACCAAGACCACTACCAGCACCACGGCCTACTCTTTTTCTAGTTTGAACAGAACCTTCATTAGGTTGTAATTCATGTAATTTCATTATCCTCTAATCTCCTCTACTGTTTTACCTCTAAGAGTAGCAATATGTTCTGGTGATTTTTGATTCTTTAATGCATTTAAAGTTGCTCTAGCCATATTAATCTTAGTACTTGAACCAAGACTCTTAGATAAAACATCTTTAACACCTGCAAGTTCAAGTACATCTCTAACTGGTCCACCAGCCTTAACTCCAGTACCTTCTTTAGCAGGTTTTAACATAACTCTTACTGCTCCCTCTTTCTCAATTATTTCATGAGATATAGTACGATTATCAATTAATTCAACATTTATTAAATTTTTAGAAGCTGCTTGTGTAGCTTTCTTAACAGCATCTGGCATTTCTTTAGCTTTACCAATACCAATGCCAACTTTTCCTTTTCTATTTCCTACTACTACTGTAGCTGAGAAACGAAATTGACGTCCACCTGAAACAACTTTAGTTACACGATTAATAGCTATAACTTTATCTTCAAGATCACTTTTTGGTTTTTCAACTCTTCTAGGTCTTTTCTTGTTATCTTTGTTATGTCTATCAAACTTTTTACCTTCAGGTTGTTTATTAACTTCTTTAGTCTTTTCGTCCATTAGTTATCCTCCTTATTAGAATTCTAATCCATTTTGACGTGCAGCATCAGCTAAAGCTTGAACACGTCCATGATATAGGTATCCACCTCTATCAAATACAACACTAGTAATCTTAGCATCTTTAGCTCTTTTAGCGATTACTTCACCGATTTTTGCAGCGGCCTCTTTATTTCCACCATTAGAAATTTTTAAATCTTTTTCTAAAGTAGATGCACTTACTAAAGTAACACCATTAACATCATCGATAATTTGTGCTGTAATATTAGCGTTTGATCTAAAAACACAAAGTCTAGGTTTTTCAGGAGTACCTGATAATTTTTCTCTAATTCTTTCATGTCTTTGAACACGCATTTCATTTCTTGAAACTTTCTTAATCATAAGCCCTTCTCCTTTACTTATTATTTAGATGCTTTCTTTCCTTCTTTACGTCTAACAACTTCACCTTTATAACGAATACCTTTTCCTTTATAAGGTTCAGGTTGTCTAATACTACGAATTTCAGCAGCAAATTGACCAACTGCACATTTATCAACACCAGATACTTCTATCTCAGTATTAGAAATAGCTTTAACAGTTAATCCTTCAGGAATTTCTGTTTTTACAGGATGAGAATAACCAGCATTAGTAGTTAAAATATTACCACTAACAGCAAATTTATAACCAACACCAATAATCTCTAATCCTTTTGTATAACCTTCACTAACACCTTTAATCATATTATTTAAATTAGCATTAGTAGTACCATGCATTTGGTTTGCTATTTTATTATCTTTTAATTTTAATACTGTAAGAGTATTTCCCTCAACTTTAACATCAACATCATTACTAAGTGTTAAACTAAGTTCACCCTTAGGTCCTTTTACAGTTACATTTTTACCATTAACATCAACACTAACATTTTCTGGAATAGTTAAAACTCTGTTACCTATACGACTCATTATCTCACCTATTACCAAACATAAGCAATAACTTCTCCACCAACGTTATTTTTACGAGCTTCTTTATCAGTCATAACGCCTTTTGGAGTAGAAATAATAGCAATACCTAAACCATTAAGAACTCTTGGTAATTTTTCAGCACTTGCATATACTCTAAGTCCCGGTTTAGAAATTCTCTTAAGACCAGTTATTACTCTTTCTTTATTTTGACCATATTTTAATGTTAATGTTAATATATTATCTTTTACACTAAATTCTTCAATAAAACCTTCATCTTTTAAAATTGTTGCAATTTCAACTTTCATTTTAGAAACAGGCATTTCAACAATTTTATCACGATTTTGGTTCTTATTACGAATTCTTGTAAGCATATCTGCGATTGGATCTGTCATATAAATCCCTCCTTCTTTATTTACTAAGTATAAAATACTATATAATTTATCAAATTAATAAATTCTACCAACTTGATTTTTTTACGCCAGGTATTTGTCCCTTATAAGCTAATTCTCTAAAGCAAATACGACAAACACCAAATTTTCTAAGTACACCATGAGGTCTACCACATATTTGACATCTTGTATATTCTCTAACCTTATATTTAGGTTTTCTTTGTGATTTTACAATCATTGATTTCTTTGCCATAGTTTCCCTCCTTATTTCCTAAAAGGAACTCCAAGTTCTTTTAATAAATCATAAGCTTCTTCGTTAGTCTTAGCAGTAGTAACAATTACGATATCCATACCACGAACTTTTTCAACTTCATCAAAATTAATTTCTGGGAAGATAATTTGTTCTTTAATACCGATAGTATAATTTCCTCTACCATCAAAACTCTTAGGAGATAAACCTCTAAAATCTCTTACACGAGGTAAACTAATAGAGATTAATTTATCTAAGAATTCATACATTCTTTCTCCTCTTAAAGTAACTTTACAACCAATCTTATGTCCTTCTCTTACTTTAAATGAAGCAATAGACTTTTTAGCTTTAGTTACTTCTGGTTTAAGACCTGTAATCTTTTCAAGATCGCTTACTGCATACTCTAACATTTTAGAATTACTAACAGCATCTCCTACACCCATATTTACTACAATTTTATCAATTTTTGGAACTAACATAATAGTTTTATAATTATGTTTTTCAATTAAACTTGGAACGACTTCATTTCTATATTTTTCTTCTAGGCGGTTCATTAATAATCCACCCTCCTTCCGAATTAGTCAATCTTTTCATTTGATTTTTTTGATATTCTAATTTTTTTACCATCTTTATCGAACTCAAATTTTATTCTAGATGGTTTCTTTGTTTTAGGATCAATTAACATAACATTAGATATATGAATTGGTGCTTCAACTTCTCTTATTTCACCATTTCCACCGTTGTATTTAGGTTTTAAATGTTTCTTTCTAACATTAATACCTTCAACAACAACTTTATCACCTAATACTGAGATAATTTTTCCTTCTTTGCCTTTATTAGCACCGGCAATTACCATTACTTTATCACCAGTTTTTAGTTTCATACGTATATCCTCCTTACAGGGTTATAGCACTTCTTTAGCCAAACTTACAATCTTTGTAAAGTCTTTATCTCTAAGTTCACGTGCTACCGGACCCAAAACACGAGTACCGACAGGACTCTTATCATCTTTAATAATAACACATGCGTTATCATCAAATTTAATATAACTTCCGTCTTCTCTTCTTACTCCAAACTTACTCCTAACAATTACGGCCTTAACAACCTTCCCTTTTTTAATATTACCATTAGGAGTAGCCTTTTTAACTGTACCAACAACGATATCACCGATGTTGCCAGTTTTAACTTTGCTTCCACCAAGAACTCTAATTACTAATAATTCACGAGCTCCACAATTATCCGCTACTTTTAAGCGAGTTTCTTGTTGTATCATTTATTTTTCCTCCTTCCAACTAAAGGATTATAGCCTTTTCAATAACTTCGGCTAGTGCATATCTTTTAGTTTTAGATAATGGTCTAGTTGCAACTAGACGAACTTTATCGCCAACCTTGGCAATATTTTCTTCGTCATGAGCAGCATATTTCTTAGAGTATTTTACTCTCTTACCATATAATGGGTCTTTCTTTTGTGTTTCAACTTTAACAATTATTGTCTTATCAGCCTTATCACTTACAACAATACCCACTAACTCACGTTTCTTATTTTCTTTCATAAGAGCCATTCTCCTCCTCTTAATCTTCCATTTCTCTTTCTTTAAGAATAGTTTTAAATCTAGCTACAGTTTTTCTTAACTCTCTAATTCTCAATGGATTTTCTAATGTACCAGTTGCTTGTTTCATTCTTAAATTAAATAGTTCTTCCTTACTTTCAGCTATTTTTTTATTAATTTCATCAGTGGATAACTTTCTAATTTCATTAGTTTTCATTATTTTCACCACTTTCTTTCATAACAAATTTTGTTTTAATTGGTAATTTATGAGATGCAAGTCTTAAAGCTTCTCTAGCTGTAGCTTCATCAACATCACCAATTTCAAACATAATTTTTCCTTCTTTAACAACTGCAACCCAAACTTCTGGATTACCTTTACCTTTACCTTGTCTTGTTTCCAAAGGTTTCTTAGTAAGTGATAAATTAGGGAATATATTAATCCATACTCTACCACCACGTTTCATATATCTTGTCATTGCAATACGAGCAGCTTCGATTTGTTGAGCAGTAACCCAAGCACCTTCTTTAGCCATTAAGCCATACTCACCAAAATGAAGTTCAGTATTACCTTTTGCTTTTCCATCATATCTGATACGGAAAGTTTTTCTATGTTTAGTTCTTTTTGGCATCAACATGAGAATTACCTCCCTTTTCTAAAATTTCGCCTTTGTAAATCCATACTTTAACACCAATCTTACCATAAGTAGTATCAGCTTCACTAGTAGCATAATCAATATCAGCTCTTAAAGTATGTAATGGAATAGTTCCTTCAGAATATCCTTCACCACGAGCTATATCAGCACCGCCTAAACGTCCAGATACTAAAGTTTTAATTCCCTTAGCGCCAGCTTTCATTGTATTTCTAATTGCTTTCTTTTGAGCAACTCTAAATGATACACGATTTTCAATGTTATGGGCAATATTATCAGCAACAAGTTGAGCAACCATATCAGGATTCTTAACTTCAACAACTGAAATTTGAACATTTTCAGAAACTAGTTTAGAAAGTTCTTTCTTTGCTTTTTCTATTTCTGTACCATTCTGACCGATAATTAATCCTGGACGAGATGTATTAATAAATACTTCTGTTCTCTTAGCATTTCTTTCAATAACAACACTAGAAATACCAGCAGGTTTAAATTTCTTAAAAACATATTTACGAATTTTAACATCGTTATTTAAATTCTTAGAGAAATCTTTTTTATCAGCATACCATTTTGATGTCCAGTCCTTATTAATTCCTATTCTAAGTCCCACTGGACTAACTTTTTGTCCCATTAACAACTCCTCCTTTACTTATTATTTCTTTCACTTACAATTACTGTAATATGACTTGTTTTATGATCTTTTCTACCAACATGTCCTCTTGAATCCATCTTAGCTCTTTTCATAACTATACCTTCATCAACATAACATGTAGATACATATAAATTGTTTTCATCTAATTTTAAGTTATTAACTGCATTGCTAGTAGCAGACTTTAATACCTTTTCAATAACTCTAGCGGCCTTTTGAGGTTGATTAGCAAGGATAGCCATTGCTTCATCAACATCTTTGCCTCTGATTAAATCAATTACTAATCTAGTTTTTCTAGGAGCTATTCTAATAGTTTTTGCTACTGCTTTAGCTTGTTTATTTTCCATTATAGTCCTCCTCTAAGAAAATTATTTCTTCTTATCTGCGCCGTGTCCACCAAATTTACGAGTTAGAGAAAATTCACCTAATTTATGACCTACCATATCTTCAGTTACATAAACAGGAATAAATTCTTTACCATTATGTACCGCAAAAGTGTGACCAATAAAATCAGGATAAATTGTTGAACGACGAGACCAAGTTTTAATAACTTCTTTTTTACCTGTTTCATTAAGCTTCTGTACCTTCTTTAGTAATCTATCAAATACATAAGGCCCTTTTTTTAAACTTCTTGCCATTATTTAATCATCCTTTCTTTTTTATTTACGACGAGTCACGATATACTTATCTGATTCTTTTTTATTTTTTCTAGTCTTATATCCTAATGCTGGTTTACCCCAAGGAGTCATTGGTCCACTTCTACCAACAGGAGCACGACCTTCACCACCACCATGTGGGTGATCATTAGGGTTCATAACAGAACCACGAACAGTAGGTCTAACACCTTTATATCTTGTTCTTCCAGCTTTACCAACTTTAACTAATTCATAATCTTCGTTGCCTACAACACCAATTGTAGCACGACATGTTCCTAAGATTTTTCTAGTTTCGCCACTAGCAAGTCTTATTAGAACATATTTACCTTCTCTACCTAATATTTGAGCAGATCCACCAGCACTTCTTGCAAGTTGTCCACCCTTACCAGGTTTTAATTCAATATTGTGAATAACAGTACCAACAGGAATGTTCATAATTGGCATTGTATTACCAACTTTAACATCAACCATTTCACCACTTTCAACAACATCTCCAACACTTAATCCTTTAGGAGCTATGATGTATGATTTAACACCATCCATATAACTAATTAAAGCTATATTAGAACTTCTATTAGGATCGTATTCTATACTCTTAACAACAGCAGTAACTCCGTCCTTAACTCTCTTAAAATCAATTAAACGATATTTTCTCTTAACACCGCCACCACGATGTCTAACTGTAATCTTGCCTTGATTATTACGACCATCAGTCTTTTTCTTAGTATCTGTTAAGCTTTTAAGAGGTTTATCATTAGTAATATCTCCACTAACAAGTACGCTTCTTTGTCTACTACCACTAGTTCTAGGTTTAAATACTCTAATTGCCATTACTTATTTCCTCCTCACTAATCAAAATTAATTGAATCTCCATTAGCTAATCTAACGCATACTTTCTTATATTTATTAGTCATACCAGTATACTTACCAACTCTTTTCTTCTTAGGATGAGAGTTAGCAGTAGTAATACTAACAACCTTAACATTAAAGATACTTTCGATAGCTTGTTTAATCTGAGTCTTATTAGCAGTTGGAACAACTTTAAATACATATTTATTCTCATTAGCTAACATACTAGATTTTTCTGTAATAACAGGTGCTAAAATAATATCAAAATTCTTATTCACAAGAAAGCACCTCCTCTAATTTACTTAAAGCCTCATTAGTAATAACTAATTTATCGCAATTAACAACATCATATGTACAAACTTCATTAGGAAGTACAACTTTAACATTTCCTAAATTTCTAGAAGCAAGACATACATTGTCATTAAGTTCTTCAACTACTAATAAAACCTTACTATCAACTAAATTTAATTTCTCTAATAAAGAAATCATTTCTTTAGTCTTATTACTTTCTAATTCTAATTTTTCAAGAACAACTAATTCATTATCTAAAGCTTTATAACTTAAACTAGATAATAAAGCAAGTCTTCTTTCTTTCTTATTCATCTTTTTAGAATAATCTCTTGGTTTTGGTCCAAAAACAATTCCACCATGTCTCCATTGAGGTGATCTAGTACTACCTTGACGAGCATTACCAGTTCCTTTTTGTCTCCATGGCTTTCTTCCACCACCAGATACTTCACTTCTAGTCTTAGTGCTATGAGAACCTTGTCTTCTAGAAGCACCAGCTAAAATTAAAGCATTATATAGTACAGCATCATTTGGTTCAATATTCCAAACGTTATCTTTTAAATTAATTTCCTTAACCTTTTCGCCATTAAGGTTTAACATATCTAATTTAGACATAATTTCCTCCTCTACTAAGCATTAGTTGTTTCTTCGTCTTGTACATTTTCATTAGTACTAACTTCTTCAGCTACTGGAGCACTAACTTCATATGAAACAAGTTCAACTTTGTTATTAACAACTCCTGGATTCTTAACTGCAGTTTTAATTAATACTAAAGACTTTTTAGGTCCTGGAACATTTCCTTTAATTAAGATAACATTATTTTCTAAATCTACTTGTACTATTTCTAGATTTTGAATGGTAACTTGTTCATTACCCATATGACCAGGCATTTTCTTTCCTGGAATAACTCTCATTGGTAATAATGTTCCCAATGAACCTACACCACGATGATATTGAGAACCATGTCCCATTGGTCCACGTGATTGATTATAACGTTTAATAACGCCCTGAAATCCTTTACCTTTAGAAGTGCCAGTTACATCAACCATTTCTCCTTCAGCAAATAAATCAGCTTTTACAACTTGACCAAGTTGATAATTACTAACATCTACACCTCTAATTTCTCTTAAGAAGCGCTTAGGTGTTGTGTTAGCTTTCTTTAAATGACCCATTTCTGGTTTATTACTAAGATTTTCTCTCTTATCGAAAGCTGATAATTGGATAGCATCATATCCATCAGTAGCAACTGTTTTAACTTGGCTAACAACGTTAGGCTCAACTTCAACAACAGTTACCGGAATTAAAACTCCATCCTTAGTAAAAACTTGAGTCATCCCGATCTTACGACCTAAGATTCCTTTCATTTTACATTCCTCCTATAATTGAATCTTTATATCAACACCACTAGGTAAATCTAGATGCTGAAGAGCATCGATAGTTTCTTTACTTGGGTTATTGATGTCTATTAATCTTTTGTGAGTACGCATTTCAAATTGTTCTCTAGAGTCTTTGTACTTATGTACAGCTCTTAAAATAGTGTACTTTTGAACATCTGTTGGAAGTGGAATTGGTCCACTAACTTCTCCGCCAGTTCTTTTAACAGTAGCTACGATTTTAGCAGCAGCATTGTCTAAAAGTCTGTGTTCATAAGCCTTTAATTTGATTCTCACCTTTGTGTTTGACATATAATTTCCTCCCTTCGCCTATATCCAGTATAGACTTGCTCCGACCGAATTACCTGATACAGCAATTAAATATTTAACAACTTAACCGGGTGTATCAGCAACCTCGCCCATCTAAGCCAGCCACACACTTAAAGATTATACTAGATAGTTTACATAAAATCAAGCCTTTTTTAACATTTTTCTAAATTTTATTTTCCCCTTTAATTATAAGTATTTCTATATCAATAAATTACCAAATATTTGACAACTCAAAACATCTTTACATTGACAAAAAAATTATTAGCAGTATAAAACCACTAATAATTATTTCATCCCTAGTTCTTTCATAATATCATTAATAACTACTCTCTCATCAAAAGGATGTCTTTCACCATTAATTTCTTGATAATCTTCATGACCTTTACCCAATATAAGAATAACGTCCCCATCTTGAGCATTCTCTATACAATACTTAATAGCTTCCTTTCTATCAGGAATAATAATATATTTGCCATTAGTCTTCTTCATCCCAACTAAAATATCCCTAGCTATATCATCAAAACTCTCGTATCTAGAATTATCAGAAGTAATAACCGATAAATCCGCATATTTACCAGATACTTCTCCCATATCAAATCTACGATCACGGCTTCTATTACCACCACAACCAAATAATGAAACTATTCTCTTTGGATTATATTCTTTAACAGTTGACAAAATACTCTCCATACTAACACCATTATGAGCATAGTCTATAAATACACTATATCTATCTGATACATCTACTCTTTCCATACGCCCACGAACTTTAAAATTAAGTAATCCATCCTTAATACTATTAGCATCTATATTAAGTAAACTACCTAGAGTAATTGCTGCCATAGCATTATAAGCAGAAAACTTACCCGGCATATTAACCATAAATGTATCATCAACTAAACCACTAGTCTTAATCTTAATACCTAAGAAATCATTATTATGTAAATACTCAATATTATTACATCTTAAACTAGCCTCATCAGAAGTACCATAACTATATACTTGACAACTACACTCTTTAGTCATATCTATATAATGCTTATCATCAATATTAAAAATACCAATACGAGATTGTTTAAATAACAAACTCTTACAATATACATATTCCTCAAATGAAGCATGTTCATTAGTACCAACATGATCTAAAGTTAAATTAGTAAATATCGCATAATCAAATATTAAATTCTTAACTCTCCCAACTTTTAAAGCTTGAGAAGAAACTTCCATAATTAAATATTCAACACCGTTATCAACCATTTCTCTCATATATTTATATAATTCATAAGATTCAGGTGTTGTATTAGTATTGCTATAATATTTATCTAAGTAATATGTTCCAGTTGTACCAATAATACCTACTTTATAAGAAGCACTCTCTAATACCTTCTTTATCATAAAAGAAGTAGTAGTCTTACCTTTAGTACCTGTAATACCAATTAAAGTTAAAAACTTCTCAGGATTGCCAAAATAATTAGAACATACCTGACAGAAAACATCTCTCGTATTCTTAACCTTAACAACTGCTATATCATTAGATACCTCTATATCTCTTTCACATATTATAGCTGTCGCCCCCATAGAAATAGCCTTATCTATATAATCATGACCATCACTATTAAAACCTACTAAAGCTATAAATAAGGAATTATTAGTCGTCTTTCTAGAATCATAAACCAAATTATCTATCGTAATATCTGTACTACCACTAATAACTTCACATTCAATACCTTTTAAAATATCATTTAATTTCATAATCCACCCCACTACTATATTATTAAACTTCTACGATAACATTATCTTCTTTTAACTCATCTTTAAATATTTCAGCAAATTCTACTAATTCTTTCTTTATAACATCCGGATATACTGCCTTAGTTGTCCTAATAGCATCATATATATTTTTAAAATTTACTGTCGATCTATTCTCATACAAAGCATTCGAAAACATTTGTCTAAATATAACCAAAGCTATATCCGGATACCTTGAAGATAATTCATATACTCTCTTATATTCACTTGTCATATTAACAATAAACTTAACTATTTGTTCTTTAACAAAATACTTATATGGTAAATATACTCCTGTCTGTTTCTCTATTTTAGGTAAAGTTCTTAAAAGTATCTGAACACACATCTCTTGAGTAGGTTCACTAACATCAACTTTTTCAAATCTTCGCATAAATGCTTTATCTCTTAAAATATATCTCTCATATTCATAATTTGTCGTAGCACCAACCATCTTTATTGAGCCTCTACTAAGACCTTCCTTAAACATATTAGCAAGGTCCAAAGCTCCTTGACTAGTCCCACCAATTAAAGTATGAATCTCATCAATAAATAATATTGCTTTATCTAACTTCTTTAATTCTTCAATTAAAAGTAAAGCTTTATTATCACCATCATATTCCCCCACAATTGCTGATGTATTAATTCTATATATCTTATAACCCATCAAAGCATTAGGTACCTGTCCTCTTTGAATTCTATAAGCAAGTCCCTCAACAATAGCAGTTTTACCAATACCTGGTTTACCTACTAATACTGCTGACTTTTCCGGAGTAAGTAAAACTAATATTAACTTTTTAATTTCATCATCCCTAGCAATTGCCGGATCAGTTATATAATTAACATCAGTCAAAATATCTGAATACTTATCTAAAATACTTTCTCTCATCATATCACCTAACCTTATATCAACCACAATTTATTTCTTTAAAATATCAATAATCTGCCTCTTAAGTTTGTCATCAATATTAGCTACTAACTTCTCTATCTTAATTGATTTATTATATAAGTGAAGTTTATCTTCAAACTCATATAACTTACTAACTACTCCCTGTATACATTTATGAGCAGCATTTCTACTAATATCATAATTCTCACTAATCTCTGTCAAAGATAAATTATTAAAATAATATTCTTCAAAATATAATCTCTGTTTATCACTTAATAATTCACTATAATAATCATATAAAATAATAATATATTCTCTATCATTCATAATTATAAATCCTTAAATAATCCATATATATACTTCTCTATATCAAATACTTCTAAATCATCAGGACCTTCTCCTAAGCCAACAAACTTAACAGCAGTATTAGTTTCCTCTTTAATACCCAAAACAATACCACCTTTAGCAGTACCATCTAATTTAGTAAGAACAATTCCTGTAATATTAGTAATCTCATTAAAAGATTTAACTTGAGAAATAGCATTCTGCCCTGTAGTAGCATCCACTACTAATAATGTTTCATGTGGTGCATCAGGTATAATTTTCTTAATAACTTTATTAATCTTACTTAATTCTTGCATCAAATTAGATTTGTTTTGTAAACGACCTGCTGTATCGACAAGTACAACATCATAATCTTCTTCTCTAGCTAAAGTAATACCATCATATATAACTGCTGAAGGATCTTTTGAAGAAGAACTAACTACTTTAGCACCTATTCTATCTCCCCATTCATTAATTTGCTCAATAGCACCTGCTCTAAAAGTATCACCTGCAACAAGTAAAACTTTCTTACCTTCATTAATCATCTTACTGGCTAACTTACCAATTGTTGTTGTTTTACCAACACCATTAACTCCCACAAACAATATTACAGTAGGTCCTTCACTAGCATAATTAATCTTAGAACTTATTATTCCATTACCAACATACATAATAAATAATTCATCAATAATAATATTCTTAAGATCTTCTGTACTAGTAATCTTTTCTTCCTTAACACGATGTCTTAATCTATCAACAAACTTAACAACTGTATTAACTCCTATATCTGCAGTTATTAATATATCTTCTAACTCTTCAAAATAATCATCATCTATAAACTTATATTTATTAGATAAATTAGTTAATTTAGAAGTAAACTCTAGTCTAGTTTTCTTTAAACCATTATCATACTTAACAACTTCTTTATCTTCTTTACTAAATACTTTTTTTAATTTATCAAATATTCCCATATATACCCCATCCTCCACCCAATTATATCATGGATACTATGAAAAATAAATAAATATAAATTATTTTACAAAAAAAAGAAACTATTTAGCTTCATCTGTCGCTCTAGTTTCTCTTATAACAGTTACTTTAACAGTACCTGGATATTGAATCTCACTTTCAATTCTATTCTTAATTTCTCTAGCTATTTGATAAGACATTAAATCATCTACTTCATCAGGCTTAACAATAACTCTAAGTTCACGACCTGCTTGAATAGCATAAGACTTATCAACACCCTTAATATCGTTACCAATCTTTTCAAGTTGTTCTAATCTTTGGAAATAGTTTTCTGTTGAATCATTTCTAGCACCTGGTCTTGAAGCTGAAATGGTATCAGCAATACTAACAATTGTTGAAATAACACTAGTAGCAGGTTCATCACCATGATGTGATGCAATCGCATTAATAACCACACTATTTTCGTTATACTTCTTTGCTAAATCAACACCAATCTGAACATGTGAACCTTCCATCTCAAAATCAATTGCTTTACCGATATCGTGAAGTAAACCTGCTCTCTTAGCTAAATTTACATTCTCACCAAGTTCAGCAGCAATTAATCCTGAAATATTAGCAACCTCAATAGAATGTCTTAAAGCATTTTGCCCATAACTAGTTCTAAAATGTAGTTTACCAATAATATCTACTAAATCAGGGTCAATCTTTGATAAACCAAGTTCATAAACAGCTTCTTTACCATATTCCCTAATCTTTTGTTTAACTTCAGAACACATCTTATCATAAAGTTCTTCAATTCTAGCTGGATGAATTCTACCATCCTTAATAAGTCCCTCTAGAGTTAATCTAGCAATTTCTCTTCTCAATGGATCAAAACTTGAAATAACAATAGCTTCCGGAGTATCATCAATAATTAAATCAACACCTGTTACTGATTCGATAGTACGAACATTACGTCCCTCTCTACCAATAATTCTACCCTTCATTTCATCATTAGGTAAGGTTATAACTGATACAGTCTGTTCATTAGTAACATCCGCCGCATACTTTTCCATACTATTAATAAGTAAATTTTTAGCTTTACTATCAACATCTAACTTAGCTTCTGTTTCTTTTTCTTTAATATAAGTAGCAATTTCTACAGCCATCTTATCTTCAACAGTCTTCATAACTTCTTTTTTAGCTTGTTCTCTAGAATATCCACTAATTTTCTCTAGTTCTTCTAATTGTTGTCTTTTAATTTCTTCTAGTTTGTCCTTAGACTCTTGAATCTCATCTTGTTTCTTAAGTAAATTTTTCTCTCTATCATCTAAGTTTTTTTCTCTGTCTTGTAAAGATTCACTTCTTCTATCAATGCTACTCTCTCTTTGTAAAAGTCTTTCTTCCATCTCTTTTACTTCATTTTTCTTTTCTTTAATATCTTTATCAGCCTCTAATTTTAATTTGTGTACTTCTTCTTTAGTTTCAAAAATAGAATCACGTTTAATCTTATCAGCATCTTTCTTAGCTTTATCAATTATACTTAATGCCGTATTTTCTTCTTTCTTCTTTTTAATAAATAAAGAAACTAACAAAATAGCTACACCAACTATAATACCAAGAATAAACATTAAAATAAAAATAGCAATATTACCCACATAACACCTCCTCGTATCAAAAATATTTATAGAAAAAAACAATCATTTATATTTAAATCTATACAATATTATTGTATAAACAATTCTTATCGATGTCAAGTGAAAATATTAAAAAGAAGCTACTCACTAGCAACTTCTTTCTTTACTCTATCTATCCCATAATGTTTTCTAATTTCTGTCTCAAGTTGTTCACATAATTCAGGATTATCTTTCAAAAATTGTTTAACATTCTCTCTACCTTGACCAATTTTATCACCATTATAAGAGTACCAAGCACCACTCTTCTCTATTAAACCAATATCCGCTGACATATCAACAATCTCTCCAAGTTTAGATACTCCTTCACCATACATTATATCAACACTAGTAGTTCTAAATGGTGGAGCAACTTTATTCTTAACAACCTTAATATTAGTCTTATTACCAATAATATCCGTACCTTGTTTTATTTGCTCACCACGTCTAATATCAAGTCTAACGGATGCATAATACTTAAGAGCCTTACCACCTGGAGTAGTTTCTGGATTACCAAATAATATACCAACTTTTTCTCTTAGTTGATTAATGAATATCACAATAGTATTAGTCTTATTAATTGAACCTGATAGTTTTCTTAAAGCCTGAGACATAAGTCTTGCCTGCAAACCAACATGCGAGTCTCCCATCTCACCATCAATCTCCGCCTGAGGAACTAAAGCTGCTACTGAGTCAATAACTACAATACTAACCGCTTCACTCTTAACCAAAGCATCACATATTTCTAAAGCCTGTTCTCCGGTATCTGGCTGTGATAATAAAAGTTCATTAATATCAACACCTAAATTAGATGCATAAACTGGATCTAAAGAATGCTCAGCATCAATAAAAGCTGCTCTCCCACCATTCTTCTGTACCTCAGCAATAGCATGAAGTGCAAAAGTTGTCTTACCAGAAGACTCAGGACCATAAATCTCTATAATTCTACCCTTAGGATAACCACCAACACCTAAAGCAATATCAAGAGCAAGTGAACCACTTGGGCTAACCTCAACTTCAACATTTTCTTGCTCACCAAGTTTCATAATCGAACCCTTGCCAAATTGCTTTTCAATATCTGCAAGAACTTGTGCTAATGCTTTATCCTTATCTATTCCATTTCCAACTGTTTTTGCCATAAATAAAACCTCCTTTACAGTTATAAACTCATTATACAATAACGTATTTTCATTGTCAACACAGTAAAAATTACCATTTATAAAATCTAAATAATAACCCTATCCTAATTTTAAAAAAGTTAAAAAAAGATACTGCAAATTATTTTGCAATACCCATATTTTACTATAAAAACAAATTATTTTGCAGAAATATATTCTTTTGCCATTATATAATACTTAGCACCTGATACAACAGACAATACTGCTGCAATAATTAATAAATAATCAGATACTCTAATAGGTATTAATTCAAATGGTAAATTAGAGAAAAACGTTAAAGTTAAACCAACCATTAATGTAGCAGTTTTTACTTTAGCAATAGGAATAGCTGCAACTGCTTTACCCTTATTGCCAATTAACATTTTAATAGAGTCAACAACAATATCTCTAGCAATTATTACAACCGCAATAACCGGACTAATTAACTGATTACAAGCTAAAACAACTAAAACTGTATTAGTTAATAACTTATCACTAATTGCATCAATCATCTTCCCAAAATCAGTTACCATATTATATTTTCTAGCAATATAACCATCTAAAAAGTCAGTTAAAGATGCAATTATAAATAATACCCCAGCAATAACATACTTAGAATCTAATAATACTCTTTTACCAACAGTCCATACCGGGAACTCAATATTAAATTGTTCAAAAGGTACTAACAATAAAATAAGTATTATAACTGACATAATAATTCTAGAAATTGTTATTTTATTGGCCTTATTCATCTTACTCCTCCTATCATATATGTTATATCATTAGAAGTATCATTATTATTTCTATTTAGAAAAAATAGACAACCTCCAACTAACATAACTATAATTACTCCAATCACTACCATCAACTTCCAATTAGTTTTCTTAGTACTCATACTAGTATAAGGTGATACAACTTCTTTAACTTCTTTTTGATTCTTAGCTTCCTCAATAGTTTCTATTGGTATTCTAGAAGTAAAATCAAATAAGAACTCATTGAAATCATCTAATATCTTCTCTGTATCCAATCCTAAATACTTCGCATAATCTTCAATTAATTTCTTTAAAGCAATAACATCTTTAAAATCTTCTTTATTTCCTGACTCTAAACTAATTATTTGATTTGGTCTTAATTTTAAATCAAGAGCAGCTTCTTCAACCGAGACCCCATTCTCTTCTCTTTTCTCTTTTAATTTATTACCAATATCGTGCATAATATCCTTCCTAAAATATATAAATATTATCTTATAAGCCACGTTCTGTACCTATAAAAGGCGGCAAACATTTATCTATGATTTCTCATCCATCTTCTGGTTCATTTCCCATCCAATAGTTCCTCTACCAAAATTTGAGTTTCTCACTTATGGGGTTTACCTCGTTTCACCCTAAACATTTCTATTTAGATTCGTCACTGTGGCACTTTAGATATTCGTTTCATAGAATACTCCTTAGAAACAAATAAAGCCGTCAGCCTAAACTGCCTTAAGTTATTTTTTCCTTAAGCATAAACACTACTACCATCTCAGATAGTGTGAGCGTGGACTTTCCTCTATAACAATTGTTATAGCGTTTGCCCAGATAATATCATTTATTGTTCTTTACCCAAAACAATCTTTTCTAATTGTGATATTCTTCTAATAATATCTACGTTAGTAACTTCTTTTTCATCAACTTTTAAAGCTTGTAAGCTTAATTTTAAGTCTCTTACTTCTTGCTTTAATTCCTGATTTTCATTAGCAAGTTGTCTCTTATCATTCTCTAAAGCACTAATAATATTATCATACTCATTATAATCACGTATAATAATATCCAAAAACTTATCAACTTCTTGCAAACGATAACCACGTGCATCAATTTTAAATTCTTTTTCTAATATATCTTGTTTTGTTAATTCAATATGACCTTGATACATATATTTCACCCCTATCACATTAAATAATAAGCAATGACATCACTGTCAAACAAATTATAACATAATTCTATCTAATAGTCAAATTAAGTTATTTCTACTCCAAACATTATATTTATCACGAGAATATATCTTAATATCTATTGGACTTACAAACTTCATAAATAATAAATCTTCAATAACAATATCCATATCATTACCAAGTTTAAAAATATATTCTATTCCATCTAAAAAGTCATCTTTTGAGTCTGATAACTTCCTAATTCTTAAATTATTAGCCATATATACTGTCATACTAGTATTAACAGTTTTATAATCAATTCTAATAATATCCTCTACTATTAAACTACCACTACCACTTAACTGAAAAGTAATAGGTCTAATCTCTGTCTTAGGAATAATCTTCTTAAGCATCTTCTTATCCATATAATTAATAACACTACCACGAGATACAATACCCGGAGTATCAACAATAGTTAACTTATCATTAATAACAATATCTATCTTATCTAAAGTAGTTGAAGGATACATACTCTCTGTAATATTAGGACTCATACTAGTATAATTCTTAATAATCTTATTAAGTAAAGTAGATTTCCCACTATTAGTATTACCAACTAAATAAACATATCCTGTCTTATTATATTTATTAATTTTATTATATAAACTATCTAAATTATAATTCTTAATACTACTAACAATCTCTATATCCACAATACTGTTGATATTCATATTCTCTATATATTTAATAATCTTATAATCTTTAACAGACTTAGGTAATAAATCTCTCTTCGTAATAACTAATAATACTTTCTTAAACTTACTAAGTAATTCTAAATTTAAATTTAATATATTAACAACATATACTACTAAATCATCTTTATTAATTTTATCTAATATCTTTTCATAAGAAGAATTATCTCTACTAGTATACTTATAAACACCATAGTTTCTTAACCTAAAACATCTCTCACATAAATCTTTATTAAGATCATCTACATAACCTTCTTTATTACTGTCAATATCTTGTAATACTATTCCACATCCACTACACTTCTTAATCATAATATTTTCCTCTTTTAAAAATACCCTTCTTCTCTAAAGTTTTTAATATCTTATGTTCACTAGTCCTACAAAATATTTTTGTAGCAAGACGATCTTTATTTGACATAGGATTAACTAAAATAGTAGTAATGCCTACTCTATTGCCCCCTAAAATATCTGTCATAACTTGATCCCCAACAATAGCCACATCCGAAATATTATAGTTAAACTTCTTAATAACCTTTAAAAACTTCCCTGCCATAGGCTTCCTACTATTATAAGAACAATCCACTAATAACGTATCCTTAAAAGGCTTTAATCTATTTTTAGAAGCATTACTAAATATTATAACTTTAAAATCCATATCTTTTAAATCATTTATAAGATCAATAAGTCTCTTATTAGGCTCTTTCTCTACAAAAGGTACTAAAGTATTCTCTAAATCAAATAGTAAACACTTAATACCAGACTCTTTTAACTTATCATAATCTATATGATATATACTCTTCTGATATATATCAGGTCTAAATAACTCTATCATTATATCACCCACTCTTTTAATAATTGTACTAAATTTTCTAACAAATGTCATTAAGTTTTAATTAAAAGAACAACAAAAAAGAGTCATATTAATACAACCCTTATATTTAAATCTAACTTAATCTAAACTAACAAGCATTATAGGAGACATCTTTTTAATATTATAAACGATTTTTAAAAAAGATAATAATATAATAAAACTAATAATTCCATATATTATAAATAACTGAAATATATCTATAAACACAACACTTGACAAAATATCTAACCATTTCATAGCATTTAAAAAAATATATGAAATAAATATACTAAATATATATATTAACGAATACGATAAGAAAATAAATAAAAATAACATAAAAATAATTCTTCTATTACTAAAACCTACTAATTTTAATAACGATATATCTTTTTGAATAGAATATATAAAGTTTACTGAAAAACTAAAAAATAAAATTACCATTATTACTACACAAACTATCAAAACACATCTTAACATAATATTTGTAATATTAAAATTATTATCACTAAATGGTTGAGATGCGAAACTCTGTATTTGGTCTTTATAAGCCAAACGAAACTCTTCAACATCTAAACTCCTCTTAAAAACTAATGTATATTCATCACTATCTTTATTAATACTTACAATTCTTTTATCATTTAAAATATTACTTACATCATAGTCTTTAATAAATGTTATAATAGCTGTCCTATATTTCTCATCTTCTTTTACATTATAATAATTTTTAGTAGAACTATCATATAGAGAACAAAGTATTAAAATAGAAGTAAATAGCAAAGTAAAAATAACAATCTGTTTATATATATTCTTGTTATAAAATAATTTAAAAAATATCATAGTTAGTCTCCCATTAAAAATACAAGTGATTTATTTTTCTTTATCCTTTTAAATAATAATATTACTATCAAAAAGGTTATTAACAACAAGAATAAATAATATAATAATATCCCAAATAGAGATAATCTTATTGTTAAAACACTAAAATTAGGATCATTAGACATAAAACTATTTGCTAAAGTAATTACACCAAAAGAAATCATAAGAGAAATAAGTAAAGATAAAGTAATTATTATAAAATATTGAATCATATAAATCTTTTTTATACTCTTAGTATCATATCCTAGTACTTGATAAAGAGCTATATCCTTTTTCGATTCAGATAATGCTATTCTTATAAAATAAAATACACAACCTATAGAAGTCAACCCAATTATTATCGTGGCAATATTTATTATTTCAAAGATAGTTTCATATAAACTTAAATCCATCTCAGGAATATATGTCTTATAACCAATATCTTCTATCTGCCTTCTAACTTCGTTAACGTTCTTATATTTATCAACTAGCACTTCTACTTCTAAATCATCATAGTTAACTCTTGTTTTTAAATATTCATCACTATATATAGTTTCTGATTCATCTAAAACCTTATTAAATAACTCTACACTAATAAAACACTTATTATAACCTATCAATTCTTTTTCAGAATCAAAAGTACCTACTAGTTTCAAATCATAATCATATACATTACGTACTTCTCTATCTTTTTCAGAAATAACATAAAGCTGTTTAAACTGCATATGCAATTTATTACCGATTTTATCATTCATTTTAACATATTTACTTTTATCATGCTCACTTGTCCAATCTCCACCAATCATATAGTTTGGACAAACAACATCATACATATCTTTAATATCTCTACCACTTAAAATATTATAATCAAACCCATCATAATCTCCATAGAACTCAACATTATATCCCGCTAAATTAGCTTGCACCATAAGTTTAGTATTATCTTTAAAAATATTACTTATATGTTTATTATTTAATTTATTTAAATCAGATACAACTTCATCATAACTCTTATTATTAGTATTAACTTGTATTAATTTAAAATTATAATCCTTATTTAACCAATTATCTATAAAATTATAAAAAGAGTTCTTAAACGAAAAGAAACAACATATTAAAAACATAAATAAAGCAAAAATAAATACCATAATCTTAGTTTTATATTTTTTTCCTTTTATATTAGATAATGCTAATTTTAGCAAATAAGAACACCTCATAACTTCTCCTCTTCTATTTGTCCATCATTAATTTTATATAAAACATCTGCATACTTCTTTATAATAGGATTATGACTAACTACAATAACCGTTTTCCCATGCCCACTAATGTCCTTTAAGATATTTAATACTTCTACTTCATTTGACGAATCTAAATTACCGGTTGGTTCATCCGCAATAATTATATCAGGATTATTAATTAATGCTCTAGCAATTGCCACTCGCTGTTGTTCTCCTCCGGACAAAGCTCTAGGTTTATGATCTTTTCTATCAATTATTTCTAATTTTTTCATTATATCTAAAGCCTTATTTTTTCTTTCAACATTATCAATTCTCTTATCAATATACGTAGGTAATATAACATTTTCATAAGCAGTTAAGTTTTTATTTAAATAAAATGATTGAAATACAAACCCTATTTTAAAACCTCTTATTTTAGATTTTTCTAAATCGCTTAATTTTTTTACATTAATATTATCTAAATAATAATCACCATCATCAAAGTCATCTAAAAGGCCAAGAATATTTACTAACGTACTTTTACCACTTCCACTTCTTCCCATAATTGCATAAAACTTCCCCTTTTCAAAGTTAACAGAAATATTTTTTAAAATATGCAACTTCCCATAAGAAGTATTATATGACTTATTTACATTAATTAGTTTCACATCGAATCTCCTTTACTAATTTATAAAATCTTAAACATTAATTCTTCAAAAAACAAATTTACTAAGCTTACATCTATAAGAATAGTAATAATTGAACAATAATTCTTCTTAATATTTAAATTCTAAACACAATATATCATTTACTATTAAAAAATAAAATAACTTGTTAAGTATAAAAGCAAGAAAAAATAAAGAATAATTTAGGAATAATCAAAGAACAATTAAAAAAAAGTTAAATTAATAAAAACTTAACTTACTTCTTAATTTAATTTAATAAAATAATCTATTATTACTAAAAACTTTTTTAATTAAAAATTTCATTTCCAATGTTTTAACTTCATTATCTACTATATAACTAACTTTTATAATTAATTGTTTACCATCTAAATTCTCTTTTTTTGTAATCATTAATTCATCAGACAAGTTAACATTTATACTTTGTAAATATTCATTTAATGTTATATCTCTCTCTTTAGTATCAGTTATATCTCCAACCCTATATAGTAATATTTTATCCATGTAAATAGCTGTCTCATAATTTGAAGAACTAATTTTAGAAGTATTAGATACAATATTAGATAATGAAATATTTAATCTATCAGGCATCTCAACTATACTTCCATTAATGCTATACTCTTGATTAGTTTTTTCAATACTATAATAATTAAACTTCCCATTATTATTTATATAAAATATAAATAGCAAAATAAATAACACCAAAAATATTATTAAAAAAGTTAGTAAAATAGAAAAATATTTATTAGCAAACTCTAAAACACGTTCTCTAATATTCAATTTATTATCATTAAAATTATTATTATAAATGTCATCAATAGATACATTAAATATTTTATTTAATTTAAGAATATTTTCTTCATTTGGCAACGTCATACCATTTTCCCACTTGCTTATTGCATTACTATTGATATTTAATTTATCTGCTAACTGCGTCTGTGTCATATTATTTTTTTCTCTTAGTTCTAGTATTATTTGCCCATAAACACGTTTCTTTTCTTCCCTATAACTCAAAATACTACCTCCACTTCATTAATCATCTAGTAAAACAATTATATCAAACCTCCAACAAAAAGTCATTAATCAAATAAACATATTTTATCATTTATATCTATATAATTTATTAGGATGTGATATATTTGTTATTTAATATACTAAACTATATAGCTCAAAACTTAATGTTCTTTACTGGTTCTTATTCTAATAATGTTTTCCCTGAACCTTTACCAAAAGAATTAGAAGAAGAATATATAACTAAAGCCTGCAATGGTGATAAAGAAGCCAGAAATAAATTAATTGAACACAATCTAAGACTAGTTGCCCATATCGTTAAGAAATTTGAAACCAAAGAGTATGATGTAGATGACTTAATAGGTATTGGTACTATCGGTTTAATTAAAGGTATCGATACTTATTCTCCTAATAAAAAAGTAAAACTAACTACTTATGCTGCTAAATGTGCTGAAAACGAAATATTAATGTACTTTCGAGCTGACAAAAAGAATAATTCTAATATAAGTATTTATGATGAAATAAGTTATGACAAAGAAGGTAATAAAATAACTATCTTAGATATTCTCAAAACACCTGATCCTGACTTTACTGATGAAATATATAAAAAAGATAACATTAAACTATTAAAACAATATATAAACCTACTAAGTAAAAGAGAAAAAGAAATCTTAATCGATAGATATGGCTTAGATGGTAAAGATGAATTAACTCAAAAAGAAATAGCCAAAAAACTCCATATCTCAAGAAGTTATGTATCTAGAATTGAAAAAAGAGCTACCACTAAAATATTAAGAGAATTCATTAAAAACAACAAAAATAATTGACAAGCCCTTATATTTATAGTAATATTAAAATGCGTGTATTTTGAGGAGGGACAATTATGGCAAAGAAAGAAACAAGCAAGAAAACAAAAAAAGTTAATAACAGACCTAACTGCTTAAAAATAACAAAAAGAGCACAAAAAGTTAATTTACAAACTGTAACTTTAGCAGATGGAACAAAAGTAAGAACAAGTGCTAGAGAAGCAAGAACTGCAAAGAAAAATAAATAACTATATATTAAAACACTAATATATAGTTTTTTTATGCACTAAAAAACTTCACGATTTATGTTTCGTGAAGTTTTAATATTCTATATAAGCATTATAGCAAGTACTAAACAAATTACTATAAATAGATATAAGAATAATCTCCAAATATACTTTAACCAAGTAGTATATGGAACATCTAAATAAGTAAGTACTACTATTAATAGTAAACTAGTTGGACCTACTATATTGATTAAACCATAGAAACCTTGGAATAATACAGCTAGTACTGGGTACAAAGCCTCATCTTCAACTAAAGAAATAATTGAAGAGAATACTCCAACAGATGTATAGTATAAATCAACATGTAAAATACTACCAACTAAACTATATAATCCTGCAAGTCCAATATTATAATCAGTCTTACTAATTAAAGTAGATAAGAATCCATGATTATAAGCACCTACTAGAACACTATAAGCTAGTACTACAACAAATGCAGAAGGTAGTAATTTTTTCATACCATTAATAAATGCATCTACATATTCATCAAACTTAATATGACTAATAAATTTAACTACTAGACTAAGAATTAGCATAATAATCATTGGCATCATATAATTACCTAAACTATTACTATTCCATTCACCTAAAGCAGTAAATGAACTAGAAATTAAATTATTAAAAATAGAAAAGTCTTTAGTACCTAAACCAACTAACCAAGTATGAAACTTAGTAAATACTTCTACATTAAATAATGTCTTCCATGGCATAACACCAATAACAGTATATACAAACAAGAATGCAAGTACTACTATTAAAGGCCAAGCTTTAACTTTCTTATAATCTCCTTTAACTTCATTTACAAGTAAACTATCACTATCAGTATTTAACTCATACTTAACTTTTTTATCTTTAACACTTTTAATATGTCTACTAACATAAAAGATAAGTAAAGCAACACCAAGTACTAGTAATAATAATTTAGGAAATACATTGGCAAAATTTTCTTCAATACCAACAAATTTCTCCATAGTAGTATTAGTTGTACCATAATAATTATTTGGATCTTTGAATGTAACAAATATACCACCTATAACTCCAATAACTGAAGAAACTACTGTTGCACTAATTGCTACTAATTTATCATATCCAAGTAATAATATAATAGATACAACAAATGGAATAAACATAAATATTAACATATCCATACCTGTTAAAGCACTAACTAAAGCAAATAAAATAATAACTAAATAGATAAATTTATTACCAAGTTTTTTAACTTTACTAACAATATTATCTAATAGTTTTTTATAACTACTTGATTTATTTAATACTCCATAGAATCCACCAACTACTAAGATGAATAAGAAAATGTCAAAAAAGAAATATAAAGATCTAATGCCATTTAAAAATAAATCACCAAATCCAATATAAGACTTAACATCATTTCTTCCAACAGCAATCCAACTAATGATTACTAATAGTACTAAAATCATACTAATTACTTTAAATAAACTGTGTTTTTTCATATTATCCTCCTCATCTTAATAATATCACAATATTTATATAATTTGCAATATATAATATAAAAAAATAGCATATATTACTATATACTATCTCATTTTTTACTTATTTTTCATTTGTGGGAATAAAACTACATCTCTAATAGAAGGTTGATTAAATATTATCATCATTAATCTATCAATACCAAATCCAAGGCCACTAATTGGAGGCATACCTTGTTCCATAGCTCTTAAGAATCCTTCATCAAGATCCATAGTTTCATCATCACCTTGTGCTTTAGCCTTTAATTGATCCTCAAACGCTTTTCTTTGAACAACCGGATCAACTAACTCAGAATAAGCCTTACATAACTCTGTACCACATACTAATACTTGGAATACATCAATCATACGCTTATCATTATCATTTCTTCTAGCAAGAGGAATCATAACTGCTGGATAATTATAAATAATAGTTGGTTCTACAATATTAGCTCTAACTAACTTCTTATAGCAGAAATCAATTATTTGACTTAAAGACTTATAATCATTTAAATCTTCATAACTAAATAACCCTTTTTCAACTATCTTATCTTTTAATTCACTAGGTTCTTCAATATCAAGAAAATCAAAACCAAATACCCTACGCATTTCTTCTACATAATTAATTCTAGTCCAATTTTCTTTACCAAAGTCAATAACATTACCATTATATTCTATACAAGTAGTACCTACTAATTCCATAAGTAAACCTTTAATAAACTTTTGATAAAATTTAATATTATCTTCAAAGTTCCAATATGAAGCATACCATTCAACTTGTGTAAACTCTTGTAAATGTTCAGTATCCATACCTTCATTTCTAAAACATTTAGCTACTTCATATACTCTATCAAAGCCCCCTGCTATACATTGTTTTAAATATGTTTCTGGTGCAATTCTTAAATTACAATCCATATCTAAAGCATTATGATGAGTATAGAAAGGCTTAGCAGAAGCCCCACATACAGCATTTTGTAATATTGGTGTTTCAACCTCTAAGAAACCATTCTCACCAAGAAACTTGTGAATATAAGCATATAACTTACTTCTTCCTAAAAATACTCTTCTCGCATCTTCATTAGTAATTAAATCAACATATCTCTCACGATATTTTAACTCAATATCAGTAAGTCCATGAAACTTCTCAGGAAGTGGTCTTAAAGCCTTACCTAAGAAAGCAAAACTATGTACCCTAAGTGTCTTTTCACCTGTCTGAGTAGTAAATATCTCTCCCTTAGCACCAATAAAATCACCGGTATCTATTTGCTTCTTAAAGAATTGATAATTATCTTCTCCAACAGTATCTATCTTAAACTCAAGTTGCATGTCTCCTTCAATATCGCGAATTCTAACGAAACTAAGTTTACCCATCTTACGCATAAATACAATTCTACCTGCAATACTGACATCATTAGTGCCATCTTCTAAATTTCTAGCATCTTTTAATTTATGAGTAACCTCATATCTATCTGGATACGGATTACAAAATTCCTTAATACTTTCTAACTTTTCTCTTCTAACTAATTCTTGTTCTGAATATTCCATTCTAAACACTCTCCTTTACTACTTTTGTACATGCCATCATATCATGTAAACCTCTTTTATCTTTTCTATATAAAACAAACATAACAGTTATCATTACAAACATCAAGTCAAAACCACCGACAAGCATATAACAATAAATAAAATTATTCTTACTAGTAAATAATAAAATTAATATAATTATATTAGATAATAAACTATATATAAACATATTTCTAACTAACATTTGCCAAAACTTAGGTCTCTCCCCTGTCTTATTATCAACTACTTTAATATTCGTAAGTTTTTTAGCAATAGTCTGTCCTTTATTAAAATAAGCAAAAACTACAAAATATATAAAATTAAGTCCTACTGAAACAACTGTTGATAAGTAATTTTCTTTCTGATACTTATACATTAAATCTTGATACTCATTAATAAAAGTCTCAGTTCCAACCTCTCCATTAGTATATTTCTCAGTTAATGCTGTTATTTCTTTATTAATATCACTACCTTTACTAGGTATAAAAACACTTATAACACTACTAATAGCAAATATTAATAATACATCCAATAAATAACAACCTAATCTATCAAAAAAACTTGCCATATCTATTCCTTCTTTCCAATTAATATTCTACCACAAAAAAATCATAACACCTACAATTATTTATTAAATGCCTTTATTATCTAATATATTTTGATATCTATCAAGTAAATCCATTATTCCTTTAGCATCACTTATTGTAAATAATTCTTTCTTAATCTCTGTAGACTTAGGTAATCCTTTTATATACCAAGAGATATGACTTCTCATCTCTAATACACTGATTTTTTCACTTTTAAGTTCTAATAAATAGTTTAAATGTTTACGACACATATCTATTATTTCTTTATAACTTGGTTTATCTAAAATAATACCTGTATCAAAATAAGTAACTAATTGTTTAATAAGCCAAGGATTACCTAAAGCTCCTCTACCAATCATAATAGCATCAACACCTGTATATTCAAACATCTTAACAGCGCTCTCAATACTATTAACATCACCATTACCTATAACCGGTATAGAAACACTTTCTTTTACTTTCTTAATTATATCTAAGTCAACTTTACCACTATAACCCTGACTTCTAGTACGTCCATGAACACATATCGCTTTAGCCCCAGCTTCTTCACATATTTTAGCTACTTCAACTGCATTTATACTATTACTATCCCAACCACTACGTATCTTAACCGTAACCGGTATAGGAACAGCTTTCACAACTGCACTAACTATTTCTCTAATCTTTGCCGGATTCTTTAAAAGCGCACTTCCCGCTTGAGCCCTAACAGCAACTTTAGGCACCGGACATCCCATATTAATATCAATAATATCCGGTTTCATTATCTCATAAACCATTTTAGCAGCTTCAACAAAAGTATCAACATCACTACCAAATATTTGCTGAGCAATAGGTCTTTCATAATCTGAAACATAAAGCATATCCTTAGTCTTCTTACTATTATAAACAAGTCCTTTATCACTTACCATTTCAGCATATACAAGTCCACAACCCATCTCTTTAATAATTCTCCTAAAAGCCGAATTACACACTCCTGCCATTGGTGCTAAAACAATATTATTTTTTATTTCTACATTACCTATCTTCCATTCCATATAATCACCTTAAACTTGCAATATTATTATTTTTATGCTACAATGTATTTGTCAAAGCAATTTGCATAAAATAATAAGGGAACATTCAGTTTCACACGTTGAATGTCTACCCAATTAAAAGTGTTTAGACATTTAATCTATCAAAAAGATTAAGTGTCATTTTTTTATTACAATTACTAACATAGTAAGGAGCAATAAAATGATAGGAACTTTTATAATAAAAATTCTCTTCTTCATTCTTATCAAACCTCCTTTCACTTATTGAAATAGGAGGTAGACACTCAACAACTGAATTTCCCTTGAACACATTATACAATAAAATTATTCCCCAAACAAGCAAATAAACTTAAAAAAGAATAGAATTATTCTTCTATCCTTAACTTATTATTATTTATGATATGATTCATTATTAAGTATCTTAAATGCACGATATATTTGTTCTAGTAAAATACCTCTAAATAACTGATGCGGAAATGTTAACTTTGAAAAAGACAAACGATAATTAGCTAGTTCTTTAATTTCTGGACTAACTCCATCCGAACCACCAATAATAAATGTTATATTAGAATTTATTAAAAATGTTTTATCTATCTTTTCTGCAAACTCCCTTGAAGATAAATTATTACCATCAATATCCATAACAATATTATAGTCTTTAGTATTTATAACTCTAAGTAATTCTTCTTTTTCTTTATTAATATTACTATCTGTTAATTCAATTATTTCTATTTTATGATACTTACTTATTCTTTTAGTATAATCGTCAATCATGTCTCGCAAATACTTCTCTTTAACCTTACCAACGCATATAATCTTAATCATAATTCTATAAAATCTGTCTCCTTATTCTGTAATGCTTCAACTATTTTTATATCACTATAATCTATCTTAGATTTGTCTAATCTCATAATTAAAGTATTATGAGCAAGACTAACTGTATTATTTTCTTCTGATAAATGGGCTAAAATAATATACTTAGTATTATCTCCAATAAAAGTTGCTAAATATTTAGCAGAATCATAATTAGATAAATGGCCCTTATCTGACAATATTCTCTGTCTTAACTCAAAAGGATATCGCCCATTAGTAAGCATTTCAACATCATGATTACTTTCAAATACATAGGCATTTCTATTTTTTAATAAATCAAAATATCTCTGATTAATATAACCTGTATCTGTAATATATACTACTGATTTATCTAGATTATTAACAACATAACCAAAAGAATCTTCAACATCATGTGATGTCCTAATAACATCTATATTAACATCACCTATTACAAGTGAATCAATACTATCATCAATTACAAAATAATTACTAATAAAAGGTAAATAATTTAACATACTACTAGCTAAATAAACCTTAATATTATATTTCTTTAAGAATGTCTTTAAACCATTAGTATGATCAGTATGAATATGTGTCAACATAATAGCATCTATATCATTAGGATCTATACCTAACAAGTTTAATTTTTCTACAACATACTTACAACTATTACCCATATCGATAATTATTTTTGTACTATTTGTTTCTATATAAGTAGTATTACCTTTACTACCACTTGATAAAACCTCAAATCTCATCTGAATAAACTAAACGGATTTATATGATTACCATATCTTTTAACCTCAAAGTGTAAATGAACACCCGCTAATGGATTAGAAGCTGTTGGTAATGGATCAACCCAACCAGTATTACCTACTGTACCAATTTGTTGACCACGCTGTACCGTTAATCCCTCCTTAACATAAATATCTTTTAAGTGATTATATTGAGTTGTATATCCCCCAATATTATGATCAATTACTATGTAATTACCATTACCATAATTACACATTTTAACACCCGGTACACAACCTGTATATATCTTTATAACTGTTCCATTATTAGAAGCATATACCGGTGATCCATAACCTGTACCAGCAATATCAATAGCAGCATGGAAACTACCCCAACGATACTCATAATTAGTTGTAATAACATATGACGAACGAGTTGGCCAAGCCCAATAAGATAAATCAGCAACATTAGGTACATATTTTTCGCCCTTTACTAATATCTCACTAACTGAAGGCTTAACTTCCACACTATTCATAACAGTCGCATCCATCAAAAGGCCATTAATATACTGATACTTTTTAGTAACTAATTCTAAACCATTTTCTCCTTCACGTTCTACATAATTATATCCTAAGAATAAATCTTCGTCATATTTAACTTCCGTTGTATATTTTTTTGCTTGTTCTTCAACGCTATGTACTTCTTCAACAATACTAAACATTGGATTAATTAACCCAACAGATACAACTTGTGATTCATAAAGTAAATTATTCTTACTAGTAAACATTGGATTAGCTATTAAAAACTCTTGAACATTTAACTTATTAGCTTCTGCTACTGTCTCAATAGTATCTCCGGCTTTAACTACATATGTATCTTGTTCTGCTAAAGAAGAATATAATAAGTATTTCTCTAATTCATCTACATCAAAAAATATTTTATCATTAGTAGATATATAATCTTCACGATAAGTAACATCTTCTCTTATATATATATCCTCTATATTAGATCCTGTATATGATATCTTCTCTTGATTATCATCCATAAAAGCTTGATATTTCTCATCATCTACAAATACTTTTATTATCTCAATAACAGCTTCATCAAATAATTTCTTATCTACAACATTAATCTGTTTAGTCTCAAACTCACTATTATCTTTATCACTAATAGTTATAACAACACCTTTAATAGTAAAACTCTTATTATTAACTAACTTTCTATATATATCATCATAACTATCTACATTATTATCATAAGTAATTAATTTTTTAACTTCAACTCCCTTAGGAGTATATATAGTATCAACACCATACTTTTCTTTTAACTTTTCTTCTTGGGTATTTATATAGTCCTCAAACTTAGTCTCTGAATCAACCATCCCTATTTTCTTACCATCAACATAAACAGCATAGTAAGTATTAGGTTCTCTCTTAGTAGTACCCGGACCCCCAAATACGAAAATAAAAGCACTAATTATAATAACTACCAAAGTAGTTCCAATATTCCCCTTATTTTTCATTATTCTCACTATCCTTCTTCAAAGATAAGAAAGTAGAAGTCCTCTTCTTAAATAGCATATCTATAGTACCGGTTTGACCATTACGATGCTTTAGTATAATAAGTTGAATAGGTACCGGTAAACTATTATCAATAACTCCGGTACTATTATCTTGACTAGGTGCATGTAAAGCTGCAACAATATCGGCATCCTGCTCAATAGCACCTGACTCTCTTAAGTCACTAAGAACCGGTTTCTTATCTTCTCTTTTTTCTACATCACGCGATAATTGTGACAAAGCAATTACGGGTACCTCTAATTCCAACGCCATAGTTTTTAACTTTCTAGATATCTCTGATACCTCTTGTTGTCTAGAACCGGAATATTTAGAAGATGAAGATATTAACTGCAAGTAATCGATTATTACTAGTCCTAAACCTTCTCCTTGAGTTGCTAATCTACGACATTTAGCCTGTATTTCACTAGCCGTTATAGCTGAACCATCGTGAAAATATATATTAGTGTCAGCAAGTTGACTAATTGCTTCATTAATCTTACGATAATCATCCGTCTCTAAATTACCTTTTTGTAATTTCATCGCATCTATTTGTCCTAATGAACTAATCATTCTCATAATCAATTGTTCAGCCGGCATTTCTAATGAAAAGATAGCAATATTCTTTTTAGTACTTTTTGCCGCTGCTGTTGCCACATTTAAAGCAAAAGCCGTTTTACCAACAGCTGGACGAGCCGCTAAAATAATAAGTTGTGTTGGCTGAAAACCAGTTGTAATTCTATCTAAATCAGTTAAACCGGAAGTAAGTCCGGTAAGTTTTCCTTTATTCTTAACAATATTATCAATATTTTCACGAGCAGAATTTAATACTTCAGTAACTGTTCTAAACTCTGTTCCACGTCTTGTCTTAGATACATTTAAAATACTCTTCTCAGCATACTCAACAGCATCCTCTAAATTAGAACTAGGATCATTAGCCATCGATACAATACTAGTAGCAACCTCAATCATTTTTCTTAAAGTATACTTCTCTAATACTTTATCAATATAATAATCTATATTAGCTCCTGTTGCTACACTATCAACAAGTTCATTTAAGTATTCAACACCACCAGTTAAATTAACAATATTCTTTTCAACCATTAAACTAACAACTGTACTAATGTCTACCGGTTGATGTTTATTATAAAGTTCTGCAATACACTCAAATATTTTAGCATGACTATCCAAAAAGAATACCTCACTAGATAATTCTTCACAAGCTCTCTGTAAAGCATAACTAGACCAAAATATTGATCCTAATAAACTTTTCTCTGCCTCTATATTATTAGGAAGCCCTGGATTCATTTATACCACCTACTTTTTTAATTCAACCTTAATATTCCCCTTAACTTTTTTATAAATAACAACTTCAACATTATATATACCTAAAGTATTTAATGTTTCATTTAACTTAATATCCCTTTTATCAATACTATAACCAAGTTCATTTAACTTATCACTAATTTGTTTACTAGATATTGACCCAAATACTTTACCATCATTACTACATTTAACCTTAAAAGTTAAACATACACTATCAAGTTTTTCTTTTACTTTATTAGCCTTCTCTATCTCTTTTTCTTCTTCACGAGCCTTAATATCAAGTTCATTTTGTAGTCTTTCATTACTACCTTTAGTATACTTAACTGCATACCCATTCTTTATTAAATAATTAGTAGCATATCCATCTGATACCTCTTTTATATCATTAACTCTACCTTGTTTCTTTAAATCTTTAATAAAAATAACCTTCATATCCTATCCCCACTTTCCATAATAATTATACAATATATTTAAAAATAAGTCATCCCTATATTATCTTTTCTTTACTAAACTATTCTTCATAACTCTATTTCTTTCATATAAAGAACAAATTAATTTATCCATATCATTACTATCTAATATATCAAAACCAATATTCTTAAACATCGTAAAATAATCTTCATCACTAGTTATCTTACTTCTAACATAGTTAAATATACTATCTCTCTCTTCTTTACTAAGTGTCATAGCATACCTAGAAATCACAGTACCAAATATATATGAAAAAAACATATTATCAGGATTATCATGCTCATGTGTCAGCATATACATTAAACTACAATTCTCACTACTAATGAGAAAAGATCTAACTGTATTCAAATACTCACTATATATCATTCTACTTTTATCATTATTCATAAGTGGTAAGTAAATACCATCTATTTCATTTTGAATAATTTTAACACGATAAGATAAATAAAATGACAAATCATAATCAAAATTACTAACTAGATAATCATATAATTCCTCTTCCATCATAATAGAAGGTATTTCATTAAAAAAGAAATTATGTGGTCTATTTGAAACAAAATCACCAAAATTTATATTTTTATCATAATGAGCAACATTACTTGGGCATAAATTATCAACATGAATAAACTCATGCAAAATATCAAAAGCATCCTTAATAGTATTATCATAACAAATAAACATTTCATTACCAGCAGCATAACTAGATATATTACTCTTCATAACACTATCTATAAAATTTTTCTTAGATAATTCGTAATCGCTAACAAAACCACAATTTGCAACAATATCGTTAATATCAAAGCCTAAAAATGATAAAAATGTTAAGTACTCATTTAATGTACTATCAGATAAATTATCATATATAATATCGCTTAACCTTTCAAATACATCACAAGAAGTAAAGGTGGCATTAATAACAATATTATAAATATAATCTAAAAAATATGCAATTATTTCAGGTAAATCACTACGCGAAATAAAATGAATCTGCTTATTTGATAAAACACCCATAAATCTATAATACATATTCATATCATAACTTTTCAAAAAAGAAATAACTATATCAAGTGAATCATCTATTTTAACACATTCACTATGTTCATCAACACTATGCTCAGCTAATTTTAATAAAGAAGTAAACAACCCTTCCAAACTAGAAAACTTCTTACTTTCATCTTCATAAATCTCTTTATCATTTGCAATTAATTCATAAATATCTATATCTTTAGTATCTTCATATCTACATCTAAAGTCATCTTCAGTACACTTCATAAAATCCCCCCGAAAGTAGTTATATTCTACTACAAAATAGATAAATAGACAAGGAAAAAGAACTATTACTAGTCCCTTAATTATTTAGTTGTATATGGTAAAAAGCCCATAAATCTAGCTAATTTAACTTGTTCAGCAACATCTCTTTGATGTCTAGCACATGTTCCAGTAACTCTTCTTGGTAAAATTTTACCACTATCATTACTAACATATTTACTAATTACATCAATGTTTTTATAATCAACTGTTTTTCCTAAACAAGAATAACATACTTTTTTTCTTTTTTTAGCACGAAATTCTGCCATAATTATCCTCCTTTTTAAAATGGTAAATCATTATCGCTAACGTTAATTTTTTCACCAAAAGCAGCAAATGGATCATCTTCTACAGAAGTTGTAGGAGCATCCTGTATAGGAGATTGATTAAAATTAAATGAATTACTTGGTTGTGTATTACTTACTGCACTATCACTACTAGCACCCTTAGAATCTAAGAATTGTACATTAGTAGCAATTACCTCAGTAACATATACTTTCTTACCATCTTTATCATCATAATTTCTTGTTTGAATTCTACCTTCTACAGCCACTTGTCTACCCTTAGCCATATATCTAGCAACATTTTCAGCTTGAACACCCCAAACTGAAACATTTATAAAATCAGCGTCTTGTTGTCCGGGTTGAGCCCCACGACGATTAACCGCTACAGTAATTTGACATACTGCAGTACCTTGTGGTGTATGACGTAATTCTGGATCTCTTGTAAGTCTTCCAATTAATATTACCTTATTCATACTTCCTCCTATTTATCAAGGTTTAATACTAAATGTCTAATAACATTTTCATCGATTCTAGCAATACGATCAAATTCTTTAACACCTGCATCATCACTAGCTTCGATATTATATAAATAGTAGAAACCTAATTTTTGTTTTTTAATTTCATAAGCAAATTCTTTTTGACCAAGTTCTTTATTTAATGTAATTACAGCTTTATTATCAGTTAAAGTTTTTTCTAATTTGCTAACTGTATCCTTACGTGCTTGTTCATCAATATCTGATCTTACTATAAACATAATCTCATATTTTCTCATTATTTGCACCTCCTTATGGTCTAATGGCCTATCTGCTAGGCAAGGAGCTTTCTCGCTCTTCGTTTAGTATTATAGCAAAGAATATTCTATAAGTAAAGAAAAAAATACTAATTACTAATATTATTTCCCATACACTTCACTATATAATTTCTTAAACTCTTCTATTGTATCATCAAACATCTTAACAGCCTCTTCAATAACTTTACTGTCGGATAAATCAACACCTGCTACCAATAGAGAATCAAGTGGACTCTTTGACTTACCACACTTTAAGAAGTTAATATAATCATTAACAGCATTCTCTTCGCCACTAAGTATTCTATTAACGATATAACAAGCTGCAGATAACCCTGTCGCATACTTGTAAACATAGAAATTATAATAGAAATGTGGTATTCTTTCCCATTCATATCTAATTTCATTATCTATAACAACATTATTACCAAAATACTTCTTATTAATATCATAATATTTATCACATAATAAATCACTAGTTAATACTTCATCATTTTCTACCATATCATATATATCTTTTTCAAATTCTGCAAACATTGTTTGTCTATACATAGTTGCTCTAAATAGTGCCATTAATCTATTTAATATAAATAATTTTTCTTTCTTATCCATACTATGTTTATACATATATTTAGAAAGTAATAATTCATTAACTGTTGAAGCTACTTCTGCAACAAAGATAGAATAATAACCATAAGGATAACTGTTAGCTTCTCTACTATAATAACTATGCATAGAGTGTCCTGACTCATGGATTAATGTTGATACATCATCAAACTTATTTTGATAATTAAGTAATATATATGGATAACTATCATAGCATCCCCCTGAATAAGCACCAGTTCTCTTTCCTTTATTAGGATATATATCTACCCATCTATCTATATAACCTTGTCTTAAAGTATTAACATAATCTTCTCCTAAAACACTAACTGTATCCAATACAATCTTCTTAGCTTCTTCAAAATCATACTTCTTATCATAATCTACCACAATAGGAGTATATACATCATATAAATGTAATTCATCTAAACCTAATATATTCTTCTTTAAATCATAATATTTATATACTACATCCATATGTTTATTAATAGTATCTACTAAATTATTATATACTGACATATTTAATTCATCATGATATAAAGATTCTTCCATAGCAGAACTATATCCTCTGATTTTAGCACTTACAACATCTTCTTTAACATTACCATATAAAGTACTAGCAAAACTTTCTTTAAACTGTTTATAAGTCTTATACAAAGATTTAAACGTACTCTTTCTAACATCACGATTCTTATCTTCAATATAAAGAGTATAATTACTATTATTAAGTTCTTGCTCTTTACCATCCACTATAATACTATCAAAAGATATATCAGCATCCTTAATCATCTCATAAGTATCATAATTATTACCTAACATTTTTCCTATCTTAGATAGTAATTCTTCTTCTTTGTCAGATAAAGTATATTTCTTATATCTAAATATATTCTCGAATACTCTCTCATACCCTTTTAATCTCTCATCACTTAACATATCTTTAATAACACTATAATCTATCTTAAGTAAATTAGGTACTAAAAAGTAAGAATTATTACTATATAAATCATATAAATTACTAACTCTACCCTTTAAAGATAAACTTTCACTATTAGTAGTATCTTCATCAAATAGTAAACTAGTATAAGCACTTAATCTATCTAATATTCTTTCTATTTCATAGGACTTATCCATAACTTCTAATAAATTATCTTTATTAGTTAAATCATAATCTTTATACTTAATAAAATCTTCTATTTCTTCTTTAACCATATCATAAGTATTATTAAACTCACTAACACTACTAAATAATTTGCTTAAATCCCAAGTATCTTCTACTCTAACATCACTTCTATTCATAAACATATTCCTCCTTTATAATATTCATAATCTCATCTAATCTATTAATATTCTTACTTAAATATAAATATCCTACTAAACACTCAAAACCTGTTGACTTCTTATAAGTTATTATATCAGTATTTTTTGGATGACTATCTCTTTTATAATTTCTTCCTCTTTTAACTATATTTACTTCTTCTTCACTTAAATAATTATTATTAACTAAATAATCTAATATCTTAGCTTGACTTTTTGCAGATACATATTTAATAGCTTCTTTTTGTAAATCAACAACATATACTATTCCTTTACTAATTAAATATTCTCTAATATATACTTCATATACACTATCTCCCAAATAAGCTAAAGTAATAACATTCATACTATCGATATTCATACTCATCACCCTATATCAATTGTACCACATATACAAAAAGAACTCTATAGAAAATACTCTATAAAGTTCGATATAATAATCAGCCTACTATATAAGGCGACGCTGATGTACCATTGCCACTTGATAATACTGTGCCTTTCTTTAAAGATATTGAAGGTCTTACACCATTTGACCCTGCTACTTCAGCAGAGCCAAACCCTCCAGATGAATATAAATCGTATTTAAGAGCATTCTTGTAGTTGAAATTAAACGAAGACATTGTCCAATTACTAGTTTCATTATATAAATAATATTTTGTATTATACTGTCCTACCATTCCACCTGCATAAGTCATTTCTTCAGCAGTAATCATACCTACTGGATATGTTAATGCTCCATTACCGTTATCTGTATTAACCGTAAACTTGTCTGTTTGTCTTAGACACACTAATGTAGGTTTTCCGTTTAATAATCTTTTATGGCTATTAAAATGCAACCATATATCATAATTACTGTAATCTTTATTCCAGCCACTGGTATCAAAATTATAATATATTCGGTCATCACAAAAGCCTGTATCTTCTAACTGTGATGTATAACTTGTCATATTACTTTTATACCATATATCTATATTATTTTTAATGGTCGAATCTTTAACATTAATATTACCTTCAAACATTTCATTTAATAAATCAATTGGCTTTTTACCATCTGTTAATGTAAAATAGTAAGCATATTTATCTACACTATAAATACCGTGTATATAACTTACACTTTGACAACTGGCACTTGAACTAAAGCAAGTATAATGATATTTGCTTGTATAGTTACTATATTCAGTTCCCCAATTGCTTGGGCTGGTTAATGTTTTAGTATCTGTCAAAACATATTTACCTGTGGTTGCATCATATGTGGCATCATTGCCAAATACAATATTCCCACTCAATGTTGTAATGTCCTTACTGTTTGCTGTATATACAGCGTTATACATATATCCTATATATGCTGGTGAATTAGAACTTGTGTTAAATTGAACTTTGCCTATTGTTGTTGCTTCACCCGTATTGTTGCATTGTCCATTAGAAGATACTCCATCATAAATTAGCTTTACTCCACCTGTTTCAGTAGTTCTTACTATTCTCCAACAGAAGTTTGCAAATATAACATGATTATTATCTACTGCACCTCTGTAATAATATACTGGAACGTTGTTTTCTGTTGAAGTTGTTGTATATATTCCATTAGTCCCATCATCACTTGATTGTTTACCAAAATCTATTCTAGTATACTTATCTGCACTACTCTTTATCTTATAAAATAGTGTATTTGTACCATTACCATCCTCATAACCATAATCTATTGGTAAATTAGGGTTATTACTAGAAGTGCCTTTCATATTAACTGATATACTGCCTGATAAGTTTTGCATTTCTGTTTCATCTAACCAGATATATAAGTAATATGTTTTAGTATAAGTATTTCCTGAGTTAGTTATATTATCATAATCATTTTTTATTAACCATACTTCATCTCCAGCTGACTTATTCTTGAAACTACCACTTGCTACTATATCCTGAGTGCAACTACTTGCATTAGTAGATAATACATATCGCATAGTTTCTCTTCGCAAGTCACTACTTAATGTAGCAATATTCATACCAACACTAAATGATACTTTACCACCAGAAGTATTAACTGCGCTTGCCCTAATAATTTTTCTTATGGAATAACTGCTAGTACACTTGGCTGGCATAAAAGATACATTTTCATTCCCACCGCCATCAATAGTCATCGTTAAATTACCTGATTTAATTTGAGTAATATTTGTTGCGGTCATGCTTGTAGTAAAATAAGCAAAAGTTCCTCCTATACTTAAAAATATTATTGATAAAGCAAATAATGTTATATATAATTTCTTATCCTTCATAAACGTACATCCTTTCTTTGCAATAAAAAAAACTACGATAAAAAGAGTCTAATCTCTTAAACTCTCTGTATCGTAGTTATTATCTTTTAAACAAACAAGTGTATTATTTAGCCCCCCCCCCAAGTAAACTTAGGGTTAACATGTCATTACAACTTTTTCTCATAATTATTAACTCCTTTCTACTTAGGAAGAAATACTTTATTTGTTTATTTTCTTACCATAATTAAATTGATTCCATTAACTGATCCCATTAACTTAACTGTATCATTACTTAATCTTGACATATTATTATAAATAAACATATGGAATCTACTTTATATATTTATCTACTATTAAAGTATAGCACACCTATATCTATTTGTCATTACTTTTTTATTATAATTATTTATCTTCACTTAAACTCTTATAATAATTATATCTATCTATTGCCCATTCTTTTTGTTTCTCTAATAACTCATTAGCCTCATCTTTATTTACTAATTTTAAACTAGCATATCTATTCTCTGTCATTAAGAATTCATCATATTTATTAAAGTCAACATCATAACTATCAAATGTAAATTTCTTAGTACTAGGATTATATCTAAAACATAATGAATAACCACATTCTCCTGCTAAACGAGCATTATCAATACTATGTTCCATACCAGTCTTTATTCCATGCTCAATACAAGGGGCATAAGCAATAACTAAAGATGGTCCATTATATAAAGAAGCTTCTTTTAATACCTTTAAATATTGTTCTTTATTATAACCAAGATTAACTGATGCTACATATACATGAGGATAACACATAGCCATTCTTGCTAAATCTTTCTTGTAATTAGTCTTACCTGTTGATGTAAATGATGCAATAGAACCTATATTACTAGACTTTGAAGATTGCCCTCCGGTATTGGAATATACTTCAGTATCAAGTACTAATATATTAACATTATTATTAGTACTAATAACATGGTCAATCCCACCATATCCAATATCATAAGCAAATCCGTCTCCCCCAATTATCCACATAGATTTAGGTACAATATAATCTTTTAATTCTTTTAAAAATGGATGCTTATCATAATCAATACTATTGTATACTTCTAAACAAGTATCATAATCATCAAAATTATCTAAACACTTACTAAATAATTCATCTTTATTTTCTTCCATATATTTACGAATCTTATTTCTCTTTAAATCAATGCCTAGTTTAATACCTAATCCATATTCAGCATTATCTTCAAATAAAGAACTTGCCCAAGGAACAGAATAAGGTGTTGATGGTGAACTAGCGCCATATATTGAAGAACATCCTGTTGCATTAGCAATAATTAAATTATTATTAAACATCTGTGTTAAGTTCTTAATGTAAGCTGTCTCTCCACAACCGGCACATGCTCCGCTAAACTCAAACTTTGGCTGAACAAATCCTAAAGACTTAACATTAACAAACTTCCCACATTCATTTAAATTATTGTTAACTAAATAATCAAACTTATCTTGTTTAAACTCATTTCGATCATAATGTTTCATCGTTAGTGCTTTATTGCCTAACTTACCCGGACATACATTAGTACATAATCCACAACCGGTGCAATCTTTATAAGATACACTAATTGTATATTTCTTGTCTCTTGGCATAATAGAGTCTATACCATTTGCTTGATTATTATCTTTATCCACTAAGAAAGGTCGAATAACAGCATGTGGGCAAACAAAAGCACATTGATTACATTGAATACAATTTTCCGGTATCCACATAGGAACATTTTCAGCAATATCCCTTTTCTCATACTTAGTATTACCACCCTTAACAACACCATCTTTTTTATCTAAGAAAGCACTGACAGGTAGCTCATCACCCTTAAGAAGACCTATCATTTCATCAAATGACTTATCAGTGTCTTCTTCATACTTAAGATTTATCCAATCTTTATCTACTTTAACTTCATTTAGATGTGAAAGACTCTTATCCACAACTCTGTTGTTAACTTCTACTATATCAGTACCTTTATGACCAAATCTCTTTTCATTTTGCTTTTTCATAATATTAGCTATATCTTCATCATTAATTAAACCAATAATATTAAATATACATCTCTCCATACAAGTACTAATCTTATTCTTTAAACCAAGTTCATTAACTAACTTATAAGCATCTATTGTATATAACTTAATATTCTTTAAAGCCATTAAATACTTAACTTTATTAGGTAAACTATTCACCAAATCATTATCACTTAAACTAGTATTTAAAATAAGTGTAGCATTATCTTTTACTTTATCTAAAATATCATATTTATATATATAACTATCTTTAGATATAACTATTAAACTAGGATTATCTACATAATAAGAAGACTTAATTTCATCCTTAGATATTCTTATATGACTCCTAGTAACTCCACCACTCTTTTTAGAATCATATTGAAAATATCCCTGTACATAATAATCAGTATTATCTCCAATAATTTTTATGATATCTTTAGAAGTAGATACCATTCCATCAGAACCATATCCATATATTAAGAATTCTACCATATCATTAGGTAAATGAAAACTATAATCAACAGGTATTGATAAATGACTAACATCATCATTAATTCCTACTGTAAAGTTATGATGTAAATTACCTAATTCCATACTATCATAAATTGCTTTTATACAAGCAGGATTAGTATTTTTAGAAGATAAACCATATCTACCACCAACTATATTAATATCTCTCTCTTTTAAAGCTGCTACAACGTCTAAATATAATGGTTCGCCAATAGCAGCACTCTCTTTAGTTCTATCTAATACAGCAATATTCTTAACACTCTTAGGTAATACATTAAGCAAATACTTACTACTAAATGGGCGATATAAATGAACCTCTATTAATCCATACTTTTTACCTAAACTATTTAAATAATTAATAGTTTCTTTAATAGTTTCACAAACACTACCCATAGCCACTATCACATCAGTAGCATCCTCTGCACCATAATAATTAAATGGTTTATAATCACTACCTGCTATAGCATTTATCTTCATCATATAATCATTAACTATATCGCTAACTTTAGCATAGTCATTATTTCTACTCTCCATATTTTGAAAATAAATATCATCATTTTGTGCCGTGCCACGAGTATTAACTTTATTATTAGCCATAGCTCTATCCCTAAACTTAGCTAAAGCTTCTTGATTAATTAATTCTTTAACTTTATCCATATTCATTAACTTAACTTTATTTATTTCATGACTAGTTCTAAAACCATCAAAGAAATGAATAAAAGGAAGACTAGACTCTATTGCTGATAAATGTGTAATACTAGCCATATGATAAGCTTCACTAACTGAAGAAGAAGCAAGCATGCAAACTCCTGTCATTCTAGTAGCATAAACATCTTGATGATCCCCGAATATAGATAAAGCGTGAGTCGATAAACTTCTAGCCGCTACATGTAATACTGCAGGAAGCATCTCACCTGATAATTTATATAAAGTAGGAATCATTAATAATAATCCCTGACTAGCTGTAAAAGTACTAGCAAGTATTCCTGACTGTAAAGCCCCATGAATAACACCGGCTGCTCCGGCTTCGGACTGCATCTCTACAACCTTAACTCTATTTCCCCAAAAGTTTTCTTCTCCATTGCCAGCCATTGTATCGATTTTCTCCGCCATAGGAGAAGAAGGAGTAATAGGATATATTCCACATAATTCACTAAACTTATATGCTACGCTACTAACTGCCTCATTTGCATCCATTGTTTTATATTTACTATTCATAATCTCGCCACCTTATTCTAATTATATAACCTTACATTTATTTTTACAACAAACACTAATTATTACTTAATACTAATTTTCTACAATAACCATCCACCTTATCGCCTATATTTATTTTCATGAGCTTACTAGCCTCATTATCACTTATATCATGATAATTACTAAATAATCTAATACTTCCATTAGTATATACCACAATATAAGTATTATCATCTAAATAATAAGTACCTAAAACATCGCCTAATTCTTTATCTTTATAACTAAATAAAGAATAATATTTCTTATAAATACTTAGAATATATCTAATAGCATTTTTATTTTCATTTACAAAATTACTAATTAAATATAATTCATTCATACTAGTATCATAGACACTAAATAATATGTTATTATCGCCACTTAAATGTATATCTACATTATTAATACGAAGCTCAGTTCTTTGATATCTATATACTTTATCTCTATTATCATAAAATAAAATATGTTTAAATTCTACATCATATGTTATAGGGCTTAAATCATCATATAACTTATCTATTAGAATTCTTAAATCACTTAACTCTCTAAAACTATTTACAAGCATATGATATATACCATCCAAACTAACATAATTTTTATCACATTCATTAACTTTTATAAAATCATCTATAACTAACTGACCACTCATAATACACACTCCATTATAAATATAACACAAATTGTACATAAAAAAAAGACTTAACTATTTACAAGTTAAGCCAGCATCAGTATAATTACTTCTTAATGTTGTATAATCTCTATCTAAATTAAACAATACTAAGTTATTATCTGATAATTTATCCATATCAATTGTATAAACAACTTTATATTGAGCAGCCGAAGTTGTCATAACATCATAAGTAATACCCTCAATATCATCATATCTTGTTTGCGCTAATTTATGTTTATCACTCAAACCTGATATGTCATATATTGTATCAACAGTTTCTCCTACTATTGTATCTATAACTTTACCAACAACACCATCAACAACCTCAGGTCTCTCGTTTTTAGTATCTTTATCAGAAGTAGTACCATCAGTTCCTGTACCAACACCATCAGTATGATTATCATCAGCATCTTCTGGTTTATTATAATCATATGTAATAATTACTTTCCTAACTTTATTATCTTTATCATAGTCAATATCATAACTCATTTTATTAGTAATGCCATTAGTAGTAATATCCGTTGTACAAGTAGTCATTTTCATGTCTTTAGTACCACAACCAGTAAAAAGAACTATTAAACACATAAATAAAACTAATTTCTTCATATTTCCCTCCTATTCATTAATAATATAGTCAAAATATATTAATTTATAAATAGAAAGTTTTACCATTTTTTAATATTCACAATTGCCAGGAGTTCTAGGATAAGGAATAACATCTCTTATATTATCAATACCTGTTAAATACATAATAAGTCTTTCAAATCCCATACCAAATCCTGAATGAACAGTTGTACCAAATCTTCTTAAGTTAATATACCATTCTATTTCTTTAGTATCGATATTTAACTCTTTCATACGTGCTACTAACTTATCATAGTCTTCTTCTCTTTGTGAACCGCCCATTAATTCTCCAGAACCTGGGACTTCTAAATCAACTGCTGCTACTGTCTTATTATCATCATTTAATTTCATATAATATGCTTTTATATCTTTTGGCCAATTTTTAATAAATACTGGTCCATTAAAATAACTAGTTAAATATCTTTCATGCTCTTTAGCTATATCACCATCATAAGTTGGTGTAAATTCCCACTTATTATCAGCTTTAAGCAATATATCTATGGCTTCTTTATGATCAATTCTCGCGAACTTAGAATCAATTAACTTGATAAGTTTATCTTTTAATCCATTTTCAACAAACTTATCAAAAAACTCTACTTCTTCTTTAGCATTTTCTAAAATATAAGAAACAATATACTTTAAGAAATCTTCTTCTATATTCATAAGTTCTTCTAAATCACAAAAACATATTTCAGGTTCAATCATCCAAAACTCATTAGCATGTGTCTTAGTATTAGAATTCTCTGTTCTAAATGTTGGCCCAAAAGTATATATCTTTTTAAATGCGTGAGCAAAAGTTTCACCATGTAATTGTCCACTACCAGTAATAAATGCTTGTTTACCAAATAAATCTTTCGACATATCAACATGTCCATCTACCATTGGTAAATCATTTAAGTTTAAAGTAGTTAATTTAAACATTTGATCTGAACCTTCACAGTCAGCTGTTGTAATTAATGGTGTATGTACATATACATAATTGTTTTTTCTAAAATACTCATGAATAGCATAAGCTGCTAAACTTCTAACTCTAAATACTGCTTGAAATAAGTTAGTTCTAGGTCTTAAATATGCCATACTTCTTAAATATTCTCTAGTATGTCTTTTAGGTTGAATAGGATAATCTTCTGGGCAATCTCCAAGTAAAATAACTTTGCTAGCCTTTACTTCAATATCTTGTCCAACACCTTCTGATTCAACTACTGTACCAATTACCTTTACGGATGCTCCGATATGATACTTACTAATTTCTTCAAAGTCTTCTAAATCCTTTGTATAAACAACTTGAAGACAATCTTGTATTGTACCATCACTTAAAGAAATAAAACCAAAATTAGCTTGTTTACGATGATTTTTAATCCATCCACATACAGTTATTTCTTTATTTAAATAATCTTTTGTAAATATGTCTTTTATATCCATACTAATATCATCTCTTTTCTTATTAGAATTATACCAAAAACAATATATAAATGCAATTTATTTATTCAAATAGAAATAAATAAATTTGCTTACATTACCTCACAATAATGAATTTTCTGTTTCATAGAAGCACCTAAATACTTCATCCGCAGACTTAAATTCCGATAATCACTACCGTACTATAATTTAACTTTACAGAAAATATATTTGTTTCTATATTAAAACAAATATATTTTTAATATAGTAATTATGTAAAAGCTTATAAAACGAATAATATTCTATAAGCTTTTTTAATTACTTTAATTTTTTACTAATTAAACTTAAATATCTAGTTGTGTCTTTCATTAGTTTACTATAAAGTACTGGAAACTTTCTTAATTCTCGTACTAAGTTTACTTCTTCTTTAGATAAATGTGCTAAATAATCAGATTCTTCTTCGCCAACAACAGAAACTTCCCTACCTAACAAATAATCAGCACTAACTCCAAATATATTAATCATAGCATTAAATATATCTAAACTTGGTATTCTACTACCATTCTCATAACCACAAATACTAACTTTTGACACCCCTAATAAATCACCCAACTGTTGTTGAGATAGATTTTGTTCTATTCTTAAGTCTTTAATTCTACTACCAACTATCATATAAACCTTCTTTCCATAACATTAACACATTTATTATTATACCATTAATTACTCTTCTTTTGACCTAGCTGAGCTTAAAAAAGTAATTCTCTCAGCCACAACTTCTGTTTTTTTCTTTTTAACGCCTTCAGGATTTTCTACATATCTGCTTTGAAGTCTTCCTTTAACTCCGATCATATCACCAACTTTGCAGTATTCAGCAGTATTTTCTGCCACTGTTGTCCATAAAACACAATCAACAAAATCAGTTTCATATTCACCATTTGAATTTTTATAATTACGTGGCACGGCAAGCACTACTGAACTTCTTTTCTTTCCATTATCAAGGACTTTAACTTCCGGTGTATTAGTAAGTCTTCCAACCAAAATAACATGATTTAACATTCTTTTACCTCCTTTCCAAGCGCCATATTAGCACCTAAAAAAAGTAAAAGCAAATTAAAAAAATTAATATTAGTTAAATAGTTTACTCAAATTTTGTTATTTATAAAATTTATTAACAAAAATTATAACAAAGTTTTGAATAATTAACAAGGAATATTAAAAAGTCCCAAAATACAAAAAAAATTAATAATTTTAAAAAAAGAAAGATATAAACATCTTTAAGAAGCAAATTCTACAATTTCGCTTTCTTCTTGTTTATTTCTTTCCATATTCTTTACAAAAGCATCTGCTATTGCATTTATATATTCATTCTTCTTATTTACTAAAATATCCACATCATTAGCGTTAGTAATATAACCAAGTTCAAGTAAATAACTTTCGCAAGCAACGTTGCCATTATAATAAAGATTATAATTAGTTTTATCATTTCTATTATCAACATATGCTCCGGTAATTATTCCGCCTGTTTCTCTTATCATATAATAATAACTTGATTTAGTACTTACATCATAGGCATTGATACCTTTTTCTTCATACTCCTCTAAAGAATGTTTTACATCTTCATCAGTAAAATTACGTGTATAAACACCATCATAAAACTTGTTTAATCTACTACGTGATACGCCAATTCCTGTATAATTAACAATATTATTCGCTATATCTCTAGCGAAATCATAATTTATCCCACTTGCCGTATATACTTCAATACCGCTAACACCCTTAGCACCACTATTAATATGAATAGATATTAAATACTTAGCTTTTACTTCATTAGGAATTACTGCTCTTCCTCCAGGACCATATTCATTAATTTTTTTATCACTACTAACTTTACTACTATCCCAAGTTAATCTAGCTTTATATCCGAGACTATTTAATTTATCTAGTAACAATTTAGCATATTCTACTGTAAAATCTATTTCATCATAACCATTACCATATGCACCTTCATCAGCGCCACCATGTCCAGCATCAACAACAATATCATAAATATCTTTATCTCGATTCTTTTTTACAATAAAACTCATTGTCCCATACTTATTATCAAAATTAATATCTATCTTATTATTTATATCACTCATTGTATAATATACTGCATTATCGTAACTAGTATTATTCTTAACACTGTAATATTTATAGTTAACTACTCCATCTTCGTCAGTATAACTAGATCTTAAAAATAAATAATACTTGCCAATTCTTAAACTATCTAAATAAAAACCATCATTAACATTATCAGAAAACTTAATAACACCATCATTATAAATATAACTAGTTTTCAAGAAAGTTTTACCATTATATAATACTAACTCCATAGTGTCATTTTCCATATTAAACTTACCTTCAATATTTAAATGAACACCATATATATAATATTTATCAATTATAACACTATCATCTTCTACTACTATCTTATTGTATGACTCATTTACTTTCATATCATAGATAACAAAACCCGTAAATATAATTAGTAATAAAGCTAAAACAGATAAAAAGTATTTCATTATTCACCACCAATAACTGAAGATAATAATCTATTTAACTCTACAGCATATTCCATTGGAAGTTCTTCACGAAAAGCATCAATAAATCCTAAAATAATTAACTCTTTAGCTTTATCTTCATTAATACCTCTTGACATTAAATAAAATAGTTTATCTTCTTCTATCTTGGAAACAGTTGCTTCATGTTCCAAACTAGAACTACCATTTAAAACTATATTAGTAGGAACTGTATCACTCTTTGATAATTTATCTAAAAGTATTGTATCACATTTAACATTACTAACTGAATTAATAGCATTTTTAGCAATTCTAACTGTACCACGATATGTAGCATTACCTCCATTAGAAGCAATTGATTTAGAAATAATATTACTCTTTGTATTAGGTGCTAAATGAATCATCTTAGCACCTGTATCTTGAATCTGATTTCCACTAGCTGTTGCCACAGTAATACAACTTCCTCTTGCACCTTTGCCATTCAATATACAGCATGGGTACTTCATATTGCATTTACTACCAACATTACCATCTATCCATTCCATCAAGCCATTTTCTTCAACTATAGCTCTTTTGGTAACTAAATTATATACATCATTAGACCAATTTTGAATAGTAGTATAACGACATTTAGAATTCTTACCAACAAATATCTCTACTACCGCAGCGTGAAGAGCATCTTCTGTATAAGTTGGTGCTGTACATCCCTCTATATAATGAAGTTCACTGTTATCATCAACAATTATTAATGTCCTTTCAAACTGTCCCATATTCTTACTATTAATTCTAAAATAGCTTTGTAATGGTCTATCTAACTTAGTATCAGGAGGTATGTAAATAAAAGTACCCCCACTCCATACTGCACCATTTAGTGCTGTAAATTTATTCTCATCATACTTGACTAACTTATTAAAATACTTTTTAAATAACTCAGGATATTGTCCATATGCACTATCAGTATCAAGAAATATTACATGCTTATCATCTAATTCTTTTATCATATTATGATATATAACTTCACTATCATACTGTGCCCCAGAACCATCTAAATATTTCTTTTCTGCATCTATTACTCCTAAATTATTAAATAATTTTCTAACCTCACAACTAACATTATCCCAATTATTAGTAAGATTATCTTCTCTCTTTTTATAATAGTTTATACTATCAAAATCAACCTCTATCTTTGGTCCAAAATTAGGTAAAGGAAGTTCAAGGAACTTATTCAAACTATTTAATCTAAATTCTCTCATATACTCATCTTCATCTTTAATAGTAGATATTTCTTTAACTACTTCTTTTGTTAATTTCATATAAATACTTCCTTTCTAATTAAATACATAAATTATTATACAACATCCCTCTAGAAAAAAAAAGAATTATCAAAAAACTTTCCATGGTTTCATAATAATTCTATTATCTTTACAACATCTTTCATATATAGCAAGTTCTGTTCCATCTTTCAATGTAAACAATACTTTATCTTCTTCGGTATATTTATCTATCCATACCCCATTCTTTATCTTAAAAGCTATATCATCACTAACTATAACTTTCTTAATATTTAAACTATCACTAATACTATATATTTTATATTTATCATTCAATATATCTTCTATTGTATTAGCCATTTCAATATTGAATCTTCCCTGCATAGTTCTTCTTAAACTCTTCATCGTACCATAACTACCAAGTTTATATCCTATATCTCTAATTAAAGCCCTAACATAAGTACCTTTACTAACAACACATCTAATTTTAAATTCGTAATAATTATCAACCTTAACTACATCAGATAATAATTCTAATTCATATACATTAATATCCCTAACAGGTACTTGTACTTCTTGCCCACTTCTAGCATATTCATATAGTTTTTTACCATTTATTTTTATTGCTGAATACATCGGCACTTCTTGTTTACTTTCTCCTAAAAAAGAATTTAAAACATTAATTACTTGTTCTTTACTAATATTTACAATACTCTCTTTAGTTTTAGTACCGGTAATATCTAGCATATCTGTCTCGTATCCTATAATAACATCAGCAATATATTCTTTCTTATAATCAGTAATAAGTTCACATATCTTTAGTGCTTTACCCATACATATTACTAAGACACCTGTCGCAAGAGGATCTAAAGTACCGGTATGTCCAACTTTTCTTGTATTAAACTTCTTTGTTAAAACATTAACAACATCACGACTAGTATATCCACTAGGCTTATCAACAACAATAATTCCATTCATTAAATCAAAAACTCTCCAACTGTCTTTACTAACTTATCTCTGACATTATCTAAACAGTCATTAATTAAACATCCACTAGCACATACATGTCCACCGCCACCAAATATAGCCGCAATATCAGCTGACGATACACCAGGTATTGATCTAATAGATACTTTATAACCAAGTTCTGTTTCTCTAACAAAAACAGATACTTGTACTCCTTCAACACTTCTGCCTATTTCAACCATACCTTCATAATCACTCGTAGTAGCACCCGTTTCAACAATATCCTGATTAGTTAGATAACTAAAAGCAATTCTATTATCATTAAAGAACTCTAGTCTATTATATACTCTCTTACGAAGTTCAAAACTAACTCTACTAATACTAACTAATACTTTATAATATAAATTATGGATATCAACACCTAATGAAAATAACTTTGAACTAATATCAAGTGTTCTACTATTAACATTACTATTTAAATAACCATTAGTATCTGTAAGAATACCTGTAAGTAAAGATTCTCCTATATCTAAAGTAATACCTATATTCATTTTACTAATTAGTTCATATATAATTTCACAACAAGATGAAGAATTACTATCCACATAATTAGCACTACCGTATAAACTATTAGTAGCATGATGATCTATAACAATAGTCTTATCTTTATCAAATACATAATCACCAAAACTAATTCTATCAATAGAAGATGCATCAACGACTATTACTAAATCATAGTCTTTTTGCTCTCCACTATACACTAATTCTGATAGTTTTAAATAATTAAAGAAAGTAGGAAACTCTGGCATATTAACAAAAACATTCTTACCTAAAGATTTAATAGCACCTGCTAATCCCAAAGAACTGCCTATTGCATCCCCATCAGGAGACACATGAGCACATATCATGATATTATTACTACTAAGTATTCTATCAATAATACTATTCATTCTCATGAATCCTCTCTATAATATCCTCAATCTTCTTACCATAATCAATAGATTCATCATAAACAAATATTAATTCAGGCATCTTTCTTATATCAACACAATTACTAAGTCTACCACGAATAAACTTATTATGTCTATTTAATGCTTTTAATACTTCATCTTTATCTTTATTTAATGTTGAAAAATAAACTTTAGCATATGATAAATCACTAGTTATTTTACAATAAGTAATACTAATAAACTTTAAATTATCATCATCTATTTCTCTATTTATAATTTTACTAATTTCTTCAACAAATGCATTACCAAGTCTTTCTAACTTAACGCTCATTTAAATCACCCTCTCATAAGTTTATTATACCCTATAACTTAAAAAAAGTATATTATTTACAATATACTTTTTAAAATATCTATTTCTTAATTTCTACTACTTCATAAGCTTCAATTATATCTTTTTCTTTAATATCATTAAAGTTTTCTATTGTAATACCACATTCTATACCTTGTTTAACTTCTTTAACTTGGTCTTTCTCTCTAGCAATAGAATTAATATTACCATCATACACTACGACACCATCACGAATAACACGAGCTTTAGCATCTCTTTTAATTGAACCACTTTGAACATAACATCCAGCAATAGTACCAACTTTAGAGAACTTAAATAATTTTCTAACTTCAGCCTCTCCGATAACTTGTTCTTCAAACTCCGGATCAAGTTTACCTTTCATAGCAGCTTCCATTTCTTCTACTACTTTATAAATAATATTATATAATCTTATTTCAACATTTCTTTCTTTAGCATACTCTAAAATCTTATTATTAGGTCTAATATTAAAACCAATAATAATAGCATCTGATGCATAAGCAAGAACTATATCACTTTCCGTTATACTACCAATACCACTTCTAATAACATTAATTTTAATTCCTTCAACATCAAGTTTAAGTAATGAATTCTTAACTGCTTCCTCACTGCCTTTAACATCTGTCTTAAGAACAACCTTAATCTCTTTTTCACCTTCATTAATTCTATTAAATAATTCATCTAAACTAATATTATTTTTAGCACCATTATTTTTATTTTTAAGATTTAATAAACGTTGTTCTGCGATAGATTTAGCCTTCTTTTCTGTTTCAAAAGCCATAAACTTATCACCTGCTGAAGGGCATTCACTAATACCCGTAATAGATACCGGTGTCGAAGGTCCAGCTTGCGTTAAATTCTCACCATTATCAGCTTTTAAAGTTCTAACCTTGCCGGCATAAGTACCAACAACTATAGCATCACCTAATCTTAAAGTACCATTTTGAATTAATAAATTACATATTACTCCACTCTTCTTATCACTAGAAGCTTCAATAACAGCACCACTAGCATATCTCTTAGGATTAGCTTTAAAACCTTGTATTTCACTAATTAACAAGATTCTTTCAAGTAAATCATCAATGCCTTGACCCGTTTTAGCAGAAATATTAACAAACATAACATCTCCACCCCAAGCTTCAGGAGTAATTCCATTTTGAGCCATTTCTGTTAATACTCTATCTGGGTTAGCATCAGGTTTATCTATCTTATTAACTGCTACTATAATAGGAACATTAGCGGCCTTAGCATGGTCAATAGCTTCTTTAGTTTGGGGCATAACTCCATCATCAGCAGCTACTATAATAATTACTATATCAGTAATACTAGCACCTCTTGCTCTCATTTCAGTAAAAGCAGCATGTCCTGGAGTATCAATAAAAGTAATCTTCTTACCATTATATGTTATTTGATAAGCACCAATACATTGTGTAATACCACCTGCTTCACTAGATACAACATTAGTCTTTCTAATTGTATCAAGCAAAGTAGTTTTACCATGATCAACGTGACCCATTATTGTAACAACCGGAGGTCTCTCAACCAAATCATCACTAGAATCTTCTATTTCTAATTCTTCAAAATTAGTTTCATCTCTTGTACTATCTTTTTTAAGTACTTTATTAAACTCCATTGCTAATATCTCAGCAGTTTCAAAATCAATACTAGCATTTATTGTTAACATCTTACCCAAAGACATAAGTTTCTTAATAACTTCAGAAGCACTAACTCCTAAAGCATTAGCTAAATCAGAAAGTACCATTCCTTCGGTATATAATACTTCATTATCATTACTATCTAGATTAGATATTAACCTTTCTTTATGTTTATACATCTCTTTTCTTTGCTTCTGAAAATCATTTTTTTTATCAACTTTCTTAAATGATGGCTTTTTAGGACTAACCTTTACTTCTTCTAATTCTTGTTCATAACTATCTTCAAAATCTTCTAACTCACTATCATCTTCTACTTCATCTTCCACAATATCCTCTTCCATAGAATTAGTATTAGCAAGTTCATTATCTAAAAGAATTATACTATCATCATCTAACATATCATCTTCATTATTAACTAAAATATTTAATCTCTTACAAATGTTTAATATTTCTTCAACACTTCTATCAACATCTATAGCATATTCTGATACACTCATCATATGTATCACCTCCTATTTTATTTAGAATTTATTATAACTCTTAACTCCTCATATATAGAATCATCAATCTTAGCTTCCAAATGTTTCTCTAACACTTTACTTTTAATAGCTTGTTCTAAAACATTAATATCCCTTTTAATATATGCTCCTCTACCATTAATATGACCAGATAAATCAACAATTACACCTTTTTCAGCATTATTAACAACTCTAATTAATTCACTTTTAGGTAGTTTTTCATGAGAAACAACACAACTTCTCATTGGAACTTTTCTATTCTTCATTTAATTCATTTTCCTTTTTAATAGTTAATTTATATCTAGTTAAACGAGAAGCTAACTTAACATTTTGCCCCTTCTTACCAATAGCTAAAGATGAATTTTCGTCGTTAACAATTACTAATGCTTCTTTCTTCTTCTCATCAGTAATCATAACTTTTAAATCTTTAGCAGGACTTAAAGCATTTTGAATAAATACAATTGGATCTTTATCATATTTAACAACATCAATCTTTTCCCCATTAAGCTGTGCCAAAACTCTGTTAATTCTATTACCTTTTTCTCCAACAATAGCGCCAATTGGATCTATCTTATCATTTTCACTATAAACAGCTACTTTGCTTCTACTACCAGCTTCTCTAGCAACAGAATATAATATAACACTACCATCAGATAATTCAGGAATCTCAAGTTCTAATAATCTCTTTAAATATCCATAATGAGTTCTAGAGAGTAAGATAAATACTCCTTTAGTAGAAATCTCAACTTTAGATACATAACATTTAATACTAGAACCCATTTCTAATTGCTCACCAGGAATAATTTCATCTTTAGGAAGAACACCATGAGTTTTACCTAAATCAACATAATAATTACGACTATCTTCTCTTGATAAAGTACCAACTAATAATTCGCCTTCTTTATCTTGAAACTCTTCTGTTATTAAATTTTTTTCAGCCTCTTTTATTTTTTGTACAACGATTTGTTTAGCAGTTCCTGCTGCTACTCTACCAAATGATTCAGGTATTAATCTAACTTCTGTATCAATAGTACCACCTAATTCAACATCTTCATCAATCTTCTTAGCATCTTCTAATGATATTTCTAGTTCTTCATTATTAACTTCTTCAACTACTGTCTTAAAAGTAAATAATCTAAGTTCCCCTGTAGTAGGACTAAATCTAGCCTTAACATTAGCAACTCCTTCTTCTTTCTTATAAGCATTAGCAATCGCACTCTCTAAAGCTTCAATAACATATTCTTTAGAAATACCCTTTTCTTGAACAATAAAATCCAATGCTTTCATCATTTCTTTTGTTTGTTTAGTATTCATTATAATTCTCCCTTCTCCTTAGTACAAACATCTAAGATATAACTATCACTTATTAAATCAGCATCATCTAATAATGGGCTAATAACTCTTGTTACTTCAACGCACTTATCAACGTCAATAATTTCATCTCTATCAATAACAATACGTAAATAGTTATTACCACCTTCTTTTACATACTCCACACTATCAATGACAACACCAAGTTCATTAACAGCATCACTTAATAATGCTTTAATTTTATCTTCCACAAATATGCCTCCAATCAACAATAAAGAGTGGAATTTAAGCCACTCTTTTGTCAAGATAACCAAATTATATCACACATACTATACAATTTCAACCCTAAAAATTGCATAAAACACTTGAAAAAAAAAAATAACTGTACTATAATACTATCAAACAAAGAAATATTGCGCTCATAGCTCAATTGGATAGAGCGTTTGGCTACGGACCAAAAGGTTTGGGGTTCGACTCCCTATGGGCGCGCCATTTATTGAATAATTATAATTCTTCTTAGTAAGAATTATTTTTTTTGTGCTATAATATTATAAAGGAGATATGATAACAATGAAAAAAACAATTGTACTATGTATATTAGATGGCTGTGGAATAAGAGAGTCTTCAGATGGAAATGCCTTTAAAAATGCTAATAAGCCAACATTTGACTATTTATGGAATAATTATCCACATTCCTTATTAGAGGCCTCAGGAACCGCTGTTGGTCTACCTAAAGGGCAAATGGGAAATAGTGAAGTTGGACATACCAATATTGGTGCTGGGCGTATTGTTTATCAGCCATTAGAAGTTATCAACAAAGCTGTGGATGAAGGCAAAATAAATACTAATGAAGAATTACATAATTTAATAGCACATATTAGAAAAAATAATTCAACACTACATATAATGGGCTTATTATCAGATGGAGGTGTCCATTCTCACATAAACCATTTATTAAAAATAATAGATATCCTAAAAAATAACAATATTACTAAAATATACTATCATGTATTCCTAGATGGCAGAGATGTTAACCCAACAAATGCTATTAAATATATAAATATTCTAGAACAAAAAATACACGAAACAAATATGGGAAAAATAGCCACTATAAGTGGTAGATATTATGCTATGGATAGAGATAATAATTATGATAGATTAAAAAAAGCCTACGATGCCATTGTCTATGGAATAGGACCAACATATTATAATCCAAAAGATTTGTTAGATGACTCATATCGTAATAATATAACTGATGAATTTATCATACCTACAGTTATTAATAAGACAACTATTAACGATAATGATGCTGTCTTAACTTTTAATTTTAGGCCAGATAGATTAAGAGAAATATTTACCGCTCTTACTAATTCTAGTGAATGTCCAATGGAAACTAAAAAATTAAATAATATTTATGCTCTATCTATGATGCCAATAACAAATACTGTTATAGCGCACCATATGTTTGATCATCAAAATTTAACAAATACTTTAGGAGAGTTTGCTTATAAGCATAATTTAAGTCAGTTAAGAATTGCTGAAACAGAAAAATATGCCCATGTTACCTACTTTTTTGATGGAGGATATGAAAAGAATTATCCAAATATGAATAAAATATTAATTCCATCTCCCAAAGTTGCGACATATGACCTAAAACCTGAAATGAGTGCTAAAGAAATAACTGATACATTACTAAAAGAACTAGATAAAAACATTTATGATATCGTTATTCTAAACTATGCTAATGGTGATATGGTTGGACATACCGGTAATTATGAAGCAGCAATTAAAGCTGTAGAATACCTAGATACTTGCTTAAAAAGATTATATGATAAAGTAAATAGTATGGACGGAATCATGCTTATTACAGCCGATCATGGTAACTGTGAAATAATGTGGGATGAAAACAAGGTACCAATAACAAGTCATACAACAAGCCCTGTACCATTTATTATAACTAAAAAAGGTGTAGAACTAAATAATGGTATTCTAGCTGATATTGCACCTACTATTATATCACTACTAAATCTAGAAATTCCTACAGAAATGGATGGTAAAGTATTAATAAAATAAGTATATAGATTATTTTCTTCTATATACTTTTTTTACTGGATCATAACCACCTTTAGAAAAAGGATTACATCTAATTATTCGATATATACTAAGTAAAGTGCCCTTAAATACCCCGTATGTCTCAATAGCTTCTATCGCATAGTCAGAACAAGTAGGATAAAACTTACAGTACCCATGCCATGAAATGGGTATTTTTTGATACCATCTAATAAATCTAATTATTACTTTTTTCATCATATACAAATAATTTACTAACGTTCTTAGCAGGCACTAGCATCCTTATATCATTAACAATTTTAATTTCATATTTTGCAGAAGATAGATTCAACTTTTCTCCATCAACACACCAAGACTTTTTAGGGATCTCGTCAAACATAATCTTTAAATTATTAGTTCTGTAAAAAAATACTCCCGGAACTTTAGAAACATCATATTTAGTTAAAAAATATAAAATCTTTCCAATATCTTTCATACGAGTAATATTACAAAATACTACTTCAACCTTATCATCATCTAATTTAACATCCTTATAAATATTATTAATCCCACTAATTCTATTAGCACTTGATACTATAACAAATGAAAATAAGCCACGATAAACATTACCATCTATTTCATAAGTAATATCATATAATTTTGTTTTATTAAAGAAAGATTTAACACCTTCAGTTAAATATGCTAAATAACCAAGCTTTTTCTTACGCTCTCTAGGTGTTTCATAAGCAATATTAGTATATTTACCAAATGCTGCAACATAAACAAAAGGGCTTCCATTAATTGTACATATATCTAATCCTTTCACAACACCATCTAATGTCATTTTTAAATTATCAATAACATTCCTACCATATCCTAACATCCTACATAAATCATTAGTTGTTCCTGTCGGTAAATGAGATAACAATAACTTTTTCTTACGTAAAAAATTACCTCTCATAACTTCATTAAATGTACCATCACCACCAATTGAAATAACTAAATCTATATCATCAGCTAAGTTCTTTACAATTTTAGTAGCATGTTCTTTATATTCAGTATATATAATTTCACTTTCATATCCTTTACCTAATAATATACTTTTACATTCATCTAAGAACTTTCTTTTTAAGCTTTTACCACTAACCGGATTATATATAATTACACACTTTTTCATATCAAAATCTCCCTAATCAATTGTATTTTAACATATTTATATATAAGAAAAAAGAAAAATAGTAAAAATACTACTTTTCTTATACTATGTAAACTATTTTTTACTAATACGAATCTTTATCTTATCCGTCTTAGATATATATGATGCTTTAACATCATCACCACTAACATGAACTTCAACTTCATGATCACCTTCAGTATAACCTGATAAATCAACGTATGCTCTTATATTATCAGCTGTAATATTATCTAATACCTCTTTAGTTCCAGATACCACAACTGTAGTCTTAATGAAACTAGCACCAATTGCCGCAGCACGATAACTAGAGTCTAAGTTAATAGTTTCAATCATAACATCAGGTATTTCTTTTTCAATAACATCACCTAAAGTAACAGTTACCTTAGTATTAGATTGAGAAATATAGGTAATACCTGCTGGCTTTTCAATCTTCACATCAGTTGTCTTATTACTTTTTAAATTCTTTACAGAAACCTCAACAGGAATATATTCTAGTCCATCAAGAACATCTTGCTTACCATAAACAGTTACCTTACTTACTGAAGATTCTACTGAACTTATCGCTTTACCAAATAACACTTCTCCAACCGGAATTACCTTAATAGGTACCTCTTTACTAGGTGAAGCAATACTAACTTTAACAGAAACCTTACTAGGAACCATTTCGACATTAACTATTCCACCTGTTGAATCATAAGCAACTAGCGGTACATCCTTAAGTTCCATAACTCCTACACTAGGATCAACTAGTTTTGATAAATCAACTAAAATCTTAACCGTAGCTACTTGATTTATCATCTTTTCTGAACCCTTAATAATTATCTCTTGTTGATCTGTTTCAATTGAATTAACAGAAAGTTTACTATCTAATACATCACTATTAATAGCATCAATCGTTGCAATCTTTGATTTAGATAGTTTAGGATATATATTAATTGTTACTACTGAAGGATCTAGTTTATAATCAACAGAATTAATAACACTTTCATAATTTAATTTAACTTTGTGAGTACCTTCTTTTAGGTTAGATAAGTCTACACTAACAACACCTGTTGATAATTGTTTAGCTAAGTACATATCAACAGAACGACCAATTAAAGTTACATCTACTGTTTCAGGAAGTCCCTCAACAACATAACTCTCACTATTATATATAGCCTCTACCTTTTGGTCATATAACACATCAGCTGATGCATCAACTAATGTTACCGCTTTATTATCAACAGCAAAGAAAACAATCAAAGCTAATATTAAACTTAAAAATATTAAAGTATTTCTTTTAACTAGCCATCTTTCAAAACGACCACTTCTCTTACCTAAAAGTTCACTAATATTCATAACTACCTTTGTAAGAGGAGTAACAACTTTTTTATCTAAAAACTTAAAGAATTTTCTAAATATAGCATAAATAAATCTAATAAATTTCTTAATTGCCTTCACGATTATTAGCCTCCTCATCATCAAATTGTTCATCTAACAATAATTCTCTCTTAGGTTTTAATTCTTCAACCAAAATCATTCTAGCATCATCAATAGATAAATTATAATTAAGAACACCGCCAACTGCAATAGATATCTTACCAGTCTCTTCAGAAACAACTAAAGAAATACAATCACTTTCTTCACTAATACCTAAAGCCGCTCTATGTCTTGTTCCTAACTTCTTATTAATTTTATTATTTAAACTAATAGGAAATACTGCCCCTGCCGAAGCAATCTTATTGCCCTGAATTATAACACCACCATCATGTAATGGATTTCTAGGGAAGAATATAGAAATTAATAACTCTGCAGATATATCAGCATATAATTGCTTACTTCTATTAATATATTCATTTAAACTAGTATCTCTTTCAATAACTATTAAACCACCAATTCTAGCTTTTCTTAAATATTCAACAGCACCCATTATTTCATATACTATCTTTTCTCTCTCATCCATCGTTAATATTTTATGACTAGTAAGAATTTGCTTTCTACCTAAATGTTCTAAAATATTTCTAATCTCTGGCTGAAATATAATAATAAGTGCTAACGGTCCCCACATAATTACATACTCAAGTAATAATCCAATCGTTGTTAAATTAAGATAATCACTAAGAACCTTAACTAATACAACTATAAGTACTCCCTTAAATATAAGTACTAACTTAACATTATTCTTTAAATTCTTTAAAACAAAATATATAAGTATCCACACTAATGATACATCAATAATCTTCTGTAAAATAGTAATAATACTATTAAAACTCATCATTTCACCAACCTTTTATTAATATAAAACAATTATATCATATTTAAAACTATTTTTCTACCTATTTTTAAATTAATTGCCCTAACCATAAAAAAAGGAAATGCAATTACACATTTACCTTCCATATAATTATTTAAATTGACAACATGATCCACATTGAACATTAGTACAAGTATTCTCTTCACAACATGTATATCTAGGTTGATAAGTATGCCTATAAATATGGTTGTTAATTATTCTTGTATTAATTGGGCAAACATGTGGTACTTCATGATAAATATTTCGATAAACAACTCTTTCTCTACCCTGCTCTACTATAGGAGCACTAACTGTCTGAGCCATACCTCCCATATTCATTTCATTAACATTCATATTTGCATTTGTATTTGTATTATAATTTTGATTAGTGATATTTATATCAATATCATCATACCCATCCTGTCTGAAATCATCATTATTATAAAACATTATATTACCTCCTTATCTACCTTATCATATGATAAAAATAATTAAAGATATAATAAATTAGTCTAAAAAAACTCTAAATCCCTACATAGGAAATTTAAAGTTCTTATTATTAAGCATCTTCATCATCTTTTTCATTTCTTCAAATTGATTTAGTAGCTGATTAACTTCCATAACAGAAGTACCAGAACCTTTAGCAATTCTTTCTTTACGAGATGCCTTTAAAATACTAGGATTCTTTCTTTCTTCTGGTGTCATAGATAATATTATAGCTTCAATATGTTTCATCTTTTTAGGATCAATTTCTGCCTTATCAAGGCCCATCTTTTTAGCACCCGGAATTAATTTAATTAGATTCTCCAAAGGGCCTAACTTTTTAATTTGGTTAAGTTGTGAAAGAAAATCTTCTAAATCAAAATTACCTTTACTCATTTTTTTAGCGGTCTTCATGGCTTCTTTTTCGTCAATTTCACTTTCAACTTTTTCAACCAAACTTAAAATATCACCCATGCCAATAATTCTATTAGCCATTCTATCAGGATAAAACTCTGTAATACCATCTAACTTCTCACTAACGCCAATAAACTTAATAGGTAAATTAGTTAAATGTCTAACTGATAAAGCAACACCACCTCTAGTATCACCATCCAACTTAGTAAGAATAACACCGGTTAATTTTAACCTATCATTAAATCCATTAATAACATTTATTGCATCTTGTCCCATCATAGCATCAATAACAAGTAGTATTTCATGAGGATTAGCCACTTTTATAATATCTTCAAGTTCTGTCATCAAATCATCATCAATATGCAAACGCCCTGCTGTATCAATTAAAATATAATCAAAGCCATTCTCCTTAGCGTACTCTAAAGCATGACTAACTATATCTACAGGATTACTTTTACCTTCACTAAATACTTCAATGCCAAGCTCTTTACCAATTTGTTTAAGTTGATCAATAGCGGCCGGCCTATAAATATCACAAGCAACTAGTAAAGGCTTTTTCTTGTTCTTCTTTCTAACTAAATTAGCAAGTTTACCAATAGTCGTAGTCTTACCTGAACCCTGTAAACCAACTAACATACATATTGTTGGATTACCAGATACCACTAAAGGTGCATTTTCGCCACCAAGAAGCTCTGTAAGTTCATCTCTAACTATCCTAACAAAAACATCTCCAGGAGACAAGCTTTTACTTACTTCTTCTCCTAAAGCCTTTTCTTTAACACTATTAGTAAATTCTTTAACCACTTTATAATTAACATCCGCTTCTAAAAGAGATAATCTAATTTCTCTCATCATATCTCCAATATTATCTTCTGTAATTTTACCATAACCCTTTATTTTATGCATTATACCTTGTAATCTATCACTTAAATTGTCAAACATACATATCACCCAAGACTAATTATACACGAAAAATACAACTATTTAAAGAAAATTAAAAAAAATTGTTGCATTTTTATAAATATTTGGTATAATTAATTTACTTGCAGATGTGGTTCAACGATTAGAATTCGGCCTTGCCAAGGCTGAGACGGGGGTTTGACTCCCCTCATCTGCTCCATTGACGAATCTGTTCGGAAAATCCGAACTTGATATATAGAAATCAATCGAAAGATTGATTTTTTTGTTGTTATACTCCCACGTGCCAGCTTGGAAGTCATACAAAGAAATCATCCTAAAAGAAAGGATGGTGAACATTATGATAAAGATTATTGAGCAAGAAATAAGTTTTGATGATTCATTGAAGAAGAAATTAGAATTTATATGTGATTTTTGCAATACTACTCCTAAATTTATTAATGGTAGTATTCGTAAAATTGATAAGACTAATTTATCTTATATAGAACCACATAGAATAATCATCAATGACATAACATTTCTTGCTTTTAATTATTCTACTGAGATTTATATTAAAAATTTAAGTAAGAAGATACAAATAACAGAGTTAGAATCATATTTAAAGTCGCTAAACTAGTAATTTTGTCGAATTTCGTTTATAATTAAATTAAGAAAACTTTATATTTAATTTATTTATGGGCGAAGTAGTATAAAAACCATAGTTAAGACTACTTTGCCCTTTTTTAGTAAAAGGAGTTGATTTTAATGGATGAGAATAAAAAGATATGTGGATTATATATGAGAGTTTCAACTGAAGACCAAGCACGTGAAGGATTTAGTTTATCAGAACAAAAAGAAAGATTAAAAGCATTTTGTAAGTTCAAAGGATATGAGATTAAGGATTATTATGAAGATGCTGGTATAAGTGCTAAAACAGGCAACGAAAGACCTGAATTCATTAGATTAGTGGAAGATATTAAAAGTGGTAAAATCAACACAATAGTAGCCTTAAAATTAGATAGAATATCAAGAAGTATCTTTGATTGGGAAAACATTATGAAAACACTAGAAAAATATAATGCTGATATTGTGTGTGTTAATGATGATATAAATACTACTTCTGCTAATGGTAAAATGATATCTCGTATTATGATGAGTGTATCTCAAAATGAAATTGAAAGAACATCAGAAAGAACTAAAGTTGGACTAGCAGGTGCAATTAAACAAGGACATATTCCACATCAAGCACCACTTGGATATAAACACGAAAATAAGAAATTAGTTATAGACCATACTACTAAAGATATTGTTGCTAGGATATTTGAACTTTGCCATAATGGTACATCTTATCAAAAGATAAGTACACTATTTAATAAAGAAAAAGTCTTAGGTAAAGATAACTGGAGAGATTCAACAATATTTAATATCTTACAAAATGAAGTTTATAAAGGTGATTTTGTTCATGGTAAAAGAACTGAACATCCCACTTATTATACTAATGTAGTTGAACCTATTATATCTCGTGAGTTATGGGATGAATGCCAAGTTCAAAAGAAAAAGAATGCTAAAAGTTATCAAAGAACTTTAACTTACCTTTACTTGCAAAAACTAATTTGTCCTAAATGTGGAAGAATCTTAGGTGGTAAAGCTACTAAAAAGAAAAGCAATGTTTACTACTACTATTATTGTAATGATTGTAAAGTTAATATTAAGGAAAATGTTATTGATAATTATGTCAGTCAGTTTATGAAAGATTTAGTTGAATATGATTCAGTTGTTAATCAGTTCTTCTTGCCTATGATTAAACAAAAGATAGAAAATCCTAAAGATAGCATTATTAAAGAAATAAGTGTTCAAAAAGAAAAATTAGATAGAATTAAACGTGCTTATATTAATGGAACATTTAGTTTAGAAGAATATGGTACTGAGAAAAATTTTGTTAATAAAAAGATTACTGAATTAGAAAGTAAACTTGATGAAACTGAAATATGTGATGAATTAAAATTTACTCCTGAAGATATATTAGTAAAACGTGATATAGACTTCATTAATAATATAATATACCCAGACAAATATAAGGAGTTTAATCTTACTCCAGATGATTATGAACGAGAAGATAAGGCAAAATTATTTATGACTTATATTGATAATATTACTTTAAAACAAGATAAAGATAATTATATTGTTGACAAGATAAACTTTAGAGAAAGTATTACTAAACCATTTAATGAACTATTTGATAAAGGTTTTATAGATACCAAATATGATGCTAAATATGGAGATGTAAAAGGAACTATTAGATATAGTGAATACTTACCAGATAATAAAGTATGTGAAGTAATAATAAGATTAAGACAATTCTATAATGTTGGTTATTATGAAGCAGAATATTATAACAACAATAAAAAATTCTATTTTGATTTTAAAGATAATAGTACAATAGTTAGAATATTCCCACTAGAAGACTATAAAAATATAGATCCTAATGTAGAAATGGAAGTATATAACTTAGGTGTTTTATATATTGATGAAAACACTACCGCTAGATTAGAAGATACTGATGGTGTATTTAAAGCAATACCTGATGTTTATACTTCAGTTACTTATTCAAAAGAACCAATGACAATTAAAACTAAACCTATGCGTTATTGTGATGAGGAGGAATTAGAAAATGAAGAAAAATAATGAAGAATTAGTAATTCGTGTATTTGATGAAAATGGTCCTAATGTTCAAGAAGCAATACTTGAAGCATTTAGAAAATATTTAAATATAAAACTAAATAAACCAATTACTTATACACAAGTTGGTGATTATAAATTATCAAACTTAACTATAAAAGAAACTAAAGATAAGCCATTAAATAAATATGGATTATTAAAACTAGAATATCTAAAAAAGAATAAGAAAGCATTGTATCAACAACTTCTGATGACGAATGAACTAAATAATTTTCTTTTTTCAGTCGGTAATGAAGCACAAGAAATGGTAGATAGACTTATAGATGATTATATTAAAAATGATTCTAGACTATCTGAAAAAGAAAAACAACAAGACCAATTATCTTGGGTAGGTATTATGAATAACTATAAGTCTTGTGCTGAAGAAATAGTTTTACAGGAACTGATTTATAATTAGTTCTTGTAAAACAAATAAATTAACGTGGCACGTTTTGTTTCGTAGAAATGAAAGTGGCGATAGTTAATTTGGGGTTCTAGGGAAATCCCTAGCCCACAGGTAATTTTGATAGTATGTCAAAATACCTAGGGGGTTAAATATTTTGTCATAACAAAATTATATCTAAAAAGGAGTGTGATTTTTATAAGTGAACTAGCATATTCACTACACTTAGGTAGTGATAAAAATAGAAAGAATGTTTCTAGAGAAAAAGCAAAATCAAACAATAGTGGAACTACTTCACTTCCAAATAGCGCTATACAAAATTCATCCCATCTAACTAGAGTTGATAAACACAATTATAGAAAATATGATAATAAGACAGAAGATATTGTTATTGTCAGAGGCACTACTTCTCTAGTAGATGATGTAAAGAATTTATATAAACAAGAATTTCAAAAATCAGTTGATGAATATAATAACAAACAAGTTAGAGAAAATAGAAAAATTAAAGACTATTTTACAAATGTTAGTAATAATACTAAAAATGATTTAGCTTGTGAAATTATTATTGAACTTGGAAATAAAAAATATTGGGATACTAAAGACAAAGAGTTTAAAAGAAAAATGACTAATGTTTTTATAAAGCAAGTTAATGATTTAGAATTACTAGTTCCTAACTTTAAAATAGCAAGTGCAATTATTCATTATGATGAAACAAGTCCACATATGCACATAGTTGGAGTACCAATTAAATATAAAAATAAATATGGTCCATCTATACAAGTTGGGAAATCAGATGTCTTTACTAAAACATCTCTTCGTAAATTACAAGATAAAATGAGAATACTTTGTATTGAATCATTTAACCAAGAGTATAATCAAAACAGTATTTTAAAAGATAAAAAGAAAGGTAGAAACAAAGATTTTCTTGTTTCTGAAATGGATAACTATCAAGAAATGGTAGATGAATTAGACAAACACCAAGATAATCTAAACAAAGCAAATGAAAAATCTATTAAACTTGATAATAACTCCGTTGAGGTTAAAGATATAGTTGAAAATCTCAAAAACTCATTTGGCAGTAAAGATAAGTATGTATTAACAAAAGATGATAAAGATAAACTATTAAATTATATAGATAATGTTAATGATACAAATAATGATTACAAAAACATGAAAAGACTATCTAATACTCTTAACAATGTAGATAAAGAACTAAAAGAAAATCGTGAAATTATTAATACACTTACTGAAAATAATGAGGCATTAAATTTAAGAGTCAATACTTTAACTAACAAAATAACTGAAAAAGAAGAAGAATTTGATAATCTAACAAGTGATAATAATAATTTAAAAGCGGAACTAAATAAATGGAAAAAAAGATTCTTAAATATTATTAACTTTATTAAAAACAGATTATTAAGACCTAAGGATAAAGACAAATATAAGAAATTTACCATTGATTTGTATGAGCATAATGCAATAGACCAAGAAACATTTGATGATATTAGAAATAACTATTCTAAAGACAAAAGAAAAGATGATTTTGAGCGTTAATGCTTAAAATCATCTTTGTTTTAATATTTTAACAATAGTTTGACTATTAAATTTATCTTGAATACATTGTACTCTATTGTTATTTAATTGTTGACAATAATTACTTAAATTTCTTAATTTCTCTATAAGATTTTGCCTTGCTTCTTTTAGTGTTGCTTCATCTTCTGTTACCATATGAGTATCACTTGTATTATTTGCTAAATCTGTTCCATTATAAAATACAATTGGTGCTTGTACTTTACCCACAAAATCACAATTAGCATTTACTATCATTACACCATTTTGGGCAATTACTGAACTATCTGCAAAGTCGATACTTTGTGAATCAACATAAACTTCATTTGCTTTAAGTTCTGATTTTTCTATTCTTGTTCTTTCTGCTTTTATATTTATTGTAGCTGGATATTCTGCATCTACTTTAGTATTAATAAATTCAATTTCTTTAGCATCAATTTGCATACCAAAACGAGCATCTCCGTATTTTTTTAAGTCATAACTATTTACAAAATTATCATTTATAAAAGTAAGTTTATTAACTCTATCAGCAGTAAGGAAACATTTACCATAAAAGTAAACATCACAGTGATCCGTATATTTATTATTTTCAAAAGTTATTTCATCGCCCCAAATTATTCCAATATTTTTATCAAAAGTACAATTTCTAAATATAACATTAGACCAAAGTGAAGTTATTTCTAAACCTGTACTAAATTCAATACCATCAAAAATATAATATACTGGCTTATTTAATCTAAAATTTTCTACAGTCTCTTTTATTCCTTCGGTTACTTGATTCATACCATTAAGTCTTAATTTATAAAGTGGATTATTCCCTTTATATCTATCAATAGACTTTTGATCAACATAACATATAATTTTATCTTCTTCTTCAACAATCTTTCCAATATTACAAATAGATTTCTTTAAATATAATTGTCTTGCTTCATTATATACTTTTAACTTAGCTTTTTTCTTAATATTATCAATAATTCTCCTCATAATATATAATCCCCCTTTGAATTGTCAATTATTATAACACAAAAATTAATTTTTTGCAAATTTCTCCATAAACTGTCCTTATCTTATTCACAAAAAATTGCTAATAATTAAATTAATTAAATTATTAATTTCTTCTATATCTTTGCTTATTGAAACAGTTAAGTCCTGTTTATTATTAAAAATATTACAACTTGCATGACATAGCGGATTCTTATTACGCCTGTCACATAAATCATTAATTAAATCCCACATATCTTTTGATAGTTTTAATTTGTTAACATATATATTTTTTAAATCGTCCTTTGTATAATTAACTTTATTTTTATCATTAGAATATCCTTTTATTAATTCTATATTTTTAGTAATTAAATCAAAATAATTTTTATTGTAAGATTGTGCTTCTAATATATTACCTTTTTTAATAGATGTAATTTCTAAAAACTTAAAGAAACTAATTGGAGTTTCTTGATATTTTAATTTTTGAATTTGTAAATCCAAATGAAGATCGCTAATATTTTTTCTCCAATCATTTTTATAATATTTAATTATAAACTCTACTATTTCTGGAATATATTTTTTCATTTTGTTTAACAATTTGGTAGATGCAAAGTTTCTATATAACAAATATTGAAGCGCCATAAAATTATGGGCAATTAACCAATTACCTTCTTCAGCACAACAATATAATCTACTCAAGAATTTTTTTATTATTTCTTCATCATGTGTATTAACAATTAAAGATACTAATCTTCTAGGGTCTAGTGATAGTATATTGAAATCATAGTCAATGATTTTAGTTATTTTTTTTATTAACCTTGTTTCTTTTAACCATCCAATATTTTTATATATTAGAATATATAAAATTTGTCCAGCGTGATATATTGATTCAGGACTTTCAAAATATCTCTCGATTAAATCCATATATTTTAAGTAATTTATACTTCCATCTGCAGCAGATTTAATAAGTTCATTTAAAAATTCAGATAAATGATTTTTATACTCTGGAGATATTTCTATATTTTCTTCATAATCTTCTAATATAGAAAAACTTTTTAAATCTGAAAAAATGTTATCTGAAGTTTTAAAACTACTCTTTTTTCTATTTATTGTTAAATTATATTCATATATTAAATTTTCATAAATTGAAGATATCCTATTCTCAACTTTATCCACATTAACTCTACCATCAATATCTAATAAAATATATAAATCATCAACATATCGACAAATTTTGAATCTTTTAATTGCTTTTTCTTTTGACAATAAATTAAACAATCTATTATCAATAATATCAAAATAAATGATTGTTGCTAAATAAGAAGAAGTTACACCACATTCTGTTTGGGGAAAGTTACCATCTCCGCACCATTTGGTAAACTCTTTAAATATCATTTGTTCTTTTTGATTAAATTGTAAAGAGTTAGATAATAAATTGGTTAATAAATCAATATTTATTTTATTAAAACAATCTGATATATCCAATTTGTAATAGTAATTATATTCTAATGCAGTATTACTAACAAAACTAACAAATTGACTATAACTATTCCTATAATGTAAATCTCCGTTTTCAAAATCGCCACCATATTTAACATATATTTCTTTATTTCGTTTTTGATTATATTTTTTCGAAAAATGTAAACCTATGGCAATGTAATATATATACATAATTGGTGTTAGTAAAAATCTTTTTCTATAACTTCCATCGCTTTTTCTACAATAATTATCTATCCTATCGAAATTGCCATAATTTGCAAATATAGCCCCAGTCCTTACATATGAATCAAAAAAATTTTTAGATGATATATTATTTAGATTATTAAAATTATAAAAAGGATATAATTGCATGTAAAATTTCCCATATTTTTTTGAATAATCTTTTATTAGTGTACATGCTTCTTCCCATACTTCATATGAAATATTAATCAATATAAATCACCTCTTGATTTAATATTTTAACATATAAATACAAATTTCTTGATACAAATAGACAATTTTGTGTTAAAATATTATTAAAGATTGATATTTTGTATATCAAATCGTTAAGAAGTGAAAAGTTGTAGATATCTTCGACAACCGCTCCATATGAAGTTTATACTTACATACTTTTAATTAGGTGTGTAAGTTTTTATTTTGTCTATAATGGGGAGTCAAACCACTCAGCTTGGCTAAACCTAACAAATATAATGAACCACATCTATACTATATTAGTACCCAGCATCTCTTAAATTTAATAATATCTTTCCTAATAAAGTTCCATCTATACAAACAATGTATTTATCCTTTATATTATTAGTCATTCCGTTCAAGCAACGCTTTTTAGGGCCTATCGTCATACAAGCAATATGTGGTGAAGTAAATTCTAAACACCTATTTGACAAAATTAAATCATATATATCATATTTTTTTATCCATACATAATCATTAACTCTACCACAGATTAAAGCATCAATATCATATTCAGAATTTCTTCCCCTAATAATAAACCTATCAATCATATCAACTATTATCCTAGTCTTATTAATGGCCATATTAAATTCATCAATATCTTTCTGATAATACTCCTTAAATATCTTTCAAATTCTTGGATTTGTTCATGATGCACAAAATTACTATTACCACATTTTAAACTAATATTTTTAATACTATTTCTGTATTTGATAAATATATCTGCCTTTTGAACAATTTTATTTTTCCAACACTTAATTGGCTCATCATTCTTTATTTCTTCACCATAAATATTTCATATAAACCTCTGTGAATTTTCATCTAACTCACTTAAATATTTGTTATTAAATAAATTAACAAAATCTAATTAATTCTGAAATCCATAATTCATTCTAATATTTCTCCTCATTTTCACCACACAAAAGGACTTCTTTTAATAAAGAAGTCCCGAATAGATATATTTTTCTTGCCTAAAAATATAAATTATCGACCGCATTTTTATCACATTAATTTTTTACAGCAAGTCAATTAATGTAATTAAATTATAGCACCTTACAAAATAATAATCAATATTATAAACTTTTTTATATAAAAATATTTCACATCAATATATAAAACATATTCTCCTTATTTTTATATTAAATATGCTACTATCCCAATTACACCAATCATTGCTAAACCTAAACTTGGCATTATAATACCTGGTAAATCTTGAAATTTATTAGGATTAATTTTTCTAAATAATACGCCAATAATTAGAAATACTATTGAGTTTAATAGAGCCATCCATTTAGGAACACCTAAAGAATCATTTAAATCAACAAACATTACACATAATATAGATAGACAAAAACGCCATTCAGCTATTTTACTCCAATTACTATCAATATTTTTAGATGTTCTTAATTTTTCATTACCCTGTCCTTTTAAATCAAATAATACATCACCTATACAACAAAGTAATCCTCCAACTAAACCCATAATACTAAAATATTCACTTACCTTCTCTCTATAAAAATCACTATAGTCTTTTTGTCCTGCTAAAATTTTGATACTCATCTTATATAACTTTTAACTATATTAAAATCTTCCTCACTAACTTCATAAATACCATTATAACTTTGCTCTACAAAATATTTTTCATTATTATTGTAAATACTATAATAAAATGGTTTATCATTCACACTAGTATAAACAAAAATTGCATACGTTTCTCCTCTAACATCAGGATTATATGTCATACTAGAAGTTGTTGTTTCTAATCCATCAAAAATACTATATAGTTTCTCTATTGAATCTTTATCATCATATTCAAAATAATTATTATTTTGTGAACCTGTATTTATCCCTATTTTAATTATATCTTCTTTTTTAGGTAAAATAATTTGTATTTTACCTTCATCTGCATAACTAATACTATACCAATTATCCAAAATATGTCTTACTAAAACAAGTTTATAATCACCATTTCCTATATAAAAATATATTTCATTCATATCTTTATCAAGTTCTATTTCAAATGTGTCTTTAGCGCCTAACCTAGAATTAATACCATAAGTTGAATAAAAAGTATAATATCCATTTGCACTATCACTTGTTCTCTTAATCTTTCTAACATAGCCAGATCCTGAAACACCAACCTTTAATATCATCTTTTTACCATCAGAAGACACCTCAAAATCTTTTAAATATACATCAGTTATAGCCTTACCAGTTAACAAAAATGAACTGCCAATAACTAAAACCATTAAAGCTATACATACAATAATTAATTTTCTTATACTTTTCATAATTTTCCTTTCTATCAATAATTATTTTTTAACAATTATATTATAACAAAGTTTTATTGCTTATACTATACTTTACACATGTAATAACAAAATTATATGTAAAAAGGGTGTCAAAATATTAAATATATATCTAAAAGAATAAAGATGTTTCATCAATTAAATGGTTGATATGAACCCCGTTTCTTGTGCAAAATAGAAACGAGGTTTTTATATGACTAAAATAAGTTATAAAGAAAGAATTAATTTATATTATGATAGAAAGAATGGCATGTCTTTTACTTCTATAAAATCAAAATATGGTATTAATAAATCTAGAGTTGAATATCTAGTAATCTTAATATCCATTTCTAGTTCAATACTATTTAAATCCTTAATATTTAACAAAGTTTCACCGCCAAAGATATAATATTTAAAACCAGTTTTGAAAAGATTAAATAGCACTTCTATTGAAAGACAAAGTATTAAATTGTTTCAAATGATATTTTCTTGCCATTCTCATACTGACCTTGTTCCTGTGTAATTAAATTAATATTAACATTTTCATTATTAACTTTTTCTAGTTTTGCCATTCTAAACATAGAATCAACTACATAATTATCATATTACTTATTATAGTTTTATAAAATTAAAAAGTATGACCCTATATAAGAATCACACTTTATCAACTAATAGTTAAATATTAACCTGTTGCCCCAGTTGGACCTGTTGGTCCTGTTGGACCAGTTGGACCCGTTGGGCCTGTCTCACCAGTAGTACCTACCGGTCCTGTTGGTCCTTGTGGAATAGTTAAATTTAAAACAAAGTTAGGAGCTGTTCCCGTTATTGCTGCAACAGCCTGAGTACCAGGATTACCTGTTGAAACAGTACCAATTGATAATGTTGGAGATTCACCTGCTACTCCTTGTGGTCCTTGAACTCCAGCTGGACCTGTTGCTCCGGTTGGTCCTGCTACTCCTTGTGGTCCTTGAACTCCAGCTGGACCTGTTGCTCCGGTTGGTCCTGTTGGTCCTGTTGCTCCCGCTACTCCTTGTGGTCCTTGAACTCCAGCTGGTCCTGTTGCTCCGGTTGGTCCTGTTGGTCCTGTTGCTCCCGCTACTCCTTGTGGTCCTTGAACTCCAGCTGGTCCTGTTGGTCCTGTTGCTCCGGTTGGTCCTGTTGCTCCTGTTGGTCCAGTTGCACCAGCAACACCCTGAATACCCTGAAGTCCTTGAACACCTTGTGGTCCTGTTGGACCTATTGGACCTGTTGGACCAACTGTCCCTGTCGAACTAGTAGGAAAGCAACATCCAGCAGAAGGTCTATTCCTATTAGCTTTTTCAATTATCTCTAAAGCTCTCTTATATCCACAATCAATATTATTACGATTATCCATGTAATCACATCCTTTCATAATAATATATGAATACTCCTAATTAATGATTATTCTAATACCCCAACATTGCAAAAAACAAAACACACGCTTTACATAAAAATATAAATAAATAATATTAAATAAAATAAATATAAAACGACAAAGAATATGCTAAAATTATATTATAATTATTTAAAAGGAGCAGTAAGATGAAAATACTAATACTATCATGTAGCACTGGTGGTGGCCATAACACCTGTGCCAAATATATCAAAGAAGAATTAGCATTAAATAATATTGAAAATAACTTTGAAGACTTCTATGACATAGTAAATACTAATGCTAAAGAATTATCTTCAAAACTATATTTATCATCATTATCTGGTGATGGAAAAATATTTAAAAATATCTATAAATTAGGAGAACTTTACAGTAAAACAGGTATAAAGAGTCCTGTATATTTAGTAAACAAATTACATACAAAAAAACTATATAATTATATAATCTCTAACTCATATGATTTAGTAATAACAACGCATTTATTCCCTTCTCTTACTTTAACAGCCATAAATAAATATTATGAAAAGAAAATACCATTTATAACTATTGCCACTGACTATGAACCATGTCCATTTCTAGAAGAAACAAAACCAAATTACTTAATTATGCAAAAATACTTAGAAGATAGATTTATAAATAAAGGAATAGAAAAACAAAAATTAATCACAACCGGTATCCCAATATCAACAGACTTTATAAAAAGTGCTAAAAATATTAAAAAAGAATTAAATATTACCAACAAAAAATTAATATTAGTAATGTTAGGAAGTATGGGCTTTGGTAATATTAAAGAAATCTTATCAGATCTTCTAGAAATACCAAACATAAAAATAGCAATTATATGTGGCACTAATAAAACTCTATATAACGAACTAAACGAATTAAATAATGAAAATCTAATTGTATATGGTTATACCAACAATATTAATGATTTAATATATTCATCAGATATCGTATTATCTAAACCAGGTGGATTATCATCAACAGAAATAGCCACTATCGGTAAACCATTACTACATATATTCCCTATTCCTGGTATTGAAACATATAATACTAACTTTTTTGCAAATCATAATATGAGTTTAACATGTAATACTAAAGATGAAATAATAGCAAATATAAATAAATTATTAAATGATAATACACTAGCAGAAGAAATGGTTAAAAATCAGCACAAATACATCAATCAAAACTCTGCTAAAGATTTAATAAGTCTTATTAAAAAAGAATTTAAATAATTTAATATACAAGCAAATATTTTAAATTGTTTCTTATTAATTACACATATTCACCAATTATTTTTAATTAGTACCAAAAACATAGGTATCCATTATATCTTATTTAACATATAATTAATATAATATAATGAAATGAAAGGTTGGTGAACTATGTACGGTTATGGATATCCAGGATATGGATACGGTGGATACGAAGGTGGAAATTGGTTATGGATAATAATCGTCGTACTAATTATATTCTTTGTCCTATTCTGGGGAACAAATAATAATCATGGATGTGGTTGTGAACGTCGATGCAACTGCAATAACAATTAAAAGGAGTCATCTCCTTTTTTTATACATAAAAAATAGACATCCCTAGATGCCTATGTAATACTTATACTACATACTATCTAACTTTTGTTTCGCTAATTTGGACAACATTAACAGCTTGTAGTCCCTTAGGAGTTTCAATTAAATCAAATTCAACACGTTGTCCTTCACTAAGAGTCTTAAACCCATCATGTTTAATCGCAGAATAATGAACAAATATATCTTCACCACCCATATGGTCTATAAAGCCATATCCTTTTTCATTGTTAAACCATTTAACATTTCCACACATACTAACACCTCTCCTTCTTACAATATAATTATAAAACATTACCTAAGTAATAATCAACAAATACAAACTCAAAAATTTCGACACAATTTGACACTAAAAAACAACCCCTAAGGATTGTTTATATACACTAGTTAATCTTTACATCTAGTATTTCTAATATACGTTGTAAATCATTACTATTTTCAAAATATATTTCCATTTTCTTATTACTGATCTTAACTCTAGTACCTAAGAAATCTCTAAGATCATTTTCTAGATAACTATAATCATTAGCATGACTAGTACGTTGTGTTGGAACTTTCTTTTTAATATCAGTATTTGTTGATAACTTTTCCAAATCTCTAACACTTAAATTTTCATTAACAACGCGATTTGCTAGCTCAGATATTTTACTATCATCTTCAATCTTACTAAGCACTCTTGCATGCCCCATAGAAAGTTTATTATCTAATATCATATTTTGAACATCTTCTGGAAGTCTAAGTAAACCTATCATATTGGTAATATGACTTCTACTCTTACCAAGTTTACTAGCTAAGTCTTCTTGTCTAATATGCATACTATCAATAATACCTTTATAAGCCCATGCTAACTCAATAGCGCTTAAATTCTCTCTTTGTAAATTCTCAAGAAGTGCTATCTCACGCATCATCTCATCAGAAAATTCTTTAACAATTGCTGGAATAGTAGATAAACCAGCCATCTTAGAAGCTCTTAATCTTCTCTCACCTGCAACTAAATCATAACCCTTAATACTAGGTTTAACAATAATTGGTTGAAAAACACCATAATTCTTAATAGATTCTGCTAATTCCTCTAAAGCTTCTTGATTGAATGTTTTTCTAGGCTGATAAGGATTAGTTCTAATCTCATCAACAGGAATTTCTCTAATATCAGATTCCTTAGTAGTCTCTAAAATACTACTTTCAAATGAATCAAAATCTAATACTTCACTATTAAATAATTGTTCAAGTCCCTTACCTAACGCTTTCTTCTTTTGTTCCATTTCTCGCTATTACCTCCTTAGCTAAATTTAAATAAGCAAGTGTTCCTCTACTCCTAGGTTCATACTCTAATATTGGCTTACCATGTGATGGTGCCTCTGCTAAACGTATTAATCTAGGAATAATTGTATCATAAACTCTTTCTTTAAAGAAACCTTTAATACTTTCAACAACCTCAAGACCCAAATTAGTATTAGAAGTCAACATTGTAAGAAGAACTCCTTCTATATCTAAATCAGGATTAACTTTCTTCTGGGCTAACATAATTGTATTAATTAACTGCATAATTCCCTCTAATGCAAAATACTCACATTGAACAGGAATAAGTACACTATTAGCAGCACATAAAGCATTAGTAGTAAGAATACCTAAAGAAGGTGGACAATCAATAATAATATAATCATACTTATCACTAACTAAACTTAATTCTTCTTTAAGTCTACTAACTCTATTAAGTCTTTCACCTTTCTCACGATATATTCTTTCTAACTCAATTAATTCCATTTCAACACCAGCTAAATTTAAATAAGCCGGTATAATACTTAAATTCTTACTTTTAGTCTTAATAATAGCTGAATTAATATCACATTTCTTAACTAATACTTCATAAATACTATTATCAATACTACCCTTATCAACGCCAACTCCAGTAGTAGCATTACCCTGAGGATCTAAATCAACAATTAATACTTTTTTACCTAAAATACCTAAGGAAGCAGATAAATTTATACTAGTAGTAGTTTTTCCAACTCCACCTTTTTGATTAACAACTGCTATAATCTTCCCCATACAATTCACCTTATTTCCTACATTTATCATTGTACCAAAAAAACACCAAAAAATAAATACTTAAATCAAAATAAGTAAACAATCTGTAATATATTTATCATCTAATTAAACATATTAATAGTAAACAAAAATAACTACAGGGTAATTTTCTTGCTTTTATTATACAAAAATTATATAATAATTGTAAGAAAAGGAGGTTATATGGAACTTAAAAATTATCATGACTTAATTGACAATGATACTATTGTTGTTGGTTGCTCAGCTGGCCCTGACTCAATGTGTCTTCTCCACCTATTAAAAGAAAAAACTAATTACAATATTATCTGCTGTCATATAAATCACAATGTTCGAAAACAAAGCATTGAAGAAGAAGAATATTTAAAGAAATATTGTCAAGAAAATAATATAACCTTCGAGTGCTATAAAATAACAAACTGGCAAGAAAATAACTTTGAAAACGAAGCTAGAAAAAAAAGATATAAGTTTTATGAAGAAATATTAAATAAATATCATACTAAATATCTTTTCTTAGCACACCACGGTGATGATTTAATTGAAACTGTTCTTATGAAAATAAGTAGAGGCTCTAACATCGAAGGCTATCTAGGTATAAAAGAAATATCTTATAACCACAAATACTATATAATAAGACCCCTTCTCTATTATACTAAAGAAGATATTATCAAATATAATCAAGACCATAACATAAAATATTATATTGATAATACTAACACTGATACTAATTATACAAGAAATAGATATCGTAAAAATATTTTACCTCTTCTCAAAAAAGAAGATAAAGATATTCACAAAAAATACTTAACTTACTCTAAAACCCTAGAAGAATATGATAACTATATAAAAAGATATATAACTAGTATCCTCCCTAATATATATATTGATAACTATATCTTTATAGACAAATTTAACAGAGAAGATATCTTTATCAGAAGAAATATTCTATATACAATAATAAACAACTTATATGATAATAAACCAAATAACATAACAGATAATCATATAAAACAAATATTAAATATTATTAATAGTACTAAACCTAATCAAACTATTAATCTGCCTAATAATAAACTTGTTAAAAAAGAATACAACAAACTATATTTTATTAAAAATAGCTCTAAAACCGTTAACTATAACGTATTACTAGAGGATACTATAACTATAAATAACTTTACTATATCAAAAATAGACAAAGAAATTAGTAAAAGTAATTATATAATAAGATTAAATAGTAAAGATATAACATTACCCCTATATATAAGGAATAGAAAAGAAGGAGATTATATCGAATTAAAAGGTCTAAATGGTAAGAAGAAAATAAAAGATATCTTTATTAATGAAAAAATACCTGCATCACTTAGAGATAGTTATCCCCTTCTAGTAGACAGTAAAGACCAAATACTATGGGTTCCCGGACTTAAGAAATCTAAATATGATATTGAAAATAATGAAAAATATGATATAATACTAGAGTGTTATCACAGAAAGGAAGATAAATATGAATCGTAAGAAAAATAATATAAATAAAGGACTAGTTCCATATGTTTTATTACTACTATTTATAGTAGGATGTTTACTATTTGCTAATGGTATGAAAAATAAAGTTAATGAATTTACATATAACGAGTTTACTGACTACCTAGACAAAGGAGAAATATCTGAATTAAGAATAGTACCAAAAGTAAATACACAAAACTATGAAATAACAGGTAAATTAAAAAGTTATGATGAATATGAAAGTTTTAAATTGTATTTGCCAAAATCAGATGAAGTATTATCCGTAATACTAAATGCTGAAGAAAGTAATACGTTTAAGCTAGAAGTAGTAAATGACCCTGAAGCATCATCTATCTTTACAATATTAATTGAATATGTTCCAATGATATTACTAGGTGGTGTTATAATATGGTTATTTACTAGACAAATAGGTTCAGGTGGAAAATCTATGGACTTTGGGCGTAGTAGAGCTAAAAGAATGGACACTAAACCTACAACTACCTTCAAAGACGTTGCCGGATGTACAGAAGAAAAAGAAGAAGTACAAGAATTAATTGATTTCTTAAAGAACCCTAAGAAGTTCCAAAGCATGGGAGCAAGAATTCCAAAAGGTATCCTATTAGTAGGTCCTCCAGGAACAGGTAAAACAATGCTTGCAAGAGCCGTAGCCGGAGAAGCTAAAGTACCATTCTACTATATCAGTGGATCAGACTTCGTTGAATTATTCGTTGGTATTGGTGCTTCACGTGTACGTGATATGTTTCAAACTGCTAAAATGAATGCCCCATGTTTAATATTTATTGATGAAATAGATGCTGTTGGAAGACAAAGAGGAACAGGACTTGGTGGTGGACACGATGAAAGAGAACAAACATTAAACCAATTACTAACTGAAATGGATGGCTTTGGTGCTAACGAAGGAATAATAATTATCGCAGCCACAAATAGACCTGACGTTCTAGACCCTGCTCTATTAAGACCAGGAAGATTTGATAGACAAATTACTGTTGCTCTACCTGATAAAAAAGCTCGTGAAGAGATCTTAAGAGTACATTCAAGAAACAAAAAACTTGCTAAAAATGTTACATTAGATTATCTAGCTAAAAGAACTCCAGGATTTAGTGGTGCTGACCTAGAAAACTTGCTTAATGAAGCAGCTTTACTAGCCGTAAGAAGAAATAAAAAAGAAATAACAATGAACGAAATTGATGAAGCAACTGACCGTGTTCTAATGGGACCTGCTAAAGTAACTAAGAAATATACTGATAAAGAAAAGAAATTAGTAGCATACCATGAAGCCGGACACGCTGTTCTAGGAATTAAACTAGATGGTGCCAACGACGTTCAAAAAATAACAATTATCCCAAGAGGCCATGCCGGTGGATATACAATGATGACTCCAAAAGAAGAATCATTTAACTATACTAAAAATGAATTACTAGAATCTATTTGTGGATTACTTGGTGGACGTGTAGCTGAAGAAGTAATCTTCGGAGAAATAACAACCGGAGCTCACGATGACTTTAGAAAAGCAACAAAAATAGCTAGAAAAATGGTTACTGAATATGGTATGAGTAATCTAGGTCCTATGATGTTAGAAGAACCTGATGAAAATACATTCTTAGGTAGAGATTATACTAAGAATAGAAATATCTCTGATACCGTAGCACATGAAATAGATGAAGAAATGCGTAATATCATTTCATCATGTTATGAGAAAACTAAAGAAATAATAAAATCTAATAGAAAATTATTAGACTTAATTGCTAATACTCTATTAGAAGAAGAAACAATTACTAAAGAACAAATTGACTATTTAGTAGAAAATGGCCACTTACCTGATGCCAAAGAAGAAAAAGCAAAAGATAACGAAAAAACTAAAGAAACTAAAGAAGTCAAAGATAATAAAGAATCTAGTAAATAACAAAAAAGACATTTGAGTCTGTAAATAATTTTGTGTAAAGATGAATCCTTTCTGTGGTAATATAGAAATATATAACCAAGGAAGGATTTTTTGTATGAAAGAAAATAAAAATAATGAAGTTGTTAAATATTTATTAGAAAATTATGATATTAAAAATGCAAATGATATTGCTTATGCATTAAAAGATATGTTTAAAGATACTATTCAAACTATGATGAATGCTGAATTTGATTCATCTATGGGTTATGAAAAAAGTGATAATAAAATAGAAAAATCAAACTATAGAAATGGCTATTCTTCTAAAAAGGTAAAAAGTCAATTTGGCGAATTTGATTTAACTATTCCTAGGGATAGAAATGCCGAATTTGAACCACAAATTGTTCCTAAAAATAAAAGAGATATTTCTGGAATTGAAGAGAAAGTTATAAATCTCTATGGTAAAGGTTTATCTACTAGAGAAATAAGCGACTCTATCGAAGATATTTATGGAGTTCAATTGTCTGCTACAATGATTAGCAATATTACTGATGCTGTTTTAGAAGAAATAGAAGAATGGCAAAAAAGACCACTAAAGGAAGTTTATCCAATTGTTTTTATTGATGCAGTACATTTTAATGTTAAACAAGAAAATGTTATAGTAAAAAAGGCCGCTTATGTTATTCTTGGAGTTACTACTGAAGGATTTAAGGAAGTACTAGGAATATGGATTGGAGAAAATGAATCTGCAAAATATTGGTTAGGTACTTTAAACGAATTAAAGAATCGTGGAGTCAAAGACATATTAATTATCTGTTCTGATGGATTAAAAGGAATAAATGAAGCAATTAAAGCGGTTTATCCAAATGCTATGCAACAAAGATGTATTGTTCATTTTATTAGAAATTCTGTTAAATTTGTTTCTTATAAACACTTAAAAGAATTTTGTAATAATTTAAGAACTATATATAAATCAAATACAGAAAAGGAGGCAAGAGAAAATTTAGAAAAAGTAAAAGCAAAATGGAAAGATATTTACCCAACCAGTTTAAAAGTTTGGGAAGATAATTGGGAAGCAATTTGTACTTTATTCAATTATTCTAAAGAATTAAGAAGAATAATGTATACAACTAATGCTATTGAAAGTTTAAATCGTTCTTATCGTAAATATACTAAAACCAAAGGTGTATTTACTAGTGATAACTCTTTAATGAAATGTTTATTTTTAGCTACTAGAAATGTAGAAAAAAAGTGGACTACTAGATACCCTAATTGGGATATGATTTATAATGAACTAAATATTTTATATCCCGAACGATTAAATTGATCTTTGAAAATTATTCAATTTATGTTATTATTATGGTAACAAAAAGAGACTGATATAATCAATCTCAAATATCTTTATTACCATGGATTGGTAACTTTACACAAAGTTTTTTACACTCTCAGACATTTCAATTACGAAATGTTTTTTTAATTTAATCTAAGTATTATCTCCCCATCTTTAGAATATAAATACTTCTCTCTTACATATTTAGCAATATAATCAGGATCTTCTAATTTACGAATATCTAATTCTAACTCTTCTTTTTCCTCATCTAACTTAACAATTTTTTCTTGTAAATTAACTTTTTGATTCTTCATATCAATTATTTTTAATATATTACATACACAATTATATCCTAACGTAGAAACAACAACTAAAATTATTATAACTGTAAAAAACACACGAATCTTTGCCACAATTGACATTTTTCTCTTCTTTACAACCTTAGCCATCATTATCACCTACCTTATTATATAATTACTTATAGTAAGTATATCACATAATTATTTTAGATAACAATATATTAACCCAAATTAATTTACAAAATATTTATTATGTAAACTACTTCTTCTTAAATAACTTAAACTTAATAAAATAAGCTAATATATAACCCAATATAATACTAAGTAAAAAGTATATATGTACAATCCCATTATTAATTCTAATAAGAATAATAAAATATAATAATGTATTTACTAACAAAAACAATAAAGAATAAATTATCTTAATAAATAACTTAGATTCATATATTATTTTATAATTAACCTCTAATAAAGCATAAAAAATTATTCCATAAAGAAAAGAATATAATATAGAATATATCTGTATCTTTAAAATCATTTAAATAATTTAGTAATAAATGAATTATCCTTATCTTTTTTTACATTACTATCTAAATAGCATAAACTATCTATTCTTCCCTTTATTGAAACATTACCTTGATAAGTATCTAACTTAATAATTTCTAACTCATCACCCTTAATAATCAAATAACCAAGTGTTGTTTCCAGCATAAATTCCTCATTGTCAAAACTATCTATTTTCTTTACACCAGTAATAATAATATTCTTTCTCTCACTAATTGAAATACCATGATTAAATGTAGTATCTATTTCTTTAACATTTTCCATATTTATGCCTCCTAATAAATATATGTTAAAGATAATAAAAATATACAAAAAATAGACTCAATTTGAGTCTATTCAGCTTCTTCATATGCTTTTAATATAGCCTTTTCAAACATTTGACGTGTTTCAGCATTAATAGGATGAGCAATATCTCTATATCCACCAGTAGCAACTTGTCTACTAGGCATAGCGATAAATAAACCATTATCACCTTCAATTATTCTTATATCGTGTACTGCAAAGCAATCATCAATAAGAACAGAAGCAATTCCTTTCATACGTGAATTTTCTTTTTCGATCTTACGAACTGTTACTGAAGTAATCTTCATTATGTTATCTCTCCTTCTAGAAAATACCTTTTCTAATTACATTTTAGTATATACAAGATATAAAAGTCAATATTTTTTCCTTAATTTGACACTTTTTCAAAACACACCTTAATATTCCTAATAAGAATATCTCGATAAGTAAAGCTTTTTATTGAATTATCAAACTGTCTAATAGTAAAAATATTATTATATAATTTATCTACTATTCCAAAACATTCATCTACCCTATTACGATTACCATAAGAAATAATTTTAACTACTTCATTAGTATGATTAGATAATTCATTCTTTATTTTATTTATATTGTACATATACCTCCTATTCCCTAGGATACCCAGTATACATTGTACCCTTTGTAATAATTCCACCCATTCCTGCCGAACCATATTTAGTTTTTTCTAAAATATTAATTAAATCAATATTATTATTAATATCTGAAAAAGCCATACACCCCGCTACTATTGCCGGATCTAAAGCATGAATATTAATTCTTTTTGGACTAGATGCAAAATTAGCACCTGCTTTAATTAATTCTTCATAATCAGACTGACAAGCTCCCGCAATAATAATTAATTTTTGATGTGATTTTTCATACGTACGAGCCATTTTAACGCACTCTACAAAATTAGAGGTATTCTTATATTTAGAACCATTCTTTCTCTTACGATAATAAGCATCATGACCAGTAATAACAACAATATCCGGAGTATACTTTTCAAGAAGAGGCACTATATTACTAGCTAAATCCTCTTCCTTAAAATAAACTCCATATGCTCTTAACTTATTCTTCTTATAAAAGTCTAGACAACTATCTAAATATTCCTTATCACCATCTAAATGTAATATCTTCCCCGGTAAATAAAAATACTCACTTCTATTTAACTTTCGATATTCTTCTATTGAAGGAAGAAAAGAATCATTACTCTCACTACCATCATTATATAATTTTAAATCTTCCTTATAACTATCAGCATATAATCTAACATTAACACCTTTTAAATAATATAAATCTTCATCAATACTAATTATCTTAAATACCACATCATTATTATATGAATTTCTAGTTACATAATCACCAATATTAAACATACATTCACCTATCTAATTATATGATTAACTAGCTCATATATGAAAAAAAGATTGCATAACACAATCTATTTATTATCTAATGTATTTACTATATCTATAAAAACTTCAAGAGAAACATTTTCTGCTCTATCCGTTAAAGATAAATTATATTTTTCTAATACTCTATTAACAGTATCTAAATCATAACTCTTTAAATTATTTCTCAAATTCTTGCGTTTAAATTGAAAAGCATCTTTTACTAACTTCAAAAACAATTCATAGTTAAAGTTATTATCTATATTACTCTTTCTATTCATTACAATTACAGCACTATCAACTTTAGGTTCAGGAATAAAACACTTTCTTGATACATCAACTACTTTCTTAATGTCATAATAGTAAGAAAGTATTACTGATATATATCCATAGTCTCTTGTATTAACTGAAGCCGATAAACGCATAGCTACCTCTTTTTGAATCATAATAACTATTTTATCAGGTTTAAATTCATTAACTAATTTCATTATAATAGGACTCGTTATATAATATGGTAAATTAGCCACAACATATAGCTTCTTATAATTATTAAGTTCATTTATATCATCAATGCTAGCCTCTAAAAAATCTTTAATATATAAAGTATAATTGCTATAACAACTTAGTTTATTTCTTAAATTATCTTCAAGTCTATTATCTATTTCAAATAAATAAGCATATCCACATTTATTAATAATATCATAAGATAATGATCCATCTCCAGGACCAATTTCAATAACTAAAGTATCTTTATCAATCTCTGCGCCTTCAATAATCTTATTAACAATATTTTTATCACGAAGAAAATTTTGTCCTAAAGACTTTTTAAAATTAAAATCCATACAACCTCCATAACATAAAAAGAGGAATATTCCTCTTAGTTAAATCCATATCTATTACCATGGTCAGTAATATAATTACTACTATAACCATAACTTTCCCATGATCTGAAGCCTAAATAATTATTATTTCTAACACCATTTAATCCATCTAAAACGGCTTCCTTAACATAATTATATTTAGCACTATTATAATATCTACCAGAAGGTAAATAACTATAATACATATTTCTAAAATATACTTCAAACTGATTAGGAGCAGTTATCTGACTAATCGGATTACGTCCAAAATAATTACCCCATTTATCAGAATCACATCTATTTAATATAACAGAAATAACCGCTAAGGCATCATCAATACTATCTCCTGCTTCAACACATATAACAGCAATAAGTAAATCTAAATCACTACCACTAACATCATATGTATTGTTATTTACTGATACATTAAATCCCATTGCTTCGTCTGTTTTATATTTTAAATAAAACTCATCAGCTAAATAACTAACGTTATTATCATTATTTTTAGTCTCTTCAACTGCATCTTCTTTTTTTTGAATAGTAGCATCAATTAAATCAACTAATTCTTCATCTTTTTCTGTCTTATTTTGTAATAAAGTATTTACTACAAACAACCCTGAAATTACATCTTCTGTCTTGTTTAAATTATTATTCTCTAAAACTACTACTTCCTGATATTTATTATCTGCTTTAGAAAACAAAAATACTAAAAATAGTAAAGCAACCATCAACTGTCCGAAGACAATCAGGGTACCAGGTACTATTTTTTTCATATAATCACCTCTTATTTTTAAAGCATAATCAACTAAATTAAATAAAAAATAACTTAGTTAAATTCAGCCTCTTTTTCTTCAGGCAATAATAATTCTATCATAATTATCTATAAATGTCAAATATCCTCCCTGCATTGGCCGTCGTAGTCCTTATAACTTCATCATAACTAATACCCTTAACATCAGCAATTTTATTCGCTATAACCCCTAAATATTTAGGACTATTGGCATACTTTCTATATGGAACTGGCGTTAAATATGGCGCATCAGTTTCCAATAATATATATTCCAAATTAATATTTTTTATAACTTCTATAATACTCTTTGCATTATTATAAGTGCATACTCCACCAATACCAAGACATATACCCAACTTGGTAAACTCTCTAGCCATCTCTAAACTACCTGAGTAGCAATGAAGAGTACCACTAACAGAATATTTTTTCAATATATTATATGTATCTCCTATCGCATCTCTACTATGTATAATAACAGGCTTATGATACTTACTAGCTATTTCTAATTGTCTTCTAAAAAATAATTGCTGTTTTTCTTTATCAGTATTATCGTAATGATAATCAAGCCCAATCTCTCCAATTGCCACAATTTTATCATTAGATATATTCTTTTCAATAAAGTCAAGACTATCTAAATTAACATCTTCTAGCTCAGTTGGATGAAAACCAATTGCACCATAAACTATATCATATTTAGAAACAAGTCTTAGTACCTCCTGACAATTCTTCATATTAGTACCATTAACTATAATAGCCTTAACCCCAGCTTCTTTAATTTTTTCTATTTCTTCATCAATATTATCATAATACTCACTTAATATATGACAATGTGTATCTATCATTATTAAACCTCCTATCATAAGAAAAAACTATAATTACTATAGTTTATCTATTTCTAAAAGAAGAAATTACATACTTAACAATTATCATACCTGCTACAACAAAATAGCAAATATCAATAATATTTTTATATACTAAGGCATTAAGCCCCACCAACAACAAAAATACAACTAAATAAAACTCCAAAATACGTTCTTGAATTATAGTCTTCATCTTAGCTCCCTTTTCATCTAAAACTGCAACTACTACATTTTAAATATACCAAATCTAAAAAGAAAAGTAAACAAATTACTAATATTTACAATATTTTACACTCAGAACGTAAAAAAACACAAATTATTCTGTGGTCTTCTCTATTCTCTTAAATAAAGGTACTGGATCATTCAACTTAGAACCTTCTACTAAATGACCAAAAGATGTTGTTGTATCAATTGAATTAATAGAAGTATTTAACTGTCTAAATATCTCTTCACTAGTATCAGGTAAGAATGGACTCAACAATATAGCACCTATTCTAATAGATTCAAGTAAATTATATATAACAGTCTTTAACTTTTCACGACTATTTTCATCTTTTGCTAAAATCCAAGGAGTAGTTTCATCAATATATTTATTACATCTTTTAAATATTTCCATAATCGCATCTAGTGCTTCAGGAACCTTTAATTCATCCATATATTTATCAACAGTATCTTTAGTAGAAATAACAAGATTAATTAATTCATCATCAAACTCTGTCTTATCACTACCCTTAACAACAATATTATCAAAATACTTTTTATTCATCGCAATAGTACGATTAACTAAATTACCTAAAACATTAGCTAAATCAGCATTAGTTCTATTAACAAGTGCTTCTTCCGAAAAATTACCATCACTACCAAAAGGAACTTCTCTTAATACAAAATAACGTACTGCATCCTTGCCATAAGCATTAATATACTCTCTTGGATCTTTATAATTACCTAAGCTCTTAGATATCTTACCACCATTAATAACTAACCAACCATGTCCAAATACTTGTTTAGGTAAAGGTAAATCTAATGCCATTAACATAATTGGCCATATAATAGTATGAAATCTAACTATTTCTTTACCAACAATATGTAAATCCGCTGGCCAATATTTCTTAAACTTTGAATCATCATCACTTAAATAACCTAAAGCACTAATATAATTACTTAAAGCATCTATCCATACATAAATAACATGCTTAGTATCAAATGAAACAGGTATTCCCCAATTAAAACTAGTACGAGAAACACATAAATCTTGTAAACCTGGCTTAATAAAATTATTAATCATCTCATTCTTACGAGATACCGGTTGAATAAACTCCGGATGTGTCTCAATATATTCAACTAACCTATCTGCATATTTACTTAATCTAAAGAAGTATGCTTCCTCCCGAGCTTCTTCAACATCTCTCCCACAATCAGGGCATTTACCATCAACAAGTTGTGATTCCGTCCAAAATGATTCACAAGGAGTACAATATAATCCTGAATATTCTCCCTTATAAATATCTCCTTGATCATATAAACGCTTGAATATCTTTTGAACAGTCTCAACATGTTCAGGATCAGTAGTTCTAATAAATTTATCATATGAAATACCTAATGATGCCCATAAATCTTTAGCATTCTCTATTATTTTATCAACATATTCCTTAGGACTTACTCCTGCTTCCGTAGCCTTCTTCTCTATCTTTTGCCCATGTTCATCAGAACCTGTTAAAAAGAAAGTATCAAAACCATTCTGTCTCTTATATCTTGCAATAGCATCTGCTATTATCGTTGTATAACAATGTCCAATATGAAAATTAGCACTTGGATAATATATTGGTGTTGTTATATAAAATTTCTTGTTTTCCATATCTATTCTCCTCCCATAAATACCAAAAATAAAAAATCCATCCAGCTAAGGACGAATTCAATATCCGCGGTACCACCTTATTTTATAATTATACAATTATACACTCATAGCTATAACGCACTACCGCTTAAACAAAAGTTAAGATAACTCCAGAACCATTTATAATAGCTATTATATCTAATTTCCACCATCATAGACTCTCTATAATAAATCACTATTACTCTTTCCTTCTTCGTTAAACACCCATATTATAACATATGATTTTTTAAATATCAAGACTAATCTATAAACTCTCCCCCAAGAAGTTTAGCCATTATACTAGCCATTTTCTCTTCAGTCTCCATAATTGGATTATCAAGTGATAATATAATTACACTACCAATAGCATCTCCATTATTAATAATCGTACTAAAAGCATAATAACCATATTCATCATCTTCATTAGTTAAATATATATTCTTCTTTTTATTCTCTACAAAATTATCTCTACGTTCAATCATACTCTCAATAACATCACTAATTTCACGACCAATATACTTCTTCTTAAGTGAACCAGTAATAGCTAATATCTTATCTCTATCCGTAACAATAATATTATGTTTTAATATCTGATAAAAAGAATCACAGTACCTACTAGCAACTTCTCCAATACTCTTCATAGGTGAATACTTCTCTAACATTATCTTTTCATCATCTACAGATATTTCTAAATAATCACCATTATTAATACGCAAATTCTTTCTAATCTCTTTTGGAATAACAATTCTTCCTAAATCATCTATTCTCCTAATAACACCAGTTGTTTTCAAAAAACTCACCTCTGATAATACTATTGTCAAAATCTGTAAAAAATATACTAACAATCACTTATTATCAATCATTTTTTTAATAACAATTAATAAATCAACTAAATATAATATAAAATGTTTATCTAACTTAACAATATCTAATATTACATGAATACAATTATTTCTATAACTTAATCTAAACATCTTAGATAATTTATATGTTTCATTAAATAATTCTTCACCATTAATCTTAACAGATAATTCTTTAGGTAATTCTATATCTATATAATTCTTAGTATTAACAACATTAGTAATATTCAAACTACCTGCTAAATATTCAAACCATTCTTCATACATATATATAATTAACTCATCACTTAGTTTACCAAACCTATCTTCAAGTTCATGTTTAACTAAATCAAACTTCTCTTTAGAATCAACTTCATTAATTTTCTTATGAATCTCAATCTTAAGCTCTGTATCAGATACATAATTATTATCAATATGTGTCGATACTTCAATTAACTGTTTATCTTTCTTAATACTATTATCATCTTCTTCAACTACTTCTTCACCCTTAGCTGCTCTAACAGCCTCATTTAGCATCTTTAAATATAAATCTATACCAATAGTATCTACAAATCCTGATTGATCACGACCTAAAATGTCTCCTGCTCCGCGAATAGACAAATCTCTCATCGCAATCTTAAAGCCACTACCAAGTTCTGTAAACTCTTTAATAGTATCTAATCTCTTAATAGCAATATCATTTAACATCTTATTCTTATCATACATTAAATAACAATAACCAATTACCGTACTACGCCCGACTCTACCTCTTAACTGATATAATTGTGATAAACCAAATCGATCAGCATCTATAATAATTAAAGTATTAGCATTAGGAATATCAATACCTGTTTCAATAATAGTCGTACATACCATAATATCATACTCATGATTAATAAACTTCATCATCTTGTTCTCTAAAGCATCTTTAGTCATTCTTCCATGAGCAAAATCAATTCGAGCATCCGGTACTAAATCTTTTATTTCAAGTACCTTGCTTTCTATACTTTCAACTCTATTGTAAAGAATAAATACTTGTCCACCTCTAGATAACTCTTTATATATTGCATCTTTAATAATCAATTTATTTTCTGCTAAAACATAAGTCTGAATTGGATATCTAAGTGCAGGAGGTGTCTCAATAAGAGAAAGACTACGAATTCCTGACATTGACATCTGTAATGTTCTAGGTATTGGTGTAGCCGACAAAGTAAGAACATCAACATTAGATTTATATCTCTTAATCTTCTCTTTATGTGTAACACCAAATCTTTGTTCCTCATCTATTACTAATAATCCTAAATCTTTATATTGAATATCATCACTAAGTAATCTATGTGTACCAAATATAATATCTATCTTGCCATCTTTTAAATCTTCAATAATCTTCTTTTGTTTATCTTTATCCACAAACCTGTTGATAAGCGCAATTCTAACCGGAAAATTAGCAAATCTAGATATCGCAGAATTATACTGTTGATTAGATAAAATTGTTGTTGGACATAAATATGCAACCTGCTTGCCATCATTTGCAGCCTTAAACATTGCTCGAAAAGCAACCTCGGTCTTACCATAACCAACATCCCCACATAGTAGCATATCCATGGGTTTAGATTTCTCCATTTCAGACTTTATCATCTTAATAGCTTTCATTTGATCAGGAGTTTCTTCATAATTAAACTCATTATCAAACATAATTTGACTCTCATCATCCATAGAAAAAGCATATCCTTTTTGCACCTCACGCTCAGCAGAAAGTTTAAGTAAATCTTTAGCAATACTCTCTAATTTCTCTCTAACCTTACCTTTTTTCTTCTTCCATTCATTAGAATTTAACTTACTAACCTTAAGAGAAACTCCTTCTTTACCAGAATATTTACTAATTCTATTAATATTTTCAACAGGAATATATAAACAATCTCCTCCATCATATAGTAAACGAATATAATCTTTCTGAATACCATTCTTTGTAATAGTATTTATCCCATCATATATTCCAATACCAAATACTTCATGAACAATATAATCTCCCTTATTTATATTACCAATATTATTAAGCTTATGCCCTATCTTATACTTAGACTTATACTTATTACTACTCTTTTCATGAGAAAATATATCATTAAGTGATAAAACAACATAATCTTTATATATAAAACCACTATCAATATCTTTACTAATAAAATTAATATAATTGTTAGTAATATTATCTTCACTAGTAAACACTATATTATCAATATCTAAATATTTAATAACTCTATCTCTTGCTACTACATCATTAATACAAAACAAGATTGTCTTATTATTCTTTAAATAATTCTTTAAATCATCACGCAATAACTCATAGTTCCCATTATAATTATGAATAACATTAGAACTATATTTAATAATATTTACTTTATCATTACCACTAAACACATTATCAAAAGATAAGAAATATACAATTTTATTAAAATCTATATCTTCAAGATTAAACATATAATCCATATTCTTAATATCATTATTAACATTATAATCAAAAATAGTCTTTTTAAGAACATCATACCCATTACATATCTGATTATAATCATAAAAGAACATTGTTCCATCCCCAATATAATCAAGAATATTAACTACCTTACTAGAATACTTCTTTAAAAACTTTTGTGAGCATTCCATATCATCAGTCTTTTTATCTACGATAAACTCTGTATACGGATAAATAGTTATCTCATCAACATTAGAAAAAGATAACTGTGTATTCATATCAAAATATTTAATAGAATCTATTACATCTCCCCAAAACTCAATTCTAATAGGATTATCTTCTCCAACCGCAAAGATATCAATAACATATCCCCTAACACCAATTTTACCAGTCTCAGAAACAATAACATCTCTCTCATAACCAATATCGAATAATTTATTAATAAACTCATCTCTATCCACAGACATGTTGACAGACAATTTCATAATATTATCTTTCCATAAATCATGACTAGGTAAATATCTTAAATAACCCATTAAATTACTAACAACAATATAATTACTATCACTAACTAATTTATTTAAAGAAACAATTCTCTCGGTCTTAAACTCCGGACTAATTGCCACTGCCTCACTAGTTAAAAAATCATCCATAGGAAAAAATAGTACCCTATCAGTATAATTAGCTATTTTTTTATAAATATTATTAGCCTCATATAATGAATTAGCCACTACTAAACATCCTCTATTACTATGAATAAACTTATCATACACATAGATAGAAGCAAGCTCCATATTAAGTCCACTAATAGCGTACTTATCAAAACTACTATCATTAAATAAATTATCAAAAAATTTCATATCAAATCAATCCCCACTATCAACTATAGTGAATTATATTTATTCATAAGTCTATCCACAGACATGTTGACAATATCATCAAATATATTATTTAACTTTTCAAAAGAATTATTCAAAGTATTATAATCTTCTTTACTAAATCTCGTTAAAACATAATCAATAATATCATTACTACTACGTCCTATCCCAATCTTAATTCTAACAAAAGCTTTACTACCAATACATTCGATAATATTTTTTATTCCATTATGCCCACCAGAATTATGATTATAACATATCTTAATTTTACCAACATCCATATCTAAATCATCCTGAATAACATATAAATCATTAATATCTATCTTATAATAATCAATATATCTCTTAACAACCTCTCCTGAAAGATTCATAAAAGATAATGGCTTTATAAATAAAACTTTTTCATCTCCATAATCAGTAAACTTTTCAAGAGCATTAAACTTCTTATTTAAAGAAAATCCTGTAATATATTTGTCTAATAACATAAAACCAATATTATGTCTTGTACCATCATACTTATCACCTGGATTACCTAAACCTACTATTAACTTCATTTATTATCACCTACATGATATTCCTTATATATTTCACTCTTAGGAATATTCCTTTCCTTAGCAACCATCTTTATCGCATCCATAACATATAAACCTGATTTAACGTACATATTAACGTGCTCTACTACTGATAAATTACTATAATCATCACTATTTCTTTTAAAGCCATCAACAACGATAACATATTCACCTTTAACTACATCAAAACTCTTAATTGCATCACTTATATTCCCACGAAAAACACTTTCATGAAGTTTTGATATCTCTTTAGAAATACTAACATATCTATTCCCAAAAACATCTAATATAGCTTGTAAGCATTTAATTAAACGATGTGGTGCTTCATAAAAAATTATTGTATTTTCAAAGTTCTTTAAATTATTTAATTCTTCACGCATCTTACTATCTTTACTATTTAAGAAACCATAAAATAAGAAATGTTCAGAAGGAAGTCCAGACACAATAAATGCCGGAACAAAAGCACACGCTCCCGGTAACCCAACAACATTATATCCATTATCACTAACATATTTAACTGTTTTATATCCCGGATCACTAACAATTGGTGTTCCACGATCAGTTACAATAGCCACATTCTTATTATCTTTTAAATAACTTAAAACTTTATCTTTAACCATATCCTCATTATGATCGTGTAATGAAATCAATTTCTTCTTAATATCAAAATGATTAAGTAATACTAAAGTCACTCTTGTATCTTCTGAAAATATTACGTCAACACTCTTAAGTACCTCTATTGAGCGAAATGTCATATCTTCCAAATTGCCTATTGGTGTCGGTACTAAATATAACGTTGGCTTCCCATCATAACTATTTTGCCACATCATTATCATCTCCAAACATTTTTCTAATTTCTTCACTATATGATCCATCAGCATTATGAACAACAACCGGACTAAGTATTTTTAAGCCACTCTTACCATTTTTATTACCTTCAATTAATATTAAATTACAATTAGAATTAACTTTAGAATAACATAACTGTAATTTTTTAGGTGCTATATTATACTTTTCCATAACATCTATTATTTCAATTAAACGATCAGGTCGATGAACCATTGCAAAAGTACCACCATTCTTTAAAAGATAACTAGCTTTTTGAACAATGGTATCCAAATTAACTAAAACCTCATGACGAGATATTCTTTTATTCATATTTAAATTAATATTATCATTATTACTATATTTAAAATATGGTGGATTACACGTAATAACATCAAAAAATTCAGCTGAAAACTTATCCTCAACATTATTAATATCTAAAACATCTAAAGAAATTTGTTTATCCATCTTATTTTCTTGAATTGACTGAATACCCAAATCAATAACTTCTTTTTGAATGTCAATACCATAAATAGATGCATTAGTTCGAAAAGTAAGAAGCATCGGAATAGGTGCATTACCACAAGCCATATCTAATATTTTTTTATCTGTAAGTTTAACTGAAACAAAGTTAGAAAGTAATACGGAATCAAGAGAAAAAGCAAACCATTCATCATCTTGATATATAACATTATCACCAAAGTTTAATAATCTATTTCTTACTTTCATACTCTTCCCAATCTAATTCAATAATACCTACTTCATCATTTCCAACTTTAATAGTATTATTAAATATATCTATTGATAAAACCTTACATTCACCATATTTAGTATCTATCTTGCTTCCGACATTAGGCATGTTCTTTTTAGACACAGTATAATTTTTATTTTCATAGGTTAAGCAACATAAAAGTCTACCACAGACTCCATTAATTTTCGTAGGATTTAAAGATAGTTGCTGATTCTTAGCCATATTAATTGAAACACTAGCAAAATCATTTAAAAAAGTACTGCAACATAATAATCTACCACAAGGACCAATTCCACCAACAAATCTCGCCTTATCTCTAATTCCAATCTGTCGAAGTTCTATTCTAGTTTTGTAAATTGCGCCCAATTCTTTAGCCAGATTTCTAAAATCTACACGATCCTCCGATACAAAACGAAAAATTAGTTGTTCTCTCATAAATGTATAGTAGGCATCAATAATCTTCATATTTAAACCATATTTCTGTACTAACTTACGACATTTCTTTAGAGCAAATATTGCATCATTAATATTATCATTATTCTTCTTTACATCATCACTAGACGCTACTCTAACAACATTTTTATATAAAGAAGTATCAAACTCATCATTATCTAAAGTTTTAACTACTCCGTATTGTAAACCTTTTTCAGTATCAACAATAACATTATCTCCAACATTAACAGATAAATCATTACCATTAAAATAAACTGCTCTATCATTATCTCCTAATTTAACTAATACTAACATAACTAACCTCCTAAAACCATACATAACTTATCAACAAATAAGTTGATATTAACATTAAACTTAATTAATAACCTCAATTCATCTAATTTTTCAATTTTATTTAATATAGATTCCATATCTTGATTTTCAATAACTTCCTTAATATCATCTATTTTATCATCAAAAAATAAATTATCATTACCTACTAAATATTTTAAGCAATCGTAATATATATACAAAATGATATCCAAAGCCACTGCTATCTCTTCTCGTTTTTGAATATATTTATGCCATAACTTATTAGCATTCACGATGCCATCATATCTATTTTTAGATGCTACATTAATAAAATTAAATACTACATCAACAATATTATTATCAATAACAAAATTAACTAAATCTTCTTTTCCATCGCATATCAAATACTTAACTTTATCTAACGAGCTTTTATAATCGTAATTAGGAATCAATTTAATTAATTGACAACGAGAAACAATTGTATCTAACAACGACTCAATATTATTAACCATTAAAATAGCAACGATATTAGGATTTGGTTCCTCTAAAAATTTCAAGAGACAATTAGCTGTTGATGCATTCATCTTTTCACAGTTTTTTATAACATAAACCCTTGTGCCACCCTCAATACCAACAGTTGAAAAATCCATTTGCAAATCGATAATTTGTTCTTTCTTTAACCACATACCATCAGTATCAATAACTTTAAACTCTGTATAATTGTTATCATCAATTCTATGACATATAGGACAATTGCCACATAATTTATTATTTGTATAGTGTTTTGGACATATAATAGCCTTAACAAAAGCCTTAACAAAATCATAAGCACTTTCACATCCATTAGTCTCTATCAAATAAGCATGTGAAAGACGATTATTAATTAAAGAACTATTAATAATCTTATATGCTAACACTTGACTATCCATAAAATCGTCCAACATCAAAAACACCTCACATACAAACATTTACTTTATGTAAAAAAAAGAAAATAAAATTAAAGCAAGCATTGATGGAAGACCACATATTGAAACAAAAATAATTGTAAAAAAGTTTAACGGTATCAAAATACCAAGTGATACACCCAAAGAATTATAAGCATATATAAGTAAAAATGCCATTATAATTCTTTTTATTACATTAATTATTTTTTTTGCCATAATATCACCACTAAAGCATATGCTAAAATAATAAAATTATGAAATATATTTTCTTTCTTCAAAAGCCATCTCTAAAGTCATAGGATCAATATATTCAATATCCGTACCCATAGGAATACCTGTTGCAATACGTGATACTCTAACATTATATTGTTCAATTATTTTTCTAATATATTGTGTAGTTGTTTCACCTTCTAAACTAGGTTTTAAAGCAATAATAACTTCCTTTACATTACCATTTTTAATTCTATCAACTAAACTTTGTAAATTAATATCATCAGGATTAATACCTTCAAGGGGAGAAATAAGTCCATTAAGAACATGATATACACCATCATAATTACCAACTTTTTCAAATAAAATAACATCTTTTGGCTTTTCTACAACAAAGATAACTGAATCATTTCTTAATGTATTAGAACATATATCACATAATTCATCATTCTCTGTAAAATTACCACACTTTTGACATTTTTTTACATTATTTTTAACGTTAACTATACAATTAGCAAAATTATCAAGTCTATCAGGTTCAAAATTTAGCATTGAATAAACAAATCTCTCAGCACTCTTCTCACCAACACCTGGTAAATCCCTAAAACAATCAATTAATTTTCTTATAGAATTAGAATGCATTACATTAACCCTGAAAGTCCATTACCATATTTACCTAATTTATTTTCCTTATCAGCTTTAGCCTTACTAACAGCATCATTAATAGCAACAACAACCATATCTTCTAACATCTCAATATCATCTTTTTCAAAATCTTCATCTAAATCAAATTTAACAGATAATACCTCACTATCACCATTAACTTTAACCTTTACCATTGAAGATTCTCCATCATAAACAGTCTTAGATAAATCTTCTTGAATCTTTAATAACTCCTTTTGCATTTTTTGCGCTTCCATCATCATTCTTTTCATATCCATATTATAATCATCCTCTCTTTTAAATATATTCTATAACATCTTCTCCAACAATATTAACAAGTTTATCTATTGGATTATTACTAGAATCGACTTGCATATCATCACTAGAAGATTCATTATCATTATCATTATTATTAGTAGTAGTATTAATATCAGGTAAATCCTTCAAACTATATTGTCGACCACTCTTACGATTATTAACATACTCTAATTTCTTTTGTTCCCAAACATCATCATTCAAAGCAATTACTTTTACTTTATGACCAATCATATCATCAAGCAGACGTTCAAATAAAGATAAATTACTATTAACACCATCTACAATAGAGGCATATTTACCAGATAAAATAGCATAATCATTACCTGCCGCTCTAGGAACAACATCTGCTAAGAAACTAGAAATTGCAACATATCTAGCATCAGTAATATATTCTGAAACATCACGCCACTTATCAAGTAAATTAGTTAAATAATCTCTACTTGCTGTCGCAAACGTGTTATTAATAACTATTTCCACATAATCATCTGTTGGTAATAATATTTTTTTTGATTTATAAGCAGGTGTGTTATTATTTATAGCAACATTTTTCTGCTTTTCCACAGGTTTCTTAATAATATCACCAGGTTCTGCATTATTAACTACTTCCTTATCAACAGAACTGTTGTTAGACATTACTCCACATAATTTTAGTAAATTTGCAATCAATAAAACACTTGGATGAACACTATATTTTAATTTACCCAATAAATCATTTAATAAATCAATTACATAGTAAATATCATTTTCACCAAATATATAATTAATTTTAACAACACTATCGTTTTTACTTTTAATTTCTAACTCATTACCACAATTCTTATAAACAAGTACATCTTTTAAAAATAACAGTAATTCCTCAATAAACTTAGATAAGTTGATACCATCTTTATTTATCTTTTCAATATAACTAACAACATAATTACCATTATTATCTTTAACATTACTTAATAATTCAGCAATATCAGTATAAGAAATAGTTCCATAAACATTATATACATCATCAATAGTAATATTATTTAAATCGTATGAGCATAACTGATCTAACAAGTTTATAGAATCTCTCATACCACCATCCGATACTCTTGCAATTTCATATAAAGCATCATCACTAATATTAATTTTTTCAATATCAGAAATTTGTTTCAACCGTTTAACAATATCGCTATCATCTACCCTATTAAATTGAAACTTTTGACATCGAGAACTAATAGTAAGTGGAATCTTATTAGGTTCAGTCGTAGCTAAAATAAAAATTACATGTTTAGGAGGTTCCTCTAATGTCTTTAATAATGCATTAAAAGCTTGTGTAGTAAGCATATGAACCTCATCAATTATATAAATCTTATATTTACTTTGACTAGGAACTAAATTAATCTTTTCACGTAAATTTCTAATTTCATCAACACCATTATTAGATGCCGCATCTATTTCTACTACATCACCACTACTTGAAAAATTCAAGCAATTAGAACATTTACCACAAGGATTACCATTATCTAGTGATTCACAATTAACCATTCTAGCAAGTATTTTAGCAGTAGTTGTTTTACCTGTACCACGAGGGCCAGAAAATAAATATGCATGTGACACACGCCCACTAACAACAGCATTTTGAATAATTTTAACTATATTATCTTGACCAAATACTTCGTCAAAAGAAGAAGGACGATACTTTCTATACAAAGCTAAATATGCCATATAAATCACCACACAATTCCAAGATAATTATAACACATTTTTATATATTTTTAACTTATTTTCTCCTATTTTTAAAAAAATTACTTAACATTACACTATACTTATCTTCTAATGCTTTATCATTATATTTTTCAACGTTTTTTAAATTGTCAAAAGAAAAACATTTGTTCGTATGAAACGTGCTATCAAGTAAATAATATACTTTACCTATTCTAGATTCCATTATTGCCCCCATACACATCATACATGGTGATAATGTAATATACATCTCGCAATCATCTAATCGCCAACTATCTTTATATTTACATGCATCAACAATTGCCATAATTTCTGCATGACAAATTGCAATTTTACTTGTTTCTTTTTTGTTATATCCACAACCGACTATTTTGCCTTTATCAACAATCACACAACCAACAGGAACTTCATCATTTTGCATAGCCTTTTCAGCAAGATCACAAGCAGCTTTCATATAGTTCATATTTTTCACCATCCCGAAGAAAATCTAAAAGCAAATCACTAATTAGCTTTTAGATTTTCAAAACTTAATTATAAAAAAAGATGCACACAATAAGGGATAGTTAAAGCTGCTGTTTTCCAACCCTGACTTATTTCCTATATTATTGTTGCATCAATAAAATAATACAACATATATTTAAAAAAATCAATTCCCTTACTTTATCTTTCTTTCTCCCATGTTCCACGTGAAACCTTTATCTTTCTTTCTCCCATGTTCCACGTGAAACCTTTATCTTTCTTTCTCCCATGTTCCACGTGAAACCTTTATC
>CAKPNA010000005.1 GCA_934168275.1 uncultured Bacilli bacterium
AGGGAATATAAATGTACAAAGTGTCATTTAGAAATAGATAGAGATTTGAATGCTAGTATTAATATAATGTTTGAAGGTGTAAAAATGTATATGAAAAATTATTGCAGTAATTATTAAAAGGAACAAATAAATTAAAAAATATATTATGTACGGTAGCGACTATCGGAATTTAAGTCTGTTGGAGAAGACTCAATAGAGTGTCTGTGAAGCAGAAATTTGAAATCGTGAGGTTTCAACGATAAATTTTAATTTATCTTTTGTTCTTGGATGTAGAAAGAGGTAAAAAATGATAGAAAAAGTAAATCCAAGTCATCCCGATAAAGTGGCTGACAGAATAGCAGGAGCAATTGTTGATCTTGCTTATACTAAAAATGAAAATCCTAAAATAGCAGTGGAGGTATTAATCGGACATCACGAATGTCATGTAATTATTGAAACAAGTGAGATTATTACTTATGAAGAAGTAGATGCTATTGTTAAAAGAATCGCTGGAGAAGGTTTGAAATTATCACTAAATGTTCAAAAGCAAGACGTCTTTTTAGCAGAAAATCAAAAAGGAAAGATTAGATGTGGCGATAATGGAATATTTAAAGGGGTACCATTAACAGAAAATGAAAAAGAGATATCAGAAATTATTAGAAATTTATATATAAAATATCCCTATGATGGTAAGTTTATCTTAACCGATGATAAGTTTATTGTCTGTCAAAGTAATGCTAAAAACGAAGACTTGCAAGAAAAATTAAAAGGTATTAGAAATAATCTAATAATTAATCCACTTGGCGAGTGGACCGGTGGTGTTAATGTTGATTCAGGTGCTACAAACAGAAAATTAGGTTCTGATATGGCCAAGTCCGTTACCGGTGGTGGTCTCCATGGGAAGGACTTATCTAAAGCCGATGTCTCAATCAACATATATGCTTTTAAGAAAGCCCAAGAATTAAATAAAACAGTAGAAATATGCTGTGCTATTGGTGACGAGTATATTGATAATAAACCATATGAAGAAATAGTCGAAGAAGCTAGAACTTACATAAAAGAATTAGGTGGCTTTGAAAAGTTTGCAGAATGGGGACTATATTAAAAATATATGGTATAATTACCTAAGGTGGTATCATGAATAAAATAATTCTAATATATCTAATTGTGGTAAACATTATCACACTTCTAATATTTGGTCTAGATAAATTATTTGCCATATTAAAAAAGAGTAGAGTAAGTGAGAAAACATTATTATTCTTATCAATTATTGGTGGATGTTTCTTAGAATTATTTGGAATGTATCTATTTAATCATAAAATAAGAAAAATAAAATTTCACATAGTAAATATCTTATTTATCATAATTTATATCTTAATGCTTATTTATTACGGAAAATATATAGCAACTATCACCATTTTAGGTTGACTTAGCTAGTAAATTATGATAGAATTATATTGTTTTTAAGACCTCGAGTTGTTTACTCAACCGCACTAAAAAGGTAAAAGCGAGATAATCCACCTTGAGGGCGAGTCTTAAATATTAATAATAAGGAGGTACGAAATGAAAGCTATAATTGAAACTGGTGGAAAACAATACTGTGTTGCTGAAGGCGATGTTATCTACGTTGAAAAACTAGATGCTGAAGAAGGTAAAAAAGTTGTTTTTGATAAAGTATTAATGGCTAATGGTGTAGTAGGTAATCCATATGTTAAAGGTTCTACTGTTGAAGGAGTTGTTGTAAAACAAGGTAAATCTAAAAAACTTAGAATATTTACATATAAACCTAATAAAAAGTCTACTAGAAAGACTCAAGGACATCGTCAACCATATAGTAAAGTAGAAATTAAAAAAATTAAATAGGTGTTAGATGATTAAAATTGTACTAAAACCTAAGGATATTACGATAACAGGTCATGCTAATTATGATACATATGGTAAAGATATTGTATGTGCTGCCGTAAGTGCAACAGTAATATGTACAGTAAATGCTATATCATCTATTAATATTAATGCTATAAATGTTTTAAACGATACGGATAAGTTAGTAATTAATATATTAGATAAAGATGATATAACTAATAAACTACTTAGTAATATGATTAGTTTATTAAAAGAGTTAGCTATTAAATATCCTAAAAATATTAAAATTATTGATGAGGAGGAATAATATGTTAAAATTCTTAGAATTTAATATACAGTTATTTGCTCATAAAAAAGGACAATCTTCAACAAGTAATGGTAGAGATTCTGCTGGTAGAAGATTAGGAGCAAAAGCTGCTGATGGCGAATATATAGAAGCAGGTTCTATTATATATCGTCAAAGAGGTACTAAAATTCATCCTGGTAAAAATGTTAAAAGAGGTACTGATGATACTTTATTTGCCACTATGTCAGGATATGTTAAGTATGAAAATAGAGGAAGAGATAGAAAAGAAGTTAGTGTATACGAAACTAGATAGTATTTTCTATCTTTTTTATTGCAAAAATGTAAATAGTAGAAAAAAAAGAAACTTTATGCTAAAATAATTATACAAGGAGGTTTTAAAGTGACATTAGACCAAGCAAAACAAGAATTAATAAAAAGGTATAGATATTTGTATGAAAACGCATGCTTTATATTGGCACCATATATGTATGAGCAAAGCGAAGAAGAGTTTAAAAGACTGACAGATGAAAACATAAAAAAATATAAAAATAAATTATTCGAGAAGCCTTTAATATACTTAAAAATAAGTAGGGAAGACACTTTAAATTCGTTATTTGAAGAACTTTTATTATCTGATAAGCCAGTAGAAGATAGTAGACTTTATCAAGTGATAGAAAGTAAAAAAAATGATACAGATTATCTAGACAAAGTAAAAAAAGGATTGGAATTATTAGAAAAAGAAAATGCTGATAAAGAATGCAAAATATTTGAAACGAAGCTAAGTATTTGGGAAGTGTTAGAAAGAGTAGCTGATTACATTGAAGAACAATCTGGTGATTTAAAGAACAAAGAAAGAAAACTTTATGTTATAGATCAATATTATAGAATACTTAGGTATAAAAATAATGGTAGAATATATACTAGCGGTAGAAGATTAAATATGCATGATGTTAATTCTATGATTATAGATTTGCATGAAAGAAAGCCATCTAGAGATAAAAATGATATTGGTGTAAGAAATAATATTTTCATAACTGCAATAACATCAGCTCCATATCATGAAGACAATTTATCTATTTTCACTGAAAATGAAAAACAAGAAATATATTTAGGCTATCATGATGAATTGCCATGTGATTTAGAAATTACATGTGATATGGAAGAAGAATATATACCAACAATGATAGAAACAAGATTGCATAGACCTGAAAATACTAAGCCATGTGGAAAAAGTTTTGTCATAAGAGAAGAAGAAATATTTATTAATCAGGCAGATAGATTGTATAGATATTATCAACTATGCCCACATTGCGGTTATATAGTAAACGTTCCTAAAGAAATTTTATCAAAAGGAATTAAGCAAAGAATAGAGGATAGATGTAGTAAAGATGATAAATTGTTTAGGAAAATGTTTCTTTATTCAGAACTATTTAGTTTAGATAAAAACGCAACAAAAGAACAGAAAAAATTATTAAAAAAATAGAAGCCGTAACTATTGAATTATATATATTTAATAAGAAATAAAAATATATAACATAATTAAAACATATATATATATATATATATATATATTTTAGGAGGTATAAGATGACAAAAGAAATTCTTACAAAAGATGATATTAGAAATTTAATTATTTATGGATTAACTGAAAACAAAGTCAATATAAATAGTATTATTTCTAGAAAGATAGAAAAAGCTTTAGAAGACTATTATTTATACTATAATGAGTTTAAAACAAAATACATTAGGGGAGAGTTAGATACATTTAAATTAGCAGCTTGCTTACTAGTTGCGATTAATAAAAATAATTTAGTGCCTGACAAATACGTGAATGCATCAGTAGCAATTGATGCTTCTGAAAAAATGTGCGAAAATCCTTATTGGAATCTAGGACCTAGTTGTAATATTCCTCAAAAATTAGAAGAAGTTAATTTTAAAACTTTTCGTAAAGAAGAAAAAGATTTCTATTACAAACACAGAAGCTTATTAACTGATGTATTAATACATCAAGACAACGTTTGGCCTATAACAATTTACTTAAATTTAGAGCTATTTTATAGAGCTGCTGTTGAATTTCAAAAAATGTCTGTAAGAAAAGCAGATAATAGCACACCACAAGAAAATGCGACTGAACATTCAAGTGATGTTTCAATATCAAAATCTAAATCAAGAAGAAGATTTTTATCATTATTCAAAAAATAAAAGCCCTAGTCATAACTTATTCGTTTGCGAATAAGGCAGACTAGGCTTTTTCACGAAAAAGTATATAAAAAATATTTTATAAAGTTCTGTTAATTTTGTTGCCTTCTCATCGTACAAATAGTACAATCAAGTATAGGGAATACTAACTGTTGAGTACTTGCCTCCAACCAAAAGGAAGGAGGGCTTGATATTTATGAAGAAAAAAGATTTATTAATCACATTTCTAATACTAATTATCATTTTATTAATAGTCTCTATAATGATTCTATGTATAAAAAAATAGTACTCAATCTGCATTAGATTAAGTACTCAAACCAATTTTTGGGGCAAGTACTCAACATCGCAAAGTTAAGTATTTCCCTTTTTTATTATATGCAAGTATTCTTGCTTACATACTAATAATATCATAGATAATTGATATTGTCAAAAGAATTAACTACATAATATATTAAATATTTTAATAAAAAATTCTGTTAATTTTCTTGCTTTATAAATATGCTTATTATATAATTCCTAATAGGAATATTTGATGTGAGTGTCATCCTCCAATCTTGCAAAAGAAAGGAGGTAGATAAAATGAAAACTAAAACTTTTGTTATAAAAGTTCTAAAGCTCATTGCTATCATCTTACTGTTATCTACCTTATTGGTATTAGCAATAAAAAAATAGACACTCTTCAACATTGACAGAGTGTCATAACTATATAATTAGAGGTGACATTCACTTGTGAAATCAAATGTTCCTCTTTTTTTATTATATGCAAGTCTTCTTGCTTACATACTAATAATATCATAAACAGTTAATATTGTCAAAAGGATTAACATTGTTAAATAAAACAGTTAATATGTTACCTTTTTTGATATGGATTTGATGCCGCATAAAAGCTTCTTCTTCTCATAACGGCATTTTGCTCTAACTGACTATTTAATTCTTTATCTAAGCTAGATAAACTTCTAGCATAGTCAATTCCTGATATTATGTGTAGTATATAAGAGTCAACCATTGATAATTGTTCATATTTTTCTTGTTCTTCTTTTATTATACAACTTAATTGATCACTTGGAATTTTACTTAATCTAGTTATTTCTTGCTTTGCATATTGTAGTTCTTCAGGAGTTAATTTGCTTATCATTAATTCTTCAATAGATTCATTGCACATATATTCGTATACTTTCATATAATCTTCTTTAGAACATTCACTTGCACCATATATTTTAAATAATTCAGCAAAAACTCTATTTTTAATATATCTACTAGCCTCAGCAAGTTCTTCAAGTGATAATTCTGATACTTTTTTAGAATCAAAATATTCTATTCTATTTTTTTCAAATTCCGGTTCATAAGATAACCATTTAAGCCATTCAACATCAGGAGAAACATTTACAATTGTCTTACCACATGTAATTTTTGCTTTTCCACCGGACTTGGCCATTTCTCTAACTAATATTTCCTTTAAACTCATAATAAACCTCCAATCTATATCTGATATTATAACACATTATGTGATATATCGCTATGTTTTTTGTTAGTTATTTTTAATAATAAAAGAGTAGTGTTATAAATATTTATATATATTTAATAAAGTATAGTCTCTATAATGATTCTATGCATAAAAAAATAGACACTCTTCAACATTGACAGAGTGTCACAACCATTTAATTAGAGGTGACATTCACTTGTGAAATCAAATGTTCCTCTTTTTTTATTATATGCAAGTTTTCTTGCTTACATACTAATAATAGCATAAATAATTTGTTTTGTCAAAATAATTAACATTATTAAATAAGACAATTAAAACAATAAATAAATTGCTATTAATCATCAATAATATAGACTTTATAACTTCTTTAATTAGTTTATAATACTTGGCAAATCGTTTGCCCAATTTTCTAAATTTTTAATACTTTCCTGATGCTCTTTATCTAGTTCAATTAACTTCTTTATTTCTATGTCATCATTATCTTTTAAAATATCTAAACTATAAAATAATTCTCTACCAATGATTTTATATCCTAGAGGTAAACTATCAAATTTATATTCTTCTTTGAATATTATAAATGTTGATGTATTATTGGAGTCTTCAATTATTTTTTTTATTTTATTTTTAGTACTATCATTTATATTTAATAGTTGTTGCTCCGTTAACTCATAAATTATAGAACCAATAGAAAATGGTGTTGTTATCGTAGCCCTATTAAACATTTCTACATAATAACCTTTTTGATTTAATGTTGAAATTGCTTTTGCTAACTGTCTATCAACTGGTATAATAATATTATTTTCTTCAATTTCAAATGTTTTACTATTCAAACAAACATAACTACTTTTCATTATATCTAAACTTCCTTTCTTTAATCTAATTATAATTAAATATAAAGGTTTTGTCATTAAATATTTGTAATTGTATAAGATTATTTGAGTAGGGTAGTTAAGGCAATAAAGAAACTAACATTGTCATTAGGCAATTATCAACAATCGGTATTGTTTTAATAAAAATATAATAATCACTAACTAGTTGAATTACATTTTATTTTTGTTAAAAATATGTTAAATATTAATTAAATTATTAAACTTTATGATATAATAGTCTTGCTTTAAAAATGTTAGGAGGAATATTATGTTTATACCACATACAACAGTTGTTCATAAAACAATAGTATATAGCGATACAGTCTTGCCAGTAAAAGACACAGGAAATAATCTAAAAATTACAAGTATTGCGAATGTTGATGAAGAATCTTTAGAAAGTTGTTTAGAAAAGATCTTTGAATCTAATCCGAATGTTATTTTTAATACTATACAATATTCAAGAAAAGATAAAAAAGTTTATTTTTATACAAATCAAGATATTACAACAAAGGATTATGAAGAAAGCAAATTTACAAGTTATAAACCAATAACTTCAAGAACTGAAATTTTAGAAGAACTAAAAAGAGTTTTACTTGCTTCAAAAAGTAAAGATGCCGATTGCATTTCGTTATACGATGTATTAGTTTTATTAAAGAAATTAAGAAGTGAATATAGATGTTTAGAAGAAGGATATGAAAATAATTTTAATTATATTGTACACAGAAGGTTCAATGAGAATAGTGCAGTTATATACCATGATTTTGATTATGAAAAAAATATTTTGCATATTTCATTCAAAAAATATCGTGGTGGCCATTACGATGATATATATTTTGCAAAACAAAACGGAGATCTATATGTTGTAAAATCAAAAAGTTTGTGGACTGATGAAGTATTTTCGGCTTTATGTTCAAGCCTATCTGAAATGTATGATGAATTGTTAAAGTATGCTGATTATAAGGATTATATGGCTCAAACAACTAATAGAAAACCAATTAATTCTAATTTTAATGTAAGTATTAGTAATCATGGAATAATAATCTCTGTTAAGGATTTTAACAGTTGGTATGGGAATGAATTAGAACTATCAGCATCTAGTAGTTATGAAGATGGTTATGAATTGAAATGTAATTCAAGTATAGTTATTAATGCATTTAGGGGTAATGAAGAAGAAGTTTTTAGAAGGATTTATGTAAAGATTAGTGATTGCCCTGAATGGTGTCAGTCTATATTATACGAAACAAGGCAAAATCAGTTGTTAGCGACAGAGCAAAGAAAAGAAAAAAAATTAGCATTAGCAAGAAAATTTTTCCCGTTCTTTAAAAAATAAAAACTATGCCACTTTTTTTGCTCACTTCACTAGTGAGTTAAAGAGGTGATAGTCTTTTTTCTTTTATTACGTTTTGCCAAAATAAAACTACTTTCAATTAATTTGAGAGTAGTTTTTATATTATCCCGAAAAGTTCGAGCTTGATATTAAAAATTGGTGCGAGTGTCGTTGATATCTACAACTCTTGCATAGTACGAATGATATAAATATCACTCATTAAAAATATTTTACCATATATTTTTATAAAATAGAACAAATTTTATTTAATTCTTTTACCATTAACAAGAGGATTTAAATCTCTTACTTTTACTTTTGGCATTTCTAATTCAGGTATATCTTGTATTTTTTTATTTTCAAATTCATTGATTAATCCTTGAAGTTTGCTATCTTTTTGTTGTTTCAACATTGAAAATAAATGTTTTTCATTATAAGTGTATAATTCTTCATAAGTAATATATTTTTTTCAATTGATAGTTTTGCTATTTTAGCAAGTAATTGCATCATATAATTATCTTCCTTTGAATGACAATATATATCAATACTTTCACTAATTTCTAAAACTTTTTTTACTACTTTTGATGATTTAAAACCTATTTCATCTTCGTTATTTTCATTTAGAAAAATACACATATCTTTAACTATATTACTAATATCATTTTTATTAATATTTTTAGTCCACCCAATTCCTGTTAATATTACACCATCAATTCTATCAGCACAAACTTTTGGTCTGTTATTATCAACAACTGAATACTTTTTAAAATTAATAATTTCGTTAATATCAATATCATCTTCTCTTAAACATTCTATTAAATATTTATCACTTTTTAAGATATGATTTGTGTATTCTTCAGTACTTCCTTGTTTTTCATAGTCTTGGTTCATATAATCAATTACATGTGAAAAACAAGGTGTTGCTATATCATGAAAAAGCCCTGCTAATGTTGCTTTTTTATCTTTTGTTAATTTATAAACTATCAAACAAACTGTTAACGAATGATCATATCTACTTATATACTCTCTAAAATCATATATATCTTTTGAAGCATAGTCCATTCCACAAAAATAACCAATATTTTTTTACCTCAATAAAGATGGAGCTTTTAAATATTTAATAAGAAAATTGGGTAAGTTTGAATAATCAAGTTGCTCCAAGTAATATTGCAAATACATTTTTTCACCAACTTTCTAGTTATTTACTTATCATTTTTAAAGTTTTATTCATTTTTTCTAGACAGTAATTATTTAATTCTTCATCACTATAATCCAATAATTTAGATAATGCTATTAAATAAGATAATAGTTTTAATAACTTTTCTTTATCTAGATTTATTGTTAATGAAGAAGCAAGTTTATTTGATTCTATAAATAACTTAACCATATCAGTTTCAGATATATCTTCTATTTGTATTTCTTCAATATTAGCTAAATCACAAAAACATAAAGTAATCATCAAGCAATCAGCAAACTCAGGTATTGTTATATCAGGGCTACTTTGTTTTTCATCTTTCCAATATTTAAAACACTTAGTTTCATAAGCAAATTCACTTAATTCGCAAATTAATTCTAATACCTGTTTATAGAAAATTTCTTCATTTTCATAATTATATTTTTTTCTAAAATATGAATTTATTATCTTTTCTTTTTCGTATATTTCTTTTAAGTTCATATAGCCATCCTTTCGATTAGTAACCACCAATTGAATATATTATATCAGAAAATTATTGATTAGTCTTTAAATGGTAAATAAAAAAGAAAAAAGTAGCATTGATACATTATATTTCTATATCAAAATCGTCTTTTTCTTTTTTGATAATATTTATCATAGACACCAACCTTTCTTATGATTTTTTTCTAAAACGAAAAAAATCAATCATTTCGATTGATTTCTATATATCAAAGTTCGAATAGTTCGAACAGATTCGTCAATGGTGCAGGTGAAGGGACTTGAACCCCCACGGATAAACCACTAGATCCTAAGTCTAGCGCGTCTGCCAATTTCGCCACACCTGCATAAAATTTGGTGGACCCTGTAGGACTCGAACCTACGACCGCCCGGTTATGAGCCGGATGCTCTAACCAACTGAGCTAAGGGTCCATTGCTTGATTGCTATCTAATAATAGCATATATAAAAAATTTTTTCAAGACATTTTTAAAAAAAATAACAATTTTTAATCAACTACCCCCATAATTCCTTAAATCGACACATTTTTTGGTAATACTATCGTACCATAAACATATTATATATAATATATAAGAAAGGAAATACATAATGAAAAATACAAGTAATATTCAAGCAATAATTACGACTGATAGTTATCTTGATAAAGATGATGAAATATATTTAGAATTTAATTGTCTAAATTCACAAGAAAGAAAAATAGTTAAAGAACTAGTTGAAAAAGATTTATTACCTTTAGCAGGGCCAACTTCTTTTATAGCAAGCTGTGGTTATGACACTATTATTCCATACTATCTAGATGCTAATAACGAATTAACTTTTCTTATGACTGATAATTTAAAATCAATAGTTATCCCATATTATCTAGTTAATTGTATCTTTAAAAGATTAATAGAGAAACATAATATAGATATACTATTTAATGATTTAGCCTTTGAAAGTAGTTTTACAAGACTAGATAGGGAACTATTATATAACGCTTTACATGAAAAGAGAGTACTATCAAAAAATATTAGATGCTTGAATAATCGACTAACTAACATAGGTTAGTTTTTTTTCTTTAGACATTATCCTAATTTATTGACTTATTATGGTAAATAAAATATAATTAAATAAGTTATTAAAGGAGGTATATTAATGAATAAATTTACTAAAGAAATGGTTGATGAATACGCAAATAAATTATTAATTGGTTTAACTGCTGAAGAAAATCAAATGGTATTAGATGAATTTTCTGTAATAGATGAATCTATTAATGTTATTAATAATATTAAAGATATTGACAAAGTTGAACCTATGACTCATTGTTTAGATGATTTTACTTATGAACTAAGAGAAGATGAAGTTATTGAGTCAGTATATATTGATGATTTGTTATCTAATTGTGATGTTCATACTGATAGAGAAGTTGAAATACCTAAGGTGGTGGGAGAATGAAATATATGAATAAGTCTATTGAAGAATTACATGAAATGCTATTATCAGGAGAGTGTACTAGCGATGAATTAGTTGCTGAATCATTAAAACTATCTCATGAACTTCAAGATAAATGTAATGCTTTTGTAACTATTTTAGACGATGCTAAGGGTGGAGTGGTTAATGATAACCTATTATCCGGTATTCCATATGGCCTTAAAGACAATTATTCAACTAAAGGAATCCTTACTACTGGATCATCTAACACATTAAAAGATTATGTTCCGTTCTTTGATGCCACAGCAGTTTCTAAATTAAAGTCTGCCGGAGCAGTATTAGTTAATAAAACAGTTATGGATGAATTTGGTATGGGTGGTACCGGTACGACAGGACACACAGGCATTGTAAGAAATCCTTGGGACACTAGTCGTATGTGTGCCGGTTCTTCATCAGGCAGTGCATGTGCTGTTAGCTATGGTGTTTATCCATATGCAACAGGTTCTGATACCGGTGATTCTATTAGAAAACCTGCTGCTTATTGTGGAATAGTAGGGTATAAACCAACATATGGTATGATATCTAGATATGGATTATTTCCATTTGCTTCATCCCTAGATCACTTAGGAGTTCTAACTCGTAATGTCAAAGACGCTGCTATCGTAGTAGATACTATGAAAGGTATCGATAAAAACGATATGACATCATGGGATTCAAGCAATATTAACCTAGCGTCTTCCCTAACAGGAGAAGTATCAGGCAAGAAACTATGTTATATTAAAGAAATATGCGATATAAATAACTATCCAAATGCTAATGAAGAATTAAAAGAACACTTAGCTAACTTTATGAAAGTTATTGATAAATGTCGCGGTCTTGGTATAGAAGTAGTAGAAGAATCAGTCGATAAAGTCTTATTAGATGCTGTACCTGCTATTTATAGTGTTATTTCTAGTGCCGAAGCAACATCTAATATGTCTAATTTAACCGGTATTAGTTTTGGCCCACGTGGTGAAGGTAAGAACTATATTGAAATGATTAAAGATCACCGTACAAAAGGTTTCTCTTCATTAATTAAAAGAAGATTCGTTATTGGCTCTTATGTTCTAGAAAGAGAAAATATAAATAGATATTTCCATAATGCCGGCCGAGCTAGAAGATTAATAGTTGATACTTGGAAGGAACTATATAAGAAATATGATGGCGTTATTCTTCCGGTAGGCAGTGGCCCGGCTAAAAAGTTTGATGCTGAAGACAATATCTTAACAGAAAACACTTCTATTCTAGAAGAACATCTACAAATTGGTAATTTTGGTGGTTTTCCTTCTATTACCATTCCATGTGGTTTTGTATCTAACTTACCGGTTGGAGTTAATATTACCGGTAATTGTTATGATGATGCTAATGTTTTAAATATTGCCTATGCTCTAGAGGACACTATGAACTATAAAAATCAACTAGCTAAGGAGGTTAATCATGAGTAAGTATATTGCTAAAATAGGATTAGAGATGCACTGTGAAATTAGTAAAACTAAATCTAAAGTATTTTCCGGTGCTAGAAATGATTATTCACCCCTTGCTAATAGTAATGTTAGACCGCTTGATATGGGATTCCCAGGAGTATTACCGGTAGTTAATAAAGAAGCCGTTAGATTGTCTTTAATGGCTAGTATAATTCTTAACTGCAAACAGCCGGAATACATGTATTTTGAAAGAAAAAATTACTATTATCCTGACTTACCTAAAGGATACCAAATTACTCAAGAAACTAAACCTATTCCTGTTGGTATATATGGTAATGTTAAATTTGATTTCAATGGTGGAGAAAGAACTGTCAGAATTAATAATATTCACTTAGAAGAAGATTCTGCATCTCTAGACCATTTATATGATACATCAGTAATTGATTATAATAGATCCGGAGTACCTTTACTAGAACTTGTTACTGAACCTGATATTACATCTGCTGATGAAGCTGTAGCATTTCTAGAACATATGCGTAGTATTTATCGTTATGCTGGTATATCTGACGCCGATAGTAAAAAAGGCCAAATTAGATGTGATGTTAATGTCTCTATTATGGATAGTAACCTAGATACTGAAGATCCAAATAATTGGGGTACTAAAATAGAAATAAAAAATGTTAACTCTTTTGGCGGAGTAAGAGACGCTATTAATTATGAAATAGATAGACAAATCAAACTAAAAGAAGATGGCACTTATGATGAAATGGAACAGCAAACTAGAAGATGGGATGAAGATAGTGCTACTACTATTTATATGCGTTCTAAAGTAGATGCTATTGACTATAAATATTTTGTTGATCCTAACATCCCTAAGTTTAAAATAAGTAAAGAATGGTTAGAAGAAATAAGAAATAGTATTCCTAAACTTGCTTATGAAAGAAAGAAACAATATTTAAACGAATTCGGTTTAAGCGAATATGATACTAATATATTAATTAAAGATAAAGATATTAGTGATTATTTTGAAGAATGTATTAGTATTAATACTGATCCTAAACAAGCCGCTAATTGGATTAATGGTATGGTTCTAAGTTATCTAAATGCTAACGATATAACAATTGATGAATTAAAGTTAAGACCAAATGACTTAAAAGAATTAATTGATTTAATAGAAAGTAAAACTATATCTAGTAAACAAGGTAAAGATGTCTTTAATATCTGTGTTGAAAATGGTAAAAGCCCTAAAGTAGTTGTTAAAGAAGAAGGAATGCTTCAAATAACTGACCCTGAAGAAGTTAGAAAGATAGTTCTTGATACAATGAATAGTAATTTAGAACAAGTAAACAATTATAAAACTAATCCACGTGTTCTTGACTTCTTTATTGGCCAAGTTATGAAAAACTCTCGTGGTAAAGCTAACCCTGAAATTACTAGAAAAGTACTTAGTGAAGAACTAGAAAAAACTCTATAATAATATTAATGAGATTTATTATAACAATAAGTCTCTTTTTTTATTACTTAACAAATTATTGTTTTAGAAAACTATTTATGATAAAATAAAATTAAATAATAGAAAGAACTCTATACCAACTAAGTTTATTACTAAGATAAATAAGGAGTAGGAAGCACTATTATGTGTTTTAAGTAGTAGGTGGTATTATGAAGAAAAAGTATTTATATATATTAATATCTCTAATATATATGGATTTAATATATAATTTATTTGCATACGATACATATTTAAAAAGTTCAATCATTAACATGGTTTTATTTGGTATTTGTCAAACTAGTTTAATATATTTAATAACAAGTATATTTACTAAAAGAATAAATAAAGTTCTAACTTATATAATATATGGAATAATGGGATTTTGTTATAGTTTGTACTATATATTCTATAAAGTATTTATTACACCATTTTCTATAGCACTTTTTAGACAAAGTGATCAAACACTTAAATTTGGTAAAAATATATTAATATCTATTCTTCAAAATATCCATGTTATTATTTTATTCTTCTTACCAATAGTTCTCTTAATAATATTTAGAAAGAAGTTAGATTATGAAAAATTTAAATTTAAAAATCTCGGCATTTCTCTTTGCGTATTGTTAATATCTGTTGGTATATATATTGGTAATATTTTTATCCAAAAGAAAGAAGTAGGAGGAATATATAATTTATATTTCGAAACCAATAATGTTTCATTAAATATTGAAAGATTAGGAGTACCTGCTGCCATATATTTAGATATTTATCGAAGTATATTTGGAATAGAAGAAAAAATTGAATTAGTAGAAGAGCCTCAAATAAAAGATAATAATAGTGATGACGAATTATTTGAGTATGAAGACAATATTCTTGAATTAGATTTATCGAGTACGGACGGAAATATAGGTAAAATTAATGAATTTATTGGTAATGAAACAGGTACTAGAAAGAATAAATATACCGGAATGTTTAAAGATATGAATTTAATATATATTGTTGCAGAAAGTTTTAACGAAATTGCTGTCAGAGAAGACTTAACGCCAACATTATATAAACTAGTTCATGAGGGATTCTATTTTGAAAACTTTTATACATCAAACAATCTATCAACAATCGGTGGTGAATTTCAAGCCTTAACTGGATTATATGCTGATAATACTATTCTTAGTTCTTGGAGAAGTGGTAGTGCTTATTATCCATATGGATTAGGTACTGTCTTTAAAAACTTAGGATATAGTACATATGCATATCATAACAATAGTGCATATTTTCAAGATAGAAATGTATATCTAAAAAGCCAAGGATTAGATAATTATAAAGGCTGCTATAATGGCCTTGAAAAGCTAATTAATTGTGAACAATGGCCACAAAGTGATGTTGAAATGATTAATGCCACAATAGATGATTATATTAATAGTGATAAACCATTCTTAACTTATTACATGACTGTTTCAGGACACTTTTATTATAACTTTGCCGGTAATGCCATTGCTAGTAAAAATAAAGATTTAGTTAAAGATTTAGACTATCCTGAAGAGGTTAAAGGCTATCTAGCAACGCAAATAGAACTAGATAAAGCCTTAAATATTCTTATAAATAAACTAGATGAAGTAGGTAAACTTGATGATACCGTAATTGTTTTACTAGCTGATCACTATCCATATAACCTATCAATTGATAATATTAATATGCTATCTAGTTATGAAAGAGATAGTTTAATCGAAGCTAATAGTAATAACCTAATTATTTATAATAGTAAAATGAAAAGTGCTAAAGTTGATAAAGTAGGAATGAGCATTGATGTTATCCCAACAGTATATAACTTATTTGGCATAGACTATGACTCTAGAATTATTATGGGTAAAGATATTCTTAGTACAAGTGAAGGTATTGCTATTTTTAAAGACAAATCATGGGTTACAAATAAAGGCACATATTATGCTTCTACCGGCAAATTTGTTGCCAAAAGTAATGACATACCAGAAGGATACGTTAACGCCATTAACACTATAGTAAGTAATAGAGTAGCCATTAGTAGAATGATTGTGGCTAATAATTATTATAAATATATATTTAAATAGTAATAACCTAATTTAACGATATAAAATAATAGTTGACACATACATCTGTTTATGATATAATACTATCTCACTAAGGAGAGGGATATTATTATGACAATAAGAGTAATATTAAACTATGTTAAAAGATTCTTTGGTATTGACAAAAACGACACTACCATTGATAGACAATTTGCTGATTTATTAGCTAAAGATTTAGATAAAGGAATAACTTCAGATAGTTTAATAGAGCATTCCATTAATTTATACGGAGCTTTATTAAACACTACTTATTCAAACGATAATGCAAAACATAGATAAATAGAAAAAACATAATTACTCATCAAGGAAGTTTTATTACAAGACGAAAAGATAGAAATTATTATAATTAGGCAATTCATTTGCAATTAAGATATTTATTTTAAGTAATAAGTATCTTTTTAATTTATATGATTGATTTCTCTATGATTTACTAAATAAAACTAAGTTATATTTATAGACTTTTATATAAATATTTGCTAAAATAAAGAAGTGTGTGAAGGCAGTAAAGCTATTAAGCCTTGCTTGCATAATTATTTTTGTAAGTGGTGTTCAATTATTATTTTTAGGTATAATTGGAATGTATATGTCTAAACTATATTTAGAAGTTAAGAAAAGGCCTATATATACTATCTGAAACAGAGAAAGATTGGAGAAGTGAATAATCTTGAAAAATGTAATAAATTTTTTGAATAGGAATAAGAAGAAGTTGTTTCTGATTTTAATCTTTGTATCTATGCTATGTTTGAATTTTTTAACTCCATTACTAGCGGATGATTATAGTTATGGATTAAACTTAAACGAAAAAAGGATAGCAAGTATTATGGATATATTTGATTATCAAGTGTGGCATTATTTTAATTGGGGTGGAAGAACTGTTGCACATACGCTAGCGCAAATATTATTAGTATTTCCTAAAGCAGTATTTAATATATTAAATTCATTTATATATACAGCTTTAATTTATTTAATATATTTACATGGATGTTTTAATAAAGATAATAAAGATAATTCATATATGCTATTATTAATACATTTTATTTTATGGTTTATAATTCCAGTATTTGGGCAATCATTTATATGGTTAGTTGGTTCATGCAATTATTTATGGACTACAGTTATAATTCTTTATTTTTTATGGTTATATAGAAGAAATACGTTAAGTGAAAAATGGTATAATTTACTATTTATGTTCATACTAGGATTATTAGCAGGGTGGACAAATGAAAACACTTCAGCAGGATTAATTGTCATCTTAGTCTTTAGCCTTATAATAAATAAAGTAGAAACAAAAAAATTTGAATTATCAAAGACAAGACTATTTGGAATAATTGGCACTCTCGCAGGTTTTATAATTATGATTTGCGCACCAGGAAATTATATAAGAAGTGCTGAATTTAAAGATGATACTTTTATTATAATAAAAATTATTAAAAGAACCCTTGATATTACAAATAATTTAGGAAATATCATATTACCCCTTTTAATAGTTATTATCATCTTAATCTCTTTAAAAATATATCATAAAAAGAAAATAGAAAAAGAAACATATACATTTATTTTAGGTGGATTTGCCGCAATATATGCAATGGTTTTATCACCAACATTTCCAGAAAGAGCATGGACCGGAGCCATAATTTTCTTTGTTATAGCAATAGTAATACTTGTTTATGATTTGGATACAATAAATCGCTTATATAAATTTATATTAGTAGATTTTTGTATAATACTATCTATCATTTATGTTAGCCAATATATGGACTTAGCTAGAAATATTAATTATTTAAGAAATACTTGGAATTATAGAGTGGATGTTATTAATGAGTCTGATAAAGATAAAATTTTTGAATTTTATAAATATGAAACGTATAATCCAAGAAATCCGGTTTATGGATTGGAAGATATAGGATATGATCCTAATGCATGGCCAAATGGTTCAATTTCTAAATATTACGGAATTAAGGGAATAAAAGCCATACAATAATTAGTAAAAGGAATGACTTTTTTAAGATAAGTTATTCCTTTTTTTAATGGTTTAAGGTATAATTAGTATAGACTGTAGGTGTAAAAGATGTATTTAAAAGAAATAAAAATATACGGATTTAAATCATTTGCTGACAAAATATCAATGGAGTTTGGCAGTAATTTAAATGGTATTGTTGGCCCGAATGGAAGTGGTAAATCTAATGTTGTCGATGCTGTTCGATGGGTTTTAGGAGAACAATCTATTAAATCCCTAAGAGCAGATAATGCTACTGATGTTATATTTTCTGGTAGTGCTAGTAGAAAAGCCTTAAATAGTGCTTCCGTAACCTTAGTATTTGATAACGAAGACCATCACTTACCAATAGATTTTAATGAAGTGTCAATAAAAAGAGTAATATATCGCAATGGTGATAACGAGTATTATTTAAATAATAGTAAATGTCGTCTTAAAGATATGTTAGATGTTTTTGTTGATTCAGGAACATCACGAGAAAGTTTTAATATTATTTCTCAAGGTAAAATAGATGAAATCTTGTCCACAAAGCCTGGTGATCGCCGTACTATTTTTGAAGAAGCTGCCGGTGTTTTAAAGTATAAAAAGAGAAAAGAAGAAGCCCTTCGTAAACTAGAACGTACTAATGATAACTTAGATAGAGTAAATGACTTAATTAGTGAACTAAAACTATCTCTCGACCCCCTTGAAAAGCAAAGCAATGACGCTAGAAGATATAAAGTTATTAAAAGGGAATTATCAGATGTTGAAATAAGCTTAATGGTAAGTGATATAACTAAACTAAACTATGAATATAAAGAACTTAAAAATGATATTGAATCTTTGGAAGATACTAAATTAAAAATAACTAATAATAGTACTAGTTATGATATTAAATTATTAGAAAATAAAAATAAATTAAAAACTATTAATGATACTCTAGAAGTTAAACATAAAGAACTAATTACTAAATCATTAGAAGTTGAAAAAATAGATAGTGATATTAAACTATTAGATGAAAGAAAAAAACATTCTAATGATAAAAATATTAATGATAATATATTATCTCTAAATAAAAATAGACTAGCTATTCAAGATACTATTAATAACTTAAATAATAATATTGAAGTAAGTAAGAAGTCATTAGAAAAATTAGATATATCTATTAATGAAACTAACAGTAGATATAAAAAGTATTTTGATACTAAAAATGAATATGAAAATAAGTTAAATAGTAATAATAGAGAAATATCTAACTTACAATATAAAATAAATATCCTTGAAGAATCTATTAATAATTCTAATAGTCTACCTATGGCTGTTAAAAGAATCTTAGATAATCCTAAGTTTAAGACTCATAATGTTATTGGTAAACTAATTGATATGAATGATGAATATATTGATGCTATTACTACTTCTTTAGGAGGAGCTAGTTCTTACTTAGTAGTAGATACTAGAAATGATGCTAAAGAAATGGTTAATTATCTAAGTACTAATAATTACGGTAGAGCCACTTTCTTTCCACTTGATGTAATTGCCCCACGTTATATTGATAATGATTCTTTATTTAAAATAAGAGGTAATAATTCATTTGTTGATATTGCTAGTAATTTAGTTAGATATGATATTAAATATAAAGATATTATTTTAAATCAATTAGGTAATGTTATTGTAGCTAAAAATATTAATGGTGCTAATGAATTAAGTAAATTAGTTGGTCATAAATATAAAGTAATTACTCTAGATGGCCAAGTAGTTAACATAGGAGGTTCCATTACTGGTGGCAGTAAAGTACGTAATAACTTAATAAAAGAAAAATATGAATTAGAAGACTATAAAAAATTAATTAATAAACTAAATGATGAAGTGCAAGAATTAAATAGTAATATTACTAGTCTTGACTCTAGTTTAAAATTAGAAGAAAACTGTATGTATGAATTACGTATATCACGTAGCGAAGCATTTGATAAATTAAAGAACTTAGAACGTGAACTAGATAGCACTAAGATAGAAGAAAGTAAAATAGATAAAGAACTAAATGATTTATCTAGTATTGCATCTAATAATACAGTAAGTGAAGAAGAAAAATTATGGAATAATTATTACCAAGCTAAACAAATGGTTGATGATATAAATAAAAATATTGAATTATTAACTATTGATAAGAAAAAAATTGAAGATGATATTACTGAATTAGATGAACTAAGTCGAAAAGATAACACTAATATCTCTAAAATAGAAAAAGATATTCACGAAAAAGAAGTAAAACTAAATAGAATAGAAGTCAAATTAGATAATCTCTTAGTTAATTTATCTAATGATTATAACATTACTTATGAGAATGCTAAAAACAATTATATACTTGAAATAGATAGTGATATAGCTCGTGATAAAGTAAGAAACTTAAAAGAACAATTATCTTTAATTGGTGAAGTTAACTTAGGAAGTATTGAAGAATATGAAAGAATTAGTGAAAGATATAACTTCTTATTAAAAGAACATGATGAACTTGCTAATGCTGAAAATACTTTATTAGAAATTATTAATGATATGGATGAAGTAATGAAAACTAAGTTTACTGAAACATTTGAACAAGTTCGTATAGAGTTTAAAAAAGTATTTAGAGATCTATTTAGAGGAGGTAATGCTGAACTAGTATTAACTGATCCTAACGATATTTTAAATACCGGTATTGAAATAAAAGCTGAACCTTCCGGTAAGAAACTTAAAAATATTTCTCTATTATCCGGAGGAGAAAGAACATTTACTGCCATATCATTACTCTTTGCTATATTAAATGTTCGCCCGGTACCGTTCTGTTTATTAGATGAAGTAGAAGCTGCCTTAGATGATGCTAACGTTGAAAGCTTTTGCACATACTTAAATAAGTATCGTCATAAAACACAATTCATTCTAATAACTCACAAGAAAAAGACTATGGAATACTTAGATATTTTATATGGTATTACTATGCAAGAATCTGGTGTTAGTAAACTAGTAAGTGTTAAATTAGAAGATATTAAGAAAGATTTAAATTAGTAATAATTAGGAGTTAAATTATGAAATTAAATGAACTTCAAGAACAAATAAAAAAATGTAGTAGTTTATTAGAAATAAATAGTATTCAAGAAATAGATACTAATATTTTGTTTATGAGTATATTGGCATCCGAAAGATATGATCTTTTAAGTAATAATAAGATAAATATCCATATTGATAACAGTGAAACATCAATGCAATTAATTGATTATTTATTATCAGATGAAGATATATTATATTATGTAGGTAAAAGTGGTTATACTTTCTCTAAAGATGATACCAATAAGATATTTAAAATAGTATATGAAAAATATGGAAATTCATATAAGTTTGATAGTTTCTTGAGATATTTCTTTATTAATGATTTATCTTTAAGTAATTTCATTAAAGAAAATATTGCTTTCTTTGAAAAACATTTAAAAGAAAAAGGAGCATCAGTTGAATATACATTAAGAAAAAATGAAGCATTTATTGATTTAATATTAAAGAATAAATATACAAATTTAATAGGAAATATAGAAGAATATTCATTAACTAATTTAAAACAACTTGCTAATTTAATACAAAGTGGAGTTAAATTACCATATTATTTAGGAAACGATAGATATGCTCAAAATATATTTGAACTAAAATCTTCATTTTCAACAAATGAGTTAATTGAATTGTTGGGATTATTAAAAGAAAAAACAATATACGATAGAAAATCAGGAAGTTCAGAAATGACTTCTTTTGCACAGCTGGTACAAGAAAATATCGATTATCTAATAGAAATTGTATCACAAACTAAAACAGTACCAAAGTGTTTAATAGAATCTAGTATTTTTAGAGATGAATGTATCAAAAGAAATAGAATAGATCTTGCTGTTCAATGTATTCTACCACTATATATTATAAAAAATGAAGAATTAATAAACGCTTATTGTAAAGAATTAAATATTGATTTTAAAGATTTTTGCGATAGATATAAATGGTTATTAGATTATTATAAAAATAATAATAATATCTTTAACACATTTTTAGCACCATCTTTAAAAGATAAAGTATTTAACTTTAATAAAGAACACTATGAAAGATTTATTAACGATATAGAAATTCAAATAGCTATTTCAAAATTGAATGATAAAGAATTAACTGTTTTATCAAGAGTTTTAGAATTATATAATTACAAGGATTACGATATTTCTTCAATGATAGTTAATATTGTTAGTAATATTAATAATTATCAAGAGTTAATTAATTCATTAAATATCAATAATATTTCTGAACAAGATTTAAGAAATTTAGTAGGCGTTTTACAACTTTCTCATAATCAGTATCAAATTAATAATATAGCTTCTTTACAAAATTATAATAACTTAAAAAGACAATATTTTATAGATAATTATTCTGATGATTTAAACGTCAATAAAGATAATTTATTAAAAACGCTATTTAATATAGATTTACAAGAGGCTCAATATATAGATTATAAGTATTGTCATGACAATAATAACAATAATATATTACTAAATCTTAAAAATAGTGAATTACCACCACAGATATATAATTATTTAGAATTAATTAATAGAATTATTGAATGTAATAATTCTAACGAACTAATTACAATATTTAATAACTCTTATATTTATGATAGTGAAATACCATTTGAATCATATCTAAGAGGAAAATATACTGAATTATATTCTAAATCACTTTATAGAATTGATGAAAAAAGCGAGGTATATGGCCCAAAAGATAGTATTTCATATCAAACAAATTATAATAACAAGAATATTCAAGTATGTGTTCCAAGAGAAAAGTTTAATTTCATGATTCATTGTGTAGGTTCTTGTTCTATAGCTTCAGATGTAATAGATACTAATTATCGAAATGATTGGTTAGATAGACCACAAATACAAGACCATTTTGTAGCGTGTAGTTATATAAATGAACGAGGAATATATTCTATTAGGTCTCAAGGAAGTATTATTTTTGGATTTGATACATTAGAGAATGGTGCTATATTAGGTATGGGCAATACTGATATTGATTCGATAGGTAGATATGCTAATGCTTATGATGGTTCAAGAGAATTACAGGAAGGAAATGGTTCAAGAGCAAGATATTTTGTACCATCTGAAATTCTAAGAACTATAAATGATGGATATAACGAAATTGTGGTTGAACGAAGAAATACCGATAAGTCTAGAAATAAAGAATTTAAAAGAAAACCTGATTATATTATAATGATGGCAGAATCTATGGAACAAGATAATTTTAACTATTTAGAAAGCCTATATCAAAATCAGTTATCTTTTATTTCTAAAGAAGATAGAAAGACTATTCAACAAATAGGAAGTTCAAGAAAATTAAAAGAATTTTTAGTAAAATATAAAGATGTAATATCTGAAATAGCTGACATTCAAGGCATGCCTTTAAATGATATGGCTAATATGTATGTTAACTTAATTATGAAAGCAAAGTATTATGAAGATTGCTTAAAAGCCTCAAGTGAATTTGATATTCCTCTTGTAGTAGTAGATAAATCATATTATTTCAATAAAATACTATTTGAATCTACTTCTTATGATGATACTACTAAGAGCAGTATTTCAGAACTATATTCTCAAGCCAATGAATCAGCTAAAAAAGAAATATTTAATAAGGTTGTAAAAGGTAAAGACGCTAGTTCTATTCTAGAACAAAAAAGAAAAACAGGTATTACAATTAGAGTATAGCAAGAAATTAATTAAAAATACACCTTTAACTCAAACAATGTCATTACTAACACAGTTAAGTTAAAAAGGTCTTGCATACAACTTAAAACTGTTATATAATTAATTTAAGGTAAGAAAATAAACAAGCAAAGTATTTCTTCCTAAGTAGAAAGGAGTTAAAATTTATGAGAAAAAACTATAATAATACGTTAACTCTAAGTTTACTTGGGGGGGGCAAAATAATACAATTGTTTGTTTAAAAGATAATAAAAACTACGGTAAAGAGAGTTTAAGAGATTAGACTCTTTTTATCGTAGTTTTTATTTGTAAAGAAAGGGATTGTACATTTATGGAAAGAAAGAGATTATTTATTTTTTTAACTATTATATCAATAATATTTTTAAGTATTGGAGGAACCTTAGCAGCTTTTACGGCAAGTGCTACGGCTACTAATATTACTCAGATAAAGTCAGGAAATTTAACGATGACTATTGATGGTGGTGGTAATACTAATGCCTCATTCATGCCAGCAAAGTGTACTAGTGAATATGCAATAAAAAAGAAAATTGTTGCAACATCTACTAATACATCTGGAGGTAAAGTATCATTTAGTATAGGTATGAATATTGCCACATTATCTGATAGTTTAAAAAGAGAATCAATGCGTTATACACTTACTACTAATGCTAGCAGTTGTACACAAGATATTATATCAAGTGGAAGTTTTAAAAATAAAACAGTTGGTAATGATGTTTGGCTAATTAAAAATGATTATGATAACATAACTAAGTCAGGTAATAATTACAGTAAGACATATTACTTATATATTTGGTTAGATGAAACAGAAACACAAAATTTATCAGGTAGTATATCAGTTAATATGAAAGGAACATCAAGTAATAATCCTAATTTACCAATCGATTATGGTTATGATGATGGGAATGGTACGAATACACTATTCTATAAAATAAAGAGTAGTGCTAATAAATATACTAGAATAGATTTTAGTAAACAATCAAGTGCTGATGGGACAAAAGGTATATACACAACAACTAATACAGAAAATAATGTACCAGTATATTACTACAGAGGAGCAGTAGATAATAATCATGTCTTATTTGCAAACTTTTGTTGGCGAATAGTAAGAACAACCGAAACAGGTGGTGTAAAACTTATCTATGATGGTAAACCGTCTAATGGACAATGTAATAATACAAAAGAAGCCACTACTATTGGTAATATTCAATTTAATACAAGTTATAATTCGCCAGCATATGTAGGATATATGTATAATACTGCACATACCGCCAGCAGTAAGGATATTACAACTCTAAGTGGAAATATTGTATTTGGTAATGATGCAACATATGATGCTAGTACAAAAAAATATACTTTAAAAGATACAAAAACATTAATAAATCCAAGTAATTGGGGTACAGAATATAGTAATTATACTGATAAATATCATTATACTTGTTTTAGTTCAAGTACAACATGTCAAAGTGTATATTATATTCATATTATACATAGTGAAGATAAACATGCTTATTATTTTACTTTAACAAATGGTAAGAAACCAAAAGATTTATTAAATGATATGTTTGAAGGAAATATTAATGTTAAAGAATCTAATGCTAAAGTTAAAATAGACGCTTGGTATAAAACTAATATGACTAGTTATACATCAAAACTTGAAGATACTGGTTTTTGTAATGATCGAACATATTTTAATTTTAATTCAAGTGGTTGGAATAATAATTATAGTAATTATGATAAATGGTTATATTTTGGTAGTAGACAAAGACTTGAAAATAGGAAACTTAATTTAGTATGTCCAAGACAATTAGATAAGTTTTCAGTAAGTACAAATAATGGAAATGGAGCGTTGACATATCCAGTAGGAATGATTACTGCCGAAGAAATAGCATATGCTGGAGGAGTAATATGGCAGACAAATACTTCATATTATTTATACAATGGAGTTAATAATTGGTCCTTTTCTCCGTCTTACTTCCGCATCTGGGAAGCTGTCGAGTTCACATTAAATTCTTCCGGGGATTTCAGCACCTACTATGTCACTGCCATGTTGGGTGGGCGTCCCGTTTTATCCCTTAAGTCAGGAACAGTATTATCTAGCGGTTCAGGCACTTCAAGTTCGCCATACGTTATTCAATAATTTATGTAAAAGAAAGATTTAAATTAGCACTATTTATCTTTCTTTTTTTGTAAAGTTATGTTTTTTGATTGTTAAAAATAACCAAATATGCTACACTTAAATAGTGAGGAGAATAGATATGAAAAAAAGTTTAATTATATTAGTTATTATTGGTTTATGTATTGGTTCTATCTTTATATTAACTAAAGATAAAAAGATTAAAGAAGACATTAAAACTAAAGATAAAGTAATGGTTAATTTAGTGGATAAAGATGTTAATGAAGTAGATAAACTATTAGGTAATTTAAAGTTTGATATTAAGTATAATTATGTATATTCTGATGAGTATGCTAAAGATGTAATTATTTCACAAAGTATTAAAGAAGGTACTACGATAACAAGTACTGATAATGAATTAGTTCTAGAAGTATCTAAGGGTAAATTAGATAAAGAAAAACTTAAAAATGATGGTATTAATGAAATGGGGAAAGTAGCGGTTATGATGTATCACGGTATTGTTAATAAAAAGAATAGCGAAACTAAATATACCGGTGGTAATGTTGATAAAGATGGTTATACTAGAACAAGTGAAGCATTTGCCAATGATTTAGAGAAGTTCTATCAAAAGGGTTATCGTATGATATCTTTAAATGATTATATAAATGGTAATATTGCTACTGAATATGGTAAAAGCCCTATTGTTATTACTTTTGATGATGGTAATGCTAATAATATTTTAGTTAAAGGCTTAGATGAGAATGGTAATATTATTATTGATGAAAATAGTGCTGTTGGTATCTTAGAACAATTCAAAAAGAAATATCCTGACTATCATGTTACAGCTACATTCTTTGTAACCGGAGCATTATTCAATCAACCGGAATATAATGAAAAAATTTTAAATTGGTTAGTAGACAATGGTTATGATGTTGGTAATCATACTAAGACACATTTAAATATTGGTAATTCTAAAGCTAGTCAAGTTCAATATGAAATAGCTTATGTCTATAAACAATTAGATAATATAATACCTAATAAATATGTTAAAATAATTGCCTTACCATTTGGTTCTCCATTAAGAAAAACTCATGAGAACTTCCCATATGTTTTAAAGGGCCAAGATGAAGACTATAGTTATGAAACTAATGCCGCTCTACGTGTTGGTTGGGAACCTGAAGTATCTTCATATAGTAAAGAATTTGATAAAACTTACATTAAAAGATGTCGTGGTTATGATAATAATGGTAAAGAATTTGATATTGAAATGATTTTAAAAATGTTAGATAGAAGTAGATATGTTTCTGATGGAGATGCTAATACTATAGTAGCTAGTAGTGGTCAAGAGGATAATATAATTACTACTGATAAAGAAATAATATTATATTAGGTGATATATATGCTAGATAGAAAAGGGTTTGCTATTACTAGTATTTTATACGGAATTATGTTATTATTTTTAATGGTATTACTTGCTTTATTGGCAACACTTAGATTACAAGATGATAATTTAGAAAGATCAGTTAATAAAATAAATGATAAGTTTTGTAATATGGAAGAAATTAACTTATCTAGTATGAGTGATACTGTTAATATAACTAAAACTTGTAAGTATAAAGTAATAGATAGAAATAATAATTTTTGTGGGATATATTATCTAAAACAAGGAGATAGTATTAGTTTATTTCCTAACTTTAGTGTTATATCTAATGAAGGTATAAATATTACTGATAAGAAGATTGATTGTAATTTGTAGGAGGTTTTATTGTGAAGGTTAAATATAATTTATTACATCAAGATGGACATGCTAGATATGGTACTTTAGAGACTAACTATGGTACTTTTGAAACACCGATGTTCATGCCAGTTGGTACTCAAGCCACTGTTAAAACACTAGATTATCGTGAATTAAAAGAAATTAATTCCGCAGTTATTCTAGCTAATACTTACCACTTATGGTTAAGACCAGGAGATGATATTGTTAAGGCATCTGGTGGACTTCATCAATTTATGCATTATGATGGACCAATTCTAACTGATTCCGGAGGTTTCCAAGTATTCTCTTTAGCTAAACCTAAAAACATTTCAGAAGAAGGAGTAGTATTCAAAAGTCATTTAAATGGTGAAAAACTATTACTAACACCTGAAAAGTCAATATCTATTCAAAATAATTTGGATAGTGATATCGCAATGAGTTTTGATGAATGTATTCCATATCCCGCTACATATGAATATGCTAAAAAGAGTACTGAAAGAACATTACGTTGGGCTGAAAGAGGTCTTAAAGTTCATAGTAATGAGCGCCAATCATTATTTGGGATTGTTCAAGGTGGGGAATATCAAGACTTACGTGAAGAATGTGCTAAAAAATTAGCTAGTATGCCTTTTGATGGTTATTCAATTGGTGGCACATCTGTTGGTGAAGATAAGGATACTATGTATCGTATGATTGATTATGCTATTAAATACTTACCCGAAGATAAACCAAGATATCTAATGGGAGTAGGGGATCCATACGATTTATTTGAAGGTGTTATGCGTGGCGTTGATATGTTTGACTGCGTTCACCCAACTAGACTTGCGCGACATGGTCATGCCTTTACTAGAACCGGTAAAATTAACTTAAAGAATGCTAAATATAAAGAAGATTTTACTCCTGTTGATAGCACTTGTGATTGTGAATGCTGTAAAAACTATACTAAAGCCTATATTCGCCATCTAATTGTCGCTGATGAAACATTAGGTCAAAGACTACTATCTATTCATAACTTAAGATTCTTAATTAGAATTATGGAAAATATCAGAGAAAGTATTAAAGAAGATCGCTTCTTAGAATACAAAGAAGAATTTATGAATACTTATAAAAAATAATAAACCCCATTCCCATAGTAGGAATGAGGTTTTTTAATAATTACTTGCCTATATAGTATCAACGAATGTATCATCTAGACATCTGATTAAGCATACGCAATTTAAATTAATTGTGAAGAAAGAATTTGTACTTACGTATGGGAATAAACTAGTTGTATCTGGATTAGGTGCTAGAACACGACAAGTAGCACAGCAATCATCTAATTTCTCTAATCTGAAGACACTAGAAGTAGTACCATCAATTGTTCTTGTAGTAGGTATTGCTAAAGGTGTTGAACCTCCAGAACAAGTGTATAATACTATTGGTCTCGTATTACAAAAAGTCGTACAATTTTGACCTAAATAACCACGATCACAAGTTTCTAAGCATCCATCGTTTTGACAAACACTCTGTTGAAGAAGTAAGATGACTTTTAAGATATCACTGATGCATGATTCGCAAGTATTATTATTGTTATTACACATAATATAATCCACCCCTTTATTTATATTCAATATTAAGATATGTTTAATTTTATAAAAAAACACTACTAATACCTAAAAATAATAAATTTATCATATATTTAACTAGGTGATATTATTTATGCTATTATATTATGTAATTATCTTCTGTATTAGTTTATTAGTACCCATTAATTTTATTAATCCAGAACTATTTCATTCACTACTATCTTTTGTTTGGGCTATTGCCACAGTACTAATTATTTTAAGTGGTATCTATTTTTCTATTAAGTATAAGTTTATTCAATTTAAATTTATTAAAATGATTAAGTCTTTATTTAGTAAAAGTAGTGAAGGGAATAGTCCTTTTGAAGCCTTATCCCTATCTTTAAGTGCTAAACTAGGAGTAGGGGCATTAAGTGGTATTGCTCTTGCCATCTATATTGGCGGTCCAGGAACCATATTTTGGATGTGGCTATGTACTCTTATTTGTGTAATAAATACTTATGTTGAAAGTGTTCTAGGTATTAAATATCAGGAAAAACGTAAGAAAGACTTAATAGGGGGTCCATCTTTCTATATTAAAAAAGGACTAGGTAATAGTAAACTAGCCATGTTATATTCAATACTAATCATCTTATCTTATACCGGACTATTTCTTACTATTCAATCTAATACTATCGTAAGCTCTATTGTCTATGAATTTAATATAAGCTCAATATATCCCTTATTATTTCTAACAATAATATCTTTAATAGTAATATTTATGGGTAATAAAATTATTGCTAAAGTAAGTTCTATTCTAGTACCTATCATGGGTGTAATATATATATTTATATCATTCTATGTTATTATCAAAAATATTACTGTCTTACCCAATATTATCACTAATATCTTTAAATTAAGTTTAAACTTCAAAAGTATTAGTAGTAGTTTATTCGTAATTATTATTGGTATTCAACGAGGAATGTTTGCTTCAGAATCAGGACTAGGTACTAGTGCTATCTCTTCAGCATCCTGTAAAAACGATTCCTCTAAACAAGGACTATGTGAAGTATTTGGTGTCTATTTCACTGTATTCATAATATGCACTATGACCGCTATATTAATATTATTATCTGATTATTCTAACATTAACTTTGGTAATATTAATGGAATAGAACTAACTATGTATGCCTTTAAATATCACCTAGGTAAATTTGGAAGTTATCTATTAACAACTATTACAATCTTATTTGCTTATTCAACTATTATATCTGGCTATGTCTTTGGTGAAGTTAATTTAAAAGCTCTCTTTAACAAAGTTAATAAAAAAGTCCTACTTATCTTTAAAATTATTACCATCTTATTAATTATTATTGGTGGAGTAATGAATCCTAGTATCTTATGGAACTTAGTAGATGTTATGGTAGCTTTTCTTTTAATAATTAATATCTATTCAATGCTAAAATTAACTAAATGAAATATACATCACAGTATATTTTTTTTATGTTGGTTAATATTATTAGTGGTGAATAATATGGACAATGATAAATATCAGAAAATAGTTAGTAAAAATACTCCTAAAAAACCGGTATTGGAAAATGCTATTATGACTTTTCTAGCTGGTGGTTTAATGGGATTATTTAGTGAATTATTATTAGAATTATATGTATATTGGTTAGATATACCAAGAAAAGAATCCGGAGTCTTAGTAATTCTTACCTTAATATGTATCTCATCAATCTTAACAGCCTTTGGTGTATTTGACCTCTTAGTAAACAAGTTAAAGTCCGCCTTAATAATACCTATTACCGGATTTGCTCATTCGATCACATCTGCTGCGATGGACTATAAAAGTGAAGGTTTAATCTTAGGAATAGGTGCTAATATCTTTAAATTAGCGGGGTCTGTTATCTTATATGGTGTAGTAGCAGTCTATTTATTTGGAATAATAAGAATACTAGTAATAGGAGGATAATATGACATATAAATTTAATAATGTATATATTGATAATACTTATACCATTGGTGGTGTCTATGAAGCCAATGGCCCATTAAGAAAGTATTTTGATAAGATTTATGATGAAGACTTTTATTTTGGCGAAAAGAGTATTGAACAAGCTGAAATTAAGTTATCAAGAGATGCGGTTAATGGACTACTTAAAAAATGTAGCCTAAATGATAGTGAAGTAGACTTGCTAATTGCTGGTGACTTACAGAATCAAATATCTGCTTCTAATTATATGGCCCGTTCCTTTAAAATACCTTTTCTAGGAATTTATAATGCCTGTGCTACTAGCAGTGAAGGAATTAGTATTGCTTCAGTGTTTATTGATAGTAAAAAAATAAAAAATTGTATTGTTGCCACTTCATCACATAACTTGGTTGCGGAAAAACAATTTAGAAATCCTATTGAATATGGTGCTCCTAAACCTGAAACAGCCACCTTTACCGCCACTGGTGGAACAGCCATGCTTCTTAGTAATAAAAAAAGTAAGATTAGAGTATCTTCTGCCACTATTGGTACGGTTCAAGATTTAGGAATAAAAGATGTTAATCATATGGGTGCTGTTATGGCTCCAGCCGCTGCTGATACAATATATAAACACTTAACTGCCACTAATACTAGTGTTAATGACTATGACTTAATATTAACCGGTGATTTAGGGGAATATGGTAAAAACATTCTTACTGACTATATGAAAGAACAATATAATATTGAACTAGGTAATAATTATAACGATTGTGGTTGTATATTATATGACACTAAAAAGCAACCCGTCCTAGCCGGTGGTTCTGGTCCAGTATGTAGTTCTTTAGTATATTTTAGTTATGTTCTAGAAGAAATGAAAAATAACAAATTAAAGAAAGTATTAGTCGTTCCAACAGGTGCTATATTTTCTCCTACATTAGTCTTTCAAAAAGAAACGGTACCTAGTATTGCTCACGCTATATGTTTGGAGGTAGTAGAATGATTTATATATATTCATTTTTGTTTTGTGGCTTAATATGTATGATAAGTCAGTTAATTCTAGATAATACTAAGTTAACTCCTGGTCATATAACTAGTTTATTTGTCGTAATTGGTGCTTTTCTTGATTTAATGGGAATATATGATCGTATTGTTTTATATGCCGGAGCGGGAGCATTAATTCCAATAACTTCTTTTGGTCATTTACTTGTTCATGGGGCGATGGATGTAGCAGGGGAGCAGGGACTACTTGGACTAGCCTTTGGTATATTTAATCTAACATCTGCTGGTATCAGTGTGGCCCTAGTATTAGGTTTTATTTTAGCTTTACTATTTAAACCTAAACATTAATTTACTTAACTTAATAATTATGTTATAATTAGTAAGAGGTAAATTATGAAAAAGAATATTGGAAAAATAACTTATATAACATTTATGGTATTAACATTAATTTCGTTAATCCAAAGTATTTATTTAAAAAATTTAGCTAGTGTAGGACTTAGTGCTATTGCTTTATTTACTCTAAGTCTTCCTAATATAATAAAAAAGATATTTAAACTAGAAATACCTATATTATTAGAAGTATTATTATATATCTTTATCTATGCCGGTATTGTCTTAGGAAGCGTATATAGATTATATGATAACTTTGAAATGTGGGATAATTTCCTTCACTATACATCAGGTATTCTTACTAGTTTAATAGCTTATTCATTAATATATATCTTAGGTAAAAAGAATAATCTTAGTATTAGTTTAATTCTTATCTTTTGTTTTAGTTTCTCTTTAATGACTGGTGTTATATGGGAATTTATTGAGTTTACTTGTGATAACACTATTCGAGGAGATATGCAAAAAGATACTATTGTTGATTCTATTGCTACTACTATATATAAAGATAGATTATCTATTAAAGATATTGATTATACTATTATCTATAGTAAAGGACAAGAGTATAGAATTGATAATGGCTACTTAGATATTGGCTTATTTGATACTATTAAAGACTTATTCGCTAACTTTCTAGGAGCTATAACTTATGTTATATTAATGTATTATCACTTAGCTAAAAATAAACTTAAATTTATGAATAATTTGGTCATCAAAAAAGCATCGTAATTGATGCTCTTTTATATTTTGCACATAGTAATCTTTAGAAACTATGTAGTCGACAGACAAGTAATTATGGATATTTTAACTAAAAAATTGTAAATAACGCTATAATTTATTCCTATTATTATGAAGAATATGATATACTATCTATGTAATAATACATTTAGTAATAAAACATCACTTAAAATAAAGGAGTATTTATGAAAAAGAATAAAGTTAAGTTTCTGATTTTAATAGTATTTGTATTCTTATTTTTAAAAACGTGCCAGAATTATAGTTATATTTTAGAATTAAAGGCACATTGGAATATAAACGTTCCTATAGCAAACAGAATAATATACACTGCTGATTCTGGGCCAAGTTTTCATGGAGATGGAGTAAGATATGCCATTTTACATTTTAAGAATACAAAAAAAATTGAAAAAATGTTTAAGTGGCAAAAGAGTATATCAGATAGTGATATAAAAAAATTCAAAAAAGATTTAGAGTCAATAAATGTTATTGACAATGAAATGATAGTAGATTTTAATAATCCTGAAAATTTATATTATATTATTGTTGGTGATGATCAAATGTCGACAATACATTTAATATATAATAAATCAGAAAAAAGACTATATTATTTAGAACATATTGTATAACGTTGACATATATGATAAAGAGTACTATTTTGAAGTGATAAAAAAATGTAGACAGTCTATAAAAGACACAGCCTACATTTTTTGTTATTATAATTATACATTAAAACACAAAGCCCGAATTCAATATAAAATCGAATCAGAATTTTTATGCTTTTTATATTTCTCGCATGTTTTCTGCATTCTTATATGGATCTTTAGGATCTATATAATCAACAAATAAGATACCATTTAAGTGATCATATTCATGTTGAAAGGCAATAGCTAATTCTTCTCTAACACGATATTTAACTTCATTACCATCAACATCTTTACCTTTCATAGTAATTCTTGCATATCTTGGTACAATACCTTCAACCGGTCTATTAATACTTAAACATCCTTCACCTTCAGAAGCATATATTAATTCTTCAGAATGTGATACTATTTCCGGATTTATTAACACATAGTCAACAAATTTTCCTTCACTTTCTTCATAACATACTACAAAGAAACGCTCATTAACACCCATTTGTGGAGCTGCTAAACCCATTCCTGGTCTTAGTTTATATTTCTTAGCATATTTTTCTATCTGACTTAAACGTAAATGTTCTAGCATATCATTAATAAGTTTCTTCTTTTCTTTTGTTAGTGGGAATGTTGTATCAACGTTTTTAGCGCGCACTCTTTTATCTTTTTCATCTAATATATCAGAAGTTTTAATCATAACATCCCTTCTTTCTGTACGTATTTTACCACAGAAATAAAAAAAAGGGAAGTTTTTTCCCTTAAGATATGTTAAATTACAGCTCTAGTACCTATTATAATTACTAATAGAATAAATAATACTAAGATAATAGCAGCTCCATATCCGAATCCACCATTATTGCCATATCCGTATCCATAAGCTGGATATGATTGATAGCCATAGTTTTGATTGCAGCAAGAACTACCACCTGTATTGTATCCACTTCCATAATAATACATATAAATACCTCCTTTACTATCTATTATAGTGTACTCAAATATTTAATTTTTGTTATTGTTTTTACCCAAATAATAGAAATTATAAAAGATTATTTATGTGATTTAACGCTTGGATTTACTTTAACTTCTTCAGTAAATGATAATAAGTCAACAAATCTATTTTCTTCACGTTTTAATCTAGTAGTACTAAGAACATTCTGCATTATCGCAATATGTTTAGCAATACTGTTTGTACCATTCATACTATCTGCTTTAAGGGCTTCTTTTTGTTCATTTGATAACTTAAAAGGTATATAAGTAGAGTAGTGTCTATCAGTAAAATTACTTTCATATACTAATTGATCACCACCTAAATATAAAGGAACTATAGTATCATTAGTCAAGTTAACAATAGTTTTAATAACCTTATCTAAGTTAGCATGGCAACTAATTGGTGCATTATAGCCCGGTAAATCAAAAGATAATATTATTTGATTATTTTCATCAACAAAACCAAATTCATCACTAGGTTGTATTCCCCAATTAATATTTATTCTAGCACTTATAATTGAATTAAGTAAAACATCTATTAAACCATCTTTATATTCATAGAATATTTGAAAATTATCAGCATGCACTAATCTCTTTAAATCTTCAATCAACATATTATCCCCATCATAACGATTATATTCAGCATTATAATCATCCATAAATTGATCAGGAATATCTGCTCCTAAATCAAACTCTCGATAACTTAAATTATTATTGTTAATATATTCTGAACTAGTAGTATGCTTTTCATTCTTTTCATATAATACATGTCTTTGGTCTTTCAAGTAATCTGCTAACATCTTATATCGCGCAATAGCCTCAATAATTTCTTCCTTAGGTATTTGGTCAACATATATCCAGCCATTATTATCAATGTTATTCTTAGTCTTATCACTTAAAAATGTTATCATTGCTAAAGCTTTAATTATAAGAGTCTTTACTTTCTCAACACGATTAATCATAAATAAAGATAGGGCAGACAACTCTTCATCAGGTAAAGAAGATAAAATATCGCTATCAAAATAATCAGAAACACAAGTAAGTGGCTTTTCTTTCTTACTAGTTCTAGTATTAGTTTGTAAATATGGCATATGAAGCATTCTTGCTCTATAATTATTCTTAATTGTATAATACTCTATATAACCATATCTATCTAAAAATTTAGCCCCATTTACAAGAATCTTAACTCGACTATCTATAACCATTTTACGGCATGTTGGATAGTTTAACTTAAGAAAATTTAATGTTCTTTTCTTAATAGTTAGTATTTCTTTTTCTGACAAAGTACCTGCAACAAATTTATCAGCCTCATCTTTTGAAAATTTAGTATCTAATTCAGAATATAAATCCCCTGCTAGAGCAAACGAATCTTCTATAAGATTACCACGATAGGCATAATATTTAGCACCTCTAGTTATAATTTGTTTGTGATAGTCATCTAATCCATAAATATATTTCCAAAATTCATCAATATTCTCCATAACATATTTAAGAACCTTTACTTCACAATAATCACTTTTTGTTAATTGAAAGATAGACTCTCTAGGATTATTAATATTATATAATTTAGCAGTTAAATCCTCCATACCAATAACACATAATTTATCAACATTATATTCCTCATTAGGAATTGGCTTGAATATCTTACTATGAGTTAACAATTGTTGGATAGCCGCTCCAAATTCATATATTTCCTGTTCTCTAACAGCTTTTTTATATCTTTCAAGATCCCCTTTAAAATTATTAAGCATTTCGTATCACCTATGAAAATTATATTATAGTTTTAAATGGTTGTCAAATTACCAATACATTGATATAATAAAATTACATGATAGGAAATACTTTATAATATAGAAGTGAGAAGTGAACAATGGATAAAAAGAAAAAAATAGTAATATTAACAATAGTATTACTAGCAATTTTAATAGTTATTGATGGAGTGATAGCTATTTTAAGTAGAAAAGGGAGAAATGAACTATATAACACAGTAGTATCAGTAATTACTTTAGATATTAATCCTAGTATAAAATTAGAATTAAATAAAGATAATACTGAAAGTAAAGCAGCATACCTAGAAGAAATTATAAAAAATAATTCTAACTTAAAGATCGAAGATATCAAAGATATGAGTATTAATGATATTGTTAATAAAACTAATGAAACAACTGAAAATAATACTAATGATAATACCGAAAACACTAGTCAAAGTACTAATAACGGTGGCGGATATGGTAGTGTATCTAAATGCGATTATGTTAGACCTGTCTTAACTAATGAAGAAGCCGGTAAGATGATAGCTAATATGATGGGAGCAACAGTTGGCACGAGTAGTTATTGTGATAAATTAGCACCTGAATCTGTTATGGTAACTGCATCAGATGGTAATTGTAATTATAAAGTAACATTTAAATATCGTACGAAGAAGTGTGTATATTATATTAATGTTGAAACTGGTAATATTGTTGGTAGTCCTGAATGTGAAGCAACCTTGGTTGAAGAAGGGGAGGCCCAATGTATCGTTATGGAATCAATTGGTTTAACACAAAGAACTATGTTTTATGCAAGTGCAGCAAAAGTTATTAATGATGAATATATATATGAAGTTAAAGATGTTTATGGTACTCCAGATGAAAATGGTCAAAGCTATGTTTATGAATACCATGTATCTAAAACAACCGGTCAAATAACTGCTAAAAATAAAATTAGAGTATTAAATTAATTTTCAGATAAAGACTAATATTTTATCATTTAATAGCATAGTTTTTACTAGGTGATTTATAGTGAAAAAAATAGTAGTATTTATCTTTTTATTTATGCTTATTCCTATGGGATATGTTAAAGCCGATGAATTAAACTTGGCCGAGAATGCTAAAGCCGCTATTATTATTGAAGCATCTTCCGGAAAAATATTGTGGGAAAAGAATGCTCACGAAAAGTTAGCGCCTGCTTCAATGACTAAAATTATGTCTATGCTTCTTATTATGGAAAATATCGAAAGTGGTAACTTAAGTTGGGATGAAAAAATTACGGCCTCATTAAACGCTTCATCAATGGGTGGGAGTCAAATATTTTTAGAGCCAGGTGAAAAAATGACTGTTAAAGATTTACTTAAAGGAATAGCCATTGGGTCAGGAAATGATGCCACTGTTGCTATGGCTGAAAGAATTGCCGGAACTGAATCTAAATTTGTTGAAATGATGAATAATAAAGCTAAAGAATTAGGACTTAAAAATACTAATTTTAAAGATTCAACAGGATTAGATGCTGAAAATCATTATTCCTCAGCCTATGATATGGCAATTATGGCCAAAGAGTTAATTAAACATGAAAAAATATTAGAATTTACATCAACATATGAAGACTATTTAAGACAAGATACCGGTAATAGTTTTTGGCTAGTTAATACTAATAAACTAGTTAGATATTACCAAGGTGTTGATGGTCTAAAGACAGGATTTACTAATACAGCTGGTTATTGCTTAACCGCTACTGCTAAAAGAGGAGATATGCGTCTTATCACTGTTGTCATGAATGAACCATCTAGTGAAATTAGAAGTAAAGAAACAAGCAGTATGTTAGATTATGGCTTTAATACTTATGAAATAAATAAAGTATTAACTAAAGACAGTGTAGTAGGTAATGTTAAAGTATCTTTAGGTACTAAAAAGAGTGTTGATATCGTACCAATAGATGACATTGATATTCTCCGCAGTAAGATTGGTGATAAAAAAGATATTACTTACAAAGTAACAGCAAATAACGTCAAAGCTCCAATTAAAAAAGGCGCTGATGTAGGAGATATCATTGTCTATGAAGATGGCAAAGAAATTATGAAAATAGATGCTACTGTCATAAATGATGTTAATAAAGTAAATATCTTTGTAGCATACCTAAGAAACATAATCAATATCATTAGTGGTAAAGTATTTTAATATAACATAATACTTAGAATATTCCTTCTAGGTATTTTTATATTAAAAAGATTATTTGTGATATAATTGTATATAGTAAATAATTAACTAGTAATTTGTATGTATCATCCAAGGCTAAAAGAAAGTCACTACGAAATAGGAAAGCATTATGGTGAGTTATTGATGCTGTTTTAATATATATTTTAGTGGCAAAAATTCTGACTTTATACCAAAATATAAAATTAATAATCTAACGCCATTTAGACAAGAAGTAATCGATATCATGAGCACTATTTCTTATGGTAGTACTATAACATATAATGATATATCTAAAATTATTGCTCAAAAAAGAGGAATCAAAAGAATGTCTAGTCAAGCTGTTGGTGGTGCTGTTGGTTGGAATCCTATCTGCATTATTATTCCATGTCATAGAGTAGTAGGAACTAACGGCAGCCTAACCGGCTATGGTAGTGGTTTAAATAATAAAGTAGCACTCTTAACTCTAGAAAACGTTAATATGGATAAATACTTTATCCCTAAGAAAGGAACAACCCTATGAAAAGATGCAAATGGTGTAATGAAAATAATTCCTTATATGTAGAATACCATGATAAAGAATGGTGTATTCCTAACTATGATGATAACTATTTATTTGAAATGTTAATTTTAGAGTCTTTTCAAGCTGGACTATCATGGGAGTGTGTCCTAAATAAAAGAAATGACTTTATAGTCGCCTATGATAACTTTAATATTGATAAAATAATTAATTATGATGAAAACAAAATAAATGAATTATTAACTAATAATAAAATAATAAGAAATAAATTAAAAATAAAAGCTAGTATTAATAATGCTAAAATATTTAAAGATATTCAAAAAGAGTATGGTAGTTTCTATAACTACTTATTAACTTTTACTAAAAATAAAATATTATATGAAATAGATAAAACTACTAATGACTTATCTGATTCTATCTCTAAAGATTTAATCAAAAGAGGCATGAAGTTTGTAGGCTCTACTATTATCTATTCATACTTACAAGCAATTGGTTTTATATATTCCCATGGTGAAGAATGCTTTATGTATAAGAAAGAATTTTAGTATAATTAAAACTAGCCGTATTTTTACGACTAGTTTATTTATAATTTGTTTTTCTATTTAAATCTAAAACTCTAAGTTGTAATTTTATTGCAATCTCATTAATTTCTTCATAAGTAAATCCCATGCTTTTTAATTCTTTTCTATTCATTCTCCACAGCTTCTCAATAGAGTCAATATTATTTAAACTTAACTTATCTAAAATAACTTTTTCAAAATCTAAATCTTTTAATATCATACTTATTTATTTACTATTTCAAATATATAATCTTTTACTTCATCAACGGTCATATTTAATGATATAGCTAACTCATTATATAAATATTTCTCAGCAAGTTTAAAATAAGCACTATCTTTTTCACTTATTCTCTTTTTACTATTAACTCTATCTTCATTTCTTAAATAAGTAGTTTTAATAATCTTAATATGTTCTTCATGAGTACCAGTATTTAACATATTTTTATATTGTACTTCTAAGTTTTTTTCATTAATATTTTTAAGAAATATTATTTCTACAGAAGATGCTAAAATAGGTAATGAAAATGTTGTTAAAAACATTTGTGATTATATAAATAATTTTAAATAGTAAAAGATATCATCTTAATTAAAAAGTGATATCTTTTTATAATTGTCGACATTTAATATTAGTTAGTGTATAATGTAATAAAGATAGGAAGTGAAGTAATGCTAAAAAGAATTAAGAAAGTATTTATAAAAAACTATAAGTGGATAATTTGTTTTATTTGCTTAATATTATTTCTTGCTTTAGCAGAAGATGTATTTAATAATGAAATAATGAATGGGGATGTTATTGGTTATAAGATTATATCAACATATTTAATTCGTGATTCATTAACCCCAATATTTAAAATAATAACTTGGTTTGGTAGTGCTACTTGCTTAATACTATTAGCCTTCATATTATTCTTTACCATTAAAAATAAAAAAGTAGGTTTACTAACTAGTACTAATTTAATTATTATAACTATTTTAAATCAAGCCCTAAAAATAATTGTTCAGCGACCACGACCAACTGAATATCGTATAATTAACGAAGCAGGATATAGTTTTCCATCCGGACATTCAATGGTAAGTATGGCCTTTTATGGTTTCTTAATTTATCTAATTTATAAAAATATTAAGAATAAATACTTAAAAATATCTTTGATTGTAATATTATCATTACTGATTGTTATGATAGGTATTAGTAGAATATATCTAGGAGTTCATTATACTAGTGATGTCTGTGCTGGTTTTCTAGTATCATTATCATATTTAATAATATATATTAATTTTGCAAATAAACTTGTATTAAGTAGGGAGAAATAATGAAAAACAAAAATTTAATTAATAGTTTCAAATATGCCTTTGCCGGCTTAAAAAGTGCTTTTAAAACTGAAAGAAATCTTAAAATTCATATTACCGTAGCTACTATTATTACTGTTTTAGGAATAATACTAAAGCTAAGGTCATGGGAATGGATAGTTTGTATTATTTGGTTTGCTATTGTTATAGGAGGAGAATTATTTAATACTGCCATTGAAATTGCTGTTAATTTAGCTATGCCAAAAATAAATAATGATGCAAAAAGAGCTAAAGATATTTCAGCTGGTGGCGTCCTAGTATTTGCTATCGGTTCAGCCATCGTAGGTCTTATTATATTTGTACCAAAACTAATATCTTTAATTAAATAAGGAGTATTCAACTAAATAATGCTTCTTTTATTATGCAATAAACTTATGGTATAATAGTATAAAGGAAGTGATAATATGAAATATTTTAAGAAATTAGAAGGGGAAAGAATATATCTATCACCAATAAATAGTGAAGATGCTGAAAAATATGTTTATTGGATGAACGATAGAACTATAACTGATAATATTGCTAGAACTACCGCTATAACAACATTTGAAAGTGAAAAAGAGTGGTTAGCAAGTACTTCAAAAAGCGAAATCAAATTTGCCATAGTTAAAAAAGATACTGACGAATTAATTGGCAATTGTTCACTAATGGATATTGATAGACTAAATAGAAAATGTACTCTAGGTATATTTATTGGAGATGAAGGAAATAGAAGTATGGGTTATGGCACTGAAGCCTTAAAATTACTTTTAGACTTTGCTTTTAATTTTCAAAATATGCACAGTGTTGATTTAAAAGTATTCTCATTTAATGAAAGAGCCATTAAGTGCTATGAAAAATCAGGCTTTAAAAGATGTGGAACAAGACATGGTGCCTACTTCCTAAATGGTAAATACCATGATGAGATAGAAATGGAAATGTTAGAAAGTGATTACTACGAAAGAAATAATATATAATCATTTAATGTTTATTTAATAAAAATATTATATATAAGTAATGGTGATTTATTATGCGTGTTTTAATTGTTGAAGATGAATTTAATTTGGCAGATGTTATAGCATCTAGATTAAGAAAAGAAAAATATACTGTTGATATTAGTACTGATGGTGATGACGGTAGTTATAAAGCCATGACTAATATCTATGACTTAATTATTCTAGATGTTATGCTACCATATAAAGATGGCTTTACTATTCTTAAAGAACTAAAAGAAAATAATATTAAAGCTCAAGTAATTATGCTTACTGCCATGGACGGAATTGAAGATAAACTGAACGGGTTTAAAGGTGGGGCAGATGATTATCTAACCAAACCATTCCATTTAGAAGAACTAGTAGCTCGAGTAAATATTAAATTAAAGAAAGATATTAATAGTAATAATGATTATCTAGAGTATGGTGATATTAGATTAGATTTAAATAAAAAGAAAATAATTAATATTAAGACTAATGAAGAAATAGATGTTTTATGTAAAGAGTTTCTCTTACTAGAGTGCCTTCTTAGAAATAAAGATCAAGTTGTTTCCAGAGAGTTTATCTATGATTATGTATGGGGAATGGATAATGAATCAGTATCTAATAACCTCGAAGCCTATGTATCTTTTATCAGAAGAAAACTTAAAGCAATTGACTCAACAGTAAACATTAAAGCTCTCCGTGGTTTAGGATACAAACTAGAGGTAAATCATGAATAATCTAGGTCAAAAAATATTTCATTTATTAATTATTATCTTAACCACATTTTTGTCTAGTATTTTTATTGCTTTTAACCTAAGTATCTATAATAAAGAATATAACGATTTAAAAGAAAAGTTTATGATAATTAATTCAACCATCCAAAAGAATAGTTATAATCCCATATTTATGGAAAATGAAGTTTATGTTGTTATATTTAATAGAGCAGGCAATATCGATAAAATAATTAATTATTCCTCTAATGACTTAACGGATAGTGAAATAAAAGAATTAGTAATTAATAATGTTAATAAAATAAATAGTAAAAAAATAGAATCATTATATACTAGTGATTACGTATTTATGGAAACAAAAGAAGGCAATCTAATAATGGTTAATAATACTAGTACTAAAAGTTATCTTCTAAAAGAGTTATTTAAATCAATTTTAGTCTTTATTATCCTAGAAACTATTCAAGTAATTATATCTCTAAATATTACTAAAAGAATAGTTAAACCCGTTAATGAAGCTTTTATTAGGCAAAAGCAATTTATCTATGATGCCTCTCACGAACTAAAAACACCCATTGCTATTATAAGTGCTAGTGCTGAGATGTTAGAGAAGAACCCTAAAGAAAAGAAATGGTTAGAAAATATTAAAACTGAAAATAATCGTATGAATAAACTAGTTATTAGCTTACTAGACTTATCTAAATCAGAAAATATTAAAGAAAATGAAGTATACACTAATGTCAACTTATCTAAGGTAATAAAAAATAAAGCTCTAACATTCGAAAGCTTAATATATGAAAACAGCCTTGAACTAGATGTTGATGTTGTTAATGATATTATGTTTAATTGTAATGAAGACCGAATAAAAGAATTATTAAGTATCTTAATGGATAATGCTATCAAACATAGTCTACCTAATTCACAAATTACTGTTAAACTATCTAAAGAAAAAAATAATATCTATCTCTCTGTCAAAAATAAAGGTAAAGAAATACCCGTTAGTGAAAGAGAAAAGATATTTGAAAGATTCTATCGCCTAGATAAATCTAGAAATAGAGATGATAATCGTTATGGTATTGGTTTATCTATTGCTAAAAATATTGTTATAAATCATAATGGTACAATTAGTGTTAATTGTAAAGATGGCTACACAACATTTATAGTAAACTTTAAACAGAAATAATATTTTCTGTTTTTTTAATCTTTGTTTAATTTTTATATAATACTATTAATATGTACAAAGGAGGAAAATATATGATTAAAAGGAACTATATAAGGAGGTTTAATTATGGAACAAAAAAAGAAAGATAAAATAATAATAAGCGTAAGTGTTATTTCAATATTAGTTATATGTACATACTTATTATTCTCATTTAATGTTTTAAGTTTTAGTAATATAAATAATAATACTACTTTAAAATTAGCTAGTACTGAAACAAATAATAAAATTAAAGAAGGAATATATATAACTGATGTTTCAGAAGTAGTCGAAGAAACCATGTCCGCTATTGTTTCAATAACTTCTAAAACATTAATTCAATCAGGATACTATGGACCATTCTCCTTTGGTAGTAATCAAACCCAATATGTGGAAGGTGCCGGATCTGGAATTATAATTAGTAATTCTAATGATGAAATACTAATACTTACTAATAATCACGTTGTCAATGATTCTAGTGAACTAACTGTTAAGTTTATTAATGGTAAAGAAGCTGATGCTAAAATAGTTGGAACTTCTGAAAGAAAAGATATCGCTGTAATTTCCGTTAAAGTTAGTGCTTTAGATAGCAACACCTTAAGTCAAATAAAAATTGCCACTTTAGGAGACAGCAGTGAACTTAAAGTGGGTAATGGTATAATTGCTATTGGTAATGCTCTAGGTTATGGTCAATCAGTAACTACCGGTGTTGTCAGTGCGCTTAATAGAGAAATAGAAACTAACGGTTATGCTAATAAAATGATTCAAATAGATGCTGCTATTAACGGAGGTAATTCCGGTGGGGCTTTATTAAATAATAAAGGTGAAGTAGTTGGTATTAACTCAGCTAAATATTCATCAAATGGTAGTTCTAGTGAAGCAAGTATTGAAGGTATGGGTTTTGCTATTCCAATATCTGATGTTAAAGACTTAATAACTGACTTAATGAATGGTAAAGAAGAATCAAGTGGTATGACTCTAGGAATAGAAGGCTATATGACTAATAGTTCTAATATAAGTGGTTATAACTTACCAGTAGGATTCTATATATCTAACATAACTGAAGGTGGCTATGCTGATAAAAATAACTTAGAAATAGGTTATATTATAACTAAAATAGATAATAAAGAAGTAAGTTCTGTTAATGATATTAAAAATGTCTTATATGAAAAGAAAGTAGGGGATACTATCACTCTTAAAGTTAAATATCCAAGTGGCAGAACTTATGCTGAAAAAGATATTGAAATAAAATTTTAAAAATATTTAGTATATTTAATGTTCATTTAAGGTATAGGTATTATTATTAATAATGTAAGGTGGTGATAATATAAGATATAAAAGAAGAATATAACTATAAAAGAAAGGTGATTAATATAGAAGTTAAGATAGTTGGAAGTAATTGTAAAAATGGGAATCATTTATATAAGAATCTTACCAAAGTAATTAAAAGTTTAAAAGATAAAAAGATTAAAATAATAAAAGAAGACAGTAATTCCTCACTCCAAAAATATAATATAAAGAATAAACCTGGTCTTATAATTGAAGATAAATTAATTTGCGAAGGCAAAGTTTTAAACGAGAAAGAAATAATTAGAATTTTAAATGTAGTTTATTGTTAAAACTTGGATAAAAAAATCCAAGTTTTTTCTATGTATTAAAAAATATCTCGTGTTATAATATTAATATATGTAAGGTGAGAAGATGGATAGAGTATATATATGTATTGATTTAAAAAGTTTTTATGCCTCAGTCGAATGTGTTGAAAGAGGTCTAGATCCTCTGAATACTAATTTAGTAGTAGCTGATGAAGCTAGAACAGCTAAAACAATCTGTCTGGCTGTCTCACCATCTCTTAAATCATATGGCTTATCCGGAAGATGTCGCTTATTTGAAGCCATCCAAAAAGTCAGAGAAGTAAATTATCAAAGAAGAAAAGACAATAATTATCGTCCCTTTACTAAGAAATCATATCTAGATTCTGAAATAAAAAAGAATAATAACCTAGAACTAGATTTTCTCCAAGCCACGCCCCGTATGCGCTTATACATGAAATATAGTACTGCTATCTATAACATATATCTAAAATATATCGCTGAAGAAGACATCTTAGTGTATTCTATTGATGAAGTATTTTGCGATATTACTAATTATCTAAAATTCTATAAAATGACTGCTTCAGAATTAGTAATGAAGATAATTAGTGAAGTATATAAAACAACCGGTATTACTGCCACTGCCGGTATTGGTACTAATATGTATTTAGCTAAAGTAGCAATGGATATTATGGCTAAGAAAATGAAGCCTAATGAATATGGTGTTAGAATGGCTTATCTTAATGAAGAACTATATAAAAAAGAATTGTGGAGTCATCAACCACTCACGGATTTCTGGCGTGTTGGTAGGGGATATGCTAAAAAATTAGAAGATAATCGTATATATACAATGGGTGATATTGCCAGGACATCCCTCGTTAATGAAGACTTATTATTTAAATTATTTGGTGTTAATGCTGAATTATTAATTGACCATGCTTGGGGCTACGAGCCATGTACTATAAGTGATGCTAAAAATTATAAACCTCTAAGAAATAGTATCTCCACCGGCCAAGTATTACACTGTGCTTATGACTATAATAAAGCCAAACTTGTAGTTAGAGAAATGGTTGATAGTCTTACTCTTGATTTAGTTGATAAACACCTCATATCTAATCAATTTGTCTTAACTATTGGTTATGATGTTGAAAACTTACTTAACCCCCAAATAGCTAATCTATATCATGGAGAAATAACTACTGATAATTATGGACGAAGTATTCCTAAACATGCTCATGGTACTGCCAATATCGACCATCGCACATCATCAACTAGTATTATCACTAATGAAGTAACGAAATTATATGATAAAATTGTTAATCGCCATTTACTCATCAAAAGAATTAATTTAACCGCCTGTGATGTTGTTAACGAAAACTGCCAAGATAAAGTCATAATCACTAAACAGCTAGATTTATTTAGTAATACTAGTGCGCTAAATAAAGAAAAAGAACAAGAACTTCATAATGAAGTAGAAGAAAGAAAAATTCAAAGAACACTACTAGATATTAAAAATAAATATGGTAAAAATGCTATCTTGAAAGGCATGAATCTAGAAGAAGGTTCTACTCAAAAAGATCGTAATGAACAAGTAGGAGGTCATCGTGGATGAATAATTATGCTGATATTATTAATTTAAAACGCCCACGATCTAATCATAATCATTTAAGTATTGAATCTCGCGCTAGTCAGTTTTCACCCTTTGCCGCTCTGACCGGCTATGATAGTGAAGTAAAAGAAACTGCCCGAATTACTGATAAAAGAATTAATATTGATGATGGCCTACGTGAAATGCTTAATGCTAAATTAAATTATCTAAATGACCACATTAAAGAAAACCCTAATATATCTATCACATACTTTGTCAAAGACCATAAAAAAGAAGGTGGCAAATACTTAACTAAACAAGGAATAATCAAAAGAATAGATACTGTTAATGAAATAATAAAGTTTAATGATAATGCATCTATATCAATGAATGATATGATAAATATTACCGGAGATATTTTTAACACATTATATGATAATTAAAGAATATTTTATCAAGTAAGATATTGACAAATTAGTCATTTAAATACTATAATATAATTACTTTCTAAGTTATTAAGTGACAAATAACAACTATTTAGAAACGGTTTCGCGATATAGAAATAAAGTGCACTAGTAGGTGAAATAAGGTGGTACCGCGGCATTAGTCGTCCTTATATATCTTTTAGTGTATTTTTTTATGGAAAAGGAGTAGATAATATGGCAAACATATATAGAAATATTTATTGTGGTAATGTAAGTAAAAATGAAATAGGAAAAGAAGTTAGAATAGCCGGATGGGTAGGTTCTATTAGAAATTTAGGTAGTCTAAGTTTTATAACAGTAAGAGATGAAACAGGAATAGTTCAAGTAATTAGTGAAGATTCATCTATGCTAAATGATTTAACAAGAGAAAGTACGGTTAGTATCACTGGTACTGTTAGAGCTAGAACAGAAGACATGGTTAATAAAAATATGAAAACCGGAGAAATAGAAATAGTTCTTAAAACTATTGATGTACTAGGTAAATGTGCTAGCGTTCTTCCATTCGAAATTAATCATTCTAAAGATTCAACTGAAGATACAAGGCTTAAATATCGTTATCTAGATTTAAGAAATAGTGAAGTACATGAAAATATATTATTTAGAACTAAAGTAATTGATGAATTAAGAAGAATTATGAAAAGTATGGATTTCACAGAAATTCAAACTCCAATCATAACAGCAACATCTCCAGAAGGAGCTAGGGACTTTATCGTACCATCACGTAAGTTTAAAGGTAAGTTTTATGCTTTACCACAAGCTCCACAAATATTTAAACAATTACTTATGGTATCAGGTTTTGATAAATACTTCCAAATAGCACCTTGTTTTCGTGATGAAGATCCAAGAAGTGATAGATTATATGGAGAATTCTATCAATTAGACTTTGAAATGTCTTTTGCTACCGATGAAGATGTTTATCTAGTTGGTGAAAAAGTATTTTATGATGTATTTACTAAATTTGGTAATAAAAAAGTAAGCCCTGCACCTTTCAGAAGAATACCTTATAGTGAAGCAATGTTAAAGTATGGTTCTGATAAACCAGATTTAAGAAATCCATTAATAATTGTTGACTTAACTAATATTTTATCTAAATCAACATTCGCTCCATTTGCAAATTCAACTATTAGAGGTATTAAAGTATCTAAATTAAATAAATCTAATTCTTGGTATAAGAATATCGAAGAATATGTTAAATCAGTTGGAGCTTCCGGACTAGGATATATCAAAGTTAATGAAGACAAAACATTCAAATCATCTCTTGATAAGTTCTTAACTGATGATATTAGGAGTGAATTAATTAATACTCTAAATTTAGAACCTGAAGATACACTATTTATTATCTCTGATACTAATAATGTTAATAAATATGCTGGTTTATTACGTACTAAATTAGGTCAAGAATTAGATCTAATTGATAAAGATAAATATGAGTTCTGTATCATAAATGATTTCCCATTCTATGAAAAGAATGAAGAAGATGGCAGTATTGAATTCTCACATAACCCATTCTCAATGCCTCAAGGTGGCTTAGAAGCCCTAGAAAATAAGAACCCATTTGATATTTTAGCATACCAATACGACTTCGTATGTAATGGTTATGAAATGGCTAGTGGTGGTGTTAGAAATCATAGCCCTGAAATATTAAAGAAAGCCTTTGAATTAGCCGGTTATGATGAAGAAGTAGTTAAATCAAAATTCCCATCTCTATATACAGCCTTCAGTTATGGTGCTCCACCACATGCTGGTATGGCTCCTGGTATTGATCGAATACTAATGTTATTAAAAGATGAAGAAAATATTCGTGAAATGGTTGCCTTCCCATTATCTGCTAATGGATCAGACGCCATGATGGGTTGCCCAGGTGAAGTATTTGAAAAGCAATTACGTGAAACGCATATTAAAATAAGAGATTAATTATTAAACCTTGAGAATTAATTCCCAAGGTTTTAACCTATTATCTATAATTTGACTTTTACTTATAGATGTGTTAAATTATAATTAGTTAATATACGAGGAGATGTATTATGAATAATGTATATAATAATTTAGTAAGTCAATATGGCAGTGGAAATGTTACCACAACAAATAGAGGCACTTACGAAGTATCATATGGAGGTACTAAAATCATTGTTCCACAAAACCTTAGCAAAGATGCCTATGTTGTTTCTTATACACCGGGAATTGGTGATTCAAGTACTAATAGAGGCCTTATAAATCAATATTTTAGCAATAATAAAATGGACAATGCCATTCTTGTTATTGCTTCATCAACTAATGCTAACAATTCATCTGAAATAGGATATAGTACGCTGCAATCGCTAGGATGTAATACAGAAGGAGTTATTACTACAGGATTTAGTTATTCTGCACCAAGTTCAGTTATTGAAGCTGCTAACTTTAGTAAAAAACATACAAATGTTCCAACAATTTGTATATCAATTGACGGAACATCTGCTGAACATCATCTATATTACAGTAATGCTACTAGCGATGCTTATAGCGGAATCAATCCAACCGGTACAGGTAGCAATCTAACAATTATTACCGTTGATGGACAGTTTGATCATTTAAGTCAAACAGCAAAATTTGCTAGCAATGGAATTACTGCTTATAACTTATCAACAACAACCGAAAACTATACCGATAATATTGCCAATTGCCATGATGGTGCTAGTATCGATGTTATGCAATTTATTGTACCCTACATTTTAGGAAAGAAAGATTCTGTTGATAGTAAAAAGAATTACTATTTGAGAGATGCTAGTGGAAAAACTATAAATATGTCTTTCATTAGAACTAATCTCAACGGAAGTGGCACTAGCAGTAAAGGTAACAGTAACAATAATAACAATAAAAACACTAACAACAATAATAAAGCAGTGACACTTTCTAATAAAGAAGAAACGACCACAAAAAGTACATATCAAAGTGTTATTGATAGACATAGTGAATTAGCTAGTCTATCAGAACTAAAATTACTAAACATGAGTAGTTCTTCTTCAAATTATATAAGTTCAGATTTACAATACGTATGTGATAGCATGAACAGCGTTCGAAACGTTATTAAAAGCAGCGATTCATATGCTAATATTAAACAAATGAGTTCTCAAATATCTGGCGGTATCTTCAGCATAATTTCAAGTTATATAAATTATTACATGGATGTTGTTAGTAATCTATATAATAAATTATCTTTGGAAACTGAAGCTATTGTCTCATATGCTCAATATATAGTTGATGTAGACAACAGCTTAAAAAATAAAGACTTGGGAGACCTTGGTGGCAATCCGACTGATCCAATAACACCCGTTCCATTATCTGATGATGGTGGTTGGTATTCAGATGAAGGAAATAATGGAGATAATCCTACCGAAACACCATTAGATGATGAAGAAGATGCTGTTGAATATATCTACAATGACGATCACAAAATACTTGTTAAAGCAGATGGTAATAAAATTATTAAAATAACTCATAAATATAAGTTAAAGAGTATACGTGACTATAAAGCCCTTTTAGAAAAGATATATGCATCTTTTGAAAATCCGGATGTAATCGAATCTGTTTCATTAAATGGCAATTATATAAATGTTGTTTTAAAAGATAGTTATTGTGCAACATTAACACTTGATGATATCAATAACATGGCGAAGGAGGTTTAATTATGGCAAAAATGTATTTAGATGAATTAGAAACTGCTAGCAGCATTTATAAAGATAATTTTCTAAGTAGAGATATTGACACTTCTAAAAATGTTAACAGTATGATATATGATTTTGTTAGTGGTACTAAAAGTAAATTATCCGGTAGTATGTGGGATGTTGTCAGAGGCAAAATGGGTGAATTTGAAGGTATATTTTCTAACTTTAATTCTGTTTCTGATGAATTTTGTAGTGCTATCGAAACAGCTATCCAAATGTTAGTTAATGTTGTCGGAGAAGACAGTGAATACGACTACCTAGATGATAGCTTACTAGATAATTTACATACACAACTTAAAAATTTAAATGCTAAATTAGAAACTCTTAGTCAAGGCGAAACAACTACTAGTAAAGACAAAGATGGTAAAGAAACAACTACCACTCAATATGACTATGCAGCCATTAATGCCTGCAAAGAAGAAATTAAAAAAACACAAGCCCTAATTACCAAAACAGAAAAATTTAGAGATGCATATAAAAAAGCCCTTAAAATTGTTGAAGGCGCTTACCAAAGTGTTGTAGCATTTGGAAGTAGTGTTGACAACATTCAAGTAAGTGATAAGATTACATTTGATGGTGGCTATTCTGTGTAAAGTGTATCTAAAACTATAGACAACTAAATAATTATTATGGTATACTTAAGATACCTAGAGGATGCGACAACTTAATTTAAAACCGACTAAAGATATATATAGGGAATCTAATACTTGTTATGTGTTGAAAGCTTATTTCTTAATAAGAATCCTAATTAACTTGTTGTGATTACCCACCTGTGTGATATACGCGCGGGTTTTATCTACTAGTATCGATTCTCCGGGTTTTTTTATGTCTAAAAGAGGTGTATTTATGTTTGATAGAGAAATAAAATTAATAGGAATAGATAATTATAATAAATTAAAAAATAGTACTGTTATGGTAATAGGACTAGGTGGAGTAGGGGGATATGTTGTTGAATCTCTTACTAGAGCTGGTATAGGTAATATAATTTTAGTAGATTATGATATTATTGATATAACTAATATAAATAGACAACTAATATCTAATACTAGTAATATTGGTATGAAAAAGACCATAGAATGGCAAAAAAGAATTAACTTAATTAATCCTGAATGTCATGTTATAACAATTGATAAATATTTAACTAAAGATAATCTATATGATACTCTAAATGACTATAAAATAGATTATATTATTGATGCTTGTGATACTATCATGGTCAAAAAAGAATTAATTAAATATACCTATCTAAATAAAATAGGTTTCATCGCTTCAATGGGTACCGGCAACAAATTAGAACCTTCTAAATTAGAAATAACTACACTAGATAAAACTAGTTACGATCCCATTGCTAAAATATTAAGAAAATATGTTAAAGATGAAAAAATAAATAAAAAAGTATATGTTGTCTGCTCCAAAGAACAACCTAAAAAAATTAATGAAAAAACTATATCTTCAATTAGTACTGTCCCATCAACAGCTGGCTTATTACTTTCATCTTTTGTAATTAATTCAATTATAAATAATTGACACAACTAGCTTAATTAGATATAATTAGTTTATGATAGGAGACGATAGTAATGAGTAGGTTAAGTATTTTTAATGAGGATGATAAAGTTGAAAGAATATATAGGTCTTCTTTAGCTTGTTTAGGATTTAGAACAGGCGCAACACCATCATCTAAAGAGATAGATGAGGCATATGCGCAAAGACGTAATTATTTATCTAGTACAACAATATTAGAACAATCATATGCTAATTTACAACAACCAATATATAGATATGAAAGAGTATATGAAAGAATTCAGCATCAGTATTTATTAAAACAATATGATATTTTATATAGATATTATTATTTATTAGAGAATGAAGGCCTTACTAAAGACAGTGAAAAGTTATTAAAGTCATGCGAAGACGAATACGAAAAATGTCTTACTGATATACGCCAAATTGAAACAGAATCTAACATTGTAGCTGAACTTATTGCTAGTGGCATTGATGATAGTATCCTAGATAATTTTATATCAGGTTTAGAAAAAAGAGATATTGATGAAGAGTTTGATATTGATAGCATGATGCTAAATACTAAAATAAATGGTTTAAAACAGCAAATAAATGACTTATATTATGTGCAATCTAGTAAAAGTAGAATAGGTATTAAAAAAGATTATATATCTAAAGTTAAAACACTTAATGATTTTATGCAAAGGTTTCCAAGTACGGAACAATATATAACTAATTATTTAAATGAACAAACAAAAGTTATAGTATCAGATGATACTGACTTAGCTGTCCGTCGAGAACATCTTAATGATGTAACATTTATTAGTGGCTTTCTAACACATCATGTTAATGGTAATCCTAATACAACCTTAGCTCAACTATCTAACAAACTAGATATGGTTAAACATAAATTTGACTATCTATTAAAACTTAAAAAAATTAATTATATAAAGTTATTTAAGAAGAAAATATTTGCTATAGATAATGACCATTATCTAGAAAATCTTGCCAATTTTAATACCGCTCTAAGTAAGCTAGATGATAAATACCGTCTTTTTGATACATACACTAATATTATTGGTTTAATTATTGGTCGAAATAGAATCAGTAATGAAGATGCTACTTATGTAGACGGCATACTAAATAGTTTTGATAATTATTTAAATAAATTAGATACTAACAATGAATTGACCAGTAATATTAATAATACCCTAACTCAAGAACAAACTGAAATATCATCATTCTGTGAATTTAAAAATCGATCTATTTATGAAAATATAATGTATCGATACGTCGGCTTAAGAAAACAAATAAATGCATACTATGACCAAGCATTTATTCCTGATGATAGTAGAAAAAATATTATTATATTACTACACAATTATGGTAAATCAATAAAAGATGATAACATCAGTTTAAAAGATAAGTTAGCTATTATTGATCATATGGCAAGTTTTGCTAATAATTATTGCAGTAATACTGATTTAAAACAACAAAACGCTATAAGTAAATAGACCCTTAGCCTAAAAACTAAGAGTCTTTTATTTTACTTAAATTATCCATCACGGACTTTAAAACATTTTCATTCTTATTATTCTTTGGATAGTAATAAACACTATCTTTTATCTTATCAGGCAAATATTGTTGCTTAACATAAGAATTCTTATAATCATGAGGATATTTATAATCAGGATTCCCATTAATTAGATGTTTAGGAATATTTCCCGTATTACCTGTCTGAATATCCGCAAAAGCTTTATCAATAGCCATTTCAGCTGAATTAGACTTAGGACTAAGCGCTAACTCAATTACTACTGCGGCTAAAGGAATTCTCGCTTCCGGCAAACCAAGCATTAAAGCTGACTCAATAGCGGCCATTACTTTAGGTCCCATTGCCGAATTAGCAAGACCAATATCTTCATATACAATTACCGCTAATCTGCGACATACAGCCTCTAAATCGTCTCCATTAAGTAATCTTGCTAAGTAATAAACTGCCGCATTAACATCACTACCACGAATAGACTTCTGAAAAGCACTAAGCAAGTCATAGTACCCATCACCATTCTTATCATGAATAACATTAGGCTTATTATTAATATTCTTAACAAGATCTAAAGTAATCTCCCCATCATTAGCAGAGTAATAAGCAATCTCTAAAATATTATAAGCATATCTTAAATCACTACCTGATACCTTAGCTATATAATCAATAGTACTATCATCTATCTTAATACCCTCTAAATATCCTGATGTAATAGCCTTATTTAAAGCCGTAATAATATTATCATAAGTTAAATCATGTAGCTCAAACAACTGACAACGACTCCTAATAGCTGGATTAATTGAATGATATGGATTAGCTGTTGTCATCCCAATTAAAGTAATTAAACCACTCTCTAAGTATGGTAATAACAAATCTTGCTTATCTTTATTTAAACGATGAATTTCATCCATAATTAAAACTATACCATTATACATTTTAGCTTCTTCAACAACCACATCAAAGTCTTTCTTATTATTAATAACGGCATTTAAAGTACGATACCTAACATCTAACTCATTAACAATAGCTAAAGCAATCGAAGTCTTCCCAATACCAGGATGCCCATATAATATCATAGAAAATAACTTCTTATTCTTTACTAAATTATATAATATCTTACCCTTACTTACTAAATGCTCTTGCCCAATTACATCCTCTAATGATTTAGGTCTTAACTTAATAGATAATAATTCATTCATAACTATAATTCCTTTCAATATATATTCATTATAAACTAATATTAATTAATTATCAAATACTATTTAAAATTAAATATTTATGGTATAATTAAATAGTAAATAGTTAGGATATGATAGAATGAATAATGATAAAAACATAGAATTTATTATGAAATATCAAACTTACTTATTATCAGAAAAACACTTATCTGATAATTCAATATTTTCTTATTGTGAAGATATAATGTTATTCTTAAAATATATAAATAAAGATGTACCATCTATCACTAAAGAAGATATCTATAATTATTTAGCTTATCTAGATAAAGAAAAATATAGTGTTTATAGTGTGGCAAGAAAAATATCTTCTCTCAAATCATTTTATATATTTCTAAATAAACACTATCAAATGAAGAATATTATTGATGATATAGAAATGCCTAAATATTATAAGAAGTTACCAACTATTTTAACTATTGAAGAAATAGATAAATTACTTAATGTCAACTTAGTAAATGCTTACGACTATCGTAATAAAGCTATGCTAGAACTCATGTATGCGACGGGGCTTCGTGTCAGTGAATTAGTTAATTTAGATATCAATAGTGTTAACTTAGAAAAAAAATTTGTTAGATGTATTGGTAAAGGAAGTAAAGAAAGAATCGTCCCAATTGGCGATGTAGCCTGTAATTATCTTAGTATTTATCTAAATGAATATCGTGATAAATTAACTAAGAATAGACTATGTGAATCACTATTTTTAAATAATCATGGTAATACTATTACTAGACAAGGTTTCTTTAAAATGCTAAAAGAACAATGCATTAAAGTAGGTATTGATAAAAATATTTCACCACATATGCTAAGACACTCATTTGCTACTCATTTACTCAATAATGGTGCTGACTTACGTAGTATCCAAATGATGCTCGGACACAGCAATTTATCTACAACACAAATATATACTAATGTATCAAATGATATATTAAGAGAAAATTATAAATTATACCATCCAAGAGGATAGTTTAAAGAAAGAGGAATATAAATGGAATTAAACAAAAATATGTTTAGAGAATACGATATAAGAGGAATATATGGTACTGATTTAAATGGCGATATTGCCTACCTAATCGGTCGTGGATTAGGTAGCAAAATGCACAAATTAAATATTGTTAAAACCGTTGTTGCTTATGACAATAGATTATCATCTGTCGAACTAGAAGAAAATTTAGTAAAAGGATTAATTGAGTCAGGAATTAATGTCTATCGACTTGGTCTTGTCAGTACACCAATGTGCTACTATGCTAGCAATTATTTTGATGTAAATTGTAGTGTAATGATAACTGCTTCCCACAATCCAAAAGAATATAATGGTTTTAAATTCTCATTTGACGGTATCAGCAATGCGTGTGGTAGTAGTGTCATGGAAATATATGATATTATCACTAATAAAGACTTTGTAAATGGTAATGGTACAATATCTAATGTTGATATTGAAAATGCTTACATAGACCTATTAACTAATAATATAAACTTACCTAAGAAATTAAAAATAGTTTATGACTGTGGTAATGGAACAACATCTATTATTGCCAAAAAAATATTTGATAGATTAAATGTTGAATATATACCATTATATGATATATCTGATGGAAGTTTTCCAAATCATCATCCTGATCCATCTGTTGAGGAGAACCTACGTGATTTAGAAAAAACTGTCGTTGAAAATAAAGCAAGTCTTGGTATTGCCTTTGATGGCGATGGTGATAGAGTAGGGGTAGTCGATGAAAAAGGTAATATGATTGATATTGACAAATATTTAATTATTATGTGGAAATATCTAGTAAATAGAGTAGAGAAGAAGGAAACATTCTTTGATGTAAAATGTAGTAAAGTTCTAGAAGATGAATTAATTAAATTAGGTGTTAAACCAATCGAAACTAGAACCGGCAATTCATATACTAGAAGAATAAGTGCCGAAGGGAATTACATCCTAGGTGGTGAATTATCCGGACACGTTTACTTCAGAGACAAATTCCCCGGTTATGATGATGGAATATACGCCGGAATTCGTTTAATCGAAGCTATATCTAATTTAAATGTTGAATTAAGTTCTATGTTAGAAGGAATCAATAAGTATTATTCCACAAAAGAAAATAAAATAGCTGTCGATGATAGTATTAAGTTCGATATCGTTAATAAAGTAAAAGAATACTGTATCAGTAAAGGATATAAATTCATTACCTTAGATGGTGTCAAAGTAAAATACGACGATGGATTTGCTTTAGTTAGAGCCTCAAATACGGGTCCAAATATAACAACTAGATATGAAGCTAAAACCGAATCAAGATTAGAAGAAATAACTAATGAATTCAATAACTTAATATATAGTTTATTAAATAAATAGAATGATATACTAGCAAGTAAATAACTAATTTATTTGTTAGTTCTTTTTATAGAAGTTAACATAATATACATTATAGGAAGTTATAAATCTATAAAAAATATAGATAAAATAATATATTATTGTTTAATTAAGACCCATATATCATTATATATTTACTAAATTAATTTATATAGCAACACTTACTATATATCCTTATTAAGTAATCTAATTCTAATTCATATATCATTCATCATTTTAAAATATTTAATCAGATGGATAAATATTCAACTATTATTACCTCGATGCAAATTTCGCCTTGCTAAATAAATACTACATCCACTCTCCTATTAATTTCAATTTTAAATTTGTTCTTGAGATAGACAATTATATGTCTTTTCCGTTCTCGATGCAAATTTCACGAATAAATAAATTAACACTAGATGGATACTTGTTCATATTTTATAATCTCGATGCAAATTTGAATTAGCTAATTTTTGTATTATATGGCCAATTATGAATCTTTAATAATTTCGATGCAAATTTCACAAATTAATATTTAAATTTTTCCAAAAAAATATTTTTAGATTAATTATTAAATCAAAAATTAATTTTTAATATTATTTAAATTTAGATTGATATTTATCTATCAAACAATATCTCGATGTAAATTTCAAATTTACGATAAAATATCATAAGTATAATTACTTGTCATAGTTAATAAAAAGCCCCCTACTCCGAAGTCAATTTAGAAGTAGGGGGAGTTGACAACAAAAAAAAGACTAGTTATACACTAGCCCATCTTGATTGAATTTCTGCAATCTTATCGAATACCTCACCAGCATTATTTTCATTTATCTCATCATATCCAAGTTCTCTTAAAGCTTGAACTTTAGCAGTATTTAATTCTTGCGTTCTACTAAGCTTTTCCTCATTCTTTCTAGATAATTCCATTTCCCATCTCTTGTGAGACTCAGCCAATTTACTACGAGACGCTCCGCCATTGTTATATAGTGTCATAGCGGAATACATAATGCTTTCAAAAATAAATTGTTGTTCTTCTTCAAAAGCATATACATTAGGATTCGTATACCCTAGTGATTTTGACACATAACCAAGTATATATTTCATTTCCTTATTATTACCTACGGCTTGTAAAAATTGATATATATAAGCAAGTAATACTTGACTTGATTTTGTCTTATCCTCGTTTAAAAACTCCTTTAATTGAAATACAATATCACTTATTAAATCTTGTTCTTCTTTTCTTAAACCTGTTAATTCAATAATTTCACTTTTTTTAACCGGATTCTTTTTAGAATTAAATATTTTATTTCCTACTTGTTGAATATATTCATCTGTCAACTCAACATTTTTAAGTTCTTCTTCAGTTTTAACATTTAATAATTTAAATAATAATTGACATTTATCATTTGACAATTTAGATAGATCATCACCATCTAAATAGTTGTATACCATTTGTCTAGATACATTAAGATATTTAGCTAAATTTACTTTAGATATATTAGCTTCTCTTAATATTACATTAATTTTTTCTACTGTGGTCATAATACATACCCTCCTATTAATATTTTATCATTTATACGAAATATGTCAAGTATTAGAAAGCGCTTCTAATCATTCCACCACCTAGACATTTTCCATCTTTATATAGTACACAAAATTGTCCTGGCGTAACCGCTTTAGCCTTGTCATAAGTAATTGTTAACTCATCACCATTTATTTCTTCTACTTTACATCTAATATCTTGTTGACGATATCTAAATTTACATGCACATTCTTTTAATTCATCCATATCATCAGTCAAGAAATTAAACTTTTCAATAATCGCACGAGTAGTATATAACGACTCGCATTCTTCACCACTTGATACATATAAAATATTATTATCCAAGTCTTTCTTTACAACATAGCTCTTATCTTCATTGCCACCTAGATTTAGTCCCCTTCTTTGACCAATTGTATAGTACATTAACCCAATATGTTCTCCTACCACTTCATTAGTATCAATATTAACAATCTTACCAGGCTGATTAGGCAAATAATTTTGTAAAAATTTGGTAAAGTTTCTTTCTCCGATAAAGCATATTCCTGTTGAATCTTTTTTACTAGCAGTAACTAAATCATACTCTTTAGCAATTCTTCTTACTTCCGGTTTTTCAATATCTCCAAGTGGGAATAAAACGTTTTTAAATTTCTCCTTATCAACATATGCTAAAAAATAACTTTGATCTTTATTCAAGTCTTTTGCTTTATACAACTTTCCATCAATAATCTTCGCATAATGACCAGTAGCAACATAATCAGCTTTCAAATCAATAGCCGCTTTAATAAATAAATCAAACTTAATATATTTATTGCACATAACATCTGGGTTAGGAGTTCTGCCTTTCTTAAGTTCGTCTAAAAAGTAAGTAAAAACATTATCCCAATACTCTTTTACATAATCAACTCTATGTAGTGGAATATTTAACTTTTCACATACCTTAACTGCATCATTATAATCTTGTTCCTGTGGGCATATATTATCATTTAAATTAGGATTACCTAAATAATCATTATTAATACTACTATCCCAATTTCTCATAAATAAACCAATAACATTATATCCCTGTTGTTTTAAAAGAAGTGCCGCTACTGAACTATCTACACCTCCGGAAATACCTACTACTACTGTTTTCACTACAACCATTCCTTTCATTAAGTTAAATAACATTATAATTATAACACAAAATAATATAAAAAACTACTATTTGTTTGGTATTATAGTAGTTCACACATATAATTTTATAATTAATTTTAAAAGAAATGGAAATAAGTATACTTCACTAATACTAGATACTAAAGTTAAAGCCACGGCTATTAATAAAATGATTAAATATTTCTTCATAAAATTCTTTGTCTTCATATCTTTTTTCTGAAATATTTGAATTAATAAATACCTACTAAAGGTTATACTATAAATCGTTAAGACAATAATTACTAAAGAATTAATTAATGTATGTGGAATAATATATAAGATAACTGCTAATATAGATTTAAATCCGTAAGTAATTATTAATGATGAAGTAGTAAACCCAATAATAAACCCTTTCAAATAAGTTAAAAAGATATTTACTAAGATTCCTAAGATACTGAGTCCCAGAACCCATATTACTATAACATAAAAATAGTTTAAACTAAGCATATTCTTTAAACTATCGAGATAACTATAATCAGATGAATTGACATTACTAAAAAACTTCGTAATATGTTCTACTACTAAACTTTTATCATTAGTATTAATAACCATTATAAATATTGATCCGGTTATAATACCAATAATAAATATACTAAATGCGATAATGTTTGTTCTTGTATTTGGAATTATTAATTTAAAGATATTGTTGCGTTTCATATTTTCACCTAATTAAGTATATTAATACTTATTGTAATTATTCCATTTATTTAGTATAATTATACTGAGGTGTAAAAATGAGTAAGAAGAAAAAGAAATATAAATTAACGTTTTCCAAAGTATTAGTAATAATTATGTTAGTATTATCATTAGCTAGTGTCATTATTGGTATTATTAGTGTTTTTTAGATATAATAAAACCCTAGATTCAAAAAATCCGGGGTTTTTATTTTGTGCTTATTTAAATACTATATAAAGAATAACTAATGATACCAAAATTGTAAATATGGCTAATAGTGAGTATGAAGCAAAACCTTTATTTTGTTTATCTTCGCCCATATCAATAATATTAGTATCGTTCTTAAACGTTGGATTAACTTCTTCCTCAACAGGAATTTCTTTTGGTTCATTGGTACCTACTACAAATGACATACTAGGAGTAGATATTGTTTGATAATTTTCAACTTTAGTAGCATTATCTTGTCTAATTAATTCAAGTAGTGATATACCTTTAACCCTACTAGAATATCTATTTATAAACCAATTTAAAAAGTTTTGATATTTATCGCTATTAATTACTGTTATTTCATTATCTATTTGTAAATTATTACTAGATAATACTTTATATGCACTATTAATTAAATATCCACATACCGCATCTACTTTACCATAATTATCAATATTTCCTTCGTTAAGATAATTAACAATTTCATCATTAAATATTGGCAATATTAACGTAATATCATAATCATCAATATCTTTAAACACTGCCTTAACATTTTCTTCTACCCAAATTCTATCATTTTTTAGAACATCATATTTATCCATGTTAGACTTTATATCAATAACCATTTTAACTGCATGCCCAGCATTCTTAGGAACTGTAATATAATAGTTTACATAATCAGTCTTGACATAGTACACATTATGTCTTAATAATTTTAAAAATAATGTTGTTTCCACTATTGTGCCTCCCTATTATGTCTTAATTATAACAAAAAAAAGTTAAAAAGAAAATACCTTTTTAACTTAAATTTTTCCTAGTTCTATTTTTTAGTTGTTTTTACTTGCTTTTTTAATAAATCTCTAATTTCAATAAGAAGTAATTCTTCATTACTTTTAGTTTCTTCTTTCGGAGCTTCTTCTTTTTTCTTCTCATCTTTCTTTAATAATTTTTCTTTAGACTTTTCTAAATTTTCTGTTAACTTATTAATAGCTTTTACAATAATAAAAATACAAAAAGCAATTATTAAAAAGTTAACAATTTCTTGAATAAAGTTACCATAATTAATTACAGCATCTCCTAATTTAATTGAAAGACTTGTAAAATCAATTCCCCCAATAGCAATACCTACTAAAGGCATAATTACATCATTTACTAGTGAAGTTACAATCTTACTGAAAGCTGTTCCCATTACCACACCAACAGACAAATCAATAACATTACCTCTCGCAATAAAAGTTTTAAATTCATTAAATATTTTCTTCATCATTTTCCTCCTATTTTTCTAAAAAATTACAATGTTTACAATATTCCTCAACTTTAGTATGATTCTTAAACCCTTTAATCATATTATCAACTCTTTTAGAACTTAGTATTTTACCTAGTTCATCAGTATATATATTACCAAGATTTATCTCTCCTGTTGAATCTAAACAGCAAGGCACCACAGTACCATCACATAAAATACCAATATGATCAATTAATCCATAGCACGTACCTTTTTCTTCATAATAGTTATTACTTAAATCCGGCCAAATAAACTCATGAAACTTAGTTAAATATAATCTATCATTTATCTTTATCTGACTATCTTTATTTAGTACTTTATTATCTAACTTATATCTATCACAAATACTTTTATAGATAATGTCTTCATTCTCATTAAATGCCCATAATCTTAAAACAACATAAGTATTATTCTTAATTAATGTATCAATACAATTATATATATTATCTAAATATTCTTTTAAAGATAAGTGATACTTACTATTATAACTATGCAGTGATATATTAACTTGTCTTATATTCTTAATATCTTTTATCTTATTTATTAAATATCCATTAGTAGTTATATTAATATAAAAACCTAAACTAGATGCTAAATCAATAAAATATTCGATATCCGGATGCATTAAAGGCTCTCCTAAAATATGTAAATATATATACTTAGTATAATCTTTAATCTTAAGAAGAATAGTATCAAATTCTTCTCTAGTCATATACCTAATCTCTCTTTTATTCTTAACGCAAAAGCTGCATGACAAATTACAAGAATTAGTTATTTCAATATATATTTTCTTAAAACACATATTATTTCCTTCTTACTAATTTCTTACTAGCTAGTAATGTTCTAATATCATCAGTATAATATCTTACTGAATAATCATCATAACTTTGATTAGCGCAATCTTTTATAATATTTGAAAAGAACTTACCCTGAAAATCATATATCTTTTTATAATTAGTACTATGCATAGTTAAATAATACATATATGTATCTTCTTCACTACTTAAGTCCATATCTTTAATAACCTCTAAATAATTATCAATCCCATATTTGCCAATAAAATTAACTACTTCATTAACACTATCCCATAACCAAGTTTTGCCATTATCTTTAGTAAAAGCTTTCTTTAAATAGTTAGTAATAACACTAAAGAATCCAACAATATTAATATTATCACTATCATAATAATTTATTCTACAAATGTTATTACCATCAACCATACCTAATCCAACTGATATGCAATCTCTCACATCCATACTATTTATAAGTAATGAACAAAGATTATATAAAATATCTTTTGTTTTCTCATTAACAACAAAACTAATATATGGCTTAACATCACCACATGAAGAATAAGTCTCAATATCCTGTTCAACACAATATGTTAAAAGTTCTTCAAGACCAACATTGCCTTCGGCTATTTCCAAAATTAATGTCCTTCTATTTTCTTTAATTTGACTAAAAGGTACTAGTCTATACACTAATCATCACCATACTTTCTTAAGGCACTTTTACTATAGCAAAACTAACTACAAAAGTCAATATTCCCTACCTCGTAAACTTTTTAGCTTTAGTAGCTGCTTTCAAATCATAACCATCCTGAAAATCCTTTAAATATTGCCTTAAAAAATATACTTTATCTAAATTATTATCAAAAACTAAATCAACAAATTCTAAAACACTTTTCAAATTGATTATATTATATGTGTATTCATTTCCAGGAAGGGGAACGTTCATTTGCCAAAACTCGTTATATTCATACCAATTTTCACGAAAAGGTACAAAATCATGTGCTAATTTATAATCTAAAAAATCTTCATCTATAGTTTTATTTCTAGCCGACAACAGCATTTTAGTAAAAGCATTTATATTATTTTGCCAAATAATCGAATTTGTGGTAGCATTTGGACTTCTAAATTCTATTGTGTTCTTTTCATACTGTTCATCCGGATAATTATAATCAACATTGTAAAAATTTATGGCTGTATATCTAGGTATAGGATAATTTTTAGAATCTTTCATAAAAATAAGAATATCTCGCATTGTTGCTAATGACTTTGCAGTATTTATATTACCCAAGTTTTTATATAAATGGTCTGCGATGGGAGAGGCATATCTGAGCTGCCTTTCTCGACCATTAACTTTATCTCCATACCCAAATCGAAATATTACACTTTCATACATTGTATATAATTTTAAAAATTGTCGCCATGCTTCAATATCACGTCCTAAAGCTTGCGTTCCAATATGAACGTGTCCCCCAGCCCGATGAGATGTATCAGCGCCGGCATCTGATAAATATTTACATATATTTTCTAATTCATTCCAATACTTAGAATTATCTTTCATGATTGGTGATGTTATTTCACCACCTGCTGATAACGAACCATCCATATCAGAATACCAATTGCTTAAATTCTTTTTGACATAACGATCAACATCATATTTAACCACACCCTCATATCCTATTTCAACACCAAATGTTATATCACCAGGTAATCCTAATCCATCACGATACTCTAATAAATAATTTTCTGTTTCTAATAACAATTCTTGTAAGTCAATTCCTCTTAAATCAGAAAAATAATCATTCTTATTTTTATCAATAAATGTATCCTTCATAATATAGCCTTATCTCCTTTTTATTCGACGAACATTTTCATTTAAATTAGTTTCTTCTTCCTGAACTAATGTTAAATTCGTTTGCTTTATCTCAAGAATTTTTCTCATTCTTCTATAGTCATCTACACTTATATATTTGTGTGCCACAATAACGGCATTTAATTTATCATCTATTACATTTTTTATCAATATTTTCTTAATACCTGCAAAAACACCAATACACATATACACTATTGATATAAACAACGCCGTCTGACACATATTTTCAAAATTAGTTTCTAATCGCAACATTTCTTCATCTTTTGATTTTACATATTGTGTAATTGTTAAAACATCCTCATCATACGCTTTATCACTATCCGTTAACTCTCTTTTAGTAATAACTTTAGCATCTATAATCTTTAGTGCCCCATCAATTTCTTCCTTAGTCATGTTCAATACTTCATCAAGATTATTTAAATCTATCTTATCATTAACCTTATATGAAGTTATTGTTCTTTGATATAATCCTATATTATTCATAGACCAAGCAGTTGAATATTCAAACATTGTTTCTTTATATTCAGAACATATGTCTTCACGATGAACCCCTTTTGATGTATCAACAGATTGAATATATGCTGGTTTAGAAATCATATCTCTGCGAAATGGTTTATTCTTTTTATATATACTTGAATTAAATACCATTGTATAAGCTAAAATAAATGGAAACCATTTATTAACAGCCAAACCCATTTTTGCTAAAAATCTTATCAAAAAAGTACGAAAATTGTATAACTTACGATGATTCATTTGAAACTTTAACTCATCTATTTCATTAGTAAATTTATCAACTATTGTATTTTTCATTAAAACCTCTTCCTTTCAACAACACTAATAAAGTTTTTTAGTGTCTTATATAATACCACATTATTTAAAAAAATCAAGCAAAAAGAAGCGAAACGCTTCTCTTACTTTTCTGCTTCTTCTAACATATTAGTAATTAATATTCCATATCCTTTGGTAGGTTCATTTACAACAACGTGAGTCACTGCTCCAATAATATAATCACCCTGCACGATTGGACTACCACTCATTCCCTGTACTATTCCACCTGTTTTCTCTAGTAATCTTTCATCAGTTATTTGAAAAAGAATATTTTTACTATCATAACCATTATTTAATTTAAGGATATTAATATCAAAACTTTCTATTTTATCTCCTTCAACAACTGTAAGTATTTGGGCTTTATCTAGTTTTATATCATTGATAGTAGCTACTTTGTACAATTTTTTATCAGGTATTGTTGCTGTATAATCACCAAATATTCCGGCATAGGTGTTCTCATTAATTGTACCATATACGTTATCTTGGTTATAGTTGGCATTCTTTTCTCCCGGTGAATTGCTTCTACTCGGAACAATACTAATTACATTACTTTGGTATATTTGTCCATCCTTTATATCTAATTTTTGAGAGGTGTTTTTTTCTATTATTTCATGTCCTAGAGCGCCATATAATTTTGTATTAGGATCTATATATGTTAATGTGCCAACACCACTGATACTATCTTTTACATATAATCCTGTTTTATATACGCCATTTTCATCTAGAACAAGTTTTAATGTTGTAGTATTTTCTTCCGTACCACGCAAGTAATCAACACTAACACTACTATTCTTAATGGTTTTAGAAATTACATTAAGCATTTCATTAATAGAGGATACTTTATAACCATTAATTCGTAATATCTTATCACCAGGTACTAATGTTTTGTTTTGATTAGATCCTATATCATAAGAACCTACAACCATAACATAATTAGAGTTAATTTTAATACCAACGTTTTCCCCACCAGCAATAATGTAGTCCGAATAGGCATAGACTTGAAATGGAATAATAAGTGTTAGAAAGGCAAAAACTAAAACTTTTGTTTTAAGATTTTTTAAGTCCATAAAACATCTCCTTTTCCCAGACTACATTATTATTATTGCTTATATTATCTTTTATATTATAAGTAAAAAATGGTATCGTTATTTCTAAAGAAAATTTTATTTTTTTTAAATTTTTTATATTATTATTTTTAGCATCTTTTAAATTTTTATAATTATTTTTTTAACTCATCCTCCATTTGCTTTTTAATTTTATCAACATCTGTGAAGAATAAATCTATTCCACGTTTTTTTAATTTTATTAAATTTTCAAAATTTTCTAATATTTCATTGCAAGTCTTATTAATTACCTTAGCAGGTTTTCCATCAACAATATGCACATGATCGATATATTTTTCTAATGTTGGAAATGCATTTTGTATTAATATAACAGCTTCATTACCTAAAACTTCCCTAATAAGTATAGTATTACAAACTCCATATCTTTCTATCTTTTTATCAATAATCTTTTTATATTTATTAACTTTACTACTAAGAGGAATAAACCACAATATATCACCATCTTTGATAGTAAAATATGTTGGTCGTCTTTTCCCACGTTCATGATTAGTCATAAGATTATCATCATTAACAATATCAAAAAACTCATCTTTAATATGGTATAAATAACCTGTCTCTATTTTCATATAATCAACTCCTAAAGACATTCTACCACATAGCAAAAGAAAACTCTATTAAGTTAACAGAGTTTTCAAATATTTTCAACTAGGATTACTTATTACTCGCACCACCTAGAAGCGAGAAACATTGTCGACCGAGATTACTTATTACTCGCACCACTCGGAAGCGAGAAACATTTTCCTTCGGGATAATTTATTACACGCACCACCCGAGAGCGAGAAACATTGTCAACCGGAATAACTTATTACTCGCGCCATCCGGGAGCGAGAAACATTTACATTTAGTTACATCTTTAAATGCAATATTAATATACTATAATTTATGCTAAAAGTCAATCTTTCGACACAAAAATAGCTAATATGTAAATGCATTATTATTATATACTATCTTTAAATAACAATACATAATTTGTTATTTTAACTCATCTAACATTATTTTTTTTATTTTATCAATATCAGCAAAGAATAAATTAATACCTTGTTTTTTCAAAGCTAATAGCGATTTAAAATTATCCAATATTTCATCTCTCAAATTATCTGCCACTCTAACCGGAACACCATTAATTGTATGAATATGATCTATATATTTTTCTAATGTAGGAAATGCATTTTGCAGTAATATAACAGATTTATCGTTTGCAATTTCACCTATCATAATTGACTTACAACTTCCATATTTCTTTACTTTTTTATCTATTATCGATTCATACTTTGCAATTTTACTGCTTAAAGGAATAAACCATAATATATCTTTATCCCTAATAGTAAAATATGTGGGCCTTGCACGTCCGTTTTCGTGATTTATCATCAATCCATTATCATTTATTTTATCAAAAAAATCATCCTTAATATGATATAAATAACCTGTCTCTATTTTCATATAATCAACTCCTAAAGACATTTTAACATATAACAAAAGAAAACTCTATTAAATTAACAGAGTTTTCAAACATTTTCCTTCGGGATTACTTATAACTCGCACCACCCGTAAGCGACTAACATTTCACGATTGGAATCACTTATAACCCGCACCATCCATAAGCGGCTAACATTTTCATATTAATGCATATCTCTGAATGCACTAATAATATACTATAATTTATTCTAAAAGTCAACGCCTGTCATGGAATTTATAAATTATCACTTGTACTATTATTATATGTTATTTTGTAAATAACAATACATATATTTAATTAGGTGAATAATTTATGAACAATACTCATTTAGCTTTTTTATTAACAACATTAGCCGGTTTCTCTACTCTACTTGGTACAATACTAATTTTCTTTAAATTTAAAAATAAAAATAAAATTATTGCTAATTCTCTTAGTTTTGCCGCCGGAGTAATGATAACTGTATCAATCTTAGACTTAGTACCCGAAAGCATCAAATTGCTAAAAACCACTAGTACTCCTTTTTGGACTATAACCTTGTCATTTCTATTTATCATTATTGGCATAGTTATATCTAGTTTAATCGACTATTATTTACCAAGTAATTCCTACAATAATGATAATCTATATAAAGTCGGTATTATCTCTATGTTAGCCATTATAATTCATAACATACCTGAAGGCATTGCCACCTTTATTGCCACAAATAGTAATGTCTTCTTAGGTTTTTCCCTAGCTCTTGCCATTGCTCTTCATAATATTCCTGAAGGTATCAGTATCTCAGTACCCATATATTATGCTACCGGTAATAAGAAAAAAGCCTTACTATATACTTTAATATCGGCTTTAAGTGAACCTATCGGAGCTATTCTAGCATACCTATTTCTCAGCAAGTTTATCAACAACACCATCCTAGGATTATTATTCTCTCTAATCGCCGGTATTATGCTTCAAATATCATTTTGTGAACTATTACCAAGTTCTAAAAAGTATAACATAAGTACTACCTTCTTCTTTATCCTAGGAGTCCTAATAATGATATTTAATCTGATACTAAATTATTTAATAATTTAAAACATACTTCAACACCATTCTTAATAGATTTATTAATATTACTAGTAACTTTATATGTAAACTTAGTCAGACTATTACTATAGTCTTTTTCTGTACTAACAACATAATCATTTAATGAAACATCTTTACCTTGGGATATATCACTTTCAAAAAGTTTTATTTGCTCATTTGTCAATATTGTCTTCTTCTGTAATTGATAATCATAATAACTAGAAATGGAGATAATATAAACAATAATATAACAAGTAAAAACTAATAATACCACACTTTTAAATATCTTACCCTTTTTCATGCTTCACCATTTATATATTTAGTTAAAATAGTAGATATTGCATCTATCGTATTAAATACTTCTTCAATAGTATTTTCATAACCACCGACCTCTATTAACATAGCATTACCACTAATATCTTGATTATATATCCCATTTACTCCTGGCCCTGACTTCTTATATAAACCACGTGATAACCCCGGATAATACTTATTAAAAAGACTATTTATATTACTTGCTGTCTCAACATTTAATTGATAATTATCATGCTCTAACCCTACCACAAATAATATTTTGGCATAACTCTTACCATTTATCGTCACCGTAGAAGCACTCTTATTAACTGAATCTCTATGAATATCAATATAATATTTAAGCGTATTATATTTACTTTGCTTATCTAATATTAATAATCTACTAGCAGCATAACTCTTAGAATGATCCCAATTATTAATATTTAAAAACTCTGCCAAATTAGTATCTTCCACTATTGAAGAAACCCCATTTTTATTTAACTTTTCTTTAAGTAGATACGAAGCCATCAATACATTAGGAGTTATACCATATATTTTTAAATTAGTATTATCATAATTTTCTAATTGATGAGAATTATATATATATACAATTGGATTGTCAACATCACTAGGATTAGGATCCTCAATAAAACTACTTATCTCTTTTAACTCTTCAAATTCATGATAATCATCATCAGTAGATAACGTTATCTTACTATCCTTCCCCTTAAATACTGTCGCATTCAATAACGACAAAGGGGATTTAAAATCTATTTTCAAAAAATAATTAACTGTTTTATTAACTAGATTAGGAAACTTATATTGATTTAACTCATCAATACTACCACCTTCTAATAAAAATATAATAAACTCTTCATTAAAATTATCTTTATTCTTACGCATTGATAAATAAAAAGTAAAACATATTGAAAAATAAATAATAAGTAAATAGATTAAATATTTAAACTTAGTTCTCTTTCTCTTTTTAGGAGTCTTAAGATTAAGTTTATTACTTTTAAACATATATCCATCACCATAATAATTATATTTTATTCTAGCGAATTTATTTGTCGATGTAAGGAATTATTAAGGGAATTTGCTATTACAACACTTAATTTATCAATAAGAAAATCCACTTCTTTTGGACACACCATTAAGTTATAATCCAAAGCTTCTAAAACTTCTGTTATTAGTTGATGCTTTTCATTACTATCTAAGTCTCCTAATAAACCTAATAAATTATGTTCCTCCTCTTTATTTAACTTAATATTTTCTAATTTATTTTTATAATTATTATGATGAACTGATAATTTACTAATTTCAAAATTATTCTTAGTATATGATATATGTTTAAATAAATAATTAATCGTATCACTAACAATAGTTGAAGATTCTACAACAGTCGGTACACCAATCGCTAAAACCGGAATACCTAATGTTTTAAAACTTATTTCCTTACGTTGATTACCTACTCCACTACCCGGATGTATTCCCGTATTAGTCATCTGAATAGTATGATTTAATCTTTCAATAGAAGAAGACGCTAAAGCATCAATTGCAATAATAAACTTAGGCTTAATCTCTTTAACAATACTAGTTATTAAATCTGCTGTCTCAAGACCCGTCGTTCCCTTAACACCCGGTGCAAATATAGACACCATTCTAAATCCTTGACTCACTTTATTTAATTCAAATAAATGCTTTGTAATAATAATATTATCTAACACCTTCGGCCCTAAACTATCCGGAGTTGACTTACTATTACCTAAACCAATAATAATACATTCATCATCTCCTTTAATATTCATCATCTTTAAAATCTTACCTATTTGCTCCGTTAGCACCTCACATACCTTATTCCTATTCTCACTATCAGTAATATCATTAAACTCAATAGTAATATAAGTTCCCTCTTCTTTATTAATTACACTTCTATTCTTTTCATTAATAGTTAACTCTGAAACAATAATATCATCATAAATAGTCGTTTTATTATATTCTTTATCATCAATACTTTTATCATCAATAATTAAGTCTGTTCTAATGGAAAAAGCACTTAAATCCTGCTCATTATTCATTATTTCACCTCACTTATAAATATTTTTTACAAAAATACACAAAATTATTTGCTTTTTTATGTTTTTTTTGATAAAATTATACATAGTGTTGGTGGAAGGAGAGAAACTAATGGCAAACGTAAAAAATGCTGAAAAGAAAATCAAGCAAATTCGTAAGATTACTTTAGCTAATCAACAATTAAAATCAACTGCTAAAAACGCTATCAAAAATACTGATAAAGCTGTTCTAGCTGGAGATAAAGAAAAAGCTAGCAAAGAATTAAAACTTGCTATTAAAAGCTTAGATAATGCTAAAAGTAAAGGATTAATGCATAGAAATAAAGTTGATAGAGAAAAATCAAGATTAACAAAAAAAGTAAATACTATGGAAGTTAGATAAAATCTACTTCTTTTTTTAATTATTTAGTTAACTTTGTAGATTTATTTTAATAATTATGTTATATCTATTATTAGAGGGATATCAATATAAAATATATTTTCTTATTTTAAAACAAATACGGTAGCGACTATCGGAATTTATGTCTGTGGATGAGCACTATAAATGCTCTAGGAAGCAGAAAAAAAATAGACAAAAGTTCATAACAATAAAATTATTTACATTTCATCATTTTTGTGTTCTAATTTTGCGTATTGTTATGATATAATATTTTTAGGAAGACTAGGTTGGTGAGTAAATGAAGAAAGTGATACTTTATTTAGGAATTTTTTTAATGATAACAGTAACAGTATGTAATTTTTATACTGATAAGATATATTATTTTATAGAAACAAAAGTTTTAAAACAAGAATATGTTATAGCAAACCCCAATGACTACTTTGTCAAAACAAATTTTAATTATGTAGAAAATTTTACTGATGATCCCTCTAATTATTTTGAATTAATTAACTATATTTATTATATTATTAATACTGGTGTTAGCTATGCTGACGGTGAATGTAAAGCCGGTTATGAAACATGTGTTAGTGATTTAGAAAGAATTGCTAAAGACGAAGAACTATTATCTACCTTAAATAATTTCGTTCATCCCTTTAACAGTTTTAAATCAATTAAGTTTAATATAAATAAAAAAACAAGAAGATTTTCTTTCACAATTGAACATACTTATAGTTCTAGTGAAATAGAACAAATAAATAATTTAGTTAATACATATATTGAAGAAAATATTACTGATGACATGGACACCGTAAGTAAAATCAAAAAAATCCATGACTACATAATTGATAATACCCAATATGATATAAATAAATCTAAAGATATTAATAATAGTACTTATAAATCTAATACCGCATATGGTGTCTTATTACAAGGATATGGTATTTGTAGTGGATACTCTGATGCAATGGCCATATTCTTACATAAATTAAATATTACTAACTACAAGATAAGTAATGATACCCATATATGGAACTTAGTATATATCAATGGTGCATGGCGACATCTAGATTTAACTTGGGATGACCCGATTAGTGAACTAAATGTCAACCAAGAAACATACTTCTTAATTAACACTAAAGAACTTAAAAAATTAAATGATAAAACCCACAACTTTAATGTTTACATATTTTCAGAAGCTAATAAATCATAAAACCATAGAACTTACTCTATGGTCTTTTTCTTTGTCTTAACTTTTGGTTTACATTTATTTATATAGTCTATTACTTCTTCTTGCGTATTTGCTATATAATAATGTCTTCTATCTTTTTCTCTAGCAAATCCATCAATATATAACATATCTAAAAACTCTATTATCTTATCATAAAACCCATTACTATTATAAATAATTATTGGATTATCATGTTCATGACATCTCTTTGTCTCTATTGAAGTAAATAATTCATATACTGTACCTATTCCACCCGGAATAAATAATAAAATATCACTATTCGATATTAAACTAGCCGTCCTATCACTAACTGAATCACTAACTATTTCTTTATCACATTTAAGTTCCTCAAAATCCTTTACATATAATGACGGACATATTCCAACTACTTTATTACCAAAATCCTTTGTTATATCATGTGCAACACCCATTAACCCTGAATGACACGCCCCAAACACTAAATTATTATCCTTCATAAGTACATTAAGTAATTCCCTTGTATCATCATAATATACCTTATCAATATAATCACTAGCGGAACATCCTATAAATATATTCATCTTAATCCTCCATATCTACTCTATTAATATAATCTTCTACTTCACTTATTGTCTCATTAAAATTACTATAATTAACCTTAAACCAAGTAATATTAAACTTATTATTAAAGAACGTATATTGTCTTTTGGCATACTTTCTAGAGTTTTGTTTAATTTTATCTATAGCATCCTCTAATGACACTTCTTTATCAAAATAACTATATAATTCTTTATAACCAATACCATTTATTAATGGCTTAGTACGAATACCTCTATTATATAATCCTTTTACTTCCTCAACCAAGCCATCACTAACCATCTCATCAACACGTTTATTTATTATCCTATATAAATTATCTCTATCCGTAGTTAACCCGATAAATATAACTGGATATAACAACTTATCCCCTGCCATATTCTCCGTAATACTCTTATTATTATCTAAGTAATAATTATATGCCCTTTCAACTCTTCTTCTATTATTAAAATCTATATCTATATCTTTATCTAATTTCTTTAACTCATTAACTAATTCTTCATCAGTATACCTAGATAAGTCCCTATTAGAATTACTTTCTTCTAAAGTATAATCAAATAATCCGGCCTTTAAATATAGAGCAGTTCCCCCTACTATTATTATTCTTTTACCCTTCTTATTTAATTCATCAATCTTATTCCTTAAATCTTTTTGATAATGATATATCGTATATTCTTCATCAACATTCTTTATATCAAATAAATGATGCGGAATATTTTCTTTTTCATCTTCTCTTATTTTAGCAGTACCAATATTTAACCCTCTATATATCTGCATACTATCGGCATTAATAATTTCTCCACTATATTTCTTAGCAAGTTCTATACTTAATTTAGTCTTTCCTACACCAGTCGGCCCTGTTATAACAATTATTTTCTGCATAATCTTAAACACTCCTCTTTCTTACCAATTAACTTTCTATAATTAGCTCTAGATAACCCAAATATTGAATTAAATCTACCATTAGGTAATACTAACTCACCATTATGAGAATCTATATATTCTTTTCTATCTATAATTTCATCTAAAGTTAAAGATAATATTGAAGCACTCTTTATTACAACTGGTAAAACATTTAATGAATCTAAGTAAGGTAATACTGCTTTCAAATATTCAACCTTCTTATTAACTATTAATGGTTTTAAATAAGCTTCTCCATATGTGTTTTTAACATAATTAATAGATTCTTCTAACTCATTAGCCGTTTTTAAAAATATGCCGCCAGTAATTGGTATTCTATTTTTATTACATATAGCAACAATCTTCTCTATTTCATCTGCTGTTCTATGAAATACACTTCCTGTTAGTAGTATATTATTTTCCCAACATATTTCAGTTATTTTTTCAATCTCATCTGCTGTTTTAAAAAATACACTTCCTGTTATTGATATACTATTTTCTTTACATATCATAATTATTTTTTCTATCTCATCCGCTGTTTTTAAAAATATGCCACCTGTTATTGAAATATTGTTTTTCCTACATATATCAATTATTTGTTCAATCTCATCTGTTGTTCTAATAAATACACTTCCTATTATTGGTATATTATTTTTTTTGCAAATCTCAACTATTCCTTCTATCTCATTTGCTGTTCTACGAAATACGCAGCCAACTATTGAAATATTATTTTTTCTACAAACATCAACTATCTTCTCTATTTCATCAGCCGGTTTTAAAAATACACTTCCTGTTATTGGTATATTATTTTTTTTGCAAACTACAATTATTTTTTCTATTTCATTAGCTGTTTTTAAAAATATACCACCTGTTATTGGAATATTATATTTTTTACATACTTCAGCTGTTCTTTCAATTTCATCCGCTGTTTTAAAAAATGTACTACCTGTTATTGGAATGTTATTTTCTTTACATACTACGATTATTCTTTCTATCTCATCAGATGCTTTAAGAAACACACTAGCAAATATTGGAATGTTATTTCTCTTACATATCTCAATTATTCTTTCTATCTCTTCTGCAGTTTTTTTGAATACATTGCTTGTTATTGATATGCTGTTTTTTTTACAAACCATAATTATTTTTTTTATTTCTTCAATACTGTTTCTAGAACATGCCACTGATATAATTAATGACTTATCACTTAATATTTTTTCTATTGCTATAATTCTACTAACAGGAACTCTAAGTATTGATGTAGCTCTGTTTATATACTCTTTCCCATAATTATCAAGCACATAATAATATGTTTCTTTTAATATATTTGGTTCAGTATTTAATATATGAAGTGCTGTTTCAATACTACTAATATTAACACCTTGTTTTATTAAAAACTCATAGTTCCCTCTAATGTTATCTACTCCAAAATACATAATACTAGGACACTTCTCAATATTTCTAGGATTTATCCCTAATTCATTAATTAAATAATTAAGCGTCCTATCAATATCTTGATACTCTCCACGCTCTAAAATAGTATCATTCTTGCTCACTACTTTACTTGCATCTATTCCATACTTTTTTAACAAACTTTCTAATTCGTATACCTCTATCATATTAACTCCCTATAATAATTCATCTAATAATGAAATATCACTCTCTATCTCATCAATATAATTAATTCCTATCCTCTTAATCAAAGTATTTACTTTAGATATAAACTCTTCATTAGGACATATAAAAATTAATACTTGTCTTTCAAATATATCTATTGCATCATCAAAACCTAAAGCCATAAAATATTCTATATTTTTTATAACATCATCTCTTAAAATAGATATACTCTCTATAACACTCTTGCCATATATCTTTTCTATCTTACTAAAATCTATATCCATAACTATCTCCTTTAATTTAAATACTTCTAGTTTTACCAACTAACTTTTTATAATTAGCTCTACTCATCCCAAATATTGAATTAAACCTACCATTAGATAATACCAACTCTTCACCAATAGACTCTATATATTCTTTTCTCTCTATAATTTCTTCTAAAGATAAAGTCAAAATAGATGCACTCTTTACTACAAATGGTAAAACGCCTAATGAATCTAAATAAGGTAGTACTACTTTCAAATATTCAACGTTTTTATTAACTATTAATGGTTGCAAATAAGCATTTCCATATGTACTTTTTACATAATCAATAGATTTTTCTAATTCATCAACTGTTTTCTGAAATACACTACTAGTTATTGGTATATTATTTTTCTTACATACCTCTACTATCTTTTCTAGTTCACAGGCTGTTCTATAAAATACACTTCCGGTTATTGATATACTATTTTTCTTACATACTGCAATTATTTTTTCTATCTCATCTGCTGTTTTAAGAAATACGTTGCCGGTTATTGGTATATTATTTTTCTTACATACCTCAATTATTTTTTTTATCTCATCTGCTGTTTTAAGAAATACACTTCCGGTTATTGATATATTATTTTTCTTACATACTGCAATTATTTTTTTTATCTCATCTGCTGCTTTATTAAATACACCTCCGGTTATTGGTATGTTATTTTTTTTACATACTGTAATTATTTTTTCTATCTCATCTGCTGTTTTAAGAAATATATTACCAATCAATGGTATATTATTTTCCTTACATACTACAATTATTTCTTTTATTTCATCTGCTGTTCTATGAAATACTGTACCGGTTATTGGAATATTGTTTTTCTTACATACTACAATTATTTCTTTTATTTCATCTGCTATTTTAAGAAATATGCTACCTGTTATTGGTATATCATTTTCTTTGCATACCTCTACTATTTCTTCTAGTTCATCCACAGTTCTACGAAATACTGTACCGGTTATTGGTACGTTATTTTCCTTACATACCTCAACCATTTTTTCTATCTCATCAGTTGTTCTATAAAATACATTACCGATTATTGGTATATTATTTTTTTTACACACTGCAACTATTTTCTCAATTCCATCAACGCTATTCCAAGAACATGCAGCCGATGCAATTAATTGTTTATCTCTTAGTATTTTTTCTATTGCTATGACTCTATCAACTGGAACCCTAAGTATTGATGTAGTTCTACTTATATATTCTTTACCATAATTATTAAGTATGTAATAATATGATTCTTGCAATGCTTTATGTTCTGTATTCAATATATGAAGAGTTGTTTCAATACTACTAATATTAATGCCGGCTCTTATTAAAAACTCATAATTTTCTCTAATATTATCTACAGCATAATACATAATACTAGGACACTTTTCAATATTTCTAGGACTTATTCCTACTTTATTAATTAAATAATCAAGTGTCCTATCAATATCTTGATACTCTCCACGATCTAAAATCTTATTATTTTTACTTAGTATTTTATTGGTATCTATTCCATATTTTTTTAATAAATCTTCTAATCTATATACTTCTATCATTTCTAATTCCCCCTATAATTTTATTTAATCCTAGACAATCTCATAGATTTTGCCGTAACATGCTCCTCATCTGCCATTTTTTTAAGAGCAAAGAAATCTAACATATCTATTTGCTTTCTAGCAACAAACAACCTTTCATCAACCATATCTAAAACGAAATCAAACCATTTATTAATACTTTCATTAGTATCATCAACAACATTAAAATATATATTATCTAATCTTTTTACATAAGTAATTTTATTTACTAAAATACTACTTGATAAATTAAGTGGGCTTAGTTTTAATCTAGTACCATATTCTTTATTTATCATTTCTGTAAACTTCATATTATGAATTACCCTAGCTGTTCGACCATTACCATCAGTATATGGATGAATTCTTACAAACAATAAATGCATCAAAGCACTTGCCAAGAATGGATTATTTAATTCTTCTACTGAAGCTATTTGCTTATATACTTTAATAAACTCACTCATAAACTTATTAACATCTTCTGGATTAACACCTCGATAAAATATTTCTTCCCCTTTTTCTTCAGTAATTCTACTTATATTAACTGGTACATTTCGATAAGCAAAAGTTTCTTCCATTTTACCTTCGCTTATTTCTTTAGCTACGACAAAGTTATGTAATTGATGTATTCTTTTATGACTAATACTAAGTGTATCGAAGAAAGGAGACTTATCCGCTAAAGTATATACATCAAAATCATGATTCTCAATTCTCTGACTAGAAACTAATTCTTGATATAATGAAAACAAGAAATAATTAATAGCGTTATCATTATCTAACTTAGCTACTTTCTTCATAAACTCTACAAACTCTTCATTAGTTTGTCTTAAATGTTCTTTCACATTAGGTAAAATATGTATTCTTTCTACATACTCCATTAAATCAAACAAAGTTATATAATCATCATTCATTCCTTCAAAATTTATTGGCATAATTAACACATCCCCAATTAATTAAGCGTTATTCTATCACAAATACTTAACAGTGTCAATTATAACAAACATCTGTTATATACTTCTTTTAAACATTTTCTCAAGTTCATATATTGTAAAATGAATAATTGTTGGTCTTCCATGTGGGCAATTAAATGGGTTATTGCACTTTCTTAAATCATTAATTAAACTTTCCATCTCTTCAATATTAATTCTAGTATTACCTTTAATACTCATTTTACAACTAACCATTTTAGCAACATTATCAATAAATCTTTCTAAACTAAAATTCTTTTCATCACGTACAATCATCTCAAATATATGTTTAATAGTTTGTACTTCAAAACCTTTATTAATCCATGTTGGATGCGATATAACCCGAAAAGAACTACTACCAAACTCTTCAACCTGAATATTTATTTTATTTAATATCTCAATATTTTGTTTAATAATTAAATACTCATTTAATGGTAATTCTATATTTATAGGTATTAACGGTGTCATAACATTATTATTAGGATGTGATAAATTATATAATACTATCTCATAGTTAATTCTTTCTTTTGCCGCATGCTGATCTATTAAATATACTCCTAATTCATTCTGACACACAATATAAGTGCCTAGTGCTAATCCTATCGGATACAGTTCCGGTAATTTCTTATTCTCTTCTTGACTCTCTACTTCCGTTATTTTGTTTAATAATTCATTCTCATCAGTAATACTAGACAAGTCTTCAATACTATCTTGATTATTAAAATTAACTAAATCAGATAATTTACTTGTATAAGCCGTATCTTCTTCACTAACTGTTCTATTTAAATCTAAAGACATATTTTCATACTTAGTCTCTACTTTATCATTAGTAGGTACTTCTATTTTAGGTATTAATAATTTATCTTTTAAAGTATTAATAATTGTGGTTTGTATTAACTTTATTAATTCATCCATATTACTAAACTTAATATCTAATTTAGAAGGGTGAATATTAACATCTAATAAACTAGGATCAGTCTTTATATTAATAACTACTATTGGATATCTAGTATCTTCTTTAAAAGTACTATAAGATTCATTTATTATTTTAGATAATTGATAATTCTTAACAACTCTACCATTTACTAATGTTGATATATAGTTCTTACTTGATCTATTAACCTCTGGTAATGATATATAACCACTTATTTCATAATCATTATTCTTATTATCTATCTTAATCATTTTTTTAACAACATTAATTCCATAAATAGCATTTATTACTTTTAATAAATTACCATCTCCCGAAGTATTAAATAATTCTCTACCATCATTAACTAAAATAAACTTAATATTTGGATATGATAAAGCCATTTTGTGAACATACTCTACTATATTAGCTAGTTCCGCATAAGAAGAAGATAAATGTTTTAATCTAGCCGGAGTATTATAAAATAAATTAGTTATTGTGAATGACGTTCCTTTAGCTAAATCACTTTCTTTAACTTCAATTATATTACCACCCTTAATATGTACATAAGTGCCTACGCCATTAGAACTTGTCTTTAATTCTACTTCACTTACTGAAGCAATGGAAGGTAAAGCCTCACCACGAAACCCTAAAGAAGAAATACTAAATAAATCATCTTCACTATATAATTTAGAAGTTGCATGTCTTTGGAACGCTAATACCGCATCATCTTTATCCATACCACTACCATTGTCTGTTACTTTAATACTTCTTAATCCTGATTCAATTAATTCAACCTTTATTTCATCACTTTTAGCATCCACTGAGTTTTCTACTAATTCTTTAACAACAGATAAACATCTTTCTACTACTTCTCCGGCTGCTATCTTATTAGCCAGTAAATCACTCATTACTCTAATATTTGCCATATATACTACACATCCTTTTACATACTAATTATACCAAAACAAAATAAAAAACTAAATAGATTAATTACCTATTTAGTCGTTTTCTTTCTAGAGAAATCAATCATATGTTACACTTTTTTTATAAAAGTCCTTTATTGCTTATATATTTCACATAAAAAGGTAT
>CAKPNA010000006.1 GCA_934168275.1 uncultured Bacilli bacterium
GCAAACATAAAATGATAAAAAAATGAAGTTTTTCAATGATTCACATTTGTTTTAAATTAAAAACTGTCAAACTAGGGAGATGGCAATTATTGTTGTCGTTAAGTAAAACTTTTGTCATTTATTTAAAAATTAATTGTATTTTAATAAATTCTATGTTAAAATGTATTTATATAGAATAGGAGAGATTTATATGGCTTTAAATAAATTTAAGAAAATTTTAGTTGAAGATAACGATAACGAGAATGAATATTATAACGAGGATGATACTGAGAATTCAACTAATAAGTCTGGTAAAATGATTTTGTTAGAGCCACGTGCTTTTTCGGAAAGTCAGCAAATAGCAGATCATTTAAAGAAACGTAATACTGTAGTCGTTAACATGAAAAGAGTTACCCCTGATCAAGCCAAACGTATTATTGATTTCTTAAGTGGAACAGTATATGCTATTGGTGGTGATTTACAGAAAATAGGTGGTGGTATATTCCTATGTACCCCTAAAAATGTCAATGTCGAAGGAGCCATCAGCGATGATGACGATAAAGCTAAAAAAAATAAAGACGATGAACTAGAATGGTAATATAGTATTGTTAGTTGAGGTGAATAAAATGAAAAGGTTTACTGTTGTTGAAAATGGTTATGATGTTAATGAAGTTAACCGCTTTATTGATATTGTTATTCGTAGATTAGAAAAATTAAATAATGAAAATAATGAATATTACCAAAAGATAACTGAATTAACTAAACAAGTAGAAGAATTAAATAATAAACCTCAACAAACTGAAACAACTAACCCTAACATAGATAGCCTAAACAAAGCAATTTTAGCCGTTCAAGAAACAGCCGATAGAATGAAATCAGTTGCTAAAGAAGAATCTCGCATGATAATTGAAGATGCCAAAAGAAATGCTAATTCGATTGTCCATGAAGCCTTGGTAAAAGCCGAAAAGACGGAAATTGAAACAGCTATGTTAAAGAAGAATATCAATATTTACAAAAATAGAATGAAGAATATGTTAACAAGTCAATTAGAAATGATTGATGATATGGATAAAGATGAAATAGAATAAGAACCTTTTAATGAGGTTTTTATTTTTTGTTTACTTAAAACAAGAAAAATGATAAAATATATCTCAAAATTATTAACAAGAAAGATTGGTGATATAAAATGGAACTAAGTTTAGAAAAAATTCAAAAATTAAGTACTGAACAAATAATAGATGCAGTATTATTAGAAGTTGATAAAATATATTTAAGCCTTAACTACACAGGAATATCTAAAGAAGCATTTTATAAACTAGTAGAAGCAGAAATAATTAAATCAAAAGAAAACTATCAAGGCAATATAAGTTATATCGAGTACATTAAAAATAAAATTAAAGAATCATTAACTAAGCAAATAATGAAAATGTTAACTAATACTAATGCTGCCACACAAATTATTAATAATTATGCTAATTTATATTTAAGTAATGATATTACAAATAACAGTGCTATTAAAAACTTGTATAAATTAGATAAACTATTTGAAACATATAATTATATTCCAAGTCCTGATGTTTTACTTAAATTGTTAGAGAGTAATGAAATAATTTCCTCATCAGTAACTATTATCTTTAATAAATATAAAAATGTTATTATTTCAGGCAACTTAGAAAAAGTCTTTGATACTACTACTATTATTCAACTAGTTGAAGCATACCTTATAATGAATAATATTGAAATTAAAGAAGAACCAGAAAATAAAGAAGAAGAAACAGATAATGACTATATGACTGCTGATGATGTGAAAATGTATTTACAAGAAATAAGTAGAATACCTCTTCTAACGCCAGAAGAAGAAAGATATTTAGCTAAAAGAATATCCCAAGGTGATATGGCTGCAAGAGAAAAGTTTATAGAAAGTAATTTAAGACTTGTAGTAAAAATGGCTAAAAAATATGTTGATAGAGGATTAGCTCTTCTTGATTTAATTCAGGAAGGTAATACCGGATTAATAATTGCTGCTGACCGTTTTGATGTGAAAAGAAATACTAGATTTTCAACATATGCAACTAGTTGGATAAGACAAGCTATTACCAGAGCTATAACTGATAAGGGAAGAAATATTAGAATATCTAGTCATTTATATTATAAAATGGCTAAGTATCGTAAAATAGAAAGTATTCTAGAAAACGAATTGCATAGAAAACCAACAACCAAAGAAATAGCCAAAAGAATGGGTATAACAGAGACTCAGGCTGAAAATATTGTTACGTGGCAAAATGATACTTTGAGTATGAATTATACATCAAATGATGATGAAGATAATAAATTAGAAGAAATAATTTCATCACAAGACGATGGACCTGAAACAATAGCTTTTACTAATGATATGCAAAAAGAAGTTCGACAAATACTAGATGAATGTTCATCATTAACTCCTAATGAAAGAACTGTTATAATAAAACGTTTTGGTCTTGAAGATAACATTTCTTTAACATTAGAAGAAACAGGAAAGATAATTGGTGTATCAAGAGAAAGAACTCGTCAGATAGAAGAGAAAGCATTAACTAAACTTAGAAGTTTTCATAAAACACGACGCTTAGCTGCATACACCCAATATCCTGATAAATCATTAGAAGTTTTAAATGATTCTCCAAAAAAAGACTCTAGTAAATCTGACAAAACATCCAAAAGTAATTCTACAAATTCGTCAACAAGAAAATTACCAACTATATATGATTACTTTAAATATAATACTAAAGAACAAGTAAATAGTGTTATATCACAACTATCAATTGAAGAACAACATCTAGTAAGATTGAGATTTGGAAATGATTTAAATAATCCAAGTATTAGTGAATTAAATGATGAAGGTAAAATTAGGTTTTATCAAATTGTAGTACCTAAAATGAAAAGAATGCTAATTGAAGAAGATGAAAAAATATTAGCTAGTAATCCAGTAGAAGAATTCCAACCACCTTTAAGTAAATTACTAGTAGCAGAAGGTTATAATCAATTAATAGTAAAAGATCAATATAATGAAGAAATAACAGACCAAGACTATAACAAAGTACTAGTATTATTAAAAACACCAGAATTTATTAAATTAACAAGAATTATAAATATCCAACAAACTATAATAATAATATTAAAGTTAGGTTATATAGATGGGAAACATTTTAGTAATAAAGTAATAGCCAATTTCTTAAAAATAGATGAAGAACAAGTTGAATATAATATTCAAAGAAGTATAAATGTATTAAGAGTATATTATGAAAATAAAGGTTATTCAAAAAAATTAATAAAATAAAAATATTGACAATGATATATATATTTATTATAATTAAGTAAAATTAAAGCAAATGCAGAAGACGGTATTATCTAAGTAGTTATCAGAGAGTTAGTAATATGGTGCGATACTAATTAATGAATGGTAATATAGATCACTTCTAATGTGTTATTTTGAACTAAGTAGAAATAAACGCCTCTCACGTTATGAGATATAGAGTGTATGATAAATTCATAAACTAAGGTGGTACCACGGATATATATTCGCCCTTAGATTATGAATTTTTTTTGCTTTAAAGAAGGAGGAATGTATGAAAAATTTTAAAGAACTAGACAAAAGAAATGTTGATGAAGTAGAAGAATCTATTCTAGAGTCATGGGGTAGTGTTAATGAAATGTATAATAAACAAGTAGAACTTCGCAAAAATGACGAAACATTTGTCTTCTATGACGGTCCAGCTTTTGCTAATGGCTTTCCTGGACTACATCATATGGTAAGTAAAAACTTAAAAGATACTATTACTAAATATCACGTTATGAATGGTAAAAAAGTAATAAGAAAAATAGGTTGGGATACGCATGGTCTACCTATCGAAAACCACGTTGAAAAGAAACTAGGTATCTCATCTAAAAAAGAAATAGAGAAGTTAGGTGTTGAAAAGTTTAACCAAGAGTGTCGTAATAGTGTTCGTGCTAACGAAGATGCCTTCACTAGATTAACTAGTAAAATGGGTCAATTCTTTGATGTTGAACATCCATATCTAACTTATAAAAATGACTATATTGAAACTGAATGGTGGATACTTAGTGAAATGTATAAGAAAGGTATGTTCTATGAAGGAACAAGAGTAGTACCATATTGTCCACATTGTGGTACAGGACTAGCTACTCATGAAGTTGCCCAAAACTATCAAACTGATACTGCTATAACAGTTTATGTTCCATTTAAAAAGAAAGATGAAGATATCTATTTCTTAGTATGGACAACAACACCATGGACCCTTATTGCTAACGTTGCTCTATGTGTTAACCCTGATGAAGAATATTCTCTAGTAGAATCAAAAGGCACTAAGTTTATATTAGCATCTAGTCTTGTTGAAAAAGTACTAGGAGAAGAAGTAAATGTCCTAAAAACATATAAGGGTAAAGAATTAGAGTACACAGAATATGACCAATTAATACCATCATTAGAAGTAGATAAAAAAGGCTTCTATATCACATGTGATAACTATGTTACTATGGAAGATGGCACAGGTATTGTTCATATTGCCCCAGCATTTGGTGAAGATGATGCTAATGTTGGTAAAAAATATGACTTACCATATCTAAATCCTGTTGGTCTAGATGGTACTTATAAAGAAGGATTATGGCAAGGAAAGAATGTCTTTGACGTTAATGAAGAAGTAGTAAACTATTTAAAAGAAAATGGTAAACTATTTAAAAAACAAAAATTAGCTCATGAATATCCACATTGTTGGAGATGTGATACACCACTATTATATTATTCAATGCCAAGCTATTATATCAGCGTTAGTAAAATGACTGATGACTTAGTAAAATCTAATAATGAAGTTAATTGGTATCCAGCTTATGTTGGCGAAAAAAGATTTGCTAATTGGTTAATGAATGCTAGAGATTGGAATGTAAGCCGTAGTAGATATTGGGGTAGTCCAATTCCATATTGGAAGTGTGAATGTGGTCATGCCACTATGATTGGTTCAATTAAAGAACTAAAAGAAAAAGCTATTGAAGAAATACCAGAAGACTTTGACTTACATAAACCATATATCGATAATGTTCACTTAACTTGTCCGGAATGTGGTAAAACAATGACTCGTATTCCTGATGTACTAGATTGTTGGTTTGACTCAGGTTCAATGCCATTCGCTCAATACCATTATCCATTTGAAAACACTGAATTATTTGAAAGCCAATTCCCCGCTGACTTTATCTGTGAAGGAATCGACCAAACAAGAGGATGGTTCTATACACTAATGGTAATATCTACTTTCGTTAAAGGATGTAGTCCATTTAAAAATGTTTTAGTAAATGACTTATTACTAGATAGTGAAGGTAAAAAGATGAGTAAATCAAGAGGTAATATCGTTGAACCATTCACTACTATTAAAGAATATGGTGCTGACACAGTAAGATTCTATTTACCATATGTATCACCAGTTTGGACACCATTAAAATTCGATATAGCAGGTCTTAAAGAAGTATACTCTAAATTCTTTAACCCATTAAAGAATACTTATAGTTTCTTTGCTATGTATGCTAATATCGATGAAATAGATACTGATATGTGTGCTATAGAATACAAGGATAGAGAAGAAATAGATAAATGGTTACTATCTAAATATAATAAATTAGTAAAAGATGTTCGTAATAGTTTTGATGAATATGACTTAAATAAAGTAGTTCACTATCTAACTAACTTTGTCTCAGATGATTTATCTAATTGGTATATAAGAAGAAATAGATCTAGATTCTGGGCTAGTGAATTAGATAACTCTAAAAAGAGTGTATATTTAACTACTTATGAAGTATTAGTTGGCTTATCAAAATTAATAGCTCCAATAACACCATATATCTCTGAAGAACTATATCGTAATCTAACTAACGAAGAATCAGTTCACTTAGCTGATTATCCAGTATGTAATGAAAGTCTTATTAACGAAGAAATAGAAAATAGAATGGATTTAGTAAGAGATTTAATTAGTACGGGAAGATATGTTAGAGAAGAAGCTAAAATAAAAGTAAGACAACCACTACAAGAAGCTTTATTAGATATTAAAGATAAAGATGTAATTGGTGATTTAACAGACTTAATTAAAGAAGAATTAAATGTTAAAGAAGTAATATATGTTAGTGATTTAACTAAATATATGGATCTAACAGTTAAACCAAACTTTAAAGAAGTAGGAAAAGTATTTGGTAAGAATATTAAAGATTTCCAAGAAAAATTAACTAACCTAACTACTGATGATATAAATACCCTAAATAGTGGTAATAATATTAAAATGACTATTGATAATACAGAGTATGAAGTAAATAAAGATATGGTTGATATTAGAATATCTTCTAAAGAAGGTTTTAATGTTGGTACTATTAATAATAAGTTTATTATCTTAAATACTGAACTATCAAAAGAATTATTAGATGAAGGACTAGCTCGTGAAACAATATCTAAAATCCAGCAACTAAGAAAGAGTTATAACTTTGATATTATGGATAGAATAAAAGTATATTATCATGCTAACGATGAATATACAAATAGTATTAATAAACACCTAGAATTTATTAAGAAAGAAACACTAGCTATTGAATTTATTAATGATAATAGCCTAGAATTAGATACTAATATTAATGATTATCAAGTAGGATTTAAATTAGAAAGAATGTAATTGTTCTTTCTTTTTAGTTGTAAAATGGAAGGTAATATAGTATACTTATCTTAGGAGGAAAGTAGTATGACTTATGTATGGTTAGTAGCAATTATTATTCTAGGTTTTATTGAAGCAATAACTGAAGGAATAGTAAGTATATGGTTTGTAATAAGTGGCCTTTTAGCACTTATTGTGTCTATATTTACTGATGTATTCTTAATACAATTTGCGATATTTGTAATAGTAGGAATTATTCTTATGATAACTACTCGATCATCTGTATCTAAATACCTAAAAGTAAACCCTGTAAGAACTAATTTAGATAGGGTAATAGGTATGAAAGGTATCGTTACTGAAGACATAAAAAAAGATAAATATGGTGAAGTAAGAGTAGATGGTAAAAGATGGACAGCTTATTCTAAAGATGAAAAAGTAATTAAAAAAGATGAGTTTGTCGAAATATTAAATATTGATGGTAATAAACTTGCTGTTAAAAAAATAAAGGAGTGATAAATATATGGAAATATTAATTATATTATTAATTTTAGTATTGGTATTTGTTATACCATGTATAAAAATTGTCCCACAAGCTAAAAGTTATGTAGTAGAAAGATTAGGTTCTTACTTTGAGACTTGGTCAAATGGCTTACACTTTAAATTACCTTTTGTTGATCGTATCTCTAATATGGTTACATTAAAAGAAATAGTTAAAGACTTTGCCCCACAACCAGTTATAACAAAAGATAATGTTACTATGCAAATAGATACTGTTGTTTATTTCCAAATAACAGATGCTAAATTATATACTTATGGAGTAGAAAACCCAATAAATGCTATTGAAAACTTAACTGCTACGACATTAAGAAACTTAATTGGAGAACTAGAATTAGACCAAACACTTACATCAAGAGATATAATTAATTCTAAAATGCGTGCTATTTTAGATGAAGCAACTGATCCATGGGGTATTAAAGTAAATAGAGTAGAAGTAAAAAACATTATCCCACCGAGAGATATTCAAGAAGCCATGGAAAAACAAATGCGTGCTGAAAGAGAAAGAAGAGAAAAGATTCTTCAAGCCGAAGGTGAAAAGAAATCTAGTATCTTAATTGCTGAAGGTGAAAAAGAAAGTGCTATCCTAAGAGCGGAAGCAAAAAAAGAGTCTCAAATTAAAATAGCGGAAGGTGAAGCCGAAGCCTTACTTAAACTTAAAAAAGCCGAAGCTGATGGTATTAAACTATTAAAAGAAGCAGGAGCTGATAAAGCAGTTCTTACTATGAAAAGTTTTGATACCCTAGCTAAAGTAAGTGAAGGATCTGCAACAAAAATAATAATTCCCTCAGAACTTCAAACAGTAGCTACAATGAGTACCACTATTGGCGAATTATTAAAAGAAGACAAAAAAGATAAAAAATAGAGAAAGTATCTACAATTTAGTAGATATTTTTTTTATTTAGGTATATAATTAATATGTAATTGCCCTATAGCCAAGCGGTAAGGCATCGGACTCTGACTCCGACATTTCGTTAGTTCGAATCTAACTAGGGCAACCATGTTGCTTTTAAGCCCTTATTTTATAAGGCTTTTTTCTTTTTATGCATGTATTAGGTACATTTTTAGTAAAAAAATGCAAAAAAGGCAAAAAAATGTTTGCTTTTTTCAAAAAAAGTGCTATAATAGGAAACAATTAAATTTATTAAGGGGGAATTATGATGAAAAAAATAGGTTTAATTAGTTTAATTTTAATAGGTACAATATTTGTAATTAATACTGTTAAAGCAGATGATATAACTAATCAAGTAGAAATTATAAATGTTGATGCTAACACAGGAAATCCTATCGTTGGTAGTAGATTAGTACTAACTGATGAAGCAGGAAATACTGTTGATGAATGGATAACAACAGAGAATAAGCACTATGTATATAACTTAAAAGTAGGTAAATATACTTTAACTCAAACTGAAGTTCCAGAAGGATACTCAAATGGTAATAACAGCATTGAATTTGAAGTAGAAGAAAACGATAAAAACATATCACTTACTATTGATAACACTATGGCTAGTGAAGAAATAATTACAGTACCAGATACATTCTCAAGTACAAAATTAATATATATTATTTCAGCTATTCTAACTATTATAGGAGCTTTAACAGCATATAATTATGCTACTATAAAAGAAAATGAATAAAAAATTTATCTTGTTTATAAGTGGTATAGTTATAACAATTACTGGCTTAGTATTAGGACTATCAAACTATATTGATGAAAAGATTAATATTGCATATGATACTATGAACAGCAAGATATCAACTATCGAACCTGAACAAGAACAAAAACAAGAAAAAACAGAAGAACAAGAAGAAATTGAAGACTTAGAACACTATATCGGCTATCTAGAAATACCTAAAATAAACTTTAACCGAGGTTTCTATTCTAAAAATAGTGGATTTAATAATGTTGAATTAAATATTCAAGTATTAAATGATTCTTCTTATCCTGATACTAAAAATGGTAATTTAATCATGGCAGCCCATTCCGGAGATGCCTACAATTCATATTTTACTGATTTAAAATATTTATCTATTGATGATGAATTAGTAATAACATATAAAAATCATAAGTATCACTATTTAATAAAAGATATTTATGACGTTGAAAAAACCGGTACAGTAAACATTAAAAGAGATCAAAACCAAAATACTCTAACATTAATTACTTGTACTAGTGGTAATTTAAAATATAGTCAAACAGTCTATATCGCATATTTAAGTACTAAAGAATAATATTAAGGGGGTTATATTATGATTAGAACAAATATCTTAGATAAAATAAATGTATTAATAAATATTGTATCCAAAGAACAATTTATGGTATTAATGCTAATACTATACTTATTTCTAGCACTTATTCTTCTATTATGTAATAAATTAACTAAGAAAAGTGCTAAAAGAGTATTAACATATTGGTATGTCTTTATGTTAACTACTATTGTTTTTGAATATAGAGATAAGCTATCTGGACTCTTAGATTATCTAGTAAATAATATTATTTATGAACTAGTATTTCCTAATTACTTAGTATTTATAATAATCTTTGTAATTACTAATATCTATATTGTAGATAGTATTATTAATAAAAAAAGTACTCTAGTATATAAAATAATTAATATCTTAATGTATACTATAACAACATTTATTAGTTTTGTATTATTCTATTTAATTACTAAAAATAATATAAATATATATAATGAATTAGATATCTATACTAATAGTGATATAGCTTCTTTAATTGAATTAGTAATGATTATATTTAGTATTTGGACAATAATAAATATCTTATGTAAAATAACACACAAAGTATATATAAATAATAAAAAAGAAGATTTAAAATATGCTCCTGTAAATATGGATGTACCTGTAAATATGGACATGCAAGTATCTACTCCTGTAAACATGGATATAACACCTAATGAAGAAGTTAATTACTTTGCTGATTTATATGATCCAACACCTAGAGTAATAAACCCTAAAGTAGAAGTAGAACTAGTAAAAGTAAATAACGATACTATGGATTTAAATACGATGATAAATAATATTACATCCAAAAATAGTATTGAATTATTAAAAGAATTAGATAAACTTAATTATAGTTCACAAGATTATAAAATATTATCTAATATTCTTAAAAATAGTTATAACAAATAGAATTGGTCTCGTACCAATTTTTTCTTTAAATACAAAGAAATATTAAGAAAAACCTTTACCTTTAACTAAGTAAATGATAAACTAATATTAGAAGTTAGGAGTGATATTATGGCTAATAAAAAAGAAGTAAAAAACGATATTGACTTATCTAAAATAAATAAAGAATTAGATAGAAAAAAAGAAGATATTCTAAAAGAAGTCGAAGACAAGAAAGAAGAAGTTATCAAAGAGTTAGATAGTAAAATAGAATCTAAAGTAGAAGTGGCAGTTAACGAAAAAATAAAAACTTATGAAAAGAAAGTAGTAAAAACTAAAAACTATAAAATATTAAGAAGAGATATAGTAATTATTGTCTTATTAGGTTTAATAATATATGCTGGATATTATATGTATAAAAATGATTACTTTAATATAATGATTAACAAAAATAATGTTATTAAGACCCCAAATGATCCACAAGAAGAAATCAAATATGATAGTGCCTACTATATAAAAAATTATGGTTATTTAATAAACAATATCTTTATAAATGATCAAGAATTATTAGATATCTTTAAAAAAGACCTTATAACTACTAATGACATAAGTAATAGTTTAAAATTAAAAATAAGTTATTATAATATTAAAAATAAACAAAATGATGATGGTAATATTGTATTTAGTAAAGAAGATATCTTATCTAGTTATCAAACAATATTTAATGATACAGTTATAAATAATGAGACTTTTACCTATAATAATACTAGATTTATTTATTACAATAATATGTATATAGGTTATGAATTACCAAATGAAGAATTAAATATTAAATATAATATCTATAATAGTTATCTTAAAGATAAAGACTTAGTATTTGAATTAGTAGTAGGTAGAGTAGTAGATAATAATATTATTAATATATATGATGATAGAATAATGGAATATAATGGTAATATTAATGATTATCATGAATTATTAACTAAATATAGTATTACATTTACTAATAACAATGATAAATATTACTTTAGTAAAATAGAGAAAATTAGTTAGGAGGTAAAATATGCGATATTTTATAACATTTTCATATGATGGTACAGCATTTAATGGTTATCAAAAACAACCTCGTGTAAGAACTGTTCAAGGAGAATTAGAAAAAGCCTTAAAACAAATAAATGATAATAAAGAAGTATCAGTAAGTGCAACCGGAAGAACAGATGCTGGTGTCCATGCTCTAAACCAAAAAGCTCACTTTGATTTAGAAAAAGAATTTGATATAGATAAATTAAAACAAGGACTAAATTCTCTATTACCTGAAGATATTTATGTTAAAAAAGTCGAAAAAGTACCTGATAATTTTCATGCTAGATTTGATGCTATTGGAAAAGAATATGTTTATATAATTAATATGGGAGAATATAATCCCTTAGAAAGACACTATGTATACCAACACTGTAAAAAACTAGATGTTATAGAAATGGAAAGAGCTCTAAAATATTTTGAAGGCACTCATAACTATAAATCATTTACTAAAACAGATGAAGAAAAAGATGACTATGTCAGAACTATTTCTCAGACTAGTTTAGTAAGAGATAGTAAAGATATTAATAAAATATATCTAACCTTTGTTGGTACAGGATTTCTTCGTTATATGGTAAGAAATATTGTTGGATTATTAATTGAAGTAGGAGAAGGTAAAAGACGAAGTGAAGAAGTAATTAGTATTTTAAAAGCCGAAGATCGCACTAAAGCCGGTAAAACTGCTAATCCTGAAGGCTTATACTTAAAGAATGTCTTTTACTAAAAATAACATATGCAAAAATATAAAGTATTAAAAGAAGAAAATATTATAGAATACCTAACTAAACAAAATATAGCTAAAAATAAAATAAAAACACTAGCTAAACTAGGTAGTATCTCAGTAAATAATAAAGTAATTAATAAATTACCATATACTGTATATCCTAACGATATAATAACTATTGGTAACAAAATAAATACTTATGACTTAAATATTATTTATGAAGATAAAAACTATCTAGTAGTAGATAAAAAAGAAGGCTTATTAACTATAAGTACTAGTAATGAAAATAAAAATAACGAAGAAACACTATATAAAATAGTAAGAAAATATTTAAACGATAAAAAAGAATATGCCTTTATTGTTAATAGAATAGATAAAGAAACATCAGGCTTAGTAATATTTGCTAAAAATGAGAAACTAAAAAATGCTCTCCAAGAAGATTGGAATAATATCGTTAAATCAAGAAAATATATTGCTATAGTATCTGGCTATATATCAAAAGATGGTCGAATCGATAATTACTTATATGAAGATAAATTAACATTCGTTCATAGTACTAAACTAGGTGGTAAAAGAGCTATAACTAATTATAAAGTTATTAAAACTAATAAAAAATATACTATGTTAGATATTAATATTGAAACAGGTAGAAAAAACCAAATAAGAGTCCATATGAGTGAAATGAATCATCCAATTGTTGGTGATAAAAAGTATTATAGTAAAGATAATAGTCTAAAAAGACTATGTTTACATCACTATGAAATATCTTTAATAGATCCTATAACTAATAAATTATTAACATTTAAAAGTAATATACCTAGTATATTTAATAACTTATTTGAGAGATAATAAATTCTCTCTTTTTTCTTATAATGACACTTGCACATACCCATAAATTGTTATATAATTAATTTAAAATAAGAAAATAAACAAACGAGGTATTTACCTCAAGTAAATAGCAAATATAAAACATATGTTTGTGAGAAAGGAGTTAAAAATTATAACTAAAATTAATAATAATACGTTAACTCCAAGTTTACTAGGGGGGGGGGCTAAATAATACACTTGTTTGTTATAATATAAAGAAGGAGTTTAAGCAGTTAGACTCTTTTTATCGTGCAGTCTTGAAAGAAGGCGTGTACTTATGAATAAGAAATTATATATAATTTTAACTATTTTATCAATAATATTTTTAAGTATTGGTGGAACATTTGCTTTGATAACTACTAGTATGACTGCAACTAATATTACTCAAATTAAATCAGGTAACTTAACAATGACTATAAGTGGAGGAGGTAATCAGTCAGTATCGTTCGCGCCTTCTAAGTGTACTGATGAAAATGCCATTAAGAGAACAATAACTGCTAAAACTACAAACACTTCAGGTGGCAAAGTATCTTTTAGTATCGGACTAAACATAACTGAATTAAGTGATACATATAAAAAGAATACTGTAAGATATGCTTTAACCACTAATTCATCAAGTTGTAATGTTGGTGTTATCGCCGGTGGTAATTTTAAAGATAAGATAGCAGGTGAAGATATTTGGCTAGTAAAGAACGATTATGACAATATCACACAGTCAGGAAATACTTATACTAAAACTTATTATTTGTACATATGGTTAGATGAATCAGAAACAGAATATTTTGATGGTATTATTTCAGTTAAATTAAAAGGAACAACAAGTAATAATCCTAATTTACCAATATCAGATAATTACGATGATGGCAATGGGACAAATACATTATTTTACAAGATAAAGAGTAGTGCTGATAAATATACAAGAATAGACTTCAGTAAAACTTCAGAGCAAGATAATACTAAAGGCATATATACAACAACTAATACAGAAAATAATGTTCCGGTATATTACTATCGTGGGGCAGTGGATAATAATCATGTTATATTTGCTAATTTTTGTTGGAGAATAGTAAGAACAACAGAGACAGGTGGAGTAAAACTAATTTATGATGGCATACCATCTAATGGAGAGTGCAGTAATACTGGAGAAGCAACTACTATTGGTAATTCGGCGTTTAATTCAAGTTATACATCACCGGCATATGTTGGATATATGTATGATGTGGCATATACGGCAAGTCAAAAAGACATAGCAACGTTAAGTGGAAATATTATATTTGGTAATGATGCAACATATGACTCTAGCACAGGTAAATATACTTTAAGTGATACGTATATGTTAACTGATCCAAGTAATTGGACAAATGAGTATACAACTGTATCTAATAAATATCACTATACTTGTTTTAGTTCTAGTACAAGTTGTCAAACGGTAAATTATATCAGTGCAATTTATGATGAAAACGAAGAAAATAAGAAAGTATATTATTTTAAACTAAGTAATGGCAAGAACCATTTGGATATTTTAAAAGAAATGTTAGATAATTCAAGTAATACAACTGATTCAACTGCAAAAACTACCATTGATACATGGTACAAAAATAATATGACAAGTTATACATCACAACTTGAAGACACAGTATTTTGCAATGATAGAACATACGATGCAAATAAAACAGGTTGGAATAAAGATTATAGTAATTATGACGAATGGATATATTTTAGTAGCCGTCAAAGGCTTGCAGAATTTAATCCTAGTTTGATATGTGCAAGTGGCAATGATAAATTTACTGTAAACTCAAATAATGGCAATGGTAAACTAACATATCCAATTGCCTTACTGATAGCTGATGAAATAGCGTATGCTGGTGGTAAAATATCTCAAATAAATGATACATATTATTTATATAACGGGTTATATAATTGGACAATTTCTCCATATGCATTTTATTCTTGGCATGCAAACAATTTTAATTTGCAATTAGACGGAAATTTTATAAGCTACAGAGTTATTAATTCAAGTAATTTGAAGCCTGTTATATCCCTAAAGAAAGGCACTATAATATCTAGTGGTAATGGTACTTCAACATCACCTTATATAGTAGAATAAACTAATAACTTATTTGAGAGATAAAATTATCTCTTTTTTCTATATATATGATAAAATAATATTAAGTGGTGATATAAATGTATTATAAAATAACAAACGGAAGTATATCTTATGATGAAAATACTATTATTGAAGAAATAAATTTTATTGTTAAAGATAAAGAAAAGATTGGTATTGTTGGCAGAAATGGTACCGGAAAAACATCATTACTAAAAGCAATAACTAAAGAAATATCTCTAGAAGAAGGCATTGGTGATGAAAAATTATCTGTCCAAATAGTAGGAAACCCTAAAATAGGATATCTTAAACAAGAACAATATAATGATAATATTAAAATGTTAGACTATATATTACTATCTTATAAAGATATTATTGATATTGAAAATAAAATAAAAGACCTAGAACATAGAATTAGTACTAAATATGATGAAAAAGACTTAATATTATATAATGAATTATTAGATAAATATAAATTAATTAATGGTTATGGTTATAAAAAAGAATATGAAGTAGCCTTAACTAAGTTTGATTTTACTAAAGAAGATCAAGATAAACTACTAAGTGAATTCTCTGGTGGTCAACGAACTAAACTATCTTTTGTCAAATTATTATTAAGTAAACCTGATATTTTAATATTAGATGAACCTACTAATCACTTAGATATTGAAACAGTTGAATGGTTAGAAGACTATCTAAAAGGTTATCCTAAAAGTATGATTATTGTTAGTCATGACAGAATGTTTTTAGATAATATATGTAATGTTATATATGAAATAGAATATGGTACTTTAAAAAGATATCCTGGTAATTATAGTGCTTATTTAAAAAGAAAAGAAGAAGAATATCAAAAGAATTTAAAAGATTATATATATCAACAAAAAGAAATAAAAAGACTAACGGATATTGCTAATAGATTTAGATATAAACCTACTAAAGCTAAAATGGCACTAAGTAAATTAAAGCAAATCGAACACATGACTATCATTGATAAACCACAAAGTGCTGATACTAAAACATTTCATTATAACTTTGATCCACTAATTAATAGTAGTAGAGAAGTGTTAAAAGTTAAAAACCTAGAAATAGGTTATGATAAAGTATTAAGTGAAGTTAACCTTAATCTAGAATCTTTTGATAAAGTAGGTATTATAGGTAAAAATGGCTGTGGTAAATCAACATTTATAAAAACTATTCTTGGAGAAATTAGTCCTATAAAAGGTAAATATTCCTATGGTAAAGATGTAACGATAGGTTATTTTGATCAAGAATTTAATAATCTTCATATGGATAATACTGTCTATGAAGAAGTAGATAATAATTTTAAAGAAATGAGCCCAAATGAAATAAGAAGTTTATTAGCCATGTTTGAGTTCTATCAAGATGATGTCTTCAAGAAAATATCTGATTTATCCGGAGGCGAAAAAGTAAAACTAAGTCTATGTATTCTCCTAAAAACTAGACCTAATCTTCTAATATTAGATGAACCAACTAACCACTTAGATATTATCTCTAAATCAACTATTGAAAAACTATTATTAAACTACAAAGGTACAATAATGATTGTTAGTCATGACCGTTATTTAATAAGTAAAGTATGTACTAAACTCCTAGTATTTGAAGACAATAAAACCATTATATATAATTATGGTTATCAAGAATATCTTGAAAAACATACCAAAAAAGAAGTAGAAAATACAGCTCAAATACCTAAAACTAAAGAAAAGACAGAATATATAAACGTATCTAAAGAAATAAGCAAAATAGAAAAACAAATTCTTAATTTAGAAGAAAAATTAACTACTTTAAATAATAAATTATATGAAGAAGATATCTACTTAGATAAAGATAAATATCAAGAAGTATTAAAAGAAATAAATGAAGTAAAAGAACAAATTAAAATTAAAGAAGAAATGTGGGATAATTTAACAAATTAGTGATAACTTAACTAACTTTATTTCTATATATTATAAGGGTTTACAAAAACCAAAGAAAAATTTATTTGCCAAAAAATGTCATTTGTAGTAGAATAGATAATGTGCCTAAAATAAAAAGGAACAAGGAGTTGTATTACAAATGAATATTAGAAGTAAAGAAATAGGGATATTAAATATCTTTTTAATAGAACTAGTTTCTCTATTTACTGGATTAAATAATACTGGGGCAAAAGAAGAAATTGAGACTATAGTCTATAACTATGAAAGTGTTAGATTAATGGCTACTAGCGTAGAAAAAATAGAAATACCTAAAGAAGAAGAGGTAATAGATACCTTTAATTATGATTTAGCGTATGACATAGTTAATAATGCCTTACAATATGTTGGATACCCATATGTATATGGTGGTAATAGTCTAACTAATGGAACAGATTGTTCAGGATTTACTAAATTAATATATCAACAATATGGAATATATTTACCAAGAAGTGCCTATGAACAATTATTTGTTGGTTATGATGTTGATATAAATGATATTAAACCAGGTGATTTAGTATTATCAGGATATAATGGTAAAACTCATCACGTCGCCATATATATGGGAGATGGTCGAATAGTCCATGCCCTAAATGAAAGTGTTGGTATAGTAATAACAGGATTATATAATATGCCGATAACAGGTATAAGAAGAGTACTATAATTAAGTATTCTTTTTTTCTAAAAAAATATTGAAAGATGAAACCGTTACAAATTGTAAAACTTTGAAATTGAGAATTGTAATGATAAATATCGCACAATAAATAATTAAATTTAAGAAAAAAGAAGTAAATACGAGGAACATTCCGGAATATTATAATTGAAGGGATATATTTTATAATATTCAAATATGGGAAGATATAAAAATGAAATGTCCGAAAAAATCGGACAATTGAAATTGAAAATAGCACTGATAATGTTGTATGATATAATAAACTAAATGAAAAAATAATTTTAAGACGATTACGAATCGTTATGCAAAACGTTTAAATAATTAATTTAATTTTAAGAAAAAAGAAGTAAATACGAGGAACCTTCCGGAATATTATAATTGAAGGGATATAATTTTATAATATTCAAATAGAGGAAGGTGTTGGAATGAGGCAAGATAAAATGCATTTAATTAATAAGATATTTAATAATGAAACTATTAGAACTATATGGGATAAGGAAGAAGAAAAATACTATATTAGTGTTGTTGATATAGTAGGGGTAATTTCAGGAAGTGATAGACCAAGAAAATATTGGAATGACATAAAAAACAAGTTAAAAGAAGAAGGAAATGAAACGGTCACAAATTGTGACCAGTTGAAATTGAAAGCAGCTGATGGTAAATATAGATTAACAGATGTTGTCGATATTGAAGGTATGTTTAGATTAATTGAGTCTATTCCAAGTAAAAATGCTGAGCCTATAAAACAATGGTTAGCGAAATTAGGAAAAGAAAGAATAGATGATATATTTAATCCTTCACTAGCAGCCCAAAGAGCAATAGATATATATCGAGCAAAAGGCTATGATGAAAAATGGATTGCTAAAAGATTAAAAGGAATTCAAGAAAGAAAAGAATTAACTGATATTTGGCAAGAAAGTGGTATAACTGAAGGCAAAGAATACGCCATATTAACTAATGAAATATATAAAGAATGGTCAGGAATGACTGCTAAAGAATATAAACAGTATAAAGGCCTTCGTAAGGAATCACTAAGAGATAATATGGATAATATCGAAATAATACTAGCTGACTTATCTGAAGAAACTGCGAAAAGACTTGTTCAAAAACACAAACCTCAAGGTCTAGAACAAAACAAAGAAGTTGCTAGAATGGGTGGACACGCTGCCAAAGTTGCCCGAGAAGATATTGAAAAGAATCTAGGGGAGGCAGTTATTACTAAACAAAATAGATTAGATTATGAATATGAAGAAACCATAAAATTAGATTAACCCAAAGAAGTAAAAGAAAATAGCTAATTATAGAGTGATTTTATAATTCTTTTTTTCTTGATATTTATGATTAATTGTGATAATATATTAGGCAAATTGGAGGGGTTTGGATGAAAACTATTGATATTTCTAAAAGAAAATTTTCTAATTTACAACCATTAATATTATCTAATAAAATTGTTAATACAGAAGCAGTTATTTATCATTTTAGATATAGTAGTGATTATGATGGAGTATTAAAAAAACTTTATTTATCATCTGGTAATGTTTTTGCAAGCAAATTATATACAATAGAGATGCTTAATTATTATAGAGATATTTTACCAGAAAGTTTTGTTATTCCAGATGCACTAGTTAGTGTTAGGGGTGAAATAGTTGGGTTTTGTATGCCTAAGGTAATGGGCGATAATTTAAGCGTTTTACTTAGTGATGATAATGTTGATTATAGGGAACAATTATTTTATTTAAAATGTGTTGGCGAAGAAATAGAAAAACTAAATAATATTAGAAAGTATTCTTGCTTAAAAGATATTTATTTTGGAGATTTACAAGAGTGTAACTTTGTTGTAGATAGAGATTCAAAAAAATTATTTGCCGTTGATTTAGATAGTTGTAAAATAAGTGGTAATGTAGCAATGGCATCTAGATATTTAAATCCTAAGGCATTACTTGATTCGACTATAAATAAGTACACTATAAATAAAGATGATAATGTTTTAGCTTATATTATTCCAACAAGTAATAGTGATTTATATTGTTATAATATTATGGTTTTAAATTACTTATATGGTGATAATATAAATAATTTAAGTGAATCGGCTTTTTATGATTATTTAAATTATTTAAGATATATTGGAATAGATTATAATTTGCTAGATAGTTTTAGTAAATTAGTGAAATATAAAGATAATGATAATATTAGTTGTTATTTAGATTCTCTTAGTAGAGAAAATATTTGTAGGGCCAAGGGTCATGTATATAGAAGAGTTTTGGGGAAATAGATTTCAAAAATTTTTATCTCGAGAAAATAAAAAATAGTATTGTATCTATAAAAATATTATGTTATAATCTAATTGTTATTAAAATTACATAGAAGATGAGTAAATTAATAAGTAATTAATAGAGAACTTATGGTTGGTGGAAATAAGTAATTACCTTAATTGAAGCTACTTTTATAAATGCAACTAATACTTGCCGGGTAATACCGTTATCTAAATTAAGTTAAATAAAGGATGGTACCGTCTATTAAGACTCCTTAGTAGTACTATTCTTTTTTATTATTATGAAAGGGTGATAAAATGAAAAAATTAACAGGAGAACAAATAATTAGAACCTATATTGAATTCTTTAAAGAAAGAGGACATACGGAAATAGAAAGTAGTAGTTTAATACCTCATGATGATCCATCAGTATTATGGATAAACGCTGGTGTTACACCACTAAAAAAATACTTTGATGGCACTGCTGTACCTACTAATAGAAGACTTACTAGTTGTCAAAAATGTATTAGAACAGGTGATATTGAAAGTGTTGGTAAAACAGCAAGACACCATACGTTCTTCCAAATGTTAGGTAATTTCTCAGTAGGAGATTACTTTAGAACAGAAGCTATAACATGGGCATACGAATTACTAACTAGTAAAAAATATTTTGATATTCCTAAAAGTAAACTATATGTAACTGTCTATCCAGAAGATAAAGAAACATATGATTTATGGGTAAAACTAGGTATTGATGAAAGTCATATCGTTAAACTAGAAAATAACTTTTGGGAAATAGGTGAAGGACCAAGCGGACCGGATAGTGAAATATTCTATGACCGTGGATCAAAGTATGATAAAGAAAAATTAGGTATTAAATTATTAGAAAATGAAATAGAAAACGATCGATATATTGAAATATGGAACAATGTCTTTAGTCAATATAATGCCAAAGAAGGAGTAGAAAGAAGTAAATACGAAGAATTACCAAGTAAAAATATTGATACCGGTATGGGTGTTGAAAGAATGGCTTGTATCTTACAAGAAACCGAAACTAACTATGAAACTGACTTATTCATGCCAATTATGGATGAAATATCTGAAATATGCCAAATCAAGTATCAAGGTCAAATGGAATTTAAAGTAATTGCTGACCATATTAGAACAATAACATTTGCTATCTCCGATGGTGCTAGTTTTGAAAACTATGGTCGTGGCTATGTCCTAAGAAGATTATTAAGAAGAGCAGTTCGCATGGGAAGAAAACTAAATATTAACCATACCTTTATGGATAGATTAGTAGATGTTGTTGTAGACAAATATATGAGCATTTATCCAGAACTAGCACAAAATAGAAACAGAATTAAAGAATTAGTAGTTAAAGAAGAGGAATTATTTCAAAAGACTTTACTACAAGGTGAGAAAAGACTAGAAACTATCTTTAAGACTAACAAAAAAAGAATTATATCAGGTGCTGATGCTTTCAAATTATATGATACTTATGGCTTCCCAGTTGAATTAACTGAGGAATATGCCACAGAAAATAACTTTATCGTTGATACTGAAGGCTTCAAGAAATATATGGATGCCCAAAAAGAACAAGCAAGATTAAATAGAAAAGTTGATAATTCTATGAATATGCAAAATGAATTATTACTTAACTATAAAAAAGAATCTAAATTTGTTGGCTATGAAAAACTAGGTGTTAAAACAAAAGTCTTAGATATTATTAAAAATAACAAACTAGTTGAAAGAAGTAATACTGAGTGCTATATCTTCCTAGAAGAAAACCCATTCTATGCTGAAAGTGGCGGTCAAGTAAGCGATAAAGGATATTTAAAAAATGATGATTGTAAACTAGAGGTCTTAGACGTTATCAAATGTCCCAATAAACAACATTTACTTCATGTTAAAGTCTTAGAAGGTGAAGTAGTAGCAGGTGCTGAAATTCTTACTCATGTATTACAAGATGTCCGAGAAGCTACTTGTCGAAATCATAGTTCTACGCACTTAATTCAAAAAACATTACAAGAATTATTAGGAAGTTCCGTTCATCAAGCCGGATCAAAAGTAGATGAAAACACCTTCAGATTTGACTTTAATTATCATGGCAGACTATCTGATGAATTAATAGTTAAAGTAGAAGAAGAAGCCAATAAAAAAGTAGCTGCTGCCGTAGATGCTAAAATATCATATATGGATATTGAAGACGCTAAAAAACTAGGTGCTATGGCTCTATTTGAAGATAAGTATGAAAAAGTAGTAAGGGTAGTTCAGTTAGGAGATTCCATCGAACTATGTGGAGGAACTCACGTAAATAATACTAAAGATATTGGCAGAATTGCTATACTAAGTGTTGAAAACAAAGGCGCTGATACCTTTAGATTAGAAGGTACTACTAAAGATAAAATAAAAGATAAAATAATTGAATTATTAGTACCTTATCAAGAAGAAGTTAATAAGCTATTAGATAAATGTAATAAACTAGTCGCTAAAGCTAAAGAAGAAGGAATTGACTTAAACTTTAACTTTGAATTTGCTGATATTGACTACCAAGGATATCAAGATATTGTAAATTATAAACAAGAAATAGAAAGATTAAAACAAACTGCTAAAGAACTAGATAAAGAATATCAAAATAATTTAGCTAAAAAGTCATTAAGTGACTTAACAGAATTTAAAAATCTACTAGAAGAAGTTAACGGATATAATATTTTAATTGGCCTATGTAAAAACTATGATGTATCTATATTAAAACAAGTAATAGATAGCCTAAGTAATACATATCCTAACAGTTTTATCTTACTTGCTAACGTTAAAGATAGCAGTATGAACATCTTTGCTAAATCAACAATTGATAATGATAACATTCACTGTGGTAATATTGTTAAAGAAATATCTTCATCATTAGGAGGTAATGGTGGTGGAAATGCCAAATTTGCCCAAGGTGGAGCTACTAAAACTGATAATCTAAAAGATATCTTAGCAAATTATAAAGCTAAAATAGTTGAAATCTTAAAATAGTGTTCGAAAGAATGCTATTTTTTGTAATAATATATAATTATTAAATAAAAAATGATACAATGTAGATATAAAGTGAGTGATTACATGAAAAAAATATTATTAGTAGAAGACGACATTACTATTCATAATTTAATTAAAGAACTTTTGTTAAATGAAGGATATTCAGTTATTGAAGCTTATTCCGGTACAGAAGCCCTTATCTTATTAGAGCGTGAAAGTGTTAATCTAATTCTCTTAGATTTAATGTTACCCGGAATTAATGGTGAAGAAATTATAAAAAAGTATAACCACATTCCAATTATCGTTATAAGTGCTAAAACAGCTATTGAAGATAAAGTAAGTAATCTATTAAATGGCGCTGAAGATTATATAACTAAACCATTCAATAATGATGAATTACTAGCGCGAATAAAAATAAGACTACGACCAAGTAAAAATATTAACAATGAATTAATATATAAAGAATTACACTTATTAGATGACAAACGAACATTATATATAAACAAAAATAAAGTAAATCTAACTAAAACAGAATATGCCATCTTAAAACAATTAATGATTTATCAAAAAGAAGTAATATCTAAAAGCAAATTATTAAATTTAATTTGTATTGATACACCAGATTGTGACGAGAACTCCCTAAAAGTACATATAAGTAATTTAAATAAAAAAATCTCTAAGTATACTAATATCAAATATATAGAATCTGTTTGGGGAATTGGTTATAAATTATCTATAGAATAAATCTTAACCAAATCTTAACTTTTTCTTAACTATTATCTTAACTATTTATTGTTAAGATATATACAGAGAGGAGAAATATAGAATGGAATATATATTAGAAACTAATAATCTAACAAAAAAGTATGGCAAATTTCAAGTATTGACAGATATTAATATGCATATTCCTAAAAATGCTATTTACGGACTCATTGGTAAGAATGGTGCTGGTAAAACAACATTAATAAGAATCATAACCGGCTTACAAAGACCAACAAGTGGAACATACTCTATCTACAATACTGCTTATAATAATAAAATGGTTTTAAAAGAAAGAAATAGAATTAGTGCCATTATTGAGTCTCCAGCCATATACTCGAACCTATCAGCTAAAGATAATTTAATAGAGCAATACAAAATAATTGGCCGACCAATCGATGAAGAAATAGATAAAATATTAGAACTAGTCGGACTAAACAATACTGGAAAAAAACTAGCTAGATATTTTTCACTAGGAATGCGTCAAAGACTTGGAATAGCCATTTCTTTATGCTCTAATCCTGACTTTCTAATTTTAGATGAACCAATAAACGGACTAGATCCTGAAGGAATTATTGACATTAGAGAATTACTATTAAAACTAAACAATAATGGAATAACTATCTTAATTTCAAGTCATTACCTCGATGAATTATCAAAGATTGCTACTTACTATGGCTTTGTTCACAATGGTAAAATTGTAAAAGAAATAAGTGCTAACGATTTAGCAAAAAGTATGCGTAAAAGAATAGAAGTAAAAGTAAATGAAGTAAAAGATTTAGTAAAATATCTAGAATTAAATAATATATCATATGAAGTAATTAATGATAATACCATCTATATTTATGGCAAGATAAACTTATCCGATATTATTTTAAAATTATCTAAAACAAACTGTATAGTTGAAAGTATTACTGAACACGAAGAAACTCTAGAAAATTACTATATGAACTTAATAGGAGGGCACAATAATGAATAAACTATTAAATGCCAGCTTCTATCGCCTTAAAAAAAGTCGTTGTTTTTGGACACTATTTATAATAATTGGCCTTCTAGGTATCTATATGTATATAAATAATAATGGCCTTAATCCTAAAACGTGCGTAAATTGTGAAAATGAATTAGGTGAAGTATTCTTTAGTTTCTTACCATGGAATTGGATAATCATGCCCATATTTATTAGTATATTTACCGGTAATGATTTCACAGATGGAACAATCAAAAATAAAATTATAGTAGGCCACTCCAGACTAAGTATTTATCTATCAAACTTATTAGTAAATATAATAGTAAGCTTTATATACAGTGCTATCTATATCATAACTACAGTAATTACTAGTCTAATACTTAAATATAGTATCACTATACCAACTGATAAGTTTATCGGCTTATTAATAATTTCTATCTTTTTAAACATTAGTTTTTCAGCAATATTTACATTTATATCAATGATATGTCCTGGAAAATCATCAGGCACAATTTCTTTAGTAGTAGTCATTTGGTCAATAATAATCACAACCGGTCTTTTAAGTAAACTATCTAGCGCTACAGGAATCTACAAAACACTGTATGAATGCATATTAAAACTAATCCCTTATGGCCAAGCAATTCAAATAAATGATTTAACAAATAATTATGGTGATTTCTTAATATATTCAATCGCACTTATAATAATATTTAACTTTTATGGTATAATACTGTTTGATAGAAAAGAACTAAATTAGAAAGGATTTGATTATAATGAGTATATATATTATTTTTCTTATAATATCATTAGTACTCATTATAATCCTTTTAATTTACTATATCATCAGTATCAATATCTCAATAAAAGAAATAGAAGATAACCTAGATATAATTTTAAACAATGATACTAATAAGTTAATTACTATTTCTACTAATAATAAAAGGCTAAATAGATTAACAACTACCCTAAATACTAGCCTAAGAAAAATAAGAAGGTTAGAAATTACTTATAAAAATGGTAATAAAGAATTACAAGAATCAATAACTAATATATCCCATGATTTAAGAACCCCACTAACCGCTATAAAAGGTTATATCGACTTAATAAAAAAAGAAAAAAGTAAAAAGAAAATAGTTGAATATTTAAAAATAATAGAAAACAAGACTGAAGATCTTGTAATTCTGACTGAACAACTATACGATTATTCAAAAAGCTTAGATTTAAAAGATAATTTAAAAAAAGAAAAAGTATGTATAAACGATATTTTAGAAGATACCATCTTATCATACTATGCTCTAATAAAGAAAAAGGATCTTACACCAGAAATAAATATAACAGCTAAAAGAATATATCGAAAAATAGATAAAAACATGGCTATCCGTATTTTAGAAAATATTATTTCTAATACAATCAAATATACTGATGAAGATATAAAAATAACTCTATTAGATAATGGCAAAATAATTATAAAGAATAAATCTCACGCACTAGATAATACTACAGTAAATAAAATGTTTGATAGATATTATACCATTGAAAGTGGTAGTAATACATCAGGAATAGGACTATCTATTGCTAAACAATTAGTAAAGATTAATGGTGGTAAAATAACTGCTAAATATTCTCAGGGATATTTAATAGTAGAGTTAGAATTTTAAAAATTATTGTAAAGTTTAGTAAAAAAATGTTGATTTATTTAGTTAATTTTATAGAAAGGCTAAATTAATTATGTTATATATAACAATGAGGCTGAAAGTATAAAATGATAAATTAGAAAGGATACCTTATATAGCGCGTTTTAATATGCATAAAATATCTAAAAAAGCATTGATGATATGAAGCAGATGTGGTATCAATCTATATCAATTGGTACTCAGGAAACTTTCGAAGCCTTGAGTCGTTATCAGAACTCTATGAAAAACTTCATAGAGTTTTTTCATATCCAACAAATAATGACAAAAAAATTAACCAAAAGTAAATAAATATGGTATAATACTATTTAGTTTGGGGAGTGATAAAATGAGAACAGATGACTTTGATTATTATTTACCAGAAGAATTAATCGCTCAAGTACCTATCGAGAAAAGAGATACTTCAAGATTAATGGTTCTAGATAAGAAAACCGGTGCAATAAAACACGAAGTATTTCATAACATAATTAACTATTTAGAAAAAGGTGATATCTTAGTACTTAATGATACTAAAGTAATACCTGCTAGATTATTTGGTGTCAAAAAAGATACTGAAGCCCATATTGAAATACTACTTTTAAAAAATATTGAAAATAACGATTGGGAATGTCTAGTAAAACCTGCTAAAAGAGTAAAAGTAGGAACAGAGATATCTTTTGGTGATGGCTTATTAACCGCAGTATGTCTAGAAGAAAAAGAAGAGGGCATAAGAGTATTAAGATTAGTTTATACTGGAGTATTATATGAAATACTAGATAAACTAGGCACTATGCCATTACCGCCATATATTAAAGAGAAACTAGAAGATAAAGATCGTTATCAAACAGTATATGCTAAAAACGTTGGCTCTGCCGCTGCACCTACTGCCGGATTACACTTTACTAAAGAATTACTAAAAGAAATAGCGGACAAAGGTGTAAAAATATGCTATGTAACATTGCACGTCGGTTTAGGAACATTTCGTCCGGTCAATGTTGAAGATGTCACAAAACATAAAATGCATAGCGAGTATTACGTTATGAATAAAGAAACCGCCGACACTTTAAACGAAGCCAAGAAAAATGGTCAAAGAATCATCAGCGTTGGCACAACATCAACAAGAGTCTTAGAAACCATAGCAAGTAAATACCCAGAATTTTGTGAATGTAGTGGGTGGACCGATATCTTTATCTATCCCGGCTATGAATTTAAGGCTATTGACGCTTTAATAACTAATTTTCACTTACCAAAGTCAACTTTAATTATGCTAGTATCAGCCCTAAGTACGAAAGAAATTATCCTTAATGCTTACCAAGAAGCTGTTAAAGAAAAGTACCATTTCTTTTCTTTCGGCGATGCTATGTTTATCAAATAACTGTCAAATTTGTGTAAAATTGAAAAAAATATCAAAAAAAAGAAGTAAATTACAAAAAAACACGGAATATTATAATTGGAGGGCCATGTAGTATGCATATTACCAATGAACTTATCAATGAAATAAGAAATAAAACAAACATTGTTGATATAATCTCTAATTATGTTCATTTAGATAAAAGAGGAAAAAATTATTTTGGTGTCTGTCCATTCCATGATGACCATTCTCCTAGTATGTCAGTATCTACAGAAAAGCAAATATATCGATGCTTCTCTTGTGGAGCTTCTGGCAATGTTTTTAACTTTGTTGCGGACTATGAACATATTGACTTCTATGATGCTGTTAAATTACTCGGAGAAAAATTAGGCTACAACATCAGTGGTACTAAAAAAAGTCATATCAACAATAGTGAAAGCACTTATCTAGAAATATATAATATAGCCAATAAGTTTTACCAAAACAATCTAAATACCTCACTAGGTGTTAGTGCTATGGAATTTCTTATTGACAAAAGAAAACTAGATAAAGAAACTATTAAAAAATTTGGTATTGGCTTATCTATTCCTCGTTTATCATTAACAGATTATCTTCTTCAAAAACAATATAGTCTTAATAAACTAATTGATATAGGATTATCTAATGAAACAGGACATGATTTATTTACCAATAGAGTAATGTTTCCTTTATATGACTTAAGTGGTAATGTTGTAGGCTTTAGTGGTAGAATATATAATACTAAAGATAAAAGCAAATATATAAACACTAAAGAAACAGAACTATTTAAAAAAGGTAATCTCTTATATAATTATCATAATGCTAAAGAAAACTTAAAAAAGAGTGATTATATAATTGTTATGGAAGGATTTATGGATGTTATAAGAGCTTCTATGGCTGGGGTAAATAACTGTGTTGCCACAATGGGAACTGCCCTAACTGATAATCATATCTTACTATTAAGAAAACTAAGTGATAATATAATATTATGTTTTGATGGTGATGACGCTGGTGATATGGCTACCACATCCGCTATTGAATTATTAAAGAAACATGATATCGAACCAAAAGTTATTAGACTAGAAGAAAAAGATCCTGATGAATATATTATCAAAAGAGGAAAAGAAGCCTTTCTTGAAAAAGTAAAGAATCCTCTAAGCGTTATTGAATATTTAATGGGTAAATATAAACAAGGTAAGAATATGTCCGATGTATCTGATATATCTAAATATATTGATATGTCGATAAAAGAATTAATTAATACTAAAGATAAAGTATTAGTTGAACTTACTCTAAAAAGATTATCCACAGAATATAATATATCTTATGATAATCTAAAAGAAAAATATGAACTATATTATCAAGAAAGAAAGACAATAAACTTAAAAATACCCCCAAAAGTTAAAAAAACTTATAATAGGTATGGACAAGCACAAAGAAATATAGTATATTATATGGCTAGAAATGAAGAAATACTTAATTATGTTCGCACCAAAGTACCATATTTTCCTGATAACACTATTAGACTATTAGTAACAGAAATGTATTATTATTATGATAATTATGGAATATTCACTATTGCGGATTTTCTAAGTTATATTCACGATAAAGAAGAAATAAATAATACATTTGTGGAAATAATAAATAGTGATTTACCAGAAATAAAAGTTGATGAAGAAATAAATGATTATATTAAAGTAATTAATGAATATATCGTTAAAAACAAAATAGAAAAATTAGAAGTAAAATTAAAAGAAGAAATAAATATAATGGAAAAAGCAAAAATTCTTGATGAAATTATGAAGTTAAAGGGAGTGAAACAATGATTGAAGAAATAAAGCCTTTTGAAAAAAGAAAAGAAGAACTAATTAAGATGGGATTAGAGTCAGGATTTGTTACCTATGAACAATTAGCGACTGCTCTAAAAGGACTAGAACTAGATAATGATAGTCTAGATGAGTTATATAATTCTTTAATGGAAAACAATATTCAAGTAGTAACAGATGAAGATTTAGCGGGTGGCACTGATGAAGAAGATGATGGTGGTAGTATTGAAGACTTACTTAAAGATAGTACTATTGCTAAAGAAATAACTATCAATGACCCTGTTAGAATGTACTTGAAGGAAATAGGTAAAATATCTTTATTATCCTTAGATGAAGAAATGGCTTTATCAGAACGTATTGTTAATGGTGATGAAGAAGCAAAAAATATCCTAGCAGAATCAAACTTACGTCTAGTAGTTAGTATTGCTAAAAGATATGTTGGTCGTGGAATGTTATTCCTAGATTTAATTCAAGAAGGTAATATTGGTTTAATGAAAGCCGTTGAAAAATTTGATGCTACGAAAGGATACAAGTTCTCAACATATGCTACATGGTGGATAAGACAAGCTATTACTAGAGCTATTGCTGACCAAGCTAGAACTATCAGAGTACCAGTTCACATGGTTGAAACAATTAATAGATTATCTCGTTATCAAAGACAACTTACTCTAGAACTAAATCGTGAACCAACTGAAGAAGAATTAGCTAAGAAGATGCACTTATCTCTAGATAAAGTTAGAGAAATAGTTAAAATAGCTCAAGAACCTGTTAGCCTAGAAACACCAATCGGTGAAGAAGATGACTCCCATTTAGGAGATTTCGTTAAAGATGAAAGAAGTATGTCTCCTGAAGAATATACTATTCATGAAGTATTAAAAGATGAAATATCTGATGTTTTACTTACATTAACTGAAAGAGAGGAACAAGTATTAAGACTAAGATTCGGTCTAGATGATGGCTCTTGTAAAACTCTTGAAGAAGTAGGCCAAATGTTTGGCGTAACTCGTGAAAGAATAAGACAAATTGAAGCTAAAGCATTAAGAAAGTTAAGACATCCATCACGTTCTAAAAAACTAAAGGATTTCTTAAATGATTAAACTATCTAAAAGACTATTATCTATTGCTAACTTAGTAAATGATAATAGTAAAGTAGTAGATATTGGATGTGATCACGGACTAGTAAGTATTTACTTAGCCATAAATAAACAAAATATAAGTATTATTGCTAGTGATATTAACCAAAATGCCCTAGATAATGCTATTAAAAACATTAATAAATATCATCTAGAAGATAAAATAAAAGTATGCCTATCTAATGGCCTTGATAATATTAATGATGAAATAGATACCATAATTATCTCGGGCATGGGTGGTCATACTATTATAGATATCCTAACAAATAACCAAGAAAAGCTAAATACCGTAAATAATATCATTATTCAAAGCAATAATGATATCGAATATGTTCGAAGAAAAATAGTTAAATTAGGTTATTGTATAAGCAAAGAAGAATTAATCTTAGATAAAAATATATACTATACTGTAATACTATTTACTAAAGGTAAAAAGAAATATACTAATAAAGAATATTATTTTGGACCAATATTATTAAAAGAAAATAGTAAAATATTTATTGAAAAAAATAATAAAGAATATACTAAACTAGTAAATATAAAAAATAATATTCCTAAAAGAAAACTACTAATTAGATTAAAAATATTAAAAGAATTACATATGTATAAATAAGCAAATGGTTTGATAACTATTTGTTTTTTAATAGAAAATAGTACTTGCATAACGATACAAATTGTTATATAATTAATTTAAGGTAAGAAAATAAACAAACAAAGTATTTCTTCCCTAAACAATAATATCAAACTAATGTTTGCTAGAAAGGAGTTAATAATTATGGATAATAAAGTTAATAATAAGTTAACTCCAAGTTTACTGGGGGGGGGGGGCAAAATAATACAACTGTTTGTTTAAAAGATAATAATAACTACGATGTGAAGAGTTTAAGAGATTAGACTCTTTTTATCGTAGTTTTTTATTTACTAAGAAAGGGATTGTACATTTATGGAAAGAAAGAGATTATTTATTTTTTTAACTATTATATCAATAATATTTCTAAGCCTTGGAGAAACCTTAGCAGCTTTTACGGCAAGTGCTACGGCTACTAATATTACTCAGATAAAGTCAGGAAATTTAACGATGACTATTGATGGTGGTGGTAATACTAATGCCTCATTCATGCCAGCAAAGTGTACTAGTGAATATGCAATAAAAAAGAAAATTGTTGCAACATCTACTAATACATCTGGAGGTAAAGTATCATTTAGTATAGGTATGAATATTGCCACATTATCTGATAGTTTAAAAAGAGAATCAATGCGTTATACACTTACTACTAATGCTAGCAGTTGTACACAAGATATTATATCAAGTGGAAGTTTTAAAAATAAAACAGTTGGTAATGATGTTTGGCTAATTAAAAATGATTATGATAACATAACTAAGTCAGGTAATAATTACAGTAAGACATATTACTTATATATTTGGTTAGATGAAACAGAAACACAAAATTTATCAGGTAGTATATCAGTAAATATGAAAGGAACATCAAGTAATAATCCTAATTTACCAATCGATTATGGTTATGATGATGGAAATGGAACAAATACTCTATTTTATAAAATAAAGAGTAGTGCTAATAAGTATACTAGAATAGATTTTAGTAAACAATCTAGTGATGATGGGACAAAAGGTATATACACCACAACTAATACAGAGAATGGTGTACCAGTATATTACTACAGAGGAGCAGTAGATAATAATCATGTCTTATTTGCAAACTTTTGTTGGCGAATAGTAAGAACAACAGAAACCGGTGGTGTTAAATTAATATATGATGGAGTACCTTCCAACGGACAGTGTAATAATACAAAAGAAGCCACTACTATTGGGAATATTCAATTTAATACAAGTTCAAACTCACCAGCCTATGTAGGATACATGTATAATACTGTTCATGTAGCAAATGAAAAGAATATTACAACTCTAAGTGGAAATATTGTATTTGGTAATGATGCAACATATGATGTTAGTACAGGAAAATATACCTTAAAAGATATAAAAACGTTAACAAACCCAAGTAATTGGAATACAGAATATAGTAATTATACTGATAGATATCATTATACTTGTTTTAGTTCAAGTACAACATGTCAAAGTGTATATTATATTCATTTTATATATAGTGAAAATAAAAATGCTTACTATTTTACTTTAACAAATGGTAAGAAACCAAAAGATTTATTAAATGATATGTTTGAAGGAAACATTAATGTTAAAGAATCAAATGCTAAAGTTAAAATAGACGCTTGGTATAAAACTAATATGACTAGTTATACATCAAAATTAGAAGATACTGGTTTTTGTAATGACCGAACATATTATAATTTTAATACTAGTGGCTGGAATAATAATTATAGTAATTATGATAAGTGGTTAAATTTTGGTAGTATGCAAAGATTATATAATAGAAAACTTAGTTTAGTATGTTCAAGACAGTTAGATAAGTTTTCAGTTAGTACAAATAATGGCAATGGAGCGTTGACATATCCAGTAGGTATGATTACTGCAGAAGAGATGGCATATGCTGGAGGAGTAATATGGCAGACAAATACTTCATATTACCTATATAATGGGGTACATAGTTGGTCCATTTCTCCGTATCCTTTCGGTACATGGTATACTGACGGGTTTAGCTTGCATTCTTCCGGGAATTTCGGAAACGGCAATATCGCTGACTTGCTTGGTGGGCGTCCTGTTTTATCCCTTAAGTCAGGAACAGTATTATCTAGCGGTTCAGGCACTTCAAGTTCGCCATACGTTATTCAATAATAAAAAAGGCTAATCGTTAACACCCAAATAACCTTTACAACGATTAGTTTTTGTTTTATAATTAATTAGGAGGATGGTTATGGGAAGAGAATTAAGAAGAAAACAAGCAAAAAAAGAAGGAAAGAGTCTAAAGAAAGAAAATATTACTGAAGATTATAGTTTAACAAAATTTGTTAAAGTATCAGTAATCGTTATTTTATCAGCAGTATTTTTATATTTAGTATCTGCTATATTTATAACTAAAGAAATAAACTTATTTGGTAAAAATAATACTACTAACACAACTAATCAAACAGTTAGTAATGCTATCTTAGCCAAAAGTATTTTTAACCAAAGTGAAGAATCATACTATGTATACTTTTATGATTTTAATGAAAGTAATAATAATATAAATACTATAGTATCAAGTAAACTAAGTAAATCTAAAGTATATCGTGTTGATACATCATCAAGTTTTAATTCTAAATACGTAAGTGATACATCTAATAGAAGTGCTACAACATTAGATGACTTAAAGGTAGTAAAAAATACCCTAATTAAAATAGAAGGTGACGCTATTACTATGTATTTAGAAGGAGAAGAAGAAATATCAAATAACTTAAACCAATAAAGGAGAATATATGTTTAATTTAAAAAATAGAGTAGTAGTTATTACTGGATCTTCAAGTGGATTAGGTAAACAAATGGCTTATGCCTTTGCTAAACAAGGTGCTAATTTAGTATTGTTAGCAAGAAGAATAGAAAAGTTAAATGAACTATCACAAGAAATTAAAGCCTTAGGAGTCGATGCCTTAGCTATTAAATGTGATGTTACTAAACCAAATGAAATAGATGAATCTGCTAAAAAAGTAAAAGAATATTATGGTAAAGTCGATATCTTAGTCAATTGTGCTGGTTCTGCTAAAAATAATGGTGTTCTAAACATGACTGATGAAGAATGGAATTTTACTATTGATACTGACTTAAATAGTGTCTTCTATGTTACAAGAGCCTATGCTAATATTATGAAAGAAAACAACTATGGTAGAATAATTAATATTGCCTCAATGTATGGTATGGTAGGAAATACGGCATTAGATACGGTTGCTTATCATTCATCTAAAGGTGGAGTTATTAATTTCACAAGAGCTGTTGCGGCCGAACTTGCTAAATATAATATTACTTGTAATGCTATCTGCCCAGGTTATTTTGAAACAGAATTAACCCGTGATACATTAAACACTAAAGAATTTATTGATTATATGAAATTAACTGTACCTTTAGGAAGATATGGTAAAGAAGGAGAATTAAATGCGGGGGCAATATTTTTAGCTAGTGATGAAGCAAGTTATGTTACAGGAGTAATTCTACCAATCGATGGTGGATATACCGCCGTATAGATAAGGAGTTAAAAAAGATGGAACACAAAAACACAATAAAAAGGGATAAATTATATGTTGGCGAGTTAGTAATACCTTATGAGTATCGCTTAAAGAATGATGGTAAAATATTAGTATATACATATGAATTATGTCGTAATATCTTATTTAGTTTAGATAGTGATATGGCTACTGATGTTCTATTTGAAGTACCACAATACCCAATAGTCAACATTACCGACCAATCTAAATGTGAAATTGGTAAAATGGCTATTAAAGACGCTATTTGTTTAGATGAACTATTAAAATATTTCGGTTATCCCGAAGAATTAACTGAAGAAGATATTCATAGAGTACGTCAAACATTTTTTACCGGTGACTTTGGCTTAAATCATGCCGAACTATTCGGCTATAAAGAAATAAAAATTGAAGATATGCCATTCTATGATAAAAATAAGCAAGAAATAACAGACCCAATATTTTTAGAGGAAAAAAGAGCATTTTATCGAAGCATAGGTTATAGAATGATGGTACCAGCAGGAAATGGTGTCTTATCATCAGAATACTATCACCTTCTAGATAAAAAAGCCAATAATTCTTACTGTGATTACTTAAATAAATATGTAGAAAGCGTTGACTCTTTTGCACCTGTTAAAAAAGAAGGCCATGGAAGAGTACTAAAAAAATATTAAAATCTAGGTAATGTATTGTCAAATGATAATATATTACTAGATTTTTTTCTTTATATTTGATAAAATTACTATAGAAGAGAGTGAGTTGATATAATGAGTCGATTAGATGACAAAAAAATGGTTAATGATATAAGATTGTTATCATTAGATATGATAAATAATGCTGGTAGTGGTCATCCGGGCATATGCTTAGGAGCTGCTAACATTATGTATGCTTTATTTAAAGAACACTTAGTTTATGATTTTGATAATCCCGCTTGGTGTAATCGTGATAGATTTGTCTTGAGTGCCGGTCATGGTTCGGCTTTACTATATGCAACCCTTTATTGCACAACTAATGATTATACCATTGATGATTTAAAGCAATATCGCGTGCTTAATTCAATCACTCCAGGACATCCGGAATTAAATATTAATAAACGTATTGAAGCCACAACCGGTGCCTTAGGAGAAGGCGTAGCAACCTCAGTCGGACTTGCTATGGCTGAAAAGCACCTAGAAGCTGTATTTAACAAGAAAAAAGAAATATTATTTGATTATAACATATATTGCTTATGTAGTGATGGCGATTTAATGGAAGGAATATCTTATGAAGCAGCCTCTCTAGCCGGCCAATATAACTTATCTAATCTTATTCTTTTATATGATGCTAATAATACAACTCTTGATGGTAAACTAGATAAAGATTATAACGAAAAAATTGCTGATATGTATACTGCCTTAGGATTCTTAGTTCTAATAGTAAAAAATGGTGAATCAATCAAAGAAATAAATAAAGCTATCTATGCTGCTAAAAAGAGTAATAAACCATCATTAATTATCGTTAATACTACAATAGGTAAATATTCTCTATATGAAGGAGAAAATACTATTCATGGTAAACTAGATAAAGATGACCTGACATCCATAAGAGAGAAACTCGACTTTACAAATGAATTTACTCCTGATGAAGAAAACATTGAAGCCTTAAAACAACATATCAAAGTAAGAAATGATAATGTTTATAGTGCTTGGTATCAAGATTATGAAAACTATGTTAGAAATGCTACTGATGAAGAAGTAGAAAATTTAAATGATTATCTTGAAAATGAACCAATAATGCTTCAACTAGATAAAGTAATTGACCAAGATAAAATCTTATTAGATAGTGGTATGCGTGATATAAACTTCCAAATTATGAATGTTATATCTACATTTATTCCAACTTTTGTTGGCGGAGGTGCTGATACAATAGCCTCTACTAAAACCTATCTAAAGGGTAAAGGTAATTACTCTAAAGATAACTATGCCGGAAGAAATATTAACTTTGGTGTTCGAGAAAATGCTATGGGAGCTATCTTAAATGGTTTTGCCTTAACCGGCTTCCATCCATTTGGTAGCACGTTCTTAACATTTTCTGACTTTATGAAACCATCCATTAGAAATAGTGCTTTAATGAACTTACCAGTAACTTATATATTTACCCATGATAGTTTTACTATTGGTAGTGATGGTGCTACTCATCAACCGGTTGAACAACTAGGTATGTTAAGAACTATTCCTAACCTACAAGTATTTAGACCATGCGATTATAAAGAATTAATAGGTGCTTGGAACTTAATCTTAAAAAGTAATAACCCTAGTGCCCTAATAGTCGCTAAAAATCCTACAGAGACATTTAAGTTTACCTCTATAGAAGAAGTATCTTTCGGAGGCTATGTTATCAGTGAAGTAAAAAATAGATTAGACTTAATAATTGTCGCTAGTGGTTCTGAAGTAACCCTTGCTATGCAATTAAAGCAAGAACTTCTAAAAAGTTTTATCGAAGCTAGAATAGTTTCTATGCCTAATATCGATTTATTCTTTAAACAAGATTTAGCTTATCGTAATCAAGTATTACCTAAGAATTATAAAAAAGTAGTTATTGAATTTTCTAATGATCCTAATTGGTATCGTATTGCTAGTGATGAAGAAGATATCATTAGAATAAATCACTTTGGTAAAAGTGGTAGTCCTAAAGACCTATTAGAAGAGTTTGAATTAGATATTCCAAATATCGTTATAAAAATAAAAAATAGATTATAATTCGACAAAAAACACTATATCATTACCATATAATTAATAATGGTGATGGTATGAGAGTATTTTATCTATTTAGAATTAATAAATATTTTGCTAATGTCTATAAAAATAAACCATATAAAATGTATCAAGTCCTAGAAGAAATGTATTACACTAAAGACTTTGATATGAATATTACTTATCGTTATTTTGAACAAATAGCTATTCCCTTTAACAAAAACTCTATAAATACTTATCTAAAAAATATAGATAGCTATAATTACTATAACCAAGGTAATATTCATTACATAACAGAAAATAGAGTAGTAGTAAGTAAATTAATAGTAAGTAATTGTAATTTAAAATTAAAAACTATTGGTAATTACTCTTACTTATTTAATGTAATAAATGACTATGCTAATAACATTTTTGTTTGCGATTTTGATAATAAAGACTATTTTTGGTTAAATAAAATAACAAGTAATATAGACAATAGAGTAGTTATCTAGTATAATTAACTAAGGAGGGATAAGGTATGCTAAAAGATATATTATATTTAGTATTTGGCCTTGTTGTAGGAGCAGTTATTGGATTCTTTTTAGCAAGAAATTATATGAAAAAATATTTAAAGAAGAATCCACCTATCAATGAACAAATGATTAAAACAATGATGAGCTCAATGGGAAGAACACCTACCCAAAAACAAGTAAATCAAATGATGAAACAAATGAATAAATATATGTAATTTATTTGTTTTTTCTTTATAATAGGAGATGTTATATATGAATGACATAATTATTAAAACATATAACTTTATTGATACTCTAGATAATTCAACCCTAATTAAAGAATTACTAGATAGTAAAAAGAAGTTATTATCTAATCAAGAAGTAATTACCTTAGTAGATAAGTTTAATCACGAAGAAGATACTACTAAATTAATAAGTATTAAAAGTAAATTATTTGAGATAGAAGAATATAAAAAGTATTTAGATAATTATAATAAACTAAGTAGTTATATCTTAAAAATAAGTAATCAGTATAAAAAATACACAAGTACTAGAGTTTGTATATAGGAGGTATATATGCGTATTATCAGTGGTAGTTTAAAAGGAAGAAATATTGATACCTATAATATAGAAGGTACTAGACCAACAATGGATCGTGTTAAAGAAAGTGTCTTTGCCACAATTAGTAGTAAAATACCTGATAGTGTTAGCCTAGATTTATTTTGTGGTAGTGGTTCATTAGGTATTGAAGCCATTAGTAATGGTAGTAAATATTGCTATTTTAATGATTCTAATAAAATAGTTATCAATAAATTAAAAGAAAATATTAATAAATTTAAAATAGAAGATAAGTGCTATCTAACAACTATGGACTATAACCAAGCTCTAAAATATTATCAAGATAGAAATATAAAGTTTGACTTAGTATTTTTAGACCCGCCATATAAAGACTTAGTTATTGATAATATTTTAAATACTTTAGATGAATATCAACTATTAAATAAAAATTCTCTAGTAATATGTGAATATTCAACTAATATTAATAATGAAAATAATAATTATGAATTAATAAAAAATAAACGTTATGGTGATAAATATATCAACATATACGAATATCAGTAGGAGGAATTATGAATAAAGGAAAAATAATCGTAATCGAAGGTTATAGTGATGGAATAGGTAAATCAACGAAGGAAAGATTATCTTATTAGATAGATATACAACATCAAGTTTAATATATCAATCTGCTGTAATAGAAGATATTGAAGAAAGAAAAGCATTTATTGATTATGTAACTGATTTTGAATATAACAAATTAGGAATTCAAAAACCTGATAAAGTTATATTCTTAACTGCACCATTTGATTTAGTTCAAAGTATGCGCCGTGCTAGGCAAAACAATGATGGTGTTCAAAACGATATCCACGAAAGAGATATGGCTTTTCTAAAAAAAGTATATGATAATGCCTTATTTGTAGCAGATTATCTATCATTTGATACAGTAGAATGTAGTACTAATGATAAAATGGATAGCCCATCTGAAATCCATAATAAAGTCTATCGACTAGTTAAGTAAAAAATGATAATTTACAAATAAACAATTGACACTATAAAGTTAATATGCTAAACTTAATGTATAAAGTAGAGGAGGAAAATAATGAAAAAATTAAATAGAAAAGGATTTACTTTAGTAGAGTTATTAGCAGTAATTATTATACTAGCATTAGTAGTAGGTATTACTATTCCCCTAGTATTAACAACTTCTAATGGTGCTAAAAGAAGTGTATTCCAATCAACAGCTAACACATTAGCAGACTGGATAAAGAACCAATATGATTCTATTAGTTTAGCTAACTTAGGAACTGAAACACAATTAAACGAGGAGTTTACTTCACTATGTGGCGCTGATGGACAAAAATGTGTAGTTGGTGGAACAAATTCAATTACAGGAACTGTGTTAAGAGCTAATGCAAATGCTGGTTTCTTAACAGCGGCCGGTTTAAAACCTAAAAACTATTATCAATTCGTTATAGCAATTGATGGTTCTACAGGAGCTGTATGTGTTAAAATGAGTATGGCAAATGATGGTGAATATTATTATGGTTCAGTAGGAACAAATGCTCTTACATCAACACAAACATGTTCATTATCTAAATTTGGTTCAACAGGTTCATTAGCAACAACAATTGGCGCATATGCGGCTTAATATTGTCTAAATAAAATTATAAATTTGAGGTGATAGTCAATCATCTCTTTTTATATGTTAATATATCGGTTCAATAAAATCTAGTGTGGAGTAAAATTGAATAATATTTAATGCTAAATTTTATAAAACTATAAATTTTAGTGTGGAGCTGTATTATAAGAGCAATAAAATCTAGTGTGGAGTTGAGATGATGATTAGTCATCTCTTTTTCATGTGTTATTATATAGTAAATAATAATAAGAAAAAGGTGGTAATTAAATGAAAGATTATTATTTACAAGTGAATTAAACAACCAGTAATAAAATAATTAGTACTCATAAAATAGAAAAGAATTTAGTTAAAATAAGAACTGAAGCAAAAATCAAGAAGCCTTTCATATTTTTGGAAAAATAAACCTTGATAATACCGACTTTTTATTTTATAATTATATTAGATAGAAGGTAGGTAATATGCGAAAGAAGAATGGCTTTACTTTAGTAGAGTTATTAAGTACAATAGTTGTACTTGGAATTATTTTTAGTATTGCAATATTTTTAGTAATAAAAAATATTAATAATGCAAAAGAAAATATGGATTTAATAACCTATAATAATATTAAAAGTGCTGCTAAAATATACACTGATGATACCGGTGCCTATTGGTACACAAAAGACAATTATGAATATAGCTGTGTATCACTAGGCGACTTAATTGAACTTGGTTATTTTGATGAAAAAGTTATTGATAGAAATGATAAAATATCTAAAAATTCCCAATTGAAGATTATTAGAGACAAAGATAGTAAAGTTATTAAAGAAACTAGTTTTTCTTTTGAAAAAAGTATTCTTCCAGATGTTAATTGTAATTATCAATCTAACGTTTCAATATCCACTAATTATAAAGGAAATAAAGTTAAAAACGTTGATGCTAAAATAGTTTATAGTACGTCAAATACTGATTATTATAGATACATTTATTTATCCGAATTTGGTGAAGATACTATAACTACTAATGATGTAGTATATTCTTGTAAAGAAATTGGTAATTGTAGTAATGAACCTGTAAGTAATTTAAAATCGGGACAATTATATTTAGCAAAAAATGATGTAGTAAGACTAAATGTAAAATCTAATGGGAAAATACTTGCATATATAAATTATGATAATGAAAATATTGCTGAATCTTCAAAAATTATTAATGCAACATTCGATAACACCCCACCTATTATCACACTTAAAGTATATAAAATTAGTAGTTATGAAGGAAATACTCCAAAAACTAAAGGAGAACTTCTTACTACTATTAGTGGAAATTATTCAGAAAGCACATGGAAAAACTACGGATATTGGTTTGATATTAGTACTAATGAATATAGTACAATCAAGTGGACTTATAATAATGCTGGTAGTACTAATAGTGGTAATCCTAGTAATAGCGGAGCCAATTGTAATACATCTTGTTCTAAGACATTATCAGGAGATGGTAGCAGAATAGCTATTATCGAAGCCATTGATGAAGCAGGAAATAGTAGTAAGGTAGAGATTAATGTCTACATCGACAGAACAGCGCCTACTATTAATGTTATTGAGCAGAGATGTTCTAATAAAGATAACTGCTTAGGCAACTTAATAGGTAATAAGATAGAAAAAAGTACTAATACTAATGTCTCAATCGAAGACAAAAATTGGTCTTATAATAGCTTTAATATTAAGTATAATGCTAGCGATAGTATGAGTGCTGTTAAAGAAATTAGAATATTACAAAATGTTAGTGGGGTATATAACAAACTAAATACCACTATGACTAGTAATAATATAGTAAATAATAATAGTAATATTACAATATCTGAACCAGGACAAAGATATGTTCAAGTTATTGCTTATGACAGTGCAGGTAATAGTTCAGTTGCAAACATAATAGCATATATATCTAATATAATAACAATCGAATATAATTCCAATGGTGGAGAGGGAGCTCCTACAGCTCAAAATAAGGTATACTCCAAAGACATTATATTATCTAGTACTAAACCAACAAGAACAGGTTATACTTATGCCAGTTGGAATACAAAGAGTGATGGTAGTGGAACTAGCTATCAACCAGGTTCTAAATATACGTCTAATGAATCAGCAACCCTATACGCCCAATGGAATATTAATACTTATAATATAACCTACAATTTAAATGGTGGAACAAAAGGTACTAATGCACCAACAAGCGGAACATATGGAAGTACAATAACAGTAAGTAATCCAAGTAAAACAGGTTATACATTTGCGGGCTGGACAGTATCTGGTACAGGAGCATCACTAACAGGCACTAATTTGAAAATAGGAACAGGTAATATAACATTAACAGCAAATTGGACCATTAATACCTACACAATTAGTTACAATTTAAATGGTGGAACAAAAGGAAGTAATGCACCAACAAGCGGAACATATGGAAGTACAGTAACAGTAAGTAATCCAAGTAAAACAGGTTATACATTTGCAGGCTGGACAGTATCTGGGTCAGGAGCCTCACTAACTGGCACTAGTTTAACAATAGGAACAGGTAATATAACATTAACAGCGAATTGGAACATTAACACCTACACAATTAGTTATAATTTAAATGGCGGAACAAAAGGTACTAATGCACCAACAAGTGGGACATATGGAAGTACAGTAACAGTAAGTAATCCAAGTAAAACAGGTTATACATTTGCGGGCTGGACAGTATCTGGCACAGGAGCATCACTAACTGGCACTAATTTGAAAATAGGAACAGGTAATATAACATTAACAGCAAATTGGACAATTAACACCTACACAATTAGTTATAATTTAAATGGCGGAACAAAAGGTACTAATGCACCAACAAGCGGAACATATGGAAGTACAGTAACAGTAAGTAATCCAAGCAAAACAGGTTATACATTTGCAGGCTGGACAGTATCTGGTACGGGAGCCTCACTAACTGGCACTAATTTAACAATAGGAACAGGTAATATAACATTAACAGCAAATTGGAACATTAATTATTATTATCTTGATTTAAATGGATTGTTAGACGGCAGCAGTTCTGGTAATATAACAGGCTTTGGTACAGCTGATGTATACATCAATGGTAAGTTAGTATGCAATGATTGTACTGATTACTATGACAAACACTCATATGGTTCTAGCTATTCAATATCTGATATCAAAACAGCAACAGGTCATACTTATAATGGAATATATAAAGGCTCAGCAAGTGGAACAATTGGAACTAGCAACGTCTATGTTCAATTGAACTTTAGTACAAATACTTATACGATTAACTACGAATTAAATGGCGGAACAAAAGAAACTAATGCACCAACAAGCGGTAAATATGGAAATACAGTAACAGTAAACAATCCAAGCAAAACAGGTTATACATTTACAGGCTGGACAGTATCTGGTACAGGAGCATCACTAACTGGCACTAGTTTAACAATAGGAGCTGGTAACATAACATTAACGGCGAATTGGAATATTAATACCTATACGATTACCTACGAATTAAATGGCGGAACAAAAGGTACTAGCGCACCAACAAGCGGAACATATGGAAGTACAGTAACAGTAAGTAATCCAAGTAAAACAGGTTATACATTCAATGGCTGGGCTGTTTCAGGCACAGGGGCAACAATGTCTGGCACTAATTTGAAAATAGGTCCAAGTAATGTAACATTAACTGCCAATTGGAGTGCAAGTGAATACACAATTAGTTATAATTTAAATGGCGGAACAAAAGGAACTAATGCACCAACAAGCGGTAAATATGGAAGTACAGTGACAGTTAGTAATCCAAGTAAAACAGGTTATACATTTACAGGTTGGACAGTATCTGGCTCAGGATCCTCACTAACTGGCACTAGCTTAACAATAGGAACAGGTAATATAACACTAACAGCGAATTGGAAAGCAAACGCTTATACAATTAATTATAATGCAAATGGTGGAACAGGAACTATGACTTCAACAACAGCAACATATGATTCTACAGTTTCTATAAAAACTAATGCATTTACAAAAACAGGTTATTCATTTGTTAGTTGGACTACCAATAGCAATGGAACAGATGATGGCTATAATTGGACAGGATTTAATGGTACTTGGAAATATACTAATGGGCAATATGGAATATCTGACAGTAAATTGAATTTATATGCAATATGGCGAATTAACACCTACACAATTAGTTATAATTTAAATGGTGGAACAAAAGGTACTAATGCACCAACAAGCGGAGCATATGGCAGTACAGCAACAGTAAGTAATCCAAGCAAAACAGGTTATACATTTGCAGGCTGGACAGTATCTGGTACAGGAGCCTCACTAACTGACACTAATTTGAAAATAGGAGCAGGTAATATAATATTAACGGCGAATTGGAATATTAATACCTATACGATTACCTACGAATTAAATGGCGGAACAAAAGGTACTAATGCACCAACAAGCGGAACATATGGAAGCACTGTAATAGTAAGTAATCCAAGTAAGACAGGTTATACATTTGCGGGCTGGACAGTATCTGGCACAGGAGCAACACTAACTGGCACTAGTTTAACAATAGGAACAGGTAATATAACATTAACAGCGAATTGGAACATTAATTATTATTATCTTGATTTAAATGGATTGTTAGACGGCAGTAGTTCTGGTAACATAACAGGATTTGGTACAGCTGATGTATACATCAATGGTAAGTTAGTATGCAATGATTGTACTGATTACTATGACAAACACCCATATGGTTCTAGCTATTCAATATCTAATATCAAAACAGCAACAGGTCGTACTTATAATGGAATATATAGTGGCTCAGCGAGTGGAACAATTGGAACTAGCACCGTCTATGTTCAATTGAGTTTTAGCACAAATACTTATACGATTAACTACGAATTAAATGGCGGAACAAAAGGAACTAATGCACCAACAAGCGGTAAATGTGGAAGTACAGTGACAGTTAGTAATCCAAGTAAAACAGGTTATACATTTACAGGCTGGACAGTATCTGGCTCAGGATCCTCACTAACTGGCACTAGCTTAACAATAGGAGCGGGAAATATAACATTAACAGCAAATTGGAAAGCAAACACTTATACAATTAATTATAATGCAAATGGTGGAACAGGAACCATGACTTCAACAACAGCAACATATGATTCTACAGTTTCTATAAAAACTAATGCATTTACAAAAACAGGTTATTCATTTGTTAGTTGGACTACCAATAGCAATGGAACAGATGATGGCTATAATTGGACAGGATTTAATGGTACTTGGAAATATACTAATGGCCAATATGGAATATCTGACAGTAAATTGAATTTATATGCAATATGGCGAATTAACGCCTACACAATTAGCTATAATTTAAATGGCGGAACAAAAGGTACTAATGCACCAACAAGCGGAACATATGGCAGTACAGTAACAGTAAGTAATCCAAGTAAAACAGGTTATACATTTGCAGGCTGGACAGTATCTGGTACAGGAGCATCACTAACAGGCACTAATTTGAAAATAGGAGCAGGTAATATAACATTGACGGCAAATTGGACCATTAACACCTACACAATTAGTTATAATTTAAATGGCGGAACAAAAGGTACTAATGCACCAACAAGTGGAACATATGGAAGTACAGTAACAGTAAGTAATCCAAGTAAAACAGGCTATACATTTGCAGGCTGGACAGTATCTGGCACAGGAGCCTCACTAACAGGCACTAATTTGAAAATAGGAGCTGGTAATATAACATTAACAGCAAATTGGACCATTAACACCTACACAATTAGTTATAATTTAAATGGCGGAACAAAAGGTACTAATGCACCAACAAGTGGAACATATGGAAGCACTGTAATAGTAAGTAATCCAAGTAAGACAGGTTATACATTTACAGGCTGGACAGTATCTGGTACAGGAGCCGCACTAACTGGCACTAATTTGAAAATAGGAACAGGTAATATAACATTAACAGCAAATTGGAACATTAATTATTATTATCTTGATTTGAATGGATTGTTAGATGGCAGCAGTTCTGGTAACATAACAGGCTTTGGTACAGCTGATGTATACATCAATGGTAAGTTAGTATGCAATGATTGTACTGATTACTATGACAAACATCCATATGGTTCTAGCTATTCAATATCTAATATCAAAACAGCAACAGGTCATACTTATAACGGAATATATAGTGGCTCAGCAAGTGGAACAATTGGAACTAGCAATGTCTATGTTCAATTGAGTTTTAGCACAAATACTTATACGATTACCTACGAATTAAATGGCGGAACAAAAGGTGCTAATGCACCAACTAGCGGTAAATATGGAAGTACAGTAACAGTAAGTAATCCTAGTAGAAATAATTATACATTTACAGGTTGGACAGTATCTGGTACAGGATCATCACTGAGTGGTACTAGTTTAACAATAGGAGCTGGTAATATAACATTAACAGCAAATTGGAAAATGAAACGTTCAATACCAGATTTTAGTTATACAGGAAGTTATGAAATTGTTAATGATAGTAATACTAAAATTGATAATATTAATACATATATTGGTAATTGGAAAATCAGATTTTTGAGTTCTGGTACACTAAAATTTAATGATTTATATAATGCTTCTAACGGTATAGATATCTTCATCGTTGGTGGCGGAGGCTCTGGAGCACCAGGAAGCGACTATATTGCGCAAGGTAACCATGGTGGCAGTGGTGGCGGTGGTGGTGCTGCTTTAACAATAAAAAAATTACCAGTATCAACAGGAATTAGTTATTCAATTATTGTAGGAGATATTGTAGGAGAAGCTACAGCTAATTCTTCGTTTGGTACTAGTAGGGAAGCATATTTTACCGCACTTGCTGGTAGTACACCAATAAAGCCATACTATATAAGTAACCAAGAAGGTTGGGCAATTCCAATTGGTTCTGGTGGAACTGGAAGACTATCCGGACAAACAAACAATTATGGCGCACAAAATGTCATTTCTAAAGTTGGTGGAGCTGGTAATGGTGCTGATGGAAATTATGAATTTAATGAAACAGGTAATATACGTTATGGTGCCGGCGGCGGCAATGGTGGTAGCGGTGTTAGTACTGGCCAAGGTGGCTATGGTACGCTGGGAATAACAGGTGGGCCAGATGGCGGTGGTACTGGCGGACAAGGTTGTAGCTACGCACAAATAACTGCTTCAAGAAAATATTATATTGTCGATGCTAAGGATGGCAATGCTGGGACTGAGAACACTGGATCCGGTGGCGGTGGCGGCGGTGGCAGATGCGGTAGCAGTAGCACTAGTCACGGTGAAAGAGGTTTAGGCGGTAATGGAGCATCAGGTATTGTAATTATTCGAAATGCAAGATAGAATATATGTAAAAAACTTGGTAAAATATTAAAAATATATTTACCAAGTTTATATTATTCACACATAACTTACTAAAAAAAACTAATAGTACAAAAAGAAAATATAGTATCACAAAGAAAGAAGGTTATATAATGGAATTAATAATAGGCTCTCATGTTTCATTTAAAAGTAATAATCAATTACTAGGAAGTGTTCAAGAGGCTTTATCATATGGTGCTAACACATTTATGTTCTATACCGGAGCACCCCAAAATACTAAAAGAGGAGCTATTAACGACGGCTATACTCTTGAAGGTTTAAAACTAATGAAAGAAAATAATATTAAATTAGAAAACATTGTTGTTCATGCTCCCTATATTGTAAATCTATGTAATCCTAAAAACTATGATTTCTCTGTAGGATTCTTAATAAATGAATTAGAAAGATGTCAAAGTATAGGTATAAAAAATGTCGTTTTACATCCCGGATCAGCTCTAGATTTACCACGTGGAGAAGCCATTCAAAATATTATTCAAGGCTTAAATCAAGTGTTATCTATTCCGGATAATGATGTATGTATTTGTCTAGAAACAATGGCGGGTAAAGGTAGTGAAGTAGGAGTATCTACTGCTGAAATAAAAACTATTATTAATGGTATAAAATATCCTAATAGAATAGGAGTATGTTTAGATACCTGTCATTTAAATGATGCCGGCTATGATATTAGTAATTTTGATGCATACCTAGATGAATTCGATAAAGAAATAGGCCTTGATAAAATAAAAGTAGTTCACGTAAACGATAGTAAAAACGCCAAATCATCTCATAAAGACCGTCATGAAAATATTGGGCTAGGCACTATTGGTTTTGATAATTTAATTAATGTTATCTATAATAAAAGATTAGAAAATATTCCTAAAATATTAGAAACTCCATATCTTACAATGACTGATGACAGCAAAGAAAAAATATATCCTCCATACAAACAAGAAATAGATATGATAAGAAAGAAAGAGTTTAATCCTAATCTAATTGAAGACATTAGATCTTATTACAAATAAAATACCTCACTAATTAAAGTGAAGTATTTTTTTCTTATTCACAGTCACATCTATTCATTTGTGCCATTCCAATTTTATCAGTAGCCTCAACATTAAGCACTTCGGAATTACTAAATATTACCTCAGGACTATCATTAACATATTTTTTATTTATCTTAAAAGTAAATTCATAATTTTTATCTTTCTCTAGGATTCCCGAAATAGATCTTGGCAATTTAATTGTATAAACACCTTCAGTTTGATATTGACTAAATGTTACATATAAGTAATTTTCATCATTACTTGCATATATATCATTAATGTGATATGTTTTAATTAAAGTACAATCATATTTATCAGGTAATTTATTATTTTCCTTTTTATTATTTAGTAGTAGGTAAATTGTTCCTACTAATAATATAATACTTAATACAATAACAATTATTATAGGCTTAATCTTCTTTGAAACATTATTTTCTTTATTATTACATTTGCCTTCTAACAATTCATCAGTAGAAACTCCTAAAGCCTCACTAAGCTTTTTTATCGTTCCAACATCCGGTATCGCATTACCACATTCCCACTTCGACACTGCCTTCATACTAACACCAACTATATCTCCTAATTGTTGTTGGGTAAGACCTTTTTCTTTGCGTTTGTTTCTAATAAATTCCCCAAACTTATCACTATTCATAGTCCATCACCTATATTAATAATACCATAATTATTTATATATTAAAACATATTTCTATATTTATAATACATATCTTTAATATAATTATAAGCCTTACTATTTAACTTTTCTCTAGCTTCTTCTAAAACAGATTCATCTTTATTAATAATTTTATTATACTCATGTTTAATATAATGATATATAGTTTCAACCTCATCACTATCTAAACTAATACCCTGTTTATTAGCAAAGTTAATAATATCATTTCTATTTAACTTCTTTATATATTCCATTATTATATATCTATTCATTTATTATCTCCTTACCATATTATATTAATAAAATATCTAATGTATACTAAAATAAAGTATATTATTTAAATAACATCATATATATTAATGAAAGGATGATCATATGAAAAAAATAATACCATTTGAAAAAGAACTATTATTTAAAACTAGTGTTAATGAAATAACTGCTATATCACTAGAACATAATCTAGATTTAAGTAATGAGGATACCATTAGTGGTAATTTTATAATAACAGGGGAATATAAAATTACTGAAGCTTCTATTCAAAAAGAATCATTTTCTTTTGAATTACCATTTGATATTGCTTTAGGGACAAGGTTGAATACTAAAGAGTGTGTTATTGATATAGATGATTTTAATTATAAATTAAAAGATAGTAATACTTTATATGTAAAGATAGATTTATATATCGAAGGTGAAGAAGAACCTATTCCTGAAAGAGAGGAACCTGAAGAAGAAACTCCACTAGAACTACCTGATAGAGAAGCTCAATCTCCTGAAGAACCTGAAGAAGTTAAAGAAGAAGTGGACCAACTAGAAGAACCACGAACAGTCAATATTGTTAAAGACTTACCAAAGATGGCTAGTGAAGTTAACATTATGTCTAATAAAGCTGATATAACACCTGAAGATACTACCGTTAACAATAACGTAAACACTAATACTAATATAAATACTGACAAAGAAGAAAACACTAATACCTTATCATCAATATTTAATGATTTAAGTGATAATGAAACATATGCCACATATCGCGTATATATTGTTAAAGAAGATGATACTGTTGATAAAATAATTGAAAAATATGGTGTAGATAAAGATAAACTAGAATTATATAATAACTTAAGCGAAATAAAACCTGGTGATAAACTTATCATACCATCTATGTAATGAACAAAATATATCAAATTATTAAAGATAAACCTAAAAAAATAACTATTAAAAATAGTGTTGAAATTATTAATACCTCTAATAATACTTATGTTATAAAGAAAAAAACTAATAAAAATTTAGACTATATATATGATTACTTAATATCACGTAGTTTTGATTACTTTCCTAAAAGATTAATTAAAGATAATGAATATGATATCTATGAATATGTCGAAGGTGTTAAAATACCCAATGAACAAAAAATATTAGATCTTGTTAACTTACTTACTTTATTACATAATAAAACTACCTTCTATAAAGAGATAGATATTGATATATATAAAAATATCTATGAAGATGTTATTGGTAGAATAGAGTATTTAAATAATTATTATAATAATCTAATGGATACTATTGAAAGTACTATATATATGTCACCATCTGAATATCTAATTGCCCGCAATATATCGTTAATATATAACTCTCTTAACTATTCTCGGTATCAAATAGATAGATGGTATAATTTAATTAAAGATAAAAGAAAAATAAGACTAGTTAATATTCATAATAATTTGAATATTGACCACTATATCAAAAAAGATAAACCATACTTTATCAGTTGGGATAAATCAAAAATTGACATGCCCATCTATGATATTTTAAATTTATATAAAAATCACTATCTAGATTTTGAATTTATGGATATTTTAAAATTTTATGAATCTAAATATCCACTCCTACCAGAAGAAAGATTATTATTATTTGTTTTAATGGCCTTACCTGATGAAATAGATATGACTAAGCCAGAATATAATACCTGTATTAAGGTTAGAAAACTATTAGACTATTTAGCTAAAACTGAATACTTAACAACCGAATATAGTAAAGAAACCAAGACAGATGAACCCAACAAATTCAAAGAGTAGTATTACGACATTAATAAAACAAGGTACAAACAAAGTAATTAATAATTGATAGAAGATAATTACTATTAAAGCCATACATAATAATAAACAAAGTAATTTAAAACCAGCCCAAAATCTTAAAAGATTAACAAAATTATTAAACATATATTTCACCTATAATATTGTATGCTAATTACTAAAATAGGTGTTACTAAACAATGAACCTCATTTTACACCAAAAATGAGGTTTTATATTGACATATTTCTATAATTAGTAATATAATGATAGTGTACTAATTGTAATAGTACAATTGAAGAGGAGGAAACATGATTAAAATTGAAAATTTATCAAAGAAATATGATAAAGAGAATGTTTTAGAAAACCTTAACTGTACCATTAAAGATGGCTGTATATATGGCTTAGTAGGAGCGAATGGTAGTGGTAAATCAACATTATTAAGATTAATTAATGGCATATTTACCCCAGATAAAGGTATTATTTGTGTTGATGGAGAAGACGTTATCGATAATGCTGAAATAAAACAGGACATGGTATTTGTTCCGGATGATTTATTCTTTTATCCATCATATACCTTACTAGATATGGCTAAATTTTATCAAGCTATGTATAAGAAATTTGATATGGAATACTTAAAAGAATTAGCAAGTATTTTAAAACTAGATATGCATGCTAAAATTAACACATTCTCTAAAGGAATGAAAAGACAGTGCGCCCTAATATGTGCTATCAGTACCAATGCTAAATATATGTTCTTTGACGAAACATTTGATGGCTTGGATCCTATTATCAGATCACTAGTTAAAAAAATATTAGCTAAAAAGATGGAAGAAAATAATACAACTATTGTCATGACTAGTCATAACTTACGTGAACTAGAAGATATCTGTGATAATTTAGGGCTATTATACAAAGGGGGTATCTTATTTGAAAGCGATACTGATAAATTAAAAACAACAATGTTTAAAGTCCAAATATCATTTAAAGAAGATTTTTCTAAAGACAAATTTAAATCTCTAGATATTCTTAACTTTAAAAAAAGTGGCAGTGTGGCAACCTTAATTATTAATGATAAGAAAGGTAATAGTAAGAAAATATTAGAAAAAATGAATCCACTAATACTTGATTATTTACCACTTACTCTAGAAGAAATATTTATCTATGAAATGGAGGCATTAGGTTATGAGTTTAAAGAAATTATTTAACTTTGATTACTTATTTCAAAATATAAAGAAATCAAAAGCACTATTACTAACATTTATCTTATTAGTACCTATTCTAAGTAGTCTATTAATAGTTCTTACTGGTATTGATGATAAAAGTACTAAAGTATTTAGCTTAAGTGAATTATCTATCGTTGGTATTCCTTTACTATTTATTGTCCCATTATTACTTAGCATTGCCCTAAATGGTTATGTATATAAAAGAAGAAGTGTCGACTTTATTGGAAGCATGCCTATTAATAAAAGTACTATCTTTATAACTAATACTCTAGGAGGTATAGGAATATTATTCTTAATGTTTCTAACTAATATAGTCTTATTTGGTTTAATAAGTATAATATTTAGTAATATATATATCCCATTTGCTTTATTATTTGATTATTTTGTCCTATGGTTTGTAAGTTATTCATTTGTCTTTATTGCTTCTAACCTTGCTATGAGTGTTAGTGGTAATATGATGAGTCAAATAGTAGTAACCTTACTAATTCTATTCTTAGTACCATATATCCATTTCTATACTGCTAATGTAACTAAAATATATGGCGGAAATGATACTTATTGGATTAAAACAACTGAAGAAAATACTCCAACAACTCATAGCTGTGCCCTAACAGACTATTATGATAGTTCTAAATGTACTATAAATAAAAAGTTAAATGTCTATTATTCTGATATTACTAAAGTAGAAAATAATAGTTATACTATGCCATTTAACTTAGTATCTATGATGTTTAATAACAGTACTAGTTCAATCTACAATAGTACTTCTATTACAAGAATGATTGTCTTATCCATTATTTACTTTATTCTAGGACTTATCTTATTTAATCATCGTAAGATGGAAGTATGTGAAACATCTTTTAGAAGTCCTCACATTCATAATATTGTTAAATGTTTAACTTTAATACCATTAGTATCTATTCTATATTTAATAACTGCAAGTGGTTCAATAATGATCTTCATCTTTGTCTTAGTCCTAATATTTATATATAGTTTAATATATGATTTAATAACTAAAAGAAATCTTAATAATATGAAACTATCTCTTATCTATTTTATTGTAAGTGTTATTATTATATATGGTTATAGTTATCTAATAACTACTATTCAAGGTAAAGAAAAATATCTTGATAGTAATGACTTTATTTCCGCTAGTGTTAATAATTATAACTATACTAATTATAATGATGAATTGAGTAATGTTTATATTAAAGATAAAAAAATAATTAATATCTTAGTTAAGAATCATTTATCTACTGATGATGGAGAATATATTCTTAAAGCTAATATTAAAGATAAACATAATAATATCTATTCACTAAAAGTAAATATGAATGAAGAAGACTATAACAAAATAATAGATATCTTATCTAATGATAAAAACTATAATAAAGAATTTAAAAAGTTTGTTAATAAAAAAGTATACGCTATAACATTAGGCTATAATACATATTCATATCATGAACTTAAACATATTATTAACTATATTAAAGAATTATTTTCTAATATAACTGTTAAAGAGTATCTATCTAGTGAATATAATGAAAATGATAAATTTAATATTGAATTATATATTTACGATCATCATAACTTAGTATCTTATCGTATTGATCGTAATATAAGTGATAAACTAAATGAAATGATCCTAGATATTGAAAATAATAGTTTTAAAAATACTTATCGTAAAGGAATAGAAGGATACTATCATATAAGTATTGCTGGCTTAACTGAAGAAGATGCTTATTACATAGTTAATGAATCGCAAGAACAATTATTAGATTTTATTGATAAAAATATTGCTGATGATATAACTATTGATAAAAAATATCTAGTTATTGATTTCTATATTGGCAAGACTAATAGTTATTATCACTTCTATACTAATAAAGTAGAAGAAGTATATAACTTAATCTCAGAAAGAAGAAATGTTCTAAAAGATACTACGGAATATAAAGATTACTTTGCTAAGGATGATACTCGAGAATCATCAGGAGACACATATGAATAATATTATTAATATTGATTATCATAGTAGAGAAGCAATATATGAACAAATAATTAATCAAATAGAAAGATATGTTGCCCTAGGCATTTTAAAAAGTGGTGAACAAATTCCCTCAACTAGAGAACTTGCTAGTATCTTAGGAATAAATCCTAATACTGTTAGAAAAGCCTATCTCGAACTAGAAAATAAAAATATTATAAATACTATATCTACTAAAGGAACATTTATCTCTGACAATACTAAAGAAGCCATTAATATTAAAAGAAATAAATTATTAGAAGAATTAAAAGAAAAAGTAAATGAATTAGAAAAATTAGGAATGAATAAAGAGGATATTATAAAGAATTTATGAAAAGAATAATAAAATATTTAATAATTATTAGTATATCTATCTTAATTATCTTACTAAGTATTAATCTATATGTTAAATATTCTACTACTTCAAGTATTAAGAATAGTATTGATGATATAGATTATATCTTAGTACTAGGTGCTAGTGTTAAAAAAGATAGAATTAGTCCAATGCTAAAAGATAGATTAGATAAAGCAATCGAAGTCTATAACGATACTAAAGCTAAACTAATCTTAAGTGGCGACTCTATAAAAAGTGATGAATATGATGAAGTAGGTAAGATGAAGAAATATATGTTAGATAATAATATTCCCATGGAAGATATAATATTAGATGAACATGGAATATCAACCTATGATAGTATCTATCGTATAAAAGATATGACTAAAGGTAAGAAAATAGTAATAATTACCCAAAGATATCACTTATATCGAGCATTATATATTGCAAATAGTCTAGATATAAATAGTTATGGCATACCGGCCCTAGGAGAGAATTACTTTGGTCAAGAGTACCGTGAATTTAGAGAAGTATTAGCAAGAAACAAAGACTTCGTTAAATGTATGATTGCCCCAAGTAGTAAATATACTGATAAAATTATCTATGAAGAATAGCTAAATTAGTTATTCTTTTTTCTACAAAATTATTGTTTAAAGAATATTTATATGATAGAATTATATACATAGGAGGTACAAAATGAAAAAAACAGATATAATATTAATTTTAGTAGTAGTAGCTATAATCGTAGGTGCTGTAATATTGGGACAAAATAGAACAGAAAAGGCTCACTATGATTTACCAGTTACCATTGAAGGTACTGCTGGACTTGCTGATATTGATTATGCTACATACAAAAGCTTGCAAGAAGCTAACAAACCATTCATCGTTATTATCGCACAAACAGGATGCCATTATTGCGAACAATATCGCCCTGTAGTTGAAAAAGTAGCCACTGAATTAGGTATTCCATTTAATTGGATCGATATGTCTAAAATATCTGAAGAAGACTATAAAGTATTTATGAAGTCTAACACATTCTTTAGAAGAAATAAACAATGGGGAACTCCAACAACATTATTATTAAATAATTCAGATACTATTGCTACAATAAATGGTTATGTTGATGAAGACGGATTAAAATCATTCTTAAGTACTAATGTTAAAGTAGGAGAGTAGTATGAGTGAAATTTATAAATTAGCCCGTGATTTCAAAAGAAGATACCCAAACACTGTAGCTTTTAGATTAAAAGAACACGCTAAAGTAATTGAACAACATTTAAATCCTAATGAAGAAATTAAATATCTATTTTTAGGTCAAAAGAATAAAGGAACTTTTGATTTTGTAAATACTTATATAATAGCTATAACTAATCAAAGAATTATGCTAGCTACAAAAAGAATAGTATTTGGTTATTTCTTTAAATCAATATCTTTTGATTTATATAATGACTTTACTATTAGTTGTGGACTAATATGGGGCCGTATTATAATTGATACTGTAAAAGAAAAAATATTACTATCTAATATAGATAAAGATGCCCTACCAGAAATAGAAACTAATTTCACAACATTAGTATCAGAACTTAAAAGAGAATATTTAGATAAAGATAAAGAGTAATATATAGTATATTATTCTTTTTAATTACATAATATTTACTAGGGAGGATTTATAAATGAATAACGAATTTTTTGATAAATATATTGTCAAGAAAGGGGATAATTTATATCAAATAGCTATGAAAAATAATATAAATTATAAGTTATTAGCCCAACTAAATGGTTTAAATACAAATGATTATATTTATCCTAACCAAGAAATATTAATACCTAAAAAAGATGTTAAATATTATATAACTGCAGATGGTGATACTCTAGAAAGTATTACTAATGGACTAGGTGCTAATCTAGCAACACTACTATATCAAAATAGAAATATCTATCTAAGACCAGAACAACTAATTTTTTATAAAGAACAAAACTAAATATTTATTTTTAGTTTTTTTTATGGTATGATTATTAATAGTAGGAGGAGTCAACTATGATAGTTAGAAAACCATTTGCCTTTTTAATAAAACACTTTAAAGCTATACACTTATTCTTATTTGGCTTATTAGTATATGTCTGCTATAAATATAATGGTATAGTATCTTTCTTAAGAAATTATATCTCAACCGGTAATGGCCGATATGATGCAGTAAATTATATTAATTATACCCCGATCTATATTATACTAGGGGCTATTGTTGTAATGGCAATAATATATTACTTAATGAAATATAAAGATAAACCTAAAAAACTATATCTATTTAGTATTATTGGTTATATCGCTGTAATAATTTTATTTATCTTTTTATTTAATTATTTAAGAACATTCTCAAGTTCTATTATTGAACAAAAGACACTAAGACTCTATCGGGATATATCCTTAATGGGTTTAATATTTCAATATATAATAATAGTTATTATGCTTATTAGAGGTTTAGGTTTTGATATAAAGAAATTTAATTTCTCCAAAGATATCCAAGAATTAAATATTGACTTAACTGATAATGAAGAAGTCGAATTAGTCATGGGCTTTGATACTAATAAAACTAAATTTAAAATACGTAGATTTTTTCGTGAATTTAGATATTTTATTCGAGAGAACATTCTCTTTACCGGCTTATCTTTAATAGTAATAGTAATAATTCTATGGATAATCGTAGCTAATTATACTAGTAAGAATAAGGTATATAAAGAAAATGAATACTTTGGTGTTGACTTTAATATGCTGGTAAATGGTAGTTATTTAACTAAAGAAGATAGTTCTTCAAAGAAACTAAGTGTTGGTAATAGTAGCTTATTAGTCGTTAAATTTAAAATATCTAGTAATCATAGTGATGTCCTAAATCCTGATAACTTTATCTTAAGTATCTATGGTAAAACATATTCACCAAATAATAAATATTGTTCTTCATTAAAAGATATTGGTAAGTGCTATAACAAAATAAAATTAACCGAACAAGAAAAAGAATATATCTTTGTATATCTCGTTGATGATAATGTTCTAAACAAAAAGATATATCTTAAATATGATTATGGTTATCTAACTAATAAAAATAATTCTATTATTAAAGTTAGATTAACTCCTGATAATATTGATGATGAAGAAACAACAACTAAAAGAATCAATGATACCCTAGAATTTAACAATTCAATAATAGGGGATTATAAATTAAAAATAGAAGAATATAATATTAGTGATAACTATGAAATTAATGCTGATATAACTTTAATGCCAACTAGTAATAATACTATTATTAGATTAAAAGTAAGTGAAGGTAATGATTTAATAGATAATTATGCTCTATTAAAATATACAATCTCAGGTCTAGAGTATACTAGTACTATGAAGAAACTATATAATGATAATGACTATAGTTATTATGAAGTAAATAATATTACGTATGCCGATAGTATAAAATTAGTATTAAATAGCAGACATAATAATTATGAATATATTCTTAAATAGGAATTGACAATTATTAAAATATATAATACAATGTATATACGTGAGAAACGTGTATACATTAATATGGACCTATAGCCAAGTGGTAAGGCGTGGGACTGCAACTCCCTGATCGTTGGTTCAAATCCGACTGGGTCCTCCATTTGATTATTAGCCCTTATTTTATAAGGGTTTTACTCTATGCAGATATAGTTTAGTGGTAGAACGTGAGCTTCCCAAGCTTATGGTACGAGTTCGATCCTCGCTATCTGCTCCAAATTGATATTTTAGTCGAACTTTTTAGTTCGTTTTTTTAATACATAAAACAGTGATAGTCAAAAAGTGGTCGAAAAGAGGTCGAATTAATTGATAATATTAAATCTAACAACATTAATCTTAAAAATAAAAATACTGTTAAAAATACGAATATAATCACTTGCCAATTTAATATAAATAATTACTATTAAAGGAAGGGAGAATATAATGAACGAACAAAAAATAAAAAGATTCATGGAACGATTACAAATAGAATCTACATATAAAAAATATTTAAAAGATGATATAATTAATCAAATGATAAATATATTCTCACATAATTGTACTACTATTAAAAAACAAAATTATCCTAGTAGAATAGAAAATCCTTTAGAGCTAGCCCTTAAATATTATAAAGAATATAATCTTGAATACTATAACACGATTATAAAGAATATTGAAAATGGTAGAATTTCTATTAAAACAAGTAGTGGTAAGTCGTATACTGATACTCAAAACAATACTACTAATATTAGATTATGTGGAAATGACAGTGATCTTTTTAACATAGTCCATGAACTAGCACATTTTATTGATAGAAATAGTATTCCACCAATTGTTCCTAATGAATATTACTTTTTGTCTGAAACATTTGCTTTTTATATTGAACAAGAATTAGAAAGTTGGTTAGGGGAAGAATATAAAAAGTTAATTGCCATTAGAAGAAACAATAGAATATACTTTGAAAGTAAAATGTTAATAGCCATTGAAAATGAATTGTATTATGAAAACTTATATAGACAGAAAGGAACTATTGAAACAAGTGATATCGACACAGAAAGAATTAAATCTATAGTGCATTATGATATCCCAACTAATATTATCAATTGCTTATTACAATATCCTTTAGCTAATATTCTATCTAATTATTTAATTAATAATCATTTATTACAAAGTGATAATGAACTAGTTGCAAAATGTTTTAGCATAGATTTATATAAAGCCATAGTAGAACTATTTAACAAAATACCTAGGTCAAAAATAAACGTATTAAAAAAGCCCGCTATAAGCAGACCGTAAAAACATATAACTATTTTGTTATTATTTCAATAAGTTTCTTTGTACTAAAATTAGGTACATGATTTTTAGATAATGCAATCCCTATATATCTACTAGGGATTTTTTCTTTTAACTTTAATTCATATAATTCTTTATTTGCAATTTCTTTTTTTATATATTCTTTAGTAGCATATCCAATACCAAGCCCAATTTTAGAAAATTCAACAACCAATGAATAACTAGCTAATTCAATATTAGGTTTAAGAGTAATACCGTTTTCTCTTGTAACATTATCTAAAAACTCTCTAGTATTTGAACCCTTTGCTTGTAATATCAAAGGATAATTATTTAAATCTTTTAAAGATATTTCTTTATTAATTAATTCTTTATATTTATTACTTACAACAAAACAATCATTAATCTCTCTACATTTAATAACCTCAATATCACTACCATAATCTTTATTATTTAAATTTAATATTACAATATCTATTAAACCATTTCTTAATTTTGGCATTAAATCGGATGTTAAATAAGTTATTATTTGAATATCTATTTTAGGATATAAAGAATGAAATTTCTCTAAGTATGGTAGTAAAAACTCTTTTGTTAACGTTGTGCTAATACCAATTTTTATACATCCTGTTTCAAGATTAATAAGATCTGTAAACTTATTTTCTGCATTATTAATATATTCAATCGCTTGTTTAATATAATTATAAAATTCTTTACCTTCCTCAGTAAGAACAACACCTCGTTTAGTTCTAACAAACAGCTGTCCCCCTAATTGGTCTTCTAGGTTCTTAATTGCCCTACTTATAGCGGGTTGTGAAATACATAATTCTTCACTTGCTTTAGTAATATTACAATGATTTGCTACTACATAAAAAATTCTATATAATTCAAAATCTATATTCATAATAACCTCCAATTATGACAGACATAATAAATATGCATTTTAATTATAACAAATAAAGTAATATAATACAAGTAGAAAGGAGAGAAAAATATGATTATAGGTATTTGTGGTAAATCAGGTAGTGGTAAAAGTACATTAGCTAATCAAATAGTAGAACTAACTAATAACAAATCTATTCATCTAGATATTGATAAAGTAGGGCATGAAGTATTATTACTACCAAATGTTAAAGAAGAACTAGTAAGTTCATTTGGACCATCCATTATTCAAGAAGGCATTGTTGATAGAAAAAGCCTTGGAGAAATGGTCTTTAATTCACGTCATAAAATGAAAAAATTATCAGACATTACATGGGAATATATGCAAATAGAAATTGACAAATTTATAAATTACAACAGTGATAAAATTATTATTTTAGATTGGCTATTATTACCAATTTCAAAGTATTTTAATATGTGTGATATAAAAATTCTTTTAGATATTCCATACGAAGTAAGAAAAGAACGTGCCATAAAAAGAGATAGTATAACTGCAGAAGCATTTGACTTAAGAGAAAAAGCAAGTATTGAATTTGATGAAAACGCTTTTGATTATGTTATAAAAGCAAATGATAAAGAAATAGTTAAAAGGTTGGTGAAATCATTATGACAAAAGTTTTATATCCTGGAAGTTTTGATCCAATGACAAAAGGACACATGAATATTGTTGAACAAGCAAGTGATTTATTTGATGAAGTAATAATAGCAGTTATGCAAAACCCTTTAAAAAAACATGGATTATTTACTTTAGAAGAAAGAATGGAAATAATTAAAGAATTATATCAAAGAATGAATAATGTAAAAGTTATTTCTGCTAGTGGTGCTACTGTTGATATTGCACTGCTTTATGAATGTAAAGCAATCATTAGAGGCCTCAGAAGTTTAAGTGATTATGATTATGAAGTACAATTACAACAAATGAATAAAGAACTATCAAACAATAGAATAAATACAATCTGCTTATTTGCTGATAAAGAATATCAATTTGTATCATCAAGTATGGTTAAAGAAGTCTTTAATCTAGACAAAGACATTTCAAGATATGTTGACCCAATCGTTCAAGAAAGAATGTTAATGAAGAAAAGGAGTATAATGAAATGAGTAAAATAATAATTACCCCACTAGGAACAGTATCTCCTTATCCAAAAGGAAATATGAATTGCCCGGGATATTTAGTTGAATACAACAACAAAAAAACATTATTAGACTGTGGTAATGGTATAACAAGATTATTACGTTTTCCCGAAGATTTACGAGATTTAAGCATAATTATTACTCACTATCATAAAGATCATTTGGGTGATATTGGAGCCATTCAATATGCTTCATATGTTTATCATAATTTAGGAATGCTTAATGAAAAAATAAAAATATATTTACCTAAAAATGATATCGTCTTTAATAAAGCATCAATTATTTCCAACTCTGAAAGCTATGCAAATTACTATGAAGTATATAATTCTTATTCATTCTATATAGATGATTTAAAAATAACATTTGAAGATAACCAATCACACATTATCGAGTCATACATGATTAAACTACAAAATAAAGACTTTAAAATTATATATACCTCTGATATAGGCACCACAAACTTTGATAAATTAGTAGACTTTTGTAAAGATGCTGACCTAATTATTTGTGAAAGTTCTTTCTTACAAAAGCATAACTCCAACAGTAAAACTCATATGACTGCTTATGGTGCTAGTATTTTAGCCAAAAAAGCTAATGCTCGTAAACTATTATTAACCCATTTTTGGCCGGAAGAAGACAAAGGCTTATATTTAGAAGAAGCACTACAAAACTTTCATAATACAGAAGTAGCTATCGAAGGAAAAAAAATAATATTAAGGAGATAAAAAATTATGGAGAGAACAAATAGTATACAATATATAGAAAGTGAAAAACTAATTGATATGCACACACATACTAATTATTCAGATGGAGATTTATCACCTCAAGAATTAATAAAATTAGCAATAGATAAAGGAATCGGTACACTTGCTATAACTGATCATAATACTGTTGAAGGTATTAAAAAAGTTAATAAAAATAATGATACCATTGTTGCTAGTGGGATAAAAATTATTAATGGTATAGAGTTGTCTGCTAAAACTGATATAGGAAGAATGCATATATTAGGTTACGGCATTGACTTAAATAACGAAGCATTAAATAAAAAGTTGTTAGAGATAAAAGATAATAGTATTAATTCATTTTTATCAATAATGGAACAAATTAAAAGGGATTATGGAATTAGATTTAGTTATGAAGACATAAAAACATTAGTTAATGCTAACCATAATTTAGGTCGCCCTGATTTAGCCAAACTTTGCATTAAATATGGGTATGCTAGTACAGTGCAAGAAGCATTTGATAAATACTTAATAGAAGCCCATAATAAAACAAGACAAACAAGTAAAAAACTACCATATCAAGAATGTTTAGAATTAATAACAAAGAGTGGTGGTATTCCCATCTTAGCACATCCTAAAACATTAGAATTATCAGAAAAAGAATTATTAATCTTATTAAAAGAAATGATTAGTTATGGCTTAAAAGGCATTGAAGTATATCATTCAAGTCATTCTCAAGAAGAAATGAGCTATTATTTAGAAATAGCAAATAAATATGACTTATTAATAAGTGGTGGCAGTGATTTTCATGGAAAAACTGTCAAACCTGATATTGAATTAGGAACAGGTAAAAATAATAACATTAGAATAAAAAAATTATCATTACTAGATAAACTATATTAACAGACATTTAAAAATATATAGAAGCTATATCTTAACGATTAATTATTTATATTTTTTACCAAACTATAATTATTTGTGATATAATATCGGAACAAGGAGGTATTTTATGTCAGTTGCACGTATTTTAAACAAAGAAACAATTCAATTAAATAATGAGTGTTCACTAGTAATAGAAGGAAAACAAGAAGATGGCTATGAATGGAAAGAACTAATTCTTAAGTCCGCTGAAAGTGAAACATATGTAGGCTCTTATTTTACGCACAACTATTCATGTAGTCGTGAATGGATGAGATATAATTCTAAGTACATTGCTATCTTAGTAGCATATAGTCTTGGCTATGAACATGCTGATCCTAGTATAAAAGTATTATTTGATATTGAAAATAAACAACCAGTTGAAGCACCAGATGAAGAACTAATGGATATGTATGTAGAATGCTTTAAAGGTGTAAGTAGAAAAAGAGTAAGATAAAATAATTAGAATAGAAAATATAAATAGAGAAGTTGACCATATAAAGTCATCTTTTTTGTTATCTCAAATATAATTTAGCAAAAAATCAAGATTTAACTCTTGAGTATTTAGAAAAAGAATTAAAACATAAGAGTAACATTTATTTATTTTTCTTTATCCACTCAACTGTATCCTTTATTGTATCTTTCATATTTCTATTTTTAAATTCCAACTTTTCTTTAGCTTTTTCATTACTGAAATTAGCATTAGAAGATAGTGTATATAGTGAATACTTTGTGAAAAGTGGAGTTTGTTTCTTTAAATTATAATATACTTCAAAAAAAGGTGCTATTAATTTTGCAAGACCTATTGGTAATACCATTTTAATCTTTTTTCTTCCTTGCACATCACAAATTAAATCGCATAATTCTTTTATTGCAATATATCTATTAGATAAGATATAGCATTCACCTTTAGTATTATTTTTACAAGCACTAATAATACCATCTGCTACATCTCTTACATCAACAAAATCATATCCACCTTTTACACAAGCAAATAATTTGCCATTTGCAACTTCTTTTATTAATTGTGTTAAGTGACTATTACCATAATCATTTGGACCAATAATTCCTGATGGATGAATAATACAAGCATTTAATTTTTTAAATTCTATAGCATCAATTACATACCTCGCAGCTTCTGCTTTAGTTTTAGCATATAATCCATGAACATTATCAGGATTAAAATCAGTAATTTCTGTTATTAGACCGTTATCAGGCTTTTCGGGAATTGCATGAACACTACTAATATAGATAAGTTTTGCTTTTGACTCTATTACCTTATCTACTATATTTTTAGTTCCATTAACATTAACATCATAAATAACTGGATTGTATTTTGATTTTATATATACTACTGCAGCACAATGAATTACAATAACTTCTTTTCCATCAGTATTTTCAAAAACATTAGATAAAGAATCTTTAACAGTTACATCACCATAGTATATTTTGCATTTCAAATTTTCTAGTGCTTTTATAGAATCACCTTTTAAAACAAAAGCCCTAATTTCATTGTTTTCATCTAATTCTAATTTTCTTATAATATTATTGCCTAAGAATCCATTAGCGCCGGTTATTATATATATCTTTTTCATAATATTTATCACCTCAACTATGATTTAAAAAATTAATCTTTCTATAATTATATTCAAAAAATAATTACTAATACTATTAAAATATAAAAATTTAGTTATTAATATCTAAAATATTACTTAGTAGATTTTCGTATATTATCAATAAATTTCTTTATATCTATTTCCTACAATATTAGTATAACATGTATAATTCTAAACATAAAGATTTCAAGATTAAAATTTTGATTTTTTTATGTTTTTTTGCTATTATAAATGGCAAGTATAGTGCATACAATATTAAATTTTAAAGATAATATAGATAAAGAAGTTGACCATATAAAGTCATCTTTTTTGTTATCTTAAATATAATTTAGTAAATATATAATGACATTTAAATAATATTTTGGTACAATGTTATACATATAGGAGCTGAATTATGAATATTTATAAATACTTTTTAATCTTTATGTTTTATTCTATTATTGGATGGTTAATGGAAGTTATATTAACTTATTGTAATAGTAAAAAGTTTGTTAATAGGGGCTTCTTAATTGGCCCATACTGTCCAATATATGGTTCAGGTGTTTTACTTATTATGTTTATCTTAAAAAGATATTTAGATAGACCACTTGGACTATTTTGCATGGCGGTAATTATTTGTTCTATTCTAGAATATTTAACTAGTTATTTTATGGAAAAAATCTTTAAAGCAAGATGGTGGGATTATAGTAATAAAAAGTTTAATATTAATGGAAGAATATGTTTAGAGTATGCCATGTTATTTGGTATTGGTGGAACATTAATAATGTACTTTATTAACCCTATGATAATTAATGTAATGGATACAACTTCAAGTACAGTAATTAAAGTATTAGCCATCACATTATTTATAATATACATAGTAGATAATATAATATCTTACATTGTTATGTTTAAGTTTAGAAGTACCGTAGGCAAACTAACTAAAGGTGATAATACTGAAGAAATAACTAAGATAATTAAAGATAAGTTTAAATCATTATCTTGGTTAAATAAGAGATTAACTGAAGCATTCCCTAATCTAAAAGCTTACACAAAAAAAATAAAACAATTGAAAAAATAGTAGGTAAGTGGTATACTTATAACAAGTAAGGAAGTGATATTATGGCAAAGTTTTGCTCTAATTGTGGAAATAAAGTTGAAGAAGGACAAGCCGTATGCTTACATTGTGGTTTTAGTTTAAAAGATAATGCTAGTACTGATTCTAATGCCAAATCAAGATTAGTTGCCGGATTACTAGGTATCTTCTTAGGTAGTCTAGGTATTCATAACTTTTATTTAGGTAATAAAGACAAAGCTATGGCTCAATTATTAATAAGTGTTTTAAGTTGTTTTACATTAGCAGTAGTATCTGAAATATGGGGATTAATTGAGGGAATATTAATCTTATGTGGTAATATTAATGTTGATGGTAGTGGCAATCCACTAAAAGATTAATGCCTATAATTTATATATTAATATTATTAGGTGAGGGTATAAGTTATTATCTAATCAAAATAAAAGAAATAACTGTCCCTTGCTTTTTTGAATATCTAACTAATATTCCCTGTCCAGGATGTGGCTTAACAAGAAGTTTTATATCAATACCAAACCTAGATTTAATATCTGCAATTAAATATAATATTTTAGGTATTCCTTTATTTATAGCAATAATATTACTAAATATCTATTTAATTAAAGATATTATCTATAATAAAAAGAGTACTATTACTCTTATAAATAAAATATTAACTAACTATAAAATAATTATCTTATTACTTATCACAAGTGAAATAATTAACATATGTCACTATACTTTAACCTAGTGCTACATCTAAAATCATCATAATAGAAAACCCAATTAATGTAAATAAAGCCATATAATCTTTCTTCTCATTAGTTTGACTCTCCGGTATTAACTCTTCAACTACTACATAAATCATTGCTCCAGCCGCAAAAGCTAACAGGAAAGGAAGAAGTAGTCTTATTTTAAGTACTAGTAAAGCTCCAATAACCCCGGATATCGGTTCTACTATGGCACTTAAACTTCCATAAAGAAAAGCTTTTTTTCTAGAGTATCCTTCTCGAAGTAGAGGAATACTAACCGCACTACCTTCTGGAAAATTCTGAAGACCAATTCCTAATGCTAACAAACAAGCACTAATTATTGTTGCTCCTTCAAGACCATAACTAATTGACCCAAAAGCAATTCCCACTGCTAATCCTTCCGGTATGTTATGAATAGTAATTGATGATATCAACATCATCACTCTTTTTTTAGAACTATTATTATTTTTATTTTTATCTAAAATATCAAAAACCTTATCACTAATAAATAATAAAATCCCCCCTGATAAAAATCCTAATGTAGCAATTAACCAACTATTTAAATTAAGACTATTAGCCATTTCGATAGAAGGCGAAAGTAAACTCCAAAATGACGCTGCAATCATTACACCAGCAGCAAATCCTAACATTCCATCCATAAACGTCTTATTTACTTTCTTAAAAAAGAATACTATTGCTGCTCCCAAAACAGTTATTAAAAAAGTAAATGTTGTTGCTAAAAATGCTTGGACAATATGATTTAAACTCAAAAAATACTCAATCATTTTACCTCCTTACTATATAGTTTATTAATTAGTCATAATTTGCTTAGTATAAATACCCAATTATTTTAAATAAATAATTATTTTTAAAAAATATATAGATTTTTAATTCTTAATTTGGTAAAATAATATATAGAAAGAATACTTTAGTAAATATAATTCTTAAGGAGACCATATGAAAAAAAAGAATATTTTAATTATTATTGCACTTATTTTAACACTAGTTCTAGGATATTTAATAGTATCCGTTATAATTGATAACAATAAACGTAATAAAGAATTACAAGAATATCAAAATAAACTAAATGCTATCAGATCATCATACAATAACTATATAAATATTAAAAGTGCTGATATATATGCATTAGAAGACAATAAATATATTAAAAGAGGCACTATTAATAATATTGATACTACTTTAGAAGATATTGATATTACTAACTATCAAGAAGAATATTTTAAATTAAAGAATATTGATTACTACATATATTATAAAGATATAACTAAAATAGATAATGTTGAAATAAATAATCGATATAAAAATTATATTGTCTATAATGAAAATGTTATTATACCATCTGATACTAAAATATATTTAAAAGAAGATAGTTATTATCAAATAGATAGTGAATTATCTCTACCAATAATTATTAAAGATGATGATAAATATTATGTTGAATATGATAATAGATTAGTCTATGTCAAAAAAGAAGATATAAGTAATATTGTTGAAAGTAATAATACTGATGAAGAAGTATCTAAAGGCTTTGCTGTCTTAAACTATCACTTTACCATTAATGTTGAAGCCGGTGAGCAAAAAGATTGTCAACAAGAAATATGCTTAACAGATGTTCAATTTGATTCTCAGATGCAATACCTTCATGATAATGAATATTTTTCTCTAACTCTAGAAGAAATAGAAATGTTTATTGATGGTAAAATAAGATTACCTAAAAAGAGTGTTGGTATTACTATTGATGATGGATGGCGTGTTGAAAGAAGCATTTGGTTCTTAGAAAAATATAATTTACATGGTATATTGTTTTTAATAGGCACTATGGCCCCTCCGAGTGTTTATGCAAGCAATAACTTAGAAATAGCATCTCATTCTTGGAATTTGCATAAATATATAGGTAATCTTATTAATACACCAAAAGATGAAATGCTTAAAGATTTAAAGAAAAGTAAAGAAAGTTTAAATGATACTAAATACTTTTGCTACCCATATTATCAATATAATGATACAGTTATATCAGTTTTAAAAGAAACAGGATTCACGATGGCCTTTGCCGGCTTTAATAGAAAAGTTAAAGTAGGAGAGTACAAATATTTAGTACCACGATATGTAGTAGTTAATACTATGACTGTTGATGATATTGCTAAAATAGTTAAATAAATGTTTAGAACCAATCTAAGCATTTTTTAGTATCTTTTAAAAATTTAAATATTATGATAAAATTATAAGTAATAGAGGTGAAATTATGCGAACAGAACTATTATCTCCCTGTGGTAATATTGAATGTGTCTACCAAGCCGTAAACAATGGTGCAGATGCCATTTACTTAGCCGGTAAAAAATTTGGTGCTAGAAAATATGCTAATAACTTTACGGAAGAAGAAATAATTAAAACTATTAACTATTGTCATCTATATGGTGTTAAAGTCTATATTACCGTAAATACTATGATATATGAAGAAGAAGTAAAAGAGTGTTTAGAATATATTGAATTTCTTTACAAGAACAATGTTGATGCTCTAATTATGCAAGATATTGGACTAATTGATACAGTCTTAAAGAAGTATCCTAACTTAGAAGTCCATGCCTCAACCCAATGCCATAACCATAACAAAGAAGGAATTAGTTTCCTAAAATCCTTAGGAGTTAAAAGAATAGTCTTAGACCGTGAACTATCTCTAGATGAAATAAATGATATTGACATTGATATTGAAAAAGAAGTATTTATCCATGGCGCTTTATGTGTCTCACACTCTGGATGCTGTCTATTTAGTAGTATGAATGGTGGAAGAAGTGGTAATCGTGGTGAATGTGTCGGAAGTTGTCGCCAACCATATAACCTAATTGAAAATAATAAAGAACTAAATATCAAAGATAAATATTTATTAAGTTGTAAAGAACTAAATACTACTCATCACTTAAAAGAATTACTAGATAACAAGATAACTAGTCTAAAAATAGAAGGCCGCATGAAATCACCAGAATATGTTGGTTATATCACTAGAATATATCGTAAACTAATTGATGCCTATTATAATAACTTACCAATGACTCTAACCGAAACTGAAGAAGATAACCTAAAATTATTATATAATCGTGAATTTACTAGTGGCTATTTATTCCATGATGATATTATTAATACAACAACCTCTAACCATCAAGGATTAACTATTGGTAAAGTTATTGAAACTACTAAATATCGTCTTAAAATAAAACTAGATAAAGAACTAGATATGGAAGATGGGATAAGATTTGTAAATAGTAATCTAGGAATGATAGTAAATAAAATATATAATGAAAAAGGTCTATTAATAAATAAAGGCTTACCCGGAGATATTGTATATGTTGATAATAAGATTATGCTAAATAATTTAGATATCGTTAATAAAACAACATCCTCTAAACTAAATGAAGAACTAAAACAATATCCTAGTAGAAAAGTTCCTGTTGATATGATAGTTGAAGCCAAAATAGGTTCCCCATTAAAAGTAGAAATGATTGATTGTGATAAAAATATTGTTAGCGATACGATTGGTAAAGTCGAAGAATCTATTAACAATCCCGTAAGTAAAGACCGCCTAAAAGAAGCACTATCTAAACTAGGTAATAGTCCATTTATTCTAAATAATATTGTCATTAACATGGATACTAATATCTTTATCCCTATATCTACCATTAATGAAATAAGAAGAATATTAGTCGATAAATTAATAACTATTAGATGTAAAAATAATAAAGAAATAATTATTAATAATCTAGAAGATAACTATTATAGTACTCCTAACAATAATAAGGTATCCATAAATGCTCTAGTTAGAAATGAAGAACAATTACTTGCTTGTATAAATAATAATATTGATAATATATATACTACTGATTATAACTTATATACTAAATATAAAGAAACATGTAATATCTATTATCGCTTAGATCGAGTAATGAAAAAATATATTAACTATAAAAAAGAATCCCTTCTAATAACTGAGTTAGGAGGAGTGCAACGTTATGGTTATACTAATAATGTTGTTAGTGATTATTACTTAAATATTGCCAATAACAAAGCTATAGATTTACTAAGAAGAAATAATATTCAAAGAATAACTATCTCTTGTGAACTTGACTATGATAAGATAAAAATCTTAAACACTAACTACAACATAGAACTAATTATCTATGGTAGAATAGAGTTAATGCTAATGAAATATTGCCCATTAAAAAAACTACTAAACCACTGTTCAGTATGCAAAGATAGTTCTAATAAATATTATTTAGAAAGTATGCAAGGTAAAAAGTATCCTATCATAGTAGATAATAATCATCTAACCCATATCATGCACTGTAATAATATAAACTATATAGATGATATTAATAAATATATAAATCTGGGTATAAAATCATACCGAATAGAATTATTCGATGAAACTAGTGAAGAAATAAATAAAATTATAAAGACGATCCGTACTAAAATATAAAAAATCTCATTTTATGAAGAAAATGAAAAGATGATAGAATAATCAAAATAAGATAATACGCATTGCTAATAAACAAATATATAAAAGTTGGTTTGAAATGGCAACTAAATAGTATAAGCGTACAAAGAAATTAGAGACAAAGAGGTGAGTTAAAAACGAAATTGTTAAACATTGATGAAGATGCACCAGAGATATTTTATATTTTTATTGGTCGAGGAACAAGAATATATAATCAAGTTAATTTAAATAATTACAAATTAAATGGTTGTATTATATCAGGCGGATTTGCTGGAATAATTGAAAATCGTTACAATACTAGAGATTTTATATTAGGTAATATACAATATGCACCATTTATTCCAAACAAAAATTGCAATTCAAACCCGACATCACATACTATGGCAGTAACAAACAGCTATAATACTGAATATATATTAGAGTATCACAGAAATAAGCAATATCCATCAAGATTTTCATGTGTATATGCTTTTGGCGATTATGAAAGCTGTGAGAAAGCAAGCAAAATATACAAATGGGACTTAAATAATGTAAGAAAATTCAAATTAAAAAAAACCAATAGTGAATTTGATTCTTGCATAAAAATTGCAAAATGCAATATGGAAATTGTAACAAGAATGTGGAACTGTGATATTGCTATTTTTGAAAGAGAATCGATAGAAAAAATGGCCGATGCCTATTGGGCTGGAATTGGGCAAATCACAACGGAAACAACCGATATAGATTCCAAAAAGCGCATACAAAGAACTTGTGATGTATTATATGAATATCTAATTGAGGGAATATTAGAAGAAGTAAAGTAAAAGACAATTCACTAAATTGTCTTTTTAAGTTTACCAATATAATCTTTATACTCTATAAATTCTTTATCATTACTATTAATTTGTAAGACATATAAAATCTTGCCATATAAAGTATCTAAATATTTATCTTTATTACTCTTAATATTACATCTTTCTAAATGCGAACTTAGTCCAAACTTTCTTATATAATATACTTCTTTTCTAATATCTTTACGATACTTTATATTAACCTGTACTTTCTCATTAACCGTAATACCTGTAACATCTTGTCTAGCAGACTTATATACTACATGTACTTTCTTATCATTTAGTTCTAAACTAAGTTTATGAAGCATTTTCTTTACTTTTATAATTATTTCACTAGGATTAAAACATCCTGAAAAAGTCATATCATCAGAATATCTTGTATATGATATATTATTTTCTTCACACCAAGAACCTAACTCTTCATCAAACTCCTTCATAACTAAATTAGATATATAAGAAGAAGTAGGGGAGCCTTGTGTTAAATGATCACTATAAGTACATAAATAAGTAAGTAACATACCAACTGACTTAGGAAAAGAATCCATTGCAAAACAAGCATTATAAACATCCCCAAATGATATACTTTCAAAAAAGTTCTTAATATCTAACTTTAAAACTATATCTTTATTAATATGTGGTATGGCATTATCTCTTAAAGAAATTCCCTTATGATATGCTGTTGCATACTTTGATATAGACTTATTATTAAGAATATTATTAAGTATTTGTCTTTGAATATATTTTAAAGTTTTATTTGGTGCATATATTGTTCTATAACCATGACTTCTTTTCTTAATTTTATATACTCTATAATTACTTTCTACATTATTACCAATAGCATATATTGTCTTAATGTATTTTTTCATATCTCGACATTTAATTAAATTGAGAGATAGCAAAAAATCATTACAATCATCAATACTTGTATACTTATACATTTTTACTACCTCCCAAACTGCAGTACTAACGATATAGTAATATGAAAATGGACATAAAAGCGTAGCTGGCTACACACCGTGTAGTATGGTCCTTTGAAATATTACTATTTTAATCATTACAATTAATATAGTCCCTTAACGACTCGTTAAAGTAGGAATAAATCCAATCACTACTGCAAGATGATTATAACACATAATTTATTTAAATGTAAAAAAAGTTTGCTATTTTTACAAAAAAGTTTAATAGACTTTTCTCTTTATCAGCATTATAATCAATATAGAAAGAGAGGAAAAGTATAAATGAATTTTGGAGATAATTTATTAAAATTACGAAAAAGTAAAAACATTAGTCAAGAACAATTAGCTCAAAAAATTGGTATTACTAGGCAAACAGTTTCTAATTGGGAACTAAATATTACTACACCTAATATTGAAGACCTAAAGAAAATTGCTAAAGCCCTAGATGTTAGCTACGACAAATTACTTAGAGTCAAACCCAAACAAGAAAAAAACACCACACTAATTACTATATTAAAAGTTCTAGGTATCCTTGCCTTAATTAACATCTTAATCTTACTAATAATATTTATTATATGGAAGATAAATTATGAAAAGATAACCCCTGCTAGTTCTTATTCCCTTACTTGTAATTATAATGAAAATTCATACACGTATAATGTAGAATATAATAAAAAAGATAAAATTGTTAAGGTAACGATTGAAGGCTATGTTGAAAATAAAGAAGATAATTGGATAGAAGAATTAGATAAATATATATACTCAAAAGAAATAACTGATGAATTTGATTTAAAAGAATATATAATAAATAAATATGAAGAACATAATGGTAAATGTCTTACTAGGACATGAACCTGTTCTTCTTTTTTTACTTTTATCACACCATTTAGACGTTTATCATATAATGTAATAGTGGCACTAAAAATCAAAGTTTAGTCAAACATAATAGTTAATTAATTTGATAGACTAAATTACCCCAAAAAAAGATTAACAAAAAACCACATTTTACTTGACTTAACAAATAAAACCATATATTATATTAAGTCAACTAGGAATAATAATTCCTAAAAATGGAGGAGGAAAAGAAAAAATGGAAAAACATTCTACAAAGTTTAAAGTTTTATCAACACTTTTAGTAGTATTTAGTGTATTTGGTTTTTTACATTTTGTTGCCGCTAGTGGTAATGAAGGAAAAATTGAATTAACCAAAACAGCCACTAAATTATCTGAACGTTTTGATGAAAAAAACTTAGAAGAAGGAAGAATTGCTGACGTTACATTAAACGTTAAAGCTAATTCCTATAGTAATAAAGAGACTGTTTATTCAAAACTAGACATCGTTTTAGTCCTAGACTCATCAGGAAGTATGGCTTACGGACCAAAAGGTGAAAATGATAAGACAATACCAAACCGTATTGATGCTTCTAAAGCTGCTGCTGAAGAATTCATTAATGCGATGATGGATGATGGTGATGCTGTTCAAATTGGCTTAGTTGATTATAGCACTGATGCCAATAGAACTCAAGACTTAACACCAGACAAACAGACTGCTCTTAATTTTATAGGAAGTGAATACATCACAGGCGGTGGCACTAACTTACAAGCTGGTATTGCTGCTGCAACAGAAATATTAAAAAAAGGAAGAACAGATGCTAAGAAGTTAGTAATTATCTTAACTGATGGTATTCCAACATATTTTAATAATACTTATACAGAAAGAGAATGCCATTACGAACGGGATGGCAGACGTTGGAATAAGGTATGCGAAGATGTTCCAAAAACCAAAACTTGTGGTACAGGTTCAAGCGATGCAGTGGTAGACCAAAGAAATTGCCCAACAAACATTAAACCTTCTGATGCTGCTAAAACAACATTAGATAATCTAAAATTAAATTACCCAAATGCCGATGTTTACACAATTACTTTGGGTGAAGAAAAAGAAGCTGCTACTACATTAGCAAAAATCAATCCAGTAAAGGAAACAACTCTACACAAACACAAAAACGTAACAGCTCTAAATTACGAAGAACTAGCTAATGAATTTAAGAAAATTGCTTCAGTTGCTAAAAATACTATTGCTAAGAATGCTAAAGTAGTAGATATCATACCAAAAGAATTTGAACTTACTGCTGAGTCAAAAGCTGCCTTAGAAGAACAAGATGTAATAATTACTGAAGTAAATGGAGAAACAAGATTAGAATGGAATATTGGAGAATTAAAAGGTGATAAAGATAATAGCCTAACATATACAGTTAAAGCTAAAGATGAATATCATGGTAGTATTTATACTAACAAGAAAGCCACTTTATCAGCTGAAATAGATGAAGATAATCCATATCCAGATTATAAAGGTAAAACAAACCTAGAATTAACATTTGATAAACCAACAGTAGAAATACCAGCGGTTATCAATCACGATCATTATAGCAAACACCCTTCATACAATAGTTATGAAAATATTGCTATAAAAGGTGAGAGCATTTTAACAAATGACTCACTAGATGAAGTAAAGAAAGATATTGCCTCAAATAAAACTAAAGTAGAAGTAACAGATGAAATAATCATTAATACTGATACTAACGTTGTTAAAACAGGTGATAATACATATACAATATCTAAAGATGGTGTTCTACAAGGAACTCTACAAATGAAAGCGGATGGAACATTTACGTTCACTCCAGAACCAGGATTTAGTGGAGAAGTAAGTTTTACTTATTATGTAAAAACTACTATTAACGAACATCATGAAACAGAAACTGTAAGAAGTAAAAATGCTACAGTTACTCTAAATATTATTTCAAGTCCAAAAGTATCAATTACAGGCGAAAAGACTTGGGATGATGCTAATAACCAAGATGGTTTAAGACCAGAAGCAATTACTGTAAGACTATTTAATGGTCAAGAAGAAGTTGCTAATCAAAGAGTAGTTGAGGTAAATGGTAAATGGACTTATGAGTTCACTAACTTACCAAAATATGTACAAGGTCATGAAAATGATGATAATTATCTAATTAATTATACAGTACAAGAAGATACTGTTTCAGGTTATGAAACAACAATTAATGGTTATAACATTATTAATAAACACACTCCAAAACTAATTAATATTAATGTTGAAAAGATTTGGAATGATGATAATAATAATGATGGATTACGTCCAGAATCAATCACTATCAGATTATATAAAGGTGAAGGTGCTGATAAAGTAGAAGTAACATCAGTTACATTAACAAGCGCTAACACAACTGATTCAGGATCATGGACTTATGAATTTACAGATTTACCAGAAAGAGAAAATGGTAAGAAGATAATCTATACTATTACTGAAGATGAAGTTAATAATTATACTGGCGAAGTAACAGGTAATATGGCAGATGGTTTCACTATTACTAATGCTCACACTAATATTACTAGAGATTTAACTGTTGAAAAAGTATGGCAAGACTCTAGCAATAACGATGGTAAACGCCCAACATCAATTACTATTAGATTATATAAAGTAATCGATAAAGAATTCATAGAAGTACCAAACACTACAGTTACATTAACAAGTGCTAATGCTACTACTAATGATAATTGGACATATACATATAAAAACTTACCAAAATATGAAAATGGTACTGAAATAACTTATATCGTTAGAGAAGATGAATTAGATTCTACTTTAGGATATACAACAACATATGACGATGCTAATTACAAAATATTTAATACTTATAGAACTGAAACATTCTATATTGAAGGGACTAAGACATGGAACGATGACAACAATCGTGATGGCATTCGTCCAGAAACAATCGAAGTAACTTTAACAGGAAAAGTAGGAACTAGAGAAGTATATAAAGAAACTAAAATAGTATCAGCTTCTGATAACTGGTCTTATGTATTTGAAGGCCTAGCTAAATATGATGCTGGAAGTATAATAGACTATAAAATTAGTGAAAATAATGTTGCTGGTTATAGTACAACAATCGATAACTATAACATTACTAATACTCATACACCAGATATGCTAACTATTACTGGTAAGAAAGTATGGGAAGACGCTGAAAATCAAGATGGAAAGCGTCCAGAATCAATTACAGTTATCTTAAATAAAACAGTAAAAGGTGAAACAACTGAAGTAACTAGAACTACTGTAACAGAAGATAACGAAGGTAATTGGACATTTACATTTACTGATTTATATGCTAAAGAAGACGGCGAAGATATTATCTACACTGTCGATGAAATAACAGTAGATGGTTATACAAAGAGTATTGAAGATTATACAATTACAAATACTCATACACCAGAAACTATAAGTTATAATCTTACTAAGAATTGGGAAGACTATGACAATAATGATGGTCTACGTCCTGAAAAAATTACAATTAAAGTTTATGCTAATGACGAATTAGTAAAAACTATTGAAATGAGTGCTGAAAATAATTGGACAGCTACAACAGGAGATTTACCAAAATATAATAATGGTGAAGAAATCGTTTATACATTTGTTGAAGATGAAGTAAAAGGTTATGAATCAAGTATTAGAGAACCAATTAAAGATAATGATGGCAATACTACTATTGTTATTGTTAACTACCATGAAATAGAAACAATTGACTTAACAATTGAAAAAGTATGGGATGATGCTGGACATGAAGATGTTCGTCCAAGTTCAATCATCGTTAGTATCTTTGCTGATGGTGAAGAATTTGAAACTATCAAAATAACAGCTGAAAACAACTGGACATATACTTTAGAAAATCTACAAAAGTATAAAAAAGGTCAAGAAATAAAATATACTATTGAAGAAGAAAAATTAGATAACTATGAAACTAAATATGAAGGTTATACAATAACTAACTCATATATAGAACAAGAGATTATTACTCCACCTAATACAGGAGTTAAAGAAGCAATTAGTAGTAATACTTATTGTGAACTTATCGCTCTTCTTCTAGGTGCTCTAGGTATAACTTATACCCTAAAAAAGAGAGAAAACTAAAATGAATTAGCGAGTACTTATGGTACTTGCTTTTTTATATACAAAATTGTCGAAACATATATCTTCTAAAAAGAATAATTATTAATATTCTTTATTGGGAGGTATTTATGAATACTAATGGACTAACTGATGAAGAAGTAGTAAAAAGTAGAGAAAAATATGGTACTAATAGCTTAACTAAAAAAGAATCTGATACTTTCTTTAAATTATTAATTGAAACCCTAGGAGACCCTATTATAAAAATACTATTAATAGCTCTAGGAATAAAAGTAATATTCTTAATAAAAGACTTTGACTGGTATGAAACAATTGGTATAGTAATAGCCATCTTTATTGCCTCTTTTATATCTAGTATCTCTGAATACGGATCATCTAAAGCCTTTAAAAGATTACAAGAAGAATCATCTTTAATTAAGTGCTTAGTAATTAGAAATAAAAAAGTAGTAGAAATACCTATCGATGAAGTAGTAGTAGGGGATATTGTAAAAATTAGTAGTGGTGAAAAAGTATGTGCTGATGGCACGATTATCGAAGGCACAGTCTCCGTCGATGAATCAGTCTTAAATGGTGAAAGCAAAGAAAAAGAACTATCTCAAAGTAAAGCTATTTACCGAGGTACAATCATTACTTCCGGAGAAGGAAAATTTATTGTTCAAAAAGTTGGTGATAGCACTTACTATGGCCATATCGCTAGTGAACTTCAAATTAAAGAAGAACCGTCTGTCCTAAAACAAAGACTATCTAAATTAGCTAAAAATATCAGTACCTTAGGCTATGGTGCTTCCATAATAGTAGCCTTATCTTACTTATTTAATAAAATAGTTATCCAAAATAACTTTGATCTTAGCCTAATAATTAAAACCATTACTAACTATAAAATAATGTTAGGTTATATCTTACATTCCTTAACTTTAGCAGTCACCCTAATTGTTGTCGCTGTTCCTGAAGGATTACCTATGATGATTACTTTAGTGTTATCCTCTAATATGAAAAGAATGTTAAAAGATAATGTTCTAGTAAGAAGACTAGTTGGCATCGAAACAAGTGGTAATTTAAATATCTTGTTTACTGATAAGACAGGAACACTTACTAATGGTCGCATGGATGTTATAGGAATACTTGACTGTAATAATAAAGAATATAGTGATTTAATCGAACTAACCGGTAATTATAAAAACTTAATTAAAGATAGTTTAATATATAATAATGATAGTGTTATCAATAAAGATAAAATCTTAGGAGGCAATATTACTGATAAAGCCATTCTAAGATTCTGTAATGAAAATAAAGATAGTAGTGTCAAAATAATTAATAAAATAGAATTTAATAGTCAAAATAAATATGCGGTAAGTTTAATAGAAAGAAATAATAAACAAATAAAACTAATTAAAGGAGCACCTGAAATAATAATAGATAATTGTAGTAAATATTATAATAATCATACTAATAATATTGAAATATTAGATCGTAAAAAAGTAACTAATTATATTTCAAAATATACAGCAGCCGGTATTAGAGTTATTGCCTTAGCCATATCAGATAATAAATATTCTCTTAACTATTTAAAGAATTCTACTTTATTAGGCTTTGTCTTATTAAAAGATGAAGTAAGAACTGACGCTAAAGAAGCTGTTAATCGTGCTCAAAGTGCTCACATTCAAGTAGTAATGATGACTGGTGATAATAAAGATACCGCTTATTCTATAGCTAAAGAAGTAGGTATTATTACTAGTAAAAATGACTTAGTAATAACTAGTGAAGAATTAAATAAAATGACTGATGAAGATATTAAAATTAACTTAGAAAATATAAAAGTAATTGCGCGAGCTCTTCCTACTGATAAAAGTAGAATGGTAAGACTATCGCAAGAATTATCTTTAGTAGTAGGTATGACCGGTGATGGCGTAAATGATGCCCCAGCCTTAAAAAAAGCTGATGTTGGTTTTGCTATGGGTAGTGGTACTGAAGTAAGCAAAGAAGCCTCTGATATTGTAATTCTAGATAATCGCTTTACCTCAATCACTAATGCTATTCTATATGGAAGAACTGTCTTTAAAAGTATTAGAAAATTTATTATTTGCCAACTAACTATTAACCTTTGTACCTTACTAGTATCTATTGTTGGTCCATTTATTGGTGTCCCTGTTCCTGTTACCGTTATTCAAATGTTATGGATAAATATGATTATGGATACACTATCCGGACTAGCCTTTAGTTATGAACCCGCCTTACTAGAATATATGGAAGAATATCCTAAAAGTAAAAATGAAAATATTATTAATAAATATATGTTAAATGAAATATTAATAACCGGGATATATTCTACTATTGTTTGTTTAGTATTTCTAAAAAGTAATTTTATCAAAAGCTTCTATCGAATAGGCCCTAATAACGAATATGTTCTAACGGCTTTCTTTGGATTACTTATCTTTATTAGTATTTTTAATAGTTTTAATGCTCGAACACACAGACTTAATATTTTAGCTAATATTTTAAATAATAAAGCATTTATTGGTATTATGGGCTTTGTTATATGTATGCAAGTATATCTAATCTATTTTGGAGGAAGCCTCTTTAGAACAAGTGGCCTTCAATTAAAAGAATTTATCGTTATGTTCATATTAGCTCTATCCATAATACCTCTAGATTTTATTAGAAAATTAATATATCGTAAAACTAATAAAGATATTGGTGTCTAAAAGTTGCTAAATACATAAATATTTGTTATAGTTTTATTGGTGATTATATGAAAGCATTAGTAGGTAGTACTAATCAAGTTAAAATAAATGGTGCTAAAAAAGCCTTAGAAAAATATTATTCTAACATTTCTATCGACGGTATTAAAGTATCTAGTGATGTTAGTTATGAACCAATAAATGAAGAAATATATATGGGTGCTAAGAATAGAATGAATAACTTAATTAACTATGCTAAAGAAAATAATCTAGATGTTGACTATTTCTTAACTATTGAAAGTGGTATTACTAATCTTCTGGGAGATTATATTATAATAAATGTTGCTCTAATTAGTGATAAAGAAGGAAATATTAGTATGGGTACTAGTGCCGGCTTCCCGGTAAGTAATAAATATCTCAATGAAATAATAAGTACTGATCTCAATAAAGTAATAACTAAATTATTTACTCCTAACGAAGAGGCAAGTAGGGAAGGTGCTATTAGTTATCTAACTAAAAATGTTATTACTAGAACTCATCTAACTGAAGAAGCCTTTATCATGGCTCTAACTAAATTTATTAATGGAAATATATGGACAGAACAAGTGATAAATTAAAATTTATCGTTGAAACCTCACGATTCCAAATTTCTGCTTCACAGACACTCTACTGAGTCTTCTCCAACAGACTTAAATTCCGATAGTCGCTACCGTACATAATATATTTTTTAATTTACTTGTTCTTGTTTAATAATTGCTACAATAATTTTTCATATACATTTTTACTCCTTCAAACATTATATTAATACTAGCATTCAAATCTCTATCTATTTCTAAATGACACTTTGTACATTTATATTCCCT
>CAKPNA010000007.1 GCA_934168275.1 uncultured Bacilli bacterium
TTTCGGAAATGTATTTTATCATATTTTTGTAGTCCCTCTTTTTTATTAATGTCTACTTTAAGGGATGCATTTCAATTATTCTATTCTTTTTTATTACCCTCAATATCCTCTTTAAAAGCAGCATCTAAATCATAACTAACGTATTGTGCAGTAGGCTCAGTTCCCTTTATAAAATAAAACATCTTAGAATTTTTAGTATCTTCTTTTGCCAACATACCTGTAATAGGATCAACTAAAACACCAACAATATTACTAGGCACACTATACCAACTATTATCTTTATCTTTTAAATAAGTCTCCATAGTATCTATCCATACGTCTTTATGTAAATAATAATCATTAGCATCTATCTTTCTATTATCATCATACCCTGTCCATATTCCCAAAACCGCATTTTTATTATAACCAATAATTAACATATCACTATCCGTAGTACCTGTTTTAATAGAATATTTATGAGTAATTTTAGGTAGTAAACTAATTAATGTTGGATAATTATAACTAATAAAAGCTGTATCATAAGTAGATGTTAACATTTCACTCAATATATAAGTTAAACTAGGATTCAATATTAAGTCTTTCTCTTCTTTATACTCATATATAATATTTCCTTTACTATCCTCTACTCTTTTTATAAAATGAGAATCAACTTTATATCCTTGACTAGCAAATGCTCCATATCCACATACCATCTCCATTAAACTAATTTCTTTAGTACCAAGTGCTAATGAAGGAATCGCTGACATATTACTACTAATACCTAATCTATTAACCATATTAACTAGTGTTTCTTCACCTAAAAATAAATGAGTTTTAACTGCGAAAATATTATCAGAATAGGCAATTGCCGCTGTCATTGACAAAGGACCATTAGCGTAATGATCATTATAATTTTTAGGAGAATATGTTTTGTTATTAGCAAAGTAAAAAGTAGTTGCCTCGCTTATAAATGAAGACGCTGAAGTAAATCCACTTTCTAATGCTGCATAATACAAAAATGGTTTCATTGTCGAACCAACTTGTCTTTTAGCCTTAATCGCACGGTTATATTGACTCTTACTATAATCAGTACCTCCTAATAAAGCCATAACTTCTCCATTATTAGGATCAATCATTATCCCGGCTAACTGTAATTCGCTACCATCTTTTATATTATTTTTAACAGCATTCTCTAAGTCTACCTGAGCTTCTTTATTAAGTGTTGTATAAATCTTTAATCCACCAGTCTTTATTAATGAACTTGGAATAGTTTCAATACCATTAAGTTCTTCAATAACAGCATCTCTATAATATAATAAAGAAGTTATGTCATTATCATCGGTCTTTCCTACGTATTCTAGTGGTGTATTATAAGCCACTGTCTTATCATTTTCTGTTATTTTTTTATTATTAACCATTAACTCTAATACTACATTCTGCCTCTTTTTAGCGTTTTCCTCGTTATTAATTGGCGATAATTTAGCAGGTGCTTGAGGAATTCCTGCTAGCATACTAGCTTCAGCTAATGTTAAATCACTAGCACTCTTATTAAAATAGTACCAAGAAGCATTCTCTATTCCAAATATTCCCCCATAATTAATGGTATTTAAATATCCCTCCAAGATTTCATCTTTTGTATAATGCACCTCTAACTCAATAGCTAACATAGCTTCATCTATTTTTCTTTCCCAAGTTTTATCATAATTTAAAAACAAGTTTCTAGCATATTGTTGTGTAATAGTTGAAGCACCTTCTGACAAAGAACTACTAACAATATTTGTCACCAATGCCTTAGCAATTCTTAAATAATCAAACCCAATATGATGATAAAAATGTTTATCTTCTGTTGAAATAGTCGCATCAATCAAATAAGGACTAATTTTATCTAAACTAATCCACTTATTATTATTGTTAAAAACCATCTCCTCTTTATTATCATATAAATAGTATGATTGTGATTTATTAATATCCATTTTTGGAGTTATATAACAATAACCATATAGACCAACCATTCCTATAACAATTATTAATATAAATATCCCAATTATCTTCCCTATTTTTTTAATAATTTTCATATAATCACCTCGTAAAATTATACCTATATATATTATTTGATAAAAAAATAAAAATATAAGTTTTATTTTTCTATAACTTGTGATATAATGTCAATTGAATTATTTGGAGGTGTCAAAATAAGAGTAAAAATAAATGGTATATTAAGTAATACTACTAATCAAGAAGATGAATTAGTAGAATGCACAGGAATAAAACAAAAAAATAAAATAATATACAAACATGAAAATGTAAAACACAGTCTAATAATTAACGAAAATAATATTGAGCTAATAAGAGAAAATGATATTTTTAAAAATATTTTATCTTTTCAATTAAACAAAGAAACAAATAATGAATATTATATTAAGGATAATAATTTATCTGTATATATTAATATAATAACCAATGAAATAAATATTTATGAAAATGAAATAATAATTAAATATAAAGTTCTAGATAGTGATACAGAGTATATATATAAAATAGAAGTGAGTGATATTATATGAGTATAAAAAATGAAATAAAAGCTAATATAAAGAGTATATTAGATAAACTAAATATTGAAGTTCCGGATAATCAAATAAATGTTGAAGTTCCCGCTAATAAAAAGAATGGCGATTATGCCACAAACGTAGCCTTAGTATTAGCAAGAACTTTAAAAAGAAGACCAATGGATATAGCTAAAGAAATAGCTCCATTATTTGATCAAGAATTATTTGAAAATGTCTTTATAGCAGAACCCGGATTTATAAATTTAGTTATTAACAAACAACATTTATTAAATAATATTAATAAGATAATTCAAGAAGGAAACAATTATGGAAAATCTAATTATGGACAAGGTAAAAAAATAAATATTGAATTTGTTAGTGCTAATCCAACCGGAATATTACATGTTGGTCATGGTCGTGGTGCTACTTATGGTGACAACCTTGCTCGTATCTTAAAGTTTGCCGGATATGACATTACTAAAGAATATTATGTAAATGATGCCGGTAATCAAATGAATAATTTAGGTATATCTATAAAAGAAAGATATAAAGAAATATGCGGTATGGAAGCCCATCTTCCAGAAGACGGATATCATGGTAAAGAAATAATTGATATAGCTAAGAACATTTATGATTGTTATGGTAATACTAAGTTAGAAGAAAATATTGAGTTCTTCAAAAAAGAAGGATTGGACATTCTTTTAGCGCAGATTAAGAAAGATCTAGATGTTTATCGTGTAAATTTTGATATTTTTACAAGTGAACAATCATTATATGATAGATCATTAGTAGAAAATGTTTTAGATAAATTAAAGAAAAGTGGCAAATGCTATATTGCTGAAAATGCTTTATGGTTAAAAACTACTGATTATAACGATGAAAAAGACCGTGTATTAATTAAATCTGATGGTAATTATACATATCTATTACCCGATATTGCTTATCATGTTGATAAATTATCACGTGGTTATGATGAATTAATCGATGTCCTAGGATCTGATCATCATGGCTATATCAATAGATTAAAAGCTTCTCTTGAAATATTAGGTCAAGATAAAGATAAACTAGATATAAAAATATTACAAATGGTTAGATTAATAAAAGATGGTGAAGAATTAAAATTAAGTAAACGTACCGGTAAAACAATAACACTAAATGATTTAATAAGTGAAGTTGGTGTTAACGCAACAAGATACTTCTTCTCATCACATAGCTTAGATGCTCAAATGGACTTTGACCTAGACCTAGCTATGAAACAATCATCAGATAACCCTGTTTACTATATTGAATATGCTAACGCTAGAATCAGTTCAATATTGAAACATTATCCAGAAATAAACAGTGTTGATAAGTTTACAACAATAAACGATCAACAATCATTTGATATTTTAAATAAATTATATGAATTCGAAGATACAGTATTATTGGCTGCCATAAAAAAACAGCCTCATATTATTGCTAACTATGCTTATAACCTAGCAACATTATTTCATTCATATTATACAAAAGAAAAGATAATTACAGATAATATAGAATATACTAATGAAAGAATATTATTAATTAAAGCTATCAAAACAGTTTTAGTTAATTCATTAGATTTAATTGGTATTATACCAAGAGAAGAAATGTAGGAGGAAAATATTATGAAATTAAGTAAAATGCCTAAAGAAGAATTAGAATTATTATCTTATACTAAGATAGCAGAATTATATTTAAAAGAAAATAAAACTCAAATGAATACAGCTGACTTATTCAAAGAAGTATGTCATTTACTAGGATTATCAGATAGTGTATATCAAAATCAAATTGCTGATTTCTTTCAATCGTTAACAACATCTAAAGAATTTATTTTGTTAAATAATGGTAAATGGGATTTAAAAATAAACCATTCTGTTAAAGTTGATATGGATGATATCTACGAAGATAAATTAGAAAATGAAGAATTAGATGACTTTGAAGATGAAGAAGAAGAAAATGATGAAGAAGTAGATAAATATAATTCACTAGATAATGAAGATGATGATGACTTTGACACAGATGATGAATTAAATGATTTAACAATTGTGTCAGAAGATGAACTAGATGAAGAATAGTTCGTCTTCTTTTTTTAGTATATAACCATTAACTAGAACATATATTTCTTTAGGTGATACTAAGAAATGAAAAAGACAAGAATAGGAATACCTCGAGCACTACTCTATTATAGACACCATATCCTATGGAAAAAATTTTTTGAAAAACTTAACTGTAAAGTAATATTAAGTCCCACTACCAATAAAGATATTGTTAATATAGGCGTATCTAACTCTGTTGATGAATCATGCCTATCCGCTAAAATATATCTTGGTCATGTCTTATATTTACAAGATAAATGTGATTATATCTTAATTCCTCGTATATCAGACTATGGTAAAGGAGAAAAAGTATGTGTGAGATTTAATGGATTATACGATAATATTAAAAATATGGATTTACCATGTCAATTGTTAAACTATAATATTGAACATACCAAACTACACTATGAATTTATTGAGTTTATTCGTATAGGTCTAAAAATAAATAAAAATATCTTTAAAGTAATATATAGTTATATGTATGCCAAAAAGAAAGAAAAACAACATAGATTATCTCTTGAACATGAACAAATAAATATTACTAAAAATAATAATAAAAAAGTATTAATAGTATCGCATCCATATAATATCTATGATAAATATTTAGGTACTTATATAATAGACTACTTTACTAAAAATAACATAAGTATATTATATGCTGATAGATTAAATAGAAAAATATCTAAAAACTATGCTTATGGTTTATCTAATACTCTTTATTGGACCTACGCTAAAGAACAAATAGGTGCTATCGAATACTACAAAAACATAATCAGTGGCATAATATTTATCTCTACTTATCCCTGTGGTGTTGACTCTCTTGTCAACGAATTAATGCTCAAAAAAATAAATAACATTCCTACCATAAACATTATATTAGATGAATCAACAAAAGAAATAGGCCTAGAAACTAGATTAGAAAGTTTTCTTGATATCATAAAGGAGGAAAAAACTAATGACTAAATTAATAAGTTTCCCCCATCTTGATAACTATTATATCCCAATAAAATATTTAATAGAAAAAATTACTAAACAAAAAGTTTTAGTAGCACCCAAAATTACTAGAAAAACACTAGAGTTAGGTGCTAAATACAGTCCTGACTTTGTATGTGCTCCATACAAATATAATCTAGGTAATTATCTTGAATCACTAGAACTCGGTGCTAACGTCTTACTTCAAGCCGGTGGTGGATGCCGCTATGGTTATTACGCTGAACTACAAGAAAAAACTCTCAAAGATTTAAATTATCAATTTGAATTCGTTAACTTTATTAAAAACAACCATGTCTCTATCATCGAAATATATAAATTTGCAAAAAAATATAACAAGAAATTAAATATTATAACATTTGCTTATTATCTATTAACAACATTTATAATGATAGTAGTATCAGACAAATTAAGTATTAATATTAGAGAAAATATTGGCTTTGAAGTAATTAAAGGTTCTTATGAAACAATTGAAAAGAAGTTTTATAATGACCTATCTAATACCAAGTCTATAATAAAAACTTTAAAACTATATCTAAAATATAAAAAGTATTATCAAAATATTAAATTAAATAAACCAGATAATTGTATTAAAGTATTAATTGTTGGAGAACTCTATACTATTATGGAACCCAATGCTAGTTGTTATATCGAAAGAACTCTTGCCAAAATGGGTGTTATGGTAAAAAGATATACCAATCTAACCTACTTACTCCTAACAAAAAAGTTTAAACTACCCTATCATTTAAAAAAATCTAAGAAATATCTTAAATATCATCTTGGTGCGGACGCTACCGAAAGTATTGCTTATTCTCTAAAACATATTAAAGAAGGTTATGATGGAATTATTCATTTAAAAAGTTTTGGTTGTACCCCAGAAATTAATGCCATGCCCATTCTAGCCAAAATAAGTGAAGACTATCATATACCAATACTATACTTTAGTTTTGATACCGAAGACAATACTGAAGCCATAAAAACTAAATTAGAAGCTTTTACTGACATGCTAAAGAGTAATAAATATAAGGATACACAGTTATAGAATTGTGTATCTTTTATAATTAATTGACATTTTATATTAAACTATTTGTATCTTAAATAAAAATATGATATAATACTTATTGAATAAGAAGGTGTGAGATGAATGAAATAATTTTAGCTGTGATACTAATCATTAGTCTTATGTCAATATATTGTCTATATAAAATATTTGATAAGATGGGACTGTATTATAGTTTAATAATATTTATAGGAACTGCTATTATAACATCATTCAAAATAATGAAAATATTTAACTTTAACTTAAATATTAATATATTATTTTTGGTTTGTATAATGACGATAATCTATATAATATTAGCTAAATATAATACCAAAGAACTTAATAATATTATTAAAGTATCTTGTATAAGTACAATTTTCTCAGCACTAATAGTCTTATTATTAGGATATTATATACCATCTATTAATTCAACAATAGCTATAAATATAAAATCAACATTTATTCATAACTATAAAGTATTAATAGCCTTACCAATAACTCTATTAGGAGGAATTATAGCAACTACAAAATTATATCAATTTATAAGTAAACTACAAGATAATATCTATATTAACATAGTACTAACTTATATTATTACTGGATTAATATATACTGTTATTTTCCAAATATTTGGCTATTTAAATGTTATAAAAATATATAATTCGATATATATTGGCCTAACTTCTTACTTATTTGGGTTAATTATAACAATAATTCAATTATTTACAATTAATCTAATCTTAAAACAAAAGAAGGTGCGAGAATGAACTATATATTAATAATTATCGAAGTACTTCTTAGTTATTTAACCTTATTATTATTTCATAAGAAGTTTAAATTAGATGGTATATATTACTATATAGTAATGGCCACTATTCTATCAAATATTATGTTATTAAATACTATTGATATCTTAACATATCCAATATCTGTAGGATTTGGTATAACATCTTCAATAGTAATAGCTACAATAATTCTTACTCATAAAAGAGGACCTAGTGAATTATCAAAACTAATAATAACCATAATTATAAGTTCAATAATAAGTTATAGTTATTTAACATTAAGTTCATATATGGGCATAAGTGATACTAATAAATACACTAATATTTCATATAGTATTATCTTTAAAAATAATATCAGAATATATTTAGCCAATACTATATCATTAATATTAAGTATCTATTTATCAACTAAGTTATATCACACCATGAAACAAATAAAAAATAAGATATGGATAAGCAATATCTTTACCACAGTAATAGTAGAATTCATAGAATCCATAATATTCTGTGTCATAGCCTATGCTTTCTCACTAAAAGTGATAGATCTAATAATGGTAATTGTTATCCGCTATGTAATAAGAACTTTAATAGAATGTTTAGGTACCACAGTTATTTATATAGATGATAAAATAGTTAAATAGAAAGTAGTGATGATGTATGAGAACTAGAAAAAAAGAATTAGTAAGTGATGAAATAAAACCATATGTAGGAAAAATTATTAAAGAAGAAAGAGAAAAACATAACTATTCTCTAGAAGATTTAGCCAAAGCCTTAAATTATACTAAAAATAGACAAACACTTCATAAGTATGAAACAGGTCTATTAAATATTCCATATGATATCTTCTTTGATATATGTCGCATCTTCAATATCAGTAGCGATGTAATAAATGAAATACCTGCTAGTGAAGAAGAAAAGAAGATTCTCGAACAGAAGTTATTAAAAGAATATAAAAGTAGTAATAAGAATTATAAAAACTTAACCGTATCAATTGAAAAATTATTAAATACTTATAAGAATGTTAACTTTGAACCCATTAATAATTTATCAGAAGTATCAATAAAAATGCTCGATGACTCAATGACTCCTTACTATGAAAAGAACGATAAAATATATTTTAGTAAACAAGATGATTATAAAAATGGGGATGATATTGTTATTGCTATTAAAAATAATGTATTAACAGTAAGAAGACTATATCGTTATCAAAAAGGTATAATTCTTCAAGCAATGAACCCTAAATATCCTACTATTAATATTAACATTGTTGCTAATAACATGATTCTAGGCAAAGTAACTGCTATATATCGAGAAAAATAAAATATTTACTCCTCAAAAGTAAATATTTTTTTATATTAAAAAAACTATTCACCTTATATCGTGAATAGTTAAATGTTATTAGTTTAAAGCGTCTTTTAATTTGTTTCCAGCTTTAAATCCAGGAACAACTCTAGCTGCTATTTTAACAGTTTCACCAGTTTGTGGGTTTCTACCATTACGAGCTTCTCTCTTTTTAGCAGTGAATGTACCGAATCCAACTAAAGATACTTTTCCTTCTTTTTTTAGTCCTTCAACTACGCCATCTAAAACAGCTTCTAATGCACGTGATGCATCTGCTTTTGTTAAATCTGCATTTTCAGCAATAAATTCAACTAAATTTGCTTTTGTCATTTTTATTTCCTCCAAATCTATACTAAGCATATTTCCTATGCTTACAACATTAATATACTATGAATAGTCAATAAAATCAAGCACTTTGCTAAAAAAATGACATAAAATTTACATATAAAATCTATATAATTAAAAAAACTCTATTTCTAGAGTTTAAATAACAATTGCAATCATCGTTGAAGAGCCTTTATTAATGATTTTTGTAAGAGTTTGACAAAGTTTATATCTAACTGATTCTGGCATCATAGATAACTTAGCTTGAATACCTTCTTGGACAATAACATCTAAACTTCTACCAAATATTTCACTCTTCCAAATATCTGTTGAGTCATCACTTTTTGTTAAATGATTAATAAGTTCCTTACTTTGTAGTTCACTACCAATTATTGGTTCAAAAGTACTCTCCACCTCTACCTTAATCATATGAATAGATGGTGCCTTAGCCCTAAGCTTAATTCCATATCTCGAACCTTGTTTTATAATCTCTGGAGTCTCTAATTTCATATCAGAAAGTGATGGCGAAGCAATACCATACCCTGTTTGCTTAACTGTTTTTAAAGCTGTCTTAATTTGATCATACTCATACTTAGCCTCATAGAACTCTTGGAATAAGTTAAGTAATTGAGCTTTTGAAGATATATCATAACCAATAATCTCATTTAATACTTGATTATATAATCCACTAGGAGCCGTTAAATTAATAACTACATCCCCTGTTGAAGAATCAACCTCTGACAAATAAGCCTTAGATATATAGTCAACGTTCTCAAAGTGTTTAGTAATACTATCAACATCTCTTAACTTATTTATCTCTACAACACTCTCTTTTATCTTATCAATATATAATTTCTTTAAATGATGATTAGGATTTAAAACGGCAATCCATTCAGGCATATTAACTTTAACTTCGTTAACCGGAAATTCAAACAAAGCTTCTTTTAAAATATTATACATATCTCTTTCTTGCATTTGTTCAATATTAATAGGAAGCACCGGTACACCGTATTTATCTTTCATATCATCTGCTAATTTTTCAGTATCTGGCATCATTGGATGAGTAGAATTCAATAATACTATATAAGGCTTACCGATATTCTTAAGTTCAGTAATTACTGTTTCTTCAGCTTCAAGATATTCATTTCTCGGAATTTCTCCAATCGAACCATCTGTTGTTACAACAATACCTATTGTTGAATGATCTTTAATTACCTTTTCGGTTCCTATTTCTGCGGCCTCAACAAATGGAATAGGCTCTGAATACCATGGTGTCATAACAAGTCTTGGACCGTTTTCATCCTCATATCCCTTAGCAGCATTAATAACGTATCCTACACAATCTATCATCTTAATATTAGTAGTAAAATCATCAACCTGTATTTTAGCTGCAGTTGCCGGAATAAACTTAGGCTCTGTAGTCATTATTGTCTTACCAGCCGCTGCCTGTGGTAATTCATCAAGTGTTCTTTTCTTCTCATACTCATCTTCTATATAAGGAACAACCATTGTTTCCATAAACTTTCTAATAAATGTTGATTTACCTGTTCTAACAGCACCTACTACCCCTAAATAAATATCTCCACCAGTTCGCATTGAAATATTCTTTATTACATCAATTTTTTCCATATCATACCTCTTTCTTTATTTCATTAAATATTATGTCAAATAAATACTAATTATTCTTAACTTTTACCAAATAAAAACGAATAATGAATTACTCACTATTCGCTCATTAAATATTTAATTATTCAGAATATAACTCTGGTTCATATACCGTACCAGTAAACCATACTTCTCCAGTATTTTTATCTCTAATTATAAACATATATGGATTATCAAATGTTAAATCTATTTTTTCAACAGGTACATCATATTGATAATCAAAAACACAACCTCCACCAGCACCTTTACCACCAGATAAACTAGTTGCGGCCGCTGCTTTTATACCACTATTTGAAAATTCAATATTAGCCTTATGTCTAGCATCCATAATATAAACATTAGGTTTATAAGAAGATAACTTAGATAAATCAGCTTTCTTTTCATCAAATACATTAGTTATTCCAAGTTTACTTAAATCATTTATTAAGTTTAATTCATAATCAAATTTAAATAATGGAATTGAACCATATACTTCTGTTATAACACCTTCTTTAAAACTATCATACTCTACAGGCTTTAAATTATTAATTAGTGCATTAACATTACTAGATTTAATATTCTTAATATATTCATCAAGACTAACATTTCTAGGCATAATACCAACATATTGTAAAGTAGTACCATCATACTCTTTTAAATCTTTAGCAAATACTTTAACATCATCATCGTTATAGTAATAAAAATCAGTACTTCTATAAAACTTTTTATATTGTTGATTAAGTATATTTACATAATTATTAACTAAAGTTGCTGTATCGATAGTATTACCATCCATACAATTTTCTTGATAAAATTCACTATTAATAAATTCCTCATATTTAGTACTTATATTTTGTCTTATATTATCTTCACCAAGTACATTAACAATATCATATTTATTAGCTACCGCATCAACTTTTAACGATTTAACTGAAGTCCCATTAAAGTCAAGTTTATGAGAATCAGTAGGTGATTCAAATGCTGTCATAACATCAGAAATAAAGTTTTCATACTTAAACGAAATACGCCAATCTTGAAGGCCAATTGTTTGAAATACCTTCTCCCATTCCATATCAATTGCTAGAGCATTAACCAATACAAAATCAGCCCTATCAAAACCATCTTTATCTATTAAATTATTAATTAGTTTAAATGTATTATTACTTACCCATTCATTAAGTGTATCAGGTGTATTAAATGAATCAAACATAACCTCCGCACTATACTTATTAGTTAATATATCCACATAAGAACTAAGTATTGAATCTTTAAAAGAATCTCTTATAAATAAAGCATTAGCAAAAGACATATTAGCACTATTAGTATACTTTTTAGGACTATAAGTACCAATAATATTAGATATTTGGTCTTTAGTCTCTCCTTCAGCCCCTTCTACAAGCATTCCTAAAGCATATTTTATTGATAGTGGACTATAAAGTTTATTTTTCTTTTCATTTTCTAATTGTAAAAAGTATAAATCAAAATCTTCTAAGGAATTACTAGCTAAACGATATGCTAAATATTTATTATTATCTTTAGTCTCAATCTCATCATTAGGAGTATCATTGTTCCTAAACTTAACAAAATAAACTATTACGCCTCCTACAACAACTAATAAAACAGCCAAAATAATAATCCAAGTATAATTTTTTCTTTGTGAACTTCTATCCACTTTTTATTCCTCCTTTCATTATTATCTTAACATATAATTATTTTTATTACAATAAAAATATTCAAAAAAAGACATTTATAGTAGAATAAAGTTCTACAATATGTCAATAATAATATTCTACAATAAGTGAGAAAATATATATAGGTGATGATAAATGACATTTAATTCAGATGATGATAGATATATTTATGAACTAGTTAGTAAAAACATAAAGTATTTTAGATTACACAACAATAGCAAATATAGCTCCTTTGGCAAAATGACACAAGAACAATTAGCAGAAAAATGTGATTTAAGCCATAGTTTAATTAGTAATATTGAATCAAAAAAAGTCCAACAATCTTTTAGCATTGCTGTTTTATATAGAATAGCAAGAGTACTTGATGTTGACATTAGAGAATTTTTTGTTGATAGAAACCTATAAAAAAAGCAATAAGTATTACTTACTGTTATCTCTTACATTTTTTCTACTTATTACCTCTTTAATAAAATAATTATATAAGTTATGCATATTATCCATATCTTCCGGATGCCACTGTACCCCTAACAAAAAGTGTTTATCATCTATATATTCTATTCCCTCAATTACTCCATTATCATCAGTAGCTGTCTTCTTAAATGGTAAGTCTATCCTATCTAAAGCATAATTATGTCTGCTATTAACTAGTGCTTTGTCTCCTAATGACTTATATAAAAAACTATTCTTTACTATATTTATATTATGTTTTTTATTCTTGTCATTATGATTATCTACCTTAACTAAATCTTTTTCTTTCTCATTATTAGCATACAGTCCTATTATTTGATGCCCCATACAAATACCTAAAATAGGTTTATTATTATTCATACAATACTCTATAATATCTAAGTGATATCTATAAATATCTAATCCACCCGGAATAATAAAGCCATCACATAAATCTAATACATTATAATCAATAATATCATTGTTATCATAATTAATAATTCCTATATAACTAATCTTATCATTTAAATATTTTAAATTATTCTTACTAATACCTTGATATATAACATCATCTTTTACTATATCTTTACCAACAACCCCAATTATAGCATTCATTTTACTTTAAAAATTTATCTAAATTAGTAGGTACTTGATCATTTAAAACAGCATTAATAATCTTTTCTTCCTTCTCTTTAGATACCTCTCTACCAGTCATTCTAGAAATATCTCTAATTACTTCTTTTAAAGTATTCTCATCCTTCATATTACCTTGTTGTAATTTACTAGCTAAAGATAAAATAGTATTTTTATCAACATTAGTTTTCTTTTCTATTTTATCAAAAAAACTATCTGAAAAAGACATATAAACCTCCTACAGTATAATATATGTCTAATTTAATTATATAGTTAATAAAAAGAACAATTAACTATATAATTAATTATTCTTCATTCTTATTCTTAAATTGAATAACTATTGGTGTACCTTCAAAATCAAAACTTTCTCTTATTTTATTTTCTAAATATCTTTCATAAGAAAAGTGAACTAATCCTTTACTATTTACATTAAAAGTAAATTTAGGAGGTACTATACCTGTTTGAGCTACAAAGTATATTTTAAGTCTTTTACCTTTATATGAAGGTGGTTGATTTAACATAACAGCATCTCTAATAACATCATTAAGAATACTAGTTTTAATCTCCTTATGTGAATTTTCGTATACTTTATTTATTTCAGGCATTAGAGTATGAATTCTCTTCTTAGTTAAAGCTGATAAGAATACTATAGGTACATAAGACAAGAATTGAAATTCATTTCTAACTAACTTTGTAAATGAAGCGATATCATTCTTGTTACTAACAGTATCCCATTTATTGACAACAATTACTAGTGGTTTACCTGCTTCAAGAATATATCCGGCAATATGTTTATCATGTTCAATAATACCTTCTTCAGCATTAATAACAAGGACACACACATCACTTCTCTCAATAGCTTTCATTGATCTAATAACACTATATTTTTCAATACTTTCCCAAATCTTACCATTTTTTCTAATGCCTGCTGTATCAATAATAACATAATCTTTCTTATCATAAGTAAATAATGTATCAACAGCATCTCTAGTCGTACCAGCTATATTACTAACAATAACTTTATCTTCATTTAATAAAGCATTAACTAAACTACTCTTTCCAACATTAGGTCTTCCTACAACACAAAACTTAATCTTATCATCATTCTCTTCTTCCACAGAACTGTTGAAATCTTTAACTATCTCATCAAGTAAGTCTCCTAATCCGGTATTATGTTCACCACTAACCGGTATAATTGTATCAAAACCTAGTTCATAGAAATTATATATGTTATCAGTACGCTTATTATTATCTATCTTATTAGCAGCTACTATAACCTTCTTACCAGTCTTAATAAGCATATCTCTAATAACATAATCATTTTGATTTAATTCTTCCATACCATCCACAATAAAGACTATAACATCAGCTTCCTCAATAGCTATTGAAGCCTGTACTTTAATCTCATCATTGAATAACTCACGACTAACATCAATACCACCAGTATCTATAAGATGAAACTTATATTTACCATAACTAACATCACCATAAATTCTATCTCTAGTAACACCAGGTGTATCTTCTATTATTGATATCTTTTTACCTACTAATTTATTAAATATTGTTGATTTGCCGACATTAGGTCTTCCAACAAGTGCTACAGTTGGTAATCTCATATCTATCACTTCCCTCTATCTATTAATAGCATACTCTACTATTTTATTACTTACTTCTTGTTTTCCCTCTTTAGTTATTGCTGAAAACAAAATAGGTTCATCTTCCATACCAAGAGTATTCATAACTATTGCTTTATTCTTCGTAACAGCATTCTTACTAATCTTATCTAACTTAGTACATATTACACTAACCGGTATATTATAATGTTTTAAATACTTATACATCATAACATCATCTTCGGTAGGTTTATGTCTAAAATCAACTAGCATAAATACCATATTAAGATTCTCTCTACCCTCTAAATAATCTTCCATAATTAATCCAAATTTATTCTTTAACTTTTTATTTACACTAGCAAATCCATATCCTGGAGCATCTACTAAATAAAAATAATCATTAATTAAATAAAAGTTAAGAGTTTGTGTTTTACCAGGTTTAGCAGATGTCCTAGCAAAATTCTTTCTATTTATCATTGTATTAATAAAACTACTCTTTCCTACATTACTTCTACCTACTAAAAGAAATTCATTCTTACCATCAGTAGGGAATTGACTCTTTCTCACTGCGGAAATAGTTAGTTTAACATCTAAAATTTTCATATATTTCACCCACATCAATATTATAACATTAATAAAAAATATGTCAAATATCCCATATTATAGAATACTTAACATATAATTTAATTCTTTTTACTAGCTACTTTCTTCTCAGCTTTTTCCATAGCAGCAGCTATCTCACGATATTTCTTAGTAATAGGCTCAACTACTTTATCAGTATTACTCAAATTAACCGAACCATCTCCTAAAACAGCTTCATTAATTGCTCTACTCTTTTCCACCTGATACTGACTAACTAATTCTTTAATTGGTAATAAATCATAATGTACCTTATTTCTTCTATCATTATAATCTGCTAAAATAGTTTGAATTAATTCTCCACCACTGCTTCTCGTAATAGATATTCCATTATCAGATATCTCAGTATTTAACCTTGTTATAATATCTTCTATTCTCTCTTGTTCTTGTAAATCAGTAGTATACTTCTCTAACTGATTCTCTGTTAATATTTCATATGCATCATTCTTACCCATAACCAACTCTCCTTACTTTAAGTATAAAAAAACAAATATCTAAAGTCAACAAATAGTAGATACTTTACAACAATTTATGTTATTATATATATAAAGAAATTATGGTGATCTTATGAATAATTTTAAATGTAATTTATGTCCAAGAAAATGTAATGTTGATAGAGAAACAGTATTAGGCTATTGTCAAGCTCCTAATAAATTAGTAACAGGTAAATATTACCTTCATAAATGGGAAGAACCTTGTATAACCGGCGAACATGGTTCAGGAACAATATTCTTTTCATACTGTAATTTAAAATGTATATTTTGTCAAAACTATCAAATAAGTACTTTAAATATTGGTAAAGAGATTACTATCGAAAAGTTTAGTGATATATGTTTAAAATTACAAGAAATGCACGCTAATAATATTAATTTAGTAAGCCCTACCCATTACGTCCACCTAATTAAAGAAGGACTAATACTAGCTAAGAAAAAAGGATTGACTATTCCTATCGTATATAACACTTCATCTTATGAATTAGCAAGTACTATAGATATGTTAAATGGCCTAGTAGATATTTACTTACCTGATTTAAAATATTATGATGATAACTTAGCTAAAAAATATTCTAATGCCCCTAATTATTTTAAGTATGCTACTAAAGCTATTGAAGCAATATACAATCAAGTCGGTCCATGTCAATTTGATCAAGAAGGAAATATTATCAAAGGAGTAATAGTAAGACACCTTATCTTACCTAATCATTTAGAAGACTCTAAAATAATCTTAAAATATTTATATAGTACCTATAAAGACAATATCTATATAAGTATTATGAATCAATATACCCCATTAAGAAAACTATCATATGATAACTTAAATCGTAAATTAACACCATCAGAATATGATGAAATAATTGATTATGCATGGGACTTAGGTATAAGAAATGCCTTCACACAAGAAGAAGGCACCCAAAGCGATAGTTTTGTACCAGACTTTAATTGTGAAGACATATAAAATTATTATCTCATTATTGGATATTTAGAAAGTATTAATTTTTTAGCAGCACTCTGTCCTTCATCAATGGCAGTCTCGAAAAATAACTTTCTAACTTTATTATATCCATTGTTATTTATACTATTATTACAAGGATTTAGTGTTATATGACTTTGTATTAATGTACTAGCTAATAATTTATTAGGGAATCTCTTCTTAAAGAACTCATTATACGATAAATCTTTCTCACTTGACATTCTATTATTATAAAGATAATTTATCCAATCATCACTAAAGCCAGTTAAAACATCCTCTGATTCAATATCTTTAAACAATAAATATTCACCTCTATCATCATGAAATGATAATGGCTCATCATAAAACTCTGTCGTATGAAAATCAACATTCCAAGCAGCCCTATAATTTCCTATACATACAAAAATACCATTAGTTTCAGTAATCTTAAATGTCTTTAGAAAATCTTGAATTATTAACCATCTATCATCAACTTGCCATTCATCTATTTTAAGACCATTTAATTCTAGAAATTTTTTAACTGAATAAGCATATAACAAACAATTACTCCTATTTCTTCTATCTAACTCTTGATTCAATAATCTTCGTAAATTAACTAATTCTTCTTTTTTCATATAATGTCTCCTTCCCAAAACAATACTTCCATTTAAATTAATTATTATGTTTTATAAGTAATCCCAATTTATTTCATTATTGGATATTTAGAAAGCACTAATTTTTTAGCATTAGGCTGTCCTTTAGTTATAGCAGTCTCAAAGAAATCTTTTCTTACTTCCTCAAAACCATTTTGATTTTTACTACTGTTATATGGATTTAATATTGTATATTTTTGCATTAACTCACTCACTAAACAACAATTATATCTTTTATGACAAAATTCTCTTAATGACATACCTGACATACTAGGATAACCACCATATCTTTTAGCTTCCTTAAACTCTTCTCTTATATAATCATCAATAAAACCCTTATAATGTTTTCCTGTTTCGATACTTTTAAATGTTTGCCACTGAGCATCATTATCATCAAACGATACAGCTTTTGTATAATAATCAGTTTCTTCGTAGCAAATTCTAGATTCTACCATATAACTATTTATGTAAACCAATATACCACTAGTATCAGTAATTTCAAAGTTGTTTAATATTTCTTTTAAAATAGGCCATATATCCACAACCTGTAATCTCTCAGCACTTATTCCATTAAGTTCTAAATATTCTCTTACTAAGTCCTCCTGTAGTAATAAATTACTTCTTGCCCTTCTTTCTAACTCTTTATTAAGTAGTCTCTTTAGTTTAACTAATTCTTCTCTTTTCATATAATATCTCTTTTCAAATAATCAACATAATTATTTTTATCAATCATATTTAAATCTATATTTAACTTATTCATAAAACTTAATAATTCAAGCATATCATTATTGATATTATCACTTAAATCTAATATTTTTATCTCTACAAATAAACCAATATTATCAACATTATCAAAAGAAAATTCATATTTATTATTATATACATAAATAATTCTTTCTTTTTTTATTTCTCCTATTTCTTTAACACCAATTTTAGATAAAATAATATTTAAATTAACAATATTATCTAATATAACATTATATTTCTTATAATAAGAATCTTTTAATTTCTCTTTAAAACTAAATATATACTTACCATTTTCATTTCTACTCCTAAGAGAACTATTACTATTATTTACTACATAATAAGTATCATTTTGCTTAATAGTATTTATATATTTAGCTAAGTTTTTAATTCTATCTAATAATCTATTATATTCTTTATTATCTACTTTTAGTTTAATTTCTATGCCATTTATATTGTCTTTGTATCTATCATCAATTAAATAATAGAAACTTTTCTTAAAATAATCAGATATTTTATAAATCATATTCAAATCAGGCATTGTTCGATTATTTTCCCAACTTGAAATAGTTTTTTCTGAAACGCATAAAATATCAGCAAGTTGCATCTGTGTTAAACCATTTTTGATTCTAATACTTTTAATCTTTTCTCCTAACACTCAACATTCCCTCCCTATATCTACATTTTATCATATATTTTGTTTTATAATCTCTATTTTTTGTAGAGTAAAAAGGACAAACTCTAGCGTTTATCCTTCTTTTTTCTATACTTAAACAATTCTTTATATATTTGAAATGAATCTCTAAAAACATTAAAATGTGAATCACTATTATTATCTAGATAAATAGTACTTACTTTTGACTCTTTGATAGGTATTTTATTTTTGATACACCATAATAAAACATTCATTTCATACTCATATCTATCCCCATCAACACTAAGCATATCTTCCATTAACTTATATGAGAATACTCTAAGACCTGACTGAGTATCATAAACGTACCTACCTGTCTTTAGTTTAAAGATAAAAGCCGTAAGATTATTCCCTATTCTACTTCTAAGAGGAGTATTCTTTCCTCTAATTCTCTTTCCAATAATCAAAGTATTTGGGTGCTTCTTGCATAATTCATAAAGTTCTAAAGCATCATTTATTGTATGTTGCCCATCAGCATCCATTGTAATAACATAATAATTATCTACATATTTTTCGGCAATATATTTAAGACCTGTCTTTAAAGCATACCCTTTACCTTTATTTTCTTCATAAGAAATAACATGAGCATACTTTTCACACTCTTTAAAGACATCTTTATAATCATTACCACTACCATCATCAACAATAACCGTATCACAATCAGTTTCATCAATCTTTTTTACTAAATCTATTAAATATCCTCTAGGCTCAAAAGCCGGTATTAAAACTACAGGTTTACTACTCATATTTATTACCACACTACAACTACTACTTAATCTTATTTTATTACTTCGTAAGTAGTACCCTCTCTAGTATCTTTTAAAATTATTCCCTTATCTTTTAATTCATCTCTAATACTATCTGCTAAAGCAAAATCTTTATTCTTTTTAGCGGTATTTCTCTTCTCTATCATTTCTTTAATATATTCTTCATTATCAATAACTCTATCATCATTCTTTAATAAATCTAAACTAAGTACTTTATCAAATTCACTAACTAAGGCTAACTTAGTATTATTATTTATATCATCTTTTAATACATCATATAAAACAGTTAAAGCATTAGAAGTATTTAAATCATCATTAAGACACTCTAAGAATTTATTTCTATAGTCTAAATATATATCTTCATCAACAATACTATCATCATGACTAATAGACTTAATTTTACTAATAAGTTTATTATATGCATTACTAACACCATCTAAAGAATCATAACTAAATAATAATTGTTTTCTATAATGACTTTGTAAGCAAAACATACGATATGCTAATGGATTATAGCCTTTACTTTCTAATAAAGATACTGTTAAAAATTCTCCTTTAGATTTACTCATCTTACCACTAGCATCATTCAAATGTTCTACATGAAACCAATACTTACACCAAGGATGTCCTATATAACTTTCTGACTGTGCTATCTCATTTGTATGGTGAGGGAAAATATTATCAACACCACCACAATGAATATCTAAGTATTCTCCTAAATTCTTTAGAGAAATAGCGGAACATTCAATATGCCATCCTGGATATCCAACACCCCAAGGACTATCCCATTTCAATTCTTGATCATCAAACTTACTCTTAGTAAACCATAGTACAAAATCAGTCTTATTTCTTTTATTATTATCAGCTTCAACACTATCTCTAACACCTTCTAATAAATCATCTTCATTATGATTAGTTAAAACATAGTAATTATCTAATTTAGAAGTATCAAAATAAACATTACCATTACTAAAATAAGCGTATCCCGTATCTAATAATTTACTAATAATCTTTATATATTCATCTATATAACTAGTAGCTCTAACAACAATCTTAGGCCACGCTATATTTAACTTTTCACAATCTTTTTTAAAACAATCTTCATAATAACTAGCAATATCTAAAACACTTTTATGTTCTCTTTTAGCACCCATTAGCATCTTGTCTTCACCCGTATCAGCATCACTAGATAAATGTCCAACATCAGTAATATTCATACATCTCTTAACATTATATCCATTAAACTTAAGAGATTTTTCTAATATATCTTCCATAATATAAGATCTTAAATTACCAATATGGGCAAAATGATATACTGTAGGACCACAAGTATACATAGTTATTTCTTTATTATTATGGGGAATAAATTCCTCTATAGTTCTACTTTTAGTGTTATATAATTTCATAACTACTATCACTCCTCATATAAATTTATTATTTACTTAATCTATCTAGTACTTTATCTCTACCAATTAAATAAATAGTACTAGCAAGTTCAGGACCATGCATTACCCCACTACATTTAATTCTAATAGGCATAAATAACATCTTACCCTTAACATTAGCTTTCTCTTTAGTATTCATAATACAATTATTTATATTATCGATAGACCATTCACTAATACTATTTAATTCATTCTTAAATACTTCTAAAGTATTAGCAATAGATTCATCACTCATAAAATCACGACATTCTTCATCTAATTCATAATTATCTTCAAAGAATAGTTTAGTAAGTTCAACAATCTCTTTACCATATTTAAGTTCATTTCTATATAAAGTAATTAAAGTTCTAATCCATTCTTCACTCTTACCATCTAAATTATAAGATTCTTTTAAATAAGGTATAGTTAACTTAACTAATTCATCATCACTTAAATTCTTAATATAGTGAGCATTAATCCATCTTAATTTCTTAACATCATATTGACTAGAAGACTTACTAATTCTAGAAGGGTCAAAACTATTAATTAACTCTTCCATAGTAAATATTTCTTTATTATCTTCAGGACTCCATCCTAGAAAAACTAGATAGTTAACAACAGCTTCAGGTAGATAACCATCGTTATATAAATCCATAAATGAAGCATCACCATTTCTCTTAGATAACTTTTGACCATCTTCTCCAAGAACCATTGCTACATGAATATATGTTGGCTTTTCCCAACCAAATGCTTCGTATAATAAGTTATATTTAGCAGTTTGATCTAAGTATTCTTTACCTCTAATAACGTGAGTAATCTCCATCAAATGATCATCTATAACATTAGCAAAATTATAAGTAGGATATCCATCAGACTTAAGAAGTATTTGATCTTCTAATATCTTATTCTCTATCTTAATCTTTCCATATAATAAATCTTCAACAACAGTTATTCCTTCTTTAGGCATCTTCTGTCTAATGACATATGGAACATTATTTTTTAACTTTTCTTCAATTTCTTCCTTACTAAGTTTACTACACCTACCATCATATACAAATGGTCTTTTACGAGCCTCACTTCTTTTTCTTTGTTCCTCTAGTTCTTCTTCGGTGCAAAAACAATAGTAAGCCTTACCCATTTCTACTAGTTTTAAAGCATATTCTTTATATATATCTTTTCTTTCAGATTGAACATAAGGGCCATACTTACCAGGATTATTTGGACCTTCATCAATCTTAAAATTACATAAACCTAAAGTATTATATATAAAATCAACAGCCCCCTCAACCTTTCTTTCCTGATCAGTATCCTCTATTCTAAGAATAAAATCACCATTATATTTTCTAGCAACTAAATACTCAAATATAGCTGTTCTTAAATTACCTATATGCATAAACCCGGTAGGACTTGGTGCAAAACGTGTTCTAACTTTTTTTTCCATAAAATATCACTCCACCCTAATTATAGCATTTTTTTCTTATATTTACTATAAATAATTATTGATAGAATAAAAAAAGAGGGATAACCCTCATACTATTTATATGTTATTTACTTCTCCTTACTATTTTTAGATGTATAAGCAACTGTTAAAATTATACCAACTAAATTACATGCTATAGATAATCCTACAAGTAAACCACTACTAAATTCTCCAAAACTACTTGTATCTCTACCACCAAAAATTATATATGCTAGATATAATAAATTACCTAATATAATTAAGAATATTCCTGTTTTTATCTTTTTCATAACTATTCTCACCTTCTATTTATTTAAAACTCTCTCTTTGAATATATTTTTACTGAAATAATATAAGAACCTATCAACATTAAAATGGTTAAAATAACAAATGCTATTAAGAAATATGTTTCAAATGAATTAACAACTGTTGAAAAAGCTTTTATTTTAGATAGTAATCCTAATATAAAGCCACTTCCTGCAATAAGAACAAATCCAGCTATTCTTCCCTTTTGTGAACCATATTTAAATATTAAAGGATACATTAGTGATATAGCAATTAACATCCCACACAAGCATCCGCCAATATAAGAAAGTGAATGTGATATATCACTCTTCTCATAAAAGAATGTTAAAACATAAGCAATTATACAACTAATTATAGAAGAACATACTAACAATATAGCACTAGTTAAATATTTAGAAAGAATAATATTTTTTCTTCCAACCGGTAAAGCATTAACATAAGCATCCCAATTGTTATATTCATCATATCCAAAAGTAGATATCAATAGAACCATCATAAATAAAGGAAGCATAACAACAATATCAAAATTACCATTAATTGCCATAAGTAAATAAATAATAAATATTACCAACAGAGATTTAGCATTAGTTTTCATTAATAATAAATCTTTTTTTATTAATCCTAACATTTTACTTTTCCCCCTTTACTATTAGAACCATCAACTCATCAAGAGTAATTTTATCTATAACATAATCTTTATATTTACGCTTAATTTTATTCTTATTTGAAACAAGAACTTGGTATTCATATTTTCCTGTCTTATAAGAAATAATATCTTCTTTACTTATATTTTTAAAATCATCTTTCTTGCACTTTAATATTCCATAGTTATCTAATATCTCATCTTTATCCTCATCCATAATTAACTTACCATGGTCAATAAATACAATTCTATCAGCAATATGCTCTAAATCACTAGTAATATGTGATGACAATAAAATGGTATTATTCTCATCCTGAATAAACTCCAAAAACATATCTAGTATTTCATCTCTAACAACAGGATCTAATCCACTAGTTGGTTCATCTAAAATTAAAATTTTAGGTTTATGCACTAAAGCCGTTATAATTTCTAATTTCTTACGCATTCCTTTAGACAAATCTTTAATTTTCTTACTCAAAGGTATATCAAATTTCTCTAAATAGTTAAAATATAAATCACTATCCCAATTTTTATAAATATCTTTCATTATTAAATTAATATCTTTAGCATTAAGTATCTCCGGAAAGAACATATTATCTAGTACAATACCAATATCTTCTTTAATAATAGCATCACTTTCTTTTATATTCTTATCAAATATTTTAATATCACCACTATCTATATTAATAAGATTTAAAATACTCTTAATTAGTGTTGTTTTTCCAGCACCATTCTCCCCTATTAATCCAACAATAATGCCTTTTGGAATATTTAAATTAATATCATCCAATTTAAACTTATCATATGTTTTACTTAAATCTTTAATTTCTATTACATTTTTCATTTATTATCACCTTCATATAACATATTAACTAAATCAATAATTTCATCTTTGGATATATCATACCTAACTGCTAAATCAATAGCCTTTTTGATATTATCCTCAATTTCTTTCTGAGCATGTTCCTTAACTAAATTACTATTCCTTGGTGCTACAAACGTTCCCTTCCCGGCAATAGATACAATATAACCATCACTCTCTAGCTGATCATATGCCTTTTTTATAGTCATTAAACTAATTTTAATATCTTTAGATAAACTCCTAATCGAAGGCAACATCTCATCTTCTTTTAACTCATCATTCATTATTTGCTCAATTATCTGCTCCTTAATTTGTTCATATATTGGAACAGAACTACTATTACTAATAACAAGATGCATAATTTCACCTCACATATAACACTATATAACAGTGTATAACATATGTCAATAGTAAACTATAATAATTAACTAAAAAAACATTGACACTAATATATATATTTGAGATAATTAATATAGCAAAGTAGGTGAATATAAATGAACCATTACAATAATGATATATTAAAATTTATAAACTATTTAAATAATGAAAGAACTAATATTAAAGAAATACTAAAATCATTAGAAATATTAGAGTATCATCTTAAAAATAAAACATACAATTTAACACCATATATTAAACCAATAATGAATATTTTTACTAGAGAAGAGTATAGTTCTATATTAAGATATAACTATCAAGAAATAATATCTAAGAAGAGAAAAGAATATAACGCTAAACTAGCCATGATTGAATCATTAATAAATAAATTAGATAAAAAAGAAGCACTAGATGAATATATCAAAGCCGATGAATTTATGTCATTATTAAGAGAAAGTAATCTATCAACAGAAGAACAGGCCAGAGTAATATATCAAATAAATTGCATAAATATCCCTATAATAGAAAAAGTGATTGCTAAAAAAGAAAGCTTAAGAGCAAATATAAACGGAGCAAAAGAAGAATTAACTAATTTAATAGAGCAAGCCACTAATACATATAGTAATATAACTTCAACCCTTGGTATCGATTTCTTAAATAACGATAGGATAGGTATAACTATTAAAGCTCTATTAGAATCTCTACTAGAAGAAATAAATTTTGCTAAATATGCTTTATCAAGTAATATAGAATTAAGCAAAATGACACATATATCTAATGCAAATAATTTATTTAAGGAATCTATTGATAGCATTAATTTAATACTACATAATTTATCTGAACTAACAAGTAAATTACCTAGTTATAATAAACAACAAGAAGAACAAGTTTCAGAAAACAAAATAATATATTTAACAAATGAAAACAACCTACCATTTATTAACTGTGGAAATAAAGATGCCATAGAATTAGTAAATGAATTAAGAAGAGGATTAGCAAGTAATTCAAAAGGAATAAGATATGTAGAAGGAATAGATTCTATTAAAGATAATGTTTATATAAGAATGAAACAAAAAGAGGGTACACCAAGTGTATCATTTATAAAAGTAAATAACTTTATTGTTATAATAGCCATTGATAAATTAGATAATATTTATAAAGAAACTACTAGAATATGTACGAAATATTCTTCTAAGATATACTCTATAAAAGAGCAAATAAATAGCCTACCATTACCACTACTACATGAATCTGATATAGTTGAAGAATCTATAACAAAGAATGGAAAAAGAGGTAGATAATATGGATTTAAAAAAATGGCTATTAACTAAAATAGAAGATATAAAGAATAAAGAAATGAATAGTAAAAACATTAATATAATAATTCGAACAAGATTAAGTAAATTATCCTATTTAAAAAATATATCCAATTTACTATTGACAGATCATAAAAATTTATCTCAAATAAATATTGAAGAACTATTAGAAATTATTTCTAAATACAATAGTCATAATTTAGACATAGAAGAAATAGAAAAGCTAGCCATTAAAACCCAAACAAACACCTTAAATGATTATGACCAAATGGTATATACAAGCTTAATAAATCAAATACTAATATCAATAAAATGTTTAAATGACGACATTGATAATCTTTTGAAAGATCGTGAAATATTAGTTTCTAAATATAGTGGTCCAAGTAAATATAGTAAATTATTAAATAAGATTAATGGTAAAAATGGATTAATAATAGAACACGATATTCTAGAAGAAATGCTAAATGATAGTAGAATTAGCAGTGAAGATAAATTATCTAATATGGAATATGTATTAAACTATAATGAAAGTTTTATAAATTAGTAAATAAATTAAGCAGCGAATTAGTATTAAATTTATATAATATCTTAATCTAAAAAAGGGGGCCTTGCAAATGATTACTTTAACAATACACTTTATCAAATTTATGAACAAAATAACAGTATTCTGCTTTAAGTGTATTTTTTGTTTGATAATGGCTCCAATATGGTTTATAATTGGGTTCTTCAAAGAAGACTAGATATATTTAAATTCGCTAATAATTATTGTGAAAATTATGTAAAAAATCATTGACACCTATACAAGTATGTGATATATTTATATCGCACGAAGGTGTTTTTATTTTAACCATTTTATAGGAGGGTCTCTAATGAGTAAAGAAAAAGAAATAAAAAAGACAAAAGACATTAACAAGAAAGCAAATAAAGCAAAAAAGACTACTAGTAAAAAAGAAAGCATTTTTAACAAAATTAGTAAATACTTTAAAGGTGTATTTAAAGAATTAAAAAGAATAAGATGGACAAGTGGTAAAGAATTATTATCATCATCTGTAACATCTGTAATATTTATTGCATTTTTTGCACTATATTTTACAGGGATTGAATTATTAGTAAGTTTATTAAGGAGTATTGGAAAATAATGAAAAAAGAATGGTATGTAGTAAACACAGTAACAGGTTATGAATATAAGGTAAAAGAAAAACTAGAAATGATGATGGTAAACTCTGAAGAAGTCGCTAAAAGTATTTTTAGAGTAATTGTACCAGAACAAACTATTGTTGAATATAAAGACGGTGTTAAAAAAGAGAAAGTAAAGAAAATGTTTCCAGGTTATGTTTTAGTAGAAATGATTATGTCTGATGAAGTATGGTTTATTGTCAGAAATACTCAAGGCGTAACAGGATTCATCGGATCATCAGGAAAAGGTGCTAAGCCAATACCATTGTTCCCTGAAGAAGTAGAAAGAATCTTATCAAGTATGAATCAAAACAAGATTAACATTGAAAAAGATTTAAAACCTGATAACAAAGTTAAAATTGTTGACGGACCATTTAAAGGAATGATTGGTAAAATATCTAATTATGATTTAGAAAGTAAAAAAGTTAACTTATTAGTAGATTTATTTGGTCAAGAAACTCCAGTAGAAGTTGAATTATCTCAAATAGAAGCATTTAAATAAAAAGTTTGTAAAATAATGAAAAAGTAATTGCTATTTTAATTATTTTGTGATATCATTAATGGCGCGACGCACTTATATAGTCGTTTAAGTGGGAGACAAAGACAAAGTTTCGTTTGTATAATAGCGGACGAACAAAACAGAAGCTTAGTTATATGAACCACTCGCGAAAAAAATTAAAATATATTATATTAGGAGGTGTTTTTCGTGGCAAAAAAACAAATAACAAAACAAATTAAATTACAAATACCTGCAGGAAAAGCTACACCAGCTCCACCAGTTGGAACTGTATTAGGACCAGCAGGAATTAACCTTCAAGAGTTTTGCACAAAGTTTAACGATGCAACAAAAGACAAAATGGGAGATGTATTACCAGTTGTAATAACTATCTATGAAGATAGAACATTCGATTTCGTATTAAAAACTCCACCAGCTGCTTTCTTATTAAAAAAGGTAGCTAAAGTTAAATCAGGAGCATCAAAAGGAGAAACAGTTGCTACAATAACTAAAGAACAATTAAAAGAAGTAGCTGAAACTAAGATGCCAGATTTAAATGCTTACACTGTTGAAGCAGCCATGAAAGTTGTTGAAGGAACAGCTAGAAACATGGGAATTAAAGTAGAAGAATAGTATTAATCATATAGGTATTAACCTATGTGGAAGGATATAGTCCGCATAACCACATAAGGAGGAAAGTAATGAAGAAGAGTAAAAGATATGCAAAAGTTTTAGAACAAGTTGATAAAACTAAAGTATATTCTAAAGAAGAAGCAATGAAACTAGTGAAAGAAACATCAAATGTTAAATTTGATTCAACTATCGAAGTAGCAATGAATTTAAACTTAGATTCTAAAAAAGCTGACCAACAACTAAGAGGTGCTATCGTTTTACCTAACGGAACTGGTAAAACTAAGAAAATCTTAGTATTAGCTAAAGGCGACCAAGCAAAACAAGCTAAAGAAGCTGGAGCTGACTACGTTGGCGATGTTGATATGATTGATAAAATCGGAAAAGAAAATTGGTTCGATTTTGATGTTATTATCGCTACTCCAGAAATGATGCCTGCTTTAGGTAAAATTGGTAAATTATTAGGACCTAAAGGTCTTATGCCAAACCCAAAAACTGGTACTGTTACTATGGAAGTAGGAAAAGCTGTTGAAGAAACTAAAAAAGGTAAAGTAAATTATCGTACAGATAGTTATGGTAATGTTCACGGAATCATTGGAAAATCAAGTTTTACTGAAGCTATGTTAGTAGAAAACTTAACAGCATTCGTTAATGCAATACTTAAAGTTAAACCTAGTACAGTAAAAGGAAATTATGTTAAGAATATATCAGTAAGCTCAACTATGGGTCCCGGAATTAAAATTGATTTAAATTCTTTTGACAAATAGTAATTGTTGATATATAATAATAAATGTTGAAGAAATTATGCCAAAGACAGTAAGGGTGTAAACTTAAAAATCTTACCGAGGAATAAATAATATAAATTTTTATCCCTCACAAGAGGGATTTTATTTGGCATGGAAAGGATGGAAACTGTGGCAAACGCAAAGATAATTGAACAAAAAGCAGGAGTTGTTTCTGAAATCAAATCTAAGTTTGAAAATGCTAAATCAGTAGTAGTATTTGACTACCGTGGACTTAGTGTTGCTGAAGTAACAGAACTTAGAAAGAAATTAAAAGAAACTGACTCAGACTACAAAGTATACAAAAATACTTTAACAAGAAGAGCTCTTAAAGATTTAAACATTGACCTAGAAGATTACTTAACAGGTCCTAATGCAATATCTTTTGGAACTGATGAATTATCTATAGTAAAAATCTTAAGTGACTTCGCAAAAGATCACAAAGCCCTAGAATTAAAAGGCGGAATTGTTGATGGAAAAGTTGCTAATATAGATGATTTAAACAAATACGCAAGTATCCCATCAAGAGAAGGATTACTTACTATGTTAGCTGGTGGATTAATCCAAACAGTAAGAGATTTATCAATCAGCCTAGATTTATATGCTAAAGAAAAAGAAAATAATTAATTAAGGAGGAAATATATAATGGCAAAATTAAACAGAGAAGATTTTATAAGTGCTTTAAAAGAAATGACAATTCTTGAAATTAAAGAATTAGTAGATGCAATGAAGGAAGAATTTGGTGTTGATCCATCTGCAGTAGCAGTAGCAGGACCTGCTCAAGCTGCAGCAGTAGAAGAAGGACCATCTAAAGTTAACGTAGTATTAACTGCAGCTGGTGCTAACAAAATCGCAGTTATCAAAATTGTTAGAGATTTAACTGGCTTAGGATTAAAAGAAGCTAAAGATATCGCTGACAATGGTGGTAATGTTAAAGAAGGCATCGACAAAGAAGAAGCTGAAAAAATTAAAGCACAATTTGAAGAAGCTGGCGCAACAGTAGAACTTAAGTAAAATCTAAAAAACAATAAAGAAGTCACGAAAAGGTGGCTTCTTTTTTCTATCCACAAACCTGTTGATAAATGAAAAATATAATCAACACAACTGTGGATATTCTTAGATTAAGTGTAAATATAAAAAATAAATTAAATAATTATTTTAAGATAAGTGAAGAAATGATATAATAGACATAATAATTAAGGAGGAGTGCAAGATGGAAGAGTGGAAAAATTTTAAAAAAGGAATTTGGTGCAGCGAAATCAATGTAAGAGATTTTATTAAAAACAACTATAAACCATATTCAGGTGACGAATCATTTTTAGTAGGACCCACAGAAAAAACAAAAAGAATTTTAAAGAAATATGAAGATATATGTAGAGAAGAAGAGAAAAAACATGTAATTGATATTGATGTTGATACACCAGCGGGAATAACAGCCTTTAAACCGGGATATATTTCAGAAGATGATGATGTAATTGTAGGATTACAAACTGACCAATTATGTAAAAGAAGTATTGTTCCCAAAGGTGGTCTAAAAATGGTTTACCAAGAATTAGATGCTTATGGATACAAAATCAATGAACAATTAGATAAGTTTATGAAGACTAATCTAGTAAAAACACATAATGATGGAGTATTTGATGCATATACCAAAGAAATAAGAAACGCTAGACATTATAAACTATTAACAGGATTACCTGATGCATATGGCCGTGGTCGAATTATAGGAGACTATAGAAGAGTAGCATTATATGGTATTGATAGATTAATGGAAGAAAAATTTCATGATTGGGAATATATGAAAATAAAGGCCATGGATGATGCAACTATCCGCCTTCGTGAAGAAATATCCATGCAATATAAAGCCTTAAAAGAAATAAAAGAGATGGCTGCAACATATGGATTTGATATCTCAAAACCTGCAAAGAATGCTAAAGAAGCTGTACAATGGACATATTTTGGGTACCTAGCTGCAATAAAAGAAAACAATGGTGCTGCAATGTCACTTGGCAGAGTAGATGCTTTCTTTGACATATACTTTGAACGAGATTTTAAAAATAAGAAATTAACTGAAGAAGAAGCCCAAGAAATAATAGATCAATTCGTTATTAAACTACGTGCAGCAAGACATTTAAGAACACCGGAATACGATGAACTATTTTCAGGAGATCCAACATGGGTTACATGCTCATTAGGTGGAATGACAAAAGATGGTAAAACATTAGTAAACAAGACATCATACCGTATCGTTCATACATTAGAAAATTTAAATAGTGCCCCAGAGCCTAATATGACAGTTTTATGGTCACAAAAATTACCACAAGCATGGAAAAAATACTGCTCTAAAATAAGCATTGAAACGGATTCAATTCAATATGAAAATGATGATTTAATGCGCCCAACAATGGGTGATGATTATGCTATAGCATGTTGCGTATCAGCAATGAGAGTAGGAAAAGATATGCAGTTTTTTGGAGCTCGTTGCAATCTAGCAAAAGCACTACTATATTCTATTAATGGTGGAATTGACGAAGTAGCACACCAATTAGTAATACCAGGATTTGAAAAAATGACAGACAAATATCTAGACTACAAAAAAGTAAAGAAAGTCTATTGGAGAATGCTAAAGGAAGTGGCAAGAATATATAGTGATGCTATGAATATTATACATTATATGCACGATAAATATGCTTATGAAGCAGGGCAAATGGCACTACATGATACTTATGTTAATAGACTAATGGCTTATGGAGTAGCTGGATTTTCAGTCGCAGTTGATTCATTGTCAGCAATTAAATATGCTAAAGTAAAACCAATTAGAGATAAGGACGGAATTGCCATAGACTTTGAAATTGAAGGAGATTATCCAAAATTTGGAAATGATGATGATCGAGTTGATAAAATTGGCCAAGAATTACTAAAAAAGTTTTATGAAGAATTATCATTGCATAAATGTTATAGAAATGCAACACCAACATTATCCGTATTAACGATAACTTCAAATGTTGTATATGGCCAAAACACCGGTTCTACACCTGATGGTAGAAAAGCCGGAATTCCATTTGCACCCGGAGCAAACCCTATGCACGGAAGAGACAGCAATGGAGCTATTGCATCACTAAATTCAGTAGCAAAACTAGATTGGAACAACTGTTGCAGAGATGGCATATCAAATACATTCTCAATTGTTCCAAATTCACTAGGAAAAACAGAAGAAGAAAGAATTTTAAACTTAGTTCAATTAATGGATGGTTATTTCTACCAAGGAGCACATCATTTAAATGTCAATGTATTGAATAGAGAAACATTAATTGATGCTATGAACAATCCCGAAAAATATCCATTATTAACAATAAGAGTATCAGGATATGCTGTTAGGTTTAATAAATTAACAAGAAAGCAACAAGAAGAAGTAATCTCAAGAACATTCCATGAGAAAATGTAAAATGAAAGGATCTGTAAAACAAATTGAGTCCTTTGGACTTGTTGATGGCCCGGGAATTAGAACAGTAGTATTTCTTAACGGTTGTAATTTAAGATGCAAATATTGTCATAATCCGGAAATGTGGGTAAATGGTGCAAACAATTATACGTCCAATGAACTAGTAAAAAAGTTATTGAGAAACAAACCATATTTTCAAAAGAATGGAGGAATAACATTTTCTGGTGGAGAACCATTATTACAATATGACTTTTTAGTAGACTGCTGTAAAAAATTGAAAAAAGAAAATATTCATATTGCCATAGATACAGCGGGTATAGGAAAAGGAAACTATAAAAAGCTATTGCAAACAATAGACATGGTAATATTAGATATTAAGCATATTACTCCAGAAGGATATTATGATATAACTCAAACTAATAATATGGATAAGTTCTTTGAATTCGTTAAACAATTAAACAAATCAAAAGTAGAAGTATGGCTAAGGCAAGTAATAATTCCGAATGTAAATGATAACATAGAATATATGGATAATTTAGCTAACTTTATTAAAGAAAATATTAAGAATGTAAGTAAAATTGAGTTCTTACCATTTCATACTTTAGGTTACACTAAATATGACGAATTAAAAATAAATAATCCATACAAAGATAAAGATGCCATGGATAAAGAAAAATGCAACAAACTATATAGTTACTTCATAACAAAAATAAAATAATATCTAAAACCTAATGATAAATTTTAAAATATTCATTAAAAATTTAGATATTTTTTTCTTATAATTTAAATTTATAAAAATAACATGCAAATTCTTTGAATTTTTACAAGTATTCAATTGACAATTTGATAGCAGGGTGTTAATATTATATATTGGAAACACATCTTTTTTGGTGTGCAATAAAAACTTAAGTTAAGGTATTGGGGTGAAAAGTTAATGGCTTATAAACTAAAGCAAAGTGGCGATTATAGAAAAAGAAGAAATTTCTCTATGATCAAGAATTCATTTGAACTTGATAATTTATTACAGATTCAAAAAGAATCATATCAATGGTTCGTAACAGAAGGGGTAAAGGAAGTACTTGAAGATTTTTCTCCAGTAGAAAGTTTTTCAGGAGGGCTATCACTAGAATTTGGTGATTATGTTTTTGATACGCCTAGATATTCTATTAAAGAATGTAAGGATAGACAAGTAACATATGCCGCTCCTCTAAAAGTCCAAACAAGACTATTCAACAATGAAACGGGAGAAGTAAAAGAACAAGAAATATTCCTAGGGGATATTCCACTAATGACTGACAGTGGAACATTCATCATAAACGGTGCTGAAAGAGTTGTAGTATCTCAATTAGTTAGATCACCAAGCGTTTATTTTTCAAAAGAAATAGATAAAAATGGTAAACCAACTTTTGCATCAAAAATAATTCCTACAAGAGGAACATGGTTAGAATTTGAAGCAGATTCTAAAGAAATATTATATGTTAGAATAGATAGAACTCGTAAAGTTCCTCTAACAACATTACTAAGAGCCTTCGGGTTATCTAGTGATGAAGAAATACTAAACATGTTTGATAATAATGAATATCTTAAAAATACTATTGAAAGAGATTCAACAAAATCAACAGACGAAGCCTTAATAGAAATATATGAAAAATTAAGACCTGGTGAACCAACTACATTAGATAGTTCTAAGAACCAGTTAATTACTAGATTCTTTGATAATTTCCGTTATGACTTAGCTAAAGTAGGTCGTTATAAATTTAACCAAAAATTAAATATTGCTGATAGATTAATAAATAATAAACTAGCACAAGATATTGTTATTGATGGCGAAGTAAAAATACCTGCTGGAACATTATTAAATAAACAAGTAATGGAAGAATTAGAAGGATATTTAAAAGATGGCTATGGTAAACAAGAAGTAACTATAAATGAAGACTTAGATAATCATAATATAGTTCAAGTTGTTTATGTATATTCACCATTAAATCCATCTAAGAAAGTAAAAGTAATTGGTAATGACCAAGATATTGATGTAAAAACATTAACTATATCTGATTTTTATGCATCAGTATCATATTACTTAAATTTAATGGATGGGATAGGACATGATGATGAAATAGACCATCTAGCAAACCGTCGTATAAGACAAGTAGGAGAACTTCTACAAAATCAATTCAAAATAGGATTTAGTAGAATGGAAAGAGTTATCAGAGAAAGAATGACAACTCAAGACATGGAAACAGTAACTCCTAAAACATTAATTAATATAAGACCGGTAACTGCTGTTATAAAAGAATTCTTTGGAAGCAGTCAGTTATCACAATTCATGGATCAAGTAAACCCAATAGCTGAGTTAACTCACAAAAGAAGATTATCAGCTTTAGGACCAGGCGGATTAGCTCGTGATAGAGCAGGTATGGAAGTACGTGATGTTAACGCATCTCACTATGGTAGAATTTGCCCAATTGAGTCTCCAGAAGGACAAAACATTGGATTAATTACTTCACTTGCAAGTTATGCTAAAGTTAACGAATATGGCTTCATTCAAACACCATATCGTAAAGTAGTAAATAAAAAATTAACTGACCAAGTAGATTACTTAACAGCAGGTGAAGAAAGTGAATATTACATTTCTCAAGCCACTGTTAACGTTAATGATGATATGGAAATAACTGATGAAACAGTAGCTGGACGTTATCGTGGTGAAAACGTAATCATTCCAGCTGACCAAGTAGACTATATTGACGTAAGTCCACAACAAGTAGTTTCTATTACAACAAGTTTAATTCCATTCCTAGAACACGATGATGCTACACGTGCCCTAATGGGTGCTAACATGCAACGTCAAGCATTACCATTATTAAAAACTGAAGCTCCATTTATTGGAACAGGTGTTGAATACATTGCTGCTAAAGATAGTGGTGCTGTTGTTGTATCTCAAGCTGACGGAATTGTTGACTATGTAGATGCTAAAAAAATTGTTGTTAAAAATGCTAAAGGCCAAGATGTATATAACCTTCAAACATTTGAAAGAGCCAACCAAGGTGAAGCAACTAATCAATCACCAATCGTTCGTGCTGGAGATAAGGTAAGAAGAGGTCAAGTAATAGCTGATGGTCCAAGTACAGATAAAGGTGAATTAGCTTTAGGTAAAAACGTTGTTGTAGCATTCATGACATTCAACGGATATAACTTCGAGGATGCTGTAATAATGAACGAAAGATTAGTCAAAGAAGATGTTTATACATCATTACATATTGAAGACTATGAAATACAATGCCGTGATACTAAATTAGGACCTGAAGAAATTACAAGAGATATTCCAAATATCGGTGAAGAAGCACGTAAGAATCTAGATGAAAACGGTATCGTAAGAATAGGTACTGAAGTAAAAGAAGGCGATATCCTAGTAGGCAAAGTAACTCCTAAAGGAATGGCTGACTTAACATCAGAAGAAAAATTATTACATGCTATATTTGGTGAAAAAACAAGAGAAGTTAGAAACTCTTCATTAACTGTACCACATGGTGGAGGCGGTATCGTTCATGATGTTAAAATATATACTAAAGCTGATAACGATGATATGCCAAGCGGTGTAAGTAAAGTAGTAAGAGTGTATATAATTCAAAAACGTAAAATCCAAGTCGGCGATAAAATGTCAGGACGTCACGGAAACAAAGGTGTTATCTCCTTAATATTACCACAAGAAGATATGCCATATTTACCTGACGGTACTCCAGTAGATATCATGCTAAATCCACAAGGTGTTCCATCTCGTATGAACATTGGACAATTACTAGAATTACACTTAGGAATGGCTGCTAAAAAATTAGGTGTATATGTTGCAACGCCAGTATTAGATGGTGCTAAAAGAGAAGACATTGATGCCATGATGAAAGAAGCCGGTATGGATCCAGATGGTAAGACAGTTTTATATGATGGTAGAACAGGTGAACCATTTGATAACAGAATAAGTGTTGGTGTCATGTATATGATTAAATTACACCACATGGTTGATGATAAATTACATGCCCGTGCTACTGGACCATATTCACTAGTAACTCAACAACCACTTGGCGGTAAAGCTCAATTTGGTGGTCAAAGATTTGGTGAAATGGAAGTTTGGGCTCTAGAAGCTTATGGAGCATCACACGTATTACAAGAAATATTAACATATAAATCAGATGATGTTGTTGGACGTGTTAAAGTATACGAATCAATAGTTAAAGGTGTACCACTACCAAATCCATCAATACCAGAATCATTTAGAGTATTAATTAAAGAGTTCCAAGCTTTAGGATTAGATATCTCAGTAATTGAAGATGATGATAAAGTAATTGGCATTAACGAATTAGAAAAAGAGGACGACGACGATGATATGCCAATAGCAGAGGAAGTTCCAAAAAATAACTTAATAAAAGAATTCGATAGTTCAGAAGAAGAAAACGATGACGATTATGATGATGAATCAGAAGATGATGAATTTGATGATGAAGAAGATTTCGATGAAGAAATGCCAACTGATGAAGAACTCGATGAGATAGAAGACGGAGGTGAATTCTAATGATCGAAGCCAATAAATTTAAAGCTTTAAAAATAGGAATTGCCTCTCCTGAAACTATCCGTGGATGGTCATATGGAGAAGTACAAAAACCAGAAACAATAAATTATCGAACATTAAAACCAGAAAGAGACGGACTATTCTGTGAAAAAATATTTGGACCAACTAGAGATTATGAATGTAGTTGTGGTAAATATAAAAGATTAAGATATAAAAATATCGTTTGTGATCGTTGCGGTGTTGAAGTAACTAAATCAAAAGTAAGAAGAGAAAGAATGGGTCATATCGAATTAGCTACACCAGTAAGTCATATTTGGTATGTAAAAGGTATTCCATCATATATTGGATTATGCCTAGATATGTCTCCAAGAGACCTAGAAGAAGTAATATACTTTGTCTCTTATGTAGTATTAGACCCAGGAGCTACAACACTTGTTAAAAAGCAAACATTATCAGATAAAGAATATCGTGCTTACTATGAAAAATATGGTAACACATTCAAAGTAGGTATGGGTGCTGAAGCCATTAAAACACTATTAAGTGAAATGGATGTTAACAAAGAATTAGCTGACCTTCAAAAAGAACTAGAAGGTGCTACAGGACAAAAGAAAATAAGACTAGTTAAAAGACTAGAAGTATTAAACGCTTTTGCCACATCAGGCAATCGCCCTGAATGGATGATTCTAGAAGCCCTACCAGTAATCCCACCAGAATTAAGACCAATGATCCAACTAGATGGTGGTAGATTTGCAACATCTGATTTAAATGATTTATACAGAAGAGTTATTAATAGAAATAATAGATTAAAGAAACTTATTGAATTAGGTGCTCCATCTATTATCATTCAAAATGAAAAACGTATGCTACAAGAAGCTGTTGATGCTCTATTTGATAATGGCCGTCGTGGAAGAAGTGTTACTGGAGCCGGAAATCGTGCCCTTAAATCATTATCTAGTATGTTAAAAGGTAAACAAGGACGTTTCCGTCAAAACTTACTAGGTAAAAGAGTTGACTACTCAGGACGTTCAGTTATCGTAGTAGGACCAGACCTAAAAATGTATCAATGTGGTATACCTAAAGAAATGGCCCTTGAATTATTCAAACCACATGTAATTAATGGATTAGTATCAAAAGAAATAGCTAATAATATTAAATCAGCTAAAAAAATGATTGATAATATGGATCCTAAAGTATGGGATGTCGTTGAAGAAGTAATTAAGGAACACCCAGTTATGTTAAACCGTGCTCCAACATTACACAGATTAGGTATCCAAGCGTTTGAACCTAAACTAGTATCAGGAAAAGCTATAAGACTTCACCCATTAGTAACAACAGCCTTTAACGCCGACTTCGATGGTGACCAAATGGCTGTCCATGTACCACTATCAGAAGAAGCTAAAGCTGAAGCAAGAATCTTGATGTTAGGTGCTAATAACATTCTAAGTCCAAAAGACGGAAAACCAATTGTTACACCATCACAAGATATGATTTTAGGAAACTATTATATAACAATGGATAAACCAGGATTACCTAACGAAGGAAGAGCATTTAAGAATTCTAACGAAGCTATTATGGCTTACACAAGAAGAGAAATTACCCTTCATACAAGAATCTTAGTACCTGTAAATTCATTTAAACATAAAGTATTCCTAGATTCAAATAAAGATAAATACTTAATGACAACAGTAGGTAAATTAATATTCAATGAAATACTACCAGATTCATTCCCATATATTAATGAACCAACTGATGAAAACATTGAAAAATGCACACCAAGTAAATACTTTATAGCATACGGTGATGATGTTCTTGAAAAAATAAAAGAAATACCAAAAGCTGATGCTTTCAAAAAGAGTACACTTGAAAAAATTATTGCTCAAATGTTTAAAAAGTATAGAACTACTGAAACATCAATTATGCTAGATAAATTAAAAGACCAAGGATTTAAATATTCAACATTCTCTGGACTTACAATATCTGCATTCGATGTTGTAGCAAGTAAACAAAAAGACGAAATAATTGAAAAGAGTAATGCAGAAGTTAAGAAGATTAACAAACAATATCAAAGAGGTTTAATAACTAACCAAGAAAGATTCGAATTAGTAATCGATGTATGGGCTAGAGCTAAGAAAGAAATTGAAAAAGAATTGGAAGTATACGCTAAAGAATTAGAAGATAACCCAATCTTTATCATGATGAATTCTAAAGCCCGTGGTTCATTATCAAACTTCGTACAATTAGCAGGTATGCGTGGTACAATGGCTAAACCAAATGGTGAACCAGTAGAAATACCAATAACATCATCATTTAGAGATGGATTATCAGTATCTGAATTCTTCTTATCAACACACGGAGCTCGTAAAGGTAGTGCCGATACAGCCCTTAAAACAGCCGATTCAGGTTATATGACAAGAAGACTTGTTGATGTTGCTCAAGATATTATTGTTAGAGAAGAAGATTGTGGCACAACTCAAGGCGTTGTTGTTAGCGCATTTAAAGATGATAAAGATGGTATAATCGAACCATTATATGATCGTATTATGGGTAGATATACTGCTAATAAAGTAATTAATCCTGAAACAAAAGAATTAATAATTGATAAGAACGAATTAATTACTGAAAATATTGCTGAAAAGATTATTAAAGCCGGCATTGAAGAAGTAGAAATTAGAACTACATTAACATGTCGTACAGAACACGGTGTATGCTGCAAATGTTATGGACGTAACTTAGCAACAGGTAATGTTGTTGAAGTTGGTGAAGCTGTCGGAACAATGGGAGCTCAATCAATTGGTGAGCCAGGTACACAGTTAACCATGAGAACATTCCACTCAGGTGGTGTTGCCGGAGCCGATATAACACAAGGTCTACCACGTGTTGAAGAATTATTTGAAGCAAGAATTCCAAAAGGAAAAGCAACAATATCAGAAATTGATGGTGTTGTATCTAAAATTGAAGAATCATCAGGTAAGTTTAAAGTATATGTTAAGAATGATACTGAAGTTCGTGAACATATTACTGCTTATGGTGCTAAATTAAGAGTAGAAAAAGGTGATAAGTTATCTGCCGGAGATAGACTTACTGAAGGTAATATTTCTCCAAAAGAATTATTAGCAGTAACTGATCCAAATACTGTACAACAATACATATTAAAAGAAGTACAAAGAGTATACCGTTCACAAGGTGTTGATATTAACGATAAACACGTTGAGTTAATAGCTCGTAGAATGATTTCTCAAATAAGAATTGTTGATTCAGGAGATACTAATTTCTTACCAAGCACTGTAGTAAGTATTAACAAGTTTACTGAAGGAAATAAAGATGTAATATTACAAGGTAAGAAACCTGCTATTGGACAACCAATATTATTAGGTATTACTAAGTCATCATTACAAACTGATTCATTCCTAGCATCTGCTTCATTCCAAGAAACAACAAGAATATTAACTGAAGCATCTGTTAAAGGTAAAGTAGATTACTTACACGGATTAAAAGAAAACGTAATTATTGGTAAACTTATTCCAGCCGGAACAGGAGCCAAAGAATATATGGACATTGACTACACACTAGAAAAAGAATTTCTAAGTGATGAGCCATCTGAAGTCCTAGAAGAAGAATTCTTAGATTAAGAGTTCTTTTTCTTTGCAATAATCTAATTATTTGGTAAAATATAAATATAGAAACGTGGAAGTGATTACAATGAAAAAAATACAAAACATAAATATTACTGAAGAAGATGGAAGTTCATCAAACGAAACTAAAAGTCGCTTTAAAGAATACTTACTTAGGTTAAAGCTTAAAAGAAAACCATCAACTACTCCCAAAGAAGAACCACCTAAAAAAACTAAACTAACTACTATAGGGGGAATACTTCTTCAACCAAACATTGTAAATGAAAAGAAACCTAAAGTAGTTAAACCTAAAAAGATAATTATCAACCCCCCAATAATTGATTTTAGTAAGAGTGATACACAAAAAAAGAATATTGACAAACAAAGAGCAGTTGAAACTCCTAAAAAAGAAAGTGTTAAAACTAATCAACAAGTAAATCCTATTTCAAAAGAAGAAATTATTAACAAACCTAAAGAAAAAATAGATTATTTAAATAATCAAATAGTAAATAAAATTAAGAAAAGATTAGTCAAATACTTAGATGAAATAGAAATGCTAGAAAGTGAATTATATGTTATCAATACGATATCTAAAGATGAAGCAACAATAGAGGAACTAAATAAAACTAAAGCTAAAGTAAATGCCTTAATAAATAAAATAAATAGTTTAAAAGAAAAATACAAATTAATAAAAAACTATGTTGATAACGAATTATTTATTGATGATAAAGATGATTTCTTAGATGAAGATATTGATTATCTAAAACAGCTAGCCACTAGTGCCGAAATAGGAAAGAATAAATCGACAATAAAGAAAATAAAAGAATATAAACTATTATCTCTCGAGTTAGATGTTATTGAAGCCAAAGTAAAAGATCTAAACAATATTAAAGAAAAGAAAAAAGAAGAATTAAATCTAAGAGATGACAATTATCAAAAACTATTAGATACTTATATAAATAATCGAACTATTTCTGAACAATGTCAGAAAGTGATGGCTGAGCAAGAAAAAGCATTAGCTAGCATTAATATTAATGACATTGAGGCAATAACTAATACTACAACAAGACTAGTTGGAATGGGAGAAGTATTTAGAAGTGGCCTAAGATATATAGGTACAGTAATGAATCCATTTAAATATACTAGAAATGGCATTGCCCAAAGTACCATTTTAGCAAAAAGATTAGTAGACAATGCTCTTAATAATGTTCACATGGAAACAAGAACTAAAATATCATACCAGGCAACAGACTATTCATATGAAATAGATCAATGCCTAAATGAATTAGAATACCTATCTAGCACCATTGATAAATCACTAGAAGACATAACATATTTAAAAAATAGATATATAAGTGAATTAATAAAATATAAATATCGAGTGCCAAAAATAGCAAAAACGTATCAAGATATTATCAAATTAGAAAACTTATTATTATCAAATAAACGAAAAACTCAAATGATGATTAACAAGACTAATAATTTAGAATTAGCTAATAAAAATAAACTAATAAAAGTAAAAAAGTTAAATAATCAAGAACAAAATAAATAAAAAATATAATATAATAGACAAAAAAGGATGATGAATAAATATGAGAAACAAAATAGTTATAATAGGTTGTGGTAATGTTGGTATGAGTTACGCTTATGCCTTAATGAATCAAAGGACTAATGTTCATGAATTAGCTTTAATTGATATAAATGAAAAGAAAGTTAAAGGAGAAGTTAGCGATTTAAACCATTGCCTAGCTTTTGCACCAAGTAAAATTAAGGTAAAAGTTGGAACCTATGAAGATTGTGCCGATGCTAGTATTGTATGTTTAGCAGCAGGTGTTAATCAAAACCCCGGTGAAAGTAGAGTAGATCTTATCAATAAAAACAGTATAATATTCAAAAGTATTATTGATAAAGTTATGGCTACAAACTTTAATGGAATATTTTTAGTAGCCACTAATCCATTAGATGCTATGACATATCTAACATGGAAGTATTCTAAACTACCACCACAACAAGTAATAGGTAGTGGCACAAGTCTAGATACTGCTAGACTAAGATACTTACTAGGAGAAAAATTAAATATTAATCCCCATAATATTCATGCCTATGTAATAGGAGAACATGGTGATTCAGAGTTTGTCCCATGGACTAATACCTCAGTAGGCTTAAAAAAAATATCTAATTATTTAACTAATTATGAATTAGATGAAATATATGTAAATGTCCGTGATGCTGCTTATGAAATAATAGAAAACAAGGGGTCAACATGTTATGGAATAGGTATGTGCTTAGTAGGTATAACTAATGCTATCTTAGGAGATGAAAATAGTATTATAACTGTATCTACTTATGATAAAGAGAATGATATATATATAAGTTTACCAACCACTGTAAATAGAAGAGGTGCTAGTTCAATAACATATTTTGAATTAACTCAAGAAGAACAAGAAAAGTTAAATAATTCCGTTAAAACAATTAAAGAAACAATATCTAAAATAAAATAGGCTTAGAAACACACTAAGTCTTTTTCTATGTAAATAAACAAAAATTATTGAAAGATAGCCAAACATATGATATAATCTACATATAGTAGGGTAGTATATCTACCAATAGGAGGACAGAAATGAGTAATAAAACAATAAAATTAGTTGATGAACATAATATCAATAGAGAGGCTAAAATAATAACAATGATTGAGTATGAAGGAACAGAATATGTTGTATATTCAATAGATAGAGATGAAGAAAATGCCAATATCTTTGTTTCAAAATTAGTAAAAGAAGGCGACCATTTACTATTAGATGAAATACAAAGTACTGATGTTAAAGAAAAAATTGATAATGTGGTTAAAGAAATGATTAAATTACCACTAGAACAGGAGTAAGCAATATGAATAACGAAATTAAATTAAAAAATGGAGCAATTATAAAATTAATTGATAAAGATATTACCGGAGAACAACACATGGATGTCAAGAAAACATATGTTGCCACTACTAAAAAAGAAATAGTTGCTAAAGGTATAAAATATTATCAAGATAAATTAAATAGTGTTGTTATGGATAAACCTGAAGTTGAAAGTATTGATATAACTCCTATCATGAATGTTTCAATGACAGAAGTTCCTCCGGTAGTTGAAGAAACAGTATCTTCACAATTACCAAAAGTTGATAATACTATTCCAAACACTGTAGAAGAGACAAAAGATGAAATGCCAACTGTTGAAGAAATAACTAAGCAAGCTCCTCTATATACAGAAGAACCTGTTAAAGCAGAAATAGAAAGTGTACCTGAAACTCCTACTACATTAGAACAAGATACACCATATAGTGTTCCAACTGAAGAACAACCAACTTCAACTCCTTTAGCAGAAGAACCATTCTTTAATACAATGAATATAACACTACCAAGTGAAGGATTAACAAGTAGTGTAGAACCTATACCAACACCTAAACCTAGTGTTGAACCAATACCCGAAGTTAATTCTATGGCTAGTGCTATGCCTGAAACCCCATTAGAAGCCCCATCACTTCCTAATGAAGAACCAAAAGTAGAAAGTGTTGAAACTCCTGCCGAACCATTAAACTTTAATATACCAACTGAATCTGTTGTTCCAACACCAATGCCTATGCCGGGAGATCAAGAACATCCTATTCCAACTCCTCTAGCAGAAGAACCATTCTTTAATACGATGAATATAACATTACCAAGTGAAGGGTTAAAAAGCAGTACAGAATCTACACCAACGCCTGAACCAATTATCAACACATCTGTGGATACACCTAATCCATTTAGTAGCATCAATGTTGAAGCAGAGACTCCAACAGTTGAACCTATATCACTAGGAAACCAAGAACCTGTTGTCTTTGACGCTTCTAAAGAAAATAATTTATTAAATGCCTTATCAGATAAGACTGTTGAAGCAAGCAATAAAGCCATGCTATTAAATAATGACTCTTTAAATAACGTTCGCGATTTTGGTGAAGAACCAGCTAAAGTAAACTATCAACCGAATGTTAGAAAAGCCGGATTTGTTAATAGTAAATTGTTAACCGTAATAAGTATCCTATTTTTCTTAGCGAGTTGTGGATTCTTAGTATATGAAATATTTAACTTTATAAATGCTAAAAAATAATAAAAAGTGCCAGATACATAATCTGACATTTTTTATACCATATAATTCAATTATTTTAGATATTTACACTATATAGCAAACGAGTTTATTAGACATTAATCGTCAATTTTGTTTCTAATTGAGTAAATACAACCACAATAATCTTGTCGATATAAGTTGTATTGTTTTGATAAAACAATTGAATGTTTATATCCTTCTTCTTTTTTAAAATCGGAATACAACCATTTTACATTATATATATCCATAAGTTCTTTACCAATACTATTAATTACTTGACTATTTTTGTATGGACTAACAGTTAATGTTGTACAAAAATAATCAAAGTTATTTATACTAGCTAGTTTAGCAGTTTTCTCAAGTCTTAACCTAAAACATTTAAGACATCTAGCGCCACCTTCTTTTTCATTTTCTAAACCATTAATACATTCTTCATATACATCATTATCATAATCACAATCCATTATTTTAATACCACAATCTAGCTGTTTAATAAAATTAATCTGTTCTTGTTTTCTCTTTTCATACTCTTGGATAGGACTTATATTAGGATTATAATAAAAAATAGTAATATCAAAATAGTCTTTTAAAACACTAATAACATGACTACTACAAGGAGCACAACAACTATGCAATAAAATACTATGCTTTTTATCAAAAACAGCAACCTCATTTTTAAATAAATTATTATAATTTTCTTTCATATACATCACAATGACATATTATACCACAAATTAAATATTATTTATTATAGTTTATTTACAAAGAAGAAAAAACTTGTTAAAATTAATTACGTAAAGGAGATAATATGAAGAAAAATAATGGAAGGGAAATACCACTAAAAAACTATATAATATTAGGCTTAGTAATACTATTAACACTAGGTATAGTTTACTATTTTTATCTATGGTATATAACTTATGAAGAAAGTAAACTAAATGAAACAATAATGGATAGATATCTAGAAGTAATAAATTATAATGAATTAAATGATTATATAGTAGAAAACAGAAATGCTATGATATATACATCTGTTTTAGAAGACAATAATATTAGAAAGTTTGAAATTAAATTTAAAAATATTGTTGTTAAAAATGCTCTAAAAGATAAAATCTTGTATATGGATATGACAGATATTTTTAAAGACAAGATAAAGTATACCGAATTAAGAAATTCATATCAAATAAATAATTATAATATTACTAATGTTCCATGTATCTTAGTATTTAAAGATGCTAAATTAGTAGATATATATTCTATTAAAGATAATGATTATAATACTGATAATGTATTAAATTATATTATAGATAACGAGATGAGTATTGAATGATAAATATAGTATTATACGAACCGGAAATACCAACAAATACCGGAAACATTATGCGAACATGTGCTGCCACTAATGCCCATTTACACTTAATCGAACCACTAGGATTTAAATTAGATGAAAAGAGTATTAAAAGAAGTGGCGTAAACTATATTGATAAAGTAGTTTATACTGTATATAAAGACTTTGATGATTTCTTAAGTAAAAATAAAGGTGAGTTCTATTTCTTTACTAGATATGGAAATCATCCTCATACAGATTTTGATTTTTCTGACACAACTAAAGATATTTATCTATTTTTTGGGAAAGAAAGTACCGGAATACCTAAGCAGATTTTAAGAAACTACTTACCTAGATGTGCTAGAATTCCAACAACTGACAATGTAAGAAGCCTAAATTTATCAAATTGTGTAGCTTTAGTATTATACGAAGTATTAAGACAACAAGACTATCCCAGCTTACTAAGAACTGAACCATTTAAAGGAGAAGATTGGTTATTGAAAGACTAGTCTTTTTTCACGTCAATGTTAACTAACTAATATCTTTACAAACAATATTCCCTTTGCTAAAATTATCTTAATGTTAAGCCTAATAATATTTTTGCAATAAAGCAGTTAAATATGGTATAATAGAATATATTTAAGGAGGTCGAATTAATGAAAGTTGATTATAAACTAAATGATATTGTCATTATGAAAAAACCTCACCCATGTGGAAGCAATAAATGGCAAATAGTAAGAGTAGGAGCCGACATAAAAATTAAATGTTTAAATTGTGGACGCACTATTATGTTAGAAAGAGTAGAATTTAATAAAAAGATAAAAAAGGTGGTTATTGAATGAAAAAGAAAAATATAAAACTGCACCCTGCTTTAGTATTATTGTTCTTAACAGTATTTATCATGATACTAAGTAGTATTGGTAGTATTCTTCACTTAGAAACAAGTTATTATACAGTAAACTCTGTCACAGGTTCGTTAGAAAGAAATATTGTAACTATTAAGAACTTATTTAATCGTACAGGTATTCAATATTGGATTAGTAATATGATTCCTAACTTCATTAATTTTGCCCCACTAGGTACAATTATCGTTGGCTTAATGGGAGTAGGTGTTGCCTATAAGTCAGGCTTCCTAAACGCACTATTCAAATTAATAAGTAAGAAAGTACCAAAAAAAGTAATAACTTTCTTAGTAGTATTAATAGGTATTATCTCATCAATGTTTTTTGAAACTGCTTATGTCATTATAATACCACTATCAGCAATATTATTTATGAATATTGGGAGACACCCTTCCGGAGGAATATGTGCCTCATATGCCGGAATAACATTTGGCTATGGTGCTAATATAATTGTTAATGGACTAGACAGTATACTATTAAAATATACTCAAACAGCCACAACAATTCTCGATCAAACATACACAGTAAGTACTTGGGGCAATATTATATTAACTATTATTAGTACCTTTGTATTAGCCTATGTTGGAATGATTATTACTGAGAAGTTCATCGTTGCTAAACTAGGAAGATATACACCAAGTGAAGAGGAAGAAGAAAGTATAAGCAAAGAAATAACTAAAAAAGAAACTAAAGGTGTTATAATTTCATTGTTAACAATATTATTAACATCATTAGTATTACTATATTGTCTAATACCAGGATTACCATTCTCAGGCTTATTACTAGATTTAAAAGTAGATGGTTATCTAAATCAACTATTCGGTACAACATCATACTTTAATCAAGGTTCGGTATTTATCTTTAGTGCCGTATTGATATTAGCAGGACTAGTATATGGTATGAGAGTAAAAACAATTAAAAATAATCGTGATTTAGTTAATGGTATGAGTTATTATTTAAATAGTTTCTCATCAATAATAGTCTTAATCTTCTTTGCCTCACAACTATGCGCAATATTTAAAGAAACAAATATCGGAGTATTTATCACAGTATCTCTTACTGAACTATTAGAAAACTTAAACCTAACAGGCTTATTACTAATTGTTGTATCGTTTATAATTATAATAATATCAACAATATTTGTTCCAAAATCCTCTACTAAATGGGCAATTATGTCACCGGTAATCGTACCACAATTCATGCGTAGTTCGTTCTCACCAGAGTTTGCCCAAGCCGTATATCGAGCAGCTGATAGTGCCATCAAAGGAATATCACCATTCTTTACATACTTTGCCATCTTAATTGGCTTCTTACAAATATATAATAAAAAAAAGAATGATGTTATAACAATAACTGACGCTATGGGATTAATGACTCCATACACAATAGCCTTTACAATTACATGGTTATTGATTATACTAGGATTTTATATTATTGGCCTACCTATCGGTATCGATGTAAGACCAATGTTATAATAAAGAAAGGAAGTAATAAAATGAGTTTAACTGCCGGAATAGTCGGTTTACCTAACGTTGGTAAATCAACTCTATTTAACGCAATTACCAAAAAACATATTTTAGCGGCCAATTATCCATTTGCCACTATTGACCCTAATGTTGGTGTAGTTACTGTTCCTGATAAAAGAATGTTAACACTAGAAAACATGTACACACCAGAAAGAACAATACCAACAACCTATGAATTTACTGATATTGCTGGATTAGTAAAAGGAGCCTCTAAAGGAGAAGGACTAGGAAACAAATTCTTATCTCATATTAGAGAAGTAGATGCTGTTGTAGAAGTAGTTCGCTGCTTTGAAGATACAAATATAATTCACGTAGATGGTAATGTTGATCCAATCAGAGATATAGAAATAATAAATGTTGAATTAATCTTATCAGACTTAGAAATTATTGATAATAGAATTAATCGTATTGGTAAGAAAGCCACTATGACTAAAAATAAAGATGAGTTAAAAGAAATAGAATTACTAAATAAGTTAAAAACAGCCTTTGAGCAAAATATTCCTGCTAGAAAATTAGATTTAGATGATGATGAAAAGTTTATCTTAAAATCATTTAATCTAATAACAATGAAACCTATAATTTATGTTGCTAATGTCAAAGAATCAGATCTTAATAATGGTGGAAATACTTATGTTGAACAAGTCAAAGAATATGCTAAAAAAGAAAATAGTGAAGTAGTAATGATTTGTGCTAAAGTAGAAAGTGAATTAGCCGAACTAGAAGAGGAAGAAAAAGAATTATTTTTACAAGAACTAGGAATCCCTGAATCAGGACTAGACCAATTAATTAAAAAAACTTATTCATTATTAGGACTTGCCACATACTTTACAGTAGGTTCTGATGAAGTTAAAGCCTGGACATTTAAATTAGGTATGAAAGCACCCGAATGTGCTGGCCTAATCCACTCTGACTTTGAAAAAGGCTTTATTAAAGCTGAAGTAATGAGTTATGATGATTTAATCGAATGTGGTAGTGAAAAAGAAGTAAGAGAAAAAGGAAAAATGCGTCTTGAAGGGAGGGACTACATTATGAGTGATGGAGATATCTGTCATTTCAGATTTAATGTATAAGTAGTTATGAAAAAAATATTTGTTCTAGTAATATTAACACTATGTCTAACAGCTTGTGGTGATAAAGGATATAAAATTATCACATCCACAGAGGCTCAAGATTTATTAAAAAATGATGCCATATTAATTGATGTAAGGAGTGCCGAAGAATATAGCGAATTCTATATTAAAGACTCAATTAATGTCCCATTAGATAACATCCAAGAATTACCTGATTTAATTGAAGATAAAGAGACAGTCATAATTCTATATTGCGAAACAGGTGAAAGAAGTAAAGAAGCTGCTAAAGAATTAGTTAAATTAGGCTATAAAAATTTATATAGTTTAGATGGTGGATTAATTAACTGGGGCTATGGCGTAGAAGAAGGTGCTTAATGTATATCTATGGTAAAAATGTTGCAAAAGAAAAACTAAAACACCCAACAGATGTTGTTCAAGTATATCTAAGTTCGAAATTTAAAGATAAAGAAATAGAAGACTTACTAGCTGCATCTAAAATAAAAACAACATATTTAAATAATAAAATAATGGATAATAAAGTAAATGGATTACACCAAGGAATAATAATTGAAGTATCTGATATTAAAACATATAATCTTGACATAATAAAAAACGTTACTAGTAAAAATCCCGTTATTGTTATGTTAGATCACCTAGAGGACCCTCATAACTTTGGTGCTATTATAAGAACATCTTATGCTTTAGGAATAGATGCAATAATTATTCCTAACGACCGAAGTGTCGATATCACACCAACCGTTGTCAAAACATCAGCCGGAGCAGTTTACAATATTCCAATTATCAAAGTACCAAATCTTACAAATACAATCGAGAAACTAAAAAAAGAAGGCTACTGGATTGTGGGAACTGACATGCAAGGAGATAATTATTGTGAATTAAAATATGATATGCCAACTTGTCTAATAATTGGAAACGAAGGTAAAGGAATGAGTAAGATAGTTAAAAATAACTGTGATTATTTAGTATCTATCCCTATGGAAGGCCAAATAGATAGCCTAAACGCTTCCGTATCATGTGGAATTATTTTATCAGAAATAAAAAGACAAAGGAGAAATAGTGAATAACGACGATATTGAATTAGTTTTACAAGCCCAAGAAAATGATGAAGATGCTAAAAATTATTTATATCAAAAATATCATCCATTATTAGAAAAGAAAAGTTATGAAATATATAAATTATTGCAAAATAAAGGTATTGAAATAAATGATGTTTATCAGGAATTATTATTGATCTTTGAAATGGCTATTAACGAATACGATCCAGAAAAAGATGCAAGTTTTTATACATTTCTTAACATTTGCCTAAAAAATAAAAACAATAATCTAATAGCCCGCCATAATAATAATCGAAATAAAATACTAAATGAATCAATATCTATGGAAAGTGTTGAAAATATTGATACTAATCATGCTAGTAGAAAGTTAGAAGAAGAATTTTTCGATGGTGAAAGCACTAAAGAATTATATAGTAAAATAAAAGAACACCTAACTAGCCAAGAATATGAAGTATTTTGCTTAAAAGCGGATAATATTCCCATAAAAGAAATAGCTAAAAGATTAAATAAAGATACTAAAACAATCTATAATGCTTTACAGCGAATAAAATTAAAAGTAAAAGATATAATAAAAGAAGAATAACAATATTTGGAAACTTCTTTTTTAATGTCAAAAATATAAATAAATGTGTTATAATATCACATCAAGGAGAAGTGAAATAATGGATAAAATAATAATTAAAGGTGCTAGAGAAAATAATTTAAAGAATATTGATGTAGAAATACCTAAAAACAAATTAGTTGTTATCACCGGAGTATCAGGTTCGGGAAAAAGTTCATTAGCTTTTGATACAATATATGCTGAAGGGCAAAGAAGATATGTTGAGAGTCTATCTTCCTATGCTAGACAATTTTTAGGAGCTACTGAAAAACCACTAGTAGATAGTATTGAAGGATTATCACCATCAATTAGTATTGATCAAAAAACTACTAATAAAAATCCTCGTTCAACTGTTGGTACTACAACTGAAATATATGATTATTTAAGATTATTATTTGCTAGAATTGGTACTCCATATTGTCCAACTCACAAAGTTCCTATTACATCTCAAAGTGTTGAAGAAATGACAGATAAAGTACTAAGTCTTGAAGAAAATACTAAAATAATGATATTATCTCCCATAGTTAGAGGAGAAAAAGGAACATTTAAAGACTTACTAGAAGACTTAAGAAAAGATGGCTATATCCGTGCTAAAATAGATGGTGAAATAACAGACTTAGTCAGTGATATTAACCTCGAAAAAAATAAAAAACATAACATCTCTGTTGTAATAGATAGATTAATAATTAAAGAAGGTATTAGAAGTAGAGTATACGACTCAATAGAAACATCAACGAAATTATCTAAAGGTAAAGTTATAATTGATGTCGTAGATAAAGAAGAAATGCTTTTAAGTGAAAATTTTGCTTGCCCTTATTGTGATTATTCACTAGAAGAATTAGAACCTCGTATCTTTTCTTTCAATGCCCCATATGGCGCTTGTGATGATTGTAAAGGACTAGGAGTAAAATATAAACTAGATATTGACTTAGTTATCCCTGATCGTACTAAATCAATTAACGAAGGTGCTATTAAAACAATAAATATTGATGAAGAAAGTAGTATAACAAGAACCGAATTAGACTGTGTAAGTAAAAAGTATCATATTGATTTAGATAAACCAATAAAAGATTTAACCAAAGAAGAATTAAATATTATCTTATATGGTTCACCTGATATTATAGAGTTTAATTATACTGCTAAGAATGGTAATACAAGAAAAACAAAAGATTACTACGAAGGAATTATTACTAATCTTGAAAGAAGATATATTGAAACAAAAAGTTCTTGGATAAGAGAATGGATTGAAGGATATATGCGTGAGATACCATGCCCAACATGTAAGTCATCTCGTTTAAAACCAAGCGTTTTATCAGTTTTAATAAACAAAAAAAATATCTATGAAGTATCTTGTATGTCTATAAGAGACTTAAAAGAATTTATTACTAACCTAAAATTAAATAAAGAACAACAAGAAATATCTGAAATTATTATCAAAGAAATACTAAATAGATTAAACTTCTTAATTAATGTTGGTCTTGATTACTTAACATTAAGTAGAGGTGCCGGAACATTATCTGGAGGAGAAAGTCAAAGAATTAGACTAGCTACGCAAATAGGGTCAAGATTAACCGGAGTATTATATGTTCTAGATGAACCAAGTATTGGACTTCATCAACGTGATAACCAAAAACTAATAAACTCATTATTAGAAATGCGTGATTTAGGAAACTCATTAATTGTTGTTGAACACGATACAGACACTATGTTAGCAGCAGATTATCTAATCGATATTGGACCAGAAGCCGGCGAGAATGGTGGACATCTAGTTGCCTGTGGAACACCGGAAGAAGTTATGAAAAATGAAAATAGTTTAACCGGCAAATACTTAACCGGCAAATTAAAAATAGAAGTACCAAAAACAAGAAGAAAATTAACCGGCAAATATATTGAAATAAAAGGTGCTAAAGAAAATAACTTAAAAAATATCAATGTTAAAATTCCACTAGGAAGTTTCGTTTGTATAACTGGAGTATCAGGTTCCGGAAAAAGTTCCTTAATTAACGAAATATTATACAAGAAACTAGCAAGTACTATATATAATTCTAAAGATAAACCGGGATTATTTAAAGAAATAAAAGGTATTGATGAATTAGATAAAGTAGTCCAAATAACCCAAAATCCTATTGGACGTACTCCACGTAGTAATCCCGCTACTTATGTCGGAGTATTTGATGATATAAGAGACATCTTTACAGAAACTAAAGAAGCTAAAATGAAAGGCTATGACAAAGGAAGATTTAGTTTCAATGTCAAAGGTGGTAGATGTGAAGCTTGTTGGGGGGATGGTGTTAAAAAGATAGAAATGCACTTCCTACCAGACGTCTATGTCCCATGTGAAGTATGTCATGGTACTAGATATAATAAAGAAACACTACAAATCAAATACAAAGGGAAAAACATTTATGATGTTCTAGAAATGCGTGTTGATGAAGCAATAGAGTTCTTTGCCAACCATCCTAAAGTATTACACAAATTACAAACTTTAAAAGATGTTGGACTAGGCTATATTAAATTAGGCCAAAGTGCTACTACATTATCCGGAGGAGAAGCCGCTCGTGTTAAACTAGCCAAAGAATTACAGAAAAAACCTACCGGAAAGAGTGTCTTTATTCTAGATGAACCAACAACCGGCTTACATTCTCACGATATTAAAAAATTATTAGTAATTTTGAACAGAATTGTTGATAACGGAGATACAGTAATTGTTATCGAACATAATCTAGATGTTATTAAAGTAGCAGACTATATTATTGACTTAGGCCCTGAAGGTGGCGACTTAGGAGGAAAAGTAGTTGCCTGTGGAACACCTGAACAAATAACTAAAGTTGAAGCTAGCTACACTGGTAAATATTTAAAAACTGTTTTGTAAAATAAAAAGATTTATAAAATGTATTAACTACATATCTATAAATCTTTTTTTATATCTATCTAAAATAATATCTGCCACTTCATCAGGAGTAATATAAGTAGTATCAATAACTAAATCATAATTACTCATATCTAGATTATCAACATGATATAAAGTCTTATAACGAGTATTTTCTGAATGTTGCCTTTTTATCATATCTTGCTTTTGTTCTAAAACTGTATTAAAAGCTTCCGTTGCTTTTCTATTAGGATCATTAAAAGCCCTTCTAGCAGCCTCATCAAGATCTACTTTTAAATACACTTTAAAAGAATCCGGAACAACATACCAACCAAGTCTAGCATCAATAATTAAATTATCATGATTTTTAGCATATTCTCTTGCACTTTCTTCAATACTTCTATCTATCTCTGGGTGCATATCAACATAATCACAAAATGCTGACACACTCATCCCTTTCTCTTTAGCCAAACTTCTAAAATATTCCCCATTTCTATAAATAGTATAATTAAGTTCTTTCTCTAAAATATTAGATACAGTTCCCTTACCACTACCTAAATCACCAGCTAATGTAATAATATTTCTCATATATTCACCTCTATTAGTATCAAGTATATCATTAAAAAAATAATATATCAATGAAATATTTTAATAATTATGGTATAATACATGTAAGGATAGAGAGGGAAAATTATGAAATTAGAGTTTGGTAGATGTCCAAAATGTCAAAGTATTATTGAATTAAATAGTAATAAAATATTTATTTGCCCATATTGTGAAGAAAAAATAACTAAAGAGGATGCTAAAAATAATTTAGATTCAGAACTAAATGATAAAATAATTGCTAGTCAAATAACAGAAACCATTAACAAGGCCAAAAAAGAACAAGAAAAAGGCAACTATTTAGAAGCAAGTAAACTATATCATGAAGTCATATCCATAAATCCATATAATATTGAATCATATATTGGACTTATTATCACAAAAACGGATAACTTTACTAAAAAACCAATTATAAAAAATTGCACATTAGAAACAGTAAATATTAAAGAACTAGAAAAAATTATTGAAATATTATCAAAATTAAGTAAAGATGAATACTCTGATTTTATAAATCAAACAAAACTATATATTGATAACTATCGTAAAATGGTTGAAGAAGTAGAAGACAATACTCTGTATATCAAACTAAAAATGTTAAATGAAGATAATAATAAAGAAAAAGAAATAAAGAACCCTTATGTCAAAAAGATTCTCTATATTCTATGTCTTATTATATCTATTATTATCTTTGTAATCGAACCAATATATGGCTTTATATTTTTAATAATATCATCAATTACAATTGGATTATTAAAAAAGTAGTTAGGAGATAAAATATGGCAAGAAGAAGTAAAAAGAAAAATCATTTATTATGGATTGTTTATCTATTAATAGTATGTTTAATTGGTTATTATACTCAAAATCAATTAAATAATACTTACAGTATTCCATCATATGTTATTGAAAATATTCCCGAATATGATGGCCAAGATTATGTCTATATCAATAATAATGAACCATATTTTACTACTGAAGACCTATCTACATCATCATTTGAACACTATAGTGATTTAGATTATTTAGGAAGATGTGGCATAGCATACGCTAATATTAGTATTGACCTAATGCCTGCTAGTGAAAGAGAAAGTATTGGTATGATTAAACCAAGCGGTTGGCATACTATAAAATATGATATCATTAGTGGTAAATATTTATATAATAGATGTCATTTAATAGGATACCAACTAACCGGCGAGAATGCTAACGAAAAGAATTTAATTACTTGTACAAGACAAATGAATACTAGTACCATGGTTAAATTTGAAAATTCTGTTGCTAATTATATCAAAAAGACTAATAACCATGTCTTATATCGCGCTACACCAATATTTAAAGATGATAACTTACTAGCAAGTGGTGTTGAATTAGAAGCCCTATCCGTCGAAGATAATGGCGTAGGTATAAAGTTTAATGTCTTTATTTATAATGTTCAAGAAGGAATAGAAATAGACTATAAAACAGGGGACAGTCAACTAATAAAGTAGAAAGAAGGATACACAATGAATGAATTTATCATAAAAGAAATAGCTAATGAATTAAATATAAAAGTAAGTCAAGTAGAAAACACTTTAAAATTATTAAGCGAAGGAAATACTATTCCATTTATTGCTCGATATCGAAAAGAAATAACAGGTTCTTTAGATGAAGAACAAATAAGAAGTATTAATACTGTCTATGATTATCAAGTAAATCTAGCTAAAAGAAAAGAAGACGTTATTAGATTAATCGACGAAAAAGGTTTGTTAACTGATGAAATAAAAGATAGTATTTTAAAATGCACTAAATTAGTAGAAGTAGAAGACTTATATCGACCATATAAAGAAAAGAAAAAGACCAAAGCCACAGACGCAATTAATAATGGCCTAGAGCCCCTAGCCAAAATAATAATGAGTTTTCCACTTAAAATAGATATTGAAAGTACATGTACTAAATATCTAAATGACAAGGTAAAAACTACGGAAGAAGCCATAACGGGTGCTAAATATATTATTGCAGAATGGATAAGTGATAATGCAAGTTATCGTAAATGGTTAAGAAACTATATCTATAATACCGGTACTATTAAATCTAAAATAAAGAAAAACGCTATTGATGAAACTAAAGTATATGAAATGTATTATGACTATAGTGAAAAGATTAAATACGCCAAACCACATCGTATCTTAGCAATGAATAGGGGAGAAAAAGAAAATGTTCTATCTATTAGTATAGAAGTCGATACTGACTATATAATTAATCACTTAAAAGAAAAAATAATTAAAAACAAAGATTCTATCTGTGCTAATATCGTAAATGATGCTATTATTGATAGTTATAAAAGATTAATATTCCCATCCGTAGAAAGAGAAATAAGAAGCGATTTAAAAGAAACTGCTGAAACGGGTGCTATCGATATTTTTGGAACTAACTTAGAAAACTTATTACTAACTCCACCAATGAAAGAAAAAATAGTATTAGGATTAGACCCTGCTTACCGAACAGGTTGTAAACTAGCTGTTGTAGATAGTACATCAAAAGTATTAAATATTAGCGTTATCTATCCACATGAACCAAAGAATATGTGGGCAGAATCTAAAGAAAAAATAAAAGAATTAATAAAGAAATATAATGTTGATATAATTGCTATTGGTAATGGAACAGCCTCAAGAGAAAGTGAAAAATTAGTAGCTGAAGTTATTCACGAATATACAGATAAAAAAGTAGAATATATAATTGTAAGTGAAGCAGGCGCTAGTGTTTATTCAGCAAGTAAATTAGCTATTTCAGAATTTCCTGATTTACACGTTGAAGAAAGAAGCGCTATAAGTATTGCTAGAAGACTTCAAGACCCACTAAATGAACTAGTTAAAATAGATAGTAAAAGTATTGGCGTTGGTCAATATCAACATGATGTTAACGAAAAGAATCTAAACGATAAACTAGACTTTGTTGTCAGTAAAGTAGTTAATAATGTTGGTGTAAATCTTAATACTGCTAGCGGTTTTATTCTAAAATATATTTCCGGACTTACTAAAACAGTAATTAATAATATCATAACTTATCGTGAAGAACATGGTAAATATAATAATCGTGAAGATTTAAAGAAAGTTAAAGGCGTTTCGGATAAAGTATATGAACAATCTATTGGTTTCTTAAGAATTGTTGATGGCACTAACCAACTAGATAAAACTCCAATTCACCCTGAAAGTTATAGCATTACCATGAAATTATTAAATGATTTAGATAGTAGTATCTCTGATATAGGCAGTCAGAAGTTAATTGATAAATTAGATAAACTTAATATTGAAGAATATGCTACTAAAAATAATGTTGATAAGTATACTATTGAAGACATCGTAAAATGTTTACAACAACCAAATCGTGATTATCGTGATGATTATCCCAAACCAATATTAAAAAGCGATATCTTAAAATTAGAAGATTTAACTGTTGGTATGCAACTAGAAGGTACTGTTAGAAATGTTGTTGACTTCGGAGCATTTGTGGATATTGGCTTAAAAAACGATGGTCTTGTTCATATATCAAAATTAACAGACAAATATATAAAACACCCAACAGATGTTGTCAATGTCGGTGATATCGTAACGGTTTATGTTGATGAAATATATAAAGATAAAAACAAAGTAAGCTTAACAATGATAAAACCAAATATTAGTGTAAATAACTAATATTTTTTTCATATTAAACCATAATAAATAAAGAAAAGGAGAAATATGAAATATACAAGTATATGGGAAGATACCATTAAAAGAAATAGTTATCCACAACTAAAAAAAGATATATCCACAGATGTGTTGATAATTGGGCTAGGCATAACCGGTTTATCCACAGCCTACCAATTACGAGATAGTAAATTAAATATTGTGGCTGTTGATAGTCGTCAAATGGGAAGCGGTACTACATCAAGAACCACAGGCAAATTAACCTACTTACAAAATGATATATATTCTTACTTATCAAAAAATATTAATAAAAAGACTGCTACTAACTATTTAGAATCTCAACTAGAAGCTATTAAAATAGTTAAAGACATAATAAAAGATAATAACATTAACTGCGATTTAGAAAAAGTTCCATCATATGTTTGGGCCAATAATAAAGATCAAATAAATATGGTTATTAAAGAAAAAGAATTTCTAAAAAATAATAAAATTAAAGTAAATACCCACAATAAAATACCTCTAATAGGTAATAAATATGGAATATCTGTATCTGACACTTACTATTTTAATCCCTTGAAATATCTAACTGCGCTAAGTAATATTGTCAAAAGATACACCAAAATCTATGAAAATACCACCATTACTGATATAACAAAAGATAAAGATAATTATATATGCCTAACTAAAAATAATAATAAAATAATAGCTAAAAAAGTAATTATTGCTTGTCATTATCCATTCTTTGTATTTTCATATCTTATGCCCTTAAAAGCATATATTGAAAAATCATATTTAAGCGCCACTAAAGTAAAAGATAACAAAAAAGTATCTATGATAAGTATAAGTAAACCAACTACTTCACTAAGATACTACCATAACTCTGATAACAACAATAATTATTTATTACTATTAAAAAAATCACATAACTTAGGACTAGATAATAATGATAATAAAAACTTTAATTATTTATCTAAACATTTAGAAAAATATCCCGGTAAGGTAGAATATTTATGGTCCAACCAAGATTTAATAACTAGCGATAGATTACCATATATTGGTCAAATTCAAAAGAACAATAACAATTTACTAATAGCAACCGGCTATAATACTTGGGGTATGACAAATGGAACGATAGCAGGTCAAGTAGTTGCTGATATAATTCAAAACAAATATAACAACTATGAAGAACTATTTAACCCCTTAAGAAAAATAAATAAAGCCAAATTAATAAACACCCCCGTTAATATAGTAAGTAGTATTGTCTCTTATCTAACATCAATTATTAATAAAAACAAGTCTTGGTATAATGAACAAGTAGAAATAAAGAATATTAATGGACAAAGTGTTGGTATATATACTGATGAAAAAGGTATTAAACATCAAGTAAAAAATAAATGCCCTCATCTAGGATGTAAACTAGTTTTTAATAGTAAAGAAAAAAGTTGGGATTGCCCATGTCATGGCTCTAGATTTGATATTGATGGTAATGTCATTGAAGGCCCATCAAGATATAATATAAAAATAATAAAATAGTATAGACAAAAGTAATAATATTTGCGATAATTTTATAGGAGTGATATCATGAAATTTATAGATAATTTAGATAAAGAAGAATATATAGAGTTTTTTAATAATTTTAAATATAGTCATTTTATGCAATCTTACCCATGGGGACTAGCTATGGAAGAAACAAGAGGTAAAAAAGCTATTTATGTTGGACTTAAAGATAATAAAAATAAATTAGTAGCGGCTTCATTACTTCTTAAAAAAGAAATGCCTTTTGGATACTGCTACTACTACGCTTCACGTGGTTATTTAATTGACTTTAATGATACTAAACTAGTAAAAACATTTACTGAAGAAATGAAAAAATTCCTAAAAAGGACTAAAGGAATATATGTTAAAATTAACCCCGAAATAATGTATCAAGAAATAAATGATGATGGTAGTAGAAGAGAAAATGGTAAAAACAACTTTAAAATATTTAATAATTTAATAAATTTAGGATATATTCATCAAGGATTTGTAAAATTATACGAAAATAACGAACCAAGATACACTTTTCGCAGATATTATGAAAAATATAAAAGTATGGAAGAAATAGATAATAGTATATCTAAAACATTTATGCAAACAGTAAGAAGAAGTTATGCTTATAATTTAAAAATTAATTTTGATAGTAATGTTGATAACTTCTGGGAATTAAATAAATCTAATGCTAAAAAAGATGATTTTATTCAATACTCAGACAACTTCTATAAAACACTATATAAATATGGTAGAGAATATAATAATCTATTAGTATTTGATGTATCGGTTAATGGTAAAAAATTATATCAAGATACCCTAGATAGTTATAATAAAATAAAAGAAGACTTTTCTAACAATTTAATAAGTAAGAAAAATAAAGCTGATAGTCAAGATAAATTAACAAGATTAGAAAAAGAACTAGATATATTTAAAGAATATAAAGATCAAGATGATATGGTTATATGCTCATTAATAAATGGAATAGCTAATGATATGATGTGGACTATGTATATAGGTAATAATAAATTAGGAGAATACTTATTTGCCGTTAACCGTATCTATTATGAAACAATAAAATACTGCTACGAACATAAATATCGTTTCTTAGATTTATATGGAACAGTAGGGGATGTTAATACTAAATATAAAAACTTAGGCGGACTACATGCCTATAAGAAAAAATATGGTGATACCTATATTGAATTTATTGGAGAATTTGACTTAGTAGGTAATAAGTTTATGTATAAAGCATTACCCAAATTATTGGGAGTATATCGTTATATAAGAAAGAAAATTAGCAAGTAAAAACAAGGAACTAGTCCTTGTCTTTTTTATAAGTAATTCTTAAGTTCTTCAATACTTCTTTCTTGCATTTCAATAAACTTATTAACAATATCTAAAACTTCTTTATCTATTTTCTTGTTATTATATATCTTTCTTCCTTCAATAATACCCATATCAGTACCCTGAATCAAAAGTTCAGCAATCTTTGAATTACTATGATTAGTAAGCGTCTTCATTTCCACACCATACCAAGTCATTAACTTAGTCATAGTATTTGTTTCATGAGGCTTATCTTCACTATTATATTTTTTATAAACAGACTTAATTTTCTCTGAAATATTTTTATATTTATCACGCTGTTTTTCTAGCAACTCTTTAAAATCATTATCTTCTACCTTATCTAAAACAAAAGAAATAGCATCAATTCCCATACTAGCACCTTTACTAATCTCATCAAGAGCATTTATATTCTCTTCCACAATAATTCCTCTCTTTCTTAAGATATTTATATCTTCACTTGTTATTATAAACATCCAAATAAATTTTATACTTAAACATTTCATAAAATATTATTAAATTACATAAACTAAAAATGAAAGGAATATATTTATGAAATTAAGCCAAAAATTATTATATATATTAACACCTCTAATTGGTGGAAGTATAGTAGGACTAATTATCAATAAATCTATAGATTATAACTATCTAGTTAACCCACCATTATCTCCACCATCTTATTTATTTCCAATAGTATGGAGTATCTTATATTCACTAATAGGTACATCATACTATATATATAGAAAGAATAATAATGATGATTCTCTAACTATAAGACTATATTATATCCAATTAATATTAAACTATTTATGGTCTATAATATTCTTCACTCTAAAATTACGTACTCTAGCAGTTATCTGGATAATTATACTAGCTATAACTATTATTTACCTAATGATAAGATTCTATAAAGAAGAAATAACAAGTTTCTATTTGTTTATTCCATATATATTATGGGTATTATTTGCTACATATTTAAATATAGGGATAATTGTTTTAAACTAAAATATATTAGAAAAATATATTAGAAATTAACAATAATCAGTTGACAATATAACTAAAATATAGTAATATTTATATTGCAAGTGATTTGCAGATGTAGTTTAATGGTAGAACTTCAGCCTTCCAAGCTGACCACGGGAGTTCGATTCTCCTCATCTGCTCCATAAGGTAAAATCGTCGCACCAATGTGACGTTAATGATTAAATCAATCTGAAAAGATTGATTTTTTTGTGCGTTATTGCAAAGAAAGGTGTGATGTGATATGATTAAAATAATTAAAAAGAAAATCAATATGAGTGATGAACTCAAAGCCAAAATTAATTGGTCTTGCAAATTTAATAACAGCCCCTACCAGATTATTGAGGGTCACCTAAGAATTGTGGAACATACAAATCTAGCGTATGTTGAGCCACACAAAGTAATTATTGGAGATACACTATATTTATTCTTCAATGAACAAAAACATTTTTATATTGGGAATTTAAAGAAGAAAATCCCTATTGCTGATTTATCAGACTACATAGCAAGGCATTAATTAATTGAGAGTTTATATACTCCCATAATATTGGTTTATTTTGTCGTGTAAATAATCAATATAAAGTATAAGGTGTCTTGTTATGTGACACCTTTTTTGGTGCCTTTCATTAAAAGAAAAGGAGGAAAGATTATGAATAATGAAAGGATGATTGCAGCTGTTTATATTCGTGTTTCGACAGAGGATCAGGCACGAGAAGGATTTTCTTTAGGAGAACAAAAAGAAAAGTTATTACAACTCTGTGCATTTAAGGGGTATGAAGTATTTAAGGTTTATGAAGATGCAGGAATATCTGCAAAGGATATGGAACATAGACCAGCATTTCAAGAAATGCTGCAAGATATGAAGGACGGAAAAATAAATTATATTGTAGCTTACAAACTAGATAGAGTTACTCGTTCAGTTCGTGACTTAGAAGAACTAATATCTCAGTTAGAAAAATATAATTGTTATTTAGTTTGTGATAGAGATGATGTTAATACTTCTACTGCTAACGGAAGATTTTTTGTAAGAATGCTAACAGTATTATCACAGTTAGAAATTGAAATTGTATCGGAAAGAACTAAATTTGGACTTAATGGAGCAATTAAGTCAAGTCATCTGCCAGGTCCTGCTCCACTAGGATATAAAAAAGATGGTAATAAGAAAACTATTGTTGATGGAACAACTAAACCTGTTATTGAAAGAATATTTAAGATGTATTTAGAAAGTAAAAGTTTTCAGCAAATATCAAATATCTTTAATGAAGAGAAACTATTAAATCCAAAGAAATGGAAAGACACGACTATTCAAAAGATAATTGATAACAAAATCTATATGGGAGATTATGAGCAATATAAAAGAATTGCTAAAAAAGAAAATAAAGAACCTATAATTTATATGAATGTTGTTGAACCAATAATATCACGTGCAATGTGGGAAGAATGTCAAAGACAAAAAGAAGTTAATCAAAGAACTTATACAAGAGATAGAGTTTATCTATTCTTTCAAAAGATTAAATGTCCTACTTGTGGAAAAATTATGAAGTGTAAAGGTTCTGGTGGCAAGAAGAAAAAATATATGTATTACAACTGTGAGAAATGTCATTTAAATTATCGTGAAGATAAAATTGAAGAATGCCTAATGCAATTTATTTATGATTTAGTTGAGTATGATATGGCAGTTAAAAAGTATTTTTTACCTATTCTAGCAGACCATAATCCAACGAAAACTGATGATATAGATAAAGATATTAAACAATTAATAAAACAAAAAGAACGTATTAAAAAAGCATATATGAGTGGTATTGTTGAAATGGAAGATTTCTCAGAAGATTATAGACTAATTGAAGAAAAATTAGAAATTTTAGAACAAAAGAAATCAGAACTTTTAAACCTTGATAATATAACTTTTACTCCACAACAATTAATGGCAGATAGAGATATTGAACGAGAAACTATGATAAGATTAGATACCTTAAATGATGTTGTTAAAACAAATTGGGAAAGTAAAACAAAAGATGAAAAACAAGAATTTATATCTAAATTTATTGAGTCAGTTATTCTAATAAAAGATAAAAATAATGAACTTCATATAGATAAAATTAATTTTAGAAAGAGTTATATAAATAACTTAATGAAGTTTTTAGATAAAGGAATATTAGATGTATTAGTACCTGTTGAGATTGATGGTAAAGAAGAATTTATAGTTGGTAGTCCTAATATTTCTAATGAACAAGTACAGGAATATTTAGATAGATTAAATGAATTTTATGAAACAAAAATGTATCAACTTTATGAAAAAGTTGATGAAGATACAGGTAATATTATTGGCGAATTTACACCTAAAAAAGATGAAAAAATTATAAGAATTGTACCAATATCACCTACTGAAATAAAAACAAACTCAATCATAAATAAAGAAGATATTGAAACAAAATATGGAATTGTTACTTACAATCCTAACAAACCAAATAAGAAAGGAAATGATTAAATTATGGAATTAAAATATATAAAAACTGGTGATTATGAATTACCAAATTTGACTTTAAATGATAATAAAAAAGAAACAATTAATAAGTATGGAATGTTAAGACTTGATTATTTAAAAGAACATAAAAAAGCACTTTACACTTCACTTTTAATGAAAGATGAACTTACTAATCATCTTATTTCAGTAAGTAAAGATGCAGAAGACTTATTAAATGCTTTGATGGAAAATTATAAAAAATCAGATGAAAAACTATCTGAAAAAAGTAAAGAAACAAACCAATTTGAATGGGTAAAATTAATGAATAATTATAAAAATACAGCAGAAGAAATAGTATTAAAAGAATTAATTTATACAGAAAATGTGTGAGTACGTACTCACATATTTTGTCTGGCAAGCACTGAATTTATACTCCCGTACAAATTCTAATATGGGAATTCCCATACCCTTAATGTTTAGAAAGGAGATTTTAAATTATGAGAATAAGAAATAATAAAGTTAATGTATTTTTAAGTGATGATGAAAAATTTATTTTAAAAAGAGATGCTTCAAAATTAAACTTATCTCAATCTGAATATATTAGAAATTTAATTGTAGGATATGAGATTAAAATTCCAGAAGTTAAAGAAGAACCTACGCCTAAAAAAGAGGAATATATTATAGAGAATGTTGTTAAAGCACTAGAAGAAAATATTGAATGCTTAATCAAAGTAAAAAATATATTTCACTATCTTGGATATTTTGAAGATGAGAGAGCAATCGGTACTAAAATTGAATATTTAAAATTACAAAATACTACACTAAAAAAATATGTACTACCTGAAAATGATAAAGACAATGCCATCTAAGCATTGTCTTGTTTTTTTGTTACCACTTTTAGTACATCAATATATTCATCAGAATATGTTTGGGTTAATTGTATTAACAATAAGAATAAATCATATGCAACTGTCTTTGTAAAAATACTATCCTCTTCTCGATGAGATAATTTATTTCTATAGTTCTCATAATCTTCTTCATTTAATAATTGAGAACATTTATTTATTAAGTTAATTCCAATTAAATTTTCTTCTTTAATTTTTGTAATGGTTTCAGTTAAGTTTAAAGTAACTTGATATTTAGGATCTGTGTTTTTATTAGTATACTCGGGAATCCCATTTAGAGTTAATACATTTCTTAATAATTTTTCAAAATTAGGTATTATTATATATATAAAGATGGCATATTCTTTATCTAAAAAGAACGTTATTGCTTTTTCTATATGAACTTTATCTTCTTCAAAAATCAATTTTGAATTTAATAATGAATCTATTAAATCTTCTTTATTATATTCACTATCTAAAAAGCCATTAATTGCCGGTTCAATTGTCATTTTTCTGTGCATCTCCCTTCCCATTAAATTAGTTTTTTGCTCCCAACTTTCTGATTTTACTACCTTTTTCCCTGAAAAAGTAACTATACTGCAATGGTCTATTAAAGATGGGCCACGCGATTTCTTTTTTTCTTCTACATAGAAAGGATTGTATATATAATTGTGTTTTCCAAATCCAATAAATTGTATTATAGTGCATAATGCTCTTATTCTATCAGAAATATCTTTTATAGTATTTTTAATAAATAAATATATAGTTTGTTCATGTTTGTATAATTCTTTTTGTAAATCTGTATCTCCTAATTCAAATTCTTGAACTCCCATTTCATCCATTACAGAATTTATGTTATTATTATAAAATTCTAATGCCTCTTGATACTTTTTCTTTGCTCCGATTTCTTTATATTTTGGTAGTGCTAAGCAAACCCAATGATTTGCTCTAATTCCAGTATTGTTTTTTGCTTGTATCATACATGCATCAGCATATTTTTCTCTATATTTCAATTTATCTACATTATTTAATTCAATTACATCTTCTAAGAAATTACATATACTTCTTAAAGATAGTTCGCTATTTTCTTTTAAATAGTAGTCTATACATTCATCTATATATGTTTCTTTTTCGCCTTTAGTTTTCAAAAATAATAAGTAAGGGATTGCTAGATGGAATCTTGCTTGTATTAATTCATTGCTTAATCTATATATTAATGATTTAGTTTTATCGTATTCATAATTATATTTATGAGAAATACCTAAGATTATTTTAATATCTATAATTTCTTTTGTATTAAACTCAGTTAAATGATAATTTAAATAGTAGTTATATAACTTCTTATAAAGTTCAATATTTGCGTTATAATTGTGTGTATTAATATATTCTTTTACTTTTTCATAACTAAACATACCAGTATAGTCAATATTTAACATTTTTAACTCCTTTTAGAACAATTTAATTAAACAAATACCAATGCCGGCTAAAACTATTCCAATTATATTTTTTATACTTGGTTTCTTTTTCTTCCTTAATAAGAATGCTGTAACTGTAATAAAAATTAATGAGATAGGAGAAACAAATGTTGATAGAGTTACAGAATTACTAGATAAGTAATTATTGATATATGTATATGTAAATCCAAAACTTTGTTGTAATAAAATCAAACCAAACATTCCAAGTGAGATATTATTTTCTTTTTTATAAGGTTTATATATTGGTGTAAATAGTAATGTCAACAATAAATTTAATAATAATATAAAAATTCCATTAGACCAATATTTTAAAATATTATAAATTACATACCCCATAATTACATCTGAAATTATTCTTATTACTAAATCTTTTTGAATTTTCTTTATATTAACTTTTACATTATAAGTTAGAATTACACCAACAATAATTAAAATTATAGATAACAATTTTAATATGGTAAAAGTTTGAATTCCTAAAACTATATCAATAAAGAAGCATATGATAAGAGTTACTGACATATAGGTTTTAAATTCGTATGGTTCTAGTTTTCTATAACAACCAACAAATGATTTTTGTTTTATATACCTTAAAAAGGCTGCCATTAATAATAATATAATTACGATATAATTAAAGCAAAATTTATAATTATTTGTTTTAATTTCTAAAAATAAAGATATTAATGCAAAGGGTATCATTGTTAAACACATATAGTAGAAATAATTTTTTCTGGATATTCCATTATCAATTATTTTTTTATCTACATATGTACCTATAGTTGATAAAATTGCGCTTAATAATATTAAATAACTAAAATTCATAGTTTACTCACTTTCTAACATTATTTTTTTATATCTTGCTTTTGATAAATATTTTTGCATTATTCCGTAAACAAGATAACCTATCCATACTCCAACAATACCAAGTGGAGTAAATGATAATACTGTTGCTACCAATATTTTGATAATAGAACTTATTATATTTCTTTTTGCCAGAAATTTAAAATCTCTAAACCCTCTTAATATAGCAAAATAATATGTCGCTGACATTGTTATATAACAGCCTATTAAAAATAATGGCAATACTTTAAAAAATATTTTCTGCAATTCGAAATCTCTTAAAGAGATATTCATAATTACAATAGAAATTATTAAAACTATAATTGGCAATACTAATGAGCTATATCTAATCAATTTTTTAGCAACATCTTTTACTTTTGACATATATTTATTATCTTTTTTACCAGTCGCTATACCTACACTTATTGTAATTCCGTCACCAAATCCTTGTATAAAGGATTCATATATATTAGCAATTTGTATTAAAATAACATGAACTGAATATTCTAAATTTCCCATCCTTGCAACTATTAAATTAAATATAAAATTATCTACCCTTGAGGCAATTCGTTCAACAAAATTCCATTTAAATAATTTAATAACATCTTTAAAATATTCGCTAACAAATTTTATTTTAACATTATTTCTAGAATATATGACTAAATATAATGCTAATAATGTATCAATTAATACCGTAACTAGAGCAACCCCTTTAATCCCATATCCATTTTTTACTGCAATAATATCTAAAATCAGATTTAATATAACAGCAAATATTCTTAAATACATAATGTTTTTTTGGTTTCCCACTGTTCTTTGATGTCCAGACAAAACAGTTACTATACTACTTTGAACAAATCCAAATAATCTAATAGTTAAATATGAAATCGCTACAGTATCTACATTAAATAAGTTAGGAAAAACAGGTTGTACAAATGCAATTAAGATTATCGTAATTAATGAAATGCATAATGTTAAAATAATAGAATTTCCTGTTATCAATTTTGATTTATTTAAATTATTTTCACCTAAGGCTTTAGCAACTAAAGTGTTATTAGAAACATTTATAGTTTGAATACTCATTTGCATTAGATTTAATATAACAGCCATTGCTCCAAGTGCTGCAAGTTCTTTTGTACCTACTAATGAAATTACTAAAGTATCCACTAATGTCATCAGTATATTTATTAAACTTTCAAACGCTATCGGTAAAGATATTTTTAATTGAGATTTTACATTTATTGTTTCGTCCATAATTCACATCCATTAAAAAAAAGTAATTTTATATTAAAATTATACATTATATTACAAAATTTTTCCATACTCCCTTGAAAATATATAGGAAAATGATATAATTGATTTATCAGAGAGATTTAATCAAATCTTATAGTCTTAATTTCGCATACGTGTATAGTTAAGGCTCCAATTGAATACAACTTACGAACCTATTATGGTGTCGTAAGTTTTTTAATGTCTAAAATATAACTCACTGTTAG
>CAKPNA010000008.1 GCA_934168275.1 uncultured Bacilli bacterium
AATGAATTGCTATGCAGACTTGGAGACAGACTAGCAAGAATTATTGTCTGATTTTTTGGAAAGAATTTATAATTATTTTATAAAAATATTATTATATGTATAGATTAGTATTAAATTGTAAAATTTTTAGTTTGCTTACACAATTCGACAAAATTTGCAAAAATAATGTTGTATAATGTAATCGTACATATAGCAATGCCAGGCTGTGTGATATATGAAATTAATTATAGTAGTTTTGATAATTAAATAAGGACAAATAAAAGAAATAATTAAGCAGTACATATTTCTTTGACAACAAAAGAAGAAGATATATTACTGGTTAATTTTTCATAAGAGGGAGCAATACCTTACGCTATTACTCGTATAAAAATTAGGGCATTGATTTTTATACGAAGTAGGAGTTGTTGTCCCTTATGATTGTGAGAGTAGTTCTTATTTGTTTGTTAGAAATTGATAGAAGCGATTATATTCATAAAGGGGTATCTTTCGCTCATAAACGTAAAAAAACAAGAAAATTAAATAATGCAGTTTTGATTGACGCTAATAGTTTGACTCAAAATATGAGTTTGACTATTGGCGTCTTTTCTTTTGGTGTAAAAATTTTTAGGTGCAGAAGCCCACCAAAGTTCAAGTTTAAACAAAAAAACTTGAATGGAGGAAAGAAAGATGGCAGAAAGCCCTAAAAGAAGAAAATGTAAGGACAACCCTTATACATTAAATTATATTGAAGAAAAAAATGTCTATACAATTACATTTAAAGATGTTAAAGGACGTCTAAATAAAGTAGAAGTTAGTGAAGAAGTATATAGAGTTTTTGATAAGTTTGAACTACAAGATATTAAAGAATTGAATGAATATGATAGACATATCGAACATTCAGAAATATTTGAAAATAATCTTGAATCAAGAGCATTAAATAAACAAATACCAACTGATGAAATAGTAGAAAATAAAATCAATAATGAGAAATTAAGAGACGCAATTCAAGAATTACCTAAAATTCAAAGGGAAAGATTAAAAAAATATTACTTTGAAAATAAAACTTTTGAAGAAATTGCAGAGGAAGAAAATTGTACTAAAAGGGCAGTAAAGTTTAGTGTTGATATTGCAATAGAAAAAATTTCAAAAAAATTTAAAAATTAGACTACACTTTTTAACTTTAAGTGAGGAAACAGGTGAGAGGGAGTTAATCCTTTTCCACCTGTTCCTTTTATTTTAGTGGAGCAGGATGTGTTCTTTGAAAATTTGATACACATTCATCAGATACATTCCTGTTAGAAATAGCACATTAACAAGTACGCTTGTCGGTATATACTTGGTTATAAAATTAGGTAGCACCTAATTTGCAATTACATCTAACAGAATTAAAGATACTCCTGCATAGCCACAGACTCACGCAATGGGTGCAGCCCGGAGAGATCCTCGGGGAGGTGAAATTCCTGTGATATTGATTTAGCAAGTCAATAGTTTGATGAAATCCCGTACTGAGGGTATTAAGGCAAATATCAGTTAAAACTAAAAAAATAAAAGAAATAAATATTATGAAAGTCAAGGTATTTATATGTACTTTGGCTTTTTTACATATTAAGGAGGAAATTTTAATGAAAAGAAAAAATTATAAAGTAAAAGTTAAATTGATATTTGAAACAACTATGGATCATTCACAGACAAGTATGCAAAAGGCACAAGAAGATGTTAATCGTGTTTTAACAGATTATTTAAAAGATAAGAAGTTAAACATTTTAAATCTATTTAATGATAGACCACCACGCATTATATATAAAGTTGAAAAGAAAGATGATTAAATCAGATATAAAAAAAGGAGATATTTATTATGCTTCATTGGACCCGATTGTTGGTAGTGAACAAAACGGAACTAGACCGGTGGTAATAGTTCAAAATGACTTAGCAAATAAATGTAGCCCTGTTGTTTTAATTGCTCCAATAACGAGTAGAGTATATTCTAAGCCAAAATTAAGTACACACGTATATTTAAAAAAATATAAAAAAATTACACACGATTCAATAATTTTAATGGAACAAATTAGAGTTATAGATAAATCAAGATTAAAATCCTATATCTGCACATTAGATGAAAAACAAATGAGAGAAACAGATAGAGCAATTTTAAATGCTTTTGGAATAGATTTGAATAGACTTATGTATCAACAAGAATAAAATGTGCGATTTATAAAAATGCACATTGGTAAAAAAATGAGAGAACTTGTATTCTGTAATTGTGAGTACAAGTTCTATTTTCTTATAAAGGAGGAGATAGAATGCCAGAACAAAACATTAAAAAGGTTTATGAGGTTTCTGATATACAAAAGATATTAGGATTAGGAAGAAGCAAAACATACGAATTTTTAGATGAAGTTTATAGGAACAGAAAGCCGTTTAATGTTATTAAAATCGGAAAATTATACAAAGTTCCAAAAGACAGTTTTGATAAATGGATTGATGGAGGTATGACAATGCCAGAGCAAGTATGATTTCTGATTTAATAGAAAGGGAAGATGAAGATGGAAAAAACAGTACAGGAATATAAAGGTAGCATAGCATTTTTTTATAGGAATTCTTGGTACCATAGAAAAAAAGAACTTCAAGAAGATGGTAGTACAAAGTATGGTAGAGTTGGCGGATTTAAAACACCAGAACTTGCAGAAGAAAATTACTATAAATGCTTAAATGAATACGATGAACAAAGGAGAAATTATATTGCACCTACAATAGATAAAGAAATCTTATTTAAAGACTATCTTATTTATTGGTTTGAAAAAGTATTTTCTCAAAAAGTAGAAAGTACAACATCAATGACAATTTCTTATACAGTTTATAATCTTATAATACCGTGTCTTCCTTATGATATAAAAACGAGATTAGCAACAACTGATTTTATAAATCAAACATTAGAAAAAATAGATAAATTAGGTAAGACAACGGCTAACAAGAGTAGAGAAGTATTTAATCTGGTTTTTCAAGATGTAGTTCACGATGGAATATTAACAGTAAATCCTGTTGAATCTGCAAAAATTTATAAGAGGGGTAAACCTAATATTAAATTACTATCCAAAACTGAGATTAAAACATTTCTTGCTTCTACTTGTAATAGTGAAAGTTGGTATTTAGAAATATTACTAGCACTATTTTGTGGATTAAGAAAAGGAGAAATAAGAGGCTTGAAATTTAGTGACTTTAACTATGAAAAAAGAACAGTTAGTATTTCAAGACAGTTAGCGAATAAATATGAGTTATCAAGTAATGAGTTCAAGATTAAAAATCTAACATTTGTAGAAAAAGACCCTAAAACACCTAATAGTTTTAGAACTTTAAGAGTACCAGATATTATATGGAAAGAATTAAATAAAAGAAAAAAACTTGTAGAAATTCGTAAAACTACTTTGAAAGAAAATTACATTGATAATGATTATATCAGTTGTCAAGAAAATGGTCTTCCGCACGGAGGAACATCATTGAATAAATATATTGAAAATCAATGTAAAAAGAATAGTATTCCTAAAATAACAGTTCACGGATTAAGACACTTATATGCAACTATCTTAATAGAACAAGGGGTACCTATTCCAAAAATATCTGCTTTGTTAGGACATAGTTCGATTCATACAACATTTGATTTCTATTTAGATGTAATAAGTGAAAAAGAAAAAATAACTGCATTTATGAATAATACTTTTGCAATGAAAGAAAGTGAGGAATAGTTATGGAGTTTGAAACAAAGCAATATATTGATTTTAAAGTATATGCAGTAACTACAATAAAGAAAAAATATGGTTTTAGAATAGTTTTGATTTATGATAATGATGATACTAAAACTATTCAAAAGGCAGGTTTCAATACAAAAAAAGAAGCAAATAATGCAAGAAATGTTGTTATTACAGAACTGCATAATGGAACATTCGTTGTTTATAACAATATAAATGTAAAAACATTCTTCACTTATTGGTTAGAAGATGTAATGAAACCTAATATAACATCTGATTCTTATGACTCATATAAGAATATAGTTTATAATCACATTATTCCTAGTCTAGGAACAATTAAAATGATAACTTTGAATACAGGACATATACAAAGATTTTATAATACAAAAGCAGATTATTCGCACGACATAGCAAAACTATGTAAGGCTGTAATGAATAGTGCATTAAAATATGCCAAAGAAAAGAATCTAGTATCGGTTAATGTAGCAGATGGTGTTAATCTTCCTAAATGCGTTAAAAAGAAGAAATATAGAACAATAGAAATAGATGTTAAAAAAACTTTAAACATAGATCAAGTGAGATTGCTGATAGAAAAAAGTAAAGAAACACCAATTCATTTACAGATTATGTTTGCAGTTCTTATGGGACTACGAAAGCAGGAAATAAACGGATTAAAGTATTCAGATATAGATTTTATTCATAGAACATTAAAAATACAAAGGCAACTGGGTAGGAAAGCAAATACAGATAATTCAGAACTTAAAGTTGGCGAATATACTAAACAAGAAATTGAAGTTAAAACATTTTCTAGTAATAGAGAATTAGAGATACCAGATATATTGTTTGAAGAAATATTAGAGGAAAAGAAAAAGTATGAGAAGAATAAACGAAGAAGAATAAATGATAAGACAACACCTTTTAAAGATTATGGCTTTATAATATGTTCAACTTATGGTAATCCTAGAAGTAAAAGTTTTCATTTTAAATATTGGAAACAATTATTAAAGGAAAATAATTTACCGGATATTAGATTTCACGATTTAAGAGCAACTTATTCAACACTATTATTAAAGAATAATTTTAACTCAAAGGCTATTTCAAAACTTATGGGACACGCTACTGATATTATTACAATAGATGTATATGGAGATAATGATGAAATTATTGCTGATTGTGTTGATGAATTAGATTCATTTATAGAAAGTGTTCGTCCAGAGAATAACGATTTAGAGATACAAATCAGGGACGAATCTGATATTTCTATTGATGAGAATATTTTAAATGAATTAACAGTATTTTAATTAAAAAATAGATGATAATAGTAACAGGGTATTTTGGCGATTACCTTGTTTTTTCAAGGCAAAAATGATAAAATAAACAAAAACGTCATTAAATGTTATTTAGTGTTATTTAGTCCAGAAAATAAAATTTGTGACTTTCATTCGTCCAGAAGAAAAAAATATCAATTTAACCATAAAATTATAAGTCATAAGGACGAATTTAGGGACTAATAGTTGGCTGACAGTTATTTTTTAAAAACTCATAAAAAAGTCACAGAAAGTTATAAAGGAGAGAAGAAATTATGTTTAAATTACATGCACCGTACGAACCATCAGGCGACCAACCACAAGCAATAGAAAAACTTGTAAACGGCATAAAACAAGGGGTTAAGGAACAAGTACTATTAGGTGCAACCGGAACTGGTAAGACGTTTACAATGGCTAATGTAATAGCACAAGTAAATAAACCTACACTGGTTTTAGCACATAATAAAACATTAGCTGGTCAGTTATATTCGGAGTTAAAGGAGTTCTTCCCAGAGAATGCAGTTGAATATTTTGTTTCATACTATGATTACTACCAACCAGAAGCCTATGTCCCATCTACTGATACCTACATAGAAAAAGATTCCTCTATCAATGATGAAATAGATGAATTACGCCATAGTGCCACTAGTGCCTTAATATCTAGAGATGATGTTATCGTTGTTGCTTCAGTATCATGCATCTATGGTATTGGTGAAGTAGAAGAATATAAAAAGAAAATGTTAACTATCAATGTCGGTGATACTGTTGAAAGAGATACTATTCTAAAAAAACTAGTTGAAATGTTATATGAAAGAAGTAATTTAGACCTAAAAAGAGGAACATTTAGAGTACGTGGTGATTCTATTGAAATAATACCTAGTTATGAAAAAACTAACGGTCTATTAATTGAATTCTTTGGCGATGAAGTAGATAGAATTAGTGAATTTGATACTATAACCGGTAAAATATTAAAAGATAAAAAAACTGTTTCTATATTCCCAGCTTCACACTTCGTAACTAGTGATGATAAACTTAAGATAGCTATAAAAAATATTAATGAAGAACTAGAACAAAGACTTAAATACTTTAAAGAAAACAATAAGTTAATAGAAGAACAGCGTCTAAGAGAAAGAACTAACTATGATATGGAAATGTTAGAAGAAACCGGTTTCTGTCGTGGTATTGAAAACTATTCTAGACATATTGCCTTAAAAAAAGAAGGAGAAACCCCAACTACCTTAATAGATTTCTTCCCTAAAGATTTTTTACTAATTATTGATGAATCACACGTTACTATTCCCCAAGTTAGAGGAATGTATAATGGCGATAGGGCTAGAAAAATGAACTTAGTAGACTATGGTTTTCGACTTCCATCAGCCTTAGATAATAGACCACTAAAATTTGAAGAATTTGAGTCTAAAATAAATCAAGTAATATATGTATCCGCTACCCCTGGTGACTATGAACTAGAACATGTCCATAATGAAGTAGTAGAACAAATAATTAGACCAACAGGCTTACTAGATCCAACTATTGAAGTAAAACCTACTAAGAACCAAATAGATGACTTAGTAGAAGAAATAAATAAACGCATAGAAAGTAATGAAAGAGTATTAATCACAACTCTAACTATCAAAATGGCTGAAGAACTATCTAATTATCTAAAGAACATTGATATTAAAGTAGCATATCTCCATAATGAAATAAAAACTCTTCAAAGACTAAAAATAATAAGAGATTTAAGACTAGGTAAATATGATGTTGTAGTAGGAATAAACCTATTAAGAGAGGGTATTGACATCCCGGAAGTAAGTTTAATCGCCATTATGGATGCTGATAAACAAGGTTTCTTAAGATCAACTAGAAGTTTAGTTCAAACAATAGGAAGGTGTGCTAGAAATGCCAAGGGCCATGTTATTATGTATGCTGATACTATATCAGATAGTATGAAAGAAGCTATTGAAGAAACCCAAAGAAGAAGAGCTATTCAAGATAAATATAATAAAGAACATAATATTATCCCTAAAACAATAATTAAAGAAATAAGAGATGTTATTACTAATGAAGTAGAAGTAACTGATGATAAAGTACCAACTAAAGAAAAATTATCTCCTAAAGAAAAGCAAAATATGATATTAAAATTAAAAGAAGAAATGAAGAAGTGCGCTAGAGAATTAGACTTTGAACGTGCTATGGAACTAAGAGATATCATCTTTGACTTAGAAGATAATAAATAAATTTATGTAAAACATTAAAAATAGATATAATTTTAACTAATTATTTGATACAATATAAGAAAAGAAACATGCATATAATTAAACAGATATAAAGAAAGGAATAATATGAAAAATAAAACTAAATATATGATTTTAATTATTGTAATACTTATTGTTGTCTTAGTAGCTGGAGCATTAATGTTAAATAACAAAAATAATAAAAAGAATAATATTAAGACTAATCTTGTTAATGAAGTAGTAGAAACTCCACCTGTTATTGAAGATGAAGAAGGAACTTATTACTATATTTGTGAAGATGATGAAACAACACTATCCGTAAGAGAAAAAGAAAGTGGAAATAGAATTGATCGCTTAGCCTGTGGTAGTAAAGTAAACTTACTAAGTATCAGTGAAACTAAAACTGATATTTGTGATAATTGGTACTATGTATCATACACTAAATACACTAGTGGTGTAAGTCAAACAACTAAAGGATATGTATGTGGTAATTTCTTAAAAACAAGAAAAGATAATATTACTAATGTATTTACCGATATCGATTTATCACTAGTTAGAAATGATGTTAGATATATTAAAATAAATAGTAAATATACTATAACTACTAAAAGAGATGAAGATACGATGACTTTATTAATTAATGATAAAGAAGTATTAAAAAATAAAGTATCTTGTCTAGGCACTATCACACAACTAGGAGACTATCTAGTAGTATCTAATAATAAGTCATGTGGTAGCACTTCTACAATAGAATTATATGATGAAAAAGCTACTAAGTTAGATAGCCTAGATATAACTAATGAAGATAATTTACATCTAGACTTAACATATACAGTAAAAAATAATAAACTATCTTATAAACTAATTAATTATCAAAATAATATAACTGTTAATGGTTATACTGTAAAATATTGTAATCAAGGAAATTATGAACAAGAAAGTTTTGATGACCTAGACTTAAATTATGAATTAGGTAAATTATATCAAACAAGTATTGAGAATAAAAAGTTTGTTACTAGTACTGATTCAACGACTTATACTTTAAATGATTATATTAAAGAAATAGGTAAAAAAAATATCTGTATTAGTAAATAGAAGTATGAAAGGACGATTAGTATGTATCATTTTATAGGAATAAAAGGGGCTGGAATGTCATCACTAGCAATTATCTTAAAAAGATTAGGTAATGATGTTCAAGGAAGTGATGTTGATAAACATTTCTTCACAGAAAAAGGATTAATAGAAAATAATATAAAAATGTTAACTTATAATAAAGATAATATTACTGACAATATGATAATTATTAAGGGAGCCTCTATTACTCCTGAAAATGAGGAATTAATTGCCGCTAAAAAGTTAAATTTACCAATATATGAATATAATGAAATGGTTGGTATCTTAACAGAAAAATACAAGACTATCTGTATTGCTGGCTGTCATGGGAAAACAACAACAACCTCTATGACTGCTCATGTTTTAGGTAATATTAAAGGCGCTAATTACTTAATTGGGGATGGTCAAGGTTATGCTGATAAGAAAAATGAGTTTTTTGTTCTAGAATCATGTGAATATCGTCGCCATTTTCTAGCATATACTCCATATTATGCTGTTATAACTAATATTGATTTAGATCATGTTGACTATTATAAAGATATTGATGATATCATTGATGCTTATACAGAATATGCAAATAAAGCAACTAAAATGGTTATTATGTGTGGTGATGATAAATATATTACTAAGTTTAAACCAAGCAAAGAAACTATTTATTATGGCTTAAATGAAAATAATAATATTCGCGCTATAAATATAGAATATAAAAGTAATGGTATAAGTTTTGATGTTCTAACTAATAACAAGTTATATGGCCACTTTGACCTACCAATCTATGGTATTCATCAATTATATGATGCTCTAGCGGTTATTACTATTTGTTACCTAGAAAATATTGAATCAGAATTAGTAAATAAAGAGTTCCAAACATTTAAAGGTGCTCGTCGTAGATTTACTGAAACTATTGTTAAAGATAATATTATTATTGATGACTATGCTCATCATCCTAAAGAAGTTCAAGCTACAATTAATTCAATTAAACAAAAATATCCTGACAAGAAAATTATCACGATATTTCAACCGCATACCTTTACCAGAACTAAAGAATTTGCCAATGATTTTGTAGATATCTTCAAAACTGTTGATGAAGCCTATATTATGGATATTCATCCTGCTAGAGAAAAACAAGAAGATTATCCTGATATAACATCAGATATAATTATATCTAAATTACCAAACGGTCATAAATTAACTATTAATGATGCTAATATCTTAAGTAAATATAATAATGCGGTATTTGCTTTTATGTCCCCTAACGATGTATCTAAACTAGAAAATGATTTAAAAGAATTATTAACTAAATAGCAAGCTATCATAGCTTGTTTTCTGTTGCAAATATCTCCAATATATTATATAATTAACCTAAGATAGGAGTTGTATATAATGAGAGGAACTTATCAAACTATGACTAAAGAAATTGCTATGAAAATATTAGGACTACCTGCTAATTATACTGAAAGTGATTTAAGAAGAATTTATCGTGAAAAAATGAAGATAAATCATCCTGATCATAACGGAGATGAAAGACTAGCGCAAGAAATAAACTTAGCCTATGATTTTTTAAAAGAAAAATATCCATCAGCCAATGTAAGTAATTCAAAGTCATCATATATAGATTTACGAGTAAAAGAAGTAAAAAATATGGTTATTGGTTGTGATGAATCACTACCTGAATGGCTTAAAGAAATTTATAATATTATTACGTTTACAGTAGATGATATAGATCTTAGATTAATAAACAAAACAATCACTAAAGAACAAATAGATAAAACAGTAAATGCATACCGAAACGAAGTAATTAAAAGATTAAAGGAAATAGAAGAAATTTTCTGTAGACGCACTGGTATTACTAAAAATGACTTAATAAATAAAGGATATATTCCCATAAATAACTATAGTATACAATATAATGTTAAAGATATCTATAATAAACTATTAGTAGCGTACGCTAAAATATTTAAAGATAAAATAACAGTAGCTCTAAGTAAATATAGTAATCAAAATCATGGAAGTTTAGAACAAAGTATCGAAGATAAAATATCTGAATTAAATGAAAAACTATTATCATCTAAACTAAATTATCTATTAGCTGAGTTTGATACCTATCTAAACGATATCTATCGTCAATATGAATACGACAAAAACCTAGTAGTAGCACTTCAAAACTGTTATCCAAACCTCCTAAATCATAAAGAACTAAATGACATATATGCTTTATGTGGTAAAAAAGAATTTAACAATGCTTATAATGAACTAATTGAAAAATTAAAGTATGCTAAGAAAGAACAAGATTCTGCAGCATTAGTATTTGAACTTAATCGTAAATTTTCTTATGCCTTATCAAATCTTAGTTCATTACAAGAAACTATTAAATTAAATAAATTATATAGTTATCTATTAGAAGTTATTAATAGTATAGATTTAACGGACGAAGTTATTGGCTTAATAGCAGGTATATCTATAGATAATATTGAAAAAGATATTAGTAATATTCTTCAATTACTTGATATTAAAATAAATGATATTTATATTTCTAGATTTAGAACTGATATATCAGTGCCTCTATATGTATCATGTAGATTATGCGACAAAGAATATTTTATAAAAGTAATATATCAAAATGGTCTAGCTCAAGCAGTAGAAGAAGTAAACTATGATGATAATAAACAAGTATCTCTTGAAGAAGTATTAAAATTATCAACATTTGTAGGAGGTACTAAAACTGCTAATGTTAACAATAATAATAGTGTTATCTGTGAATATAACGATCCACATTTAAATAGATTTGGTTTAATTAAAAATAAAGACACTGATACTATTGAAGCATATGGTAGTAAAAAGTATATAAGTTATTCAAATGGTAAGAAACCGGAAGAAGATTTAGCAAAATATCATAGTGTAGATACTATCATTGCTGAATTAACCAAAGAACTAACACCAAGTCTTAAGAACTATCTATATCAAAATATTATAAAAAATAATGGTAGAAGTAAATAAAATAATTGAACAATAAAAAATAATATGTTATAATTTGTACATAAAACGTTGATCAAGAGGAGTAAACTATAATATTCACAAGAGATAGATAATATTAGCTGGAAGTTATCTTTGATAAAAGTAGTTGAAAGTAGCTTGTGAGTAAATATCTGAATTAATAGTAAGATATTTTGGGTAGTTTCATTAACAACTAAGAGGTAATATATATTACAAATAAAGGTGGTACCACGATAAGTTCGTCCTTTTCTGGTGCCATCTTTTTCGTTTATTATATTGAAAATAATTAATATTTATTATATACTTAATAAAAAGAAAGAGAAGTGTCGTAGTGTGAAAAGTAGTCGATTAATGAAATATTTTGAAGAATATATAAAGAAATTTGATATGAATAATATTATGGTAAAAACTAAATATTTTCATAGTATTAGAATGATGGCTTTAGCAGAAGAATTAGCAACTAATTTAAATATATTTACGGAAGAAGAAATAGTTGTTTGTAAATTAATAGCTTTATTTCATGAAATAGGAGGATTTGAAACCACTAATAACTATAACTTAGAAAATAGTGAAGAAGATTATTCAATGAGATCTATAGAAATATTATTTGATGAAGGATTAATTAGAAAAATAACTCCTGATACTAAATACGATAATATTATTAAAGTAGCTATATATTGTCATAATAAAAATGGTTTACCAAAGAATATTGATGATAAAATGGCTGCCTATTGTAATGTCATTAAAGATATCCATAAAATAGACACTTTTAAGATGGTTCTAAACTCACCATATCTAGATAATAGAATAGATAGCTTCCCATCACAAATGGCTTATAGTGATTTTAAAATATTTAGAAGAGTAGAACAAAAAGTAGCAGAAAATAATGCTGATAACATCTTAGTAGTATTATCTAATATATTTGATATTAATTATAGTTATAGTTATGTCATGATTGCTAATGAAAACTATATTACTAAACTAATTGACTCATTAGTATTTACTGATAATAAAATAGAAAATTTCTTTAAACAAATAGAAAGTGTTTTAAATAATTATTTGAAAAGAAAGATAGGTGCATAATATGCTTGAAAAAAAATATAATCATAAAGAAGTAGAAGAAGGAAAATATGAAAATTGGAAAAGTAATAATTACTTTACAAGTGGTGATTTAACTAAAGAACCATTCTGTATTGTTATACCACCTCCTAATGTTACTGGGAAATTACACCTAGGACATGCTTGGGATACTACTTTACAAGATATAATTATTAGATATAAAAGAATGGATGGTTATGACGCATTATGGTTACCAGGAATGGACCACGCCGGAATAGCCACTCAAGCTAAAGTTGATAAAAAATTAAAATCTATGGGTATTAAACCACGAGAAATGGATAGAGAAGAATGGCTAAAACATGCCTGGAGTTGGAAAAATGAATATGCTGAAAATATCCATACCCAATGGGCTAAATTAGGACTTAGTCTAGATTATTCTAAAGAAAGATTTACACTTGATGAAGGGTTATCAGATGCGGTAAAAAAAGTATTTGTTGACTTATATAACAAAGGACTAATTTATCGCGGTGAAAGAATAATCAATTGGGACCCTGAAGCCATGACTGCTTTATCAAATGAAGAAGTTATCTATAAAGACGTTGCCGGGGCTTTTTATCATATCAAATATATGTTAGAAGGTAGTGATGAATATCTAGAAGTTGCCACAACAAGACCTGAAACACTATTTGGCGATACTGCTGTAGCAGTTAACAAAGATGATGAAAGATATAAAAAATATGTTGGTAAAAATGTCGTTCTACCAATAGTTAATAAATTAATCCCTGTAATTACTGACGAACATGCTGATCCTGAATTTGGCACAGGTGTCGTTAAAATTACTCCTGCCCATGATCCTAACGATTTTGAAGTTGGTAATAGACATAATTTAGAAAGAATAGTAGTAATAAATCCTAACGGTACGATGAACGAAAATGCCGGTAAGTATCAAGGACTAGATCGTTTTGAATGCCGTGAAAAATTAGTTAACGATTTACAAGAACAAGGCTTATTAATCAGTATTGAACCAATTACTCATAGTGTTGGTCATTCTGAAAGAACTGATGTTATGGTTGAGCCTTATCTATCTAAACAATGGTTTGTTAAAATGCGCCCACTAGCTGATAGGGTATTAGCAAATCAACAAAATAAAGACACTAAAGTAAATTTTGTTCCTGAAAGATTTGAAAAAGTAATGAATCACTGGATGGAAATAACTTATGACTGGTGTATATCAAGACAATTATGGTGGGGACATCGTATTCCTGCATGGTATAAAGGCGAAGAAGTATATGTTGGTCTAGAAGCTCCTAAAGAAGAAGGTTGGGTTCAAGATAGTGATGTCTTAGATACTTGGTTTAGTAGTGCCCTATGGCCATTCTCAACACTAGGTTGGCCTAACAATACGGACTTATTAAAAAGATATTATCCTAATAATGTCCTAGTTACTGGTTATGACATAATACCATTTTGGGTTAATAGAATGACCTTCCAAGGACTAGAATTCACTAATCAAAGACCATTTAAAGATTGCTTAATACATGGCTTAATTAGAGATAAAGAAGGACGAAAAATGTCTAAATCACTAGGTAATGGTGTTGACCCTATGGATGTCATTGAAAAATATGGTTGTGATTCCCTAAGATTCTTCTTAGCAACCTCAACAGCACCCGGTATGGATTTAAGATATGATGAAGAAAAAGTATCATCAACATGGAACTTTATTAACAAGTTATGGAATGCCTCAAGATTTGTTCTTATGAATATTGAAGATTTAACCAAAGATACCTATACATTAGAAGATTTATCTATCGCTGATAAATGGATCTTAACAAAATGTAATAATTTAATTAAGAATATAAGAAAACATATGGATAATTATGAATTTAATGTTGTTGGTAGTGAACTATATAGTTTTATTTGGGATGACTTCTGTGACTGGTATATTGAATTAGCTAAAATAAATATGAATAATACTACTAAAAGTGTTTTATATAAAGTATTAAGTAATATTATTAAAATGCTACATCCATTTATGCCTTATGTAACTGAAGAAATATATCAAATGCTACCAATAAAAGATAGTGAATCTATCATGTTAGCACCTTATCCAACATATCACCAAGAAGAAATATACGAAGACTCTAAAGAATTAGATAATGTTATTGAATTTATTGTTAAAGTACGTAATACTAAACAAGAACATCAAATACCAAAAGATGCTAAAGTATACTTTAAAGGTAATTATGCTGACATAATATTAAAACTATTAAAAGTATCTAACATAACTGAAGATAATTCTCAAGAAGGAATAGAAGTTAAAACAACTAACTATGAAATAAAATATATGTTTGATACAACAGACAGTAAAGAAAAAGAACTAGAAAACTTATTAAAAGAAAAAGAAAAGTTAGAAAGTTCTATCGAAAGACGAAAAAAACTATTAAGTAATGAAAACTACGTTGCAAAAGCTCCTGCTAATATCGTTAATAAAGAAAAAGAGGACTTAGCTAAAGAGCAAGAAAGACTAGCATTACTAGAAGATAAATTACAAGGTAATTAATAATTATCTTGTTTTTTCTTATAAAAATATTTAAACTGCTAATAATATAAATGGTGAAAATATGGATACAGAAACAATAAAAATAATAATAAGAACATTCTCAACTCTAGTTATATTATTTATCTTAATAAAAATAATAGGTAAAAAACAACTATCTCAAATGAATTTTTATGACTATATTACCGGTATAACCATTGGTAGCATTGTTGCAGATATCTCATTAGATATAGAAAAAGATTTCTTTGCCGGTATCTTATCATTAATTATCTATACAACGATATCTGTTTTAATATCTAAAGTATGTCAAAAAAGTATTAAACTACGAATATTCTTTAATGGACGTGCTACAACATTAATTGATAAAGGTAAAATAATAGCGGATAATCTAAGAAAAACTAATCTAGATATTAATGAATTATTATCTGAAGCTAGAATTATGGGATATTATGATATATCAAATATTGATTATGCTATTATGGAAACTAATGGTAAAATATCATTCCTTCCTAAAGAACTAGAACAACCTGCTACCAAAAAAGATGTAAAAGCTAAATTAACCAATACTGGCCTAGTTTATAATGTCATCATAGATACTAAAGTTATGGAAAAAACACTAACTAAAATAAAGAAAGATAAATCTTGGTTAGATAAAGAATTAAAAGTTTTAGGTTATACTAACTATAATAATATTATCTTAGCAACCGTTGATAACAATAATAAACTAACTGTATTTGAAAAAAATAATTGCTAAATAACTAGATATATAGTATTATAGTAGGCATTAAAGGAAGTGCTATAACATGCAAGGATGTCTAACTATCAATTCTAAAACAATAAATGAAAAAGTAATTGCCAAAGCCAATGATTTATTAATTAAATATCCTCATAAGGTAATTATTATAACTATCCCTAATATTAAAGGTTCTAAAGTAGAATTACTTAATAATATTATTGATCGTTCAAGAACTTTAGTTAAAATAGAAGGTGGTTATGATAAGCAAAGATTAAAAAATGATATTGGTAGTAAATATATTCATAAATATAGTAATCCTTATACTATTGAGCAAGTATTTTTAATATCTGAAGAAATAAATAATATAATTAAAAGAATTCATAAGAATTGGACTAAAGAACAAATACTAGTATATTTCTTAAATGAAATAAAAACAAAGATTATCTATGAACCAAAATATCGCCACGCTGATGAATATGATATAAGAAATCTAACTGGCTTATATACTACTAAAACGACTTGCGGTGGATATGCTATGATATTAAAAGAACTATGTGATCAAGTAGGAATAGAATGCATGTTTGTCGAAGGATATTTTGGCAAAAGAAAACCCCAAAATAGAATACTTAATCATGCATGGAATATTGTTAAATTAAATAGTAAATATTACCCAATAGATATTACTATTGATATTGGTAGTCATGGTAATTCCTACAGTAAGTCTTTAGATGTTTCTTTCAATAAACCTTTCTTTTTAAAAAGATACACTCCAGGAACAAATGAACAAATAACAGACTATACGTTACTATCTAATCTAGATGATGAGGCAATAAACAGATTAGTAAAGCAAGCTTCAATTTCCAAAGAATATACCGGACCTATTTGCATATTCAAAAGAGATGATGGCACAGAATTCCTAATAACAGAATGTGATTATCAAATAATAAATCAAACAAAAGTAATAAAATATATTATCTATCCGCTAGATAATTTAAACCCTCAAATAGTGTACGCAACATTTGATTTAAATAAAGATATGTTTATGTATGAAGAAAAGGAAGAACTACTTAGAGAAAAGAACAGATATTCTAAATATGGAAATAGTAAGAAATTAGAATCTATAAAAAAGAAATTATCTGAATATGATAAATCAATAAGTATATATAACTTAAGAGTAATAACTACTCACTTGTTTTCTGAAGAGAATATCAAAATAAGTTCTCAAACAAGTAAAGGTTTCTTAGGTACAGGAGTAATTGATGAAAATGGCATAATATGCGCTATTGCAGAAAATAAAGAAATAGTAAATAAATTAAATGATAAAACAAAAACTTATACTAGAAGTAATGGCACTAAATTTGTCGTAGAAGAAACTAACAACTATGATTCTAAATTATATTCTTATAAAGTATATGAATATATTACTTACAAATCAGGTTATAAACTATTAGAAAATACTATCTATACTGATTTTGATATTTTAAAAGATAACAATCCATTCTTACCAAACATCTTCTTAAGTAGAGAAAGAATTGATGAAAGATGCCTAAACAATAATGGTTATCTAGGTCATTATATAAAAAGCAATTTATTTGCCTATAGTAAAAACATACAAGATACTCTAGAAGAAAGATCAAGAATATCTATCTCTCCTAAAAAGAGAGTATTAGTAAAAAAGCATAACTAATTAGATGTAAATTTCTAATTAAATTATGCTTTTTATTTGTTTAAGAAGTATTTATGTTATAATAAAAATAGAATAGGATGATTATATGAAGAAAAAGAAAATAATAGTTATAATTTTAGTAATTATATTAGGTATAAGTATTGGAACAACTACTTACTTATTACTACCAAAGAAAAGTAATTTAAAAGAACCAGTATTAAATATCAACAACACAATAATTATAAATAGTCTTGATGTTAAAGTAGGCAATGACTTTTATATCGTTAAAAATGATAATGGTTTCACTACCTATGATTTATCTCAGAATAAACTATATACTTATGAAGATAAATACACAGGATATAGTATATATAATAACTATATAATAATAACTAATGAAGATAAAACGCTAGTTATTGATAAGAACGGTAAAGAAATAATTACCGGTAAATATCTAACATCACTATATAATAATACTAAATACTTAATAATAGATAATAAAGTATATAACAGTAATATGAATGAAATATATACATTACCAGATTACTTTAATGATAAAGAACTATATCTATGTCAAATAATAAATGATAACTTAATTATGACATTTGAAGATAAACAATATAATAAAATAATAAACTTAAATACTAAAGAAGAAGTATACACTAACTTTGATGAATATATCTCTACTGAAATAGAAAATGAAGAATCAAAGTATATAATTATTAAATTTAATGATAAATATGATATATATGACACAATTAAAAAAGAAATAGTTATAAAAGATATTAATATGGATAGAAACTTAATAATATCTAAAGACAATGAAACTATGTATATATACAATGATAAGATATATAAAAATAACACTAAAATAAATAATAAATATCATATGGATAATACTAGTTGTGAAGTAGGAGGCAAACTACTAGATAATAAAAATAATATAATTATTGATAAATGTATGCTATATTATGAAGAACTATTTACTGATATAATAATGGGTGCAAATAATGAAAATAGTGTTCTATATATAAATAATCAAATATTAAGTGCTAACTCATTTACCAAAGAAGGAGAATATATAATATCTTATACTTATAACGAAAACGAAAGTACTAGTAAAATATATAATAAAGAAGGTAAAGAAATAAAAACAGGAAGTATCACTTATTTTATAAATAATAATATATATAAAGAATATAATACAACTACTCAAACATTCTATTTTACTAATAATAAACTAGAAAAAATATCTCCTGAATTTGATTATATCGACTGCCCATATAATAATTACTGTAATACCTCAGATGCTGATTATAACAAAACACTATATCGTAATGGTAAAAAAATAACAAGTAATATCTATGATGAAATAATAGTTAAAGAAAATTATATCGTTGCCACTACCGTATTTAATACTTATATTTATTCACTAGGTACTAATCCCGAAATTAATATTAATACTAAAGAAGAACTAGATATTAACACTAATGAAATAATAGATAAATATGAATTAAAAAGTATAGAAACTAAAATAAAAGATAATATTGATTTCTTTAATAAATATGCTTATATAATAGAAAACAATGATAAATTATTAGATTATAAAAAACAAGTATTAGATATATTTGAAATAATTATTGATAATAAAAAATATCTAAATGAAATAAGTTTATTAAAGAAATTAAAAGAACTAAATATTGTTTATACTGATGATTTAGATCCTGGAGTAGCTGCAACATATGAAGATGGTAATACTAGAATAAACTTAGGCGAAAAAGATACCGGAACTCTATATCATGAACTAACTCATTTTATTGATTATTCATTTAATAGTAATAACTATCGATATCATTTATATAAATGTGATAATAAGTATACTATTCAAGCAAACTATTCTTCCCAATGTGAAATACTTAGAATTGAAACAAACTTTATTACCGAAGCGGGTGCTGAATTATATTCAGGTAAATATTTTACTAAAGAAATAGAAGCTTATTCACCAGCACCATTAATATTAGAAGCTCTTGAATATATCTATAGTCAAGAAGAAATAAATAAATGGTTCTTTGAAAGTGATACCTACTTCAAAAAAATATGGTTAGATATGGGATATAGTTTTGAAGATACTCAAAAAGTAATAGAAAGTCTAACTAAAAGAACTAAAATAGGCTATTATAACGATGATGATACTATCTTTTTAGTAGATGCTATCATAGATTTATATAAATATCAAAACAGTAATGAATTCTTACAAGATAATAAATTTACTTATATATTAAGAAGTTTAATAGGATATAAAAAAGACTTTTCTAACTCAAAATATAGTAATGAACTAAAAACTATAACAAGTAATAATGATACTATTAAAGAATTATTTAAAGAAAAGTTCCCTGACTATTACTTCTATAACGACTTTGGTAATTTTATAATAATAGATAACAAACCATACTTATCATTTATGGCATATAATAAAGGGAAGACTAAAATATTACTAATTGATTATGACTTTGACAATAATAGCATTATAGATTATACGGAAATTGATAAGTAGAATAAGTTTATTAAGTACCTTTTCAATTTTAAAATTAAGTGGTAGGGAGGAAGATATTAAATGAGGGCTAAAATAGCAAATATAAAAAAATTCTTGCATAAATATCAAATATTTCAATATGAAAAAGGAATAGATGCCAAAGAATTTGAAATATATGCGATTATAGAAATAAAAAATAAGAAGTATTATTTTACTAGTTATAATAATTCTTTAAATTTTTTCAATTCAAATGAAATGATTATTGTTGATGATTATATTCCTGATGATTGGATATTAGTAAATTACGAAAAAAATAGAGTAATTAGGAATGGTTTAGACGAATCTATTAAAATAAAAAGTTATTTTGGCCCTGAATTGTTTCTAGATGGTACCTTTTTGCTTGACGCAATAAATAATGATTCAAGTGCAATAAAAATATTTAATAATTATCTAAATCCAAAATATGAATTTTCATTTGAAACTAATGAACTAAAACTGTTATTTAAAATTGCAAAAAATATTAAAGATAATTCATATAGTTGGTTTATTAATAGTAGTGAGGCATATAAAAATGATGGTGATTCTCTATTCTTAGAGTCTGTATATAGTAATATTGCATTTTATAAAATTGTCAAAAGAGATGATTACTATATCATTAATCTAGATGTCAACTTATGTGATTCAAATAATAAAAAGATACTAAATCTAAAAATTTGCAGTGGTAAAAAATATACATTGACAATATATGATGAAAAAATGCTAAAGAAATATGGTATAACTAATACAGTTAGGAGTTGAAAGCATATGAATATTTCGCAGGAAAAGTTAATTGACGCAGGTAATGGCAAAAAATATGGTGATGGTTATAGGATTGTATATTTTGAAAATAATAATAAATATTCAATAGGTGCATATTGCAAGACAATTGAAGAGTTTATGATTGGCTTTGCTGAATGCGAACCAATTATAGATGAAGATGATATTCCACAATTTATTTCTGTAGATGACATTTTAAATAGATGCTTAAATTTATATGACGACATAAATAGCGTAGCAATATATAAAACTGATGGTACATGTATTCAAAAAAAAGATAGAAATGTCATAAAGCATAATTTAAGGTAGAGTTTAAACCTTTAGATTATATCTTTTTACATATTTAAGATTAGTTATAATAACATCCAAAAACATATACTTAATTAGGTGATTATATATGAATAAATATAAATCTCTAATAATAGTTATGTTTTTTATTTTGATATTTAGTTTCTCTAAAGTAAATGCCATTGTTAAAGACCAATCATTACTAGGCAAAACCATATGTTTAGATGCCGGACATGGAGGCGTTGACAGTGGGGCCATTGCCGGAAACATCCACGAAAAAAATATTAACCTAGAAATAGTAAATGCCATTAGTAAAGAACTAGTATCAAATGGAGCATACATTGTTTTAACAAGAGATGGCGACTATGAACTAACTAAAACTACCACCATGCGTAAAAGGAATGATTTATATAAACGAGCTATGATAATAAACTCCTCAAAGTGTAATTTATACTTATCAATTCATTTAAATTCTACTACTGAAGACAAATGGCACGGATTACAAGTATTCTATAACTCTAAATTACCAGAAAATAAAACTCTAGCTCAAACATTAACTGAAACTTTAAAAAGCGATATAAAGAATGTTCGAGATTTCAAAAAAGATAATAGCTATTATATGTATCGTCATATCGATATCCCAGGTGTCTTAATTGAAGCCGGATTCTTATCTAATTATAATGATAAAAAACAATTAATAAATAAAGACTATCAAGAACAATTATCAATTTCTATTGTCAAAGGTATAAAAAAATATTTAAATAATTAAAAAAATGTAGTATACTTAAATAGTAAGAAAATATACATAGATGAATAAATAGGGTGTGGTATAAAGCATGAAAAAAGAATTTAAAACAATAGATGAACAAGTAGAAATATTAAAAAGAAAAGGCCTAATAATTGAAGATGAAGAAGAAACTAAAGAAATATTACTAAGAGAAAACTATTTCTTTATTAATGGTTATCGTCTTCTACTTATGAATTCGTATAGTGACAAAACATTTGTCAAAGGCTCAACATTTAAAGAACTATATGCATTATTTTTATTTGATAGATCTATGCGAAATATAATATTTAAATATCTATTAATTATTGAAAATCAATTAAAATCTATAACTTCTTATCAGTTATCTAAAAAATATGGTTATCAAGAAAAAGATTATTTAAATCCCAAAAACTTTACTGAAGATCGTAGTAAAATAAGAAGAGTAAAAGACCTAATTGAAAAAATGAAAAGACAAGTTCGTATCAATGGTACTAAACATAATGCCACATTACACTATATTAAAAACTATGGTTATGTTCCTATGTGGGTATTAGTAAAAGTATTATCTTTCGGAATTGTTTGTGAATTATATTCGGTATTAAAAAAAGAAGACCAAATTGAAATAGCATCAGTCTTTAATGTTAGCACAGAATATCTCGAAGACTTCTTACCAATACTAGCTAACTATCGTAATCTATGCGCTCACGAAGATATTATGTTTGATCATAAAACAGAAAAAGTAATACCTGACACAGAATATCATGAAAAATTAAATATCTTTAAAATGGATGATGAGTATATTTATGGTAAGAATGATATTTTTGCGGTTATAATAATGTTAAAGTACTTACTAAGAAAAGATGACTTTAGAATAATGCTAAAAGAAATAGATTATGAAAAAGAATTACTAGATTCAAGAATCGATTCTATCCCAATAGAAAAAATATTAGATAGAATGGGTATTCCAAAAAATTATTTAGATTTATTAGATTTATAGAAAGAGGTTATAATAATGGAAGAACAAATATTTGAAAAGAAAAAAGCAAAAAAAGGTAATAACGCCGGCATATTGTTAATAACAACAATTTTATTATCATTAGTATGTTCTATGTTGGGAGCATATATTGTAGTATCAAACACTCCGGTAGAAAGCGTTATCAAAAATATCACTGAATCATCATTAGTGGAAACTAGTATCTCATCATCAGTAGATAAGGTATATAATAAGACAGTAATAATTATGTCATATAGTAATGATACTTTAAAATCTACTGGTACAGGATTTATCTATAAAGAAGATAATAAAAAAGCCTATATAATGACAAATAATCATGTTATTGAAGGCGCTGATAAAGTAAAAGTAGGCTTTAATGATGGAACATTTGTAGACGCCACTATCGTAGGAGGAGAAGCATATTCAGATATAGCTGTATTATCAATGGATATTAGTTCTTCAACCGGAATTGTCTCAATAGGTAGTAGTAATGATATTAAATTAGGCGATACTATATTTACTGTTGGTTCTCCTATGGGTAAAGAATATATTGGCACAGTTACAAAAGGAATTATTTCTGGAAAAGATAGAATGGTTGGCGTTAGTCATTCAGGAAATACTTATGATTACTATATGAAAGTGCTACAAATAGATGCTGCCGTTAATCCCGGTAACAGTGGTGGACCATTATGTAATGTAAATGGGGAAGTAATTGGTATAATTTCCCTAAAAATAGTTCAAGATGAAGTTGAAGGCATGGGCTTTGCTATTCCAATCGAAGATGCCTTAGATTATGCTGGCAAAATTGAAAAAGGTGAAACAATTCAAAGACCATATGTTGGTATCAGTATGGTTGATGCAACTGAAACATACGCATTATGGCAATACCGTATAACTTTACCGGAAAATGTTAATGATGGTGTCGTAATTATCGAAGTTGTCAAAGACTCTCCTGCTGAAAAAGCTAAATTACAAAAAGGTGATGTTATAACAAAGCTAAACGATAAATCAATCTCTTCACTAGCAGAATTTAGATATGAACTATACAAATATGAAGTAGGAGATAAAATAAATATAACTTATATTAGAAATAATAAAGAAGAAACAACAAGTATTACCTTAGGTAAAAATAAATAATAATATAAATAACATCTAATAAAACATAGATGTTATTTTAATTTATATATTTTAATGATATAATATAAGTCAGTAAAGGAGTACTTATGAGATTAAAAAATGTAAAAGGTGCTAATGAAATAATTATAAAAGGTCGTTATTATGTTGAAGACCCATATATAAATAAAGGTAATTGGAATAAAATATTTAACAATAACAATCCAATATATATAGAAATTGGAATAGGTAAAGGTAAGTTCATAGTCGAAAACGCCATAAAATACCCAAATATTAACTTTATAGGAATAGAAAAATATGACAGTGTCCTAGTTCGTGCCATCCAAAAATCTAATGAACTAGAACTTAATAATCTAAAATTAGTTAGAATGGATGCTAAAAGAATAGAAGAAGTATTTGACCACGAAGTCGATAGAATCTATCTAAACTTTTCTGACCCATGGCCAAAAGACAGACATTACAAAAGAAGATTAACAAGTTATGTCTTTTTAGATAAATATGAACATATTTTTAAAAATAATAAATATATAATAATGAAAACAGATAATATTGATTTATTTAACTTTTCACTAGAAAGTTTAACAAATCATGGCTATAAAATTGAATTTATGACTAATGATTTGCATAGTTTAAATGATGAAGATAATATAATGACTGAATACGAAGAAAAATTTAGTAATAAAGGCGTAAAAATAAATAAACTAATAGCCAGAAAGGACTAATTATGATATATGCTAAGGATTTAATAAGATTATGTAATGGAGAAGTTATTGGCAACAAAGAAATAACTTTAGATAACTTTGTAATTGATTCAAGATTAATAACAAAAGATGATATTTACGTTGCCATAGTAGGAGAGAATAACGATGGCAATAAATATACTGAAAGTGCATTAGAAAAAGGTGCTAAAGCGGTTATAATAAATGATACTAAATATATAGAAATTAATAAGTATCAAGATAAAACTATTATCATAGTTCCTGATACATTAAAATGCTTGCAAGAATTAGCCCGCTATAAACGTAGTCTATATCAAGGGAAAGTAATTGCAATTACCGGTAGTGTTGGTAAAACAAGTACTAAAGACATGATAAGTGCCTTATTACAAAGTAAATATAAAGTACATAAAACCAAAGGAAATATGAATAATCATTTAGGACTACCCCTAACCATACTATCTCTAAAAGATGAAGATATCTTAGTAGTAGAAATGGGCATGAATCATTTTGGAGAAATAAGCACCCTAACTAATATTGCCAAACCTAATATTGCTATCATCACAAACATTGGAACAGCTCACATTGGTAATTTAGGCTCAAGAGAAAATATTCTAAAAGCTAAATTAGAAATATTAGAGGGACTAGATAAAAATGGCGTATTAGTAATTAATAATGATAACGACTTATTACATGAGCATAAAGATGAAATAAAAAATAAAGTTATAACAATAGGCATTAATAATCAAAGCGATTATATGGCTAGTAATATTCAAGAAGATATGTTCTCATCTAGTTTTCTTGTTAACAATAAGGAAGAAGTATTATTACCACAAGGTGGAAGAGCTAGTATCTATAATTACCTAGTTGGGTATGCTATATGTGATTATTTAGGAGTAAAAGATAAAATAAAAGGCTTAGATAACTTAGGATCATCAAAAAATAGATTAGAAATAAAAGAAACAAGTATGGGCTATACCATAATAGATGATAGTTATAATGCTAGTTATGACTCTGTAAAAAACTCTCTAGATCTAATAGGCAAAAGCCCTAAAAGAAAAATAGTGGTCTTAGGAGATATCCTTGAACTAGATAATTATGGAGAAAGTATTCATCGTAGTATTGCTCCAATAGTAATTGCTAATAAAATTGATAAACTATTCTTAGTTGGAGATATGGCTAAATATATCGGCCTCGAAGCCATTAAACTAGGGTATAATCCTAAGAATATTTACTATTTCTCTAAAGAAAGTGATAGTTATCAAGCTCTAGAAAAAGAATTAAAAAAAGATGATATTGTCTTATTTAAAGCTTCGCATGGCATGAAACTAGATAATATTGTCAATCATTTAATGAATTTCTAAAATAAAGTTCGCTTTTTAACGAACTTTTTTAATTAATAGTAGAAAAGCAAATAATAACCAAACGATAAATACAAATTTAAACTACAATTATATATTTTTAATAGAATATGGTGTATAATGATAGTATGGTGATAAAAGATGTCAAATAATAAACTTAAAAAATTTATAAAGAAGATTTTGAATGAAGACATTGATATTATAAATAGTAGTTATAATTCCGATAATTTTTCTAAATCTTTAAAACAATTTACAGATAACAATCCCTCATTATTAAGAGAATATAGCCAATTTGGCAAGAGAAGAGACGGCAAAGAATTTTATAATGAAGTAAAAAAAATAGAAGATGGCTTTTACTTATTAAATAAAGATTTGCATGAATATGATGACCCCGGCTTTGTACTTCCAAATGAGATTCATACCGTAAGAACAGGATCTCCCATGAGGACTAAACCATTTCCTATGGCTAGAGAATATATTATTAAAATGTTATTAGGTAAATATTTATATCAATATCCTAATATTGGTGGCCATGTTATTGCTAGGGCCCATTTTGTTAACTATTTAATTAGAGAGGGATTTCAAAAAGATAAAACTGATAATTATGATGGCTTAGGAGTTGAGAATGTTGTATTTGCTTGTTCAACAACTCATGCTTTCAACATGATATTATCGACAATTATGCGTGATGAAGATGTTATTCTTATAACAGGTCCTAATTATGGACTATTTGCCGTTGCTCCGGAAAGAATGAATGGTCGCGTAGAAGTACTTGATTTAGAAGAAGAGGATGACTTCTATGTTAATCCAACTAAACTAGCCAAAAAAATAGATGAAGTAAATAAAAGATTAAAACAAGATTTCAAAGGCAAACTAAATTACACTCCACGTGTTGTAGCATTTCTAAATATGAATCCACATAATCCTCTTGGTAAAGTTATGAATAAAGCCAATATAGAAATCTTAAAAGGTATTGGTGATGTATGCTTAGAAAAAGGCGTATTTGTTATTGATGACCTAATATATAGAGATCTAACTTATAATCAAGAAGATTTAGCCTTACCACTTGCCACTATGCCCAAGTATTTCAACAACACAATAACACTCATTGGACTATCAAAAGCCTATGGCCTTGCTGGTATTCGTGCGGGAGCTGTTGTAGCACCTATTCCAATATGCAAAGGCATTGAAGAAAAAATATTTACAACCATGGATTCATTACCTGTTTTACAAGTTCAAGCAGTTGCCGGAGCCTTTAATGGAACTAATCGTCGTTATCGAATGGCCAAAAAATACTTTAAACCAATTATTGCTGAATATCAGTATCGCTTAGAACTATTAAAAGCCCTAATTGATGGCACTGATGTAATAAATAATTCCAAAACTAAAAATAGAATTATTAAAGAAATAACTAAATATGCTAGTTCACCACAAATGAAAACAAATCTATTAAAAGGCATTGATGGTTTAAAACTAAGAGATAAAACAATACCTGAGTCAGGTTTCTTTGCTGTTGTAGATTTTACTGATTTCAAAGGAAAAACTTTTGATGGCCAAAAAATAACTTGTGAAGAAGACTTGGTAAGATATTTATACAAAACAACAAAATTTAAATGTATTATGGGTGGAAACATGTCATGGCCATATGAAGATGAAATTATTGCTCGTTTCAATTATGGCATTGAAATATACGATTTAATACAAGAATTTGAAAAACTACATCAAGCATTGGATGTGACTGAAATATGAGAACGATAGTAAACAAATTAAAAAGAATTAAGTTTTACCTATTTAGAACATGGGTAAATATATATGCTAAAACTCATAAGTATTCTACCTATATTGGAATAGTATCATGCAATGCTTGGAAAAATAAAGTATATGAAGATATTGCAATCAAATATTATTTAAATAGGCAAGGTTATGGAGTAGATATTATCTCTTACGAAGAAGAAAATGATTATAGTAAATATAAGGCCCTAATTATAAAATCTATTTGGGGATTTCAAAAAAATAAACAAACCTTTGATAAATTTATAGCAGAAGTATCTAAAAGCAAAATTCCCTTATATAATTCAGTAGAAATAATTTCTAATAATTATAATAAAGAAAAACAATTTAAATTATTAGATAAATATCATATCAAACATATCGACACTATCTTTATTGACAACAACTCAAATATTGAAAAAAATATCAAAGAAATTTGGCAAAGTAAATTCAATAATTATGATAAATTAGTAATTAAACCAGTTGTCTCTGAAAGTAGTGCCGATACATATATTATAAGTTTAAAAGAATTTGGTAAAAATACTATAACTTTAAAAGATGTTAAAGATAAATACCAAAAGGTCAATTACTCATTAATGCTTCAACCATTTATAAAAGAAGTAAAAGATGGTGAATATTCCGTTATCTGTTTTTCTAATAAATTATCGCATGTCATAAAAAGGTGCGTTTCCAATTTTGGCGAAAAGCCATACATAAAATATATAGAAAAAGAAACTATTGATAAAAAAATGTATGAAATAGTTAATAAAATATGCTCTATTGAAGAATATAAAAATAATCTGTATATGCGTATTGACTTAGTAAAGGCAAACGAAGAATACCAAGTTATGGAAGTAGAATTACTAGATCCCCAACTTTTTTTGAACTCGATAACTTCCAAGCATTGTAAAAAAGAAGCTTATCAAACTTTTATCAAAGAAATTATAAGTAGAATAACTAGATAAAAATGTCATTGAATAGTTAAATATTTGTATAAAGAAACACTAAATTTGCTTTTTGCAGGTCAAAAAGTAGATTTTTTTATAAAAATTACAATTTACCTCTTCACAAAACGAAAAATTATGATATAATTAGTATTGTCATTTGATTGTTGTGTCTCCTTAGCTCAGTTGGTAGAGCAACTGACTCTTAATCAGTGGGTCTAGGGTTCGAATCCCTAAGGGGACACCATTTTTATATTTTTTAGAAAAAAAGGCTTGTCAATTCATTATATATATGATATAATGAATGAGCAAACAAAAAATGGGCTTGTAGCTCAGGTGGTTAGAGCGCACGCCTGATAAGCGTGAGGTCGATGGTTCAAGTCCATTCAGGCCCACCATTTTGTTAAATGGCCCGTTGGTGAAGTGGTTCAACACACATGCCTTTCACGCATGCATTCATGGGTTCAAATCCCGTACGGGTCACCAATATTGAAACATAAGACTTGAATAAAGTCTTTTTTTGCGCTCTTTTTACTGTAGAAAGGAGCATACTTAATATGGAGAAAACATACAATAAATTAGTTAGAGATAATATTCCTAATATTATTAAGAGTAATGGAGAAACACCAATTATCAGAATATTAACTAACGAAGAATATAAACAAGAATTAGAAAAAAAGTTATACGAAGAATACCAAGAAGTCCTAGAATCAAGTGACGAAGATAGAATCGAAGAATTAGCAGACATGCTAGAAGTCATTAAATCACTAGCTAAATTAGAAGATAAATGTTTAGAGGATATTATTAATGTTGCCAATCAAAAAAATAGTAAACGTGGCTCATTTAATGACAAAATATTTTTAGAAAAAGTAATAACAAACAATAAATAAAAAATATTATTCTAAATAATCTAGTCAAAGATGTAAATTTAATATATAATTATAATGAAAGGAGGAGTATCATGACTGCATTAATAATAATATTAGTAATAGTAGTTCTTTTAGTATTATATATGATTGGTGTATATAATAAATTAGTAAATTCTAGAAACAAAGTTGATAACCAATTTAGTCAAGTTGATATTCAATTAAAAAGAAGAGCTGATTTAATACCTAACTTAGTTGAAACAGTAAAAGGTTATGCTAAACATGAAGAAAATACTTTAAAAGAAGTAATAGAAGCTAGAAACAAAGCTGTTAGTGCTACTTCAATCAATGAAAAAGTAGATGCTAACAACCAATTAACAGGAGCTCTTAATAAATTATTTGCATTATCTGAAGCATATCCTGAATTAAAAGCTAATGAAAACTTTTTATCATTACAAAAAGATTTAAAAGAAACTGAAGATAAAATAACATACTCTAGACAATTCTATAACGATTCAGCTATGCAATTTAATAATATTGTTGAAATGTTCCCATCAAATATTGTTGCTAATATATTTAAATTTAAAAAATACGAATATTTTAAAATTGATGAAGAAGATAGAAAAACACCAAAAGTTAAGTTTTAATAACATTTAAGGGGAATTATGAAAAAGAAAATTATTTTATTCTTAATGTTTATGTTAGTACCATTCTCTGTCAAAGCTGATACTATCTATAAAGTTGATATGAATATTAATATTAATGAAGATGGTAGTGCCAATGTCCAAGAAATATGGGATGTTAAAGCTTCTGATGGTTCTGAATGGTATAAAACAATGAAACAAATGAATGGCATTGAACTAACTGATTTTAAAGTATCGATGGATGGTCAAGAATTAACATATAAAACATGGAATCCAAGTGAATCATTAAGTGCTAAAAAAGGATACTATGGTATTAATTATATTTCTGATGGTTTAGAATTATGTTTTGGTAAATATGATTTCAAAAGACATACATTTACGTTGACATATAAATTATCTGATTTTGTCTTTAATACTAGTGATAGTCAAATTACTTATTTTACCTTAATGCCATCAATCACAGCCGATGCCTTTTCTGCCACGATATCATCATATTATGAATTCCCTGATACACTTGATGTCTGGGGTTATGGCTATAAAGGATACGCTTATGTAAAAGACGGCAAAATATATATGATAAATGAAGAAGGGCTACATAAAGAATATGTAACAATGCTTGTTAAATATCCACAAGAAACATTTAAGACTGATTTTACATCTGATGATTTTAATAGTTTTGATGATGTTTATAATATGGCGGAAGATGGTACATTCGATTATGATTACGATAATAATTATGAAAAACCATCATTATTCGAGCGAATTATTGACTTTATCACAACTATGTTTCCAATATTAATAGCAGCAATCTTAACATTTATAGGTATTAAAGCCGGTATTGAAAGTGGTTATGGTTATGTTAATAATAAAAAAATAGATAAAAAGAATACTCCAATGTTTAGAGATATTCCATGTGATAAAGATATCTATTATGCTAATGCCCTAGTCAGTTTAAATAAATTTACTAATAATATTAATAATACTAACATTTTGGGTGCCATTATCTTAAAATGGGTAAAAGAAAACAAAATAGGTTTCAAAACCGAAACCAAAGGAATGTTCAATAAAGAAACTAGTATTATTGATATGACTAAACAAAATACTTTTGATAATCCTTTAGAAGAAAAACTATTTGATTATATGTACAAAGCATCGGTTGATGGTTATCTAGAATCAAAAGAATTAGAAAAGTGGTGTCGTAAGAACTATGAAAAATTCTTTGATTTAATTAAAAAGTTTGAATCTACAGAAATAAATAAGTTAAAAGGTGAAGGGCATATCTATAAAAGAACTAATAAAGCTGAATGTAAAAAGAGAAATGTTATGGATGATAAAATCTATGATGATTCTTGTAAACTATATGGGCTTAAATTATATTTAGATGAATTCTCAAGAATGGATACTAAAGAAGTTATGGAAGTACATTTATGGGATGAATATCTAATGTTTGCATACTTATTTGGTACTGCCAGCAAAGTTGCTAAACAATTAAAGAATTTATATCCACAAGAATTCACAGAATATACTGCAAATTCTGGAGTAGACTTGGATACAATTGTTTTTATAAATAATATATCAGTTAGAAGTGTTAATGCTGCTAGCAGCGCTAGAAGTGCAGCCCAGTCATACTCATCTGGAGGAGGCGGATTCTCTTCCGGTGGCGGTGGCGGCGGTTCCTTCGGCGGCGGTGGCTCAGCAGGCGGACGCTAAAATTAGTTATATTCAAACAAAAGTGAGTGAATAACTCGCTTTTTTAGTGTCAACTTTGTGTCAAGCAATGCGAAAAATTCAAAATATATGATATACTTAACTTGAAAATGATAAAAGGAGCATAAATATTAAATCTTTTTAGTCATTTTATACATAGAAAAAGGAAAGGAAGAAGAAAAATGAAGAAAAAATTAACAAAACTAACAAAGATGTTTTTAGTTTTATGTTTAGTTGTTTCTGAATTATCATCTGTTGGTCTAGTATTTGCTGAAGACGTAAGTACAAAGTTTGATTCAAATATAAATATTAATAATGAAACTCAATATAGTCCAACAATTACTATAAAAAGTAATGACTTATATGAAATAAAACAAGATGGTAATTACCAAATAAGATATAAAGAAGAATATACTTACTTAGATGAAACAACTGAGAACATATATGAAGGAGTAGTAACTGACACTGATTTAGCAGCAAAACTAAATAGTGAAGAAGGATATCTACTTACATTATATGGAGTAGAAGGATATGCTGATAATTTTAATGGCGTATATAGTATTACTCTAGAATTATATGAAGATGATACTCTAGTAGATAGTACAACATTAAAATTAGAGTATAGTGCTTCTACTGAACTACATACTAAAGTAGTAATGGAAAGAGCAGGTAAACTTACTATTCTTGAAGATACTGACGGAGTAGTAAAAGTACCAGAAGATTACCAAGATACTGATAAATTAATGCTAATAAGTATCTTAACAACAAATGAATTATTACCAACTAAAGAATATGTAATTAATGGTCAAAAATATACAGGATTAGAAATAGTAGATGCTAACTTTGCTAAAGATAGTGAAGGCAATGATATCATCCTAGATTATTTAGAAAAACTAGGTGGTGAATATGAATACACTACTAATATCACTGTTGAAGGCCTAGCTGAAGAGCCTACAGAATATACAAACACTACAAAAGTTGCATATCAAGATTATGCTTATAATGATGAAGTATTAAATGATATCGCTAATCAAGCTAACATAGACTTATTATTTACAAGTGAAAATAACAAAGAAGGATATGTATATACTAAAGTTTTATCTAAAGATACTGCTATGACAGTTGCAGACGTTAAAGCCTTCTTAGATAATGCTTTAACAGATGAAATTACTTATACATTAACTTATCTAGATGAAACAGAAGTATTAGATACTGATGTTGTTTCTAGTAATCTAGTTATAACATTAACAAGTACTAGTTATGAATCTGAAAATACAGTAACATATACATTTGCTATTCTAGGAGATACTAATAATGATGGTATTCTAGATTTAGAAGATGTTCAAAAATGGTTAGATGATAACTATGGAATAGAAGACTCTGAAGATTTATCATTAGATATTGATAAAGATGGTGAAGTAAGCTTAGCTGACTTAGCTCACGTTGTTGAGGTAATCAAACAAAAAACATGGGATGTTGAACCATCTGATTTAGATGAAAACGATACTATCATTGATGCTAAATTAACTACTGACAGTGAAACTATCACAACTGGTGATGAATTTACCGTAAGTTATATTATTAAAGTAGGAAAATCAGGACTTAGTGGCTTTGAAGGAACTCTAAATTATGATAAAACTAAATTAGAATTACTAGGCATTGAAAAAGAAATGCAAGATGAAGCCGAAATGCCTGACGATAACACTGACTATTGGGTAGGAAAAGTAGTAGATGGTAAATTTATCTATTTAACTAACATGGCTAATGGTTATCAAGAAGGAGAATACGAAGTATTAAGACTTACTTTCAAAGCTAAAGAAGCCGCTGATACAACAACTATTACTCTAGATAATACTAAATATGTTGTTGGACTTAATGATGTTAAAGAAAATTCTCTAACACCATTAAATATCACCATCAATGCTTCAAGTAATAATAACTTAAAAGATTTGACAGTAGGAGATAATACAATTGAATTAGTTGAAGGAGTATACGAATATACTATTGAAGTAGAAAACGATATTGAAAGTATTGATGTTAAAGCCACTGCTGAAAATATTGGCTCAGTAGTATCAATGGATATTCCTGAAAAATTAAGTGTTGGTAGCAATGTCATTAAAATAACTGTTGTTGCTGAAAATGGTGAGACTAAAGATTACTTCATCACAGTTGTTAGAAAAGAAGCAGAACAAGAACAAGTAAACATTGTACCTACAAATAATACTGTTAATGATAATACACCAAATGAAGATAAAAATGATACTCCAAAACCAAGTGATAACAGTAGTAAAGATAATAAACCGAGTGAAAATAAAACAAATAATACATCAAAATATATAATAATTGTATTAATAATATTAGTAATTATTGGTCTTATCTATCTAATATTTAAAGAAGACAACGAAGAAAAACAACAAGTAAATGCTCCTAAAAATGATAAACCTAAAAGTAAAAAGTAATAATCAAAGATGAATGAGTAAAATCGTTCATCTTTTTTATTTCTACTAATTTTAAATAAATAATATATTTTAATTGTTTTTTATCTATTTCTTTGCTATAATTGTTATAGTAGAAAAGTGGTTGATAATATGAATAGGAAAGGTCAAGCATTAGTGGAATTTGTTTTAATTTTACCAATATTTCTTATGATTTTATTTGTTATTGTTGACTTTGGTGTTGTATTCAATCATAAGAATTCACTAGAAAATCAAAGCGCCGACATCGTTAGAATGTATCAAAATGGTACGACTATCGATAAAATAAAAGAAACTTATCCTGATATTGAAATTAACATTAATACTGATCAAGAATATTCTAAAATAACCATTACTGAAGATGTTAAGTTAATTACCCCGGGAGCCTATCGTATTCTTGGAAATCCATTTACTATATCAGTAGAAAGAGTCGTGCCAAATGAATAGGAAAGGTCAAGTATTAGTAATGTTTATTATACTACTTCCCATCTTTTTCATAATAATGACTTTACTAATCGATATTGGAAACTTAATATTAACCAATAATGAAATAAATGATGTTAGTTATATGGTTCTAGAACATTGCCTCGATCATCTAGATGAAGAAGATATTCTTGATACTAGTAGAGAACTCCTAAAACTAAATAATAAAAATCTTAACATCGAATCATTTAAAATAGAAAATAACAAAGTATATCTAAACGTTAGTTATCAAGTAAAAGGAATAATAAGTAATATTGTTAATATAAAACTATTTGATATTGACAATAAGTATGAAGCATATATTAAAGATGATAAAAAAATAATAGAAAGAATAAAATAAGAAGGTGTTTATATGGCTGGTAAAATTATTAGCATTAATTCCGTTAAAGGTGGCGTTGGAAAGACTACCTTAGCTATCTCTCTAGCAGGTATTTATAGTTTAATGAAGAAAAAAGTTTTACTAATTGACTTAGACCTATATTCAGGTGGTATATCAACATATCTAGATATTAATAATAAAAAAGATATCTTTATGTTAATAGACAGTATTAGTAATAATAGATTTACTTCTTTAAATGACTATATAGTTAACTATAATAAAAATATTGATGTCATTCCCTCAGTTAAAGATCCTAGACTTGCGACAAGAATAGATAGTAAATATATTAAAGCGGTATTTAAACTAGCTAAGACAGAATATGATATCGTTATTGTTGATACTAATCATGCTCTAGATGAAACAAACCTAGTAGTCTTAGATAACGTTGATACTAGTTTATATGTTATCACTAACGATATCGTTGATTTAAAAAATATGAAAAGTCTTGTTAGTATATTTAAAGATAATGAAAAAACAAATTACTTAACAATATTAAATAATTCTATTAACCAAAGAACAGATTACTTATCACTATTTGATATTAGAACGATAATTAGAACTAATATTGATTATACTATCTCTAAAAGTTTCTATATTAAAAATATTAATAAATATCTTCTAGCAGGTGATATCTTAACCCTAAACAGTAGTATTAATAATACTTATCAAAGAGATATAAATAACTTAAAGAAATTAGCTACTAATATATTAAATATGGAAGGACATGATAGTGATGAGTAATAAGAAAAAACTAACTGAAGCATTTGGCGTAAAGCCTAATAAAGGCGAAAAAATAGCTAATGTAAAAGATTATGATGTCTTTCAAGATAAAAGCCTATTAGATAGTTTAAGAAATAAAATAATTCAAAATCTAGTAGATAATAGTGTTCCAGAAGGAGTAATGCTAGAACAATATATTAATGATGAAATAGATGCTACTCTAGCCGGATATGATTTAGGATATCTTGAAAGAAAGTATATCTTTAATCTTATTCAAAATGAAATAAATGGTTATGGACCACTAACTGACTTACTAGATAATGATAGTGTTACGGAAATAATGGTTAACGGGCCATCAGATATCTATGTTGAAATAGACGGCAAACTAGTCAAAGATGAATCAGTATCATTTATTAATGAAAAACACATCATTAGAACTATTCAAAGAATTGTCCAACCTCTAGGAAGAACTATCGATGCTGCTAACCCTATGGTTGATGCTAGATTAAGAGACGGTTCAAGATTAAATGCTATCATCCCACCACTTTCCTTAAAAGGACCGGTTTTAACTATTAGAAAGTTTGCTAAGAATCTCGAAGGTATTGAAGACTTATTACGTATGGGCTCTTTAACTGCCAAAATGGCTACTTTCTTAGATGCCGCTGTTAAAGCTAAATTAAACATTATTATTAGTGGTGGGACAGGTACCGGTAAAACAACCTTATTAAATATGCTAAGTGGTTTCATTGAGGACCATGAACGTATTATTACTATTGAAGATGCTGCTGAATTAAGATTAAAGCAAAGTCATGTCATCTCTCTTGAAACAAGAAGTGTCAATTACGAAGGAGAAGGGGAAGTAACCATTAGAGACTTAGTTAAAAACTCTCTAAGAATGCGTCCCGATCGTATTATTGTCGGAGAAGTTAGAGGCAAAGAAGCCTTTGATATGATGCAAGCCATGAATACCGGGCACGAAGGTTCTATTACCACATTACATGCTAATTCACCAATCGATGCTACCAATAGACTCGAAACCATGCTTCTTATGAATGATATGGATTTACCAATTCCGGCCATTCGAGGTTATATTGAAAATGCCATTGACTTAATTGTTCAAATAGATAGATTATCTGATGGTAAAAGAAAAATTACCTCAATATCTGAAATAGCCGGACTTAAAAATAATGAAATTATAATAAAAGAAATATTTGCCTACAAACAACAAGGACTATCTGAAGATGGTTTAGTTAAAGGTGAGTTTGTTGTTTATAATTATATTCCTAAAGTATATGATAAAATTAAAAGAAAAGGAATAAAACTAGTAGATATTTTTGGGGAATAAGTGATAGAATGACTAAAGGAAAAATAATAGGTTATATTGGCATGGTTGCAATAATAGGTATAATTGCTTTTCTAGGAAGTAAATATTATACATATACTAAACAAAGTGGAGAAGATAAACAACCAACTACAGAAATAACAAAATATCCTAATCTAATTTGTAATAAAATGACATCTAGTATTAACTATTCAAAAAATAATATAATTACTATGGCATTTGATAAAAATAATTTAGTTTGGTTACGTGATTTATCTGTTTACTATTACTTTGATAATAATGAATATATAACCGCTAAAAATAAATTAGATAATACCGAAAGTGATATATATAAAAGTACTTATCAAGATGATAACTTTATAATTACTACCATGTATGAAGGAGAAATTAATGACCTTCTAAATAGTGATTGGAGTATTGAAATAGATACATATACTTATGATAATCTAATTAAATATTATCAAGATAAAGAATATACATGTGAATTAAATAATTAAAAGGAAGAAGGTAAAAAGATGGGTAATTTAATATCTTTAATTATGCAAATACTTGTAATGATTTTTGTTTTAATAATTATCATCTTTTTAATAAGACAAAACATTGCTTTAAGATATGAAAGAAGAATAGGTAAATATAGTGTCGAACCAGTTAATTCTGAGAACACTTCTGTATTAGAAGGCTTAATGCTACGATATAAAAAATTGGTTAAAAGATTAAGAAAATATACTAATAAAATATTTCCTAAAACATGCTTAAAGTATGAAAAATACGTTATTTATGGTGAAGATATGGAAGCTGCCGACTTCGTTACCAATAAAATTATTATTAGCTTTGTTTTGCTTTTCTTAGAAATAATAGATACTATCTTTAAATGGGAAAAAATATCTTTACTAAGTATTTTAATAGTCCTAACATTTGGTTTTTATATTCTTGATATATATCTAATTTATGACCGAAGGAAAAGAAAAAAATCTATTGAAAACGATATGCTAAGAGCCATAATAATCATGAATAATGCTTTTAAAGCCGGTAAGTCTACTATTCAAGCTGTTGAAATAGCTTCCAAAGAATTACCCGAACCAATTAATATGGAATTTAAAAAAATGTATCGTGATATGAAATATGGCTTGTCAACAGAAATAGTATTTGATAGATTTGCCAAAAGAATTAATATTGAAGAAGCTAGATACTTATCATCATCTTTAACTATCTTAAATAAGACCGGTGGTAATATCATAAATGTCTTTTCTTCCATTGAAAAAACTTTATTTGATAAGAAAAAATTAAAAGAAGAATTAAAAAATTCGACAGCAAGTTCCAATGCCGTTGTTAAAATATTGTTATTAGTACCATTTATTTTTGTAGCAATAATATACTTTGTAAGTCCTGGATACTTTGAACCATTATTTTCTAGTACCATTGGTTATATTATATTATTTATAATGGCTCTAATGTTTATAGCATACGCATATTTACTACAAAAAATAATAAAAGTAAGGGTGTAGATATATGAAAGACAGTGATTTATCAAAAAAAATATTAAGTAAAAAAGAAATAAAAAGAATAGATAAGAAGTTAAATCTATTAGGTAAGAAAAGAAACATTACCGCCATTAACTTTATCAATAGTCGTATTATAAGTTCAGTTGTTGTCTTTCTTGTTGCTTTAGATTTATTTAATATTGGCTTTGTAATAGCACCAATTTTGACAATTATCTATTACTATCTATTCGAAAAAATATTTTTAGATAATAAAATAAATAAAAGAAGAATAGATTTAGAAAATGAGTCCATTCATTTCTTCGAAGTATTAACTTTATCACTAGAAACAGGTAGAAATCTAGATGAAGCTATATCAATAACAATTGCTAATGTCAATGGATTATTGTCTAATGAGTTTTCTAATGCACTTACTGAAGTAAAATATGGTAAAAGTCTTACTGAAAGTTTAGAATATATGCAACGATATATTCCATCAGACTCTATAAATAATATTATATTGTCTATTGCACAATCTAATGTATACGGTAGTGGTATTATTGAAACATTAAATAATCAAATAGACTACTTACGTGAAAAGAAAAAACTAGAAGTAAAAGCTGAAATATCCAAAGTACCAATTAAAATTAGCGTTATATCAGTATTTTTCTTTGTTCCACTACTATTATTAATTATTTTAGCACCTGTTTTATTAACTTATATTGAATAAAACAAAAGAATTATGTTATAATTAACTAGAGATTTTAATTTTTAAGGAGGAAAAATTATGTCAGGACATTCAAAATGGTCAACAATAAAAAGAAAAAAAGGCGCTATTGATGCAGAACGTAGTAAAATATTTCAAAAATTAGCCAAAGAAATCTATGTAGCTGCTAAATCAGGTGATCCAGATCCAGTTAACAATGCTTCATTAAGAATGGTTATTGAAAAAGCAAAAGGCGAAAATATGCCTAAAAATAATATTCAATCAGCTATCGATAAAGCTAAAAGTAAAGGTGCTGATGAAAACTACGAAGCAGTTAGATATGAAGGCTATGGCCCAGGTGGTATTGCCATAATGATTGACTGCTTAACAGATAATCGTAATAGAACAGCCTCATTTGTTAGAAGTACACTAACAAAAAGAGGAGGAAACTTAGGTACTGATGGCTCAGTTAGTTATTTATTTAAACGTCGTGGAGTATTAATTTTAGATAAAGAATATGATGAAGATAAATTAATGGAAGATGCTCTAGAATTAGATATCGAAGACTTAGTAAGCGAAGAAGATAGTTATGTAATTTATACTAAACCTGAAAACTTCATTAGTGTTAAAGAAACTCTAGAAAATATGGGATATACTAACTTTATTATGTCAGAAGTATCATTTGTTCCCGATAACTATATTAGTCTAGATGATGAATTAAGTGAAAGAGCTCAATCATTGATTGAATCACTAGAAGATCTTGATGATGTACAAAACGTTTATCATAATTTAGATTGTTAGTTAAAAATATAAATTTTTGATTAAATTAATCACTTCTCTAATATTAGAGAGGTGTTTTTTTCTAATTTTAAATATCTGCAACTACTTTATTACCAATATTTAAAATATGTACATAATTTTATACTGATTTTAAATATTCAAATTTGACTAGTAATTCACCTTATGATAGATTACCATAAAAGGAGGTAAAAATAAGTGTTAGCAATAAAGCATAAATTAGATAATACAAGAATTCTTACTTATGATATAGGTTTTAAATCAGTATTTGGTCGTAGCACTGAATTGATGTCCCGATTAATATCTACCATAACAGGAATAGATTATGACCTACTTAAAGATAATATGATTTTAATAGTCAATGAAATTCCCGTTATTAGAAAAAATGAAAAACTAAAAAGATGTGATTTCATTGTCAGAATTGGTGATGGTGGATTAATTAATCTAGAATTAAATCGGTATTCCAACGCCTTTAGTAGAAGAAAGAACTTTTCTTATGTTACTTCCTTATACGGCCGAAGAACCACTAAAGGAACTAATTATGAACTAAATCTTTTATTAAATCAAATTAATATTAATGCCTATAATACAGGTGATGATGTCTCACCACTAGAAATATACGAATTAAGAGAAGAAAAGAGTAATAAAGTATATTACAAAGAAGATATTCAGTTTAAAATATTTGAATTAAATATTGCTAAATGTTATCAACTATATTATAATGAAAGTGATTTAAGAAATGATCCTATTATCTTACTCGGAGCCCTATTATATTGTGCAAGTTCTATAGAAATGAGTAAAGTATCCGGTAATTTCTTTAGTAAAAAGGAGAATGAAATATTTATGGATAACGTTAAATCTTTATATGACAATAGTGATTTATTAACAATAGAAGAATTAACTCAAATGGAACAATCTTGCTTTGATAGTACTATTAAAGATTATGAAAAAAGAATTAAACAAGCTAAGGAAGAAACTGAAGAACTTCAAGAAAAAAACGATAAGCTTAAAGAGAAAACAGACAAACTTAAAGAGAAAACAGACAAACTTAAAGAGGAAACAGACAAACTTAAAGAAAGAAATGATAAACTTAAAGAAAGAAATGATAAACTTAAAGAGGAAAGTACTGCAAAGATTAACCAAACTACTAGAGAAATAGTAAGCAATATGTTAAAACAAGGATTTAAATATGAAGTAATATCTTCCATAACAGGCAAAAGTATTGATGAAATAAAAGACATAGAAAACAATAAGTAAGAAACATTAAGTATTATCTAATAAGTTAAAAGTAGTTTAGAGATTAAATCTTTAAATTACTTTTTATATATTCAAAATTGTCAAGTTTACAAAATTATACAAATATTTATAATAATGTTGACTTTTACCTAATACCGATGTATTATTTAATTGTACTGTTTATGGTAGTACAACTTATGGCGGTGAATAAAATGTTATTATTAAGAATTTTAATTTATACTATTACAATAATATCAGGTTTATATTTTTTATATTTTGGTATTATTGCAGCAGGTATATTTAAGAAAAAGAAAGAAAAGATTATAGAAGATAAGAAAAATAATTTTGCAGTTATAATTGCTGCAAGAAATGAAGAAACAGTAATTGCCAATTTGATTAATAGTTTAAAAAAGCAAAATTATCCTAAAGAAAATTATGAAATATATGTAGTTATAAACAACTGTACTGATAATACTGAAAAAGTAGCTAGAGATGCGGGCGCTAACATTATTTTATGTACTGATAAAGTAAAGTCTAAAGGAGAAGTTCTTAGATTCACTTTTAGAAAATTAAAAAAAGAAAAAGATATCGATGCTTATGTTATATTTGATGCTGATAATATAGTTCATAAAGATTTTTTAAGTAAAATGAATGATAGCCTAAACATGGGACATTCAGTAATACAAGGTTTTAGAGATACCAAAAATATCAGCGATAGTTGGCTTAGCTGTAGTTATGCTCTAATGTACTATATTCAAAACTTATTTCTTAATAAAGCTAGATATAATCTAGGAAAATCTGCTTTTATAAATGGCACAGGCTTCGTTATAAAAAAGGAAGTTGTTGATAAAAATGGCTATGATCCCAAAACACTTACCGAAGACATTGAATTCGTTGCCATATGTGCTATCAACGGTGTAAAAATAGCCTTTAACGATGAAGCAATTACTTATGATGAACAGGTTAATAAATTCATTCCATCATTAAAACAAAGAAAAAGATGGTCTGTTGGTAATGTTGAATGCTTAAAAGGATACTTTTCAAAACTTCTCAAGACCGGATTTAAAAACAAAAATTTTGAATGCTTTGATATTGCTATCTATTATATAGCCATAATTATTCAAGTAATAAGTAGTATTGCTTCGATACTTGCCATGCTAATTTTGCTTATTAACTATCAAAACCTAACTATTAATAGCATTGCTAGCACACTAATAATGTCATTGTGCACATATGTAGTAGGAGTATTCTTTAGAATATTTTTATTAAAAAGATACAACAAAAGCATTAAAGATAACATTGGTGGAATACTTTTCTTTGATTTATTTATTTTAAGTTGGATTCCTGTTAATGTTGCCTGCTTATTTATAAAGAAATGTGATTGGGAAAGTATTAAACATAATAGAAATATAAAAATGGAAGAAATATAAATATAAAAATAATGCCTAACAAGCATTTTTTTACTATATAGTGGAGTAATATATACAAACGAACATATTTTCACTGTTCAATCAAGCAAAAACAAAGAAAAATATATGATTAATTAAAAATTTTTCTAGACATTTGTCGAAAAAGTGATATAATTAATATCTGTAAAAAAAGAGGTGTAAAATATGAATATTAGAAATATTGCAATAATTGCTCACGTTGACCATGGTAAAACAACATTAGTTGACCAATTATTAAAAAAATCACATACATTTAGAGATAACGAAACAGTAGAAGACAGAGTAATGGACTCAAACGATATCGAAAGGGAAAGAGGAATCACTATCCTTGCTAAAACTACTGCTATTAACTTTGATGGCTATCGTATTAATATTCTAGATACTCCAGGTCATGCTGACTTTGGTGGAGAAGTAGAAAGAATTATGAACATGGTTGATGGTGTTTTATTAGTAATAGATGCATATGAAGGAACAATGCCACAAACAAGATTCGTTCTAAAAAAGGCTTTAGAAGCTAATGTTAAACCAATCGTTGTAATTAATAAAGTAGATAAACCAACTGCTAGAATTAGTAAAGTAATTGATGAAGTAATAGATTTATTTATTGAATTAGGTGCTACTGATGAACAATTAGATTTTAAAGTTGCTTATGTATCAGCTTTAAACGGAACAGCAAGTCTTGATCCGGATATTAGTACACAACAAGAGTCTTATGATGATATATTTAGATTAATAATTGATGAAATACCTGAACCAAAAGTAAACAAAGAAGGTAATTTACAATTCCAACCAGCTCTATTAGACTATAATGATTATGTTGGAAGAATAGGTATTGGACTAGTTAAATCAGGTACTATTAAAGTAAATGAAATGGTATCTTGTGTTAGATTAGATGGTAGTATTAAACAATTTAGAATTCAAAAATTATTTGGTTTTTTAGGACTTAAAAGAATTGAAATACAAGAAGCTCATGCCGGAGACATTGTTGCCATTGCTGGTCTAGCAGATATTTCTGTTGGTGAAACAGTATGTAATGTCGGCAAAGAAGAACCATTACCAATCTTAAGAATTGATGAACCAACATTAAAGATGACATTTATGACAAATAATTCACCATTTGTTGGCCGTGAAGGTAAAATCGTTACTGCTAGCAAAATTGAAGAAAGATTATTTAGAGAGACACAAAGAGATGTTAGTTTAAAAGTAGAAAAAGCTTCTAATGAATCATGGACAGTATCAGGCCGTGGTGAATTACACTTATCTATCTTAATCGAAAATATGCGTCGTGAAGGTTTTGAATTACAAGTATCTAAACCTGAAGTTATTCTAAAAGAAATCGATGGTGTTGTATGTGAACCATTTGAAGACTTACAAATCGAAGTACCAGAAGAAAGCGTTGGAAATGTTATTGAAGCCCTAGGACTAAGAAGTGGCGAAATGGATAATATGACTAATGTTAATAATTTAGTTAGATTAACATATACAATTCCATCACGTGGATTAATTGGCTTTTCAACAGATTTTATGACAATGACAAAAGGTTATGGAATAATCAACCATAGTTTCAAAGAGTATCGTCCACAAAAGAGTAGTCTAGTAGGAGAAAGAAAATTAGGTGTTCTAGTTTCTATGGAAAATGGTAAGGCTACAGCATACTCAATTGGTAACCTAGAAGACCGTGGAATTATGTTTATCGAACCAGGTTGTGAAGTATACGAAGGTATGATAGTTGGAGAATGTAGCCGTGAAAACGACTTAGCAGTTAACGTTGTTAAGGGAAAGCAATTAACTAATACTAGAGCAGCTGGAAGTGATCATACTGTTGTTTTAAAAAGACCACGTCCATTAACTCTAGAGTATTGCTTAGATTATATTAACCAAGATGAATTAGTTGAAGTTACACCTGAAAGTATAAGACTTAGAAAACAAATATTAAACACTGAATTAAGAAAGAAATTTGATAGTAAGAAATAATTTAAAAGAAGTATAAAACTCGTTTTCTTAAATATAGAAAGCGAGTTTTTCTAATATTTTTATATATGCTTTAAATTTGACATAGGCAAAAAATATGTTATATTGTCTATGCAAGGAAAAAATGGTAGTACATTTTTGCAAGGGCACTGTCGTATGATGGAGCCCTATTTTTCTTACTAAAAACAATTGAAGAAAAAACTCGAATCATTAGAATAATAAGAAATTTTCTAGTATATTTTAAATATTAATGATATAATTAAGATGGTGATAACATGAATAATAAAAATAATAACAGTAAGAAGTTAATTAACAATCCTATTATTGAGTGGCTAATATATATGATAGGATATGCCATTGTATTAATAACCGTATCGGTATTATTTAAGTCACTATATATAGATAATAGTCATTTTGGATTATATGCCCTTTTAGCATCAATAATAATATATATCTTAAACCAAACTATAAAACCAATAATATTTTACATAACATTACCAATAACTGCTATTAGTTTAGGACTATTCTATCCACTAATTAATGTATTAATATTATATATAACTGATTTTATACTAGGAAATAAGTTTGAAATACATGGAATATTTATGTCGTTTTTTATAGCTATTATAATATCTTTATTAAATATATTAATGGAAGGTATGGTAATAAAACCAATAATAAATAGAAAGGTAAGGAAATAATGAATAGAACAATATTAAGTATTGGTAATTTTCATATATATTGGTATTCGGTACTAATCGCTACGGGAATAATTATTGGCTTATATTTATTATTGAAAGAAGCAAGTAAACAAAATATAAGTAAAGACACCATTATTGATATAGCATTCTATACTATAATATGGGGAATAATTGGTGCTAGAATATATTATGTCATATTTAATATTAAACCATATCTATCTAACCCTCTATCAATATTGTATGTATGGGAAGGCGGACTAGCTATATATGGTGGAATAATAGGAGGCCTTATAACTCTAATATATCAAGCAAAGAAAAAGAATATTGCCCTAGGTAAATTAACAGATATGATAGTGCCCAGTTTAATATTAGCTCAAGCCATTGGTAGATGGGGAAATTTCTTTAATCAAGAAGCTCATGGTGGAATAGTAAGCCTAGAATTTTTAAAGAATATTCATATCCCTAACTTTATTATTAAAGGAATGTATATAAATGGCAATTACTATCATCCAACATTCCTTTATGAATCACTATGGTGTTTATTAGGCTTTATCTTACTAGTAATTATTCGAAGACTACTAAAAAATAGCAAAGATGGAACCCTAACATTTATATATTTAATATGGTATGGAATAGGAAGATTCTTTATCGAAGGACTAAGGACTGATAGCTTATATTTAGGGATGTTTAGAATAAGTCAAATAGTATCTATAGTAATAATTATAATAGGTATTATTGGATTAATATATAATAAAAGAAAAGAGGCAAAATAATGTTAGAATATAATGTAGTAATAATAGGATCAGGAATATCCGGTATGACATGTGCTTTATATCTAAAAAGAGGGGGAGTAAATCCCCTAGTAATAGAAAAAGATACTCCTGGAGGACAATTAAATAAAATAGCAACTATTGAAAATTATCCCGGATTTATCGAAATAGACGGACCAACACTAGGTAATGAAGTATATAAACAAGTAAATAACTTAGATGTTGACTATTTGTATGAAGAAGTAATCGAAGCTGACTTAAATAAAGAAACTAAAATACTTAAAACACCCACTAAAGAAATAAAATGTCGCTTTGTTGTAATTGCTACCGGAAGAACTGCTAGAATGTTAACTAAAGATGACCGTAAACTAATAGGCAAAGGAATTAGCTATTGTGGCTTATGTGATGGTACTTTATATAAAGATGAAGAAGTAGTAGTAGTGGGTGGTGGGGCATCTGCTATCAAAGAAGCCCTATATCTATCTAAAATATGTCGTAAAGTAAGAATGGTAATAAGAAAAGACTATTTTAGAGCGGAAAAAGGCGACATAAATAAAGTGTTAAAAAAAGAAAATATTGAAGTACTATTTAATTCTAATATTGTAAAATATAACTTAGTTAACGATAAAATAGATTCAGTATTATTAGATAATGGTAAAGAAATAAAAGCTAAATGTGTCTTTATAACAATAGGTAGTATTCCTAATAGTGATATCTATTCACTAGATAAAGAAAACAACTTTATTATAACGGATACTGATTATATGACAAGTATTCCTAATGTTTATGCCTGTGGTGATATTATTAAAAAGCATTCATATCAATTAACTACCGCTACCGGAGAAGCCACAACAGTAGCAGAAATTATTTTATCTAAGATAAACTAAAAGCACTTGCATAAGGTTGCAAACTGTTATATAATTAACTTAAGGTAAGAAAATAAACAAACAAGGTATTTCTTCCTAAGTAGAAAGGAGTTAATAAATATGAGAAAAAGCTATAATAACATGTTAACTCTAAGTTTACTTGGGGGGGGGGTTAAATAATACACTTGTTTGTTTAAATAATATAATAACTACGGTAAAGAGAGTTTAAGCAATTAGACTCTTTTTATCGTAGTTTTTTATTTGTAAAGAAAGGGTGTATAAGTATGAATAGTAAAAGAATATATATAACATTATTTATTATATCAATAATATTTCTAAGTCTTGGAGGAACATTTGCTTACTTAACAACAAGTGTAGTAGCCACTAATATTACTCAAATTAAAGCAGGTAATTTAACAATGACTATTGATGGTGGTGGTAATGTCAATACTTCATTCATGCCAGCTAAATGTACTAGTGAATATGCTATTAAGAAGACAATTAAAGCAACATCTACTAATACATCTGGAGGTAAAGTATCATTTAGTATAGGAATGAATATTGCCACACTATCGGATAGTCTAAAAAGAGAATCAATGCGTTATACATTTACTACTAATGCTAGTAGTTGCACTGAGGGTATTATATCAAGTGGTAGTTTTAAAAATAAAACAGTTGGTAGTGATGTTTGGCTAATTAAAAATGACTATGATAATATAACTAAGTCTGATAATAACTATACAAAAACATATTACTTATATATTTGGTTAGATGAAACAGAAACGCAAAATTTAAGTGGAAGTATATCAGTTAATATGAAAGGCACATCAAGTAATAATCCTAATTTACCAATTGATTATGGTTATGATGATGGAAATGCTAATAATACTTTATTCTATAAAATAAAGAGTAATGCTAATAAATATACCAGAATAGATTTTAGTAAACAATCAAGTGCTGATGGGACAAAAGGTATATATACCACAACTAATACAGAAAATAATGTACCAGTATATTACTATCGAGGAGCAGTAGATAATAATCATGTCTTATTTGCTAACTTTTGTTGGCGAATAGTCAGAACAACAGAAACCGGTGGTGTAAAACTTATCTATGATGGTAAACCAACTAATGGACAATGTAATAATACAGGTGCTGATACAACAATAGGTAATATTCAATTTAATACAAGCTATAATTCACCAGCGTATGTAGGGTATATGTATAATACTGCACATACTGCTAGTAGTAAGGATATTACAACGCTAAGTGGAAATATTGTATTTGGTAATGATGCAACATATGATGTTAGTACAGGAAAATATACCTTAAAAGATACAAAAACGTTAACAAACCCAAGTAATTGGAATACAGAGTATAGTAATTATACTGATAGATATCATTATACTTGTTTTAGTTCAAGTACAACATGTCAAAGTGTATATTATATTCATATTATTTATAGTGAAGACAAACATGCTTATTATTTTACTTTAACAAATGGTAAGAAACCAAAAGATTTATTAAATGATATGTTTGAAGGAAATATTAATGTTAAAGAATCAAATGCTAAAGTTAAAATAGATGCTTGGTATAAAGCTAATATGACTAGTTATACGTCAAAATTAGAAGATAGTGGTTTTTGTAATGATCGAACATATTATAACTTTAATTCAAGTGGTTGGAATAATAATTATAGTAATTATGATAAATGGTTATATTTTGGTAGTAGACAAAGACTCGAAAATAGGAAACTTAATTTAGTATGTCCAAGACAATTAGATAAGTTTTCAGTAAGTACAAATAATGGTAATGGTAAGTTAATATATCCAGTAGGAATGATTACTGCCGAAGAAATGGCATATGCCGGGGGAGTAATATGGCAAACAAATACTTCATATTACCTATACAACGGAGTTAATAATTGGTCCTTGTCTCCGTCTTACTTCCACACCTGGGTTGCTTACGAGTTCACCTTGCGTTCTTCCGGGGATTTCAACAACTACTACGTTACGGGTTCGCTCGGAGCAAGGCCATCAATATCCCTAAAGCAAGGCACAGTATTATCAAGTGGCAATGGCACATCAGCATCACCTTATATAGTAAACTAAAAGTACTTAAGACACCAACTTAAGTATTTTTTATATTAGCTAACATTTCTACTATTATCTGACAAAAAAAGTAGTAATTTATTAAGTAATTTGGTATAATTTAAAAAGAAGGGCTGATGTATATGGATTACAATAAAATAAGAAACTTTTGTATAATTGCACATATTGATCATGGTAAAAGTACTTTAGCAGATAGAATATTAGAATACACTAATACTGTTAGTAAAAGAGAAATGAAAGATCAACTACTAGATAGTATGGATATTGAAAGAGAAAGAGGCATAACTATTAAATTAAATGCTGTTAGAATTAATTATAATGGTTATTTATTAAACTTAATTGATACTCCGGGGCATGTTGACTTTACCTATGAAGTATCAAGATCAATGGCTGCCTGTGAAGGCGCTATCTTAGTAGTAGATGCTTCACAAGGAATAGAAGCCCAAACTCTAGCCAATACTTATCTAGCACTTGAAAATAATCTAGATATAATACCCGTTATTAATAAAATAGATTTACCAAATGCTGATATTGAACTTAGAAAAAAAGAATTAATGGATACATTTGGTTTTACAGAAGATGAAATAATCTTAACATCCGCTAAAACCGGAGTAGGAATAGATAAATTAGTTGAAGCCATTATCACTAAAATACCACCACCAATAGATAAATATAAAGATAATAAATTAAGATGTTTAATATTTGATAGTTATTTTGACTCATATCGCGGAGTAGTAGCGTTAATTAGAGTAGTATCTGGTACTGTTAAAAAAGGTGATAAAATAAAAATGTTTACTACTAAAGCCACTTATGAAATAACTGAACTAGGTTATCATACTCCAGAAGAAACCAAAACAGATACCCTTAGTATTGGCGAAGTAGGTTATTTATGTGGTAGCATTAAATCAATAGATACAGTATTAGTCGGAGATACTATAACTTTAGAAAGTGATAATCTAGATGAAGCCTTACCAGGATATAAGAAAATGAACGCCATGGTTTTCTGCGGACTATATCCAATAGATTCTAAAAAATATCCATCATTAAGAGAAGCTCTAGAAAAACTAAAACTAAATGATTCATCACTCGTATATGAACCAGAAACATCATCAACCTTAGGCTTTGGTTTTCGTTGCGGTTTCTTAGGATTATTGCACCTAGAAATTATTACTGAAAGAATTGAAAGAGAGTTTGGAGTAGAAATAATTGCTACTGCACCCTCTGTTAATTATGAAATAACCCTTACCTCAGGAGAAGTAATCTATGTTGATAATCCTGCTAATTTTCCTGATAAAGTTAAAATAAAAGATATTAAAGAACCATATATTAAAACTAATATCTTCGTACCTAATAACTATATTGGTAGTATTATGGAACTATGCCAAGAAAAAAGAGGCAACTATATCAGTACGAAATATATCGATAGTCAAAGAGTAAGTATTCATTATGAAGTGCCTCTATCAGAAATAGTATATGACTTCTTTGATAAACTAAAATCATATACGAAAGGCTATGCTTCATTTGACTATGAATTAATTGGTTATAAAGTTAGTGATTTAGTAAAAATGGATATATTATTAAATGGCGAAATAGTAGATGCCCTAAGTGTTATTGTTCATAAAGATTTTGCTTATAAAAGAGGTAGAACCATAGTTGATAACTTAAAAGAAATAATTCCAAGACAAATGTTTGAAGTACCAATTCAAGCTGTAATAGGTAGTAAAGCTATTGCCCGAAGTGATATTAAAGCTATGCGTAAAAATGTTTTAGCCAAATGCTATGGTGGCGATATTACTAGAAAAAGAAAACTATTAGAGAAGCAAAAAGAAGGTAAAAAGAAAATGAAAACAATTGGCCATGTCGAAATACCAACTGATGCCTTCTTAAGTATCTTAAAAGAAAATAATATTGGAGAATAACTATGTCTTATATAGAACAAATATTTACTAGTATCCATGAATGCCTTGATAATATTGATTATATAAATGCTATATCTTATATTGAAGATATCTATAATTATATTGATAAGTCAAACGATATCGAAGAATTAAAATATATCGATAAATTAGCTAGAAAATATGCTTATGCTACTGTTCCAATAACGGCAATATATACTGAACAAGTAGGATATATCATCCATGCTTTGAAAAATATATCTATTCTTATTAGAAATAAAATTAAAGTTATAAAGAAAGAACAATACTATGAAGTAATAACTAAATTAATATATAATGAAAGAAGATTAGATTATATAAGAAAGATTCTAATGGATATTGATTATGATAATTATATAAAACATATATTTGAAGAACTATTAAATAATTATGTAGAACTAACTAATGAAGAAGATATTATGTATTATAGTAATGTTATTATGTTATTTTTAGAATATGATAAAGATAAATTACTAACAAGCAATAAAAGTAAATATATAAAACGCTTAAAAGAATATTTACCTAAAAAGCACATTAAAACTCTAGTTAGTTATCTAGAAGATAGTTATAAATTAGATCTTGAATACTTAGTTAGAAAATATAACGTTAATATTACTACAAGTTCTAGTGCTAAGAAAGAACATTTTACTACCCCATATTATAATACCAAAAGAGTAGACTATACATATCTACCAACTATTAGTATTGATACACCAGGTAGTGAATGTTTAGATGATGCTATTAGTTTAGTAAAAAATAGAGATGGTAGTTATTATCTATATGTCTTTATTACTGATATACCTAGTATCATTCCATTCTCTTCATATACCTTTAAAGAAGCCATTGAAAAGATGGAAACAAGATACTTAATAACTGGTCCAATAGAAATGTTTCCTAAATATTTATCATATGATATATGTTCTTTAAATAAATGTACTAAAAGATATGCTATATCTCATCGCTATTTAATAGATCCTAATTTTAATGTAGACTTATCAAGTTTATTAATTGAAGAATGTTATATATCAGTAAATAGTAATCTCGATTATAAACAAGCCGATAGAATCATAAGAGATGGTAGTAGAAAACATAGCTCTATGTTAAATAACTTATTAGAAGTCGCACTAATATTAAAAAAGGGTAGTAAAAGCAAAGAAGAATATCGTCGTCTTGAAAACAAATTTAACAAAAGCATTAATAGTGCTAGTAGATATTTAGATAGTTATATAAGTCCTAATATTGTTCAAGAACTAATGGTACTAGTTAATTATACTAAACCATTATATATGCAAATGCATGGTATTCCATATCTTTATCGTAATAATATTGACTTTGATATGGAATTATTAACTAGGGATCTCCAAGATTCATTAGAAAAATTAAAAGTATATAGTAAAAGTGATTATAATAAAATACTTGCTGTCATCCAGCAAAAGTATATGCACTGTTTCTTCTCAAGAGAATGTTTAGGTCATAAAGGACTAGATTGTGATGCTTATGCTTGGACTAGTTCTCCCGGAAGAAGAGCTCCTGATTCTATAAATCAATATATCGAACATCAAACACTATTTGGTGAAAAGTTAATGGATAAAACTATTTATGAATTAGAAGAGTTTGTCGATGAAACCGCTACTTATTTTAATGGCTTAGCTGTTAGGAATGACAACTTTAATCAAGAATATAATTACTTAGTAAAAAAGAAAAAGTTAGTAGGAAGTGAAAGAAAATGAATTTACCAAATTTAAAAGAAGCAAGAATAAGAAGTGGAAAGAAGTCAACTGTTTATCGTAATGACTATGAAATACCACAAAGTATTAAAGATTATGGAATAGGTAAGAAGTATTATATGTTAACTTATGGTTGTCAAATGAACGTTCATGATTCAGAAAACATCAAAGCTATCCTAGAAGATTTAAAATATACTGAAACAACCGAAATGGAAGATGCTAATATTATTGTCTTAAATACTTGTGCCATTAGAGAAAATGCCCACAATAAAGTAATTGGAATGTTAGGAAGAATTAAACATTTAAAAGAAAGTAGAGAAGACTTTATTACCGTATTCTGTGGTTGTATGGCTCAAGAAGAAACTATTGCTAATCTATTAAAAGATAAATATAAATGGGTCGATATTGTTATGGGTACGCATAATATTCATAAATTACCTATCTATCTAGAACAAGTAATAACTAAAAAACAACCATTATTAGAAGTATTCTCTAAAGAAGGAGATATAATTGAAAATATTCCTGTTAAAAGAGATAGTAAATATAAAGCATGGGTAAATATTATGTATGGTTGTGATAAGTTCTGTACGTATTGCATTGTTCCCTATACTAGAGGAAAGCAAAGAAGTAGATTACCAGAAGATATAATTAAAGAAGTTAAAGATTTAGTAAAAGATAATTATCAAGAAGTAACGCTTCTTGGTCAAAATGTTAATGCTTATGGTAAAGACTTAGATATTAATTATAATATGGCTAACTTACTAGAAGACGTTGCTAAAACTAATATTCCAAGAATTAGATTTGTCACTTCTCATCCATGGGATTTTACTGATGAAATGTTAGATATCATTGCTAAATATGATAACATCATGCCATATATTCACTTACCAATCCAATCAGGTAGTGATAGGATCTTAAAACTAATGGGTAGAAAATATACTAAAGAAGAATATATAACACTATTTAATAAAATAAAAGAAAAAATACCAAACGTTGCTATATCTACTGATATTATTGTTGGTTTTCCAGGAGAAACTGAAGAAGACTTTAACGAAACATTAGATGTTGTAAATAAACTAAAATATGATTTAGCATACACCTTCATTTTTTCTAAAAGAGAAGGCACACCAGCTGCTAGTATGGAAGATAAAGTAAGCGAAGAAGAAAAACACGAAAGATTAGCTAAATTAAATGAATTAGTAAATAAATATGCTCTAGAAAATAATCAAAAATACCTAAATAAAGTTGTCCCTGTCCTAGTAGAAGGCCCAAGTGATAAAGAAGGTAAATTAATGGGTTATACGGATAACATGAAACTAGTTAACGTTGCCGCTGATGAAAGTTATATTGGTAAAATAATTAATGTTAAAATAACAGAAGTAAAGACTTGGTCTTTAGAAGGTACTATTAATGATTGAAAATAGTATTAGTGAATTATTTAATTCTATTGAATCATCACCGGAATATCAAGAATATCAAAAAATAAAAGAAATCTTAGAAAGCGACCAAGAAGTACTATCTTTAGTTGATGAAATTAAAAAATTGCAAAAAAAATCTACAGTTTTAGAATATAATAATGACCCCCAATATTTAGAATTAGATAAAGAAATAGAACAAAAAGTTAAAAAGTTAAACGAAATGCCTGCGTATATTAAATATCTGCAAGCTATGGAAGATTTTAACCAAGTGTTAAAGATGAGTTCTTCATTAATATCTAATTATGTTGATGATATTGTAAAATAACGTACCACATTGATACGTTATTTTTGATTGGTAGTAAACATCATACCCTTATAATACTTCCATGCTATAACCCTTAAAGCCATATTATCAATATCTTGCGTACTTATGGTATTATCTTTAATAGCAGCTTTAATCTTACTAATATCACTAACATAATCTTTAGTAATTATTAAATCATTACCCGCGATAATTGCTTTAATCACTGCATCATCAATATTCTTAACTGCTCCCATATCTAAACTATCCGTAATAATTATTCCTGTAAATTTAAGATTATTACGAAGAATATCAACGACATCTTTAGATAGACTAGCCGGATTATCTTTATCAATACTAGAAACGATATTATGACTCATCATCACTGCCTCGGCACCTGCTTTAATACCTTCTTCAAAAGGAGGAATATCTACATTAACAATATCTGCATAATCTTTGGTATTAGTTGAAGTACCCGTATGTGTATCGCCACTACTACCATATCCTGGAAAATGTTTAAGAACATATGATACGGAAGTACCTTTACTAGCTTCAATTACTGTTTTAGCATACTGTGCAGTAATATCGGTATTCTGTCCCAAACTACGTGGATAAATATAATCACTACTATTAGTTGATACATCCACAACCGGTGCTAGGTTAAGATTAATACCAAGATTCTTTAAAACCTTACTCTTATTCTTAGTATCAGTACTAATTCTATCCAAACCACCAGCTTTATATAATTCCTGAGGTGATAAAAACTTACTATCTACTAGATTCTTATTACTACTAACCCTAACAACATTGCCACCTTCCTCATCAACCGCCGTGAGTAGGGGAATATTACTATTCTTTTGTAAATTATTCATCATTGTTATAACATCATCTTTAGACTTATCCTTAAAATCATCTTCAAAGAATACAAAACCCGCAAAATGATATTTCTTCACATCATCTATAGCCTTATCTTTAGCATATTCAACTAATAATATCTGACCAATCTTTTCATCAATTGACATATTATCTAACTTTTCTTTAGCTAACTTATAATATTTACTAAACATACTATCACTAACTGAAGTATTAGTGCGCTTTACCCCTTTAGGAGTCACACTATAATCAACAACTTCTACTTTCTGCACATCCATGTTTTTATCTAATAATCCTGTATATTTAAGCATAACACTATCTCCAACACTAAGTTCCATAACATCTAAAATAAACGTATAAAGATTATTTTCTTTATCTTGAATAGTAATCATACCCTCATTCTTCTCAACAATAACCCCTAATATCTCTGACTCAGTATTATCTTTCTTAAAACTAGATACTAATACTAAACAAATAGTAGTTAATAAGATAATACCTATACTAATAATTAACTTCTTATTCACTATACATCACCTAATTAAGTATATTAATATAATAAAACATTTATACAACATAATAGTTTCTTTTTAATAATAAATAGTGTATAATCATTTTAGGAGATTGTGAGATAATGAAAGATAAAAAAGTAGTATTTATGGGAACTCCAACATTCGCTGTTCCTATCTTAAAATATTTAATAGAAGCTACCAATGTTGTACTAGTAGTTTCTCAACCTAATAGAGAAAAAGACCGTAAAGGTAATTTAATAGATACCCCTATAAAAGCTTTAGCAGACACTTATAACATTCCTGTTTTTCAACCTAATAAAATAAAAGAAGAGTATCAGTATATTATAGATTATCAACCCGATATAATTATAACATGTGCCTATGGCCAAATAATCCCTATTGAATTATTAGAGTATCCCAAATATAAATGTATTAATATTCATGGATCATTACTTCCTAAATATCGCGGAGGTGCACCTATTCATCATGCGATTATTGATGGCGAGAAAGAAACCGGTATTACTATAATGTATATGGATAAGAAAATGGATAGTGGTGATATTATAAGCAAACGTTCTATATCAATTGGAGAAAATGATACCCTAGACTATATATATAATGAAATGTCTAATCTTGGAATGGAACTACTAAAAGATACCTTACCATCAATATTTAATAATACTAATACGAGAATTAAACAAGATGAAAACTTAGTATCATTTGGTCTAAACATCACTAAAGAAGAAGAAAAGATAAACTTTAATAGAACAGCCCGTGATATTCACAATCAAATTAGAGGACTAAGTAGTATTCCTGGAGCATATTGCTTATATAACGATAAAAGAATGAAAGTATATGGCTCAGTATTAACTACCTTAAAATCAAAAGGAACACCAGGTATGATTGTATCTACTGATAAACAAGGTATCTATGTGAATACTAAAGATTATCAAATAATCTTAACAGATATTAAAGCCGAAGGGAAAAAACGTTGCTTAGTTAAAGACTATCTAAACGGTATAGATAAAAAAGAATTAATAGGATGTGTACTAAAATGAAAGAATTTTTAAAAAAGATGAAAGATCCCAAATATCAACTTTTTGGCTATCTACTAGGAATCTTTGTTATATATATCATATCTATGTGTCTATCTAAAAATAATAGTAATAATACAAATACTATTAATAATGATAAAGATAAACCTAATACTACTGATAACCAAGTACTAGAGTTTCTAAATAATCAAGAAGACTATACTTATGATTTTAAATATGTTTTAAAAGTAAATTATCAAACTATTACTTATCAAGGTCAAAAGACTAATAATGAAGAATATATAACTATCGAAGATAACTCCTACTTAATAAAGGATGGTCTTACATATATTAAATCTGATGATATTTATCAAATATATAATGATAATATCTATACAAATAAAATGAATCTATTTACTAATGGTAAAATCTTAACTAATTATATTAATAAAGGTTATTTAAAAGATAATACTTACTTAATTAATTTAAAAGATATTATTTATAATTATGAAGATAATGATTATATTGAAGTGAGTAGTAATATATCTAATAATGAATATATTATAAATATTGAATGTAAAGATTATCTAAACTATATTTATAAAGATATTGAAAATGCTGATATTGAACTAATTTATAGTAATATTGTAAAGAAATCATAGGGTTTCTTTTTTTTTTGCCATTATTATAACGAACAAATGTCTTAATTTGACAAAAGCAAGTGATTATGGTATAATTCAAAATGGTTTTGGTACTTAGGGGGAATAGGTATGAAAAATTATTACACAATCGAATATATAAACGAGAATGAGTTTAAAAAGAAAGAAAAATCAGTCAAGAAATATAATATGTTGGCTTATAAAAAATTAATATTTGACTATTATCCATCTTTAAAAGAAGGTGAATTTAAAGGAGTAGCCGTATCTATTAATAAAAAAGATGATATTGTTAAATATGAATTAAAATTACCAACAGATATAATGTTTGCTAAAGTTCATGGCGAAATGATCCTTCACTATACAGTATATAATAAACAAAAAACAGTTATTTTAGATACAATTACACCAGAAGAAATATTATCTGAAGGTCATCAGAAAGAATTAACAACCTATAAAGGTGTTATGATATCTAAAAGTCATGCTGATAAAGATATGTTTAAAATAAACTTACTAAATATGCTAGAAAAATAACTCAGCAAATTATATAATAAAAAATTATATCTCTTAATATAATAATAGAGTAGGAAGATAATATGAAATTTTTAGAAAACGATGAGTTTAATATGTTAACATATGATATAATGCAAAACGAAGAATTTTTAAAATTAAATGGTTATGTTCATCACGGCTTAACTAGAATGGATCATTCTCTTCGTGTTGCATATTATTCATATTTAGTAGCAAAAATTCTCAAACTAGATTATAAGGAAGTAGCTGTCGGAGCACTTTTACATGACTTCTTTCATGAAGATTATGAAGAAATACCAATGAGAATCTATAGTATGTTCACGCACGCTAAAAAATCACTAAAAAACTCTAGTGAATTATTTGAACTAAGTGATATGGAGAAAGATATTATTGAAGCCCATATGTTTCCAATATCATTTTACAAACCACCTAAATATTTAGAAAGTTGGTTAGTAAGCATTGTTGATAAAATGTGCGCCGTATATGAATTTAGTCTTCAAAGCAGAAAAGTACTAACTCGCAAACATGCTTGTGAAGCAGTGTTAACAATTTCATTAATTAGTCAGTTAATATAAAATCAAGGTTAAAATCTTAACCTTGATTATTTTTTATTTATTCTATAAAAGTTAATAGAGGGTCTATTAAATAATCTAAAATCAACTTTAGATACCCCAATACCACTTGAAACATATAAATCAGTATTCTGAATTTTATAATAATTATCATAATATTTCTTAGCTTTTTCTGGCGTCGTTAAAGCCCCAATAAAGGGAAGACGAACCTGACCATTGTGAGAATGTCCCGCTAGTATTAGATTAATGGTATTATCTTTGCTAACTATTTCATCACTAATATCCGGTTCATGAGTAAGTATAATCTTATAAGAAATATTTTCATCTTGATATGTTAAAGTCTTATCTAAATCATCCTTATCATAAAAAGAAGTATCTAGTCCTCCAATAAATATCTTATCATTGCTTTCATTATATAATATATCATAACTATTTTCTAAATAAGTAAAACCAGCATCTGCAAATAAGTTCTTAATCTTATCAGCATATACTACATAATCATGATTACCTCGTACAGCATATTTACCATATTTAGCTTTAATACTAGATAGAAAACTAATTAACTTTTCATCATTAAAATTATCTATATCAATACTATCATCAATTAAATCTCCGGTAAACACAACAATATCCGGGTTAATTAAATTAATTTCCTTGCTAATTATCTTTAACTCTTGTTCAGTAATAATTCTTCCGTAATGTAAATCAGAAAAATGTACTATCTTAAATCCATCATAACTATCCGCAATATCTGTAGTAATAACATATTCTTTAGTAATTAAACCACTAGTAGCAACATATCTAGAATATAATAAAATACCAAATATACTTAATAATATAATAAATGTAATCGCTAAAAATTTTTTCATAGAATACCACTTCCTAATATATAGATAAGAGCGGTAGCTGTATTATGAATGCTATGCATTATCATTGAAGAAAAAATATTATCTGTCTTATAATATAAAGAAGCAAAAGCTATACCTAGAGCTGAGTAGGGGATTAAGTATAATAAATCACTAGGACTAGATATTAAAGATATAACATGTAGTGAGCCAAAAACCACGCCACTCATAATAATATATACATACTTAGATTTAAATATTTCCCTAAAAGCCTTTCTAAATACCATTTCCTCAACAAAAGGAGCATAAATACCTACTGCAAATAGCATATATATTGGGGCATCACTAATCATACTACGCACATTTTCTTCATTACCAGCATTTGCTCCGGTAAAAAATATCGCTATTAGCAAATTACTAATAACCATGACAACGAATCCGGCAAACCAATACTTAAATGAAACTTCAAAATTATTTTTAAAATCTTTAAAGTATTCTTTTACATCATGAATAAATGTCTTGCGATACATTAAGAAAATAATTAGCATAAATGTTATATCGCAAACCAAGTAGTAAAGAATCTGCATAATCGGACTTAAACTATTAAAATCAATTCTAAATATAAAAATAGGTATCGAAGAATACATAAGTACTAGTAGCATCAACAACCCAACCTTAAATATGTTAAATATTTCATTTATTTTTTTCATAATCTTACCTCCATATCATCATAAGTATATTCTATCATATAATTATATTATAATCATCAAAAAGATAATTTATTAGCCAAAAATGATGTCATTGTCTAGTAAAAAGGATGAAATAAATCACAAGCCCTTAAAATACTATGAAAAACTCAAAAAATGTTGAAAAAAGTATTGACATTAATGGCTAAAAAGGGTATTATTTATTTACCGTCTTGAGAAAAGATGGCAACAATTTCTCTTGTTTGCATATTATA
>CAKPNA010000009.1 GCA_934168275.1 uncultured Bacilli bacterium
CCTTTCGGAAATGTATTTTATCATATTTTTGTAGTCCCTCTTTTTTATTAATGTCTACTTTAAGGGATGCATTTCATTAAATTCCTTCTTTTACTATTAACTTATCATCTTTAACATCAATAACTAGTTTACTATTATATTTAATTTCTTCTTTAATAATAGAATTAGCTATTAATGTTTCAACATATTTAGAGACATATCTTTTAATTGGTCGAGCACCATATGATTCATCATAAGAATTATTAATAATATAGTCTTTAGCTTCTTTAGTTAGACTAATAGTAATATGTTTATCTTTAAGTCTATTATTAATATCTAGAATAATTTTATCTAGAATATCATAAACAGTATCTTTACTTAATGAATTAAATATTATTATTTCATCTATTCTGTTTAATAATTCAGGCTTGAAAGTATGTCTTAATTCTTTCATAATTAATTCATCTTTATTATCAGCATTTTCTAGAATATATTCACTACCTAAGTTAGATGTCATGATGATGATAGTATTTTTAAAGTCAACGGTTCTTCCTTGACCATCAGTAATTCTTCCATCATCAAGAATTTGTAATAAGATATTATAAACATCTTTATGTGCTTTTTCTATTTCATCAAATAAGATAATACTATAGGGATTTCTTCTGACAGCTTCGGTTAATTGGCCACCATCATCATAACCAACATATCCTGGAGGAGAACCTATTAATCTAGCTACTGAATGTGGTTCCATATATTCACTCATATCAATTCTAACCATATGTTTTTCATCATCAAATAGTTCATAAGCTAGTGTTCTAGCAACTTCAGTTTTACCAACACCAGTAGGTCCTAAAAAGATGAATGAACCAATTGGTCTATTAGGATCTTTAATACCACTACGAGCTCTTATAATAGCATTAGCTACTAAACTTAAGGCTTCATCTTGACCTTTAACTCTTTTCTTCATGTTTTCTTCAAGGTTTAGTAATTTATCTTTTTCACTACCGGTTAATTTACTAATAGGAATATTAGTCCATTTAGAGATAATAGCAGCAATATCATCAGAATCAACAGTATCAGATAATATTTCTGATTTATTTAATTCTTTTAATTCAGTTAATTCTTTTTCTAGTTTAGGGATAATACCATGTCTTAATTTAGCAGCTTCTTCTAAGTTATAATTACTCTCTGCTTTACTTAATCTAAAGTTAGCGTCTTCTATTTCTTCTTTCTTTTTAGCTATCTTATTATTAACTTCTTTTTCTTCTTCCCAACTAGTTCTTAATGTAGATTCTTCACTTTTTAGTTTAGTAAGTTCTGTATCTATTTCTTTTAATCTATTAATAGATATATCATCTTTTTCTTTTTTAAGAGCTTCTTTTTCTATTTCTAGTTGCATAATTTTTCTTGTTAAGGTATCTAGAGAAGAAGGTACTGATTCCATTTGAACTTTGATAGTTGCACAAGCCTCATCAACTAAGTCAATGGCTTTATCTGGTAAGAATCTATTAGTTATATATCTATCAGATAGGTAAGCTGCTGAAACAAGAGCTTTATCTTTGATAGTAACACCATGGAATACTTCTAATCTTGGCTTTAAACCTCTTAAGATAGTTATAGTATCCATAACAGTAGGTTCACTTACTAATACTTTTTGGAATCTTCTTTCTAGAGCACCATCTTTTTCGATATATTTACGATATTCATTTAATGTTGTGGCACCAATACAGTGAATTTCACCACGAGCTAACATAGGTTTTAAGATATTACCGGCATCCATGGCACCTTCCATACCAGTACCAACAATCATATGAATTTCATCGATAAACATAATTATATTACCATCAGACTCTTTAACTTTTTTAAGAACAGCTTTAAGTCTTTCCTCAAATTCACCACGATATTTAGCACCGGCAATTAAAGCGGCCATATCAAGTTCCCAAATAGTTTTATCTTTTAGACTATTAGGAACATCACCTTTAATAATTCTTTGGGCTAGTCCTTCAACAATAGCAGTTTTACCAACACCTGGTTCCCCAATTAAAACGGGGTTATTTTTAGTTTTTCTAGATAATATTCTAGTAATACTTCTTATTTCTTCATCACGACCAATGACAGGATCTGTTTTACCATCTTTGGCTGACTTAGTAATATCACGTCCATATTTTTCTAAAACATTCTCTAAATTTTCTTGATACTCATTATTCATTTTTATCACCTTTCTTTCATTACAGTAATAATTATACCACTATTTTAGCAATTGTCAAGATAGAGTGCTAATTATGACATATATAAAATAATACACTACAAGTTATAGTAATATTATGTCAAATAAAAGTATAAATATTTATTTTAAGAAATAATTATGTTATTATAAGTTAGAAGGTGATTATATAGTGAGAACTAAAAAAACATTATTAAATATATTATGTGATACTATTCCATATGTTTTAATAGGGATAGTTGGTTTAGTTAAGGTTAATTTTTTAATTAAATATATTGGGGATGTTGGTAATGGTTATTATCAGGTAATTAATCAAATTATTACTTATGTCTTTTTGGCACAGATAGGTTTTCCAGAAGCAGTAGTATATGCTTTATATAAACCGTTTGCTAAACAGAATAAAGATGATATTAATAGTATTTATTCAGGTAGTAGAAAGATATGCAAAATAATTGGAACAGTTATATTAGGATTAATATTTATAGTTAGTTTGTGTTTATATTTGTTCTATGGATTTGTTGATGGATATAGAAATTCAGCATTAATATGTTTTATTGTTATTGCTACATCATATTTAATATCATTTTTTGGAAGAGGGCAGACATACTTTGCTGTATTATCTGCTAACCAAGAAAAGTTTGTTTATTCATTAACTACTAATTTAGTAAAGTTAGCTTGTGATATATCAGTAATATTTGCAGTATGTATCTTTAAGAATTTAGAATCTATTGCGGTAGTTATATTATTTGCTAAAATTATTGAAGAGATAATACTTAGAATAGTAGTAAAGAAGAGATATCCTTGGCTACATGAAGTTGCTAATAAGAACACTTCAATGATAAAGATGACTAAAGATTTGGCGTGGACTAATATTGGCTTCTTAGTACTTAATAATATTGATTCATTAATTATAGTATCTTATATGGGACCAGCAATGGTTAGTGTGTATACATCATATAATTTTATAGCTAGGTATTTAAATGAGATAGCTTCTAGAATAGAATTAGGGGCTGTATACTCATTTGGTAATGTATTCGCTAAAGATGAGGATGATCTAGTATATCCATTATTTAAAGAGTTTTTAGTATTATTTATTGTTATAGCATTCTCGGTTGCTTTAACATTTATGTTAGGTATTAGAGGATTTGTATCAGTATGGGTAGATAGTGCAGGGGATGTTAATTATTTATTAAATTATATAACAGTAGTATTCTTCTCACTAAGTTTGTTTTTAAATATTAGCTATTATCCATTACTAGCTTTAATAAATGCAAGAGGACTATTTAATGATAATAAAAAGCATACTTTTATATGTGCCTTTGTTAATGTGTTCTTCTCATTATTATTAGCTAAAAAATATGGTATTAGTGGGGTATTGTTTGCAACATCATTATCATTTGTAGTAAATGTTTTCTTAAAGACACAACTAGTATGTAAGAAGATATTAAAAGAAGTTACACATGCTAAGTTATTAAGTATATACGGATTAATGTTGTGCATATATGTAATTCTTGCTTTCTTATTAAAGGGGGTAGAAGCAATAGTGCTTAAATATACAACTAGTTTAGTAGTATGTATTTTAATACTTGCTGTTATGTTTATATGTATTCTTGGTATATGCTTTGGTGTAATGTATTTAATAACACCAGATACTAAGAAATTATGTAGTAGAATTACTAATTTATTAAAAAGAAAGTTTAAGAAGAAATTGGCTGCTTAAGGCTAGTTTCTTTTTTAGTTTTGTTGACATTAATATTTATTTATCGTATGATATTTTTAGTATTTATGGGGAGAGATGGTTATAATGGATTATGATTTAGAAAAACGTATTGAAGAAATATATAAGAAAAAAGAAGAAATATCTGATGTTAATAAAAAAGAAGCTGATAATAGAGCGGTTTTTGAAGAAGAACTAGCTGTTATGGAGGAAAACTATCGAAAAAAAATAGAAGCGGAGAGAGATAATTTTGAGCAATCATTAACGCCATTAAAATTACAAAACGAAAGATTATCTCAAGAATTTAAACTTTTATGTAATGATACATTTTCAGTAATGTTGAAAGATTTAATTGATGAGTTGGCTACTTTAAGTGATATTGATGTTTCCGATATTCGTGTTGAGATTAAGCCGGCTATTTCTTTTACAGGAGAACGTTATATTGATGAGATAATGGAATTAATAAATACAGTATACTATAATTATATTACCACTTTAAATATAACATTGATTGGTTATCAACGTACTAAACATGCAGATGGTGATTCACTAACAAAAATATTTACATATTTAATGCGACTAAATTCAAAATTTACTGATATGCAATTTGATGGAAGAACACTTTTAGAACATTGCAAAGCTGTTCAAGTATATGATGGACGTGGATGTAGTAGTTCTACTGATTTAATTGTTTGTGAAAATATAGGTGGCTTAAAAGTAGCAATGCCTTTGAGCTATTTAGCTAGAGAAGATGATACAGAATGGTATCCTAATGATTTAATGAGACAAGCAATTATTAATTGTGTCGAAGAGTATAAGAATGCAACAGTTGTAAGCACTTGTAAGACAAGAAGTAGAAATTTATCAGATGAAGTTAAAAAAATAAATATTATAAAGGGAGAAAAAGGTTATGAGCAATAATTTAAAAGAACGTCTAGAAGAATTGCAACATAGAAAAGATGAAAAGAAAATAGTAGATAGTAGAATAAGTGATGAAAGGACATTTTTTGAAGAAGAAGTTTTTCTTGAAAGAAAGAGACTTGAAGAAAAATTAAGTCCACTAAAGATTAGTTCTCAAAAACTAGGTGAAGAAGTAGATAGATTAGGTAAAGATACAGTGGCAGTAAGATTGGGAGATTTAGTTAGCGAATTAATTAATCTAGCTGGAATAAATGCTTCAGATATGGTAGTTAAAGTTAAACCTGCTATTGTTTTTGGAGGAAAATATAGTATTGAAGATATAATTAGTCAAGGTAAAAAACATAGATTTGATTGCTATATTGGTAATGGTGAAGTAGTATTATCAACATATAAAACTGAGCAACCATTAAACTACTCAATTAGTTTTAATATAGATTTAAATGAAGTACAGGCGGATGGAAGAACACTTTTAGAACATTGTTCTACTAAAACAAGAAGTGGTTCTGTAAAGAGAAGAAATGGTAATTATTTTTTTGAAGATTATACGGATTTAAATATTGATAAAGATATAGAAGAATTAATAGTAAAAATACCTTTATGTAATTTGGCTAAAGAATCTAGTACTAATTGGTATCCGACAGAATTAATAAGACAAGCAGTTATTAATTGTACAGAAAGAACTAAAGATAATTGTAAAAAAAGAAGTAGAAGTTTAGAAAGAGATACAAAGAAGTAGGAACTTTATGGCTATTTGTGAATTGACAAAGAGATATACTTGTAGTATTATATTTTCTGTTGTTAAAAAGGAGAAATTATTACAATGAATGATGACATAATTCAATGCATTAAATTATTACAAGAAAGAAAAGCAGAAATAGATGTTATTGATAGAAAAATAGATGAAGAAAGAACTGCTTTTGAAGGAATTGTTGCTCTTGAAAGAAAGAAGTTTGAGGAATCATTAAATCCTTTAAAAGAAGAAGTAACTAAATTATCTATGGATTTTGATACGATAGGGCAAAACGTAGTGCCTATAACACTTGGAGATTTAGTTAAAGAATTAGCTACCTTAAGTGGTGTTGATGTTTCAAATATTGGAATTGAAATTAAATCTAATGTTGAATTTTGGGGTAAGAATAGTCTAAATAAAATATTAGAGTTATTTAGTTATAAGAATATACAGGGCCGTTGGGCTGTAGTATTAACTGATAAAAGTACTAGTAATCCATTATTTTGCTATAAGATGACTTTTAAATTAAATTTAAATGCTATACAGGCCGATGGTAAGACATTTTTAGCACACTGTATGAATGAAATAAGATATGATTCTTATTTAGATAAATATTATACAATATTATGTGTTGGAAGAAATAGAGATGATATTATCTTAAATATTCCTTTAAATAGTTTATTTAAAAAAGATCATAAAGGTATTTGTGATGAAAAATGGTATCCAACTGATTTAATGATGCAAGCAGTTATTAATTGTGTAGAAAGAAGTCAAGAAGAAGAAATACCTAAAGATAATGTTAAAAAGAGAAGTAGAAAGTTATTAGATGAAACAAAGAAAGTAGGAGTTAATGATTAACTTCTATTTTTTGTGTAGTTTACTTGACTTTGCACTTGCTTATGATACAATAAATATGATTATTGAAGGAGGCGTAATGTTATGGAATATGATTTAAGAGAACGCATAGAAGAATTACAGAAGTGTAGAGCAGAAATAACAGCTATTCAATCGAGAATTAAAAATGAAAAAGAAGATTTTTGGGAATATGTTGCAAGCGAAAGAAAGGCTTTAGAAGAAACGATTGCTAGAGAAAGAATAGCTTTAGAAACAACTTTGAAAGCAAGAAAAGAAAATAAAAAAAGAGAACTTGCAGAAAAACTTAAGCTAATGGATGAAGAATGCACTAGATTACATGATAGAGTTAATTATTTGGGACATAATGTTGTTTCAATAAGATTAGGAGATTTAATTGAAGAGTTAGCTAATTTATTAGAAATTAACCTTTCGGATATTATGGTGAATATATATTGTAATACTATATTTAGTGAAGAACGCACTATTGAAGAAATAGTAAAATCAATTAGTCAGAGAACAATTAAAGAAGATAATGATATTTTTTGGCGTTTAATGTTGTCTTCTAACAAAGAAGAACACTCATTTTGTTATAAAATGCTATTTAAAGCTGACTTAAATAGTAAACAAAAAGATGGCAAAACACTTTTAGAACATTGTACTATAATGCCGTGGACAGTATATACTTGTTTAAAGGTTAATGAAGATTACGATGATTTGCTTATTAACATACCTTTATCATATTTAACAATCGATTCCGATCCTTTTTGGTATCCGGCAGATGTTATTACACAAGCAGTTATTAATTGCGTAGAAAAAAGTCAAGAAAAAGAAGCATCAAAAAAGAGAAGTAGAAAGTTATCAGATGAAACAAATAAGTAGAAGTTAACGATTAACTTCTACTTTTAAATTATTTAATGATAAGTTCTTGTTTCTAGTAATTATTTATGTTAAAATTATGTATAGAAGGTGTTTAGATGAAAGATAATGATATATGTTCGATATTGAAAGATGTGTCTAATAGTTTAGAGAAGAAAGGTTATAATGCTATAACTCAGATAGTAGGTTATTTAATGAGTGGGGATATTGGTTATATTCCTAATTATGATAATGATAGAAATAAATTATCTAAAATTGATAGAACTACTTTATTAGAAGAGTTAGTTAAGTATTATTTAGATAAATAGATGCGTTATTTAGGATTAGATTTAGGCAGTAAGACATTGGGAATATCGATTAGTGATACTACTAATACTATTGCTAGTGTATATACGACATTAAGATTTAGTGAAGATAATAATTTAGATACATTAGATGAATTAAAGAAGATAATAAAAGAAAATAATATTACTACTTTAGTACTAGGTCTTCCAAAGAATATGAATAACACCTTAGGACCTAGAGCACTTATTACTTTAGAATATAAAGAGAAGTTAGAACAAGAATTAAATATAGAAGTAATATTATATGATGAAAGATTAACATCTGTTATATCTAATAATGTATTAATAGATGCAGATATATCAAGAAAGAAAAGAAAGAAAAAAGTAGATGGGATGGCTGCTGTTATTATATTACAAGGTTATTTAGATAGGAGGAATAATGAATATGGAAAATAATAATAATAAGTTTACAGTATTAAATAAAGAAGGTAAAAAAGTAGAGTGTGAGGTATTATTTACATTTGAGTCAGAGGAGACTAATAAGAATTATATAGTATATACAGATAATACTAAGGATGATAAAGGTAATGTTAGAGTATTTGCTTCAATATATGATCCTAATAGTGAAAATGGAGAATTATTACCAATAGAAACAGATAAAGAATGGAATATAGTAGAAGCTATTATTGATTCTATTCAAGAAGAAAAGAATAAGTAATTTTTGGGTAGTTGTATGAAGAAGTTAACTAAGATATTTATAATTATAATAAGTGGCATAGTTTTACTATGCTTGCTTGCGGTTATTACATATAATGTTAATCTTAAAGCAGTATCGAAAGATACTAGTGAGAAAATTGTTGAAATAAAACCGGGTTCGATTAGAAGTATTGCTAGTACTTTGAAAGAACATCATTTAATTAGAAATGAATTATCTTTTAGAATATATATTAAACTTAATAATATTACTAATTTAAAGGTAGGTTATTATAAATTAAATGAAGGTATGGATGTTAAAGAGATAGTTAATAATTTAGTTAAGGGATCAACTTATAACCCTAATGAGATAAATATTACTTTTAAAGAGGGTTTAAATATTAGAAAGTATGCTGAATTAATAGAAGAAAATACTACTAATAGTAAAGAAGATTTTATTAAGTTAGTTAATGATAAAGAGTTTATTAATAAGTTAATTAATGATTATTGGTTTTTAACTGATGATATAGCTAATGATAATATATATTATAAGTTAGAAGGATATTTATTCCCTAATACTTATACATTTGCTAGTGTAGATGTTAGTTTAGAAGATATAATATATAAGTTATTAAATGAGACTGATAAACAGTTAAGTAAATATAAAGATTTAATAGATAGTTCATCTTATAGTGTTCATGAATTATTAACTTTGGCTTCTATTGTTGAATTAGAAAGTAGTAATAGTGATGATCGTAAGGGTGTGGCTGGAGTATTTTATAATAGATTAAATAATGGATGGACACTTGGTAGTGATGCGACAACATATTATGCTAATAAAATAGATGATTGGACTTATAGTTTGTCTTATAAAGAATTAAATAATTGTAATAATAAATATAATACAAGATGTAGTAAGATAAGTGGACTTCCAGTAGGACCAATATCTAATCCGGGAATTGAATCTATTGTGGCTGTTTTAGAACCTACTCTTCATGATTATTTTTACTTTGTAGCAGATTGTACAGGTAAGACTTATTTAACTAAGAATAGTACTGAGCATAATAATATTATTAATAAATTAAAACAAGAAGGAAAATGGTGTGCTTAAGATGGATATAAATAAAGAATTATCTTTAATAGAAGAATATGCTAAAGAAAATTATGTACCTATTATGTTAAAAGATGGGATAGAATATTTATGTAATTATATAAAAGAAAATAATATTAAGAATATTTTAGAAGTTGGTAGTGCAATTGGGTATTCCGCTATTAAGATGGCTTTAGTAAGTGAAGATGTTACTATAACAACAATAGAAAAAGATGAAAATAGATATAATATGGCAGTTGATAATATTCATAAGTTTAATCTTGATAAGAGAATAAATATTATTTTAGGAGACGCTAAAGAAGTAGAACTTACAGATAAGTATGATTTAATATTTATTGATGCATCTAAAGGGAATAATATCTATTTCTTTGAAAAATTTACTGATAATTTAGCACAAGATGGAGTAATTATAACAGATAATCTATCTTTTCATGGAAGAGTTGAGGATGCTAGTTTAATTACTTCAAAAAATCAATTGGGTATTGTAAAGAAAATTAAAACATTTATTGAATACTTAGATAATAATAAAGAGTTTACTACTACTTATGTTAGCGTAGGAGACAAAATAGCGATATCTAAGAAAAATAGCTAAAAGATATTAAAAGTATCTTTTAATTTTTAGTTATATATGTTAAAATAGCGTGGAAAGAAGAATAGTATGAAAGTTAAATATAAAGATATTACTAAATATGATGTTGTTAAGTTAAACATCGATAGTATTAAGTCTAGAGTTAATAATCCATTTGCAAGAGTTGAGAAAGTATTAAGTTATTTCGGTAATGAAGAGAAAGATAATTATCAAACATATACTAAAACATTAAATATTTATTTAAGTAAAGATAGTGAGTTTGATAATAATGGCTTATATACTAGTAACAATATGATACTATTAAATAATGAGAATATATTTGATACATTAACTCATGAATTATTTCATTTATCTAGTCAGAATGGGTTAGCTAATAAAGATGAGAATGATTATTTTGATGAAGCTACAACAGAATACTTTACGATGATTACTTCAGATAATAAAGATAATTTTAATGATTATTGTTATATTGGTTTAATAGTTATATCTTCATTAGTTAATATATTAGGGATAGAGCATTTTAAATATTATTTTAAAGACGATAGAGAAGGATTTATAAATAGTTATGGTGATTATAAAGATAATATTAGTAAGATAATGGAACTAGTTAATGAATTATTAGTGTATGCTTATGATAAAGATGATGATGCATTAGTAATTATGAGTAAAATGAAAGAGTTAACACTTGGTATTATTGATGAATTATTATATATAGCTAGTAGTTTATTAGATAGTAATAAATATATAGAATATATTAATTATTTAGTTAAAATGTTTAGTAAGGATAATACTGAGATTAGTGATTTTATATATAGAGATTACTTTGTTAATTATATTAAAGATAATGGTAATAAGCATTTAGTTAGGAGGTAGATAGATATGGGTAAGTTAATAGTTATACCAAGTAGTTTAGATGAATTAGAAGAATTATCTAAATTAGAAGTCGATGGTTTTATTATAGGGATAGATAACTATTCAGTAGAACTTCCTTTTTATGTAAGTTTAGAGGACACTATTAAAATAATAAAGAAGTATTCTAATAAAGAAATTATTATATCTTTAAATAAGATTATGCATAATAATGATCTAGATTTACTTAAAGAAATATTATTTAAATTAAGCGATATTGGTAATGTTAAAGTAATGTTTTATGATATGAGTGTTTATAAGATAGTTAGAGATAATAATTTAAATATAGAGTTAATAGTTAGTCAAGAACATTTGAATACTTCAATTAACTCTAATAAGTTTTATGAGAAGTTGGGTATTAAGTATTCATATATATCATCAGATATTACTAAAGAAGAATTATTAGATATTAAGAAGAATACTAATTTAAAGATATTATTTAATGTATATGGATATATACCAATATTTAATTCAAGAAGAAGTTTAGTCACTAATTATTTAGATTATATTAATACGTCTAAAGAAGATAAGATATATTATATAGAACAAGATGATATTAAGCACCCTATTGTAGAGAGTAAATTAGGTAGTACTATTTATACGAAAGAACCTATTAATTTAATTAATAGAATTAAAGAGATAGAGATAATAGATTATTATATATTAAATAGTTTTAATATTGATCATGATAAGTTTATTAAAGATTTAGAGAGATTTATAAATAAAGAATATAGTAACAAAGAATATTATGTAGGTTTCTTTGATACTAAGACTATATATAAAGTAAAGAATAAAGAAGGTGATATATAATGAAGAAAGTAGAATTATTATCTCCGGCGGGAAATATCGAAAGATTAAAGATTGCTTTATTATATGGTGCGGATGCAGTATATATTGGGGGACGAGATTATAGTCTTAGAGCTAATGCGAAAAACTTTAGTATTGAAGAGATAGAAGAAGCTTGTAAGTTTGCTCATGCATTAAATAAGAAAGTATATGTGACAGTTAATATTTTATTTCATAATGAAGATATCGTTGGTTTAAAAGAATATTTAATTAAGTTAGCAGATATTGGAGTAGATGCTATTATAGTAGCAGATCCGGTAGTTATTGATATAGTTAGAGAGAATAATATTAAGTTAAGTATTCATATATCAACACAGACTTCAACTGCTAATATAGAAAGTATTAATTTTTATAAAGAACTTGGTGTTGAGAGAGTAGTACTAGCTAGAGAATGTTCACGTAATGAGATTAAAGAGATTATTGATAAGACGGGGATGGAAGTAGAATGTTTTATTCATGGAGCAATGTGTGCAGCATATTCCGGAAGATGTGTGTTATCTAACTATTTTACTAACAGAGATGCTAATAGAGGGGGATGTAGTCAGGTATGTCGTTGGAACTTTAATTTATTAAATGAAAATAAAGAAAAAGTTAGTATAGATCCGGAGTTTACGATGTGCTCTAAAGATTTAGCAATGATTAGTAAGTTAGATGATATGATTAATATAGGAATTAGTTCATTAAAAGTAGAAGGTAGAATGCGTAGTATTTATTATATAGCAACTGTTATTAATACTTATAGGAGTGCTATTGATGAGTATTATAGTAATAAACTAGATAGTAAGAGAATAGCATATTATAGTAAAGTTTTAAATAGAGTAGCTAATAGAGATAATACTATACAATTTTATGATAAATTACCTACTAAGGATGAACAATATTTCTTAGGAAGAGAAGAAGTATCTAATCAAGACTTTTTAGGAATAGTTGAAGATTATGATGAAGATAATCAAGAAGTAACATTAAGACAAAAAAATTACTTTAAAGAAGGAGATATAGTAGAATTTTTTGGACCTAATATAGAGACATTTACATATACTATTCCAAAGATATATGATGAAGAAAATAATTTATTAGATGTGGCGAGACATCCGGAACAAATTATTAAATTTAAGTTAAATAAGAAAGTATATGTTTATGATATGATGAGGATAAAAGTACTTGACAAAGAATAAAAAACATAGTACAATTTTGAAATGTTAAGAGGTGGAAAGAAAATGGCAGATAAAGTATATTTAACTGATGAAGGTTTTTTAGAAGTAGAAGAAGAATTAAACTATTTAAAGAATACTAAGAGACCTGAAGTAATTAAAGCATTAAAAGAAGCAAGAGCACTTGGAGATTTATCTGAGAATGCGGATTATGATGCTGCTAGAAGTGAACAAGCTCAAGTAGAAGGTAGAATACTAGAGTTAGAAAAGATCATGGAAAAAGCAACTATTATAGAAAAAGTAGATACTGATTGTGTTGGATTAGGCACAACTGTTAAGATAAAATATGATGATGATGACGATGATGTCGAAGAATATAAAATAGTTGGATCTAAAGAAGCAGATCCATCTAATGATAAGATATCTAATGAATCACCACTTGCTAAAGCAATTATTGGCGCTAAAGTTGGAGAAACGAGAGCAGTAGAAAGCCCAAATGGTAAATACAATGTAGAAATACTTGATATAAAATAGGAGGTATCATAAATGAAAGAAGAAGTTGTAATTAAAGTAGAAGGAAAAGAATGGAAAGACTTAGTTGATGCATCATTTGAAACAGTTATCAAAGATGTAAAAATGGATGGTTTTAGAAAAGGTAAAGCACCTAGAAATGTTTATGAAAAGAAATATGGTAAACAAGAATTAGTATATAGTGCTGCTGATAAAGCTATTCAAGATAAATATAAAGAAGTAGTATTAGAAGGTAAGATTGTTCCAATTCTTGAGCCTAAAATTGAAGTAGTTAAGATGGATGAAGAATCATTTGAAGCTAAAATGGTACTTATTACTGAACCTACTGTTAAATTAGGTAATTACAAAGGATTAAATGTTAAGAAAGAAGAAGCAACTGTAAGTGATGAAGAAGTACAAAATCATATTAATTCATTATTACAAGAGTATGCTGAATTAGCTGTTAAAGATGGTAAAGTTGAAAATGGTGATGTTGCTATTATTGACTTTGAAGGATTTAAAGATGGTGTAGCTTTTGATGGCGGAAAAGCAGAAAACTATTCATTAACTATTGGTAGTCATTCATTTATTCCAGGATTTGAAGAAGGAATAGTTGGAATGAGTAAAGGTGAAGAAAAAGATCTAGAATTAACATTCCCTGAGGACTATATGTCTGAAGAATTAAAAGGACAAAAAGTAGTATTTAAAGTTAAAGTAAATGAAGTTAAATCAAGAATAGTTCCTGAATTAGATGAAGAATTCTTTGCTGACTTAGGAATGGATAATATTAAGACTAAAGAAGATTTAGAGAAATCTATTAAAGAAGAAATCTTAGCAGAAAAGAATCATGAATTAGGACATAAATTTGAAGATGATTTATTAGATAAAGCATCTGAAAATATGGAAGTATCTTTTGCTGATGAATTAGTAGAAGATGAAAAAGAAGCAATGTATCAAGATTTAGTTAAACGTATGAGTATGCAAGGAATTACTGAAGAATTATATTTAAAATATACTAACTCAACTAAAGAAGATATTATGGCTAAAATGACTGAAGAAGCTACTAAGAGACTTAAATATCGTTATTTATTAATGGCTTTAATTAAGGAAGAAAAATTAGAAATAACTGATAAAGAATTAGATGAAAAAGTAGAAGAATTAGCTAAACAATATAATATGACTGGAGAAGAAGTTAAGAAAGAATTAGGTAATGTTGAATACTTACGTAATGATATGTTATTCCAAAAAGCTATTGATTTATTAAAGGAAAATAATTAACACTTAGAAATAAGTGTTTTTTCTTATTAAAATTATTGCGGTAATTGTTTAAAGTAATAAGTAAATAAAAAAATATATCATGTAAGATTACAAATATTAGAAATTAAAGCAGTAAAGAAGTCTAAGTAGAGTATCAAAAAAATAAGTTTTGTTCTTATAAAAACATCTTGAATATATCTATTGTTTGTTGTATAATTAATTTAAGGTAAGAAGTTAAACAAACGATGATGTAATTACCTCAAGTAAGAAACGTTGATGAATTTGTACATTTTAATTCGCAAATCAACAAGAAAGGAGTTAATAATTATGGATAATAAAGTTAATAATAAGTTAACTCCAAGTTTACTTGGGGGGGGGGCAAAATAATACATATGTTTGTTTAAAAGATAATAAAAACTACGGTAAAGAGAGTTTAAGAGATTAGACTCTTTTTATCGTAGTTTTTTATTTACTAAGAAAGGGATTGTACATTTATGGAAAGAAAGAGATTATTTATTTTTTTAACTATTATATCAATAGTATTTTTAAGTCTTGGAGGAACCTTAGCAGTTTTTACGGCAAGTGCAGTAGCCACTAATATTACCCAAATTAAATCCGGTAATTTAACAATGACTATTGATGGTGGCGGTAATTCAAATACTTCATTCATGCCGGCTAAATGTACTAGTGAATATGCAATAAAAAAGAAAATTGTTGCAACATCTACTAATACATCCGGTGGTAAAATATCTTTTAGTATAGGTATGAATATTGCCACATTATCGGATAGTTTAAAAAGAGAATCAATGCGCTATACACTTACTACTAATGCTAGTAGTTGTACTGAGGATATTATATCAAGTGGCAGTTTTAAAAATAAAACAGTTGGCAATGATGTTTGGCTAATTAAAAATGATTATGATAATATAACTAAATCAGGTAATAACTATACCAAAACATATTACTTATATATTTGGTTAGATGAAACAGAAACTCAAAACTTAAGTGGAAGTATATCAGTTAATATGAAAGGAACATCAAGTAATAATCCTAATTTACCAATCGATTATGGTTATGATGATGGGAATGGTACGAATACACTATTCTATAAAATAAAGAGTAGTGCTAATAAATATACTAGAATAGATTTTAGTAAACAATCAAGTGCTGATGGGATAAAAGGTATATATACCACAACTAATACAGAAAATAATGTACCAGTATATTACTATCGAGGAGCAGTAGATAATAATCATGTCTTATTTGCTAACTTTTGTTGGCGAATAGTAAGAACAACCGAAACCGGTGGTGTAAAACTTATCTATGATGGTAAACCTTCTAATGGGCAATGTAATAATACAAAAGAAGCGACTACTATTGGTAATATTCAATTTAATACTGCAAATGGTTCACCAGCATATGTAGGATATATGTATAATACTGTTCATGTAGCAAATGAAAAGAATATTACAACTCTAAGTGGGAATATTGTATTTGGTAATGATGTAACATATGATGCTAGTACAAAAAAATATACTTTAAAAGATACAAAAACATTAACAAACCCAAGTAATTGGAATACAGAATATAGTAATTATACTGATAAATATCATTATACTTGTTTTAGCTCAAGTACAACATGTCAAAGCGTATATTATATTCACGCTATATATAGTGAAGATAAACATGCTTACTATTTTACTTTAACAAATGGTAAGAAACCAAAAGATTTATTAAATGATATGTTTGAAGGAAACATTAATGTTAAAGAATCAAATGCCAAAGTTAAAATAGATGCTTGGTATAAAGCTAATATGATAAGTTATACATCAAAACTAGAAGATACTGGTTTTTGTAATGATCGAACATATTATAATTTTAACTCAAGTGGTTGGAATAAAGATTATAGTAATTATGATAAGGAGTTAACTTTTGGCAGTATGCAAAGATTATTTAATAGAAAACTTAGCTTGGTATGTCCAAGACAATTAGATAAGTTTACAGTTAGTACAAATAATGGTAATGGAGTATTAACATATCCCGTTGGTATGATAACTGCAGAAGAAATAGCATATGCTGGAGGAGTAATATGGCAGACAAATACTTCATATTACCTATACAATGGAGTTAATAATTGGTCCTTTTCTCCGTATAGCTTCCACATCTGGTATGCTAGCGAGTTCGGCTTGTATTCTTCCGGGGCTTTCGGCAACTTCCACGTTACGGGTTCGTATGGTGGGCATCCTGTTTTATCCCTTAAACAAGGCACAGTATTATCTAGCGGATCTGGGACTTCAGCAGATCCATTTATAGTAAAATAAATTAAATACCTAAGAATATAAAATCTTAGGTATTTTGGTTGTCAATATATATTAGGTTATGTTATAATTAGTAATGTAAGAATAGAGGGAAGATATGTCAGTAAAAAAGAAAAAGATTAAAAAAGAAGATGAGATTACTAAGAACTTATTAATAATAATACCTATATTAATGGTAATATCAATAGTAATATCAGGGATATCATTATATAAGAGTGGTATTAGGGATAGTAAGAAGAATGATAATAATAATTTAATTATTAGAGAGGGTAGTAGTTTATATACTCATTATAGTAATTATCAAGAATCTAAGATAGAGTCTTTAATTAAGGGATATTCAGTTAATGATAAGTTTGCGATGATAATAGAGGATGTTTATACTACTAATGGTAAGATTTATATAAGCGGTGTTATTAAGAGTGGTAAGGTTAATACAGGAGATATTCTTGAAGTAAGTGGAATGAGTATTGATAGTATTGATGTTAAGATTAATAAGATATTAGTAGATGGTGTTAGTGTTAATAGTGCTTATATAGGCAATAGAGTGGAATTAATTGTTAATGATAAAGTTAATGTTGTCAAAGGACAGACTATTGCTACTAAGAATAGTTTAATTACTACTAATAATATTACAGCTAGAATATATTTATATAAAGAAGATGAAGGTAATAATACAACAATTAGTAAAGGGTTAAATTCTAGTATTAATATATCTTTATGGGATACAGTTGTTAGTGGTAAGATAATAAGTATAGATAATATGATAAGAAGTGGTGAATATACTAATATAGACATTTTATTAGATAAAGATATTACAGTAGATATAGGATATTCATTTAAGATAATAGAAGATAATACTACTATTGGTGTAGGTGTTATTACAAAAGTTAATAAGTAGAAAGAAGGAATAAAAATGAGTTTATGGCAAAGTATAATTTTAGGAATAATACAAGGAATTGGAGAATTTTTACCAATATCTTCTTCAGCACATTTAATAATTATTCCATATTTATTTAATTTTAATTTAAGTATGACTGAAAGTGAGAAATTAGCATTTGATGTAGCATTACATTTTGGGACATTAATGTCAGTACTTATAGTATATTTTAAAGATTGGTTAAAGTTAGTAGGGGGAGTATTTCAAAAGGTATTTAAGAAGAAAGATAACTTTAATAATAGAATGTTTTGGTATTTAGTGGCAGCGACTATTCCGGGAGCAGTAGTTGGTATGTTATTTGAAGATGTTATTACTAATGTTGTTAGAGGTAATATTTTAATTATAGCAATTAGTTTAGCAGTTATGGGAGTACTTATCTATTTAGGAGATAAATGGGCAAGTCAACATTATACGAAAGAAACTAGTTTTAAAGAACTAACATTTAAACAAACTTTTATTATTGGCCTATCGCAGGCTTTAGCGGTTATTCCAGGTTTTTCTAGAAGTGGAACAACAATATTAGCGGCTAGATTAATGGGAGTATCAAGAGAAGCTGCTGCAAAGTTTACTTTCTTATTATCAACACCAATTATTTTTGGAGCTGCTATTGTTAATGTTGGTGATTTAATTATTAGTAAAGAAATAATAGTTGGTGTTATTACTTCAATGGTAGTAGGACTTCTATGCATTAAGTTCTTATTAGCATATATTAAGAAACATGATTTTTCAGTATTTGCTTTTTATAGAGTATTAATTGCGATAGTAATAGTTTTAAAATTAATTATAACTAGATAACAAAAAGGACGCTTAATCTTGAGCGTTCTTTTCATCTTCAAACATCTTGGCGACAGTAGGACTATTACTAGTTAATTTTTTAATAGTTAAATCCTCTATCTTATTGTTGGCAAGACGTAAGTTGTTTTCACTTGATATTAAGGCATCTTTAATCTTTTGTAAGTGATCCATTGATTTATCGATTTCTTCAATAGCCTTTTTAAACTTTTCACTAGCTAGGCGATAGTTTCTTCCAAATCCTTCTTTAAACGAATTAATATTATCTTCAAAGTGGGAGATGTCAATATTTTGATTTTGAACTATTTGAAGTTCTTTTTTATATCCTAAAGTATTTAGAGCAGCGCCTCGTAATAAAGTAATTAAGGGTATAAAGAATTGAGGTCTAATTACATACATTTTAGGATATCTATGAGACATATCAACAATACCAGTGTTATAGTATTCATTATCTATTTCTAGTAGAGAAACTAAAACAGCATATTCACAATTTTTCTCTTTGCGGTCTTTATCTAATTCTTTTAAGAAATCTTCGTTTTTATGTTTAGAACTAGTTTCATCAGCTTCATTTTTCATTTCAAACATAATAGAGATAATTTCTATACCATCTTCATCATATTCTCTAAAGATAAAATCGCCTTTAGAACCTGTTTTGATGTCGTTGTCTTTTTCGAAGTATACGTTACCAAATAAAGGCCTTAATTTATTAAACTCATTATTACAGTGCTGTTCTAGTGACTCACCAATCATTTTAGTAGATTGTCTTGCTTTAAAATCTTTATAATAAGCTATTTGTTCATCTTTACTCTTTATTTTATCTTCATATTGTTCTTTTAAAGATTTTTCTTTAAGAAGATAAGTATTATTACTATTTTCTAGTTTATTATTTAGAACATCTATTTCTTTTTCTTTTTCACTTAAAGCATTTTTTAATACTAACTCTTGATTAGTATCTTTGAGTTTAAGTTCGTTTTGTAAATTAGTAATAGTTAATTCTTTTTTATTTATTTCATCACTATATTTCTTTTCTAATTCAATTTGAACTAGTTTAATAGAGTTTTCTTTATCTTTTTGATATTCTTTATCTCGCAAAGTAATTTCTTTATTAAATTCACTATCTCTTACTTGTTTAACAATAGAGGCATAATCACTTTCATCTATTTGAAAGATAGTGCCACAGTTAGGACATTTTATTTCATTCATTATATCACCTAACTCAAGTATATCATAAAAACAAAAAAACTACACTAAAATTATAGCGTAGTTATTATCTATCTAAATCTTTAGTTAAAATAGCTATATCTAATAAACCAGATATAAGTACTAAAATATATACTAATCTAGTTAATAGGGTACCATCTCCAAAAAGATATTCTACTAAGTTGAAGTTAAATATACCTACTAGTCCCCAATTAATACAACCTATAATACTAATTACTAAACCAGTTTTAAGTAAAGCATTCATCTTTTATTCCTCCTTTTTTATACTACTAATATATTTACCAAAAAATTAAAAAATATTCATCATAAACATTAATTCCTTCCATATAATTTAATAGAAAGATTTTAATGGGGTGAAATATGAAAAAAACTTTCTTAATATTTATTTTGGTTGTAATATTTATTACTGGATGTGGGAAAACTAGTTCTAGTAAAGTAGTAGAGGAATTTGATAAAAAAATTAATAATTTAAAAAGTTATTATGTTGAAGGAGTTATGGAATTAATAAATAATGAAGATATATATACATATAATGTTAAAGTTTCTTATAAGAAGAATGATTATTATAAAATCGATTTAGTTAATACTACTAATAATCATGAGCAAGTTATTTTAAGAAATGACACAGGTATATATGTAATTACACCATCACTAAATAAAAGCTTTAAGTTTCAAAGTGATTGGCCATACAATAATTCTCAAGTATATTTATTAACATCTTTATTAGATGATATAAATAATACTGATAATATTAGTATGAAAGAAGTAGATAATAAATATGTATTAACTTCTAATGTAAATTATCCTAATAATGATAAATTAACTAGTCAAGAAATATATATGGATAAGAATTATAATGTTAAAGAAGTAAGAGTATTAGACAAAGATGGAAATGTAGAAATAAAGATGACTTTTGATAAGATAGATTATAGTCCTAAATTTAAAGATAATTATTTTGATTTAAATCAAATAATTGAAGAAAAGAATATAGGCTCTAATACGGATAATAAAGATAATAAAGATAATAAGACTGAACAAACTAAGAGTACGGCTACAATAGATGATATAGTATATCCTATGTATTTACCTACTAATACTTATTTAACTAGTCAAGAAAAGGTTAGTACTTCAACAGGAGAGAGATTAATATTAACATTTGATGGTGATAATCCGTTTATCTTAGTTGAAGAAGTATCAAAAACTAGTAATGAACATGTTATAGTACCTACTTTTGGAGAGCTAGAATTATTAGCAGATTCAGTAGCTATAGTAAATAATAATTCAGTAAATTGGTATAGTAATGGTATTGAATATTATTTAGCTAGTAATACTATGAAAACAGGAGAGATACTAGAGATAGTTAGATCTATTAGTGTCTTACCAGTAGCTAATTTAAAATAATAGATAGTAAAGATTATAGGTATAACTATAGTCTTTTTATTTTTATGATAAAACTATAGATTTATTTAATTAAATAGTTTATAATTATATTAATAATAGGTGATATGATATGAAACTAAATAATAAAGGTTATTTAATAGTAGAAGTTATTTTAGCGGGTGTTTTAACATTTACAATGGCATACTTTTTAATTAATTTAACTTTAAAGATTAGAAATAGATATGATGATGTTAACGTTGAGACAGTTATGTTAAATGATAAGACAGTTATAACTAATGAGATAATGAATGATGTTATTGGTAATAATGTTAATAATGTTGAATATATAACTAATGGTATTAGAATAAATTTTAATGATGGGAGTTCTAAAGACTTAACGATAGTAGATAATGCAATAACTTATGGGACATATACTAAGAAATTTAGTGAGAATGCTATTGTTGGAGAAGCGAGTATTAGAAGAAATGGGAATTATTTTTTAGTAGAAATACCTATTGCAACAAAATATTCAAATAAGGATTATGGAATAAATATTGTAGGTTTTACTAACGAGGCTTTAGCACCACTAACATGTAGTTTGAGTGCAAATAGTTCAAAAATTACGGCTAGTTTTGATGGTAATATGGTATATTATGGTTGGGATGAAAATTATAAAGGTAGTAATAATAGTGATATGGATATTGCTGAGGGAACATATACTTATTATATGAAAGATGCTTTTGGCAATACCGGAAGTTGTAGTATAGAGGTTGTTAAAGCTGGTGCTAGTTGTGAGACAGGCTATACGTTAAATGATGAGAAAACTTCTTGTAGTAAAACTTATGATGCTGAACTTCGTCCTGTACCAAGGGGAGTATGCGAATGCGTTACTACCGGAGTTGGTACTGGTGGCGATATACGTGCCGGATCATGTGGGATAAATGGTTGGGGGAATCCGGTATGTTATTGTCCTAGTAATTGTAGTGGCTGTATAATTAATGGAGATCATTGTAGTAGAGGTTGGGAATATAAATGTTCAGGTAGTGATACAAATAGAGACGGTACTTGCTATTCTTATAAATCTGTAATACAAGGATGCCCGGATGGTTATAATAATGTAGGCAATGAATATTGCACAAAATAAATGAGGTGATTATTATGAAACTAAATAAAAAAGGATTTATGATGGCTGAAGTAATAGTTACTTGTTCAATAGTAGTAATAACTTTAGTAGGACTATTTACTAGTTATAATAAAACATATTTAAGATATAAAGAAAGAAGTAATTATTATAATGTTGATAATGCTTATGCATGTAATTATTTAAAAGAATTATTAATTGAAAATAATATACTATATAATAATACAGCTAGTTATTATTACATAAGTAACGATACAAATGAAAAGTTTAAGGTATTATTTAATAATTATAATATTACTAGTGCTTTATTAGTAGATTTATCACAAACTAATGATATAGATGGATTGATTACGGATAGTATGAATAATACATATAAAGATTATTTAAAATATTTAAATAATAGTATTATATATAATTCAACTCTAGATAAATATTTATTAATAGTAGAGAGGCAGAAAGTAGTTAATGATACTACTAACTATTATTATGGTAGTTTAGTGTTTTAATTAAATTAAGAAAGAGGAGAGAATGAAATATAATGTTAATGATTTAATCTATTTATGTAATCATATAGATAGATATCCCAACTTTAGAATTGACATTGAATTATTATTAAGAGGAAAGTCTTTAAAGAAAGTATTAGCTGATGATAAAGTATTACAAAATAGGCCCTTTGATTATAAAGATAAGAGAGTGCAGGTACTATGTCAAAAATATGGTGATATAGCTGAGATGGTTCTTTGTAGTGCAACTAATAATGATGTTCGAGCTAAACTAAGAAAGTTTGATTATGTGTATGAATATATTTTAAACAATATAAGTAAACTAAATAATATTAAGGAATTATTAGGTAAATTAAAACAACTTGGTTTTGAGGATATTATCTTTAATACATGTATGAAATTAACTACGGAAACATTTAATGTTTTTGTAGATCCTAATAAAAATAGATGTATTACTTATTTAGATAATATGGAAGCTTTATCATGTGCTGATATAGATAAAATAACTTATATGAGTGATAATTCTGATTATCGCATAGATCTTATGACTTCTTCTAGATATGATAATACATTAGTATTAAGAGGTAGTGTTATTTATTTAACTAGTTTAACATTTGATAAAGATAGGTTACCGGATAGTATAGAAGCTAAAGTAATTTATGATAAAGTAGTATCATTAACTTGTAATGAGAAAAAATTGTCAAAAAGAAAACAATTTAGTAGTTTTTACTAGATTGTTTTTAGTTTGTAAATCTTAAACTTTCATTAGATACATTAAAGATAATACCTAATAATAACATATATGACAATAATGATGATCCACCATAAGATATAAAGGGAAGAGTGATTCCCATAATTGGGAGTAAGCCAATAGTCATCGAGATATTATATACTTGTTGAAAAAGTAATACTCCAAGAATACCACCAATTGCATATTTATCACAATTATTACTTGTTTTATTAACAGTTGTTATTAATGTTATATCAAAGAAAATAATAACCGATATTAAGAATATAGCACCTATTAAACCATAGTTAGATGCAAAGACACTAAAGATAAAGTCTGTTTGCATTTCGGGAATAGTAATTGGCACTTTATTGATACCATGCCCGGTTAAACCGGCTGAACCAATAGCCATAATAGAGTTTTTAAGTTGTAAGCCACTAGAACTTGACCAGTTAAGAATTCTATCCATTCGGTAAAAGAATGATGTACCAAATATTTTAATAAATAAATCTTGTTTAAGTAAGTAGAGTGCTAAGAAACTACCACCAAATAATAAGATAATTGATAATGACATGATAAACCATCTTTTTCTAAAACCTCCGACAAAGAGCATAGTAATAGTAATAATAAAGTACATAATAACAGCACCGGTATCAGGTTCAGCAAAAGTAAGAGCTGATGGTATTAAAACTATTACTAATATTTTTAGTAAGAACTTAAATTCATCCATAATATCGGGATTAGGATAATCATTATTAAATTCATCTATTAATCTAGCAATAAGTATTATTAAGAATATTTTCATAAATTCACTAGGTTGGACAGTTCCTAAATAAGGTATTCTAAACCAGCATTTAGCACCTTTTATATCTGCTCCAATGAAGAGTACTAGTATTAGTGATATAACACCGGTTATATATAATATCCAAGCATGATGATAAAAAAATTTATTACCTAGTGTCATCATACTATAAGCTAAAACTATGCCTATTGTATACCAAACTATTTGTTTCAACCATAAATTACTATATTCACTACTTAAAAAAGGTTTAGTGGCTATAATAGATATAACACTTATTGCTAGGAATAGTAAAATAGGAATTAGAATAGTTTTTTCTACTTTAAATTTAGATATTTGTTTAATAATAATCACCTTCATTCTTCTATTATTCTACCACAAATATTTACAATAATTAACTTTTTTAGAAAAAAATAAAAATTATACATATAATTAACTAGAAGGAGATGGTTATTTGAAAGAATTACCTAAGATGTATCATAGTACGATTGATAAAAATATAAATAATGTTCAAAAACTATATACTACTATGGATAAGACTAAGAAAGAAGAAATACCTATTAGAAAACATGAAGTATATGATAGATTTACTATTGAACAAAAGATTAAGAATATATTTAATTCTCCAAGTTATGTCTATAAAGCCGATGTTTTTATTGAATTAGATAATGAGGTAGTAAAGAAAAGAATAGTAGCATACATAAATAACAATTTAATTACGATAGATAATGAATATATTCCTATTGATAAAATAAAAGATATATATAAATAAAAAATACGATTTTTAGTCGTATTTTTTTACTTATTCTTTTTAAAGTTTATTCCCATCATACTACCTAGCATAGCAGATACTAACATTATTATAAAATAAATAATTATGTCAAAGTTAAATTTAGTTTTAAATATTATATTTAATATTAGAGATAATACTATTAAGATAGCACCATATTTTAAACCTTCTAGATAGCCTTTACGTTCACTTTTTCTACCTAAAATAAATGTTGGAATAAAGATAGATAGTAAGATAGTTATTATTTTTAAGATATTAACTAATACTTGAGTATTATTAGTAAAGTATTCTAATAAGGTAGTTATAATAGCCCCACCAAAGATAATTAGAATAGTTAAAGCAAAACTTTTTAAATAGTTTATAATCATATTTTCACCTAATAATATATATGTAATTGTATAAAGTAATATGTTATTTACCATAATAAAATAGGTGATGAAGATGGATTATGTAATAATATTTTTTAGAACAGTATTCTTTTATTTCTTTATAATACTTATATATCGTATTATGGGTAAAAGAGAAGTAGGACAGTTAGGAATAATAGACTTAATAGTATCAATATTAATGGCTGAGTTAGCAATGATTAGTATAGAAGGATATGATAAATCAATATTTTATTCAATATTACCAATAGTAACTTTAACAATATTACAGACTATTTTAGCATACTTTTCAATAAAGAAACCAAAGTTTAGAAATTTCTTAGATGGTAATCCTTCCATTATAATAAAAGAAGGGCATATTAACTATAAAGAAATGCTAAAACAGAGATATAGTTTAGATGATTTATTGGTACAGATTCGTGATAAGGGTTTTAAGTCATTAGAAGAAGTAGAATATGCTATACTAGAGAATAATGGTTGTCTTTCAGTGTTTGGGTATGCTAATAAGAATAAGTATTTACCACTACCAATTATTTTAGATGGTAAGGTTCAAAAAGATACTTTAAAATATTTAGATAAAGATGAAGAATGGATTGATAATATTTTAACTAAGAAAGATGTTAAATTAGAGAATATCTTTTATGCCTTCTATAAAGATAAGAATATTTTTATAATAAAACAGAGTGATTTAATATAAATATCACATATTTTCATAAAATTATTAAAAATATGTGTTATATTTAAGTAAATAGTAGGAGGTAAAATATGGATGATTTTGGTGCTATTTATGATAGAATGAGTGCTAACTATAGTGCTATAGAAAATATGATGGGAGTTATATATAGTCAAATACAGAATAATTCTGGTAATAGTCAACTATTAGATACTTTACAGGAATTAGGCGATATAGCTAAAGGGATTCTTCAATCACAAATTAGTTTTACAGAAACATATTGTAAAGACAGTATTAAGGATTCTTTAGTGAGTAATCTAAGTGATAGATATGGTACATTACAAGATGCTTTAAATAAAACAAATGGTAGAACATTATAACTAAGAGAGTGTTAAAGGCACTTTCTTTTTAATATTAGGTACTATTTTCCTAATTTTATTGTAGAACTAGTAAAATACATAATTGTTTTTTAGAAAATTTTTGTAAAAACAATTGACATTTAGGGTTATTAGTGTATAATTATATGTAATTGGTACTCAGGAAACTTTTGAAGCCCTGAGTCAATTTTGTTTTTGGGGGTAAATATGAAGGAATACAAAAGTAATGAAGAACTATTAAATTATTTGGAATCTAAAGGTGTAGTAATTAAAAATAGGAAATCAGCTTTAGATGTAATAGAAAAATATACTTATTATTCCGTTGTAAATACTTATAAAAAAGTGTTTAAAATAAATGGCAAATATTTGGATAATGTTACTTTTGAAGAAATATATTCCTTATATAATTTTGATAAATATTTAAAGAACATATTTTTAAAATATGCTTTAGAAATAGAACAAGTTGTAAAGTCTCTTATTGCTAACACTATATCAGAAAAATAAGGTGTTAAAGATTATTTAAATTATGATTGTTTTGATCAAAATGCTAGTAAAGATTCTATTGATAAGATTATTTTTGACATTGATGGAGCAATAGAAAAGAATTATGGTAAACATGCTGCTATTAATCATTATAAAGATATCTATGGTTTTATTCCACCATTTGTATTAGTCAAAATAATGACAATGGGTGAAATAAGTAGATATTATGGCTTGCTTAAGCAAGAAGATAGACAAAGAATAAGTAAGCATTTTAAAATATCTGATAAATTGTTAAAGCAAATTCTTGTAAATATTACTCTTGTGCGTAACTTTAGTGCACATAATAATAGATTATATACTTTTCATAGTAAGTTTTTTATAAGCTTTAAATCGATTGATGACACTTATGACATATTTGATAAGTCTACAAATCTCTATATGGTTATGAAATGTATGGAGAAATTATTGAATGATGATATGAAAGAACAATTTGTCAGTCGGGTTAATAATGCGATTGATGAATTGGATAAAAAACTAAGTGCTATAAGTATAAAAGATATTTTAAATATAATGGGATTTCCTAATGAATAATTATTTATTAATACGAATATAATAATAGTAATTGGTATTCAGAAAACTTTCGAAGCTCTGAGTCAATTATTCCTTAATTTTCTTTATAGAAAGTTAAGGTTTTTTATTTTGCTGGTTATAAATACTTTCTTTTTAATATTAGGTACTATTTTCCTAACTTTATCATAAATTATTGTGAGGGGTGATATCTTGTCAACATTTAAAGAGATAGTTACAAAAGCTGTAATTGGTAAAGGAAAGAAACATTATAAAAATACTTATAATGTTGCCTGTGAAAATACACCTAATACTATTTTAGGATGTTGGGTTATTAATCATAAGTTTTCTGGACATGAACATAATGGTAAAATAGTAATAGATGGATCATTTGATGTTAATATTTGGTATTCATATGAAAATGATACTAAAACTACAGTTATTACTAAGAATATTGCTTATCAAGAAACAGTATCAGTAAATCAAAAAGAAAGCATTGATTCAGAAGATAAAGATATAATTGTAAGAAGTCTTAAACAACCATCTTGTATTAGTGCTCATGAAAATGGTAATAGTATTGATTTAGAAATAGAAAAAGAATTAGGAGTAGAGATAGTTGGTAGTACTAAAGTTAAAATAGCTATTGAAGAAGATGAAGAACCATGGGATGTAATAGGGGATGATGAATATACTGAAGAAGTAGATAATGAAATAGATAAAATTAAAAAAGATTATATTGAAAAACGAGAAGAGTAATCTTCTTTTTGTTTAAAATATATCAGATAAACCATACTATTATTGGTGAGTACATGAAAAAATTAACATTATATAATATCTTTCTATTTCTATCTAATATTAGTAGAAATATAGTTGAAATATTTTCTTTCGTTTATCTATATCAAAAGGGTTATAAAATAAAGAATATTTTATTATTCTATAGTATTTATTATTTAGTAGGAGTATTTATAAGTTATATAACTGTATATCTAACAAAGTGTATTAGGAGAAAAGTATTATTAATTATTTCAGGACTATTATATGGGATAGCGTTTTATTATTTGAGTGTGATGAGTACGACTAATTATAATTTAGTTATACTTAGTATAGTATTATCTACTTCATCATTTATTTATCATACAATTAGACATTATTATGCGATGAATTTAGTAGATAAAGTAGAAGATAAGAAGATAGCAAGTATTTTAATATCAGCTTACTTACCGATAATATTTTCTTCTATTCTAGGAAGTTATATAGTAGATAAATATTCAATATTAGTAAGTTCAATTATTGTAATAATATTATCAGTAATAAGTATTATACCTTTAATATTTATAAGAGATGATATAACAAATAATAAAATAGAATATAGTAAGATAAATAGTAATAAGTTAGTATTCTTTATCTTAGAACAGTTTAAAGTAATATTTCTTTTACTAGAACCTATTTATTTATATTTATATGTTAAGAAAAGCTTAAATTATGTTGGAGCCTTTAATATATTGATATGTATATCTTCAATAATATATTTATATTATATAGCTCATAGAATAAATATAAATAAATGTTTTAAATATATAAATATTATCTTTTGCTTAGTACTTTTATTAAAACTTAATATTACTAATAAATATATTCTTTTGATAGTGGCTCTTCTTGAGGGTTTGGGTATTAAATCGTTTGAATTAACTAGTAATAAAAATATTTATAATATAGAGAATAGTAATATAAATGGGTATTTAATAACTTGTGAATTAATTTTCTGTTTCTTAAGAAGTATTATTTGTTTAATATTTTATCTATTTATAGATAATGTTAAAGTAATGCTTTATATATCGCTAGTACCAATTTTCTTAATTAGCTTTGTAAAACTCGCAGATATAAAAAAATAATGTATGTCTACATAAGAGAATACATTATTTTTCAGTTAACTTTTTGTAATTATTGAAATTTAGTTTGGCAATACTTTTAAGTTTATCAATACCATACATACTAACAATCTTTTTAGCAGCATCATCAACGAGTGGACCGGCACCTTTAGGAAGAGTGAAACCTACTTCTTTACTTAGTTTATTCATTTGACTTAAGAAGATATATCTACTAATTAATGAAGCACAGGCAACAGATAAGCATTTGTCTTCAGCTTTAGTTAAGAAAGTAATTTTACCAACATTATTAATAGCACCTTTAATATGATTATAATAACTTCTTGGGACTTCGAATTGATCTATGACAGCATAATCATATTGATACTTATTATCTTTAGTAAATTCATTTAATACTTTGTTATGAAGAACAGCTTTCATTTTATTCATATTCATATCAGTACCATATACTTTGTTATATTCACTATTAGATAGAATATAAGTATGATATGGTATTTTTTTAATTATTTCAGGTACTACTTTAATAATATCTTTATCACTCATCTTTTTAGAGTCTTTAACTTTAAGTTCTAGTAGGAAGTCAATATTTTCTTTAGAAACATAAGTAGCCGTAACAACGATAGGACCGAAGAAATCACCAGTACCAACTTCATCACTACCAATAGAATTTATTCTAAGTTTTAGGGGATTATCATCTTTATTATCTTCTTTAACTTTATCTTGGCTATTAGTAGTTTCTAAAGCTTTGTTTGGATTTAAATATTTTTCTCTTTCAATCCAAAAACTACTTGATAAATCAGCATCTTTTCCCTGAAATACGGCTTTACCACTTTGATATACAGTAATGACCGTATCACAATCATCAGCTTGAAATATAGCATAAGGTGGTGTCTTTTCACGGATACTATCATTTAAGAATTCTTTCATTTCTTCAATAGTATTAGGGGACACCTTTAAAGTAATAGTTATTTGTTTGTTATTCATTTTACACCTCTTATATATATTTTATCATAAATATTTCTTTTTTTCTAAAAATATTATATAATATTTGTGGAGGAATGAGATGAATATTATAGATGTAGGAATATTATTAATTATTTTGATGGGGGCAGTAGTTGGTTTTAAAAAGGGAGTATTTGTTAAATTAACTAGTTTTGTTGGTTTAATATTAATTACTTGTGCATCATTTATATTAAAGAATACTTTGTCAGTAATATTTTATGAGAATTTACCATTCTTTGATTTTAAGGGAGTGTTTAAAGGCTTACAAATACTAAATGTTATCTTTTATGAAATATTTGCTTTTATAGTAGTATTTGCAGTTTTATATTTAGCATTAAATGTTATTTTGAAGATATCAGGTATTTTAGAAAAAATATTAAAACTTACAATATTCTTAGCAATACCTTCAAAGATATTAGGTATTGTAGTGGGCGCTATTGAAGCATACTTTTATCTATTTATTATGCTTTATGTATTAAATTTACCGGTAGTTAAGTTTGATATGTTAGATGATAGTAAATATGCTAATTTTATTTTAAATAATACACCGGTATTGACGGGTTTTGCGGATAAAACATTACAGATATATCATGAGGTATATGATCTTATTGATAATAGAAATGGGAAGAGTAATGCCGTAATTAATCGTGAAGCCTTAGAACTTATGTTAGAGAATGAAGCAATTAGTACTGATTCAGTTAATAAATTACTTGAAAAGAATAAAATAGATGTGGATAATACAGATTTTGTTAAGAAATATGAAGGAGGAAATATATGATAAAACATTATAGTAAAGAAGATGATTTTAATGAAATAATTAAAAATAAAGTATTAGTAGATTTTTATGCTGATTGGTGTGGGCCATGTAAGATGTTAGCTATGGAGATAGAGAAAGTAGCTAGTGAGATAGACATTGATATAGTTAAAGTTAATGTTGATGAGGAAGAAGAGATTGCTAGAAGATATGGCGTTATGTCTATACCAACATTAATATTATTTGAAAATGGGCAAGAATTAAAGAAGACAATAGGGTTTATGCCAAAAGAGAAAATAAAAGAATTTATTGAAGATTAACAACTGTACCAAAAAAAGGTTGACAAGAGATATTAGATATGATATTATATAACTACATTTAAAGAAGGGAGCAATTAAAATGGCAGTTAAAATTAGATTAAAAAGAATGGGCGCTAAAAAAGCACCATTTTATCGAATTGTTGTTGCAGATTCAAGAAGTCCAAGAGATGGAAGATTTATTGAAAAATTAGGTACATATAATCCTTTACTTGAATCTAATAAAATAACATTAGATGAAGAAAAAACATTAAAATGGCTAAATAATGGTGCTATTCCTACTGACACTGCAAGAAGTTTATTATCTCAATGTGGTGTTATGACTAAATTCCATAACAGTAAACAAGGTAAATAATGGATTTAGTTAAATTAACTGAAAGTATTATTAAGAAATTAGTAGCAGATCCTGATAGCGTATCAGTAAAAGAATTTACTACTGATGAAGAAAATACTATTCAAATAGAAGTTCTTGTATCAGAAGATGATATGGGAAAAGTAATAGGTAGAAATGGTAAAATTATTAATAGTATTAGAACTATCGTTCAAGCTAGTTCTTCTATCTATGATAATAAAAAAGTTAAAATTAATGTTGATTCATACTAAGCACTATTTACTAGTGCTTTTTATTTTTATGTAAATATTAGTTTAAGTAGTGCTATTTAGCTATATTTATGGTATTATTATAATACGAGGATGAAAATATGAAGAAAAAAGGAGTAATTGATAAATCTTTAATGTTATGTATTATGATATTAACGATATTTGGTCTTATTATGATATTAAGTGCTTCATCAATGGAATCATATATGCGTTATGATTATAGTATATATCACTATTTCTTTAGACAATTAATATTTATTATAGTAAGTTTAGTAGTCTTTATAGTAGTGCTATTTATACCTACTAAGGCTTTTAAAAGATTATCTTGGTTAGGAGTATTAGGGGTACTAGTATCATTAATTGGTTTAATGGTCTATGGATATGCGGCCAATAATGCTCGAAGTTGGTTCCCAATAGGACCATTTAGAATTCAACCAAGTGAGTTTGCCAAGATATTTATTATAATGTATATGGCGGGATACTATGAAAAGAATAAAGATCATTTAGATAATTTATTAACTTTGCTAACACCAATAATGATTGTTATAACGATATTTGTATTAGTAGCTTTTCAACCAGATTTAGGAACAGCTTTACTAATTATGCTACTAACAATATTTATCTTTTTTGCGGTACCAATGCCTAAAGAAAATAGAAATCTTATTAATAAGATATGTTTAAGTATTATCTTAGTAATTGCTGCTGTAATGATAGTAACTAGAGGTTCATTTTTAAAATCATATCAATTAGCGAGATTTAACTTTTTAAAACCATGTGAAAGATATCAAGAAGATACAGGGTATCAGTTATGTAATAGTTTTATTGCTTTTAAAAATGGTGGTTTACTTGGTAAAGGTATTGGAGAGAGTACCCAAAAATATTTATATTTACCGGAATCATATACTGACTTTATCTTCCCAATAATAGTAGAAGAATGGGGAGTAGTAGTAGGACTATTAATACTTGGTATATATACATTTATGGCTGTTAAGATATTAAATATTGCTAGAAGAGCAGATAATATTGGTAATTCATTACTAGCTTATGGGGTATTTATATACTTTATATTACATATTATTATTAACTTGATAGGAGTTATGGGATTAGCACCTTTAACTGGTGTTCCATTACCATTCTTATCTTATGGTGGATCTTATTGTTTATCATTATTTATTGCTATGGGACTAGTTCAAAGAGTTAATATTGAATCGACAAGAAAGAAAACGACTAAATAGGTAATTAATGTTGAGTTATAATACATATGTTACAAAAAGTTAAATAAAAAAAGATACCATCTGGTATAATTAAGTTGAACGAC
>CAKPNA010000010.1 GCA_934168275.1 uncultured Bacilli bacterium
CACTTAAAAAATCTCTCTAAGCCTTATTTTATAAGGTATAGGGAGATTTTACGTTTTCAAAACTGTCAAAGTCAGGAGTATATCATTAATTTTTTGTGAAGTAAATAAATTTGTCATTTTATTGTGTAAAGTTATAGTAAAAGTATATAATCACCTAGCATGACTATATACTTTTCCTTCTTTTAATTCAATATTATGATAATAAAATAATTCACTAACTGTCACGGGCATATAACCATTTTCTAATAGTTTAGGTATTAATTTATCGATGGCATTAACACTTGATGTATATAAATCGTGCATTAAGATAATGTCTCCTTCTTTTACTTTAGATAAGATACTATTAACGATACGGTCAGAACTATGATATTTCCAGTCTAGAGTATCAATATTCCATATAATGATGGGCATATTACTAGATTTTCTAATTTTCTTACTTGTTTGGCCATAACTTGGTCTAAATAAAGTTGGATATTTACCAGTAATACTATAAATTAAATCATTAGTTTTATCTATTTCTAATTTAATATTTTCTTGCTTTTGTCTCGATAATATTTTATGACTATAGGTATGATTACCTATTTCCATACCGGATTTATCCATCTTTTTTATTACTTCTTTTTCATTATTAATATTTGTACCTACTAAAAAGAAAGTAGCTTTTACTTGGTATTTATTTAAGATATCTAATAGTCTACTAGTGTTATGACTAGGGCCATCATCGAATGTTAAGGCTATTAGTTTATAACCATTATAGATATTTTTATTTAGATAGTTATAATTATTTAGAATACTTTTTTCTTCAGTAATTTGGTTGTTATTAGTATTTATACAGAAACATTTTTCTTGATAACTGGTAATATTATTATTAAATTTATAGATATAGAAATTAACGTGATAGTTATTATCAATTAGGTTATAATCATAGTCAATAAAAGTATTTCTAGTACTAGTGCTATTAATAATAAATTCTTCGATATAGTTATCTATTTTTTTATTGTTAAAGTATGGGTAATTAATAGTAATATTATTGGTATGATAAACTCTATTAGACATTTCTTCTTTAGATAAAAAAATAAATAATAATATTATACTTAAGATACAAATACTTTTTATTATTTTTTTCATAGTTCACCTACTAATAATATATTTATATTTAAGTGATAAAATTATTATTTATTGTTATTTATAAATCGAGATTATTAAATTTTACATCAAAGCACTTTCTACTTGCTAAGTAATCACACATGTGAACAAAGCGTTCTAATTCGTTTTTAGGTTTAGGCAAGACTTCTTTTTTAGTGAGATAATCGTAGTTCCATTCACCCATGTGGCTTTCAATCATGCTACACATTTTTCTAGTATCATCAATATCAAGAGACAATTCTTTAGCATGACTCATTATTAAGTTTGAGATAAGTAGTGGATGATCTACTCGCGTATATTTTTCTTCAGGGTCGCCTTTTTTTAACCCATCATGTAAGACTAATGCCATAATGATTAAATCTTTTTCAATATCCGTAAATTTACAACCAATAGTATTATTGCATAATAATTCATAAGCAAATCTTACGGCTAGTTTAGTGTGTTTTAATAAACCATGTTTAGTTTTAGCAAATGTTGGGTGATATTTTCCAGTAGAAGATGCTGGAATATCGAAGAAATAATCTGGTAGTAAATTTATTAGATATTTTAAATCTTCCTTTCTTTTTTCATCTTTAACATAATCTATTTCTTTAGTAAAATAACCTAATTTATCCATATTTAAACCTCCTTTTTAATGTTTACATCTAATTTGTTATATGGTATTTCAATGTTATTATTATCTAGTGTTTTCTTTATTATGGCTAATACTTTTCTTTTAACGCCAATATGAGTACAGGGCTTACATTCAATGGCTATTTGATATATTATTGAGGAACTAGCTAGTTCATTAAGTCCTAGTAATTCATAGTTAACAACATTATCTGTTTTTAAGATATCTTTTTGTAAGTCTTTTAATAATTTTTCTAAAACATCTAGGTCAGTTTGATATGACACCGGAACATCAATAACTAGCATAGTATTATTATTACTATAATTTATTACTTCGGTAAAACTACTATTAGATATTACTTTGACTTCTCCGGTATAAGACTTTATTTTAGTATTCATAAGTCCTAGAGAGATTACTTCGCCTTTAAAGCCATTTATTTCAATAATATCGCCAATTGAATATTTATCATCAAATATTATTAGGATTCCTGCTAGAAAGTCTTTGATAATATCTTGAAAAGCAAGACCTATTACAGCAGCAGCTATTCCTAAGGAAGCTATTATTTTACTAGTATCAATACCATATACTCCTAATATTGATAGAATTATAAAAGCGGTAAGTAAATATTTAATAATGTTTTTAACTAGTGAGATAATAGTATCATTTCTTTTACTAACTATTTTCTTTCTTTTTTTACTTTCATTCCATACTTTGGTTATTATTTTAGAAAATATATTATAGATAATAAGTCCTAAAACAACATATATTAGTGGTTGATAAAACTTTTCTGATAAGAAAAACTTCATATACTTCATTCCCTTCTTAAATAAAATTTATTAATATTTCATTAGATATATAAAAATATTTATCACTTATTCTTAAATAATTATTAGATACTTCTAATTTACCTTCTTTAATAAGAGAGATAACTATTTTATTATCTAGTAAGTTTTCATGATATCTATTTTGGTAATTTGTAAGATTAATACCTTCTAATTTTCTAAATCCTAAGATAATAGTATTTTGTTTTTGAATATCAACATCTTCATAGATACTATTATCTAAATATATACCTTTTAAGTATTTAGATATATTTTTGGTATTGGTTAAGCGATAGTTATTTAGATAACTGACTGCTGATAAGCCAAAGCCATAATATTCTTCATTATTCCAATAGACTAAGTTATGTTTAGATTCATAGTGTGGTTTTGCATAATTACTTGTTTCATAATGAATATAACCATGTTTCTTTAGAGTATCATTTATATATTTATACATATTATAATCAATATCTTCATCGATATATTCTCTTTTATTTATCGAAAACATGGTATTATCTTCAATAATTAGGCTATAGTAAGATAAGTGTGGAATATCTAGTTTTAAGTAATTATCTAAATCTTCTTTAATAATATTAATATCACTATTTATCCCATACATTAAGTCAATATTAATATTAGTTATATTATTTTCTTTAAGCATATTTACTACTTTAAATACCATATCTTTATCATGGTCACGATTTAATTCTTTAATTATTTTATCATTAAAACTTTGTACACCAATGCTTACTCTATTTACTTCATATTCTTTTAATAGTTTAATTTTATCTAGAGATAATGATTCAGGATTAACTTCAATAGTAAACTCTAGGTCATTAGATACTTTAAATATTTTAGTTATATTAAGTAACCTTTCTAATTCAGAGTAAGATAGACTACTAGGAGTACCTCCTCCAATGTAGAGAGAAGATACTATTTCATTTTGATACCTAGTTTTAATTTCATTTTCTAAATTATCTAAATAGTTAGATATAATTTTAGGGTTATAATACATTTTGCAGAAGTCACAGTAAGAACATATATTATTACAAAATGGAATATGAATATATACTGCTTTCATATTAATCTATTTTCCAATCTATTTCTTTCATATTATTTTTTCTTAAGAACTCATTAGTTCTAGAGAATGGTTTACTACCAAAGAAACCTGAATATGCAGAAAATGGTGATGGATGTGGTGAAGTGATAACTAAGTGAATAGGATTAGTAATATATTTAGCTTTACTTTTAGCAAAACTACCCCATAAGATAAATACTACAGGAGTGTTTTTTTCATTTACTTTTTTAATTACTTCATCACTGAATTGTTCCCAACCAATATTTTTATGACTTGCAGGTTTATCTTTTTCGACAGTAAAAACACTGTTTAGAAGTAATACTCCTTCTCTAGCCCATTTTTCTAAGTCTCCATTAGTGGATACGGTAATACCTAAATCATTATATAATTCTTTATAGATATTTTGAAGTGATGGTGGTAATCTTACTCCTTTAGATACTGAGAAAGCAAGACCATTAGCTTCGTTAATACCATGATATGGATCTTGACCTAAAATAACTACTTTAACATTATCATAATCAGTTAGTTTAAAGGCTCTTAGAATGTTGCTTTTAGGTGGAAAGATAGTTTTTTCACGATATTCTTTATTAATAAACATCGCAATATTTTTGAAATAATCTTTTTGATATTCGTCTTTTAATATTTCATCCCAGCTATTACCTATCATTCATAATCACCTCGACTTGGACATGAACTAGTTTCTTCTTTAGGAGTAACTGTTACTTTACCATCATTATATTTGACTATTATTGTACAATTACTTATATCTTCTTTAGTCATTGGGTTTATTACACTATCATCTTTATTATTTGATGTTAAATAACCATTACTAGCCAATTTCCCTAAAGTTATTTCTTCAGTATATGGACAGTTATTACCATAATAACATTCTTGATAATAAGTTTCACTAGCTTTTTTTATTTCATCTACTAAAAATTGATAGTTTTTCTTCTTAGTATTATTTAGGACTGTGATAATAGAATAAGATGATATTCCTACAATAATTGCTAATATAACAATAGTACCTAATAATTCTACTAGAGTAAATCCTTTATTATTCATTACTTATACCTCCTTGATATCGTTAAATTAATTATACTATGAAGTATGAAAAAAGTAAATTAAACACGGAAAAAAATGTATGACTTGCATACATTAGTTATGAATATTTCTTAGTATATATTATTTTTTTCTTGTTAATTGGTTTGGCTCATTTGATACCGTTTTAATTGCCATATCAATATATTGATTAATATTTTCTTTATATAGTAGTAATACTTTCTTGGTTGCTTCTATTACTTCTTGAATTTCTATACCTAAAAACTCAGCTATTGATTCTGTAGAAAAGTATTTACCATCTATATATCCTAATCTTAAAGAAATTATTACAGATTCTTTAACTGTTAATGTGCCCAACATTTGGTTAAATGTTGGTGTTTTTAATAGTTCTAGCATTCTTATATAGTCTTCTTTTGTTATATTATTGTTTTTATCTTTAATTTCAGTTGCTGGTTTTTCTGCTGGAATTACTGGTGTTTCAGCTACTATTGGTTTGCTTTCTTCTACTTTTGAATTTTTGTTTGGCTTTGTTTCTTTTTTTAATCTAGCTAATAATCTTTTCATTTTAGGTACTAAAAGGTTATAAAACTTATAATTTTCATCCTTACTTAATTCCCCTGGTACTGGATTATTTAAGTCTTCTCCATATCTTAATGTAATTAATGCTCTTTCTTCTTCAGTTAGTTTTCCTAACATTTCATCTACTTGTTCTTTAGTATATGTATTAAAGTATTCATATATTGTTTTTAATTTTGGCATATTATTCTCTCCTTCTTTTTTTCCTTGATTAGCTAATAATCTTTTCATTTTAGGTACTAAAAGGTAATAAAACTTATAATTTTCATACTTACTTAATTTCCCCGGTACTGGATTATTTAAGTCTTCCCCATATCTTAATGTAATTAATGCTCTTTCTTCTTCAGTTAGTTTTCCTAATATTTCATCTACTTGTTCTTTAGTATATGTATTAAAGTATTCATATATTGTTTGTAGTTTTCTCTTTTTTTCTGTTGGTTTGGATTCCTTTTGAGCATCTTTATCTTCTTGTTGTTGGTTATTTACTTCCTTTATAAAGCTTTTGTGTGCATTAGCAGATTTACTATATTCTTCTCTAAAAAAATCTATATTTTTTATTGCAGTAGCAGGATTTGGCATATAATCAGATAAGGCTTTTATGTATCTAGATTTTCTAATTTTCATCAATGCTGTTGCCTCAATTTGTCGTACTCTTTCTCTAGTTATACCAAATTTTTTCCCTATTTCTTCTAACTTCATAGGCCTTTCTCCACTAAAGCCAAACCTTAGTGTCAATATTTCTGTTTCCCTTGGCTTTAAATTACAGTCTTCTAAAAGTTTCCTTACTTGCTGTTGCATAATATTTGTAGTAGCGATATCCTCTAGTGTATCTTTATTTTCTGGAATAAAGTTCTCTAATTCGGTGTCTTCATCTTTGCCAACCAGCATATTCATACTTACTGTATCATCCTGAAGTTTCTGCAATTTTATTACTTCTGAAATCGATAACTTCATCTCATTTGCTATTTCATTTAGTGTTGGTTTTCTATTTAGTTTTGACTCTAAATTAGTAACAGTTCTTTGATAAATTACTATCTTTTCATGTAAGTATACAGGTATTCTTACATTTCTTCCTTTATCGGCTATAGATCTTGTGATGGCTTGTTTTATCCAGCTTGTTGCATATGTTGAAAATCTTGTTTTCTTATTTATGTCAAATCTATCAACAGCAGTCATTAAGCCAATATTTCCTTCTTGAATTAAATCTAAGAAAGGTAAACCCTTATCAACATATTTTTTGGCAATATTTATAACTAATCTTAAATTACTTTCAATAAATACTTCTCTAGCATAATCATCACCTTGTAATATTCTTTTAAGTAATTTTTGTTCTTCTTCTATTGAAAGTAATGGTCTTCTTCCTGCTTCTTTTAAGTATGTTTTTACACTATCTGTTAGATCATAATATTCTAAATCAATAATGTCTTTTTCAAAATCTTCAATTTCTTTTATTTCAATATTATTTAACATGCAGTATGCTTCAATCATTAATATAATCGTACTGTTATCAATTATTTGTTCTATATTACCTGAAATAATTTGATTTTTATATTTTTTCATTATACATTCTATAGCATTATATAATATTTCATTTTCTTTAACTATTTGTAGTAAAATATCAGGGCTTGGAATATAATCATAAGAGTCAAATAATTTTGATAATTTTTCTAAACTATCTAGTGATTCTTCATATGTTTTAGTTTTTTTTAAATATTTGTTTATATAATTATTTATAAGAATTAATGCTGTTTCAGGATTTGATAATATTTTTTTTATTTGTTCAAATGTAGCTATGCTAATTCTACCTTTAATATACTTTGTGTAATCAACATTACCTTTATAAAAATTTTTAGATTTTTTTATTTCTTCTAATACTAATTTATAATAACTTTCTTTTGTTATTCCTGTATATTCAATTTTCTTATAAAGCATATTAATTGTAGGTAATAAGAATTCCAATATTTGATTAGCATTTAATTGATATACTTTAAGCATGGTTAATTCCATTGAATATTCCCCCTTCTCGTTTACTTATATTTAAAGTTATATAAATAAAGTTAGATTTCTGTTTTATATTATAGCATTTTTTTCTTTTTATTGTAAATATTAATTTTACATAGAAAAAATGTATGACTTGCATACATTAGTTATGAATATTTCTTACTATCTATTAAAATTATATCATCACCTATTTTAACAATTTGTTGCCAGTTAACAGTTCTTTCTTCATTAGCAGTAAATCTTTTAAGTTTTCTTTCTTCTACTATTAAACTTTTTACTGTACCTTCTTGAGATACTACTACATCAATAATAATTCCTATTCTTTTACCACTATTAATATCTATTATTTCTTTTTTTTGTAATTCAGATAAGTACATACTTACCTCCCTACTAGATTATATGTTATTTAACTAATTTTTTTATAGTATTAATAGCATTTTTTTCTATTCGAGATATTTGAGCTTGACTAATTTTTAGTTCACTAGCTATTTCCATTTGTGTTTTACCAATTATGTATCTATCATTTAATACTTGTTGTTCTCTTATACTGAGTTTATTAATAGCTTTTTCGATAGACATTCTAGTTTCTAGATTGCCATCATCTTTTTTATCCGCTATTTGATCAAATAAATAGATAGTATCGCCACCATCATTATATATTGGTTCATACATACTAACGGGTTCACGTAATGATTCGATAGCATTTACTACTTCATATTCAGATATTCCTAATAATTCCGCTATTTGTTTATTAGTAGGTTCTTTACCATCACTTGTTGTTAATTCTTCTTTTAGTTTTAACGTTTTATAAGCAATATCCTTAATACTTCTAGATATTCTAAGAGAGGAATTATCTCTTAAATACCTTTTTATTTCTCCTACTATCATTGGGCAGGCATAGGTTGATAATTTTACATCATAGGATGTATCAAAATTATCAATAGCTTTGACTAGTCCTAGACATCCTACTTGAAATAAGTCATCCAAATTATCTGTTTTATTATAAAACTTTTTTAATATAGATAATACCAATTTCATATTACCTTCGATTAATTCATCACGAGCAAAGGGATCTCCTTCATTCATTTTTTTAAATAATTCTATTGTTTCTTGATTACTTAATACTTTAATATTCGCAGTATTCACGCCACAAATTTCTACTTTATGACGTGCCATATATTATCTCCTTTCAAGATAATATTGGTATTATTTTACTAATTTTATACAAAAAAACTTCGCTTTTATACGAAGTTTAAAGTCATTACTTTTGTAAGATAAATCCAGTAGCAATTGGTCTTGTTGCTTCCATGTTGGACCAATTTATTGGTCTATTAATTATTTTATTGTTAACTACTAGAACACTAGAGTTTCCTCCATCAAGATTAGCAGCATTGTAAGCACCATATCTTAACATTATTTTAGCTAGGTCAGCAACTGAAGCTCCGACAGAATCAACTCTTCTTCCATCTATTACTAAAAATAATACAATACCATCTTTTCTTTGGCCAATGGCAGTTCTTGGATGGATTCCATAGCCACCATTACCTTGAACAATAGCAGATTTACCATTAACAACTAGGAATGGTCCAAATTCAACAGCATCTCTAACTCCGGCAGCAATTGCTTCTTTAGCGGTTGCATCTCCTAAATATAATTTATTATCTTCAGTAAATCCTATTACTCCACCACCATGTGATCTTGAACTTACTGAAGATATAATTTTGCCATCTTTTATTACTATTCCTTGAACTAATCCCCCTGTACCAACACCATTAGGGTCCAAGAAACCACTGCCATTAATAGCCACAAGAGCATTATTTTCTTTAGCCATATCTGTCAGATATTGACCATTGTATCCTAAATATTTACTAGTAACTAATTTTATTTTAGATGGATCATAGATGACTGCTAAATAAGCGTCATACCCATTTTCTCTAAATTTAATTATTTTATACTTTTCTCCCTTTTCATGGGTAAGTACTTCTTTATCATATTCATCTTTATAAGTAGTACTACTAGTACTACCATCATTAATATCTATTAAATCTAAGTTAGTATCTTCATCAGGTTCAATTACTTTATTATAAGCGAGTACTTTATTTATTGTTTTATCACTATAAAATATTGTTGCTAGATATTGATGATTCATGGTTGTCATAGCGGTAGTAATTAAATAATCTCTGAAACCGGAATATGGTCCATATAATAGAAATAATCCACTAGATAGTCCTACCAAAAATATTGTAATTAAAGTAATACGTACTTTCTTTTTAAGCCTTCTTTTTTTAGCTTTCTTGACTGTTTTCACCATTGTTATCAACCTCTTCATATTTATTATCTTTATTATAATCAATATATTCTTTATATATACTAGAATATTGTTCTAATTTATTTTCACTTAATTCTTCTTCATTATATAGTGTTAACTTTTTATTAAAATTATTAACATCATTTATATAAATATTTACTAATTTTTCATAAGTTATTTTATATTTATTACATACTTTATCATTAAGGCCTATTTTACAATTATTATCTAAGACATTAATATTTTCTTTAATATCTTTTAATATTTTAGAATAGTCATCAAATAATTTAATATCATTATCATATTCATCTTCTATTGTACTATAATAAAATTCATTAATAATTAATTTAGCATCTTCTCTTATATTATTATACCTTTCAACATTTTTTACTAAGCCTTGATAAGCACTTTCTATATTATCTTTTCTTTTTTGATTATTCTTTTTATTAACGATAATAATAGTTATAATAGCAATTACTACTATAGTTATAATAATACTTCCTATTACTATTATTTTCTTTTTACTACTCATTTATAACTCACCTATAATATATTCTACTACAAATGATTTTTTTTATAAAGAAAAAAAGTATAAAATATTTAAAATATGACAAAATATTGTCTAATATTTTATATTTTATACTTATTATTTATGTTCCGTTATCGATAATATTTTAGATACTATTCTAGTAATATTTTCACTTTTATTGACAGCTACTTTCTTTCCTAAGGCTTTACCACCGATTGTTAGTGATGATATTGTAGCAGTTACTAATAAACTGCAAATAATTGAGTCTTTAGCAATAGAAGTAGCAATAATTACTCCGGCAGTACCTGAGACAATACCGCATATATCACCAATTACATCATTACAGAATGATGAAACTTTATCTTTATTTTTAATTAATTTAATAGCAGTTTTAGCACCTTTTATTTTACGAGAAGCCATAGCATGAAAGGGATGCTCAGCACATGTCGTAACGGCTACTCCAATCATATCAAAGATTATTCCTATTAAGATAACAGTTAATAATACCAATAATTCAATAGCAAAATTAGATTTCTTTAATATTGTTTCAGATAGATATGAGAATATCATAGATATAACAAATGTTAAACTAGTTATCAATAATATCCATTTAATATTTTGTTTACTTTTCATAATTCACTCCTATGTAAATGAAAAAGGCAATAATTGCCTTTAATCACTACTTATTTATCATATGGCATTAATATAGTTAACTTTGCGCCTTAGGTCAAGTAGGGTTTCCCTATTCTCTACATAGACGTTACCATCTATGCGGTTCCCCTTTAAAGAGAATAATATAAAGTCGCCTATTATATGACTTGATTGCCACTTAGTACACACCATAATCCTATATTATGACACTCTAGGAGTTTTCCTCACCAATTGTTTATTAGTTATTCTTTTTTGCAATGATAGTTTCATGTTGCAATACTTAAAATAGTTATAGCTATTAACATATTATAAGCTGATCAACAATTCCCTATCATCACGCAAGACAAGCTACACTACTCGTAAATTCAATACATAGTAGGTTTAATCCTAAGTCATAGTATTTCATCAACTGTTGTGTATAGATCTACTACAAGATTAGGTCTCCATGAAAATTGGAACGGGTATCGTATGCCATTACGGTCGCCCAACTTTCTTACCACTCAGCACTCGCCCCAAATTGGGCATAAGAAGCAAGCACCATGTGTTTCACAGTTGTGCTCTTTAACGGATTTTTAGGCCCGTCTTCGTAATAAACTTAATTGACTAGAATAATGTGCCACACGTATTTGTAATAATACCATATTTTGTTCATTTTGTCAAATTTTAGGTATTATATCAAATATTAGTAGTAGTATATTATATTGTTTTAGATATGATTTATGCTAGTAGAAAACTAGATAAAACTCCAACTAAAACCCCTACTACATAGATAATACTTAGTATTAATAAATTGTCTTTAATATTTTTATTAGTCTTAAATAAGATTAAAATGCCAAGGCCACTATTAGTTAATAAACCGGCTATTAGTGATGAAATATTAACTATTCCTTTAGCATACATTTCACTAATTATTACACTAGAAGCACAGTTAGGAATAAGTCCTACTAAACTAGATATTAATGGTCCAATAACATTATTATAAGATAATACTTTTTCTATATATGTATGGCCGTAGTATTCAACTATAATATTTAGAATAAGAGAAAAGATAAATATAAATCCTGTTATAGAAATAGTATGTTTAATACTAGATAGTATTGGTTTATGATCACAATCACAATGTGTTTCTTCGCATAGCTTATCAATAGTATTTTCAGAATTATTTTCCTCCTTAAAAATTATATCTACTAATAAACCTATTATAATACCTACTACTATCTTAATACTAAGTATTAACATTATCTTTTTTATGGCAATGTTTTCAGATAGTAATACCGGAATCATTTCATCAGAAGTAGATAAAAATATGGCTATTAATGTTCCTTTAGTAATTATTTTAGTAGCGTATAAGTTAGAGGCTGCCACTGAAAAACCGCATTGGGGAATAACTCCTAATATAGAACCTATTATCGGACCATATTTACCAGAAGATTTAGTTATATTAATACTTTTCTTACTAATATTATGTTCTAAATATTCCATTACTAAGAAAGCTATAAATAGAAATGGTACTATTTTTAAACAATCAATAATTGTATCTAAGATAATTTCAGTCATAAATATCACCACCAAAATATTATCATATTATTTACTTTTTGGCAAGAAAAAAGATGTATATTGTGATATACACCTATCCTACTATAAATGGATCTGTAGCAGTCCCTGATCCTCCTGTCATCGCTATCCCTGGTTTTAGGGATATTACTGGTCTTACTGCTCCACTTGCATCATAAACACCACCATCCGCTCCTTTAAAATAACCAGCACCACCAATGTAAAGTACGTTAGGCGTCGAACTGGTAAAATCATATGGTGTCATAGTAGCATGCCACGTGCCAATTTTCAAATAAAATGTGCTATTTGCTAAGGTATGAACTGCTCCGGCATAAGCAGTTTCATCAGCCGTAATTAATGCAACTGGATATGTTAAATTACCATTTCCATTATTTATATCCACCGTAAATCTATCTTTTAAATTTTTACATTTTAATGTTGGTGTTTTATTTACATCTAATCTATTTTTTGCTACAAAGTTTAATGTTGAACCATTAGTTGCATAACTTCTATCACTACAAAATACTGTATCCTCTAGTTTGTCTGTATAATTTGTCATATTATTTTTATACCATGTATCTATCGATGTTTTTATTGTTGAATTTGTTGTATTTGCCGTATCATCAATACTGCTTCCGTACATATACCCAACATATTTGGCATTATCCCTACTTGAATTAAATGCTGACTTTGCTATTGCAGAATTACCGCCTGTATTATTACATTGTCCATTTGATGGTACCCCATCATATATAAGTTTTACTCCACCTGTTTCAGTGGTTCTTATAATTCTCCAGCACTTATTAGCAAATATTACTCTATTATCGACATTACCACGATAGTAATATACAGGTATCCCACTATCGGTATTAGTAGTCATATAAACGCCATTGGTATTATCCTGTTCAGATGTTTTACTAAAATCTATAGTAGTCGTTTTATTAGCGATACTTTCTATTTTATAATATAAAGTTCCTGAATCTGCCGTTAAGCCAGCAACAGTCTTTAAACTGGGATTATTACTAGATGTTCCTTTCATTTTTACTGATATACTGCCTGATAGATTTTGTGTTTCCATTTCATCTAACCAAATATATAGATAGTATGTTTTAGAAAATGTATTACCTGTTCTTGTTATATTATCATAATCATTTTTTATTAACCATATGTCGCTACCTTGAGTCTTACCTTTGAAACTGCCTCCAGCAACGATATCTTGCATACAGCTAGAACTGTTAGTAGTTAATACATACCTCATAGTATTTCTTTTAAAATCTTCACCTAGCGTTGCAATATTCATACCTATGCTGAACGATACTTTACCTCCAGATGTATTAGTAGCACTTGCTACTATCTTTTTCTTAATGGCATAACTACTAGTACACTTTGCCGGCATGAATGAAGTATTTGAATTACCTCCTCCATCTACTGTCATTGTTAAATTACCAGACTTTATTTGAGTAATATTAGTGGCTACTGCACTTGCTGTTAAGTAGGCAAATGTTCCACCAAGACTTAGAAATATTATTGATATAATAAATAATGTTATATATAATCTTTTACTATTCATACTTATACGCCCTTTCTTTACAAATAAAAAACTACGATAAAAAGAGTCTAATCTCTTAAACTCTCTTTACCGTAGTTATTATTTTGCTTAAACAAACATATGTATTATTTGCCCCCCCCCCCTAGTAAACTTGGAGTTAACTTATTATTAACTTTATTATCCATAATTATTAACTCCTTTCTACTTAGGAAGAAATACTTTGTTTGTTTATTTTCTTACCTTAAATTAATTATATAACAGTTTGTATTGTTATGCAAGTACTTATTTGTTAATTTTCCTTTCTTGAATAAAACTATTTATATATAAAGTTAATTTTATTGGGGATATTTTAGCAAATATTCTTAATAGTTTCATATTACTTGGGATAATTAATAGTTTGTTTTTAAACATATTATCAATAGCGTACTTACTCGCCTTTTTACTGTCTAAACCTTTAACATTAAAGTGGCAATTAGCAACATTATTAAAGTTAGTATTAACAGGGCCGGGACAAAATATAGATATTTTAACGTTTGATTTATCTCTTTTTAATTCTTGATATATAGCTAATGATAGACTTGTTATATAGTTTTTAGTAGCATAGTAAGTTGCCATGTAAGGTCCGGGCATAAATCCCGCCATAGAGGATACATTTAAGATATGTCCTTTATCTTTTTTTATAAAGTCTTGTAAGAATAATTTTGTTAAGATATGGTAGGCTTTAATGTTTAGATCAATCATATCTATTTCTTTAGAAAGAGATGTTTCACTAAAGTTTCCGGCATCGCCAAAACCGGCATTATTTATTAATATATCAATATTTTCTTTTTTTAATTCATTATATAAGTTATAACAATTATCTTCTTTAGTTAAGTCATATTCATATATTTTTACATTCTTATAATCTTTATATATATCTTTTAATGTTTGTTTATTTCTTGATACAACATACACTTCATGATTATTTTCTAAAAGATATAATGCCATATCTTTACCCATTCCGGAAGATGCTCCTGTTATTAATATTTTCATATTTGTTCCTTTCTTATAAGAAAATAAATGGTTAATAATAACCACTTACTTTCTTTTTCTATTATCTAATATTAATTTAATTATACTACCTGTTGCTATAACAAATGTTGCTAGTGCTACTAAGATATTTAGATAAGGTATTAGAGATAATAATACTAAGATAGTAATACCTAATAATCCTTTTAGATAGTCAGTACCATCTTTCTTAATGAACTTATCCCAAATAGATTTTCCGATAATATATCCTGTTATTGGTGTAGCTGTTAACATACTTACTACGTACATTATAATAAATATAATAGATAGTTTAGAACCATAGATACTTAATAATAGTAATAGAGATATAATAGGCATAACGATCATATAACCTATTCCATATCCTACTATCTTACCATAGTTATCTTTAGGTACAGTTAATAGTTTAGGTATTACTAATAGCATGACAGCAAAGATTAACCAATTGCTTATTAATGATAAAAATGCTGAATTAATAGTACTATAATCTTTCTTATCTGTATCATTTGTTTCAATCATTCCTTTATTAACAATATTACCATCTTTTAAGGCTATTTTAGTATCTTTAACATATGTTAAGTTATTAATGGTAGTATTACCATCAATAACTAAGTTATCACATGTGGTATGAACATTTTCTAAAGTTGTTCCGGTACTTATTAAAGCATCTTTAGATACAATACGAATACTTCCTCCTACTTGACCTTTAATAGTAATATCAGAAGCAAATATTATTAAATCTCTTTCAATTACTGCTTCTTTTTCAATAACTACTTTATTACCAAAGATTATTAAGTCTTTAGTAGTACCTTTATAGTTAATAGCATTTCCAAAATTAATTGAATAATCACTTTGTGAGGCAATATTTAGGCTATTACCAAACATTACTCCTAAACCATTTATTTTACTTTCATCGTTAATTATATTACCGAAAGCAAATGATGATGAGGTAATTTCATCTTTTAAGTTAATAGTATCATCAGCGGTTATTTCATAAGCACTAACAGTATTAATGCCAATAAATAAACTTAAGATAATACCTATTATATACTTCTTCATTATAATCCTTCTTTCCTTCTATTTTTATGTATTTTACCTATTTGTCTTTCAATATCTTTTTGATAGAAGATATATGTTGTTCTTATTATTATAGCAATTGGTAGGGATAAGACAATTCCCCAAAATCCACCAAGAGCACCACCAGCAAAGACTGCAAATATAGTAATTAATGGTGGTATTTTATTACTTTTACCATATATTTTAGGGCCAATTACGTAACCATCAATATTTGGACATATTATACATATAATAACTGTTCCAATAAATACTTTAGTACTTATTACTGATGATATTAGTAATGAAATAATAGCGGCCACTACTCCACCAAACATTGGGATAATGCAAGATACTCCGGAGATTATTCCTAAGATTAGATAGTTAGGATGCCCAATAAGTAAGAATGCAACAGTGTATTCAATAGTTTGAGCTAAAATGTTCATTCCTAAGCCACCAATATATTTATTTAATTCACTATCTAGTTTCTTAACATACTGATATGTTCTTCTTTTAGTTCTAAGTAAATATTCTTTTAACCAATTTCTTATTTTATCCATATCATTTAGTAAGTATAAACTAACACAGACAATAATAGCAAAATTAGTAAAGAAATTAACAGAGGTATTTACTATACTAACAGCACCATTAGAGATGTATGCTCCAACATTCTTAATAATACTACCACTAAGATCTTTAACTGTAGTTTGCCATTCTCCTAAATTTATCGCATACTTAGTGGATATATCAGATAAGAATGTGGATATATTACTTAGAAATGTTAAGGTTTGTTCGTATAACATAGGGACTGCTAATAAGATAATTATTATTAGGCCTCCTAAACCGATGATACCTACTACTAAGATAGCTAACCATTTAGGGCTTCCTGAGTCAGTTAATTTTTTAACAATTGGATATACAGCATAAGATATAGCAAAGGCTAATACAAATGGTGATAATATATTAAATATTGTTGATATAGTACCTATCCATAAATCTTTTATTAGATATAATAAACAGATGATAGCTACTAATATTAAAGTATTTAACCATTGATAATTTAGTTTGTTTTTCATACTAATCACTAGTCCTTTCTAAGATAATTGTTATAGGTCCATCGTTAGTAATACTTACTTCCATTTCAGCACCAAAGATTCCTGTTTCTACTTTAACATGACTCCTTAACTTTTCATTAAAGATATCATATAGTTTGATAGCTTCTTCACCATTTAGGGCATTAACATAACTAGGTCTTCGACCTTTTCTACTATCAGCATATAAAGTAAACTGACTAATTGATAGAATATCTCCACCAACATCTAATAGTGATTTATTCATAATACCATTTTCATCATCAAAAATTCTTAGATTTAATACTTTATCTACCATATAATCAATTATATCTAAATTATCTTTATATGTAAACCCTACTAATAAAACTAGTCCATGCTCAATACTACCTACTACTTTATTATCTACTTTAACACTAGATTTTAAACTTCTTTGAACGACTATTTTCATTAGTTTATCATCCTTTCAACACGAATAATAAATGGTAAGGCATATAAGTCATTACAAAATTTATCTAATTTTTCTTTATTTTCTACCAATATAGTCATCATATAAGCTTTATATTCACTTTTATTAATAGTAGTCATACTATCTATTACAATATTATTAGTAGAGGCTTTATTAATGATATCTACTAAATTATCGGATGAATTAGTATAAATATAGATGTCTGTGGCAAACTTTTTAGTACCAGTATCATTCCAACGAACATTAATTAATCTTTCATCAACATCAATAATATTCTTACAGTTAGTACGGTGAATAGTAATACCACTACCTTTAGTAATATAACCAATAATCGTATCTCCTGGAACAGGTTTACAACAATTACTTAAACTAGATTTTATTTCTTCCATACCTTCAACTAAGATATCATTTTTACTATTCTTTCTAATAGTAGTACTAGGTGCTTTTATATCAATATCAGGAGTTGATTCCTTTTTCTTATTAATTAGTTTCATAACTGATGCAATAGTTATTTTACCGCTACCAAGAGAAGTACATAAGTCATCATAATCTTTTAGATTAAAAGTATCTAAGATAGTATCTAGGTTATTATTGATAGTTTCATTTATTGGTAATTCTTTTTTTCTTAATTCATTTTCTAGTAATTCTTCACCTTTATCATAGTTATCATCTTTTTCTAGTTTACTATAGAATGATTTAATTCTATTTTTAGCTTGGGTAGTGACAACAAAGTTTAACCAATCTTTATTAGGGCCTTTAGACGTTTTACTAGTATTTATTTTAATTATATCACCGGTTTTTAATTCATAGTCTAGAGGTACGATATTATCATTAACGATAGCCGATACTGTTTTATCCCCTACTTCACTATGGACTTTATACGCAAAGTCAATCGGAGTAGCACCTTGAGGAAACTCTAAGACATCTCCTTTTGGAGTATAGACATAAATAACATCTGTACTTAGAACATCTTTTTTAACACTATCGATAAACTCTTGAGATGTTGAGGCTTCTTCATTTAATTCAATAATACTTCTAAATATTTCTAGTTTCTTTTCAATGCTATCTTTTTGAGCTAAGACATTCGAACCATTTTCTTTATAAGACCAATGAGAAGCAATACCATACTCCGCTATTTTATCCATATCATATGTTCTAATTTGTATTTCAAATAATGCTCCATCAATACCAAATACAGTTGTATGAAGTGATTGATATAGATTTGTTTTAGGCATGGCAATATAATCTTTAAATCTTTTAGGTACAGGTTTATATTTGGAATGAATAAGTCCTAGAGCTAGATAACATTCTTGTTCAGTATCAACGAATACTCGTAGGGCTAGAATATCATAGATATCATTAAACTTCTTACCTTTTTGTAATTTATTATATATTGAATAAATACTTTTACTTCTTCCTTTTATTTCATGTTTAATATTATGCTCATTTAGTAAGTTAGATACTTCTTCCATCATTTTACCAACGGCAGCATCTCTTTCGACTTTTTTGGCATTTAATCTTTCTACGATATCAAAGTAAGCATCAGGTTTTAGATATCTTAAGGATAAGTCTTCTAGTTCACTTTTAATTTTATACATACCTAGTCGATGGGCAACTGGTGTTAATATTTCTAGAGTTTCTTTAGCTTTTCGCTTTTGCTTTTCTTCTGATAAGACATAGATAGTTCGCATATTATGAAGACGATCAGCTAATTTAATAATTATTACTCGAACATCATTAGAAAGTCCTACTAATATTTTTCTTTGGTTAGCGGCCATTTGTTCAGAGTCAGATGTAAAGTTTATTTTATTAATCTTGGTAACGCCATCAACTAGGTTGGCTACTTCTTCACCAAATAGTTCAGCTAATTCTTCTTTCGTACTATCAGAGTCTTCAATGGTATCATGGAGTAAAGCGGCACTAATAGCTTTAGCATCAGCATTAACATCCGTTAAGATATAAGCAACATTCAAAGGGTGTTGAATATAATCTTCCCCACTAATTCTCTTTTGATAAAAGTGTTTATCTAAGGCATAATCAAAGGCTCTTCTTATTAAATCAAGATCTTCTTCATTATCATCATATTCTTTAACTTTATTTATTAAATCATCTATTGATAGATTTATTGTTTTTACACTCATAATATATACTTCTTTCTAGCAGTTAATGCCTTTTATTTTTAATTCATTTATATCATCTAAGTCTTTATCTTCTTTAATAGGTTTATGAATTCTTCTTTTTTCTAAATATAACCAAATATTATTAGAGATAAAGATAGATGAATATACACCAACGATAAATCCTGCTAATAAAGCAATATTAAAGTTTATTATTTCATGAGAACCAAATACCATTAAACAAATTACCGGAACTATTGTAGTAATAGTAGTAAGAATTGTTCGGTATAGAGTTCTCCTAACACTGATATTTACCAGGTCTTCTAATTCTTCATCAGTACATTTATTCTTATATTTATTTTTATAATTTTCTCTAACCATATCAAAAGTAACAATAGTATCATTGATAGAATAACCAATAATAGTAAGAAGAGCCGCAATAAAGATTGAAGTGATTTTTAAGTGTGTAGCTCCAAAGAACAAAAATACCATTAGAACATCATGTATTAGAGCAATAATAGCAGCAACAGCATAGTTAAATTTAAATCTAATTGATACATATATAACAATACCAATACTAGCAAATATTAATGACTTTATAGCATTCTTTACTAGTTCTTGTTTAACAATATTACTAACTGCATATATTTCTGTATCAACATTATAATCACTTTGTAATTTATTTCCTAAATTCTTTATTTCTTCTTCATTTAAAGTTTCTTTTATATCAATAGATATAATATCATTATTAGTACTCTCCCCAATTATATGATAAGAGGTTAAATCTTTTTTTATTGTGTTTAAATCAGTATTAGTATCTTTAGTATTAATAGATATACTAGTACCACCGGAAAAATCTATTCCTAAGTTTATACCACGGTAGATAAATAGTCCACTCATAACTATAATTAGCATGATAGTTAATAAGTATGAATACTTTTTAGTTTTAACGATATTTATTTTTTCATATGGTATTTTTATTTCACTAGATTTCTCTATTTTATTTTTCTTAACGCCAATAAATAGATATGGTTTATTATCAAATACTTTAGTTTTAATAAAATACTTAATAATTACTTTAGTTAAGAATACCATGACAAAGATAGTAACTAGGACGTTAATAATTAACATTGTAGCAAAACCACGAATAGAACTATCTCCTAGAATGAACAAGATAACTGCCGCAATAATCGTAGTTATGTTAGCGTCCACAATACTAGAAAATGAATTTTTATTACCTAAATCAAAACTTTTATCAATACTTTTACCAATTAAGATATTTTCTTTTATTCTTTCAAAACTAATAATTGAAGCATCAACAGCCATCCCTATTCCAAGAAGAAGAGCGGCAATACCTGGTAATGTTAAGACACCATTAATTAGATAGAATATTAAGAATGATAAGATAGTATATAAAGTTATCCCAAAACTAGCAACAAGTCCACAGAACTTATATATAACTACCATTAAAATCATTACTAACACGATACCTATTAAACCGGCTACTAGTGTTTTAGATAAAGATAATTCCCCAAATGATGCTTCAACAGTATGGGATGATAATTCAGTTAGTTTAGTAGGTAATGCTCCTGAGTTGATTAAGTCGACTAATGTTTTAGCTTCTTTCTTAGTAAAATTACCGGAGATGATAACATCTGAAGCAAAGCCTCGGTCAACTGTAGCGGCTGATAAGCAATGTGATGTACTTGAGCCACATAGTCCTCTTTCTTTAACATAACTATCCGTATTTTCATCATAATCTAACCATATAACAATAATATTATTAGTCATCGTACTTACTTTTTTAGTAACATCATAGAAAGTGCTAGTATCTTTAATACTTAATGATACGGCAGGTTTTCCCATTGTATCAGTAGTTTCTTTAGCCGAACCTCCTAAGACTTCACTAGTCATAAGTAAATTATCATTATAATCTCTAAAAGATAAAGTAGCGGTAGAGGCAATCATCTTTCTTGCATCATCAGCATTAGTAACACCGGCTAATTTAATTCTAATACGGTCATTACCTTCAATAGATATTTCAGGTTCACTGACTCCTAAGATATCGATTCTTTTTCCTATTGCTTTATAGGTACTATATAACATATCATTATCTAGTTTTTTACCATCTAAAGATTCTACTTGATATAATATTTCAAAGCCTCCTTGTAAATCTAGTCCATAATGAGTAATATTTAATAATGGTTTAATAGAATATACTCCAAGGGCAAATAATAGTACTAAAATAATACTACCAATAATAAATTTAGTTTTTTTCATACTTAACATCCTCCAATACTCTTTCACTATTCTTTAACTTTTCTTTTAAATAATTATCAACATTTGTTATATCAACATGTATTATATCATCAACCATTTCAGATATAGATAAATCATTAGCGGTCTTCCATTTATTAATAGATAAATAGTTCCATATATCTTCATTCTTTATATAGGGATACTTTTGGCTATTTAATCTTTGCTTTACTGAAAAGGCTGGTTTTAATCTTAAATATAATTCTTTTAAACTACTATACTCTTCCATGATACCACCTTGATATAATTATATAACAAATTAGTATAATTTAAAAGAAAAAATGCATAAGTCAGTGGATTTATGCAACGAGATGGTTATTCTAACAACTTACTATGTAAAATAACTTCGATACCGTCAATATTTATTTTATGAGATGTGAGTCCTAGTAAAAGTTTCTTCTTATACCCTATTCCCTCAATATAAAGATTATTTATTGTGATACATTCTAATAGTTCATGACCACTAGCCGTACTATATGGTACTAAGATTACTTTTTCATTAGTTATATCTACTAAGTTTTTATTTATTAAAATTATAGGGCGATGGTGATATGGGTCATATAGGCCATTACCTGTATCTAAGAAGGCTGTTGTTTTAATAGTGGTGTTATTGTTTAGAGTAATAATAATGTTATAGTAATTAGAATAGTTATTCTTTAGTTTCTTTACAGTTTTAGTATAGAGATATAATATAATGGGAGAGATAATTAGTAGCGAGATAATACTTACTTGATAGTTATTACGATATATTATTAAGTTATCACGATGATAGTTTAATTTTATGGTAATTAGATATAGAAAACCTCCTAGAGTAATACTAGTAATATAAAGATAGATAAGGTTTGTGATAGTATAGCGAATATCTTTATAACCAAAACATACTACTAACATTAAGATAGTATTGATAAACTTAAAGATATATAATAAATAACCATTATCTAACATCGATACAATAATCATTAAAGAACCTAGAACAGAAGATAATAATAATTTCTTAATGGTAGTTCTTCTATTTAGAATGATACTAACACTAGTTAATAATATAAAGTCAAAGATAAAGTTTATTAAAATAGTTAGATCTAGATATACTGTCATATTCTCACCATAGATAGTATAAAAAAAATATGACTATAAATATGTCATATTTTAGACTATTTGATAATTATCTTCTAGAGAAAATTCGACATTCTCCTCGATCCATTCTTTTCGAGGTTCGACAGCATCACCCATTAGGACACTAACTCTTTTTTCAGCAAGGGCAGCATCAGTGATGTTAATTTTTATTAAACTTCTTGTTCGTGGATCCATTGTTGTATCACATAGTTGATCAGCATTCATTTCTCCTAGCCCTTTATATCTTTGGACTTTATAATTACTTTTGCCATTAGTAATATTCTTTAATTCTTCGTTAGACCAAGCATAACTTTCCTTATTACCCATTGTTATTTTATATAATGGTGGCATAGCTATATATAGTCTTCCGTCTTCAATTAATGGTTTCATATAACGATAGAAGAATGTTAATAATAAGCATTGAATGTGAGCTCCATCATCATCGGCATCGGTCATAATAATTACTTTGCCATAATTACATTCTTTAATATCAAAGTCATTACCTAGGCCCGCTCCGACAGTATGAATTAAAGTATTTATTTCTTCATTTTTTAATAATTCATCTAAACGTGATTTTTCAGTATTAATTACTTTACCACGTAATGGTAAAATGGCTTGGGTTTTACGGTCACGGCCTTGTTTAGCTGAACCACCGGCACTATCACCTTCAACGATAAATAATTCACGTAAGTGTTTATCTTTTGATTGAGCAGGTGTTAGTTTACCACTTAAGATTTTTTCAATCTTTTTACCGTCTTTACCTTTTCTAGCTTCTTCTCTAGCCTTACGAGCAGCTTCCCTTGCTTCTTTACCTTTTAAGGCTTTAGAAACAATTTGTGTCGCTACTTGTTTATTTTCTTGTAAGAAGAACTTTAATTTTTCTGAAACGATAGCTTCAACGATGGGTCTTGCAGATGGTGTTCCTAATTTAGATTTGGTTTGTCCTTCAAATTGTAAGATTTCTTCAGGTATTTGCACACTAATAATGGCTGTTAAGCCTTCTCTAACATCACTACCTTCAAATGATTTTGTTTTTCCTTTGAAGAAGTTATTTTCTTTAGCATAATCATTTAATACTTTAGTTATGGCAGTTTTAAAGCCTACTTCATGAGAACCACCATCGGATGTTTTAACGTTATTTACAAACGAAATAATATTTTCTGAATAACTATCAGTATATTGCATAGCTACTGAGACATTTATTTTATCTTTCATACCGTTAAAGCATAGAACATTATGAAGTGGTACTTTAGATTCATTTAAATATTTACAAAAAGCATCTAAGCCATTTTCATAACAATATTTTTCGGTACGTCCTTCAATATCATTTTCTATTTCGATAGTTAAACCATTAATTAAGAAAGCACATTCTTGCATTCTTTCGCAGATTGTTGAGAAACTAAATGTGGTATTAGGAAATATTGAACTATCGGGCATAAATCTTACTGTTGTACCGGTCTTGGTAGTTGGTCCAATTTTCTTAAGAGGCACTTCTACTTTACCACCATCAGAAAACTTAATATAGTATTCTTCATGATCTCTTCTAGTGGTTACTTCCATATAACTACTTAAAGCATTTACAACGGATGCTCCTACACCGTGAAGTCCCCCGGATACTTTATAACCGGAATTTTCAAATTTACCACCGGCATGTAAGACAGTATATATTACCTCCGGAGTACTTTTCCCTGATGAGTGCATGCCGGTTGGAATACCACGTCCCCTATCAGTGACACTAATACTACCATCATCATGCATAACTATCTTTAAATAATCTCCATAACCATTTAAAGCTTCATCAATAGAATTATCTACTATCTCCCAAATTAAATGGTGAAGGCCACGTCTATCAGTTGAACCAATATACATACCTGGTCTTTTTCTAACGGCTTCTAAGCCCTCTAATATTTTGATCGAATTTTCATCATAACTATTGTTTTTACTCATTTTGTATCACTCTTTCTACTTAATTTTATCATAAAAACTTGGTTTCTTCAACAAAGTATCCGAAAAAACTAATTTTTTTAAATTTATACTTGACAAAATGGCCATTATAACTTAATATATATATCACCAATTCAAATTTTAGACGAATTGGTGCTAGTATCACACTAGCCAACCCCTTTTTATTCTTTTTGGAAGACTGTTCCGTGGGGGTCAGTCTTCTTTTTTTGCAAATTAATGGAGGATAATTTTTTATGAAAGATAAATTTAATAATATAGAAATGAAAATATATGAAGCACTAGGGGTAAATCTTTTTAAAAAGTTTATTTTCAAATTACGTGACATAGCACTCTTACCAATCACTTCTAAAATGAATAAAAGAGATAGATATGATTATTTATATAACACTCATAATAATTATAATATAGGTCAAAGAAAAGACTTGCAAAGTTTAAGAAACTTTAAAAAATATATATGGTTTAACGCAGGTGTTCATATCTTTTCTTTATATTTCTGTTCGGTAAGTGTTAAAAATATTTTTTCTTTGGCGACGAATAATCTTGCAGTTGTGTTATTAAGCACTTTTAATATAGCACTTATAGTATTAAACATATATTGTATAATGTTGCAAAGATATAATGCTATAAGAATTAATAAAACAATAAGAAAATATGAGCCACTAGAGCAAAAGAAAAAAGCTAAAATCTGCAATGAATTAATGGTTGAAAAACAAATAACTGATAATTTAACCCATGAAATAATTAAAAATAAGCAAGTAAGGCCCATTACTTTTGAAGAATTCCTACAAACTGCTACATTAGAGCAATTAAAGAATTATCATAATGTATTAATTACTATGCAAAAATGTAGCTATCAATATAAAGATTATTTACCAATAAATATACCGCTTCAGAAAAGAAAAATATTAAAGATAGATAAGAAAAAAGAAATAGACATTTAAGCGTCTATTTCTATTTTTTTATTTATTTATTTTGAGTGTAAGAACCACTGATTTGGTTTTGACCTAATTGAACTAATCTCTTAGTAATTTCTCCACCAACTGATCCATTAGCTCTAGAAGTAGCATCTGGTCCTAAATTAACACCAAATTCGTTTGCTATTTCATATTTCATTCTTTCGATAGCTTTTTTAGCTCCTGGAACTAACATTTTATTGTTATTACTTGAACTATTCATCGTTTCACCTCCTACACTCATAGGTTGTGAAATTTTACTATTTTAATACCATTTTTTTATTGGTAATTAGTGGCAATTAATTTTTTTAAAAATCATAGTTATCTAAATCATTACTAATAGTTATTATTTCATGGTTTTTTACGGCTTCTTGAATTAATACTTCATAGTCAAAACTATTTTCATATTCGATTGCTTTACTTAATTCCGGATTAATTACTGGATGTTTTGGTAAAAAAATAGTACAGCAATCTTCATATGGTAAGATAGATGTTTCGTAAGTATCGATTTTTTTAGCTATTTCTATAATCTCTAATTTATCTAAACAGCTTACCGGTCTAATGACAGGAACATTACTAACATTATTAATTACTTGCATACTAGTTAATGTTTGGCTAGCTACTTGACCAATTGATTCACCATTTATTAGGATATGGCAATTATTTTGATACATTATTCTTTCACTTATACGATACATCATTCTTCGCATTATGGTTATCATATAAGTAGGATCAATATTTTTATATATTGCTTCTTGAATATTAGTAAAATTAATTACGTGTAGTTTAATAGATGGTTGATATCTATTTAATTTATTAACTAGAGTTTTTACTTTATTTTTAGCTTGAATACTAGTGTGTGGTGGAGACTCAAAGTAAATGCATTCTAATTTAACTCCCCTTTTCATAGCCATATAGCCCGCAACAGGAGAATCTATTCCTCCAGATAGCATTAATAAACCTTTACCAGCAACACTGACAGGATATCCTCCGGCGCCGTTTATTTCTTTAGAATATATATATGTGTAATCATGTCTTATCTCTATTTTTAGGGTATAATCAGGATTATGAACATCAACTTTCTTATTTGGAATATTTTTTAAAATTAATCCCCCAATAATATTATTAAACTCCATACTAGGTATATTAAAGTTTTTATCAGTTCTTCTAGTATCTACTTTAAAAGTATTAAAGTCTATTTCTTTAACTACTTCTAGTACTTTTTCTTTAATAATATCAGTATTAGTATCTACTTTATAGGCTACTACTATACTATGAATGCCAAAGATATCTTTTAATATATCTACTATTTCATTAATATTATCGTCTGTTTCGATAAACATTCTTACTCTATTTTTAATTATATTAACATGATAATTTTTTAAAGCTGCTTTAACATTATCACATAAGATATTTATAAATAGATTTCTATTGGCTTTTTTAGTAGTTAATTCGCCATATTTAATTAATATTATTTTATCCATTATAAGCACTTCCTCACTTAGTAAGTATAAAGAAAAACAGTTATTTAGTCAATAACTATTTCACTTTCTCTAGTATAAAGTATTTACAATCGTTAGCACAATTCTCAATAAGATATTTATTTACATTTTGATAATTATTTATTTTATTTACTTTTTTATTATCTTTGTTGTAGAAACCTTTTAGTCTTAATTTAGAATAAGCTATATCACCGACAATATAATCATAGTCTTTAAAGTAATCAGTATATCTTTGAGTAAATTCTTCTAGGTTAAAGGCTTCTTTATAGTCTTTTATTAATTTATATTTATTAGTTTCTACTTCAATTAGTTTGTCCATAATCTTTATTAAATGCTCCTTTTATTTGTCCATATTTACTTAGACTAGATTTACCATTCCATGTAATAAAGCCTCCGGTTAAACCGGCATCATATAAGGCATTTACTTGGTCCTCAATTTTTTGTTGGCCATAGATTACGGTTGGATTCCAATATGGTGTATCATAAGCAGTAATCCATGTTCTAGCAATGGCTGGTGTTGGAATTTCAGTTTGTCTTTCAGCAGCACCTTTAGCCCAATTATTAACTGTTTTATAAGCATTAGTCCATGTATCTATATTTCTTCCAAAGTGATCAGTATATGGCATTGAACTAATGACATCAACAACATTTGAGATAGCAGGCCAATATTGACCGTAAGCAGTAACATAAGTACTAGAACATTCGCCAAAGACATCTACTGATAAATAAACATTTTCTTTATGAATTTGATCGGTAGCATATAATAAAAAGTTTTGAATTGCTTCGGCTTTTTCTTCGTTATAAGTATTTTTAAAATCAGCATTATTAACAGACATACGGTAAGCTGTTTCAGGGAATCTTACATAGTCAAATTGAATTTCGTTAAAGCCCATTAATTTAACGGCTTCTTTAGCTAATTCAACATTATATTCCCATGCTCCACGACTATATGCTGATGGCCAAGTAGAACCTGAAATACACTCATCTTTATGGTCTTTGCCATAGTGAACATCATTAAATACTACTATTCTTCCTACAACATATATACCGGCTGCTTTTATTTTATCAATAGCTTTCTTGTAATCATCATTATCATTAATCGCAGTGGCATAGGCAGTTGGAGAATATTCTTTAGCTACTTCCGAAGTATAGGCTAAGGCGCCATCTTTAATATCTACAACAATAGTATTTACCCCATTATTTTTAGCTATTTTTAAGTAAGAATCAATACCACCAATAGTAGCAGCATTTAAGTACATGGCTTTAGCGTTTTTCATTAAGGGATTATCTTCAAATATTGGTTTTTCATAAGGATAATAATCTAGTGTTGAGGCTTTTCCACCATATAATTCTCTAGAATATTTTCGATCTTTATGAATATCATAAATAGAATTTTCATTATAATTTTCTTGGGCTAATTCTTCAGTATCTACTAAGTATTTACCATATACCCATCCAGTAGTGCCATCGTAATCTATTTTATACATATTAACACTACCATCATCTTTTAAATAGTCATAATCTAATACTTTTAAACTATTGCCTTTTTTAACTAAAGATTCTATTTTAGAGTCTTTTTCATTTTTATATATAGTAGCCGATGTTCTTACATATTTAGTATCTTCTAAAACAACATCCTTTTTATTACCTTTTAAATTAGTTGCTTCAACATAATAGAAGCCATTTTCTAATTTAACTTTAGTATACTCTACTTCTTCATAAGTTATATTAGTTTTATCACTAGATACTTTAGTACCTCTTGTTAATTCTTCATCTAATTTAGTTAACACTTTAGTTTCATCGTCATAGTCATAAATACTTACAGCATTAGTGGTAGATGCAATATACATATCAGTATATATAGGGAACAATGGCTTTCCTTTAACATTTAATCTTCGATAGATAAGAAATACTACCAATAAGATTAGACACACTAATAAAAGCATTCCTAGTCCATTTAACTTTCTTTTTTTCTTGGCTCTTTTCATTTACTTAACACCTCTAGTGTAAGTATAGCATATATTTGATGATATTTCTATAATTATTTTATTAATATAGAAAAAACCTATAAAGTGTAATTACTTTATAAGTTATGCTGATACTCGATCAGGATTATTTTGTTGGAAGTAAGATACCCAATCGAATGTTCTCCATTCATCAGTATTCCAATTAACAACACCATCAGGAATATATTCTCTAGTTAAGGTGTAATCATCAAATAATTTAACCCAACTTTGATTTGTTTGATAATATCTTTGTGATGGATCGGCTGGTGGATTATTAATGACATTTCTTGTCGCATGAGCTTCATCTTTACTATAGTATAGTCTAGTATACTTTTCATATTCTGCTTTGTCATAATTTCCGGCCCAACTATCAATTTTCCATGCCGTATATGTGTCGTATGTTTCATCATAAGCGGTGCCATCAGGGTGAAATTGTCCTAAATGAGCTTGAACGCTTGTACCACCATAGCCTACTATTCGTCCCGGACCACTTGTACCGTAGAATTTATCACCACGTCTTCTAGTAGAATTAGAAGGGTTTTTGCTTTCATCTTCAATACCACCTGGACCCCATTCTGGAATATCGCCACCATACATTACGTCTTCGCCCCACATTTGAACACCATCTTCTCTATACCAAAATCCGGCATCATAACCCATTTTTAAAATTAGAAATTTTAAATCAAGACTGTGTTTTAGACAAGTGTTACAAAACGTTTCGTATACTCTTTTGCCATTTTGAGTAAATTTTAATACGCCTGGCATATCATACAATGTTTCACTTGGTAAATTGTCAGGATCATAAGGATTTACATATTCGTCGCTTACTGCTGCTCTTGCAGCCTGTGCTGCTGCGGCTTGATTAGCACGTTCTTCTAACATTTTAGCAATGATATCGCCAATTGAATCATCGGTTTCTTCAAGTACATCAGCACATTCTGATAACCTCTCACTCATTTTATTAGAATGATTTTCATAATTATTAAAAGCACTCTTTAAAGCATTTTTAAAACTATCAAATGCCTTACAATTAGCAATAGACTTACTGTTTACGGCTTCATAATATCCTTTATTATCATTATAACTTTTTTTAACATCAGCACTCCCGGCTTTTAATGTTTCAGTATTTACATTTACTACACTCATAAGTTCTCCTCCTATTTATATAATACTGTAATATATAAGTATATTTGTATGTTTATAACAATTTAATTATAGCATACCTTATTACTCTTGTCATTAACTTTTGATATGAGAAAGATATTATTGATTATATAGATATATTTTAGTATAATTTAAATGGTGATATGATGAAGCTAAGATATGATAATAAAGATATTAATTTAGTAGAATGTAAGTCTTTTTATACAAGATTTAAAGGTTTTATGTTAGAAGATAAGATAGATAAAGCTCTACTATTTGATAAGTGTAATTCAGTACATACTTTTTTTATGAAGAAGAATATTGATATTATAATGTGTGATAAAGATAATACTATTTTATATATCTATAATGATGTAAATAAGAATAAAATTATATGGCCAAAGAAAAGAGTTACTAAGGTATATGAATTACCGGTTAACTATTTCGATTATAAATTAAATACTAAATTTGAGGTGATTAAATGAAAATAGCTATTATTGGTAGTGGGGCTTTTGGAATTGCTTTATCGCATGTTTTTATTAAGAATACTAATGATATGGCAATGTGGACAGTACCTAATGAATATGAAGAATTAATTAAATATCGTACTAATGATAAAGTACTAAAAGGAGTGAAAGTAGATGATAGAATAAAGATTAGTACTGATTTAAAAGAAGTTATTAAGGATGCTAATATTATTGTTATAGTTATTCCGGTTAAATATATTGGCAATACTATTAAAGAAGTTGCTAACTATATTACAGATAATCAACATATATGCATTGCTTCTAAAGGAATTATTGACGAGGAATGCGAGTTTGCTTATAGAACTATTCAAAAGTATATTCATACTGATAAGATTGGTGTTATCTCCGGTGGAACATTTGCTATTGATATGGCAAATGAGTATCCAATGGGATTAACTGTGGCTTCTAAGAACGAAGATACTACTAAGATAATTAAGGAAGCTTTAACGACTAGTTTTATTACTTGTGAAGTTAGTGATGATGTTATTGGTGTAGAGATATGTGGGGCTATTAAAAATATTTTAGCAATTGCTATGGGTATTTTGGAGGGGCTTAAGGCTGTTGAATCAACAAAGTATACTTTTATGACAAAATGTATTAATGATATTAGTAAGATGATATATAGTTTAGGTGGTAAGAAAGATACAGTGTTTACTTATGCCGGAATTGGTGATATTTTACTTACTTGTAGTTCTTCTAAGAGTAGAAACTTTACTTTAGGTAAGATGATTGGCGAAAAAGTAAGTAAAAAAGAATTAGATAATTATATAGAAAATACTACTATTGAAGGGTTATATACTCTAAAATCTATGAAGAATTTACTTAATCAAAATGATATTTCAATGGATTTAATTAATTATCTAGAAGATATTATATATAATGATGCTAATCCGGAAAGTTTAATAAAGTTAATATAAGAAAATACAACTATGATAAGTAGTTGTATTTTTTATTAAATAGGAAAGTTCTTCAAAAAAATAATTTGAAAAATTTGTAAATTCTATTGTTAAATATTAATTAAT
>CAKPNA010000011.1 GCA_934168275.1 uncultured Bacilli bacterium
GCAAACATAAAATGATAAAAAAATGAAGTTTTTCAATGATTCACATTTGTTTTAAATTAAAAACTGTCAAACTAGGGCCTATTAGTATTTATAGTAAAAAAATTAATTAACTAAAGAGCAATCCTTCCATTTAGAGGGTAAGCTCTTTTTATTCTACAAAAAGTGGCCCATTTATAGACAAAGAAAATATTATTTGGTATAATCAATTATAGTAGAGGACACTAGATATATTGGAGGAGGAGTATTGATGAGAAAATGGTTAATAGGAATAATATTGGGGTTAGTATTTTTAACAGGATGTTCTAGAAATGAGAATCAATTAATTTTAGTAACGGAAGCTGGTTTTGCCCCTTATGAATATTATGAAAATGGCAAGATTGTTGGAGTAGATATTGATATAGCAAATGAAATAGCTAATTATATAGGTAAAGAATTAGTAGTTAAAGATATTGCCTTTGATTCAATTATTAACGAACTTAATAGTGGTAAAGCGGATTTCGCCGCCGCTGGAATGAGTATCACTCCTGAAAGACTGCAAGAAGTAGACTTTTCTATAGAATATATAACATCTAATCAAGTAGTTATAGTAAGAAAAGATAGTAATATCACAATGAATGAAATAGATGGCAAAAAGATTGCTGTTCAACTTGGTAATGTTGCGGATAGCTATGCTACAAAGAATTATAAAAATTCCAAAATAGTTAGACAAAAGAAATATCTAACAATGGTAGAAGATCTTAAAGCCAGCAAAGTAGATTTAATTATTATGGATAATCTACCTGCTCAAGAAATAGTAAAAGTAAACGATGGATTAAAATTATTACCCGGATACTTATTTAGTGATAGTTATGGAATTGCTGTTAAAAAAGGAAACACTGATCTTCTTAATAGCATTAATACAGTACTAGAAAAATTACAAAGTGAAGGAAAGATAGAAGAATATATTATTAACCATTCTAAGTAGTAGGGGGATATATGGAAAAGATAATTAATGATTTTTATAAGAGTGTAATATACGATAAAAGATATATGTATATACTAGAAGGTCTTAAAAATACTATTCTTATTGCCATAGGAGCTATAATACTAGGCATGGCTATTGGTCTATTAGTAGCTTTTATTCGTGATAAGTATGATAAAACAGGTAAAGGTAAAATTGCTAATTATATAGCCAATTTGTATGTAACCGTCATCAGGGGAACACCAGCTTTAGTCCAATTAATGATTATTTATTATGTAATATTTAAGAGTGTTAATATCGATTTAGTTTTAGTAGGAATATTATCTTTTGGTATTAATTCTGGTGCCTATGTATCAGAAATTATGCGCGCTGGAATTAATTCAGTAGATATTGGTCAAATGGAAGCCGGCTTTAGTTTAGGACTTAATTATAACCAAACAATGAAATATGTTATATTACCCCAAGCCATTAAGAATATATTACCAGCTTTAGGGAATGAGTTTATTACTCTTATTAAAGAAACATCAGTAGCAGGATATATTGGTATTACGGAACTTACTAAAGCCTCAGACATTATTGCATCCGGGACATATAATTATTTCTTCCCTTTAATAATAACAGCTTTAATATATTTATCTATTACAGGCATACTAACTAAATTATTAAAGATATTTGAAAGGAAGGTTAATAATGCTTAAAGTAGAGAATATTAGTAAAAGTTTTGGTAAACTTAAAGTACTTAAGAATATAAGTTTAGAAGTTAATAAAGGGGATAGAGTTGTTATTATCGGGCCATCAGGTTCCGGAAAGAGTACCTTTCTTAGATGCATTAATTACTTAGCAAAGCCTGATAGTGGTAAGATATATTTAGATAATCATGAACTAAATGATAATAATATATTTTTATATAGACAAAAGATAGGGATGGTATTTCAAAACTTTAATTTATTTAATAATTTAACAGTTATGGATAACATTATATTAACTCCGATAAAGTTAGGTATATATAGAGAGAAAGAGGCTCAAAAGAAAGCTATGGAATATCTTAAAAGGATAGACTTATCCGACAAAGCTCTAGTATATCCAAGTAGTTTATCAGGAGGACAAAAACAAAGAGTAGCTATCGTTCGAACTTTAATGATGAAGCCTGAAATGATATTATTTGATGAACCAACATCAGCACTCGATCCAGAAATGGTCAAAGAAGTCCAAGACTTAATGATTGAACTTGCTGATGAAGGAATGACAATGATTGTAGTAACTCACGAAGTTAGTTTTGTTAAAAAAGTTGCTACAAAAATTGCCTTTATGGATGAGGGTAAAATAATTTTAACCGGTACTTATGATGAGATGATGAAATCAGATAATGAGACAGTTAAATTATTTTTATCAAATATAAAGTAGAAGAGGAGAGAAAAAATGATAAATGTAAAAAGTGAAATAATGCCACTTAAAAAAGTATTATTACATCGACCTGGAAATGAGTTACTAAACTTAACACCAGATTCATTAGGGAGACTATTATTTGATGATATTCCTTATTTGAAAATCGCTAAAGAAGAACATGACGAGTTTGCCAGAATACTTAGAGAAAATGGAGTAGAAGTAGTATATCTAGAAGATTTAATGACTGAGGTACTTGATCAAAATCCTGATCTAAGAGAAAAATTTGTTAGACAATTTGTCTACGAAGCCGGAATAAAAACACCTAAATATAAAGATGCGGTTATTACATTCCTAATGGAATTCCATGACAATAAAGAACTAGTACTTAAAACTATGGAAGGTATTAATGTTAATGAATTAGCCGCTATGGAAAGAGATACTGAACACTCTTTAGTAGATAAAGTAACTGAAGACTCTAAATTCTTAGCAGACCCAATGCCTAACTTAGTGTTTACCAGAGACCCATTTGCATCTATTGAAAATGGCATTAGCTTAAATAAAATGTACTCTGTAACTAGAAATAGAGAGACTATTTATGCTGAATATATCTTTAATTATCACCCTGATTATAAAGATACTATTAAGTATTATGATAGATATAATCCATACCATATTGAAGGTGGAGATATTTTAGTACTTAATGAACATACTTTAGCAATCGGTGTCAGTCAAAGAACACAACCAGAATCTATCGAACAAATTGCCTTAAATATGTTTAAAAATCCTGATTGTAAAATAGATACAATTCTTGCCTTCAATATACCTAACTCTAGAGCATTCATGCACCTAGATACAGTATTTACACAAATAGATTATGATAAGTTCACATACCATCCTGGTATTATGGATACACTACAAGTATTTGAAATAAAAGAAGATGTAGCACATGGCGTTAAAGTTGAAGAAATTAATGATAGCCTAGAGAATATCCTTGAAAAATATTTAAATAAAGATATTACCCTTATTCCATGCGGTGGTGGCGATAAAATTATATCTGAAAGAGAACAATGGAATGATGGCTCTAATACATTATGTATAGCACCAGGAGTTGTAATAGTATATGATAGAAATAATATTACTAATGCTGTTCTTAGAAGATATGGTATTAAAGTATTAGAAATGCATGGATCTGAACTTTCTCGTGGTAGAGGTGGTCCTAGATGTATGAGTATGCCACTTGTAAGGAGCGATAACTAATGAATTTAAAAGGAAGAGACTTTCTTAAACTACTTGATTATAGTGAAGAAGAAATTAGATATTTACTTGATCTAGCCAAGAAGTTTAAAGTTATGAAACATAAAGGTAAAAAGCATAAATTCTTTGAAGGCAAAAATATTGCTATATTATTTGAAAAGGATAGTACTAGAACAAGATGTGCTTTTGAAGTAGCTGGACATGACTTAGGCATGGGAGTTACTTATCTAGGCCCTACCGGAAGTCAAATGGGTAAGAAAGAAAGTATTGCCGATACTGCTAGAGTACTTTGTAGAATGTATGATGGTATTGAGTATCGTGGCTTTGACCAATCAATAGTAGAGGGCCTTGCTAAATATAGTAGTGTTCCTGTATGGAATGGTCTTACTACGGAGTTTCATCCTACTCAAATGCTTGCGGATATTATGACTGCTGAAGAATGTTTAGGAAGCATGAAAGGTAAAACATTAGTATTTTGCGGAGACGCTAGAAACAATGTTGCTAATTCTCTAATGGTCGTATGTACTAAACTAGGAATTAACTTTACTTGTTGTGCTCCTCAAACATTATGGCCAAGTGAAGAACTTCGTAATACTTGTTTAGAAATTGCTAAGAAAAGTGGTTCTGTAATAAAAATGACTGAAGATATTATGGAAGGCACTAAAGGAGCTCATGTAATTTATACTGATGTTTGGGTATCTATGGGTGAAGACCCTGCTAAATGGGAAGAAAGAATTAAACTTCTTAAACCATATCAAGTTACAATGGATGTTATGAATAACGCTGATCCAAAGGCAATATTCTTGCATTGCCTACCATCTTTCCATGATACTAACACGACTATCGGTAAAGATATTGCTGAAAAGTATGGAATTAACGAAATGGAAGTTACTAATGAAGTATTTGAAAGTAAAAAATCAAAGGTATTTGACGAAGCAGAAAATAGAATGCATACTATAAAGGCTGTTATATATGCAACACTTGGTGGAAAGTAGGGATATACATTGAGAATAGTCATTGCTTTAGGTGGTAATGCCTTAGGTAAAACGCCCGAGGAGCAATTACAATTAGTTAAAAAAACAGCCCATCAAATAGTTAAGATAGTTAAAGATGGTCATGAAGTCGTTATCGTTCACGGTAATGGTCCACAAGTTGGCATGATAAATTTAGCTTTCGATAATGCCTACCAAAATAAAATCGGAACACCACTTATGCCTTTCGCGGAATGTGGTGCCATGAGTCAGGGGTACATTGGATATCATCTTCAACAAGCAATAAGTGAAGAACTTAAACAAGAAGGAATATCCAAAGAATGTGCGACAATCATTACCCAGGTTGAAGTAGATAGCCAAGACAAAGCTTTTGAAAATCCAACTAAACCTGTCGGAATGTTTTATAGTCAAAAGCAGGCCGAAGAAATCAAGAAGGAAAAAGGCTATATATTTGTCGAAGATGCCGGACGTGGTTATCGGAGAGTTGTACCTTCTCCTAAACCCGTTAGGATCTTGGAACAAGAAGTAGTAGAAGAATTAATACATGATGGTAATGTCGTAATTACATGTGGTGGTGGAGGAATCCCTGTTATCAAAGAAAATGACAGCTACAAAGGAGTAGATGCTGTTATTGATAAAGATTTTGCAGCGGCTTCTCTTGCTACTAGTATTAAAGCTGATGTACTACTTATCTTGACATCTGTATCAAAGATATCTATTAAATATAATACTCCATCGGAGAAAAAATTAAATTTAATAGACATTGATATGGCCAATAAATATATTAAAGCAGGAGAGTTTGCTGAAGGAAGCATGCTACCAAAAGTTCAAGCATGTACAAAATTTGTTGAAAATAATCCAAAAGGAGTTGCCATAGTTGCCTCTTTAAGTGAAGGCCTTGCTGCTTTAAATGGTAAGACAGGTACAAGAATTATATATAATAAGGAGGAAAAACAAGAAATGTCAAAAGAGACAAAAAAGAAAAACAAGAAAACAATGTTATCGGCATTCTCTATAATATTTATTATGATCTTTATTCTTGCTATTGCCTCTCATTTATTACCTCAAGCTCAATTTGTTGATGGTGAGATAGTAAATGGTAGTGGAGTAGTAGGAGCTAAGTTATCAGATGTATTAATGAGTCCAATTCTTGGTTTTCAGGACGCAATGGATGTTTGCGTATTTATCATGATTTTAGGAGCTTATTTAGCAGTAGTTACTAAAACAGGAGCTCTAGAAACTGGTATTAAAGTATTAATTAATAAATTAAAAGGAAAAGAATTAATACTAATTCCAATACTTATGTTTATCTTTAGTATTGGTGGTACTACTTACGGTATGCTAGAAGAAACTGTTGGGTTCTATGCATTATTATCTGCTACAATGGTGGCAGCTGGTATGGATACAATAGTAGCCTCTGCAACAATACTTCTTGGAGCCGGGGTTGGTGTACTTGGTTCAACAATCAACCCATTCGCTGTCGGAGCAGCTATCGACGCTCTACCTGAAGGAATAGCTATCAATCAAGGAGTAGTTATTGCCCTTGGTATGGCCCTATGGATTGCTTCATACATCATTGCGGTACTTTATGTAATGAAGTATGCTAAGAAAGTAAAAAAAGATAAAGGTTCTACATTCTTATCACTTCAAGAACAAAAGAACATGGAAAAACGTTTTGGTGAGGAAGAGATTGAAGAAGATATCAAATTAACTTCTAAACAAAAAGTTACATTATGGATATTTGGATTATCTTTCGTAATAATGATTTTAGGATTTATTCCTTGGGAAGATCTTGGCGTTAACGTATTTACTAATATAACAGGTTATATAACTGGTGCACCATTAGGTAGCTGGTGGTTTAATGAAGGAGGACTATGGTTCTTAATTATAACTATTCTATTATGCATCATTAATGGATTTAGTGAAAAAGAAACTGTTGATACTTTTATAGATGGCGCTGATGATATGGTTGGTGTTATGTTAATTATTGCTGTAGCTCGTGGAGTAAGTGTATTAATGGGAATAACACATTTTGATAATTATATCATTTATAATGCTGCTGAATTCTTAAAAGGAATGCCTGCTATCTTATACGCACCATGTAATTATTTATTACATATAGTATTATCAGTATTAGTTCCTTCATCTTCTGGTATTGCAAGCCTATCTACTCCAATTATGGGACCACTTACTGCCCAATTAGGATTCTCTGTAGAAACTAATATCATGATTTTAGTAGCAGCTAATGGACTAGTTAACTTAATTACCCCTACATGTGGAGCAATTATGGGTGGCTTAGCCGTAGCGCGTGTCGAATATTCTACATGGTTTAAATGGGCATTTAAATTAATTCTATATTTAGCACTTGTTTCAATATTTATCTTAACATTAGGAATGATTTTATTCTAATAATAGATAATATTAAAAAGTTATATATGAAAATAGCAAATAAAGTTTTGCTATTTTTTTAGATGATATGTTAAAATAATAAAAAGAGCCTTAGAAAACAAGACTTGATTAATCTTAAAATTTATTGAACTTTATGTTATATTATTGCATTTATAAGTATTTTATTGTATAATTAGGTTATATTTTAGGAGAGTCGATGTTGTGAGAAAGGTATATACAAGTATTGATATAGGCTCTGATACCATTAAATTTATCGTAGGAGAAAATCTTAATAATCAAGTAAAAGTATTATCTTCTTATGAAATTAAATCTAAAGGTATTAGAAAAGGCCTAGTAATTGATAGTAATTTAGCTAGTAATGCTATTAAAGATGGTATTAAAGAAATTAATAAAGATTTAGGCTTTGATATCAAAAAAGTAATTGTTAATGTTAGTGAAGAAGATGCTAGATTTAAATTAGTATCTGCTAGTATGAAAGTAGATGGAGTAATTACTTCAGATATTATTAGTAAGTTAATTAAGACATCAGTCTACAATAAACTAGATAACGATTATGAACTTGTAACAGCTATACCCATTGACTTTGTAATAGATGGTACTAGTAGTGGTATCCATGTTATAAATAAAAAGGCTACTGAAGTAGAACTAAAAGCCATAATGATATCGGTTCCTAAAAAGAATATATATTCAGTAATTGAAGTAATAGAAAAATCTAATTTAGAAGTAGTAGATATTACATTACCTTCTTTAGGAGATTATTACGAAATAAGAAGTAAGTTTACAGATAACAAAGTAGGTGCTATTATCAACTTAGGACATGAAACAACTAATGTTAGTGTATTCAATCATGGTAAGTTAATGAACGTTGGAGTAATTAACTTAGGAGGATTAAATGTTGATAAAGATTTAGCCTATGTCTTTGGTATTAATATCTTTGATGGAAGAATGCTTAAAGAAAGATTTGCTTCATCCCATAAAAGATTTAACGTATTAAACGATACTTTTGAAATAAAAAATACGATTGGTGAGACTATTAAATTAAACCAATTAGAAGTAACTGAAGTAGTTATGAGTAGATTAGTAGAAATACTAAATTTTGCAAAAAAACAGATTTTACTCTTAACAAAACAAGAAATTGATTATATAATTATTACAGGAGGGCTTACGGAAATTAAATCTTTCAAGAATTTAATTACGGAAGTATTTGGTAAAGGTGCTTTGGTATATAAGGTAGATACCATAGGAGTTAGAGATAATAAATATACAACAGCCCTTGGTATGATAAAATATTTTATTGATAAAATGGATGTTCGAGGTAAAGAATATTCAATGATTAGTGAAACTGACGAAGAATTGCTTGTCAAACCTGATAGTAAATTAAAAAAAGAAAATATCGATGTAATAGGAAAAATGTTTAAGAACTTTATTAAAAATAAGGAGGAAGAATAATGAATAATATGTTTGGCTTAGAAATGGATCAATTAGCAAAAATAAAAGTAATAGGAGTAGGTGGCGGTGGCTGTAATGCCGTAAATAGAATGATTGATTCTGGTTTAAAAGGTGTAGACTTTATTGTTGCTAATACAGATTTACAAGTTTTAAATAATTCACTTGCTCCAATAAAGTTGCAAATTGGTAATGAATTAACTGATGGTTTAGGAGCAGGAGCTAATCCTGAAATAGGTAGAGAAGCTGCTCTAGAAAGTAAAAGTGAAATCGAAGAAGTACTAAAAGGTGCGGACATGGTTTTCGTAACTTGTGGTATGGGTGGTGGAACAGGAACAGGAGCATCTCCTGTAATTGCTGAAATAGCTCAAGAACTTGGTGCTTTAACTGTTGGTATTGTTACTAAACCATTTAGTTTTGAAGGTAAAAAGAGAATGGATCAAGCTGTTGCCGGCCTAGATGAATTAAAAAAACATGTTGATACTTTAATCGTTATTCCGAATGATCGTTTAAGAGAATTGATTGATAAATCAACACCTATGTTAGAGGCCTTCCGTGAAGTTGATAACGTTCTACATCGTGGTGTTCAATCTATCTCAGATTTAATTGCTGTAGCCGGATTAGTAAACCTAGACTTTGCTGATGTTAAAGCCGTTATGAAGGATAGAGGTAATGCCTTAATTGGTATTGGTGTTGGATCAGGAGAAAATAGAGCAGTTGAGGCTGCTAAACAAGCTGTATCTTCACCATTACTAGAAACTTCTATAAATGGTGCTACAGATGCTATTATCAACGTTACCGGTGGTACATCACTTACATTATTTGAAGTAGAAGAAGCTGCTGAAATTATCAGAACAGCTGCTAACACTGATATTAATACAATATTTGGTGCTGTTATTAACGAAAACTTAAATGATGAAGTAATTGTTACTGTTATTGCTACAGGCTTTGAAAACGAAAGCGAACCTTTATATCATAATTTTAACTCTGCTAAAAGAGAAGATATGTATAAAGATAAAGCTGATGGCGTCTCTAATGATGGTGTAAATGACTTAGATATTCCACCATTCATAAGGGAAAGACAAGATTATTAAAAAGTTAGTGAGTATTAGATATACTCGCTTTTTTTGTGACTAAAATGCGAAACAAAGTGCAGTCAAAATGTAAAACAGAAGAGTATTATTTATTTAACCATTCCGGAATAGGCAAATTATAAAAGTTATTAAAATACTTAAACACTCTAGTCAAATACAACTCATACTTATCTAACTTACTAGTAATATTAGTAATAATTTTTTCTTCCTTACTATTAATCATAATATCTTCATACATATTAAAATAAAAACTAGGATATAACACTCTTGCTAGTAGCATCACCACATCATCCTTCGTATAATAATTATACTTAAAATAAATATTCAACTCCTTAAATATATTATTATTATCATTAAAAAATGAATATTTAATATACTCAGCAATATCTCTTGCCTTATGGTCAATAATAATATTTACAGGATCATATATTGCATACACCGTATCATTAATATTAATTATTCTATGACTAATAACCAATGAATTATTATCTACTTCTTTATTAGATAAATTATTATAATAACTAATAGCATTCTCGGCCATTCCTACAAAGTAATTAAAACTATCTACAATAATAGGATATTTCTTCCCATTTTCATTAATAACCTTTTCTAAATAATCCATCTTAATACTCCATAAATCTTGCCAACTATGATAGGTAATCTTACTATTAGTGCTTATTACTTTACTAGATAAATAATTTATCTCTCCTAAAGTTATTGGTTTATTAATATTAATATTTATTTTACATAATATATAGGGAATATTATTATAATAGGTAATTATTGAGTTATCTTTATTAATTATTATCTCATGAATAAGTGTATCTTTCTTTAATGAATCATCAATATCTTTGGTTAAATCAAGATTTTTAATATTATTATTATATATATAAAAGTGATATAATTCATCATTATCATAAAAAGAATAGATATTATCTTTATTAGTTAATTCAGTAATATTTAAGTTATAGAAATAATTAATAATATTTTTCATTAGATAACACCTCTACATTAATATATGATTAAATTTATAAAAATATAGTTAATTTACTTGACAATAGATATAGTATTTAGTATATAATTAAGCAGGAAAGGAATAATGATATGACTAAAAAATTAGTAATAGTGGAATCTCCTAGTAAGAGTAAGACTATTGAAAAGTATTTAGGAAATGATTATAAGGTTGTATCTTCACTTGGCCATATTAGAGACTTAACCACTAGTGGAAAGTTTGGTTTAGGAGTAGATGTTGACCATGATTTTAAACCTGAATATAAAATAATTAAAGGTAAAAGTAAATTAGTTAATACTTTAAAGAAAGATATAAAAGATAGTGATTATGTATATTTAGCAACCGACCCCGATAGGGAAGGAGAAGCTATAAGTTGGCATTTATATGATACTTTAAAGTTAAACGATAATAATTATGAAAGAATAGTATTTAATGAAATAACTAAAGATGTTATATTAAATTCTTTTAAACATGCTAGAAAAATAGATATGGATCTTGTTAAGTCACAAGAAGCTAGAAGAATATTAGATAGAATAATTGGTTTTAGATTAAGCAAGTTAATGCAATCTAAAACAGGTGGTAAATCTGCTGGTAGAGTACAAAGTGTTGCTTTAAAATTAATCGTTGATAGAGAAAGAGAAATAATGGCTTTTAATCCCGAAAAGTACTATGAAATAGAAGCTACATTTGATAATTTTGATGCTAAACTAGATAGTTATAATGATAATAAAGTAGAAATTAAAAGTGAAGAAGAAGCTAAAGATATCTTAAGTAAATTAAGTGATAAATTTATTATTGATAAAATAGATAAACAAAAGAAGAACAGAAAGGCTAAGTATCCATTTATTACTTCTACATTACAACAAGATGCCTCAACTAAGTTAGGTTTTACTTCTAAGAAGACTATGAGTATTGCTCAAAAATTATATGAAGGTATTACTCTAAAAGATGAAACAGTCGGTTTGATTACTTATATGAGAACTGACTCTGTAAGATTATCTGATGAATTTGTTAAAAGTGCTTATGCTTATATTAGTAGTAATTATGGTGAAAATTATCTTGGATATGTTAAAAAAGCAAAGAGTATGGATAATGTTCAAGATGCCCATGAAGCAATAAGACCTACTAGTATTAATAGAACACCAAGTAGTGTTAAAGAATATTTAACAAAAGATGAATATAAATTATATGAAATGATTTATTATAGAACACTTGCTTCCTTAATGAAAGACGCTATGGTAGAAGCTACTAGTGTTAGTTTAAATAATAATAACTATATCTTTAAAACAACCGGTCAAGTACTAGTATTTGATGGTTATTTAAAAGTATATGCTAACTATGAGGACGTTGGTGATAAAGAACTACCTAACTTAGATAATCTATTACATAAAGAAGTAATATCTAATGAAATAAATTATTCTGAACATACCACTAAACCACCTAGTAGATATACAGAAAGTAAATTAATTAAAGAAATGGAAACTCTAGGTATTGGTAGACCATCTACATATGCTAAAATTATTGAAACATTAAATGAAAGAGATTATGTTAAAGTAGAAGATAAAAAGTTTGTTCCTACCGAAGTTGCTATGGAAACTACTGATAAATTACAAGAATTCTTTAAAGATATTATTAATGTTGATTATACTAAAGAAATGGAAGATGACTTAGATAAGATAGCTGATGGCAAATTAGAAAGCGTTAAATTATTAGATAGGTTCTACCAAGAGTTTGAGCCTAAAGTTGAAGACGCTTTCAAAGAAATGAAGAAAACTGAACCTGAAGAAACCGGAGAGAAGTGTCCTAACTGTGGTAGTAATCTAGTTATTAAAAGAAGTAAGTATGGTAAGTTTGTCGCATGTTCTAATTATCCAGAATGTAAATATATTAAAAATGATAAGCCAGAACGCCAAGTAGTGGAAATTATGGATTGTCCTAAATGTAATGGTAAAGTAGTGGAAAAGAAAACCAAAAGAGGCAAAATATTCTATGGCTGTAATAATTATCCTAAATGCGATTTTGCTAGTTGGGATAAACCATCTATTGAATTATGTCCTAACTGTCATACTAACTTAGTAGAGAAGAAAGACGGATTAGTATGTCCAATTTGTAATTATAAAAAATAAACACTTGCTATTAAGTATAAATGATGCTATAATTTAAGTAGTTTTGAAAAGCGATGATCAGCTTGGAAACTGGGAGCTATATAAATAAAGAGATTCTTTTATGAATAAATAAGGTGGAACCGCGGAGATAATTCGTCCTTATAACATAAAGAATCTTTTTATTGTTTTAAAGGAAAGGTGAATAGAATGAAAGAAATTAAAATGGATGAAATAGTTAATTATTGTAAACAATATGGTTTTATATTCCAAGGAAGTGAAATATATGGTGGACTTGCTAATACTTGGGATTTTGGACCTGTTGGTGTTGAACTTAAAAAGAACTTAAAAAATGCTTGGATGAAAAAATTTGTTCAAGAAGATGTTAATAATGTTGGCCTAGATTCAGCCATACTTATGAATCCTAAAACATGGGAAGCTTCAGGACACATTGGTACATTTTCTGACCCATTAATTGATTGTAAGAACTGTAAGACAAGATATCGTGCTGATAAATTAGTCGAAGATGATGGTTGCAGTGAAGCCGGTGCCATGAGTGATAGCGAACTTATTAATTATATTAACGAGCACAAAATAGTTTGCCCTAAATGTGGTAAATTAGATTATACAGAAATTAGAAAGTTTAATTTAATGTTTAAAACATTCCAAGGTGTTACTGAAGATAATAAAAGTACCGTATATTTAAGACCAGAAACTGCTCAAGGAATATTTGTGGACTTCTTAAATGTTCAACGAAGTATGCGTTTAAAAGTACCTTTTGGAATTGGTCAAGTAGGTAAAAGTTTTAGAAATGAAATCACACCCGGAAACTTTATCTTTAGAGTTAGAGAATTTGAACAAATGGAATTAGAATTCTTCTGTAAACCAGGTACGGAATTAGAATGGTTTAAGTATTATAAAGAACAATGTAAAAACTTCTTGTTATCATTAGGAGTTAAAGAAGAAAATCTAAGATTAAGAGATCACTCTCAAGAAGAGTTATGTTTCTATAGTAATGCTACTACGGATATTGAATATAAGTTTCCATTTGGTTGGGGAGAATTGTGGGGTATTGCTAGCCGAACTGATTATGATTTAAAACAACACGAAAAATTTAGCGGTGTAAGTCAAAATTACTTAGATCCAGAGACTAATGAAAAGTATATTCCATATGTTATCGAACCATCTCTAGGAGTAGAAAGATTATTCTTAACTGTTCTATGTGATGCTTATACTAAAGAAACACTAGATAATGGTGAAGAAAGAGAAGTATTACATATTCACCCTTATTTAGCACCATATAAAGTAGCTGTTCTACCTCTAGTAAAGAAATATCATAGTGAAAAAGCTAAAGAAATATATAAAAAACTATCTAAAGAATTTATGACTAATTATGATGAATCAGGTAGTATTGGGAAAAGATATCGTCGTCAAGATGCAATCGGCACACCATTCTGTATAACTATTGATGAAGAAACAATTAATAATAATACAGTAACTATTCGAAATAGAGACACTATGGAACAAATTACTCTTAATGTTGACGAAGTTATAAATTATATAAATGAAAGAATTAAGTTCTAAGAAGTATTAGTAGCAAAGTATATTAATACTTTTTTCTTGCTATTTATTAGTTTATATATTATTATATAATTATCGAAAGGATGAAATATGAAACCCAAAAGTGTAAAATACAAAAAGAATAAAGATAAAGTCTATGTCTTATATAATAATGGTAATATTTTAACAAGAGATAATACTAATATCGTTGATAAAGAAATATATTGTGAAAATATTATTACTGAATTAAAGAATAGAATAAAATTTACCAAGAAAAGATCATCAGACATGGATTATATAACTGTCACTAGCTTTCTTAAAATGATGACTATTATTTATGGAAGTGCTATTATCTATAATTTTACTCATATTAGTTTCTTATATGTTTTATTAGCTACTTTAATATCTAGTATTTATGGCTATAAAATATATAAAAGTATTACTACTAAAAGACTATTAGACACTATTACTAAAGAATTAAAAATTAAACTAGATAGTGAGAAAGAAAGATTAGAGAAAATTAAAGAACAAGAAATAGTTAAAATTGAAAGTAAGAGTGAAGATATATACAGGGTTAATAATCAAGCTATAACAAGAATAGTTAATGAACCATACTATATAGCTAAAAAGAATTATTCAAAAACTAGAAAAAGAGTTTTAACTAAGAAGATAGGTGGATAACCATCTTCTTTTTCTTGACTATAATATTAAGTAAATGCTACAATTAATCTAGATAGAAAGTAGGATTTATATGTTTAAAAAAGATAAATTATTATATTTATTACCACCCCTTATAGTTAGTATAATATTACTTATTATGTTTTATTTTCAAGGACTATATCCCTTTGGTAGTAAAACAATTATTCAAGTAGACGCTGATTATCAATATGTACCAATGTTATATAAAATATGGGATATCTTTCATAATAATCATAATATATTTTTTGATTTCTTAGTAGGTAATAATATCTATACATCACTAATTATTCAGGGTAGTATCTTTAGTCCAATAACTCTTTTAGTTAACTTAGTCAGTAGGAGTAATATAATTAATTTCTTTAATATCTTAGTAATAATTAAAATGAGTCTACTTTCCTTAACTAGTTATATATATTTTAAAAAAACTTTTAAAGTAAAAAGTATCTATCACATTATCTTTAGTATTTGCTATACCTTTAGTGGTTGGGTATTACTTAATTATTTTAATATTATGTGGTTAGATGATGTAATATTATTTCCCCTAATAGTCTTATTTTTAGATAAACTCTTAAAAGAAGGTAAATATATTGGTTATCTCATTACTTTAACACTAAGTTTAATATTCTCTTACTATATCAGTATCTTTATTTTATTATTTATTCTAATATATAGTTTTATCTATATTAACTTAAATATGTCCAATACTAAATCTAAAAAGACTGCTATAACCTTAGGAATAACTACACTTCTTAGTATCTTAATTAGTTCTTTTTCTATCGGACCAGCTATCATGCAAACTATTAATTCTTCACGTTTAGATGGTATATCTAATACTTACTTATTTAATAATACTATTAATAAACTATTATATTTAATGTTTAACTCAGTATTAATTATCTATTTTATAAAACTAATAAGTAAAATTAAAAGTAAAGATAAGAATATTTATTTTTATGTAATTATGTTTATCTTACTATTTATTGGTGTTATTTTTGAGCCCATCAATATTATGTTTCACCTAGGTAGTTATTGGTCATTCCCATATCGTTATTCATTCTTAACACTACTTATTATGGCTAGTGGGGGACTATATTATATTGAAAAGTATATAACTGATAATAAGTTTAATATTCCATCTTTAATATATTCTATTAGTAGTGTTATCTTATTAGGAATATCTATTTACTTAGTAGTTATCTATCATAAAGAAATAATAGATTCTCAAATAACCCTTGACTTTAAAGATGTTGAAGTATTTAAAAAAATATTGGTAATTACTTTATTATTTTGTTCAAGTACTCTTTTGTGTAGTCAAATATCATATAATAAACTAAAATATATCATAATGATAATTATATCTATAATAGAAATAACTTCTTATACTTACTTATGCATGCACTATGAAAGCGGTTATTTCTTAACAACTAACACTCAAAAATTATATGATAATATTAAATTAGAAAATAATAACTTAACTAGATATAAAATAGACTATCCATATGTATCTCCCGATTATTCTTTTATACTAGGAGTATCCACTATTGATAACTGGCTTCATATCATTCCAAGTAGTCAAATAGAAGTCTATAAACATATGGGCTATTATACCAGTGGTACTTTAATAAGATCTAATGGTGGAACAATATTTACTGATAATTTACTTAATATTAATAATATTATAACTAATAAAGACCTAGATGAAGACTACACCTTAATAAATACTAGTACTAATGGTTACAATAATTATCAATATAAAAATACTTTACCATATGGCTTAGTTATTGATAATAAAGAAAGTGATTATACATTTAATAATATCTTTGAATACAATAATTACTTATATAAATATCTCTTTAATAAAAATGATAATTTAATAGATAGTACTATTATTGATAATATTGAAAAAGAGATAAATGATAATAATATAACCATATCTTTTAAATTTAATATTACTTATCAAGGTTATGTATATTTAGATAAAAGTATTATTTCAGGAAAAGTAAATAGTATCTATGTAGACGATAATTACTTAAGTATTCCTGAATCTAAAGCCGGTTTAATATATTTAGGTAATCTAACTAGTGGCGAACATAATATAATCATAACATTAGAAGACATAACTGATATAGATAGTATTAGTATTGGTAGTATCGATCGAAGTAAATATATAGAATTTGTAAATACTTATCAAAACAATGTTAACGTATCTTATAGTAATAATAAATTAAATATAAATGTTTTAAATAATGAAGATAACAAAATGCTATTCTTACCAATAAATAATATAAAAGGTTATCAGGTAATAAAGAATAATAAAGTAGTTAATAGTAAGACTTGTCTAGATAACTTTATGTGTATAGACTTAGATAATGGTAATAATGATATTGTAGTTAAATACCATGATCCATATATTAAAATATTTAGTATTATCTCACTAATTGGTATAGTTTTAACAATAGTATTTAAAATATATGACAAAGTAATAATTAATAATAATACGTTAGGTAATATTGCTTTATTTATCTATTTAATTACTGCTATGTTTATTATGTTATTTATTTATCTAGGTAGTATTATTATGTTATATTTATAGAAGAAAGTATTATTTTAATAGTAGTACTTTTTTCTTTTAATAGAATTATATAATGCTGTCATTGAAAATTAACGGTAAAAGTGTCAGTGAATTTCAATGGGAAGTATCATTTTCTTCCTAGCATATTGCTTTTTAAGCCTAGATGTATTATAATTTACCTAGTATTTGGTGGTGATAAAATGATAAAATATTTAGTTGAATTTGTAATAGTTTTCATAGTATTATTCTTATTTAATTATTTTGTAATTAATGTTAAAGAAAGAAAAAAGAAAAGAGTAGGTAAGAAAGAAGTAAGTAGTAGCTTATATTACTTAGTTCTTATATATGGAATTGATATTAATAAAGTTAATTATCACCAATTTATTATTATTAGTTCTTTAGTTAATAGTTTAATAATTAGTAGTGTCTATATGGTACTAACATATTTAGTACAAAATTTAATATTAAAAATAGTATTAGGTATTATCTTGTTAGGACTCATGATTATTATATGTTATGGAATACTAGGTAATTATTATTTGAAGAAGGAGAGTAAGTAAGATGTATAAGTTTGATGAAATAGAAAAGAAATGGCAAAAATATTGGGAAGAAAATGAGACATTTAAAACTGATATATGGGATTTTAGTAAGCCTAAGTTTTATGCTTTAGATATGTTCCCTTATCCATCTGGAGTAGGTCTTCATGCTGGTCATCCCGAAGGGTATACCGCTACTGATATTGTAGCCCGTATGAAAAAAATGCAAGGCTATAATGTCTTACATCCAATGGGTTGGGATGCTTTTGGTTTGCCTGCTGAACAATATGCAATTAATACCGGTAACCATCCTAATATCTTTACTGCTAAAAATATTGAAACATTTAAAGGTCAATTAAAATCACTAGGTTTTGCTTATGATTGGAGCAGGGAATTATCCACTAGTGATCCAAAGTTCTATAAATGGACGCAATGGATATTTAAAAATCTTTATTTAGATGGTTATGCTAAATATATAGATATGCCTGTTAATTGGTGTGAAGAATTAGGAACCGTTCTATCTAACGATGAAGTAATTGATGGTAAAAGTGAACGTGGTGGTTATCCTGTTGTTAGAAAAAATATGAAACAATGGGTATTAGATATTCCCAAATATGCTGAAAAATTATTAGAGGGCCTAGATTTAATTGACTTCCCAGAATCCACTAAAGAAATTCAAAGAAATTGGATAGGTAAATCTACCGGAGCATTAGTTAATTTTAAAGTTGCTGATAGTAAATATGATTTTACAGTATTTACCACTAGATGTGATACTTTATTTGGCGCTACATATTGTGTTTTAGCACCTGAACATGAAATAGTTAATAAAATTACTACTAAAGAATGTCAAGAAACGGTATCTAAATACCAAGAAGAGTGTTCTAAAAAGTCTGAATTAGAAAGAACTGAATTAAATAAAGAGAAAACCGGAGTATTTACCGGAAGTTATGCTATTAACCCGGTTAATAATAAAAAGATACCTATATGGATATCTGACTATGTATTATCTAGTTATGGTACCGGAGCTATTATGGCAGTTCCTGCTCATGATGAGAGAGACTATGCTTTTGCTAAAAAGTTTAACCTAGAAATTATCCCTGTTCTAGCCGGTGGTGATGTTTCTAAAGAAGCTTACACGGGTGATGGAGTACATATTAATTCCGAGTTCCTAGATGGTTTATCTAAAGAAGAAGCTATTAATAAAATGATTGCTTACCTAGAAGAAAATAAAATAGGTAGTAAAAAAGTTAATTATCGACTAAGAGAATGGATTTTTGCTCGTCAAAGATATTGGGGAGAACCGGTACCTATTATCCATATGGAAGATGGTACTATGAAAGTATTAGATGACTCTGAATTACCACTTGTTTTACCGGAAATGGATGACTATAAAGGTAAGAATGGTAAAGCTCCTCTTGAAAATGCTACTGATTGGAAGAATGTCGTAATTGATGGTAAGAAAGGCGTTCGTGAAACATCAACAATGCCCGGTAGTGCCGGATCAAGTTGGTACTATTTAAGATATATTGATCCACATAACGATGATTGCTTTGCTGATCCTGAATTATTAAAACATTGGATGCCAGTTGATTTATACGTTGGTGGTCCAGAGCATGCTGTTGGACACTTACTATATTCTAGATTTTGGAATAACTATTTATATGACAAAGGCTTAGTACCTACTAAAGAACCATATAAAAAATTAGTTCACCAAGGTATGATATTAGGTTCTAATGGCATTAAAATGGGTAAGAGATTCCCTGAATATGTTGTTAATCCTACTGATGTAGTTAAATCTCATGGTGCAGATGCTCTACGTTTATATGAAATGTTTATGGGACCTCTAGAAGCCGACAAACCATGGAGCAATCAAGGCCTAGATGGTGCTAAAAAGTTCTTAGATAGAGTATATCGTATTTTTGAAGACAATAAAGTAGTAGAAGAAGATACTCCTAACTTAGAAAAGATATATCATCAAACAGTTAAGAAAGTATCTAATGATTATGAATCAATGAACTTTAACACAGCAATTAGCCAAATGATGATTTTCGTTAATGCTGTATATAAAGAAGACAAGATATCTAAAGAGTATGCTAGTGGTTTTGTAAAATTATTAAACCCAATAGCTCCGCATATCACTGAAGAAATATGGCATACATTCTTAGGACACACTGACACTATTGCTAACGAAACATGGCCTAGTTATGATGAAACTAAAATAACTGAAGATACATATACTATGGTAGTACAAGTAAATGGTAAACTAAGAGGAAAAATAGATGTATCAAGTGAAACATCTAAAGAAGAAATGGAAAGCCTTGCTAAGAGTATTCCTAATGTAATTAGTTTTATTGATGGTAAAGAGATTGTTAAAGTAATTACTGTTCCAAAAAAATTAGTTAATATTGTGGTTAAATAAACTTTTTTGTCTAGTTTGTGTAAACTGTATTGTAAATATTCCAAAAATAAGGTAATCTAATAGTAGATAAAAGAGGGAGTGTGATATCATGATATACCCATCAATTGATAAATTACTTACAATCGTACCATCTAAGTATGCCTTAGTTTATATAGCTGCTAACAGAAGTAAAGAAATGACTAAGACAAAGTACTATCAGATGAATAAGAATGAGTACAAGTCAGTTAAACCAATTGGAATGGCTTTGGAAGAAGTTTATAACAATTTAATTCATGTTAAAATGGATAGATAATTCTATTCATTTTTTTCATATAAAACTATTTACTTTTTATTAAAATACTATATAATTATATATGTAACGCCAGTCTGGCGGAATGGTAGACGCGATAGACTCAAAATCTATTATCAGTAATGGTGTGAGGGTTCAAGTCCCTTGACTGGTACCAAGAGGAATTCTGCTCGAACTTTATAGTTTGAGTTTGATAAATAACTAATTCGTGATACGGATTAGTTTTTTTGTTGTTAAAAACTATCCTAGAAGAAAGGATGGTATTATGGTAAATATTATTAAAGAAGAATTACCTATTGAAGAATCATTAAGAAAAAAATTAGAACTAATATGTGAGTTTGCAAAAACTACACCGACAATTATCAATGGAAACATAAGAAAGATTGATAAAACTTCTAGAGAAAGAGGACATCAAGATCATACAGATGAATCATTTAAAATATTAGAACAAAATTATAACTTAATGATTAGCAAATATGGTTCAAATTATGCTAAAGGAGATTACGGATGGGTAAATAATTTATTTGACAAAAATAGAGTTATATTTCAAGAAATAAAAGATAGAGTTGATATGGATAAATTGTATGGATATTACAAATTATCATCTACTTATATTCATGGAAATCATAAAGCAAATGAAGAATCTTTAGGATTGATTCCAAATTTAGAAAAATTAAAATTAGTTGGTCCTTCAAACTACGGATTATCTATACCTATGCAAAATGTAGCAATATCATTAGTTCACATTTCAACATATTTCTTTCTTACTTATTCTAATCTTGACGTTTGGACTGCTTGTTCCATTATGAACAAATTTTTAGATAAGATAATTGTGGAATCAAATAAAGTACAAGTTAAAATTGAACAAAAAGAAAATAAACTAAGGAAAATTTATTCTAAAGTTTTAATAACTTCATTTAAAGGTAAAAACAATTCTTCTTCAATATTATTAAATAATATTCGTGCTAACCTTACTGATAAATTAGAATTAACAAATAGTTTTATAACAAGTGAAAAAGAATTAAAACAAAAAATTGATAAAAGTAAGTACAAATACATAATTTCATTTGGTCAAAAACCTAACAGCAATAAACTTTATATAGAATTATTTGGTAATAAAAATGATGATAAATTAGAGACTTTATTTCCGTATAAAAAACTTGCATCTTTTTTGAAAGAAAACAATATAGAATATGTTATATCAAAAAATGCTGGGAATTATTTATGCAATAATATATATTACGAAGGCATGAAATATATTAATGATAAATCATTAGATGCAAAAATGATTTTTATTCATATTCCATCAATAAATACAGAATTCAATTTTGGAACAGTTACCAAAGTAATTTCAAATTTTATTCAAATGTTAGCTGATGAAACAAATTAATTTTATGGTATAATAGATTACATTAGTTTGGAGGTGCTATATGTCTAAAATTAGTAATGTATTAACTATGCTTGAATATTTAAGTTCAGGCAGAAAATATAGCATATCTGAATTATCTGAAAAATTAGAAGTTAGTCCTAGAATGATTCGAGTTTATAAAGATGAAATAGAAAAAGCAGGCATATACATAGATACAATTAAAGGTCCATATGGTGGATATGTCTTAAATCAAAATATAAATGTTCCAAAAAGATTTATAACACCAAATGCTATTAATATTAAAAACAAAGAATTTTATAATATAGTTAATAAAGCAATCAAAGAAAAAAGAAAGTGTTATATAGAATATTATTCTAAAGATAAAAAAGAGATTTCTGCAAGAACTATTCATCCTTACGATTTAATATTACTTGGATCAGAATGGGGAGTCGCTGCATATTGTGAGAAAAAACAAGAGATAAGACATTTTTATATAAATCGCATTAAAGAAATAAAATTATTAGAAAATTTTTATAACTGACATATATATTTCCTCTTCTTTTGTTAATATGTAATTAGCAAGGGAGAGGTTTTATAATGATTAAACATACACATACTGAACCTACAGAAGTAAATTTTTCTAAACTAAAAGAAAGAATAATGCAGGTTAATGATCCATGTTTAGGTAAATATAATGATATAAGAGAAATGCTATATGATTTAACCATAGATAATAAACCAACATTAATTATGGCAACTGGAGGTTCTAAAGTAATAGCATATTATTTACAACTAATTATTGAAAGATTAGGATTAACTGGAATTATTTGTGAGGTAATTGAGCCAAGAGATTACTTTTATAAAGCAAATAGAGATATGTTTTCTAATTTAATTGCCATTTCTGCTAGTGGAAATACTAATGGAATTAGTGAAGCATTATTAGATTTTAGAGGTAATAAGTATTTAATTACTGAAAATAAAAAAGAATCTAATTATCAAGTAGTATCTTGGAGTAATGAACTTTATGATAGAGAAAAAAGTTTTATATCATTAGCTACTAGTCTAGGGCCAATATCATTACTTCTTGATTCTACTACTTCACTAAATCTAGAATTAGGTTCAAACGAAATAAAAAGAATAAATGATAAAATAAAAGAATTATTATCAAGAAGTAAAGAAAAAATAAATAAATTAAATGTAGATTTTAAAGATACTTCATTAATTCAAATAATGAGTGGATATGAAACAAAAACTTCTGCAAGTGTTCTAGAATCTAATTTAACTGAAGTCGGATTAGCACCAGCAGTAATTCATGATAAAGGTTCATATTGTCATGGAAGAAGTAATTTATTATTTCAATACCCAAATAGTAAATTAATTTACTTATCACACGGATTAAAAGAATTAGATAGTTTATTAATCGAATCTATCAATAGTGAATATTCAAATATATCTGTTTTTGATACAAATGATTTAAGTGATAACATTTTTTGGAAGGAATATTATTTAATTTTACAAATGTATTTCTTATCTAAAAAAATAGCTGAAGATAAGAATATAGATTTAACACAACCAGAATATAATCCAACTTTGGTAAAGAAATTATATAAATTTAAAGGAGAAATGTAATATGGAAAATTTAACTTATATAACTGGTAATTATGGTAAATATGTTTCAGTAAAAGAAAAATTTGAAAATGCTGGTATTACTATTGATTATTTTAAATGTGATTTAGATGAGCCAGATGTTAATGATATTGAATTTATATCTAAAGAAAAAGCAAGGCAAGCATACGAAAAATTAGGTAGTCCTGTATTTGTTGCCGACTCAGGTTTCTATATAGAACATTATCCTAATAATCCAGGATATCCAGGTGCCTTTGTAAAAAGAAGTGGTGTTAGTTCTAATGTGAGCAAACTTTTAGAAACAATGAAAGATGTAACAGATAGAAGTTGCTATTTTCTAGATTGTCTTACTTTCTTTGATGGAAATGAATACTATCAATTTTTTGGAATTAGCAGAGGTTCTTTATCAAATGAATTAAGGGGACATGAAAATAAACGAGCAAAATCAAATCTATGGTATGTATTTGTACCAGATAATTGTATTAAAACACTAGCAGAAATGACTGATGAAGAAAAAAATAATAGACCTGATAATAGAACAAGTGCTACAGATGAATTCATTAAATGGTATACATTGAATCGCAAAAATGCAAAAAAATTAACTAAAAAATGTTGAAATAAACGATATCTATGGTAAAATGTATTTAGTGATTAGTTGTTTATCAACTATTCCTAAAGTTTCGGATATATTATTTGTCAGTACCATGTATAGTTAATAAAAATAAGACCTTTAATCATTAAATTGGTCTTATTTTTCTTTCTTTAACATATTTTGCTATTTTAGCAATATCTTCATGACTCTCATCATAGCAGTCATTTACTAAACCTAAGTTATTCATAATTGTTTCTAGTGATTGTTCTGTAATAAACTTAAAATAATCTACTTGATAAGGGCATTCTCTAAAATCACTTGTTGTTATAAAATCATTTAGAATTTTGTATGATATATCATTATCTATTAGTTCATAACTTGGAATAGGGTATAAAGTTGCATAAGTGTTGGCAACTATGCACTTAGCTTTTGTAGAACCTTTTACCTCAAATACTGCTAAATTAGTAGCATCATATATATAAAAATATTCATCTTCTTTAATTAATGTAAAAACATGATTACCACTATTACCATGTTTTTTTGCAAATAAAGATGTTAATGTAAATTTCTTTTTTGGTTCAAGATTTACTCGTTCAATAGGAGGAATATAACTGACTTTAACATTATGTTGTTTTATACCGGTTTTCAAAGGCGCTGCTTCAACACCACACATATTTAAATAGTCTGCTAACATAACAATATGATTCAAACATACTCCCCAACCATCCATAATAGTATAAGGGTATAAATGACATGGTAATAGTATATTATCATTTTTATATACATTACATTTATTTTTAGAAAAGTATCCTTTCCATAATAAATAAGAGAATAGAATAGATAATTCTATTGGATTAACTAATAATAGTTCTTCAGCCAAATCTTTATAGTTTTTTAATATAGATAAGTAATTAGGATACACAGAACTATTAACAATACTACTTTCAATACCATTTTTTCGTAACGATTCAACAAGTTCTGCCCGTTTGCATTGTTCTTTAGCTAGTAATATTAAATCATTATCAACAATATTTTCAATAAAATCTTTTCTATCTTCGTCATTTAGCACTAACAAATACGCTAACATATAATTTTTTTGTTCATCTTTACTTAACCTAGTCAATGATTCTACTATATTCATATTCCATTCCTCTTTTTCTAGTTAGATATACTAACATAAAGTTATTATTAAGTCAATTTATCTAGATTTTTTTTCTTATTTTTGATAAAATTATGGTGGTGATGTGAGAGATGATATATTTTGATAATTCCGCTACTACACCTGTAGATGAGCGAGTATTAAATGTTTTTGATAGGGTTTGCCTAGAATACCCCGGTAATTCTAATTCTATCCATAGTCTAGGAGTAAAATCTAAAAACTTAGAAGAATATGCTACTAAAAGAATTGCTAAAATATTAGGAGTTAAACCAAGTGAAATAATCTATACTTCCGGAGCTAGTGAATCCAATAATCTAGCCATTAAAGGAGTATGTGGTAAGTATGACAATAGAGGTCATCATATCATTACTACAATGTTAGAGCATTCTTCTATTAGTGAACCTTTAAAATATTTATCTAAACACGGTTATGAAATAGATTATGTTAAAATTACAGATGATGGTTTAGTCGACCTTGATAATTTAAAGTCTTTATTACGAGATGATACTGTATTAGTAAGTATCTGTGCAGTCGACAGTGAAATAGGGCTTATGCAACCAATAAAAGAAATAGGGGAGATAGTTAAAAATTATCCAAAGTGCTATTTTCATGTTGACTGTACTCAAGCCATTGGCAAAATAGATGTTGACTTTACTAATATTGATATGGCAAGTTTTTCAGCCCACAAATTCTTTGGCCTAAAAGGCATTGGTGTTTTAGTAAAGAAAGAAAATATCATGATTGAGCCTCTAATTCATGGTGGTAAATCAACAACCATCTTTCGTAGTGGCACCCCACCATTACCACTTATTGTATCGTTAATGAAAGCTCTAGATTTAATTTATGTTAATATACCAGATAATTATAAATATGTTAGTGAATTAAATAAAGTACTTATTGCTGGTTTAAAACAATATAAAAATATCCATATCAATAGTACTAATAACTCATTATGCTATATAATTAATTTTAGTATTCATGGTATAAAACCTGAAACATTAGTCCACGCTCTAGAAGAATATAATATATTTATATCTACTAAAAGTGCTTGTTCTTCTACTAATACAATATCTGACTCGGTATATGCTCTAACTAAAGATCGTGAATTATCTATGGAAAGTGTCAGAATTAGTCTTTCTTATTTAAATACTATCGAAGAAGTAAAAGAATTCTTAAGAGTATTCGATATAGTATACAACAAACTTAGCATGTAAAAAGAGATATCTCGTCATGGGATATCTCTTTTGCTTATTTACTAAGTATATTACATATCATATTAGAAAGTTCTGTTGGATTCTCAATACTTAAACCCTCGATTAATCTAGCTTGAGCATATAATACTTTAGTATATTCTTTTAATTCATCTTTATCACTAGCATATAATTCTTTTAATTTATTTACTATTGGATGATTTTCATTTATTTCAAGAACTAATTTAGCATTTACTTTTTCTGTATCAGGCATTAAGTTAATTGTTTTCTCCATATTAGTAGATAATTCACCTTCAGTAGTTAAACATACTGGATGATTCTTAAGCCTACTGGTAAATCTAATGTCAGCAATATCAGTTAATGATTCTTTCATTAAACTAAACATATCTTTAGCATCTTTATTCATTTCTTCTAACTTAGTATCATCTTCTAATACAGCTTTATCACTAGATACATTAACAAACTTCTTACCTTCATATTCATTTAATACTTGGAATACAAATTCATCAAAATAACTAGTTAAATATAATACTTCAATATCTTTATCTTTAAATTGTTCTACTTGAGGCATCATATCTATCTTATCTACTGTCTCACCAGTTATATAATAAATGTTTTTATCACTTTCACTAAGTCTAGATACATATTCTTTTAAAGTAACCATTTTCTTTTCTTTAGAAGAGTAGAATAGTAATAAATCTTGTAATTTATCTTTATTCATACCATAACTGTTATATATACCATACTTTAATTGAATACCAAAGTTATTAAAGAATTGTTCATACTTTTCACGATCTTCATTAAGCATTGTTTCTAATTCTTTCTTAATCTTTGATTCAACATTCTTAGCAATAGTCTTTAAAACTCTTGTTTGTTGTAATGTCTCTCTTGAAATATTTAACTCTAGATCTGGAGTATCAATAACACCTTTAACAAAACTATAGTAGTCCGGTAATAATTCTTTGCACTTATCAGTAATTAATACTCCATTACTATATAGTTGTAATCCTTTTTCATATTCCTTAGTATAATAATCATATGGAGCATGATTAGGAATAAATAATAATCCTTTATAACTAACTAAACCTTCAGCATTTATATGAATAGTACGCATAGCTTTCTCATAGTCAGAGAACTTTTCACAATAGAAGTTGTCATAATCTTCATCTTTAACGCTATTCTTATTCTTTTTCCATATAGGGATCATACTATTTAATGTTTCAACTTCTTCATGAACTTCATTTTTCTTTTCATCTTCATTATAATGTTCATGATGAGTAGTCATCTTAATAGGATATGTTATATAATCAGAATACTTTTTAACTAAAGATTTAATAGTATATTCTTCTAAATATTTATCATAATCTTCATCCTCGGTATTTTCTTTAATCTTTAAGATAATATCAGTACCATGTGTTTCTTTAGAAGATTCAGTAATACTATAACCATCTATACCAGTAGATGTCCAAGTGTATGCTTTATCACTACCATAAGCACGACTACAAACTTTTACTTCATCACTAACCATAAATGCAGAATAGAAACCAACACCAAACTGGCCAATAATATCAATGCCTTTCTTCTTATCAGCAGTTTCTTTAAATACTTGTGAACCACTCTTAGCAATAGTACCTAAATTATCTTCTAGCTCCGTATCAGTCATACCAATACCATTATCTGAAATAGTAAGAGTTCTAGTATCCTTATCTAACTTAATAGTTATTTCAAAATCTTTATGATTTAGTTTAACATTTTCATCAGTTAGTGATTTATAATATAATTTATCAATAGCATCACTAGCATTAGAGATAAGTTCTCTTAAGAATATTTCTTTATTTGTATAAATAGAATTAATCATTAAATCTAATAATTTCTTAGATTCTGCTTTAAATTGTTTTGTTTTCATCATATCACCTTTCTTACATTTTTAATTATAACACGATATTAGCAATTGTCAATAGTGAGTGCTAATGAAATGTAAATTATGGAAATTAAATGGTTATAAATTGACAATATCCGACATATTTTGTATAATGATTGTAAGGTGATGGTATGAAAAAGAGTAGTATGTTATTTATATCTATATTAGTATGTTTTTGTATGATGCCTAATGTTGTTCATGGTAAAACACTAAATGATATGAATGCTGAACTTGAAAAGTTAAAAGAACAACAAAGAATAGCTAATAGTAATAAGAAGCTTAATCAAGATGAATTAAATAAGTTAAATAATGAAATATATAATATTGACGTATCTATAAAACAAACAGAAAAAGATATTGAAACATCTTTAGAAGATATTGAAAAAAGTAAACAAAAGATAGCAGAGAAGAAAGAAGAAACTAACTCTTTATTAGAGTTCTTACAATTATCTACTTCAGAGAATGTTTACTTGCAATATATCTTCGAGGCAGAAGATTATACAGATATGATATATCGTTATTCAGTAGTAAAACAATTAACTAGTTATAATAATGATTTATTAAAACAACTAGGGGATATAATTGAAGAGTTAAATACTAAAACACAAGAATTAAATGAAAAGCAAAAGAATCTAAATAGTCAAAAAGAATCTTTAAACTCTAAGTTAATTACTTTAAGAGCTAATATCTCTAAATTAACTGAAGAAGGTACTACTATTGAAGAAGATATTGCAGACTTACAAAAGGAAATTAATTATTATAAGAAATTAGGATGCAGTGCTAATCAAGATATTACTACTTGTACATCTTCTCCGGTTGCCTATGGATGGAGTTATCCATTAAAGTCTGGCTGTGTTAGTAGTGAATATGTTGGTTATGGTGATAGAACCGATTGGTCAGGAATTGCTAGTGGGCATCATGGTATTGACCTAGCTTGTAATAGTGAAGGCACTAATGTTTATCCAGCTGCTGCCGGAACCGTTGCTAGAATTGTCTGGGGTTCTTATTGCGGTGGTAACCAAGTATGGATTTATCATACAATTAATGGTCGACAATATACAACAGCCTATGTTCACTTATTAAAGATATATGTAAGTGTTGGCCAAACAGTTACTAAAGATCAAGTAATTGCTGCAGTCGGTGGTGGTTCAACTGCTGCCAGTCGTGGCGGTTATGATCAATGTACAACTGGAGCCCACTTACACTTCGGAACAGCTACCGGCCATAATGCTTATAACTTCAGTGCTTATGGATTTAATCCAAGACAAGTGTTATCATTCCCTGCAATTTATAGTGGATACTTTTATAGATAATCAAAGCAGCCTTTAATGACTGCTTTTTCTATATAAAAAATAGTACTTGCATATAAGCCAAAATTGTAATATAATTAATTTAAGGTAAGAAATTAAACAAACAAAGTATTTCTTCCAAGTGATGAACGAATGTTCGCTAGAAAGGAGCTAATAATTATGGATAATAAAGTTAATAATAAGTTAACTCCAAGTTTACTTGGGGGGGGGGGGCAAATAATACATATGTTTGTTTAAATAATATAATAACTACGGTAAAGAGAGTTTAAGAGATTAGACTCTTTTTATCGTAGTTTTTTATTTACTAAGAAAGGGATTGTACATTTATGGAAAGAAAGAGATTATTTATTTTTTTAACTATTATATCAATAATATTTCTAAGTCTTGGAGGAACATTTGCTTACTTAACAACAAGTACAGTAGCTACTAATATTACTCAAATAAAGTCCGGTAATTTAACGATGACTATTGATGGAGGAGGAAGTATTAATGCCTCATTTATGCCAGCAAAATGTACTAGTGAATATGCAATTAAGAAAAAGATAGTTGCAACATCTACTAATACATCCGGAGGTAAAGTATCATTTAGTATAGGTATGAATATTTCAACATTATCGGATAGTTTAAAAAGAGAATCAATGCGCTATACGCTTACTACTAATGCTAGTAGTTGTACACAAGATATTATATCAAGTGGTAGTTTTAAAAATAAAACAGTTGGTAGTGATATCTGGTTAATTAAAAATGACTATGATAATATTTCACAGTCAAGTAGCACATATACTAAAACATATTACTTATATATTTGGCTAGATGAAACAGAAACCCAAAATTTATCAGGTAGTATATCAGTAAATATGAAGGGAACATCAAGTAATAATCCTAATCTACCAATAGATTATGGTTATGATGATGGAAACGGAACAAATACTCTATTCTATAAAATAAAGAGTAGTGCTAATAAATATACTAGAATAAATTTTAATAAACAATCAAGCGCTGATGGGACAAAAGGTATATATACAACAACTAATACAGAAAATAATATACCAGTATATTACTATCGCGGAGCAGTAGATAATAATCATGTCTTATTTGCAAACTTTTGTTGGCGAATAGTAAGAACAACCGAAACCGGTGGTGTAAAACTTATCTATGATGGTAAACCATCTAATGGACAATGTAATAATACTAAAGAAGCAACTACTATTGGGAATATTCAGTTTAATACAAATTATAATTCACCAGCCTATGTAGGCTATATGTATAATACTGTACATACTGCTAGCAGTAAGGATATTACAACTCTAAGTGGAAATATTGTATTTGGTAATGATGCAACATATGATGCTAGTACAGGAAAATATACTTTAAAAGATACAAAAACGTTAACAAATCCAAGTAATTGGAATGCAGAATATAGTAATTATACTGATAAATATCATTATACTTGTTTTAGCTCAGGTACAACATGTCAAAGCGTATATTATATTCACGCTATATATAGTGAAGATAAACATGCTTACTATTTTACTTTAACAAATGGTAAGAAACCAAAAGATTTATTAAATGATATGTTTGAAGGAAATATTAATGTTAAAGAATCAAATGCTAAAGTTAAAATAGATGCTTGGTATAAAGCTAATATGACAAGTTATACATCAAAATTAGAAGATAGTGGCTTTTGTAACGACCGAACATATTATAATTTTAATACAAGTGGTTGGAATAATAATTATAGTAATTATGATAAGTGGTTAAATTTTAGTAGTAGACAAAGACTCGAAAATAGAAAACTTAGTTTAGTATGCCCAAGACAATTAGATAAGTTTTCAGTAAGTATAAATAATGGCAATGGTAAGTTAACATATCCCGTTGGTATGATAACAGCGGAAGAGATAGCATATGCTGGAGCGATTATATGGCAGGAAAATACTTCATATTACCTATATAATGAAGTTAACAGTTGGTCATTTTCTTCGTTTAACTTCTACGTCTGGCATGCTAGCGAGTTTCGCTTGTCTTATTCTGGGCTATTTGGCAATTACTACGTGGCGGGTTCGCTTGGAGCAAGGCCATCAATATCTTTGAAGCAAGGCACAGTATTATCTAGCGGTTCAGGCACTTCTACAAATCCGTTTATTGTAAATTAAAAGAATGCTCATATTTGATGTGAACCCTAAATAGTAGACATTAATAAAAAAGAGGGTTATTAAAAAGAGAAAATTATTTTTCTCTTTTTG
>CAKPNA010000012.1 GCA_934168275.1 uncultured Bacilli bacterium
CTTAAAAAATCTCTCTAAGCCTTATTTTATAAGGTATAGGGAGATTTTACGTTTTCAAAACTGTCAAAGTCAGGATTATACCAAATAATATTTTCTTTGTCTATAAATGGGCCACTTTTTGTAGAATAAAAAGAGCTTACCCTCTAAATGGAAGGATTGCTCTTTAGTTAATTAATTTTTTTACTATAAATACTAATAGGTATAATACCTCCTAACTTAGTAATTAATAATGAGGTAATTAATGATACTAAAATAATATTAATATTTAAGTTAACTATCTTCTCTATTCCTATTAGGTTATAGATAATATTATTAATTGGATTACTAATTAAATAGACAGATATTAGGCCTATAATCATAGATATTAAACCAATAATAAAGTTTTCCGAAGAAAATATCTTTTTAATATCACGTCTTCTAACTCCTAGTGTTCTTAATAGAATTATTTCTTTTTCTCTTTCTATTGTTGATATATAGGTAATAACCATCATCATAATTATTGATATAGCTATGGATAGAATACTAAAGAACATCAAGATAATAGTTAAAATATTAACAAAGTCAACTACAGTATCAATAACATATTTACTAGCATCTTCATAGATAATATCTTGATAATTATCTAATTTATTAATTATTATATCTTTATTATCTTTACTACTTGGATATATATAAATACCATTAATGTAATTACCATAACCTAGTCTACTAAGAAGTATTTCTTTATCGTTATCATTTAATATAGTATTATCAAGAAGGCTATAACTAACTAGTTCTTGGCTTTTAATAATATCGCTAGTACTGTTTTTAGAGATAATATATTTTACTAAGTCATTACTATATAATATATAACTACTATCTGTTAACATATTATCTTCTTTAGGTTTGATGATACCTACTATTTTTAAATATTCAGAACTATTATTATAGATATCAGAATAGTTATTGTTAATGTAATACATATCGTTATAGTTAAGGTAATAACTATTATTGAGTATTAGCTTAAACTCTTTATTAAGAATATTATCATAATCTAAGTCATCATTAAATAATTTAGAGATAGTACTACTAACTTGATTATTTTTATCAATAAGTAATACTAGTTCATTATAGTTATTAGGTAATCTACCATAGACTATATCATAATTATTATTAATTATTTTAGTGCTTGGTATAAAGTTAATGGTAGAATAATCTAGATAGTTATAATCATTAGACATAATATTAATATCTACTAGTTTATCATAATAAATACCATTAGTATAAGTATTAAGACTATTTATAGTATCAAGAAAAGTATTATTAAATATATTAGTGTGAATACTATCTTCTTTCTTAGTTATATTATCGTGGTAGGTACTAGAAGATTCTTTGATTGTGTCATGTAAAATTACAATTGGGCTATTAACTAAGACTTTATCTTCTAGTATTTTTATTTCCTTTAAGGTGTTTTGTGATACTGATAGAACTAAACATAAAGATATAATAGATATTGAACATGCTAAAGATATCAGAATAGTTCTAATCTTTTTTGACCATAAATTATTTAAAGATAGTTTAATAGCGTTCCTAAAACTAAGATGCGGCTTAATTATTTTATTAACTTTATAATCAGTGTGATATTTATTAATAGTTTCATCTCTTACTACTTTTCCATCACTTAATCTTATAATACGATTAGAATATCTTTTGGCTAAATATTCATTATGACTTACAGCAATAACTAAAATATTTTTTGATAATTCTTTTAAGATATCCATAACAATAATACTATTCTTACTATCAAGGGCTCCGGTGGGTTCGTCCGCTAAAACGATTAAGGGATTTTTGATAATGGCACGAGCAATAGCTACTCTCTGTTTTTCGCCACCGGATAAAGTACTTACTTTTTTATGGGCTAAGTCTTCAATATGTAGCAGTTTTAACTTGCTATATACCATCTTCTTTTTTTCACGTTTAGACATTTTAATTATATTTAGTGGCATGACAACATTATCATATACTGTTAAATTATCTATTAAATAATAGTCTTGATAGATATAACTAATATAGTTGCTACGATAATTATCATATTCTTTTTCACTATAAGTATTTAAATTACGATTAAGTATTTCAACATTACCTTTATCATATTTAATTAGACCTCCTATTACTTTGAGTAAAGTAGATTTACCACTACCAGAAGTACCTAATATAGTAATAAATCCTGGAGTAGAAAACTCTAAATTAATATCTTTTAAAACTAAGTTCTTACCATAAGACTTAGTTATATTAATTAATTTTAACATTATTTCCTTTCTCCATATAAACAGTTAGATATTATAACTATATCACACTATTATTATAAATAATTAGAAATTAATTTATAGATAACGAAAATAGTGTTTGATAGTTCAAGTCGAGAAAAGTATTAGATACTTGATTATTAATTTGAATTAATGATTATTGGATAAAAAATATTTTTAGTGAATGGCTAGATGAAAAGCAATTCTCAAAAAACGAGAATTGCAAACTTTGGTAAAAACTCATTAATAGTACATATTATAAAATATTATTATATAAAAGAACTTACAAAAATAATATAATATACTCACAACTCAATAATATCTTGAATAAAGAATCGAATAATTAAGTTGTCGCAAATTTTGCGACAACTGCTAAATAAAATCAAATTACTATACCCTAAAATGAAATTATAATATTTGAAAATCAGAATGTAAAACTCGAAGTGAATATGAAAGATGAAACAGTATGGCTTACACAAGAACAAATGGGATTATTATTTGGTAAATCCAAATCAACAATTAATAAACATATAAAAAATATATACAAAGATGAAGAATTATTAGAATATGATACTATGAGAAAATTCGGAATTTCCGAATTTAGTGATAAACCAACAAACTATTATAATCTTGATATGATAATTAGTGCTGGCTATAGAGTTAAAAGTCAAAAGTGTGTTGTCTTTAGAAAAAGTGGTTATCGCAAAATTTGCGATAACCACTAGGCAAAATCAAACTACTATACCCTAAAACGAAATAATTAATTAATTTTTTATGATATTTTTTGAATAAAAAGAAGAAAAATGGCTATTACTCTCGGAATATTATAATTGAGGGATGTAAATGAAAAATGAAATTATAATATTTAAAAATCAAGATGTAAAATTAGAAGTGAATATGAAAGATGAAACTGTATGGTTATCATTAGATCAAATGGCTAAATTGTTTTGCAGAGATAAATCTGTTGTATCTAGACACATTAGGAATGCTATAAACGAAGAATTAAATAATTCAGTTGTTGCAAATTTTGCAACAACTGCAAATGATGATAAAACTTATCAAGTAAAATATTATAATCTAGATGTAATTATCAGTGTTGGCTATCGTGTTAAAAGTAAAAATGGTGTTATCTTTAGAAAATGGGCAACTAAGGTTTTAAAAGACTATATGATTAAAGGTTATGCAGTTAATCAAAAGAGATTGGAATATTTAGAGAAAACAGTTATGTTAATTGATATAGCTAGTAGAATTAATACTGAAATACAGGGTACTGAAGCGCAAGAGATAATTAAAGTAATAAATAATTATTCTAAAGCCTTAAGACTACTTGATGATTATGATTATAAGAGATTATCTAAACCACGAGGTACTATGAATGATAAAAAAATAACATATAGAGAATGTATAAATATAATTAATAAATTAAGATTTAACAATATTAGTACTCTATTTGCTCTTGAAAGAAAAGAAGGCTTAAAATCAATAATTAATAATTTATATCAAACATTTGATGGTAAGGAATTATACCCTACTATAGAAGAAAAGGCTGCTAATTTTTTATATTTAATAACTAAAAATCATGTTTTTATTGATGGTAATAAAAGAATTGCAGCAACATTATTTATTTACTTTTTAGAATACTATAATACTTTATATAGAGAAAATAAACAAATTATTGATAATAATACCTTAGTGGCAATAACTTTGTTAGTAGCACAGTCTAATCCCAAAGAGAAAGATATATTAATTGATTTAATAATGAATTTTTTAAATGACAACTAAAAAGAAGATACTGCTATCTTCCTTTACCTTTATTGTTATTTTCTTGATAACTATTATACATTAAATAATCTAAATATCTATCTTTTATTTCTTTTTTATATAATTCATTTTCTAATTTATTAACCATTAATTCTAACTTTTTTAGAGTTAGTGAGCTATAGTTATTACCTAAATATTTTATATATTTAGTAATGATGCTTACTCTTAACTTCTCTGCTTTCATTAGATTTTCTCTAATAGATTCTCCATCAGTACCATCATCAATATTTTCGATAAACTCTAATAACATGGTAATAATATTATTTATCTTTTTCTTAATAATTTTACTACTCAAACTAGGGGATGCAAAGACAACTTTTTTTACTGATATAGCATCTTTCATTTTTGTTTTAGGAGTTATTTCATAACCGTCAATTTTATCATATTCTAAATATACTACTTCATCAGTTTCATGATTTCTTTCAACAAAATAATTTTCTCTAGTCATCTTGATTCCTACTTTCTTGATAACTATTTTTTAAGTTAGTTAATCTTATTTGTTCTTCATGACGGTATTTATTAATATTGGCGTGATGACCACTTAGTAATACTTCAGGTACTTTCATACCTCTAAAATCAACTGGTTTAGTATAATTAGGATAATCTAATAATTCAGTATCAAAACTTTCACTATCTAATGATCCATCACTTATAACTCCGGGTACTAATCTAGTAATAGCATCACTTATCATCATAGCAGGTAATTCACCACCGGTTAAGACAAAATCGCCAATGCTAACTTCTCTATCGATAATTGTTTTAATTCTTTCATCAAAGCCTTCATAATGACCACATAGTAAGATTATATGTGATAGTTTAGATAATTCTTTAGCCATTTTTTGATTAAAGGTTTGTCCACCTGGTGTTAACATAATAACTTCCGTATTATCTTTTCTTAAATCTTCAATAGCATTAAAGATTGGTTCACACATTAGAACCATACCACTACCCCCACCTATTGGATAGTCATCAACTTGTTTATTCTTATATGGTGAATAATCTCTAATATTATGAATATTTATTTTTATTTTATCATTTTCAATAGCTCTTTTTATAATAGAATTATTTAGAAAGCCATCAAACATACTAGGAAACAATGTTAATATATCTATAACCATTACAATAACCCCCTAATATTTTTATATATTAATTTTTTATTATTTAAATCAACACTTTCTATTAAATCAAAATTATATGGTAAGAAGTATTCTTTAGTGTCATTTCTAATTACTAATACTTCATTTTTATTATGTTTATCAATTCTTTTTACTTTACCTATAATATCATTATCAATAATAACATCTAAGTTAATTATATCTTCATCTAAATATTGGTTATCCCCTAAGATGATATCTTCTTTATTTACATATACTCTTTTACCTTTATATTTTAAAACATCATTAATATTATTTATTCCTTTAATAGTTATCATATCAAATATTTTATGATATCGATAACTATTAATAACTTCAGGTGTTTTATCTTCGCCAATATATATTTTAAAGTTATTTTTAAATATTAAATCTTTATATTTAAAGTCAGATAATATTCTTACTTCTCCTTTTAAGCCATGAGTATTTACTATTTTTCCTATGTATATATATTTCATTTGTTCACCTCATACATCAAGATAGAAGCAGCAACAGCGGCATTTAAACTTTCACATTTATTAGACATTTTAATATAGATATTATAGTTAGAAAGTTTAGCAATACTATCTCTTACTCCGTGTCCTTCATTACCTATTATTAGTACTAATTTATCACTTGGTTGATATGTTTTAATATCAATACCATTATTAACGTTAGTAGTAAGTATATCATAATTATTATTTTTAAGGTTTAATAACTTATCTTCTAAATTACAAGTAATAACATTAGTATGAAATATCATTCCTTTAGTCGATCTTATTACTTTAGGGTTATATAAATCAACACTATCAGAGCTTAGTAATATCGTATCAAAATTAAAGGCACAGGCACTTCTAATCATTGTTCCTAAATTACCGGGATCTTGAATATTATCAAGAGCGAGAACTCTACTTCCTATTACATTATTTTCTTTTTTATGACATAAGGCAATAACGGGAGAGATAGATTCTAACATACTTAATTTTTCCATAACATTTTTACTTATATAAGTTGTAGGATATTTATAAGAAAGATTAGAGTCTTCTAGTAAATATACTTCTATTACTAAGTCTTCTTTAATGGCTTCTTCAACTAAGTGGATACCTTCTACTAAGAACTTGTTAGTAGCATCTCTAGTACTTTTATTTTTATATTTTACTAATTCTTTTATTTTTTCATTATTAACTGAAGTTATAAGCATATTTTCACTTCCTAATCTTTAAGTTTGTTCCTTAATATTTTATAATTTGGACAATATTTACTAACAACATTCCAGAACTCTTTAGAATGGTTAGCGTGGACTAGATGAGATAATTCATGAATTATAACATAATCTAGACATTCAATATCATACTTAAATAATTCGGTATTTAAGGTAATAACTTTACTTTTAGTATTACATACTCCCCATCTAGTAGTCATTTTTCTTAATCTTAAACTAGGTTTAGGAATATTTTCTTCAAACTCATTATACCAATAATATAGTCTGTTTGTAAATATCTCTCGGATATTTTTACTTATCCATTTATCTAATTCTTTATATGATGGAGTAAATATTTTATCATTAAATATATCTACTTCACTAAATGTTCCAATAATAATATCATAGTTAGTACCAAAATAATAAAACTTACTAGCTCTTTCTTGATGGTGATTATCTTTATTTATCATCCTCTCAATAGAGGTAATATTATCATTAATTAATTTAATTATTTTTTTATCAGATTCTAAATAGTTAGTCGTAACAATAATTACTCCATCATGAACTCTAATATAAGTATTTTTATTATTTTTCCTAATAACATTAACTGGATATGTAGTACCATTAATATCTATATTCATAAACCCTCCTATAAGTATCAAAAAAGGCTTTAATAAGCCTATTTATAATAATCAATTTTTTTATATCCAAATACTTTAGCTACAACACTACTAGGGAATGACTCAACCATATTGTTATAACTCATAACACTTTCATTATAGAAGTCTCTAGCATAGGCTATTTTATCTTCACAATTAACTAATTCTTCTTGTAATTTAAGAAAGTTAGTATTACTCTTTAATTCAGGATAGTTTTCGCTAAGTACTAATAAGTTATTAATTTCTTTAGATAACTTAATATCACTATTAACTTTATCATTAATAGTTTCAGCTTTAACAGCACTGCTCCTTATCTTAGCTATTTCTTTAAAAGTATTTTCTTCGTGTTTAGTATACCCTTTAACGATATTTACAAGTTCGGGTACTAAATCTACTCGTCTTTTAACAACAACATCTATAGCACTAAACTTATTTAATACTTTATTACGACTATTTATTAAAGAATTATTAATACTAATGATATAAAAAACTAATATTATAAATACACATAATAATATTACAATAATCAAACTCGCCGTATCCATTTTATTCCTCCTACTATAATTATAAACTAATAAAATATAAAAATAAATAGTTATACATATTTTTTTATAAAATAGTAAATACTATTATTGGTGATGAAATGAATATTGATTTAAGAAAATATATAATTAATAATTTTAAAGATGATAATGTTGAGGATATTGAGAAGTCTATTAATATGTCAATAGATAGTAAGGAAGAAGATCCTTTAATAGGTATGGGAGTATTATTTGAACTTGCTTGGATAAATAGTACTAAAGAGTTAAAAGATGAAATACTAAGTAATATTAAGAAAGGAATAACTAGTAATGTCTAGCTATTCCTTTTCTTCTATTTTAATGCTTTTAATCATATCATCAACATTAATACTACTATTAATATCGCTTATACTTATAAATATAACATTAAACTTTTCATCTTTATTAAAACTAAGAAAATAAATATTTAAGTTTATTTCATTATCGGTATACATATATTTATCGATATTTATATCTTCTAACTTAATGTTATCGGTACCTTTATCTTCTAAATCAGGGATAATACTATCATAGGCTTCTTTATAAGAAGGTACTATTTTTTCACTTAAGACGTCATAATAATTATATCCGACAAGAGAGATATCTTTATATTTATAGCAGATATCGGCTTTACTATCGCAATAATTACCTAGTGCTGGTAAGATTAAGGAATATGTTTTATCATTATCATAATACTTAGTATTACCACTTAAGATATATACTTTATATCCAGAATATATGTATCCAATAAATAGTGTAATATTTATAATAAGTGTTAATATATAGTATAATAGATATCTTTTATTTTTTATTACATACTTTAAAGTATAATAAGGAAAATAGAAGATATTTAATAAGAATGATAAGATAATATATTTTTTATTATGCGATTTAATTATATATATAATATTTACAATAGTTAATATAATACCTAAGATATTTAATATTAAAGATATAATAACATCTACTCTAGTTATGGTATAAATATTTAAGTAAATATATATTATAGGTACAAATAATAGAATAGATGCTAATAGATTTAGTAGTAAAAATAATTTCTTTTTCATAACTACCTCTTCTTAGATTTATTCTTACCATAATTTTTAAGTTCTTCTAAACTTATTCTTTTTACTTCACGGTAACCACAGTTAGTACATACTCTTTCATATACAGCATAATCTTCATAATGACTATCACCTTCATAATCTTTTATAAAGACACTAGTATCTTCGCCACGTTGCCATGGTTCAAAAGTATGACCTTTTTCTCTACATTCACCCCATTTTATATTACGATATTTACTAGATATACCATCATTTAGTTCACTAACACTTTGTTTAACTCTTTTTATCGTAGTAATATCCGCAGTACTATATAAGTTTTCTAATATAATACCTGTTAAAGTAATAGTATCTTCTTCATCTAAATTAGATAATAATACTTTAAAATGATTTTTATGTTCTTCAGTCATAAACCCTCCTTAGCTATATATTATAAATAAATTATTAAGAAAATACAACTATAATATAGAAAATACTTCAGAAGTTAATATCTGAAGTATTTGATTATTCAACAATATATGGTGATGTTGCGGTGCCATTTCCACTAGATAATACTGTGCCTTGCTTTAGGGATATTGTAGGTCTAACGCCCCAAGCGGCAGTGACATAGTCGCCGCCAAAATACCCAGCAGAAGCCAAGAAGAACTCGTGAGCACCCCAGCCGTAGAAGTGATACGGAGAAAAGGACCAATTATTAACTCCATTGTATAAATAATATGAAGTATTTGTCTGCCATATAACCGCTCCAGCATATGCCATTTCTTCTGCAGTAATCATACCAATTGGATATGTTAATACTCCATTACCATTATTTGTACTAACTGAAAATTTATCTAACTGTCTTGGACATACTAAACTAAATTTTCTATTAGATAATCTTGGCATACTACTAAAATATAACCACTTATCATAATTACTATAATCTTTATTCCAACCACTTGAGTTAAAATTACTATATGTTCGGTCATTACAAAAGCCACTATCTTCTAGTTTTGATGTATAACTAGTCATATTAGCTTTATACCAAGCATCTATTTTAACTTTTGCATTAGATTCTTTAACATTAATATTTCCTTCAAACATATCATTTAATAAATCTTTTGGTTTCTTACCATTTGTTAAAGTAAAATAATAAGCTTGTTTGTCTTCACTATGTATAATATGAATATAATATACACTTTGACATGTTGTGCCTGAACTAAAACAAGTATAATGATATCTATCAGTATAATTACTATATTCTGTATTCCAATTACTTGGATTTGTTAATGTTTTTGTATCTTCTAAAGTATATTTTTTTGTACTAGCATCATATGTTACATCATTACCAAATACAATATTTCCACTTAGAGTTGTAATATCCTTACTGCTAGCGGTATGAGCAGTATTATACATGTATCCTACATAGGCTGGTGAGTTTGAACTTGTATTAAATTGAATATTCCCAATAGTAGTGGCTTCTTTTGTATTATTACACTGTCCGTTGGAAGGTACTCCATCATATATTAATTTAACACCACCGGTTTCTGTTGTTCTTACTATTCGCCAACAAAAGTTTGCAAATAAGACATGATTATTATCTACTGCTCCCCTGTAGTAATATACTGGTACATTATTTTCTGTATTAGTTGTTGTGTATATACCCTTTGTCCCATCAGCGCTTGATTGTTTACTAAAATCAATTCTTGTATATTTATTAGCACTACTCTTTATTTTATAGAATAATGTATTATTAGCATTACCATCATTATAGCCATAATCGATTGGTAAATTAGGATTATTACTTGATGTTCCTTTCATATTAACTGATATACTTCCACTTAAGTTTTGCGTTTCTGTTTCATCTAACCAAATATATAAGTAATATGTCTTACTGTAATTATTACCTGATTTAGTTATATTATCATAGTCATTTTTAATTAGCCAAACATCATTACCAACTGTTTTATTTTTAAAACTGCCACTTGATACAATATCCTCAGTACAACTACTAGCATTAGTAGTAAGTGTATATCGCATTGACTCTCTTTTTAAACTATCGGATAATGTAGCGATATTCATGCCTATACTAAATGATACTTTACCTCCGGATGTATTAGTAGATGTTGCAACTATCTTTTTCTTAATGGCATAACTACTAGTACATTTAGCTGGCATGAATGAAGCATTAGTATTACCACCACCATCAATAGTCATTGTTAAATTACCAGACTTTATTTGAGTAATATTAGTGGCTACTGCACTTGCTGTTAAGTAAGCAAATGTTCCTCCAAGACTTAGAAATATTATTGATATAATAGTTAAAAAAATAAATAATCTCTTTCTTTCCATAAATGTACAATCCCTTTCTTAGTAAATAAAAAGCTACGATAAAAAGAGTCTAATTGCTTAAACTCTCTATATCGTAGTTATTATTATCTTTTAAACAAACAGTTGTATTATTTAGCCCCCCCCCCAAGTAAACTTGGAGTTAACATATTATTAACTTTATTATCCATAATTATTAGCTCCTTTCTACTCAGGAAGAAATACTTTGTTTGTTTAATTTCTTACCTTAAGTTAATTATATAACAGTTTGTATTGTTGTGCAAGTGTTTTAATTGTTAATTAGTAATATTAATAGTACGATAAGCTACTTTAGTAATATTTTTACTATTAGTTACATAGTAAACTATTACATAAGTACCAGGAGTACTATAATCTACATAATTAGCTATGCTTACTGAATTATTTAAGTCTCCTTCTACTGAATCAACAGCAGAATATCCTTCTTCTTCATAAACATCTGTACTCTTAAGATTAACAGTTTTATTACCTTTTAATATTAAGGTAAGTAACTCATTAGTCTTAACAACATTAACTCTTCTTTCAATAGTTATATCTTTATTATTTCTAGTAAGTGTATATGTTACTTTATAACTACCTATTTTAGTAGTATCAACACCACCATCTACACTAACTAAATTAGCAAGATTATTACCTTTACTGTCTCTAGCTATATATCCTATATCAATATAACTATCATTTAAATTTACATTCATTTCTTCAGGCCCTACTAATTGAAAAGTATATTTGTTATTATTTTTACTATTATTAATTAGTACTATAACAAGTATAATTATAATTACTCCTAATAGGATACCTCCACCAATAAATAAATTCTTTTTAGAAAATATTTTTACTAATGGGTTGGGCTTTTTTGCTACTTCATCATCTTCATTATGTCCAAAATACATATTATCACCTTTCTTTATCTATTATTCTATCTTTATACATACTAACAGGGTTAAAAGTAAGACGATGGTACCTAGTAATACCATATTCTTTTATTGCTTCAATGTGCTTTTTAGTGCCATATCCTTTATTATTTTTCAAATCATACATGGGATATATTTTATCTAATTCGTACATCATATTATCACGATATACTTTAGCAATAACGGAAGCTGCCGCAATAGAGATACTTTTAGCGTCCCCTTTAATAATGGATGTTGTTTCTGTATCAATATCTAATTTCATAGCATCTATTAAGATATGATCCATTTTGAACCCGACATTATTAATTGCCTCTTTCATAGCTAATTTAGTTGCTTCATAGATATTTACTTCATCTATTTTTTTCTCGTCAATTACGCCAATGCCTACTCCTAAAGCATGTTTCATAATATAATCATAATATTCATTTCTTTTCTTTTCACTTAACTTTTTAGAATCCGTTAAGCCATCTAGAACAAAGTCTTTAGGTAAGACAACGCATGCTGATACAACACTACCAATTAAAGGCCCTCTTCCTACTTCATCTACTCCACCTATTAAGTTATAACCTTTACTATATAATTCTTTTTCGTATTTATATAAGTCAACTTCTTCTTTTTTCATTACTTATTTCATCCTCTAGTTTATTTAATAGTTCTAATAAATTATTATCATCAAATAATATATCTCTAACAAACATTCCATATATATTACCATATTCATTACTATCTTTATTAACATCTTTTTTATCTTTTAAATAAGTAACTATATCTAATGATTTATAATCATCTATATTCTTAATGAGTAAAACTCCTACTAAATATAGGCCTATTACTACTTTATCAGCATCTTCTAACTTCTTATTTATTTTTAATGAATAATTACCAAAGATATTTTTATAAGCATAACCGCAAAAGTTATTACCATCAATTTCTCCTAAAGCAGAAATATTACTATTAGTAAAACCTTGCTCATTATAATTAATCATATATAGAGATGCTATTAAACTAATATTTTTGGGTTTATCCTTTTGACTTCGATATAGTAATACTTTATTATAGAGTGTTCTAACATTATCTAATAATATATTTTTATCTAACATCTTTCATCACAAACATCATTTAATACTTTATGAATACCATCTAGATATATATCATATAGTTCATCATGTTGTTCATTAGTTAATTTAACATATGGATCAGTTTGACTTGCTACTGTATCAGCATGATAACTAACTATTTCTCCATCTTTAACAAATACTACTAATGGTACATAGATTCTTTTCTTAGAAGTATTATGTTCTACTCCATCACTATCTTTAACAATATAATCATCTAGTATACTATTTAGAGCATCTACTAAATCATAGTAATCACTACTACCTTCTTTAGTAGTAACAAATTCTCCATTTTCATAACTAATAATATCTCTTACTTCATACATATTTAGATAATATATTTTATCTAAAGAAGTACTACTAGCAGCCTCTAATAATGGTGTAATAGCATTTCTACACCATTGGCATGTCGGATAACCTAAATATATAACTCCTGATTTATTTTTAATAACATCTAATAACTCAGTAATATTACTATATTTAATAACATTATCACTAGGTATACTAACTTCTAAATAGTCTTTGCCACTACTAGTTTTTTCACCATTATAACTTTCATATTCTTCTTTAAATTTACTAGCATCTGTATCTTTAGTTTCTCTTTTTCCACAACCTGTGAAACAAAATACCCCTAAAATAACAATACATAATAATATTTTCTTTCTCATAAACTACCTCTCTTACATTAATTATTATATATTTAAATTGATAATATGGCAATATATTTTTGAAAAAAATAAGGTAATTACTTACCTTAAATATTTATAATAATTACTATTAATAATTAATTTAGATACAGATATCTTATCATTAACTATTTTGTTAACACTATCAATATATTCCTTATCTACATTATTATCTAATTTAATTACTTTTTTAGTTAAATAATTATATTTAGCTTTATTAGTTATCCAACTTCTATCACTAAATATTACTATTTTTTCACTACTAGAGAATATATCTCTACCCATTAATAATCGTGAGTCATAATCTACTCCAAATAGATTTAATATGGTTGGTAATATATCTAGACTAGATACATAATCATTAACTACTACGTCTTGATAATTACCATTATTCCATATAATTAAACTATTTTTATATAAATCAAAGTAATTATCGTTAATATTCATATATTCATCTATTTCACTAGTAAGTAATCCATATGGATAATGGTCAGGGGCGATAACAATTACCGTATTATCTAACAAATTATTTTCTTTTAGTCTTTTTAGTAATAATTCTAGTGATTTATCAAATTCTATTTGAGTAGCAAAATAAGCTTTAATATCATTACTAACATTTAGTTTATCTACTAATTCTTTATTTTTAATAGCTATATCGTTAGTTTTAAAGTTATATTCCATATGACCACTAATAGACATATAATAAGTCATAAATTTATCTTTATTTAAATAGTACTTAGTACTATTATCAATTACTTCAATATCACTACGAGGCCATATATTACAATCATTTAAACCATTATCACAACCCATAAACATTGAATAACCTAAGTTTGGCATGGTAATATTTCTTTGGTAGAAAGTAGAATCTCCTCCATGATAAGCACTAGTATAATAACCTAAATTACTAAATACTTTACCATAAGAATATATATAATCTTTATTAATAGTTTTATCCATACTGCAAATTGATACGCCCGGAACCAGTGATAATAAAGAAACAAATTCTCCATCAGAAGTACTACAGTTATATATAGGACTATAAAAGTTATTAAACTTTATTCCTTCACTATATAATTTATATAGAGTTGGTGTTATATCTTTATTAATAGCCATTGGATAAAAAGACTCAGCAGTTATATATATTAAGTTTTTATCTTTAAATATACCTGTATATTCATTCTTATTACTAGGTATTTGACTATTAAAATATTTATTTAAATCATTAGTATTATCAAAGTTATAATCTACGATATTGTATTCCGTACTATTATATAGTTGTTTAGGTGTATTACTAACTAATACTTTATCTTGAAAGTTAATAATATCTTTATATATATCAATACTAAAACTATTTAATAAACCAATCTTATTAGTAGTATTAGTAATAGATTTAGTTAAATATAATAAATTATAAATATTACTATCAATAAAACTAGTGGAATATACTAATAAACTAATAATAGTAAATAATAATATATTTCTTTTAGTAAGTTTAAATAACTCTATTCTTTTATATAGAAAGATAATAATTATAAGAGGAATTAGAAGTAAACATATTGGTATGATATAGATAGATATTAATCTTAAAATAGTATCTCCAAAACCCATAACTTGGTTAGCATATGTAATACCATCAATACCTACAATAGAATGATATAATTGGTAATATACTATTTCAATTTCATATAAAAAAGTAATAATTATTATACTAATTAAATATATTATCTTTTTATTTATTAAAGTTAAAAGGAATGCTATGGGAATACTATATAAAAATATATAAATAGTATCTAACATAAAGACATTTTTAAAGGTAAATAATTTTAATATTAATTCTAAAAATATTATTATTAAATAATTATATATAAATACTTTCTTATTTTTCATCATACCATCCCCACTTAAAATATATTAAATATAGTTTTATTATATACTTTATGGTATTGTATAGTCAAATAAAAAACACACAACTCATAAATAAAAAGAAAGCCCATATTAGAGCCTTCTATTACATCATATCTTCTAGATCGCTAATTACATTCTCCTTAGCTTTACACATCTTTTTAAATACGCGTTCCATATTACCATTGGCGTATTGCTGATACAATAGTGTTCCACCAATACCAGCTAAAACTAAGGCAACTCCTGTTTTTACTTTCATTTATATCACTCCCTTAGAATATATGATTGGGTTCTACCCTTAACTAGTATTTACTAATATTTATTAATTATACTTATCTATCAAAAATTCTTTAAGAGTAGTTCTTCTATTTTCAACATAATCATTCTTAACACCATATAAGAATGATTGTCGGTCTCCAACTAAGATTAGAGTTTTTTTAGCTCTTGTGACTGCTGTATATACTAATTTATTATATAGCATTCTTTTGAATGAATTAACTACAGGCATAACTACCATTTTGAATTCTCCACCTTGTGATTTATGAACACTAATAGCATATCCGTGAGTAATATTAATAAATTTATCAGGTGTATAAGTTACTTCATTACCGTCAAAGTTAACAATAATTTCATTTTTGTTAGAACTGCTTTTTTTAGCAGGTATTACTTTTTTAATATAACCAATATCACCATTATATACATTATTATCAGGATCATTTACTAGTTGTAATATTTTATCGTTTTCACGATAGACAACATTACCGACCGCTAATTCTTTTTTCTTATCATCTTTTGGATTAAATATTGATTGTAAGATAATGTTTAAGTTATCAATACCATTAATAGTTTTATACATGGGTGCTAAGACTTGGATATCTTTTTCAGTATAGCCTTTAGTGGTAGCTATTTTTACAATATCACTAATAGCACCTACTACTAAACTAGGATCACATTCAATAAAGTTATAATCGGCTTTTTTATGAATAAAACTTTCACTTAATTCTTTTTCTTTAATTTCATTAGCAAGATTAACGATATATGATTCTTCATTTTGACGATATAGCGTATTTAATTTAACAACATCTAAGACATCAGAATCTATTAAATCTTTTAATACTTGTCCTTGACTAACACTTGGTAATTGATAATAGTCTCCAACTAAGATATATTTAGCATCTTTACGGCATCCTTTTAATAAAGCACTAAATAGTATTGTATCAATCATACTAACTTCATCAATAATAACATACTTTTCAGTACGAGGATTAAATATATCAGAGGAGAAAGTATTTCTTTCTTTATCCCAGCCTAGATACCTATGAATAGTATAGCCGGGTATTAGGGTTGTTTCCATTAATTTTTTAGCAGCTCTGCCGGTTGGTGCTAATAAGGCAATATCATTATCACTTATTTTATAGATATTTTTAAGTAAAGAAACAATAGCTTTAATAATAGTAGTTTTTCCGGTACCCGGTCCACCTGTAATGATTGTAAAGTTATTATTTAAAGACTTGATAATGGCTTTTCGTTGACTTTCATCATATGTTATATCATTAATATATTCTAGTTCATCAATTTTCTTTTCTAATTTAGGTAAGTTATTTCTTTCTAAGTTATTTAAGTAGTATATTTTATCAACAATATATTTTTCACTATCATATAGACTACTTAAATAGTAACGATCATGATCTATTCTAATCTTACCTTCTTTATTTAATTTAATAATCATATATTCTAGTTTTTCTAGGTCAATATTAGGTACATATTTAACTATTTCATTATAGATGTCTTCTAGTAATAAATAAGTATCACCTTTATCAAAAGTTATTTCATTAATAATATATATAATTAGTGAAGATATTCTTCTATCATCATCAATGCTTACACCATTATTCATAGCAATAGTATCTATATCAGTAAATCTAAAATCTAATTCATTAACTAAATCATATATATTATTATTTACTATATCTAGAGCATTATTCTTATATCTATTTAAGATAGTTAAACAGTTTTTGGTACTAAAACCCATTTTAGATAATTCTAATACTATATTACTAGTACTTTGATACTCTACTAATACATTATGGATTTTAGTTATTTTATCTGCACTAAGTCTAGGAATAACTTGTAAATCACTAGGACTATTTAAGATAACATCTAGGGTATTTTCTTTAAAGGTATCAACTATTTTTCGAGCAGTTTTCTCACCAATGGGGAATAATTCACTAGATAGAAAATCTACTACTTCATCTTCTTGGGTTGGTAGAACTAATTCATAATCACTGACTAAGAATTGTTCACCATACTTATTATGAGTAGTAATTTCACCATGCATAAGATATGTTGATTTTAGTTTTAAGTCAAAAAAATTACCAACAAAAGTTATATTCTTACCAACAAATTCAATATCAGTTTCAAGTACTTTTAATAAACCAACAGTATAACCATTATCAGCATTACTAAAAATAGTACTACTATATATTCCTTTAATATAACCCATAAAACCACCTCTTTTGTTTAATAAAAAAATGTACTATTGCTAGTACTTTTCTATTTTTGTGTATATGTTGTATATAAATACCCACTATAACTAGCACTAGCCCAAGTATTAGTAGCAATAGCACCATCAACCCAAAAATATGCTGTATATGTAGCAGAACCACCGGCATTAACATCAAAACTAGTTAATAATAAGTCTGTAGAAGCATTTAAAGTAGTTGTGACAGCAGTGGATCCTGATTTAACAAGGGTCATTTTGGCGGCATTATTTGATGCTTGTTTAAAGACACTACTAGAACCACTGTTTGTATGTAAATATATTTTTGCAGTAATATTAGCACATGAAGCTGGAACACTAATTGTTATAGTTGTACTTTTACCACCGGTATAGGTGCTAGACATATCGATAACACCACTTATGTCTGAACCGTGAGAATAATTAACCGTAAAACATTTAGTTGAACCATTATACTGGGAATTATCAGTAGTACCTATTACATACCATGCATAAGTACTACCTATAACAAGAACCATAACTAATGTTAAGGCCAATATCATATACTTATTTATTCCATTTATTTTCATTGATATCTACCTACCTAATTACATAATATATACTAACATATATTGCAAACATTATCAAGTCATTTTCAAAAAAAATAATACCTAATTATTAGGTACTATTTAACTGATTTATAATTTTTTTATTGTTCAACATCGTTGTCATGATGTTCATCATCACTTAATAGCTTAGTGCAATTGTCTATACACTCTAAAGTATCTTTAAATGTTTCTTTTTGTTCTGCTTCTTCAATAAGTTCTTTTAACGTATTTAATTCATCTTTTGTATATAATTCCATAATTATCTCCTAACAAATTTATCTATTGTGGTACGTACTTCGCTTCCCATTGATGATTCATTAATACTTTCTTTAAAATTTTGAATATTGTATGGTGTATACATTCTTTGAAAACTACCATCTTCATCAATTATTAGATATCTAGCTTGTCCATAATCCAATCCATTAAATCCCATGCCGGCTGCTCTTAGTGTTAAGTTAGTTTCATCTTTACTTTCAAAATGTTCATGCCCTTCGATAACGATTGATGAATCATCTACTTCTGGTTTAACAAAGTGGCCTTTATCTTCATATATATCATCTTTTCTACTGTGTATTAAAGTAATTTTTTTGCCACCTCTTTCAATGACAATTTTACTATCATACTGCATAATATCCTCGATATCTTGTTCGGTTAGCTGTTCTCTAGTCCATTCAGTTCTTTTTTTATCTTTTTCTACAGTTGTTGGTGATAACGTAGCCATATGCTTTCCTAATGCATCCATTCCATCTATAGCATAAATCTCGTGATTTCCATAAATACTTTTAACATTATATTCTCTTAATAGTTCTAGTACTTCATGAGGATTTGGACCAAAACCTATATTATCTCCTAAAGAATAAATTTCAGTTATTCCCATTCTTCTCATGTCTTCTAAAATAGCTAAAGTTGGTTCATACATTCCATGTAAGTCAGTAATGACGCCAATTTTATTACTTTTTTCTGGACTGACCAAGCCTTGAATATCAGGTAATTCACCTATATACTGCATGTCTTTTTTATTACTAGAACTTAATAATTCTTTAATATTATTAGGTAGTTCTATTTCACTTGGATTCATTATTTTGCCTTCCGGTGGTTGAGTAAATATTAATGGGAGATTATATAACATACTATATTCTATTTCTTCATCAGTCGGTGTCTTATATCCTGGAATAATAATGCCACTTGGCTTTAATCCTTCTCGCAAAACAACAGTTTCCGCATTATTTCCTTTTGGTGCCATGCTAGTTTCTAATATTCCATTTTGGTGATATGTAACTTGTTTCATAAAATCAGCTGAATTCTTTTGAATAATATGGTTTGAGCCGACATTTGTTTCAGAACTTAGTATAAAACTACCTTCCGGTATATAATCATAAGCTAATATTATTTTATCGGTTGGTTTTCGGTAATATACTTGATTACGATGACTTATTGGAGATAAACTTATGAATACTTGATTTTCTTTAGCTTCACCATTAACTAATCTTGACATTGTTTCTTTGTCACTAACTACATGAGCATATAATGCATATTTACATTGCGATAAATCTAATACTCTAATCATTCCTGAATTAGTAGTCACTACTCTTCCTATACTCTTACCTTTAACTGTACCAAATTTACTTGCAATATCAATATTTGTTAAATTACAATTAGATTCTAGTTCATATAATGTTATCATCATTTTTTGATATTTTGATAGCATTTTTCTAATGGTATATAAATAATTTCTATTATTTCGGATTTTTTCAAGCAATTTATTCATAACTGCTTTATCATTTATATTACTAGCCAATGTTTCAATAAAACTAGATATAACCAAAATATTTTCAATTAACTCTACCATATGAGGATTATTTCTGTTATTAAACTGCAATAATTTTAGTCGTTTAGTATCACCATATGTATCAATTAAATACTGCAAATCGTTTTGTCCCAAAAAGAAGAGTAAACCCATCAATTCATCCCTTTTGTCTGGGCTATCTGACTGAAGTTGATTAAGCAAATAATCATCTATTTTCTTTTGAAATATTTCATAGTCTTCGGTTGTTTCTATTGATTGGGATTCACCACTAGAATTTAGTGCTTGTTGTATATCTTTATCATTAAGTAAATTACTTGCACTAAATACATTATCTAACGTATCCCTAACTTCAGTTGGTATATTATCTGGATAACGTATTATTATATTTTTGAGTAGATGTGAATATTTTAAATATGTTTCTAAAAAATTAAGAAATGAAACAATACCCATATTTTTATTTTTTGGTTTAAAGTATAAATTTCTATAATACTCCCAAACAATAGCAATGGTACTTAATGGTTCTTTTAAATTTAATAAATTAAGGATAGTATCTCCCCAAGTATCCCTATAAGCATTAGTATTTACTCCATACGATAAAAATGCATACAAGTTTATTTCACATTTTTCAAATAATTCAAAGATTTCATATGCTCTAGTTAACAGTTCGGTGCTGCAATTTGAAAAGTCAAATATTTTCTTCATAAGAGTTAAATCTGATAAAGTTATACTTCTTTTATTTTGCTCTTTTTCAAGTATTTCAACTGCATACTGTAAAATAATCCTATATTGTTCTTCTTCTCTTAAAGAAGTGTAATAATCTTTATCAATTTTATTACCCACTTCATCAATATAATTTAATTTATTCGTATATATTATTTCATTATTTTTCTTTATTTCGAAATATTCTTTATTCATCTTACCACCATAATTATGGTATCATAAATTATAAGTAAAGTAAAGTTAGCAAGTGATTCCACAAAAAAATAGTACCTAATTACTAGGCACTATTTGACTATCTTACCATATACTTTATCATTATCTACTTTAGTAATCATAACATTAACTATTTCATTATTTTGAACATCATCATTAACTACTACTGATATATAATTAGAAGTTAAGACAAATTTTTCATCTCTTCTAGCTTCTACTAAACCGTTAAATACTCTACCAATAAATTTATTATAATAAGTATTTTCTAGTTCATTGGATAGATTGATGACTTCTCTTACTCTTTTCTTCTTAATCGATTCTTCGACTTGATTACTCATAGTACTAGCGGGTGTCCCATTTCTTCTAGAATAAGGAAAAGTATGAATTTTAGTAAAGCCTATTTCTTTTAAGGTATCCATTGTCTCTTGAAACTCTTCTTCGCCTTCACCAGGGAATCCTACTATTAAGTCAGTAGTTAGAGATATATCTTTAATCTTTTTTAATTCATTTATTTTATTAATAAATTCTTCTTTATTATATCTTCTATTCATACTTTTTAAAATCTTATCACTACCTGATTGAATAGGAACATGCAAGTGTTTAGCTATTTTATCATTAGTACTAATAAGTTCAATAATATGAGGAGTTAATTCATTTATTTCAATAGAAGATAATCTAATACGATATAGGCCTTCTATTTTAACTAATTCATCTAGTAAGGTTTCTAAGTTAGTATTAATATCAATACCATATCTTCCGGTATGAATGCCGGTTAAGACTATTTCTTTATAACCATTTTTAACTAGTGAGGAAACTTCTTCAATTACTTTATCCATCTTTTTACTTCTTAAGCCACCTCTAGTATAAGGGATAATGCAATAACTGCAATAAGCATTGCAACCATCTTGAATCTTAACAAAGGCTCTAGTGTGATTTTCAAAGTTAGTAATAGTCATATCTTCAAATTCTTGATTAGATAAATCATATACTCTTTTTATTTGTTTATGATTATTTAAATATTCATCTATAATATCTAAGATATGTGATTTATCTTTATTACCAATAACTATATCAGTATCTACTTCCCCACTTCTTATTTGACTATAGCAGCCCATAACAACAACAATGGCATCTTTATTTTTTCTTTTAGCTTGATTAATTATCTTTCTACTCTTTTTATCGCTTTCATTTGTAACACTACAAGTGTTAATTATATAAATATCAGCAACATCATCAAAATCAACTATTTGATAATCATGATTCTTTAACAAATTAATTACATATTCACTTTCATAAATATTTACTTTACATCCTAAACTATATACTGCTACTCTCATACTACTTACTTAAATTATTTAAATAATTTAATGCCTCCTCAAATGTGTTTACTTTAATAATATCTATATCATAATTATGTTCTTTTTTAACTTCGATAGCTTCATCATAGTTAGCGGCTGGAACAAATACTAAATCCATTTTATTTCTAACAGCACCCATTATTTTATATTTAACGCCACCTATTTCTCCAACATTACCTTCAATATCAATTGTTCCGGTACCAGCTACCTTTAAGCCATGAGTAATGTCTTCGCTAGTAATAGCATTATAAATACTAAGGGCTAACATAAGACCACCTGATGATCCACTTTCACTAGTTTTAAACTTAATATTAATTTTGGGATCTAGTTCATATTCATAATCAGTTTGAACAATAATACCTAATTTCTTTTCATCATCTAATTTAACTTTAAAACTATGTTCTTTATTATCACGCATAATGCCAATAGTAATTGTTTGGTTAGCTTCTTTTTTATCTAATTCATTCTTTATATCAATAAGATTACTTACTTTAACATTATCAATACTAATAATATTATCGCCTATTTTTAAATCATTATCATTATAGTTAGCTAATATAACATTATTATACCCGGTAATATTAACTGTTTTATTAGCGTGTCTATAAGCAAGTATAGTGGCATTATCGATAGAGTTTTCTAACATTACTCTATTTCTTATATAAATATCTTGGGCACTTTCATTAGATATTTGTCTTTCTTCTTGCTTTTCAATATCAAAGTTCGGTAAAACTAAACCCATTAAATATGTCATAACATTACCACGATACTCCGTTACATATAGTAAGTTAAGACTACCTTTACTAACGTACCCACCATCTATATCAATACGATTAGTAATATCAATTGTCCCACCAGGGGCTTCAATATAGTATGGTAGTGGATAATTAGCAATTATTCCTACTATTACTAGTATCAATATATATTTAATATTATTTTTAAAAAACTCTTTAATCTTATTCATAGTATCTCTCCTATTATAATTAAACTTATTAAATCATATACTTAATTATGAAAAACAAATATAAAAATTTATTAATTATTATTATATTATTATTTATATTTTTTAAAATTTTATTTAATAAACTAATAATTATAAATACTGTTATGGAATCATTAAATATTTGGGTAAAGGCAATTATTCCTTCTCTATTCCCTTTCTTTGTTATTTCTGATTTATTAATTACTTATAATTTTATAGATTATATTCCTAATAAAATAAAAAAATATATTTGTAGGTTATTAAATATTTCAGATAGTGCTTTATCAGTACTTATACTTAGTATGGTATCAGGTTTTCCTTCTAATGGAAGAAATACGCATAACTTATATAATAAAGGTAAGATAAGTATGGAAGAAGCAAGTTATATTTTAATGTATACCCATTTTTCAAGTCCGGTGTTTATTTTAACTACTTGTTCATTAATATATTTAAGAAGTGAAAAACTAGGTATTATTCTATTACTTAGTCATTATTTATCGAATATTATTATTGGTATTTTATTTAGAAATATTAATAATCCATCACTTGATAATTCTACCATAAAGGAACATAAAAGTCAAAATTTTACGATTAATTTAATTAAATCTATAAGGTCTTCTATTGATAGTTTATTACTTATATTAGGTATTCTTACGGTATTCTTAATTATATCATCTTTAATTATAAATATTATTCATTCTAATCTATATACAAGTGCTATTATAAGAAGTTTTTTAGAGATGACATTAGGGCTTAAATATATAGCTAATTTAAATATATCAATGATGCATAAAGTAATATTATTTTCTGCGATTCTATCTTTTGGTGGATTATCTGTACATATGCAAGTAATGGCCCAGATAGTAGAGGATAAGATATCTTGTAAGTATTATTTAATAGGGAGAATATTTCAGGTACTATTTTCAATTATTTTAAGTTTTATATTTTATAAGATATTTATATAAAAGAAAAAGCTTACCGCATGGATAAGTCTTTTTACTATAAGTTTTCTGTATCTCTTAAAATAGATTGTTCAGTTTGCTTAATAGTTTGGTTAGCAGAACTTATACTATTAGCAAATTGTTCAACTAAAGATGTGTATGAATCAAATTTGCTCTTTAATTGATTGTATTCGCTTTGGAATTGTTGACTTGCTTGTCCTTCAAACATACCGCTTGAGAAAATATTATTCATTGTAGAACTGAAGTCATCAAAAATACTTTTCATATTAGCTGAACAACCTCTAATAGTTTCGGCATCGGCTTCAACTCTCTCATAAGTTATAGTTGTATCATTATTCATATTATCCCTCCTTATTAAAAACGTGTTTTAGATATAATATCATCTTGAGTTGCTTCTATTTTACTAGAAGATGTAATACAGAATTGACCATAACGACCAATAGTACTACACATACGTGCTAAATCATCTTTATAACTATAAATTTGATTAGCAATAGCAAGTGCATCAGGTGATATATAATCACTACGTATCATTTCATCTACAGCTTTAAAAATATTATCACTATTTGTTTTGAAAGACTCAGCGTTTTCTATCATTTTTTTACCGCTAGCAGTTAAAGCAACTGGTGAAATACTAAATACTCCCATAATATCTCCTTTCCAACATAATAATACTCATATGTTATGTATTAAGTATATCATTAATTTTTTGTGAAGTAAATAAATTTGTCATTTTATTGTGTAAAGTTATAGTAAAAGTATATAATCACCTAGCATGACTATATACTTTTCCTTCTTTTAATTCAATATTATGATAATAAAATAATTCACTAACTGTCACGGGCATATAACCATTTTCTAATAGTTTAGGTATTAATTTATCGATGGCATTAACACTTGATGTATATAAATCGTGCATTAAGATAATGTCCCCTAGTTTGACAGTTTTTAATTTAAAACAAATGTGAATCATTGAAAAACTTCATTTTTTTATCATTTTATGTTTGC
>CAKPNA010000013.1 GCA_934168275.1 uncultured Bacilli bacterium
CACTTAAAAAATCTCTCTAAGCCTTATTTTATAAGGTATAGGGAGATTTTACGTTTTCAAAACTGTCAAAGTCAGGATTTTAACATAGAATTTATTAAAATACAATTAATTTTTAAATAAATGACAAAAGTTTTACTTAACGACAACAATAATTGCCATCTTCTAGTTTCCAATCTTCTTGTTTTATTTCATATGTATAATTCTTATTTTGATAAGTTATAGTAACTACTACACTGTTTAAGTCAATATTCTTTCCTGTTTTAGGGTCAGTTAGACCACTTGTAATATAATGGTTATCTAATAGATACTGAGCAGTAATACTTGAATCAATATTTCCATATCTATTATCTGTAACATATTCTTTACTAGCTTCAAGAATAGTATTTTTTAATATTTCATAATTGTTTTCTTTATTTTTATTTATAAATGATGTTATAGAAATAGCGGCAATAGTAGAAATAATTGCAAGTAGTGTTATGGTTACTAGTAGTTCAACAATTGTAAATCCTTTTTTATTCATATTTATCATATCCTTACATAATAAGTATAATATATTTATGTCTATTTAACAAGAAAAAAAGAAGAAGTTTTATTCTTCATCTTCTAATCTTTTTAGTACTTCTCTTGTTACCATTGCAGCTTTTTGTCTGACTTCTTTAGCGGCTTTTTCAAGAACTGGTGTTCCTTTTTCTTTAGCATATTCTACTAAATCTTCAGCTTTTTCTTTAAGTTCATTGCCTTTTCTTTTAGCAATAGCAAGGGCTTTTTCTTTATCTAAATCTTCTAGTTCAACTTTTAATTCATCAATTTTTTTCATGAATTCATCTTTAACTTCATCAACATCTATTTCTTTTGCCTTATTGATTAGTTCATCGATTTTATTTTTAACATCTTTTCTTAGGTCCTCGCCTTTCTTAGGGGCAAATAACATTCCTGCTCCTACTCCTAAACCTACTCCGGCAACAAATGGCCAAATACTTTTTTTCTTACTCATTATCATCATTCTCCTTTTCTTTACTTTTTTTATTTTTCTTGGCAAATAACTTTCTAATAATTAAACTTATGCCATCAACCATACGATCACTTAGTAATGCTAATTTGTCGGTTGTCGCATCAATAATACTAAATACGCCATTTAGGGAACTTACTTTAGTATTAATATCATCAACAACTTTTTCCATTTTATTCATTACATTGATTAACTTTATACCTAAAACTATTAATATTCCAAGCAATATAGAACCTAATATGTATAAAATGATTGGTAGAACTTCATTTAGTGTCATTATTAATCCTCCTTATCCTCATACATTGAATCAATCAAATCAAATAAGTCATCTTTATTTGCACTAGAAGCATTAGTGTTTTCTACTTTAGGTACTTCTTTCATTTCGATTTGTTCGGCTTTTGCTTCTTCATCATTATGATTTACAATTTTTATATCATTATTCTCTTTTTCTATTTTTTCTTCTTCTTTTGGTATTTCGTAGGCAACACCAAAGTCTTCATAATTTTCGATAGCTTTTTCCATAGTTATTTTTTTATTATCAGCTTCTTCGGCTTCTTTAGAGATGTCATATAGTAAGTCGTCTTCTTTTAAGGCAGCATTTCTTCTAGCTTCTTTTAGTAATTCACAATTTTCACATAGTAGATTATCTTTAATTTCATCTGTTAAATTACCAAAAGCTTTCTTTCTTACTGTTTCAAAATCTACTTTTTTAGATGGTCTTTTTAAGTTAGCTGAGGCATCATCTTTTTCCATAACTTCTTCCTTAGTATAGTTTTTGTCTAAAACACCATATACGGGTGAGATAACTGGTGAAGCTTTAAAATGATTCTTATTTTTTTCTTTGGCATCATCTTGATATAAATCCGCTACTTTTTTAGGTTTTTCAACTTCTTTAATAACATTTAGTGTCGGCTTATTTTGAACTACATTTAATTCTTTTTCAATAGTTCTTGAAAAGTCAAATCTTTGTTCTCTTGTTTGATTTAAATTTACTTCTTCTCTTTTAACAGGAGGTATTTGTTTAATTTCTATTTCTTCTCGTTCATGTTTCTTTTCTTCTTCTAAAACAGCCTCACGCATTACTTTAGGTAATTCATTCTTTTCTTCTTCTACTTCTTCTTCAGAATCAACTTCATCTATTTCCTCTACATCAGTAAATAATTCTTTTAATTTATTTAAAAATCCCATTACTAGCACCTCTTTCTAATTATCCTATATCAGGAAGTTTATCCTTATCTTCATCTTCAACTATCTCTTGTAAATATTGTGAGAATTTACTTTTAGCTGATTCCGGTTTCTTTAATTCATAACTAACTTCGCCTTCTTTAAAACCATCTTCAGATAATAAATTTGTAATCATGGTATCATTATACTTAATATTATTTAAAATTATTAGCATATTAGCAAGTACTTCTTTGAAATCTTCTTTAGTAGTATACCCTTCTACTCTGGCATAACCATAAGATATTTCAATAAAGTAATCATTATCACTTTTATTTATACCAATAAATCCTTTTTTATCATTATAATTTAATAATTTGTAATAATAATTATATGTATTATCTTTAATATAATTTTCATTTTTATAATAATACCCAACAATGTCAACATAAAAATAGACTTCACTATTCTTTATTTTCAATACTAGGTTGTTATTTTCACTATAAACTGGCATGACGCCAACCGGTCGATAGTACATATAACCAAATCCTGCTGTATTAACTACCGTGTTTTGCTCTCCTAGTATATCATTAATAGTATTATCTACATTGTCTGTTAGTCTTGTACATCCTGTTAAAAATAGAATGATAATCAGTATTATAAACTGTCTATGTTTCACTATCATTCACCTACTCTTCTACATTATATCAAAAAAAAAAGAAAAGTTAAATACTTTTCTAAAAATTAATGATAAAATTAATAATATCGATAAACTTTATTCCTAAAATAAATAGTATTAAGGCTGACATACTTAAGAAAGGTCCAAAAGGAATAATGTTATCTTTCTTTCTTATGACAAAGTATATGGCAATAGGAAATGCAATAAATGTTGCTAAAAATATGGAACATATACTCATTGGATAACCTAAAACTAAACCAAATAGAAATAATAATTTTATATCGCCCCCACCAAGAGATTCTTTTTTAAATATTTTGTCTCCTAGTAGTTTTAATAAGTACATAGTTAAGAAAGCACCAATGCCCGCTAGAATACTATAAGCTGTTTCAACTACTCCTATTCTAAATAAGTTAACAACGATAATTGACCCAATACAAAATAGTAATACTTCATCTAAGATAATCATATATTCAATATCACTTACAATAATAGTAATAATTGTTGAAGTAAATATTAAGGCTACTACTAAGTCTAGGTTAAGGCCAAAGACGTGATAACAAACGCTATATAAGATACCCGAAATTAGTTCTACTAGTACATAACTAATAGGTAATTTAGTATGACATTTAGAACACTTACCTCCTAGAAATATGTATGATAGTATGGGTATTAGTTCATACCAAGCTAGTTTATGATTACATACATCGCAATGAGACGGTGGTGAAATAATTGATTTATCTTGACTAAGTCTAGTTGCTACAACGTATAGAAATGATCCCATGACTGTTCCAAGTATAAAAAATATAATTACATAAAATAAATCCATTGTTAACTCCTTATATCATCTTGCTATATATATCAAACATTGGTAATACAACTGCTAGTAATATTACTCCAACAATGACAGAAAGTAAGATAATCATTATTGGTTCAACTAAGCTCTTTAAACGTGTTGTAGTATTAGTTTGTTCTTCTTGGTAGTAGTTAGCAACATTCTCCATCATGGCTCCTAGTTTTCCGGTACGTTCACCTGTTAGAAGCATTTCATAGGCAATGTCAGGGAAGGCCCAATTATTTTTGAAGGCTTTAGATAGTCCATCACCAACACTAAGATTTTCTATAGCCTTTTTTATTAGAGCTTTATATATTTCATTATTAGATATTTTACCTAATATTTCCATACTATCAGTAATAAAGACATCATGTTTTAATAGTGTTGAGAAAGTACTTGTAAACATTATTATTTCATTATAAGTTATTATATTTTTAATTACTGGAACGTGCATGCCCATATATTGAACGACATATCTAAATCCTTTTAAATTTCTATAGCAATATACGATAGAAAATGAAACAATAAGTATTATGGCAATTATGTACATATAATAAGTTTCTAAGAATTTACTAAAGGAAATAATGGCTTGAGTTAAGGCAGGCAATTCACTGCCAGCTTCAGAATACATTTTAGTAAATGATGGCACTACATATAATATAACAAATGTTAGTATTGCAACAGCAAATATCATAATAGCACTCGGATATATCATGGCGTTTATTAATTGCTTTCTATTAGTATCTGAACGACGATAGTACTGAGCCATTTCATCTAGTATTTCCGTTAAGTTACCGGTAAGTTCAGATGTTTTAACCATGTTTACTAGCATTCTTGGGAAGGTATTACCTTGTTTTTCTAGACACTCACTAAAACTGACGCCTTTATTTAATTCAAATACTATTCTACGATAGATATTTCTTGTATGTTTATCTTTAGTTTGTCTTGATAGAATGGCCATAGCTTCGACTAGCGGGATGCCGGCTTTTATTAATGTTGATAGTTGAGTTAAGAAGAATACTAAATCTTTTAGTTTCATTTTTCTTCTAGTACTTACTAAGACTAGGCCTAAACTATTAGATACTTTATCTTCTTTTATTTCAATAACATTGTAACCTTGGCTATTTAAAAATGATTGAACTTCAACTTCGTTTTCAGCATCAAAGTAATCACTTACTATCTTTCCGGTATTATCTTTAACTTTGTAAGCATAACGTTTTTTATTCCTGTTTGGATCAATGCTTTTTTCCTGTTTCTTATTATTTTTAGTTTGACTATTTGAAAAAGCCGGATTGACAGCATTAAAATTTGTATTTATGGGTTCATTAGAATTCATTTTTTTATCCCCTACCTTATCTTAAAATTATTATAACATACTTTTTTATATTTTTATTAACCTTTTTAAAAAATATGACATATATTATTCTAGGAAGGTGTCATATATGTATCCAAATTATATGGGTGGACCAATGATGTTTAATAGTGTTCCTTATGCCATGGGTGGAATGGCTCGTGCTGGAGCAGCTGCTAGAGGTACAGGAATGTTATCAAGACTTGGACTTGCCGGTAAATCAATAAATTGGGGTGGTCTACTAAATAATGCTAGTAAAACATTGGGAGTTGTTAATCAGGCAATACCGTTAGTTAAACAAGCCGGGCCCATGTTTAATAACATGAAGTCAATGATGCGTTTAGCTTCGATATTTAAAGATGAAACAGATAATTCTCCACGTCAAAATAATAATCAGGTAAATACTCAAAACTACACTAATCAGAATGCTAATAATCAATATTCGCAGGATAATACTAATAAATATGATAATTTAGTAGATAATTACCAATATAATAAGCCCAATTTCTTTATATAACAAAAAAATATCCAATTTTATTAGGATATTCTTTTTATTAAATACTATGCTGAAGGGTTGTTTGTAACACTACCTGTTACTGTTACTGATAAACTACCAGTTACATTAGCAGTTTGAGCACTATCTAACCATATATATAAATAATATGTCTTACTGAATTTTGTTTTATCAGTTGCATCTTGTGTAATTCCAGTTTTATCGTTAGATACCATTGTAAATGCATTGCCTTGGGCAGCTGTTGAGAAATTACCACTACCAACTACTCCTTGTGTACAACTGTTTGATGATGTTGTTAAAGCCCACTTCATATTAGCTATTTTTAATCCCGCATCTAATTTTGTTGGATTAAGACCAAGTGTAAAACTTACTGATCCTCCTGAAGTGTTTACAGCTGATGCTACTATTGTTTTCTTGATTGCATATTGTGAATTAGTACATGTTGTTGGCATGAATGATACATTAGCATTTCCACCACCACTTACTGTCATTGTTAAGTTACCAGACTTGATTTGTGTTACATTAACAGCTGTTGCACTAGCTGTAACAAAGGCATATGTAGCACCAGCAACTATTCCTATAATTGCTATTACAGCTGCTAAAGATAATGCTAGTGTTTTACCATTATTATTTTTCATTTTTTTCCTCCTTATTCATTATTTTGATGTTGATACTACTGTAATATTACCTTTGTATGCTAGGTTCATACATGCAGAATTTGTTATTACGTCACCATCAAGGTAAAGCCAAATTTTGTATGTTTGATCAGTAGTTGTCAATGGGCCAGTAGTAATTAATGTTTTTGCTGATGCGCTAGTAATTGTTCCATGTGCTAATGATGCACCTGAAAAATCAGTAGTTGCGCCACTAAATACAGCATAACTTAATGGGCAATTTGTACTTGCACCTGCAGATATTGTTGCTCTTATTTCTGCAACTCCAGCTGAACTTAGAGAACATGCACTAGCTAATTTAGCAGTAACTGTACTCATAACACCTTGAGCACCAATTGTAGCATGTGTCTTTGAGTAATGATATGCTGATGATGCTGTTGATGATGCTAAAGGTAAACTTGTATTAATATTACCACCTGTTACAGTTAACGAATATGAACAAACAGTACCATTATATGTAGCGTTTGTTACAGCTGCACTGGCAGTAAACCAAGCAAATGTTGCTCCTGCTATTAAAGCAATAAAAGCTATTACGCCTACAACTGCTCCTATTGTTTTCTTTGTATCCATGTTAATTCCTCCATCCTCTCTATGGTATAATCATACCACATCACTCATTTTAATTCAATAAGTTTTTTATAAATTTACAAAAAAAGATAAATAGAATTTTACTTCTACTTATCTCTTAAGACTGCGTCATGTTTAGTTACAACATCACTAATTATTTTGTTAAATATATCCATTACTTCTTTTTCTTCTAAAGTTCTATTACTATCAGTAAATGTTAGTTTAAAAGCAAGTGATTTCTTATCTAACTCTATTTTATCTCCAGAATAATAATCAAATATATTTATGCTTTCAAGTAATCTACCGCCTGATTTTTTAATAGTATTTTCAATATCAATAGCCATAGTATCTTTATCAACAATAAATGATACGTCTTTAACAATACTTGGATATTTACTTGTTTCTTTATATTTGATAGGTTTTATTTTTTTATTATATAAACTTGTTAAAGAAAATTCACAAACATATATATCGTCATTACTAATATTAGGATGTAATTTACCTATTATACCTATTTCTTCTCTATCTACTAATATTTTAGCACTTATACCAGGATGTAATTCAGGAACAGATACTACTTCAAAACTATATCTATTTCTAAATCCTAAATAATTAAATAAGTTTTCAATAATACCTTTTACTAAATAGAAATCAACATTGACATTTATACCTTGCCAACTATTGGATAAATAACTACCTTTTAATAACATAGCCACTTTAGATACTTCTTGATAATTAGTATCATATGTTTTAGCTATTTCATATATCAAGACATCTTTTACTCCTCTTGACTTATTGTATTGGTATGTATTTAATAATGATGGTAAGATACTAGTTCTGATAACTGATTTATCGATACTTATTGGATTAGGTAGAACAATACTCTTTCTATTATCATATTTAAACATCTTAGCCATATCAGGAGTTGTTAAAGTATAAGTTTTACATTCGTTTAGTCCTAGAGTACGTAATCTTTTAGATACATCTTTTCTAATTCCAACATCTCCAACATATACTCCTCTTCTAGTATTAGTTTTAGGTAATGTTGATTTTAAGTTATGGTAACCATATAGTCTACCTATTTCTTCAGCAATATCATTAACATATGGATCAATATCAAGTCTTCTATTAGGAATAGTAGCTATAAATTTATTATCTTTATATTCGTATTCAAAACCTAATCTATCTAATTCTGTTTTAATATCTTCATTAGTTAGAGTAAGTCCTAATAAATTACTTACTTCACTACTTTCAAATGTTATTTGTTTTGGTGTTTTATCTAATTTATCATGAGAAACTATACCAGTTAATACTTTAGCACCAGCATATTTTTCTAATAGGTAGCATGCTCTATCAATAGCCATTTTAGTATATTCATAGTTTAATCCTTTACCATATCTTATAGAGGCTTCACTTTTTAGATTAAGTCTATTAGCAGTATTACGAATACTTATTCCATCAAATATTGCACTTTCTATTAAGATATTTTTAGTATTATCATCTACTTCGGTATTTTCTCCACCCATAACACCCGCTATACATACCGGTTTATTAGTATCAGTAATTACTATATCATTAGGTGTTAATACTCTATTTTTACCATCTAAAGTTATTACTTCTTCGTTTTCTTTAGCATCTCTTACTAAGATTTTATTACCTAGTTTATCATAATCAAAGAAGTGCATTGGTTGACCAAATTCTAACATTACATAGTTAGATATATCAACAACATTATTAATACTACGCATACCTGCAGATACTAGTCTTTTACGAATAAACTCTGGGCTTGGTCCTACTTTGATGTCTTTTACCATCTTTGCTAGATAATAAGGGCATTTATTAGTATTTACTTCTAGTGTAAAGTGGTTATTAATATCATCTTCTACTTCATGATATTGTAAATTAGGTAATGTAACTTTTTTATTTAAGATAGAAGCTATTTCATAGGCAAAGCCAATGTGATAATAGCAGTCATTATTACGATGTTTGTGAACATCTAATTCGTAGTTAGTATCATCAGTGCCTAAATAAATATTAGCGTCTGTTCCTACTTCAATATTATCTTCTACTTCATGAATACCTTTAGCATAGTTTTCGTCAGTTTTTTCTTCAACACCAAGTTCAAATAGAGCACATAACATACCGTTTGATTCAACACCACGAATAGTGCCTTTTTTTATCTCAAAGTTGCCCGGTAAGATGGCTCCTGGTAAGGCTACTATTACTTTTAGTCCTTCTCTTACGTTGGGTGCACCACAAACTATTTGTAATGTTTCACTACCAGTATCAACCATACAGATATGTAAGTGATCACTATCAGGGTGCATTTCACAGCTAATAACTTTACCTATAACTAGATTATTAATTCTTTTAGATATTACTTTTTCAACGTTAACACCGGCTTTAGTAATTTTAACCGCTAATTCATTTAAATCTTCATTTTCAATATCAATATAATCTTTAACCCAATTTAAACTAATCATCGCTATTCTCCCTTCTATCAAAGTTTGTAAGTTCTCTTAAATCTGATTGATAAAATGTTCTTATATCATTGATTCCATACTTTAACATGGCTAATCTTTCCGCACCAAAGCCAAAGGCAAATCCTGTCCACTTGCTTGGATCATATCCACAATTTCTTAGAACATTAGGATGAACCATGCCAGCACCACTAACAGTAATCCAACCGGTATTTTTGCAGATGTTGCACCCTTTACCATGGCAATTAAAGCAAGTGATATCGGTCTCTACTGAAGGCTCGGTAAATTGGTAATAACTTGGTCTAAATCTTGTTTCTATTTCATTACCAAATAGGTGCTTTATAACAACATCAAATGTACCTTTTAAATCAGTTAAACTAATATTTTTATCAACTAGAAGTCCCTCTATTTGCATAAATTGATGTGAGTGTGTGGCATCATCATCATCTCTACGATAAGTTTTACCCGGACATATCATTCTAATAGGATTTTCACCTTTGTTAGCTAACATAACACGAGCTTGAACTGGTGATGTTTGACTTCTTAATAATAGTTCTTCATTTTTGATATAGAATGTATCTTGGGCATCTCTAGCTGGATGGCCTTTAGGAATATTTAATAATTCAAAGTTATAGTGATCTTCTTCTATTTCAGGACCATCAACAACATCATAACCCATAGACATAAATACTTCTTCTACTTCTTCAACTAGTTTTTCTAAGATATTAGCACTACCTGTTTTAATGTTAAGCGCAGGCATAGAGATATCTATTTTTTCACTAGCTAATTTTTCATTTAATAGTTCTTGCTTAAAATTATTTAATTTTTCTTCATATAAAGTATTAAATAATGTTCTTACTTCATTAACTTTCATACCATATTCTTTTTTTTCTTCATTTGGAATATTTTTAATTGCGGCATTAGCTTCCGTAATTAATCCTTTTTTTCCTAAAAACTCAACTTTTAAATCATTTAATTCTTGTATGTTATTAACCTTATCCATTTTAAGATTAATTTGTTCTTTTATTTCTTCTATATTATTCATAATTTATCCTTTCTTGAAACAAAAAAAGATGATACCAGCAAAGGACGAATTAATATCCGCGGTACCACCTTTATTTATAACATTGTTATACTCTTAAACTTTAACGCAGTTAACGATAAGACTAAAGGGTGAATTCATACTTTATTAGATTATCTTTATTACACCAGCAAAGACTCTCTATAAATCTAATTTATTTAAGTATTACTACTTCCTTATCTTGGTCTTTTAATACATTTCATTAATTTTTTTACTTTAGCATCAGGATTACTTAAGATATCTTGTTTAGCATATTCATTACCTATTACTGATGATATACCATATCTATTATGATATTTTGATATTCCTGATTGTAGTAATGAGATTCTATTTTCTTGACAAATAAATGCTTTATCAGGTAATAATATACCATAAGCGGGGTCTATTTCTATAAACTCACCGTTATAATATACATAACTATAAAAATGTTCAATTAACTTGTCAATTTCACATCCGAAGATGGAATCTAATAATGGATTATCTTTATATTCAAACCTGTATGTTGGTGTCTTAGGCAAGTCTTGAACTAATATGCTTATTACTTTTTTAATTACATCGTATGAATATTGAGTCATTTGGTCAAAATGTCTAATATTATCGATATTGTAAATAATATTACTTGGTTGCCTTTTTAATAGATCTAGAGCAAAACTGTTTTCCATTTGCATACATTTTGAATAAGCAACTTGTTCGGGATATAGATAGCAAATGGCTTTTTGAATATAATAGTCTTCTCTAATAGATTTTGTTTCATCTTCTAACAAATTTTTATCAAGTGGCTTATTCATTACTATAGATTCAACGGCTTTGGCTAATATATAGCGATATAGATACTCAGCACCTGCTAGTTCTTGCATCTTTTGTAATATATCATCACTTGGTATATATACTTTCTTCATAGTGCTCCCTAATAATTTTATATTGTCATAAGTTCATTTTCTTTTTCTTTTAATTTTTCATCTATTTCTTTATTAAATTTATTTATTAATTCTTGAACTTTTTCATTACCTAATTTTTCTTCATCTTCAGGTAATTCTAATCTTTTTAATTCATTATTAGCATCTTGTCTAATATTTCTAAGTGCTATTTTACCTTCTTCGGCTAAAGCTTTAACTTGTTTAACTAATTCTTTTCTTCTATCTTCAGTTAATGGTGGTATAACGATAAATACTACTTCCCCATTGTTATTAGGAGTTACCCCTAAATTAGCTTCAAATATAGCTTTTTCAATACCAGCTAAAGCACTTCTATCATATGGTTTAATAGATAGTTGACGAGCTTCTGGAATAGTGATATTAGCAATTTGTTTTAATGGAGTTGGAACACCATAGTACTCTACCATAATTCCATCTAACATACTTGGGTTAGCTCTTCCTGCTCTAACATTTGTAAATTTTTTATCAAGACTAATTAACGCTTGTTGCATTCTTTCATTAGTATCATTTAATACTGTGTTCATATAATCTTCCTTTCATATAATGTTATTTTATCATACTTAAAGATTTTTGGCTATAATAATTAAAAAATATTAGAAATTAATCTAATATTTTACTTTTTTTCTTCTTTAGCTGTGCTTTTTTTAGTTGTAGTCTTTGTTGTTGTTTTCTTTGCTGTTGTTTTCTTTGTAGTAGTTGTCTTTGTTGTACTTGCTTTTTTAGTAGTTTTTGTTTTTTCTTCCTTAACTGCTACTTTATCTTCAGTTTTGCTAGCAGCTTTTACTACTTCTTTTGGAGTATATGCTTTTCCATCTAATGCATCTTTAGCAATTACTACTAAGTCTGCAAATGCTTCTTTGTTATCGATAGCAAGTTCTGATAACATCTTTCTATTGATTGTTATACCTGCTTTAGATAGTCCATTGATGAATTTAGAATAACTGATTTCGTTTTCACGACATGCAGCATTGATTCTTGTAATCCATAACTTTCTGAAGTTTCTCTTGTTTTGTCTTCTATCTCTGAATGCATATTGTCCTGAATGCATAACTTGTTCATGAGCACTCTTATATAATCTATGTTTACTTCCAAAATAACCCTTAGCTTCTTTTAATACTTTTTTTCTTCTTGCACGTGCAATTGTTCCGCCTTTAACTCTTGTCATTTCTTATTCCTCCTATACTAACTATATTAAATCTTTTACTCTTGATAAATCTGATTTGTGTAATCCGTGTGCTTGTCTTTTCTTTCTACTTGTTTTAGCACTGTTTTTACCAGTATTATGTAGTTTTCCTTGTTTTGCTATAGAAATACTACCACTTTTTCTAACATTTAAAACCTTTTTTAAACCTTTATGTGTTTTCTTTTTGATTTTCTTTACTTTTGTCATTTTTGTTTCCTCCTTATTTTTTAGGTGTTAATTGCATAAACATTGATCTTCCTTCTAATTTAGGTTCGATTTCAACATCTGCAATATCTGAAAGTTCATCTCTAAATTTGTACAAAACATCTTTAGCAAGTTCTGGATGGGCAATTTGTCTTCCTTTAAATCTAATACTTGCTTTAATTTTGCTTCCTTTTTCTAAGTTTTTGCGAGCATTCTTTACTCTAGTGTCAAAATCATGAATATCAATAGTTACTGATAATCTAAATTCTTTAGTGTCCACAACTGTTTCACGTTGTTTCTTTAAAGCATCTTTGGCTTTTTTCTTTTTTTCATACTTAAACTTATTGTAATCCATTATTTTGCATACTGGTGGATTAGAATTTTCACTCATAAGTACTAAATCAAATCCAGCATAACTAGCAAGTGTTAATGCATCTTGCTTACTTTTTAATCCAAGTTGCTCTCCGTTTGGACCAATTACCAACATTTCCTTGCATCTTATTTGTTCATTTACAAGGTTTTCCCTTTCTTTTGTTATATATAACACCTCCAAAAAAATGAATACAGAAAAATACCGTATTCATCTTTACTTTATAATATCAAGAATAATTATATAGCCTTTGACCCATTACTTATATGTAATCAGGTGAGATAAATACATCTACTTTCCGTTTCTCGTTATAGATTATATTATATAATATGCCTAAAGTCAAGCAATATTTGCTTAATTTTGTCATTATTATCTAAAAAAGATATGTAATTTTATGTTTACATGTCCTTTTTACATAAACATAAAAAAAATATTGGCAATTTCCTATTTTTGCATTTCTGCTATCGTCGGCGTTAAAGTGCTTAACTTCTGT
>CAKPNA010000014.1 GCA_934168275.1 uncultured Bacilli bacterium
TTTCTTTCTCCCATGTTCCACGTGAAACCTTTATCTTTCTTTCTCCCATGTTCCACGTGAAACCTTTATCTTTCTTTTGAAAATGCGCTAAGAAAAAAATGCTGCTTATTCAGCAACATTTTTTTCTTCATTTGAATTACCCGTATCTAATGTTTCAACACCCTGATCATCATTACTTTGAATATTGTTATTTTCAACAATAGTAGTTTCAACATTATCAAAATCTTCATTATCATCAACAGGTTCTTTATCAATAACAGATATTGAACTAACATATTGATTTTCTTTTAAATTAATAAGTTTGACACCTTGTGTAACCCTACTCATCGTAGATATGTTATCAACAGCTAATCTAATTATCATTCCTGTATTAGTTATAATCATTATATCTTTATCTACATCAACAGTCTTAAATGCCTTGATACAACCATTCTTTTCTGTAACATTTAAAGTCTTAACACCTTTTCCACCACGATTAGTAATTCTATATTCATCAACAGGTGTCTTTTTACCGTATCCACATTCAGTAACAACTAGAACATATTTGTCAGGTAAAACAACTTCCATATCCACAAGTACGCCATCATCTAGATTTATGCCTCTAACACCAGAAGCACCTCTACCCATTACTCTAATAGCGGTCTCAGGGAATCTAACCATTCTACCATTAGAAGAAGCCATTAATATTTCATCATTTCCGGTAGTTTTTCTAACAGAAATTAATTCATCATCTTCCCTTAAAACAATAGCCTTTTTACCATTAGCTCTTATACTATCAAATTCACGAATATTTGTACGCTTTATTAGGCCATTCTTCGTAGCAAACACTAAATAATCGCTTTCTTCTTGTGAAGAAACACTCAATAAAGATGTTACATATTCACCTTTTTCCATATTCAATAGATTAATTATCGGTAAGCCTTTAGATTGACGACTAAATTCTGGAACTTCATATCCCTTAATACGATATACTTTACCAACATTTGTAAAGAATAAAACGTAATCATGTGTTGTAACATTAATAATATTTGTAACAAAGTCTTCCTCATTTGTAGTCATGCCTTTAATACCAACGCCGCCACGATTTTGAGACTTATAATTGCTCATCAACATACGTTTTACATAGCCCTTATTAGTTAACGCTATAACAACGTTTTCCACAGGTATTAATGATTCATCTTCTATATAATCAACAGCAGTCATATCTATATGAGTTCTTCTTTCATCAGCATATTTACGTTTGATTTCTAATAATTCTTGTTTAATAATAGCTAAAACTTTTTCATTAGAAGCTAAAATAGACTTTAATTCCTCAATTTCTAATAATAATTCCTTTATTTCCTCTTCTATTTTATCCCTCTCTAAAGCTGTTAATCTTCTTAAACGCATCTCTAAAATATTATTAGTTTGAATCTCAGATAAAGCAAATTTATCCATTAATTTCTTCTTAGCATCCTCATCATCTTCTGCACTTCTAATTATATGAACAACTTCATCAATATTATCTAAGGCAATCTTTAAGCCCTCTAAAATATGGACTCTAGCTTCATCTTTTGCTAAATCAAATCTCGTTCTACGGACAATAATTGATCTTTGATAATCAATATATTTAGAAATAATATCTTTTAATCCTAATGTTTTAGGTACACCATTATCAAGCATCAAGAATATTATTCCATATTGTACCTGAAAATTAGTATGCTTATATAAATTATTTAACACAACCTGTGGATTAGCATCTCTCTTTAAAGTTATAGTTATTTTTACGCCATCTTTTAAATCAGTATGGTAATCAGAAATCCCGTCAATTACCTTATCTCTAACTAATTCAGCTACTTTATTCTTAAGTTCCATTGTATTAACCCCATATGGAACCTCAGTTATTACTATTGAAGTATGATTCTTATTTTCTTGAATCTCAGCTTTACTTCTTATAGTAATAGTCCCTCTTCCGGTATCATAAGCACGTTTAATACCAGAATTACCTAAAATAATACCACCAGTAGGAAAATCAGGACCTTTAATATATTGCATTAAACCAAGTGTATCAATTTCGGGATTATCGATATATGCTACACATCCATCAATTACCTCTCCTAAATTATGAGGTGGAATATTAGTAGCCATACCAACAGCAATTCCCATAGTACCATTAACCAAAATGTTAGGAAATCTACTAGGTAATACTGTAGGTTCGTCCAATGTTTCATCAAAGTTTTTAGTCATATCAACAGTATTTTTTCTAATATCTGTCAATAATTCCAACGATAATTTTGATAAACGAGACTCTGTATAACGCATTGCTGCTGCTCCATCACCTTCAATATTACCAAAATTACCATGTCCATCAATAAGTAAATAACGTTGATTAAAATCTTGTGCCATTCTAACCATAGCTTCATAAATTGAAGAGTCACCATGTGGATGGTAATTACCCATAACCTCTCCAACGGTCTTTGCAGACTTCCTGTGAGGTTTATCTGGTGTGTACCCTGAATTATACATACTCCATAGAATTCTTCTGTGAACGGGCTTTAAACCGTCTCTCAAGTCAGGTATTGCTCTTGATGTAATAACGCTCATCGAATAATCCAAAAATGAATCTTTAACTTCTGATACTATATCATTAATTGATAAACTATCTCTTTCATGAAAAATACCACCATAATTACTACTATTATCAAGTTCTTTTTCAGTGTTATCTACTGTTTCATTTTCAATATTCTCTTCAGTGTTATCTTCAATTATTTCATCATTTATATTTTCTTCATTATCTTTCATCATTAAACCTCCTAAATATCAAGATTTTGTACATACCTAGCATTTTTTTCAATAAAACTTCTTCTAGGTTCTACTTCATCTCCCATAAGTTTTTCAAATATAGCATCAGCAGAAACACAATCATCAACAGTTATTTTTCTTAAAGTTCTCTTATTTATATCCATAGTAGTTTCATTTAATTCTTCAGCATCCATTTCTCCTAATCCTTTCATACGAGCTATTTCAGCACGCATTCTAACATTCTCCGGTAAAGATGCTAAATACTCTTCTTTTTCTTTTTCATCAAGTACATATTTACGAGTTTTACCATGCATTATTCTAAATAATGGAGGTTGAGCTGCATATATATGTCCTGCTTCAACAATAGGTCTAAAGAAACGATAGAACAATGTAAGTAATAATACTCTAATATGAGCCCCATCAACATCGGCATCGGTCATAATTATTATCTTATCATATCTTAATTTAGATAAGTCAAACTCTTCTCCAATTCCCGTACCAAAAGCAGTTATAATTGTTCTAATTTCTTCATTAGATAAAGCTCTATCTAATCTAGCTTTTTCAACATTTAATATCTTACCACGTAAAGGTAATATAGCTTGTGTTAAAGAATCTCTTCCTTTTTTAGCAGATCCACCGGCACTATCCCCCTCGACTATAAATATTTCAGAAACACTAGGATCCTTACTCTTACAATCAGATAATTTTCCAAAGAAACTAGATAAACCTAAATCACTTTTTCTAGTTATTTCTCTTGCTTTTTTAGCAGCATTTCTTGCTCTACTAGCCAAAATAGCTTTATTAACAATAATTCTAGCTTCATCAGGATTTTCTAATAAAAATCTTTCAAATCCTTTAGAGAAAACATCATCAGCAAGTTTTCTTACCTCAGAATTGCCTAATCTTCCCTTAGTTTGTCCTTCAAATTGTGGATTAGGATGCTTACAAGATATAATCATTGTTAAGCCTTCTTTAACATCATCACCACTTAAAGATTCATCTTTTTCTTTTAATATACCATTCTTTCTAGCATAACTATTAATTACTCTTGTTAAAGCTCTTCTAACACCATCTTCATGTGTACCACCATCATGCGTATTAATATTATTAACAAATGAATATATATTGTCGTTATAACCTGTGTTATATTGCATAGCAACTTCAAAGAAAACACCATCTTCTTCACCTTCTAAATGTATTATTTGATCATGAATAGGACTTTTTCCTTGATTAATAAATTTTACATATTCACTAATACCACCTTCATAAATAAATTTTTCTCCAGTAGTATCTTCTTCATCTCTATCATCTCTAATAGTAAGACATAAATCTTTATTTAAAAAAGCTAATTCTCTAACCCTTACTTTTAGTGTTTCGTAGTCAAATATATCTGTATCAAAAATATCAGGATCAGGTTTAAAACTAACTGTTGTTCCTGTTCTATTTTCAGCACATTCCCCAATTACATGTAAAGGTTCAACTGTATGTCCACCATTTTCAAATCTAATAGCATATATTTTAGAATCTTTATATACTTTAACTTCTACCCACTTACTTAAAGCATTTACAACGGAAGCACCTACGCCATGAAGACCACCGGATACTTTATATCCGCCACCGCCAAATTTTCCACCGGCATGTAATACTGTATATACTGTTTCAACAGTTGATATTTTAGTTTTAGGGTGAATATCAACAGGAATACCACGGCCATCATCTTTAACAGTAACAGAATTATCTTTATTAATTATTATTTCAATATTCTTACAATAACCTGCTAATGCTTCATCAATAGAGTTATCAACAATCTCCCAAACAAGATGATGAAGGCCTTTAACATCAGTTGTACCTATATACATTCCCGGTCTTTTTCTAACAGCTTCCAATCCTTCTAGTACTTGTATGGATGAAGCATCATATTTTTGTTCTTGATTATTCATTATTATCACGTCCTTCTATTAAATCAATTATCAACAACTTTTTCTTTAACTATATTACCATTTTCAACAACATAAATATTAGCTTTATCAACTAATCTTTTATCAATATTGTTTATATCAGTTGTAGTTATTATTGTCTGACTAGTATTAAGTAAATATTTAACAAGGTTATTTCTCTTTAATAAATCTAATTCACTAAATATATCATCAAAAAGCAAAATAGGATCCATATTTGTATAATTTTTAAATATTTGTACTTCTGCTATCTTTAAAGATAACAAAGCCATTCTGTTTTGCCCTTGAGACCCATAAACAGATAAATCATTATTATTTAAATATAGCTGAAAATCATCTCTATGTGGTCCAATAGTAGTTAATCCTAAGCTTAAATCTCTCTCTAAATTATCATTTAACTTCTTGCAAATATAGTCATCAGAAACCAAATTATCCTCTTCATTAACAATATTAGAAGAAAATCTAATCTCAAGTCCTTCAAATCCTGAAACAGAACAATATATCGAACCAATTATTTTATTAACTTCTTCAATAAATCTCTTTCTATATTTGAACAAACTAACTGATAATTTAGCAAATTTAACATTTAACACATCCAAATAATCATAATCTACTTTACTAAACCTAGCAATTTTCAAATATTCATTTCTCTGTTTAAGAAGTTTATTAAAATCAGTTAAAATCTTTAAATAGCTTGGAAATAACTGACTTAATTCAATATTTAAAAATTTTCTTCTAACGCTAGGGGACTCTTTCAACATTCTCATACTATCTGGAGAAAACACAATAACTTTTAAATTAAATATATAATCACTTAATTTTTTAATTTCATTAGAATTGATTTTAACTACCTTACCTTTATCATTAATTATAATTTCTAAAGTTTTATTAGTACCATCAATTTCAATATCTCCTTTTACAATAGAATACTTTTCACCATTTTTAATCAAATTCTTATCATATACAGATAAAAAAGATTTTGTTGAAGACAACAAGTAAATAGATTCTAAAATATTAGTTTTACCTTGAGCATTATTGCCAATAATAATATTAAGTTTAGAATTAAAAGATACATTTAATTCATCATAATTTCTATAATTTTTCAGCACTAATTTCTTAATAATCATACCAATCTTTTAACCATTTCAAATATCACCTTAATTTCATCATTCTTACATATTAATTATACCATAAAATGCTTATAAATAAAAGAAAAAAATACCTTTTTAGAAGCACTTTTTTCTTTTATTTAACTCTTTTTCCAATATAATACTTCTTGCCATCTGATTATCTATAATATTATAAGAAACAGGTATCTCAATATAGGTATCATCTCTAAATATTATTCTAGTTTTATCTTCCTTTTTCAAGTATTTTTTTATAGCATTCAATGATAACCAAATGCATTCATCTTCACGTGGTGATGAAGTTGGAAAGAAAATTATTGAACGAGATTCCTCAATTACAATTGGTGATTTATAATTAATATTAATAAGTCTTTTAGTCATTGCATGACGACTTTCAAAAGTATTGCCAAAATAATTACATGCATTCTTAATTATAGAAAAAGCATCTTTTTTTATTAAGCGACTACCATCTTGATCAATTATCCGACAATGCCCCTTTTTAACAGGCATTACCGCAAATGTTGAAGAATTAATTTCATAATCTTTTAAAACCATATCTATCCCCCCTTTCGACCGTATATTAAATCACAAAAGAATGTCGAAAAATGTCAAAAAATGTCGAAAAGGAAAAATTTGTTATTTTTTCTCAACAAATATAAAAAAACTATATCAACAAATCTGTTGATATAGCAAATTTCTAAATATAATTAATAAGTTTTTATAGGTACTACTAATTGAATTAAACTCTCATCAGCATCAGATTTTACAATAATTGAACTACTATCATTATTCATATATAATGACACTTCCTCTGAATTAAAACTCTTAATCGCATCTAACATAAACTTAGAACTGAATGCAATTGTAATCTCATCAGTAGAATCAACTACCATTTTTTCTTCAACACGACCTATTTCAGGAGAATTAGAAGAAATAACCATATTTCCATCACTTAATTCTAATTTTATAGTATTTTTATCACGATCTGATGTAAGTAAAGAAGCTCTATCTATCATATTATATAAATCTATATATTTACATTTAACACTTACTCTAAATTGCGTAGGAATTATATTAGTAGTTGATGGATAATCTCCATTTAATAATCTTGATAAGAACAAAATATTTTTATATTTAAATAATACCTTATTATTAAATATATGCATTTCTACAGTTTCTTTATCATCATCTAGTATTCTTGACAATTCCATTAAATTTTTTCCTGGAATAACTATATTAATATCGTTCTCCACAGTTTCGTCTAATACAACACTCTTCTTTGCTAAACGATAACTATCTGTTGCAATAACATTTAATAAATTACCAACAATAGTAAAGTTAATACCTGTTAATAAAGGTCTAGACTCATTTTGAGATGTAGCAAAAAATGTCTGATTAATAATAGTTCTAAACACTTCAGTTTTAAGAATTATAGGATTCTTAGTACCATCTAAATCTAAATTAGGAAATTCGTTAGGATTAACACCATTTAAATTAAATTCTGTACCATTAGTACTAATAATCATTTTATAACCATCAATTACTTCAATTGTAATTTCTTCATCAGGTAATTTTCTAATAATTTCTACAATATATTTACCGCCAATAACAATGCTTCCTGTATCTTCTACCTTAGATATTTTTTCTTTAGGAATAAAACTTCTAATAGAAATATCGGAATCACTAGCTGATAAATATAAACCATCATTTTTTAAATCAAATTTAATTCCTGTTAATATAGGAATAAGATTCTTAGTTGAAATAGCTTTAGCTGTATTAGTTAAGTTTTCTAATAATATGTCTTTTTTAATAATTAATTTCATTTCAATACCTTCCTTTACATTTTATTTATTATTATATATATAATTATTATTATACAGTGGAAACTGTTGATAACCACTATAAAGCCTTATTTATCAATATATTTATATCCACAATACTGTTGATAAATCAAATTGTTATCCACAACAGAGTTTATTTTAAGTAGATAATATCTTTTTTAATTCATTTATAACTTCCCTAATTTGTTCTTTTTCTTTTATATCTTGTTCAACTTTATTACAAGCACTAATTATTGTTGAGTGATCTCTACCTCCGAAATAAGTTCCTATTTTAGGAAAAGACTCATTAGTTAATTTTCTACATAAATATATAGCAACTTGTCTAGGATAATTGATATTTTGACTTCTCTTTTTACCCTTTAAATCATCAATACTAATCTTATAGTAATCACAAACTACTCTTTGAATTCGATGTATATCACTCTTAAAAACACTTTTGTCAGTTAATTGATCTTTTAGAGCCTCTACTGCAGTATCTAATGTTATTTCACCTTTGTTCATCATTGATGAATATGCAAACACTCTAGTAATAGCTCCTTCTAATTGTCTTATATCTGATTGAAAGTTATTAGCTATATACTCAATTACCTCCATAGGAACAAATTCTGCGGCTTCATTACGAGCAATTTTCTTTTGAATAATATTCATTCTAAGTTCTAAATCCGGAGGGGTAATATTAGCCGGAAGCCCCATGGTAAACCTTGTTAATAACCTATCTTCAAGTGATTTTAAATCATTAGCAGACCTATCAGAAGCAATACAAATTTGTTTATTAGAGTTATATAACTCATTAAATGTATGGAAAAACTCTTCTTGCCCCTTTGTAGCAGTACATAAAAATTGTATATCATCAATTAATAATACATCAACATCACGATATTTTCTCTTAAACTTTTCTATTTTATTAAGCATATCTTTTTCATTACTTCTAACTGCTGATATATAATCATTTACAAAAGTTTCACTTGAAACATAAAGCACTTTTAAATTAGTATTCTCAAATATATAATTACCAATAGATTGCAGCAAATGAGTTTTACCTAAACCACTTTTACCATATAAAAACAGTGGATTATATGCTCTTCCCGGATTTTCTGCAACTGTTCTAGCAGCTTTAAAAGCAAATTCATTAGGTTTACCAACGATAAACGTTTCAAAACGATAATTAGAATTCAATTTAGCATCATCAATACTTCTTGAGACAGATTCTTTAGAATTAGGCTTATTACTAGGCTTTTCTTTAATTTCTTGCGCAGTTTTAAAGCAGAATTCAAAATTTGTATTAGTTATTTCATTAAAAACTTCAACAATAGTATTGTAATAATTCTTCTCTATATGCTTTCTAGCATAATCATCTAGTACTATAACAGTAGCTATTCCATTATCTAGAGAATATAAATAAGTATCTTTAAACCAAAGTTCATATGCATTCGGAGAAAGCTTTGCTTCAATATTTGCTAAAAACGAATTCCATAAATTTTCAGTATTCATCCTACACCTCCTAAACATTTAATTTTATTTTACCACAATTAATTCAATTGTCTACTTATTTTTTTAAAAAATAAATATCATATAAACAGCCTCATCAACAGCTTATCAACACTATAATAGCACACTAATTAAGGGAAAAAAAGAGTTATCAACAATTTTGTGAAAAAACAATATAGTGGATAACTTATCCCCAATTATATTAACATGTTGATAACAGTGGAAACTGTGGATAAGTATAAAATGTAAAAAACAACCCTTAAAAATATAAGAGTTGTAAACATTTAATTATTTGTTATTCCATTCAATAATCCACTTGTCATAAATCGAAGCATTAGAACTTGTTGGAGGTGGATTAGGAATTTGCATTTTAACAACCATTGGTATTTTCATCATCAAGCCGAATGCGACACATGTACCTGCTTGTAATGCTTTTTGTTTTTCTATTACATCCTTACTAATATTAGGGACCATCTTTTCAACATACTCCAAATCAGCGGGATGGTTTAATTTAAATATTAAGAAATTACTACATTGTGATAAAACGTTAGATGATAACTCAGTAGGTCTTTGTGTAATTAAATCTAAAATAACACCAAATTTTCTACCTTCCTTAGCGATTCTTTCAAATATATTATATCCAAGTAATTCGCTATCCCTATCGTTTTGTACATAACGGTGAGCTTCCTCTAACATAATATGTATAGGAATACTACCTCGAACTGCTTGCATTTTACTAAATCTTAAAACCATTCTTGAGAAGATTTTAACTAAACTTTTAGCAAGTCTATCATCAATTTCATCAAAAACAAAATTAATAATTTGCGCTCTACGAGAAGAATCAACAAGTATTAACGAAGAAATATATTGATCTAAAGTCATAAATTGACTAACTTCAAAAAAATTTTTATTAGAGCTATTATTTAAAGTATGTAATTTTACCTTTAAAGCAATTGCTTCACCATATGATTTTTCATTTAATAATAGACCTTCACTAATTAGCGTAAAGTTTAGAGCAACTTCTAATTGATCTAATGTAAAATACGTTGGTGTATACTCCTCTGACCATTTTGTGTCGTTATCAATAAAACTTTGAATATATTTTGTTACTAAAATTCTCTCAACAAACTCTCCGGTATTATCAATATCAAAACATTTTCTAAATTCTCTAGTATATCCAATTCCGGGTACTTGAACATCCAAATTAAGCTCATCTGTATAGCAATCTTTTAAGATATTAAAAATCTGATCCCTTATTTTTGCAGATACTTGATTTGAGTACAATACAGAAATAATAGCTTTAGCAATTAAATGATTCTTATATTTAATAGTATCTTGATCATTTTTAGCAAAAGCCGAAACATAACATAACATTTTTTCAATAATATTAATTTGAAAATAATCAGTAATATCTAATAGGTTAGCATAATCATCAACATCAAGTAGCCACAAAGGAATTTTTAAATCTAATCCCTCTTTATTATCAGATTTACTAGTAGAATACATTTTATAATTAAAATTACTATTATATTTATTAATCGAACTAAAAGCATTATGATATTCATCTGTATTATTAAATATAAATATATTACTATTAAAAGCAATCTTACCATTTAAATTAAATAAGTTTTGAATTAATCTTGATACACCCCATGTTTTACCAGAACCGGTATTACCAAATATAGCAAGGTGATTACTAAACATTTTATCAATATTTATTTTTACAGGATAATTATTATATAAAGGAGATAACCCAAGTAGCATACTCTTATCATCATTTTCTCCAACTAATTCTTTAAGTTCATCAGTATTTATTATTCTAATGTTTGATTTTAAACTAGGCCTTCTAATAATACCACTATAAAACTTGCCTTCATGAAATTCACCCAAAAAAGCAATTTTAACTAAGCCATTATCAATATCTTCTACTTCACCTAATATTCTTAAATCATTATCTTCTATGACAACATTAATATTTAATATATCACTATTAATATCACCATTAATTTCTGCAATAGCATAGTTTTTAGTAATATTCTTAATTTCCTTAAACATTAGCATTCCCCTACCTTATTCATACTCATTATATCAAATAAGTAATAAAAAATAAAGTAAAAATTTATAATTATAAAGGTAATATATAACTATAACCACAAATTTTAAATAACAAATAGCAATAAAATGTTGAGTTATAATACATATGTTACAAAAAGTTAAATAAAAAAAGATACCATCTGGTATAATTAAGTTGAACGAC
>CAKPNA010000015.1 GCA_934168275.1 uncultured Bacilli bacterium
TTTCGGAAATGTATTTTATCATATTTTTGTAGTCCCTCTTTTTTATTAATGTCTACTTTAAGGGATGCATTTCAATTTTAAGCATTCTTTTCATATAATACAAAATTATCATCTTCATATAAAACAGTATAATTATCATCATTTTTAAGAACATCATATAAAGCCGATACTTTATATATAAGAACATGAGTTATACCATAAAACTCAAACTTCTCATGATAATTACCTGGACTATACATATAATCATCAAATATATCATATTCTAAATGACTAAATGGTTTAGTGTAAAGATCCGCTCTTGAATCAATAAATACTTTAATATCATTAAATAATAAATAACTACCAAAATTATAATCATTAAATAGTCTTATATTATCAACATCTAAATTGTTTTTTATATATTCTACTGCTTCAATAGGGTAAAATTCTTTACTAAGATAATCTTTATTTTTATTAGTCTTACCATAAATAGTTATACTTAATATTGATATTAATACTATTGCCGGTATCATAAAACTATATTTAGTAGTAAACTTAATTACTTTATTATCTATATTTAAGGTTGCTTTTTCAAAGAAATAAGTAAATACTCTTGCTAAACATAATGTACCAATTAGTGCTAAGAAAGATAAATGTCTATTAGATGTTATAGCCATTAATGTTAAACCACTTAGCATATAAACATCACTTACTTTAAACTTTGATAATATTCCTAATAAAATAGTTTCAACTGCTATAATAATTACAAATGGTGATTCGACCCATGTTAAAGCCATATGCTCACTTATATACTTCTGTGAATTACCAATCATCGTCTTATATATATAAGTATATGGAGTATCTCCGAGTGGTGTTAATAAACCCGTTAAAGTACTTATTACCATTGTTAATACTAAATACTTAATATTAGAAGTTCTATTAATAGTAAACTTATTTTCTAAATATCTAGATAATTTATTATCTTTTTTAAATTTCTTAAATATTTTATAAGTTATATATTCTGCAATATAGGGTAGGAATAATATAAAATAAAATGGCCATACTGCTAAGTGTAGATTACATATTAATAATGATGATAATAATAGTAATATCATATACTTCTTCTTACCGGTTTCTAATAATGATTCAATATAATATACTTCCCATATAAATATAATATAACTTACTAATTGAGCTCTTGCTGTAGCAAACCCTCCTAAAGCTAAACTACATACTATTGCACTTACTGCAGATGATGTATAATTCTTATTTATTTTAATATTTACTATAAATATACTAGCTATTAATATAATATATACAATAATAGTTGATATATATATACTTTTAAATCCATCAATACAATATATTAAATAAATAAATACATCATATAACCAATGTGGATAAGTATAAGATAAGTTATGCCATGAGAAATGATCCATCATATCAATACCATTATTTAATATTAATTTACCTATCTTAATTGTATATAACGTATCATTTTGTAATGCTTTATTTACTAATGATATACAAAATATAGATATAAATACTAAAAAAAATACAATAAACTTTTTCTTAGACTTAATAAGTTCTTTAATTTCCTTTTCTTCTTTTTCTTTTACTAATTTTTCTTTTTTCTTCTTAATATCTTCTTTTTTCTTCTTTGTCTTTGTCATACTACCTCCTAAAATAATTATAGTATATTAATATTTTTTTGGCAATAATACATGATAATAATTGTCTTAATTATAAAAGTATGATATTATTATTTTAGTAAATATATGGAGGTTTGAATATGAAAAAGAATATGATTATAATTGTACCAATTGTAGCAATAGTATTATTACTTATTGGAGGAACTTATGCTTGGTTTACTTGGAGTGGTAGCCAAAATAGTAATATTGTTCTGACTATTGGTGATTTTGCCGGTTTTGTTAAAAGTAGTACTAATATAAGTGTTACTAACTTAGCACCCGTTCTAGATTATAAATCTACAACAGCATATAGTAATATAGTAGTATCCGGGACAGTTGATACTAATACTTATAGTGGTGTTAAAACAACTATAACACTAAATATTACAAGTAATACTTTTAGTAGTTCATATAATGATTTTAAATATGCTGTATATAATAAGACTAGTGGCACCTTAGTTAGTAATGGTGTATTAAATGGTAAAACAGGTTCTATAACATTATATACCACAACATCTACATCATCTAGTTTAAATATAAATTATACTGTTTATATTTATATTGATGGTACTAATAGTAATAGTACTGATTATATGGGTAAAAAATTAGTTGGTACATTATCTGTAACATCAGTAGGAATAAGTAAATAACAAGTATTGGGGGGCATAAATGAAAATAGTTAAATATACAAGACTTGCTAGTGGTAAATATAAAGTATTATTTGATAATAAAAAAGAACTTATCTTATATGAAAACGTTATTATTGATACTAACTTACTATATAAAAAAGAAATAACTAGTGAAGAATATAATAACTTAGTTAGTTTAAATAACTATCAAGATATCTATAATAAAGTTATTAAATATATTGGTATTAGATTAAGAAGTAAAAAAGAAATAACTGATTATTTAAAAAAGATGGATTTATCTATAGAAGTAGTTGATGATATTTTAAATAAATTAATAACTAATAAGTATATTGATGATGAAAGATTTAGTCAAGCTTATATAAAAGATAAATATAACTTTTCTAATAATGGACCATATAAAATAATTAATGAATTAGTTAAATTAGGTATTGATAAAGATATGGCTTATACATATACTTTTGATATTATTACTAATGAAGAAGAAAAGATTAATAAACTAATAAATAAATATGTTAAATCTGATAAAAAACATGATTGGTACTATTTAAGAAATAAGATTTATAATAATTTAATTAATTTAGGTTATTCTAAAGAAATAGTAATTAGTATATTAAATAATTATAATTAGGTATAAAGACTAATATTTGGTAAATATTAATATCAGGTGATGATATGAAATATTTAAAATATAGTCTTTTATTATTAGTCTTTATATGTTTTGGCTGTGAAATAAATAATACTCCTACTAGTAAAGTTGATGAATTATTTAATAAGTATCAAATGGTTGATGATGATATCAGTCTAGGTATTACTAATGTTCTTGATGAACAAAATTATAACGAAGCCCAAAGAAAAAGATATCGTACTATTCTAGAACGCCAATATCGTGATCTAAGTTATGAAATTAAAGAAGAAAAAGTTGATGGTGATGAAGCTGTTATAACAGTCGAAATAGAGGTCTATGATTATAAAAAAGCCATTAGTAATTTAACATATGATAGTAGTACTACTAGTCTAGAAGAATATAATAATAAGAAACTAGATTTATTAGAAAAAGCTAAAGATAAAGTAGTTTATACATTAGATATAGACTTATCTAAAGATAATGATGGTAAATGGAAAGTAAATGCCTTAAGTAATGCTAATTTAAAAAAGATACAGGGAATGTACTAAAACTGTATTTTTTTCATATATATTACTAGAAGGAAAGTGATAATAGATGATAAATAAGAAGAATTTATGGTTTTTAACATTATTTAGTTTAGTACTTGTATTAAGTATATATTATGTAAGTATTCCTAGTGAACTATTAGTATCTAGTAATGGTAATATTAAAGAAGAAGTAGTCTCAGGAGGCAAAGATGATACCTCTAATGTAAGTATAGAAGAGTCTGATATGATATCCGCTTTAAAAGTTGAAGATAATGCTAACACCCTAGAGAGTATTAATAAACTTAAAGAAACCTTAACCAACCCAACTAGTAGTATTGAAGATAAAAATAAAGCTTTTGAAGAATTAAAAACTATTAACAATATTGCTAGTGAAGAAGAAACTTTAGAACAAAAGATAAAAGATACCTATAAGTTATCCGCTTTCGTTAAAGTATCAGGTGATCAAATTAGAGTAGTAGTAGACTCTAAAGAACATGATATGAAACTAGCTAACTCAATTATGCGAACTATTCAAGAAAGTTATGATAAAAAAATGTATATTTCCGTAAAGTTTAATTCTTAGGATAAATAACCCTCACTTTAAATAAAAAAATACATAAAATACTATGAATAGTATACCACCCTAATTAGGGAAGTGAGGAATTATGAATAAAAGTATATTAACCAAAAGAGAAAAAGAAGTATTTTTACTTTTAATAAATAATCATACTACTAAAGAAATAGCTGATATATTAAATATTAGTGAAAAAACTATTAGAAATCATATATCAAACGCTATGCAAAAACTAGGAGTTAAAGGACGTGCTCAGGCAGTAGTAGAACTTATTAGATTAAAAGAAATTACACTATAGGTCGCCATTAAGTGCGACTTATTTTTTTGTATAAAGTATTCACCGTTATCATATATTTTAGTAGGTGATATTGTGCTAAAGAAAATGTCTATCAGAAAGATAATTATGGCAACTTTTACTTTAATGGTTCTTTTAATACTATGTTTAATTGATAAAAATGATAAAGAAATAGAACTTGATACTAGTAATATTGAATATATATATAGTAATATGTTAGATAGTATATATTTACTTGATAAAAATGATTATGTTGCTCTAACTAGTATTACTACTTGTGATTGTGATATTCTTGATAAAAGTAAAGACTTATTAAACGGATTAATTATTGATGGTGCGAAAAGTGCTATTATTCCTAATGGCTTTCGCTCAATTATTCCAACCGGTACTAGTATTCTAGATGTTAAATTAGATAACAAAGTATTAACTGTTAACTTTTCTAAAGAACTATTAGATATCTCTTCTGAATATGAAGAAGCCATGATTGAAAGTATCGTCTACACTCTAACTAGTATTGAAGGTATTGATAAAGTAAATATTCAAGTCGAAGGAAAAGAACTTACTAAACTTCCCCATAGTAAGAAAAATATTCCTACTAGTCTTGATAAAAGTTATGGAATAAATAAAGTCTATGATATAAATAATACTAAAGATATTGATAGTATAACTCTATACTATGTTAATAGTTATAATGATAATAAGTATTATGTACCAGTTACTAAATATATTAATAATGATTCCCAAGATAAAATAAAAGTAATTATTGAACAACTATCTAACTCTTTAACATATGAAAGTAATCTAATGAGTTATCTCAGCGATAGTGCTAAATTACTAGACTATGAAATAGATGATAAAACTATCAAATTAAACTTTAATAATATGATACTAAGTGATATATCTAGTAATAATATTTTAGAAGAAGTAGTATATACCATTGGGTATTCTATTAATGAAGTAGTAGATGTCGATGAAGTAGTATTTTATGTTAATAACGAAAAAATTTGTAATTTTTTACTAAAATGACTTGATTATTAATTTAAAATAGGGTATAATTTGTATTGTCTTGATTGAGACAGTATGAGTTTGTCCTCATAGCTCAGCTGGATAGAGCATACGCCTTCTAAGCGTACGGTCTGGTGTTCGAATCACCATGGGGACGCCATTTTTGAAAATTAACTCTCATTTATGGGAGTTTTTTTGTGTTTACTATAATGATTAAGTTATTGATTTACAATAAATAGTATTGTATAATTTAGTTAGAAGTTAAATAAGGAGGCCAAGTATGAAAGATAGATTACTTAAATTATTAAATAATTCTTATAGTCCTTATTCTAAGTTTAGAGTAAGTTCCATAGTAGTTTTAAAAGATGGTAAAAGTTATGATGGAGTTAATATTGAAAACTCTTCTTATGGTGCGACAGTATGTGCTGAAAGAGTAGCTATTTTTAAAGCAGTAAGCGAAGGATATCGTAAAGGAGACTTTAAAAAACTATATGTTATGTGTGATAGTCCTAAAATAAGTAGTAGTTGTTTTATATGTAGACAAGTTATTTGCGAGTTTTTTAAGCCGGATGATGAAATAATATTTATGAATAATTTAGGAGAAGAAGAAAGACACAAAGTATCTGAAGTATGCCCATATCCATTTGATAATGATGATTTAGAGGAGGCTAAAAAATGAAAAGCGGTTTTATATCTTTAGTTGGACGTCCTAACGTAGGCAAGTCCACTTTACTTAATGCTTTAATTGGTAAAAAAATAGCAATTACTTCTAATAAACCACAAACAACAAGAAATATCATTCAAGGTATTTATACTGATTCCGAAGTTCAAATGGTATTCGTTGATACTCCCGGTATTCATAAACCCAAGAATAGACTAGGCAAGGTATTAAACAAACAAGCCTATTTTACTATTAATGATGTTGATGTAATCTTATTTTTAGTAGATATTACTGAGTCTCTTGGTAGTGGTGATAAGTTTATCCTAGAAGTATTAAAAAATGCTAACAAACCTGTAATATTAGTTATTAACAAAATAGATTTATTACCAAAAGAAAAGATATTAGAAAAGATTAGTGAATATAAAGACTTATATAACTTTGAAGAAATAGTACCAGTATCTGCTATAAAGAAAGATAACGTTGATAGATTAAGAGAAGTATTAAAAAAATATTTACCTGATAATATTAAATTCTATGATGATCAAACATACACTAACGTATCTACTAACTTCTTAATTAGTGAAATAGTAAGAGAAAAAATACTTAATTTAACTGAAGAAGAAGTACCACATAGTATTACTTGTATTGTTGAAGATATTAAACAAACTAAAGATTTATTAAGTATTAATGTTCTAATAGTATTAGATAGAGAAAACTTAAAGAAAATCATTATTGGTAAACAAGGAAGTATGCTAAAAGAAATTGGTAGAAGAAGTAGAATAGAGTTAGAGAACATGTTTAATACTAAAGTATATCTAGAACTTTATGTTAAAGTAATTCCCAAATGGCGTGATAAAGAAAGTTTCTTAAATGAACTAGGTTATAAAGAATTTAATAATTAAGTATAAAATATCTAAAAACTACTCAATATATAATAAGAGGTGGATAGTTCATGAAAAAAGAATATTGGGAATTATTTAAACAGACTGGTGAGATAAAATATTATTTACAATATATAAAAGCAAAAACAGAGGAATAGTATTGTGAAAGTAGAAGGAATAGTAGTAAGTGCTGTTGATTATAAAGAATCTAGTAAAATACTAAACATATATACTAAAGAATTAGGTATTATTGGTGTTATGGCCAGAGGTAGTAAAAAGATTAAAAGTACATTATCCGGAGTTAGTGATAAACTTACTTATGGAGTATTTTATCTAGAATATAAAGAAGGTAAGTTATCTAATTTATTAGATGTAGATATAATTAATAATTTTAAAAATATTAAGAAAGATATTCTTTTAATGGGTTATTCATTATATCTTACTGATTTAGTAGTCCAAGTAGTTAAAAATGATAATGATAAACAAATATATGCTGACTATATAGCCGCTTTAATTAAAATAAATGACTTATATGATCCCATGGTAATAAGTAATATCTTAGAACTTAAAATGTTAAACTATTTAGGAATAAAACCTATCTTAGATAAGTGCTGTAAATGTGGTAGCAGTATCGATATTATAACAGTATCTAGTTATGCCGGCGGATATATCTGCAAGAATTGTTATACTAATGAATTTATTGTCGATATCAAAACTATTAAATTACTAAGAATGTTTTATTATATAGATATATCTAAAATAAGTAAAATAGATGTATCAGATAATATTAAAAAAGAAATAAATGACTTTATTGATGAATATTATGATAGATATGCTGGACTATATTTAAAAAGTAAAGAATTCCTGAAAAAAATATCTAGTTAATAAATATATTATTCATAAAATATCTAAGTATACATATATATTACTAGGTGATATTATGAATAATATTGATACTTGTAAATATTTAGAAAAGATTAAAAAAAAGAATAGTAATAAAGAAAATAAATTTATGTTATATATCAAAAATATTAGTGAAAGATTATTATTATCGGTACTAATATTTTTAATTATGGCTATAAGCATTAAAAAAATAAATGGAGCAAGAGAGTTTATTACTAAAAATATATATACAGATAACATCTCTTTAGCCAAAATAAAGAATTTATATGATAAATATTTAGGAGGTATTATCCCATTCGACACTAAAGATAAGAATAATCAAATGGTATTTAAAGATACCCTTAATTATAAAAGTAAAAGTAAATACTTAGACGGTGTTGAATTAACAGTTGATAATAAATATTTAGTACCCGTTATTAAAAGTGGGTTAGTAGTATTTATTGGTAGTAAAGATGATTATAACAACGTAATTATTATTCAAGGAGAAGATGGTATTGATATTTGGTATGGTAATATGGAAACAGCTTCTGTTAAACTATATGATTATATTGATGCTGGAAGTTTACTCGGAGAAGTAAAAGATGACAAATTATATTTAGTATACTCTAAAAATGGTGAAATACTAAATTATGAGGATTATTTGTAGTAATGATTGAGTTTCACTATACATATCTCTTTATAGCATTTAGTTTTATCATTACCGGTCATGTCAAAGATTTATTAGTATTTACTTCAATCATTATCTTTCACGAATTAGGACACTATCTAATGGCTAAAATAAATAAAGTAAAAGTAAAAAAAATCACTATATATCCTTTCGGAGGCATTACAACATTAGATACTCTAATAAATATTAATATTAATCGTGAATTACTAATCGCCATGGGTGGTATATTATCGCAATCAATTTATATGATAATAATAATTATATTATATAAGTATGGCTTTGTCAGAGAATATATCTATAACTTATATACTAGATATAATAACTCTATCTTATATTTTAACTTACTACCTATAGTATCTTTAGATGGCTTTAAAATACTTAACTTAACACTTAGTAAAATATTCCCCTTTGATATATCTAATAAATTATCTTTAGGTATATCTTTTATTACATTAATACTTATACTGATAGTTAACTATTATACCTTTAATTATACTTTATTATTAGTACTCAGTGTTCTTATTATTAATATTGTTAACTATTATAAAGACTTAAACTATATATTTAATAAGTTCTTAGTTGAAAGGTATTTATATAACATAAGTTATTCTAAAGAAAAGATTGTTAATAATAAAAAGAAAATGTATAAAGACTATCGCCATATATTTAAAAATGGTAATAAATATTTAACAGAAAAGAAATATTTGTATGATAAGTATAATAAATTGTTGAAATAAAGAAATAAATGTATTATAATTTAATTACATCTTATAAAGAGTGATTGAGGGACTAGCCCGTTGAAATCACACCAACCTATTAGATTAGGTGGTAATGCTAGAGCTATAAGATAATTTTTACATTCAAGTAAAATTATCTTGGATGTTTTTTTATTAAATAGGAAAGTTCTTCAAAAAAATAATTTGAAAAATTTGTAAATTCTATTGTTAAATATTAATTAAT
>CAKPNA010000016.1 GCA_934168275.1 uncultured Bacilli bacterium
ACAGAAGTTAAGCACTTTAACGCCGACGATAGCAGAAATGCAAAAATAGGAAATTGCCAATATTTTTTTTATGTTTAAATACAATAAAAAAACTTGATAGGATATTAATATTTAATTATTAATATATTATCAAGTTTTATTTATCTTAAATAGTTCCAGATGACATAGGCAATGGAGTAGCCTAGAGCGAGTGCTAATATTAAAGTTAATACTATTCCATACCAGCTAACAAATCCTGAGTTTTTTCCATGCTTTGGTGGTACTAATGTTAATTTTTTAACATTGCTTTTAGTTTCTGTTAGACCATTTCCTTGATATGTAGGTCCTCCATCCATGTCATCATTTTGTGGAATATAACCAGTTATTAGATGACTTTCATAGTATCCTGGATATTGATTTTTTAACCATGTTCCAAATTTTTGTTCTGCTTCAGTTTCTGTTATAATGTCTACATTACTTTCAAATGTAATATTTCTTTTTTTTAGTTCAGCCATTACTTTGGCATTACTTGTATTTAATTTTTCTACTACTTTGTCTATTTTTTCTTTTTGATAATTTTGGACAGCATCTTCAATATCCGCTTTTGTTATTGGTGATAAAATTACTGTTGCTTTTTTTTCGCCTGTACTTAATTCATTAGCATAATATTGCATTTTGTTAATACTTTGTTCATCACTTTTAAATATCATATGTATTTCAGTTTCTGTTGTATTTTCTGGCATACTATAGTAAATTGTATCTTGGTTACTTTCTTCAATACTATATGTCATTATTTTATTCTGATTCATTTTTACAGCCCTTTCTATATTTTATTCTACATCTATTATATAATATTATTTTTTAAAAGAAAATAGTTTTGTTGTGTATTTTTTCTATTTATTGTATAATTATTATGGAGTTGTAATGATAAATGAAGAAGTATTTTTTTATTTTTGGTGGTATTTTTTTTGCACTTTTAATTTTAATTGTTAGTTATTTAACAATTACTGCCTCTAATTCTGTTAATATTGTTGATAATTATTTAGAGTTTCAAAAAGGTGTTGATAGTGAGATAGATAGTTATGGTTATACTATTGATAATCCGTTAATTATTGTTGATCCTTATGATATGAATCCTTTATCAGCGATGATAGTATTTCAAACTGATGATTATGTTAGTCCATCTATTATAGTTAAAGGACAGAATAATGATGATATTATTTATACTTATAGTAAATCTAAGATACACCATTTGCCTATTTATTGCTTGTATTCTGATTATGATAATGAAGTTATTATTAAAGTTGGTAATTCATCTAAAGTAATTTATATTAAAACTGATACTGTTGATGTTGATAATACTAAATTATTAGATTTAGATAATGATAATATGGTTATTACTAATGTTGATAATCATTTGGTTATTGTTGATAGATATAAAAATATACGTGGTTATTTTACAAAAGAATTTAGTGGTAATCCAATATATTTAAAAGATGGTCATTTCATTCTTTCTACTTATCAGACTAATAATGATGGTAGTTATATGGGAATTGTGGAAGTCGATTTATTAGGTAAAGTTTATAATCAGTTTATGGTGCCTAATGGATATTATGGATTATCTACTTATGATGAGTGTAAAAATATGCTTTATGTATTAAGTGATAAATTATTAGCTGTTGATGTTCAATCATGGAGTATAATTAAAGAATATGATATAGATAGTCTTAATTATAAAGCCCTTCAATATGATACAGAATTAGATAAAGTAATTCTAGGTACTGATAACGAAGTTATTGTTATGGATATTGATGGTAATAGAGATACTATGGATAGTTATGAATTTAGTAATAAATACTTAATATTTGATAAGAATATTACAAAGTATGATTACTTGTTATTTAATTATAAATTATATGGTTTATTGGATATATCTAAAGAGGCTAAGTCTATTTCTTTACTTAGTTATAAGAAACCTGATAAATATTATAATGACTTTGGTTTAAAGTTTTATTTTGAGAGTAATAGATTAGTTGTTAGTTCTGATAAGAATATTGACAATGGTTATATTATTTTAGATAAAATATTTGATAAACATTCATATGAAATTAGTGGTGATTATACTGTTATTAATGGTACTTCACTTAGTGGCAAATATTCAATTTATGTAAAGATAGACAATAAAGTATATAAGACAAATTATTATGTTATTTTTTAAGATAATATATAGTTTATTTTATTTACTTTTTTACTATTTTATTATAGAATTATTTTAGGATTGGTGATGGTTATGAAGGGAAATAAAATACTTCCGGCTGATACTTATTTAGTTGTTAATAAAAGTATTTTAAGGGATGAAGATAGAAAGATTTTAAATATGCTTTATCAGTCGGTTATTGGGTCAGTAGCAGTTATGTTATATTTTTCTTTGTGGTCTGATTTAGATCAGATGAGTATTATGAGCGAGGAATATAATCATCATCATTTATTGACTAATATGCACCTATCTTTGGATGATATTTATGTTGCTAGGACTAAGTTGGAGGCAATAGGTCTTATACGTTCTTATGTTAAAACAGGAGATACGAATAGTTATGTTTATGAATTATATTCTCCGCTTAGTGCACATGAGTTTTTAAATCATCCTATGTTAAATATTATTTTATATTGTAATGTTGGAAAGGTTGAGTATGATCATATAGTTAGTTATTTTAAATTTCCAAGAATTAATTTATCTGGTTATACTGATGTTTCTAAGTCATTTGATGATGTTTTTGATTCACACCCATTAACTTCTTATGAATTAACCAATGATGATGTTAGAAAGTATAATAAACTAAAATTAAATATTAATAGTGATTTTGATTTTTCATTTTTGGAGTCTTCTTTTAGTAGTAATTTTGATATTGGTAAGTTATTAAATAAAGATGTTAGAATTCTGATTATTAATCTATCTTATTTATATAAAATTGATGAATTAAATATGGTTAATATAATTAAGGGGTGTATTAATGAAAGAGGGACAATTGATAAAGATGATTTAAGAAAGAGTTGTCGAAATTATTATCAGTTTGATCATGGAGGGGTTCTTCCAACAATTGTGGAAAGGACACAGCCTGAATATTTAAAGACTCCGGTTGGAGACAATTCTAATAAAGCTAAGTTAATATATACTTTTGAAAATATTTCACCTTATAATTTCTTAAAGAGTAGAGCTAAAGGATCTGAACCAACGCGTCGTGATTTAAAGCTTGTTGAAGATTTGACAATTGATTACGGGTTAAATTCTGGAGTTGTTAACGTTTTATTAGATTATGTACTTAAGATAAATAATAATAAGTTGGAGAGAAATTTTGTAGAAACAATAGCCGGACAGTGGCAGAGATTAAAAATTGAAACTGTAGAAGAGGCAATGGATATTGCAATTAAAGAGCATAAGAAGTATAATAGAAGTAGAAGTACTATTTCTAAGAATACTAGTGTAGCTACTAAAGAAGAAAAGATTCCAGCATGGTTTGATAAGAACATAAAGAAGGAAGAAATAGATGAAGATGAGAAGAACAAACTAGCGGAGATGTTAAAGGAGTATCAATAGATGGATAAGATAAATAATTTTATTGGTAATAATAGTAGTATTGATGATGAACTTAATGAATACTTTGATGAATGTTTAAATGATTCAATGTTTAGAAAAGTAGTTTCTTCTTTAGATATAGATAGGTCGGAATTAATTAAATATTCTTCACTTATTATGAATAGTGCTTGTGAGTTAAGCAATTGTAAGGGTTGCAAGAACTTGTTAGAATGTCGTAATGAAGTTAATGGTTATGTTTTTTATCCTGAAGTTGTTGATAGAAATATTGTGTTTAATTATATTCCTTGTAAGTATAAAAAGAAATTAGATAGAGAACTTGCTTATCAAAAGAATGTATATACATTTAATATTCCTAGAGAGTTAACAAGGGCTTCAATGAAAGATATTCATATTGATGATAAGAATAGAGTAGAAGTTATTAAATGGATAAAAGAGTTCTTAGATGATTATAAGAAAGGTATTAAACATAAAGGACTTTATTTGACGGGAAACTTTGGTTGTGGAAAAACATATTTACTTACAGCAATGCTAAATGAATTAGCTAAGTTAAATCATAGAGTGGCTATTATATATTATCCAGAGTTTTTAAGAAGTCTTAAGGCATCATTTTCTAGTGATGGAGATTTTCAGGATAATTATAATTTAGTTAAGAATATTGAATTGTTGCTTATTGATGATATTGGAGCGGAGACTACTACTTCTTGGGGAAGAGATGAAATTCTAGGTACTATTTTGCAGTATCGTATGGAAGAAGGGTTGACAACATTCTTTACATCTAATCTTAATATTAATGAGTTAGAGGATCATTTAAGTATATCTAAAAATGGTGTTGAAAAAGTTAAGGCAAAAAGAATCATTGAAAGAATTAAGCAACTTGCGGATATTAAAGTAATGATTAGTGAGAATAAAAGAAAGTGAGGATAATATGAGTAAGATTGAGAAGAATTTTAAAAATGAAAAAGGGGAGTTATCTTCAATGATAATTGAATCTGATGATAATATGGATGTTAAGATGAATGGTAATTATAAGTTAGCAGAAGGTTTAAGAACTAAGAAAAATATGTTTAAAAAAGGTAATATATTTACTGATGATATAGGATTTAAGAGTGCTGGATTTGCAAGAACAACTGTTTTGGCTTTAATTATTAGTGTAGTTGCTCTTGTTGTAATGTATTTAATTTTTAGATTTTAGTTGGTGAAGTTATGAATAGAGCATATATAATAGATTATGTAAATGAGAATGAATTTAAGAAAAAAGAAAAAGCTATAAAGAAATATAATATGTTAGCATATAAAAAATTACTATTTGAGTATTATCCAGCTTTGCGTGAAGGTAATTTTCAGGGTGTTGTGGTTTCTACTGATAAAGAGAATGATATTGTTAATTATGAATTGAAATTACCTACTGATAAAATGTTTGCTCAAGTTCATGGAAATATTGTTTTACATTATTCTGTTTATGAAGGGCAGAAGATTGTTATGTTAAAGACTTTATCTCCAGAAGAAGTTTTATCTGAAGGACATAGAGAAGAGTTAACTACTTATAAAGGAGTAATGGTTACTAAGTCTAATAAAGATAGGGATATTTTTATGATTAATTTATTTAGCGAGTTAAATAAAAAAGGATATTCAATGTTGATTGGACTTTCGTTATTACTTGTTGTGGGTATTATAGTATTGGCAATAGTTATTTTTAGATAAAAAGGAGAAAATATATGTTTTCTTCTTTTATAGAATATAGGAGGTTTTTATGAATTATGTGGCTTTATATGTTAAGACTAGTTATTCAATGCTTTCTAGTTTAGTTAAAATTGAAGAGTTAGTTATGATGGCTAAAAAATTAGGTTATAAGGCAGTAGCTATTACTGATGAAGGTAATATGTTTGGGGTAATGGAGTTTTATAATTGTTGTAAAAAATATGATATAAAGCCTATTGTAGGTATGGAGATTACATATAATGATGAGAAATTTTTATTGTATGCTAAAAATATAGAAGGTTATAAATGTTTAATTAAGTTGGCAACAGTTATTTCTGATGATAAATTATCTATTGATGATGTGAAAAAATATAGTAATGATGTAATTTTGGTTATGCCTATTCAGTGGTTTGATGCTGAGATATATAATATATATAAAGATAAGCTTGTTGGTTATAGTGATATTAAAGATAGAAGTAAGTTTAAGCATAATAACTATGTATATATTAACGAAACACTTTATTTAAATAAAGATGATTATAAGTATTTAGATTATTTATCAATGATTAAGTATCAGAAAGTTTTAGGAGAGTATGAACTAAATAAAGATATGGGCAAATATCTTATGTGTCCTAAAGAGTTAGAATTAGATAGTAATGATATAGATAATTATAATTATATTTATAATAGTTGTAATATTAGTTTTGTTAAAGAGAGTAATTTATTACCGGTTTATAATGATAGCGTGAATAGTTATGAATATTTAAAAAGTCTTTGTGAAAAAGGATTAAATAAGAGACTTAATAATAATGTTAGTAGTGAGTATAAAGATAGATTAGAGTATGAACTTAGTGTTATTAATAAGATGGGATTTTGTGATTATTTTTTAATAGTATGGGATTATGTTAAGTATGCTAAGTTTAATAATATTTTAGTAGGACCTGGAAGAGGATCAGCAGCAGGTAGTTTAGTTAGTTATACTTTAGGTATTACTGATATAGATCCTATTAAATATAATTTATTGTTTGAGAGATTTTTGAATCCTGAGAGAATTACAATGCCCGATATTGATATAGATTTTGATGCGGAAAAGAGAGATTTGGTATTTGATTATGTTATTAATAAGTATGGTTCAAAGAGAGTAGCAGGTATCATTACTTTTAATACATTAGGAGCTAAACAGGTTATTAGAGATGTTGCTAGGGTTATGAATATATCTAATTATAAAGTAGATAGTATTTGTAAGTTATTAACTAGTGATCTTGATCATTCATATAAGAATGATATAGGTCTTAGAAATATTGTTAATTCTTCATTAGAACTTCAAAAGTTATATGATGTAGCATTACATTTAGAGGGGCTTCCTCGTCATGTGTCAGTACATGCTGCGGGTATTATTATGTGTAATAAAGATATTGACGAGATAGTACCTTTATATCATGGACAACTTGATATGTATGTTAGTGGATATTCAATGAAGTATTTGGAAGATTTAGGACTACTTAAGATGGATTTTCTTAGTATAAGTAATTTAACGATGATTGCTGAACTTATTGATAGAATTAGGACTAATGAGAAGATTAATATTACTTTTGCTAATATTCCGGTTGATGATAAAAAGACTATGGATATATTTAGAGATGTTGATACTGATGGGATATTTCAATTTGAGTCTGATGGTATGAAGAAGTTTTTAGGTAAGTTAAAACCTAATAATTTAGAGGATTTAATAGCCGCTATTGCATTGTTTAGACCGGGTCCGATGGATAATATAGATTTATATATTAGAAGGAAAGAGGGCAGGGAAAAGGTTGTTTATTTGCATGATGATTTAAAGCCTATATTAGAGTCTACTTATGGAATAATTATATATCAGGAACAAATTATGGAAATATCTAGGGTTATGGCAGGATATAGTTATGCTGATGCTGATCTATTAAGAAGGGCTATGTCTAAGAAAAATGAAGAAGTTATTTTGAAAGAAAGACCTAGATTTATTAGTCAAAGTATTAGTAGAGGATACAGTGAAGAAGTTGCTAATAAAATATTTGATTTGATTCTTAAATTTGCTAATTATGGCTTTAATAGATCACATTCAGTAGCATATGCAATAATAGCATATAAGATGGCTTTTTTAAAGAAATATTTTTATAAGTATTTTATGACTTGTCTGTTATCGAATAGTATTAGTAATCCGGTAAAAACTAAAGTTTATATAGCAGAGGTTAGGAGAAATAATGTGAATATTTTACTTCCGGATATTAATAAGAGTAGTAGTAAATATATAACGGAGAGTGTAGGAATTAGATGCCCTTTAACAATTATAAAAAATGTTGGGGTAATTGTTATAAATGAGATAATTAGAGAGCGAGAAAAGGGAGATTTTGAAGATTTTATATCTTTTACAAAGAGATTATATCAATCTAGTATTAACAAAAAAGTTCTTACTTCATTAATTTTAGCAGGTTGTTTTGATTCATTTGGTTATAATAAGAGGACGTTAATAGAGAACCTGGATAATGTTATTAATTATGCAGAACTTTCCAAGAATGCTGGTTTAATTGACGTGGAGAAGCCTTTAATTGATGTGTATGAAGAATATAGCAGTGATGAGTTAGTTAAGATAGAATTAGATGTTTTTGGCTTTTACTTGTCTTATCATCCGGTTAGTAAATATAATAATAAAAATAATAGTTTAAGTATTCCTAAACTATTTGATCATAATATTAATATCGTCTTGTTAATTGAGTATATTAAAGAGATTACTACTAAGAAGAATGATGTGATGGCTTTTGTTAGAGCTAATGATGAGTATGGGACTGTTGATTTAATACTTTTCCCAACTGTATATAAGAAATATAATAATATTAATGTTGGTGATATTATTGATGTTTATGGTAAAGTAGAGAGACGTAATGATAAGTATCAGATAGTTGTTTCGACAATTAATATTTTAAACAAATAAAAAGAAGTTTTGGTTTGATGTGAACCCTAAATAGTAGACATTAATAAAAAAGAGGGTTATTAAAAAGAGAAAATTATTTTTCTCTTTTTG
>CAKPNA010000017.1 GCA_934168275.1 uncultured Bacilli bacterium
ACAAAAAGAGAAAAATAATTTTCTCTTTTTAATAACCCTCTTTTTTATTAATGTCTACTATTTAGGGTTCACATCATAATCGTTTTAAAGATTCTATTCTTTTATTAGTTTTATTTTATTTTTGAATTTCTACTACTATTTGATATGAAGTTCCTAAATCATTTTCTACTAATTTAACTGTTATTCCACGATTTTCTAAGTTTTTAACAGCCATTCTTACTTCTGATATAGCGTTATCTAATTGAACTTCAGTCATTGTTGGTTGAGTTGCAGTAGGTGTTGGCTCCGGCATAGCGAATGGATTAGGAACTGTATTATTATTATTATTTAATTCAGGTATTGGTGTTGGTTCAGGAACACTAGTATGTTGCTCCATAAATGGCATTGATGGTTCAGCGTTAACTGTTGGTTGTGGGGTAGCCATAAACTGACTATTTTCAGGTATTGGGGCTGTTTGAACAGGCGCCGGATTCATTTCTGGTTGCATTGGTTGAGTAGCAAATGGATTTACAGGTGGTACTGAACTTGCAAATTGATTTGTTGGTTCAGGAGTACTAACCGGTGGCTCCATAAATGATACAGGTTGTTCCATGTTAACTGTTGGTTGTGGAGTTGACTGTGAAGTACTATTATAATTTTCTAAGTTCATAAATGGATTTACAGGTATTGGTTGCTCTTGTGGTGCTGATTCATTTATTCCTTGACCCGGCATAATTGGTGTTTGATATGTCATACTAGGCATATCTACAGGTGTTGGTGGAACAATTGGAGTAGGCTCTACATAACTATTAGGTGTAGGTACTGGACCTGTTGCAAAAGAAGGTGTTGGAATATTTATCATTGATCCTACTTGATTATTTAATCCCATTTGTTGATTTTGATTTATATTATTATTTGGTTGAGTATTCATGTTTACTGATTGATTTTCTAAAGATTGAAAATTACCTCCAAAAAACATATTTTGATTATTATTCATATTATCATTCCTCTTTTCAATTACATTTATTTCATCATTAAATACATTTGATGGTTTACTATCTATATTTAAACTATTTAATGCTGATGACATATTACTATTCATTTCATTTACCTCTTCATTTAATATACTGTTTATATAATCATTTGTCTCTTTTACTGTTAATTTATCATTAATTATTTTATTTAAGACTTCAACTTGTTTTGCTAAATCTAGTTTTAATAAAAGTTTAGCGTGAGATTCGGATATGTCATTTTTTAATAAAGCTTTTTGTACTTCTTTATCTAAATCTAATAATTTAATTTTTTCTTGTATTCTATCTTTTGATACACTAGTATTCTTTTCTAAATCTTCTATAGACATATTTGAAGTGTCTAAGATTTTTTTGAATGCTTTGCCTTCTTCTAAAGGATTAAGACTCTTGTTTTGGAGATTTTCTACTAATGATAGTTCCATACATTCTACATCATTAAACTCTCCGACGAGTGCCGGTACAGTTAACATACCAATTTTCTTAGCAGCTCGATAGCGTCTTTCACCGGATACTATTTCATACTTATCATTTATCTTTCTTACTATAAGTGGTTGAATTATGCCATATTTACTAATTGACTCACATAATGTATCTAGTGCTGTGGTGTCAAATATTTTTCGTGGTTGATTTTTACTAGATATTATATCACTTATATTAAGTTGGATAACCTGACTAGATAATGTCATGGTTGACCACTCCCTATTCTTTTCTATATTAATAATACACTAAAAAATTTATTTTTACAATAAAAAAGTATTAATTTATTTATTTTATTATTTTGGTAAATAACAAATATAAATTAATACTTTCTATAACGGCCTTTTCTTTATCTCATTATATCTTCTTGGATATGATGGTGGAGTAGGACCGTCTTTTTTTATTTTTATTATATTTCTTAGGCTATTATCAATAGGTAAATTAAAGGTTGTAATGCTTTCTAATGAAGCATTTAACTTAGTTAGACAAGTAGATATGCTTTTTATTTCTTCAGCAACATTAGCTTTTAGTGCTATATAGTAACCACAAATTTTTAAGGATTTAATAGATAGTTCTAGTAAAATATTTAATTTTGCTACAGCACGGGATGTAATAATATCAAAATATTCAATGTTATTTTGACTAAATTCTTCGGCTCTTTGGTTGACAACTTTAATATCTTCTAAGCCTAATTCTTTTATTACTTCATTTAGGAATACACATCTTTTAGTAAGAGATTCTACTAAAGTTATTTCAAGATTGGGATATGCTATTTTTAGGACAATTCCTGGAAAACCAGCACCTGTGCCAATATCACATACTTTTTGATTAGTTAGTTCTATAGCTTTAGTTATCGTTAAACTATCATAAAAGTGCTTTAAAAGAACTTGGTCATACTCAGTAATGGCTGTTAGATTAATATTTTTATTATATTCTACTAACATATTATAGTATTTATCTAGTTGATTTAACTGATGCTCAGATAAGATAACGCCTATTTTATTTAGTTCATTAATAAAGTCATTTTTATTCATTATATTTCTTCCTTAAATATACCATTAGTATTGAAATATCTGCAGGATTAACGCCTGATATTCTTAGGGCTTGTCCAATAGAAGTAGGGTTAACATTTTTTAATTTTTGACGGGCTTCACTTGCTAGATTTTGAACATTATCATAATTAATATCTTTAGGTATTTTCTTTTCTTCATATTTTAGCATTTTTTCGGCTTCTTTTTCTACTTTAGTTATATATCCTTCATATTTTATTTGAATTTCTACTTGTTCTTCTACTTCATTTGAATATGAACTAGATATTAAATTTTGTTCTTTTAATTTTGCAATAGATATTTCAGGTCTTTTTAATAATTCGTAGGCAGAAATACCATCTTTCAATAATTTTGTATCTAATAATTTTAGCTTTTCATTATTTGAAGGAGTTATTTTTGCAGATTTTAAATATTCGATTAGTTCTTTTATAGCTTGTTTTTTCTCTTTAAATATTTCATAAGTAGTATCGTTAATTAAGCCTACTTGTCTTCCATATTCAGTTAGTCTTAAATCAGCATTATCATGGCGAAGTAGAAGACGATATTCCGCTCTTGATGTTAATAATCTATATGGTTCGTTAGTACCTTTAGTTATTAAATCATCAATTAATACTCCAATATATGCTTCATTTCTTTTCAAGATTAATGGATCTTTGTTTTCTAATTTTAGTGAAGCATTAATACCGGCAATCAATCCTTGACAGGCAGCTTCTTCATAACCACTTGTACCATTTATTTGACCAGCCGTAAATAAATTTTTTAACACTTTTGTCTCAAGAGATGCATTTAACTGAGTAGGGTAGATGGCATCATATTCGATAGCATAAGCATATCTTAATATTTTAGCATTCTCTAATCCTGGTAGACTATGGACCATTTTTTCTTGAATATCAGTTGGCATACTTGTTGAGAATCCTTGTAAATATATGTCATCGTAGTATAAACTTTCTGGCTCTAAAAACAATTGATGTCTTTCTTTATCACTAAATCTAACAATTTTATCTTCGATTGATGGGCAATATCTTGGACCAACTCCGGTAATATCATTCAATCCTCCATACATACTAGATTTTGATAAATTATCTTTTATTAATTGATGAGTAGTAGGGGTAGTATAAATTAAATGACATGGTACTTGATTATTTACATCATATTGGTGCTTTGTATAATGTCCAAAAGTGTACGGTATACTATCACCATTTTCTTCTTTAGTTTTAGAAAAATCAATACTATCTCTAGCTATACGTGGTGGTGTTCCGGTTTTTAATCTTAAAATTTTAAAGCCATATTTCTTCAAGTTATCGCTTAAATGCATAGATGGTTCTTCATTATGTGGGCCACTTCTTGTACGGGTACTACCTACTAAAATATCAGATTTTAGATATGTTCCTGTTGTTAAAATGACAATATTTGATGTAATTTTTTCTTGATTTTTAGTTATTATACCCTCAACTGTATCATTATTTACAATTAAATCTTCAACCATATCTTCTTTAATAGTAAGATTTTTAGTATTGAGTAGGGTAGATTGCATATTTTGGGGATATGTAATTTTATCGGCTTGGCTACGTAGAGAACGAACTGCTGGTCCTTTTGATGAATTAAGCATTTTCATTTGTAGGATAGATTTATCAGCATTTTTTCCCATTTCACCACCTAGGGCATCAATTTCTCTTACTACTATTCCTTTGGCAGAGCCACCAATAGATGGATTGCATGGCATGGTAGCAATATTTTCAATTCTTCCCGTTATTAAAAGAGTTTTGTGGCCTTTTCTCGCACTTGCTAAAGCAGCTTCACATCCGGCATGACCGCCTCCAACAACAATTATTTCATACTGCATAATATTACCTCCATTATTTTCCTAGGCAAAATCTACTAAATAAATTATCAAGTAATTCTTCAGTATATGTTTCACCAATTATTTCTCCTAAAATTTCCCATGCCGATTTTATTTCTAACTCAACTATATCAACAGGGTAATTATCGTTTATAGCATTAATAGCTGCAACGATTTTATCTTTACTTTTTTCTAATAGGCCAATACTTCTTGAATTAAATGAATATTTTATATCATCAGTAATTATTTTTTCTAAATTAAATGTTTCTTTAATTGTATCTTTTAAATCATTAATTCCTAATTTAGTTTTTGTACTTATTTCAACTATTTTATAATCTTTTGATAAGTATTCTTTATTTAGTTGTGTTTCTAAGTCGACTTTATTAATTATAATAATTATTGGTTTATTAGTTTCTTTTACGTAATTAAATATTTCTTTATCTTCGTCAGTTAATATATCATTATTATTAAATATTAATAGGATTAAATTACAATCTTTTATTACTTTTTTACTTTTTTCAACACCAATTTGTTCTATTACGTTATCAGTATTTCTAATACCGGCAGTATCTATTAAGTTAAATACTACTCCTGAAATGTTTATTTGACCTTCTACTATATCTCTAGTAGTACCGGCTATATTAGTTACTATTGCTTTTTCTTCTTCAAGTAGAGTGTTTAGTAGACTAGATTTTCCAACATTGGGTTTTCCTATTAAGGCAACGTTGATTCCTTCTTTAATAATACGTCCTTCTTTTGACTTAGATATTATAGTTTCTAAATTTGATACATAATCTTTTAATTTAGGCAGTATTTTACTGTTTGTTAGTTCTTCAATATCTTCGTATTCGGGATAATCAATATTTACTTCGATATTAGATATCATTTGAATTAACTTTTCACGAAGTTCTTTTATTAAATTAGAATTATTCCCTTGTAGTTCATTTATAGCTTGTTTTCTTGAGATATCAGTAGTGGCGTTTAATAAACTATTTACAGCTTCGGCTTGGACTAAGTCTATTCTGCCATTTAAAAATGCTCTTTTTGTGAATTCTCCTGGTTCAGCTAGACGACAACCGTTTTTTATTAGAAGTTCTAGTATTTTATTGGTAGTGGCAATTCCACCATGACAGTTTATTTCTATTAAGTCTTCTCTAGTGTATGTCTTAGGTGCCTTCATTAAACTTACTAAAACTTCATCAATTATATTTTTGCCATCTTTTATATAACCATAATTTATGGTATGAGATTCGATGTTCGATAAGTCTTTAGTAAATATTTTATTTACTATTTCAATAGATTCTGGCCCACTTACTCTAATCATAGAGATAGCACCAACACCTAGAGCCGTTGAAATTGTAGCAATAGTATCGTTCATATAAATCATTCCTTCTTTGGTTTTCTGCAATAGATTATAACATTATTGATAATTGTTGTAAAGAAAAATAATGTAGTAATTTAGATATTAAAAAAAGCACGATGTAAAATCAATGCTTTATTCTTCAACGTATTTTATTACAACACAACGATTTGGTTCTTCACCAGTACTTTCAGTTGTAAGATGTGGATTATCAGCTAGGATAGCATGTACTATTCTTCTTTCATATGAATTCATACTATCTAGTTTTGCTTCTGTTTTAGTAGCAAGTACTTCTTTAGCCATTCTTTTAGCTAATCTTTCAATGTTAGATACTCTTTTTTCTTTATAATTTTCAACATCTAGAGTAATAAGTAAATTATTGTTTTCAACAGCGTTATATACAATTTGTCTTATTACATTTTGTAGTGCTTGAATAGTATAACCATTTTTACCTATTAAAACAGCATTATGATCTGAAAATATTTTTATCATTAAATTATTATCTCTTTTTCTTATTTCTAGATTAGCTTCAATTCCCATATTAGATGTAATATCATTTAGGACTTCTTTAGTGTAGTTAACTAAATCATTATGTTTAATTACTTCTATTTTTGTAGATTTTTTTAATAAGCCATTTTTTTCTTCAAGTATTTTAATTATTAGATTTTCTTGAGGTGTATTTAATTCGTTAATAGCTTTGTTTACGGCTTCTTCGTATGTTTTAGCTTCAAATTCGTATTTCTTCATTTATTTTTCCTTCTTTCTTTCCACTAATAAGTTTTGGATTATTGTAAATGTCGAAGATGTTATCCAATATACTCCAATAGCAGATGGTGTTTGGAAGGAACTTATTAAAATTAATGCTAACATAAAATATAGTGAATACTTCATTTGATCACCAAGTGTTGATTGATCTTTCATTGTCTTTTTAAATGAGAAAAATGTAACAACACCAATTAATACTACTAGAAGTAAGTATAGGTAATTTCCAGTTTTAATTCCAATCATAGGAGTAATTCCTAATTTTAATCCTAAGAATGAATCTTCAAAAATAGCAGGTGTTCTATTAATAGCTGAATAGTATGCAATTAATAGTGGTATTTGAATGAAAGCTAGAAGGCATCCTGATACTGGATTGATTTGATATTTTTGATATATCAGCATCATTTCTTGAGCCTTCTTCATTTGATCATCTTCACTAGTTTTATTAGCATATTTCTTTTCTAATTTATTTAACTCTGGTTGAGCCTTTTTCATGTTTTCTGATTGTACTGCCGTTTTCTTAGTTATTGGCATTAATAATAAACGAATAACTAAACAAGATAATATAACTGCTAAACCATAGTTTTTAACTAATTTTCCAATTTGAATAATGAACCAAGCAAGTGGCTTAACAAAGATACTTGTCCACAATCCTTCATAATTATTTAATGGACTGAAGTTTTCACATTTTGGAAGTTCAGATAAATCAACATCATATTTTTCATATAACTTTAAACTTTCCTCATCTGTTGGTTGGCAAATAATATCAGTTTTTAATACTTGACCTGTTTGCTCATTTTTAACTATTTTGTTATTTTCATCTTTTAGACTTTTATCACCGCAGCCTGTTAATAAAAATATACTTAAAATAACTATTATTAATTTGTATTTATTATTTTTTTTCATTGTATTCTCCAATCTTACTAAAAAGGTTAATTAGATTATTTTTCATTTCTTCATAACTTATATCTAATATTGTCCTTTTAGTAATTATAACATAATAATAATTGTTTTGTATATAGTTTTCATTTTTATCAATTATATTTTTTACTCTTCTTTTAATTTTATTTCTCACAACTGCTTTACCGGTTTTAGTGGGAATTGAAATACCATATTTTTTTCCTTCATTTTTTTTATAGAATATAGAGAAATATTTACTTTTAACAACATTACCTGTATTAATAATGCTAGTATATTCTTCACTTTTCTTGATAATTTTATCCTTTTTCATATCAAATATCCTTTCAATATTAAACAAAAAACCACTATACAACGAAGTGGTTATTATTCTAAAATACTACTATGCACAAAGACTTTTTCTTTTTTTGTTTCTTCTATTTTTTAAAACTTTTCCCTTTAAACGTGCGAAAAATCCATGTTTCTTAGCTCTTTTTCTATTATTTGGTTGATAAGTTCTTTTCATTTATAACACCTCCAAAACTAAATGCTACTTTATTATATATGGTTATTTTGCTAATGTCAACATTTTTTATTGCTATTTGTTATTTAAAATCTAGAGAAATCAATCATATGTTACACTTTTTTTATAAAAGTCCTTTATTGCTTATATATTTCACATAAAAAGGTAT
>CAKPNA010000018.1 GCA_934168275.1 uncultured Bacilli bacterium
TCCTTTCGGAAATGTATTTTATCATATTTTTGTAGTCCCTCTTTTTTATTAATGTCTACTTTAAGGGATGCATTTCAGGTTAAAAACCTCTTTTTATTATGGTATTAATCCCCAACCTGTAATGACGTATCTACCGTTTGTGCTTCTAGCTTCAGCAGGTGGTTTATTATATAATTTATCGTTAACAATAAGAGTAGCTGATTGTCCGCCATCAAGGTTAGCAGCATTATATGCACCATATTTTAGTAATGTATCAATCATTTCTTGTAGTGAAGCACCATTAATATAATTTCTGCCGTCAACAACTAAGAAGAGTAGAACACCGTCTTTTCTTTGAGCAATTGCTACACGAGGTGCTTTACCCCATGGGTCTCCATATATTTCTAAGGCTTTTCCATTAACAATTAAGAAAGGACCAAATTCCATTGCATTTGTAACTCCGGCTTCAAGGGCTTCTTGACCGGTAGCATTTGGCATCAACATTAGTTTTCCTTCATCTGTCATACCAACAATGTTGCCACGAATTGTTTTTGAATCACCATCTGACCATCTAATTACTGAGTTTTCAATAACATATCCCATTGGAATTCCTGAACCATATCCATAGTCAACAAAACCACCACCATTAATACATACAACGCCACCATATCTTTTACACATTGTGAATACTCTTTCACCATATTTTGTTCCAAGCACTTCTTTAGATATTAATTTTACTTTTTCAGGATGGTAAATGGCTACGATATAGGCATCACTAGAGCCAACTTTAATATTTAATATTTTATATAAGTCATTGCCGTCTTCTCTTGTTAATATGGCTTCATCATATTTATTATCATAACTATCTTTTTCAGATGTATCAATAACAATATCATCCATATTAACATTTTCATTAAATTCTATGAAATAGTTTTTATTCATTATTTCTTGAACTTTAGCATCGCTATAGAAGACATTGGCTAGATAATGATGATCTTTAGTTTTCATGGCAGTTGTTACATAGATATTTCTTAAATAATCCCATGGCCCATAAGTAATTACAAAGCCAGTGATAGCTAGTAGGTCCATAATAATACATATTATTGTTAGGGGATATATTTTACTTTTTTTCTTTTGTTTATTTTTGAGTTTCTTTTTCTTAGTTGTTTTTTGTTCTTTTATATTAACTTCTTCTGTTAATTCTTTACTTACTTTACTCATTATATTTACTCCATTTCAAGGGGACTATCAATAGTTCCTTCTCCTTTAGTTAATAATTCTTTTTTTATAGTAATTGTTGGTAATACATAATTCTTTTCATCAGATGATGTTGGATATATAGTACCATTATTACTTGCTAAGTAAATTAAACTTCCGTTTTTAGTGCTTCCTGTCATTAGGAAGTAATTTTTAAGTTCATTGTTTAATCTAATATTAGTAATATTTAATAGTCCAACATAGGCATCTTTTGTATCAGTTAAGGCTTCTTTATAGTTATAATTATTGTCTGCTCCATAATATCCGTTAGCCCAATTATTTAATTCAATTTTGTCTTTATATGATAGACTATTTAAATAGGTATTGTTTAAGTAGTAGGCTAGGGTATTCCATTTGCTTGAGTTATAACTATATCCTTTATTAGTATATATTCTTTCTATAGCTTCGTTATTTAACTCTAGTAAGTTATTTGATACAAGGTTGATGGTGTCTTCATTAACTTGATAAATACGCCATGTGTCTTCACCTAATTTTACGTAAGCACCAAACATACCTTTTTCACTTTCAAAAGTATATGGACTATTTAATGTACCATTACCACTTACTATGTTTATGTTACCTTTAACAGTAATTACTGGTCGTAATCCAATTAAATCAGTACCATCAGAATATGATACTTTGTTAGTATCTGTAATATACCATATTTTGTTAGTATCAGTCGTATTACTTAAATAGAACTTAGTATTGTTGTTAATAAAACTTGTTTCTGCTCCGGTATTTACGTAATCACTAGTAGACATTAAACCTAAATACTTATCAGTGTATGTTGTCTTACATAATTGATTGGATAATTTATCAACAACATCAAGGCAAGTTTCATTTTTAAGTAAATATTTATCAGGATTATTTAAATTGTATTCAAGAATACCGGTATTTTCTTCTTCTTCAGTAATATTTAGCCATTTATTTAAGTATGATTCTTTAAAGTTTACTTCTTCTTTATAGGCTAGGCTGACAAGAGGATTTTCACTTATTAAGGTTACTGAGTTATCAGCATTTATTCTAATTATACGCCATAAGATATTTGAATATGTTACATAGTTATTATCAACTTTATTTTTGAAGTAATGATTACCGCCAATATCAACAAAGTTTTCTTTATCATAATTAGTATTAAATATTACTTTATATAATGTGTTTACATTTTCAACTTCTACTTTTTTATTTTTTATGTATAAGGATGTAAATCTTGCTCCATAGAATAGGACACAAGCACATATAAATCCTATACTTATTGTATTAAATAGTTTTTGATAATCGATTTTTATTTTATGTTTAATTTGTTTATTATTTTTCATTTACTACCACCTTTTCTCTATTATGTTATTATATCATATTTAATATTAGTGGACAATATATGTTGTTTAATTTGTCAAATTATTGTATAATATAATTGAGGTGAATAAATATGCATATACAAGTTTATCATGTAGTAATTGTAATAGTGTTATTTATTATTGCTTGGGCAATAGCTAAGAGTAGTAAAAAAGATGTTAAGTTAGAGTTTAATAAATTGGTTGAATATTTAGGGGGAATGGATAATATTGTTGAGACAGAGGTTGAGATGTCTAGGTTTAAGGTTACTTTAAAAGATGTTAGTAAGGCTAATAAAGAGGGAATAATTAAACTAGGCGCTAAAGGGGTAGTAGAGATTGATGATCAACTTAAGATAATATTTGGTAGTGGTGCTAAACAATTAAAGAAATATATTGACCAATTAAAATAATTTTATATATTCGACATAATTCGACAAAATATTTTGTCGTTTTTTGTTATATTATTTTACGGTGATATAATGAGTATGTTAGATGAAGTATTATTTAATGTTATTTTAGTGGTTTTTCCAATATTTGTTTATTTTTTTATTTATTGTTATTTAACTATTAATGAGAAGAGGGTATCAGACTTAATTTTATTGTTTACATTACTGTCTTCTTTGTATTTAGTGTTTAAATATAATAATTTTATTGTGGATAATAGGATATTATTACTTTGTAATATACCTATTGTTATTGCATACATTAAGAGAAAAGAAGTATTAGGGGTTATATTATCACTAATAATTGTTATTTATTTATTGTATAGTAAAAATGTTGGGGTAATATTAATTATTCATAAATATATTTTATATTGGGTAAATTATTTAGTGTTTATTAAGAAATGTAAGAACTTTAATAAGTTTTTATTGTTTACAGCGGTTATTCAGGGTTTTTATTTAGCTTTTGAAGTTAGTTATTATCAGACTAGTAATAATTATATAGATTTATTATATATATTCTTAATGGTATTTATTTTCTATTTATTAAGTTTTGCCGTATTATATTTATTTTCTTTAGGAGATAAGATTGTTGGTTTATATGGAGAAGTTAAGAATATGGCTATGGAGAGAGAAGTTAAAAATTCTTTATTTAAGTTAACACATGAAGTTAAGAATCCTATTGCAGTTTGTAAGGGATATTTGGATATGTTAGATGTTAATGATCCTGTTAAGTTAAATAAATATATTCCTATTATTAAAGAAGAAGTTAATAAGAGTATTAATATTATGTCTGATTTTTTAGAATATAGTAAGATTAAGATAGATAAAGAGAGTATAGATATTAATTTGTTCTTAGATGATGTATATGATGAATATAGCTTATTATTTAAAGATAATAATATAGAATTTAAATATGTAGCACATGATGATGAAAGATATGTTATGGGAGATTATAATCGTCTTAGACAAGTATTTTTAAATATAATTAAGAATAGTATTGAAGCTATTGGTAGAGATGGTTTAATTACTTTAGGTAGTTATATTAAAGATAAGAAGATATATATTTATGTTGAAGATAATGGTTGTGGCATGGATAGTGATACTTTAAATAAAATTAAGGATATGTTTTATACAACTAAAAGAAATGGGACGGGAATTGGTGTTAGTTTATCTAATGAGATAGTTAAAGCTCATAATGGAGAACTTATTTATGAATCGACATTAGGTAAGGGAACTAAGACTTTGGTAGTACTTCCTTTACAAGAATAAATATTTTATATATAATTAGTTGTGGAAGTGATGTTATGATTGATGATATATTTTTAAGTAGGTATCCTTCAATTGATTTACATGGGGAGATTGGCGATATTGCTAAGGTTAGAGTTAAAGATTTTATTGAAGAGAATATTATATTAGGAAATGATACAATTATAGTTATTCATGGTATAGGTGAAGGTATTGTTAAAAATAGTATTTATGAGATGCTTAAGGTTAATAGAGATGTTATTAGTTATAATACGGATGTATTTAATAAAGGATGTACAATAGTTAAACTTAAGTTAAAATAAAAGATACCTATTTAAAGATATTAAATGGGTATCTATTGGGTAATGGTAATGTATAGGTTAATAATTCTTTAGTTGTTGGATGTGGGAAGGTAATACTTTGGGCGAATAATGCTATTTGAGTATTATTTTTTTCTTTAATGTTATATTTTTGGTCTCCTACTAGAGGATTATTTCTTGAAGCAAATTGGACTCTTATTTGATGAGATCTACCGGTTAGTAAGTTTATTTTTACTAGATTAAGATTATCTTTTTTAGCAACTAAATTATAAGTTAGAATAGATAGTTTTCCTTCTTTAGAATTAGTTACATATGACATATTATTTTTAGGATTTTTTTTTAAGTAATCAACTAGTTTATCTTCTTTTTTTAAATTACCTGTAACTACTGCATAGTATGTTTTATGAAAGTCGTTAGTAGTGATACTTTTGGATAATCTAGAGGCAGCTTTACTTGTTTTGGCAAAGACCATGACTCCACCAACAGGACGATCTAGGCGGTGAACTAGTCCTAAATAAACATTACCAGGTTTGTTATATTTTTCTTTTAAGTATTTTTTTAGTATTGTTAATAGGTCAATATCTTTTGTTGAATCTTCTTGGACAGGAATATTTATGGGTTTTTCAACAACTAAGATATGGTTATCTTCATAAATAATATTAATTTTGGGATACTTTTCCATATATACCACATGGTAGGACTAAATTATTTTCAGTTATAGGTAGTCCTATTTCTCCTGTTATTATTTGACTATTTGGGAATGTTTGTTTTAGAATATTATTTAGTGATGTTGGAGATATTCCGGCTGTATAAGAGTTAATTAGTAGAAAAGAGTAGTTTTCATCAAGAATATCTTTAGCTTTATCGAGTAATTCTTGGAGGTTATCTTCTAAACGCCATACTTCTTTATTAGGCCCTCTTCCATAACTTGGTGGGTCCATAATAATACCATGATATGTTCTTCCTCTTCTTTTTTCCTTTTCTAAGAATTTTATAACATCGTCCACTATAAATCTTATTTTATTATTTTCTAGATGAGATAGTTTCATGTTTTCTTTAGCCCAGTCAACCATTCCTTTAGAGGCATCAACATGAACTACTTCGTCTGCTCCGGCATGTGAGGCAACCATTGTAGCACATCCGGTATAAGCAAATAGATTTAATATTCTTATTTCTTTTTCTTGACATGATTTAATTTTTTCTGTTATATAATCCCAATTAGTAGCTTGTTCAGGAAATATTCCGGTATGTTTAAAGTTAGTAGGGGATACTTTGAATGTTAAATCACGATATTTAATAGTCCAATATTCCGGTAATTTTTTCTTGAATTTCCAATAACCACCACCTTTTGTTGAACGATGGTAGTAGCCATCCCAAGTATTCCAAATAGGGTTATTGGTTTTATTCCATATTATTTGTGGATCAGGTCTATTTAAAATAATATTACCAAATCTTTCTAATTTCATACCATTACCGGTTGCTAATATTTCATAGTCTGTCCATTTATCACTTAAGTTCATAATAGTCCTCCTTGTCTTTATGTTTATTTTAATACAAATAGTTTATTTTGTAAATGAAAAGACACAAATGTTATTATTCAACATTTATGCCTTTGTTTGATTTTTTACTTAATTCTTCTTTAGGAAAAGTAATAGTTAGAATACCTTCTTTATAAAGAGCTTTAATATGAAATGCATCCCTTAAAGTAGACATTAATAAAAAAGAGGGACTACAAAAATATGATAAAATACATTTCCGAAAGG
>CAKPNA010000019.1 GCA_934168275.1 uncultured Bacilli bacterium
GCTCCAATTGAATACAACTTACGAACCTATTATGGTGTCGTAAGTTTTTTAATGTCTAAAATATAACTCACTGTTAGCTGGAAGACATATATAGATGTTCTCTTTCTAGGAAGGAGGACATTTTTTAATGCTTAATTTTAAAACAATAGAAACATTAAAACCTAACTCAACTATTATTGATATTATTAAATGCTATGACTATAAAACAAAAAATGGTAAAGTTAAAATTCTTGAGAACACAAATTTAAAGTTTATTGAACCTACTGAATATTTAATATTATCTCCTACAGTACTTACTATTTATGAATACAAAGTTAATGAAATATCTAATAAACAATTTTATGTAAAAGAACATATTGAAAAATATACATTGCATGAAATATGTAAAATTTTAAAGAAATTATAATTTTACACTTAACTTTTTACTTAAAAAGTGCCAAACAAGTGAGAGGATAACTTCTCTCAAATATAAAAGAAAGGAGATAATTTTGTGAGATGTGGAGTTTATGTTAGAGTTTCAACTGACGACCAAAAAGATAATGGATATTCAATTGATTCGCAACTTAGAATGATTAAAGAATATTGTGAAAAGAAAAACTATGACATTATTGATGTTTATAATGATGCCGGTCATTCAGGAAAAGATTTAATGAGACCAGAAATGCAAAGATTATTAAAAGACATTAAATCAAAGAAAATTGATAAATTAGTTGCTATTAAAGTAGATAGACTTACAAGAAGTAATTATGATGGCTTTTGGCTACTTAATTATTTAGAAGAACATGATGTTAAATTAGAACTAATACTTGAACCATTTGATGTAAGTACTGCTAATGGTGAAATGATTTATGGAATGAATTTAGTGTTTGGTCAAAGAGAAAGAAAAGAAATTGGAGCAAGAACAAAAAGGGCTATGGAAGAGATGGCTATGGAACATATCCACCCTAGTAAAGCACCTTATGGATATACAAGAAACAAAGAAACAGGTCATTTAGAAATTGAACCTATTGAAGCCGAAGTTGTTAAAGAAATATTTGAACTATGTAAAGAAAGACATTCAACAAGAAATATTGCTATTATTATGAAAGATAATAATGCATATCTAAAACAAGGCAAATGGAAAGCTGATAGAGTTTATAAAATATTAACTAATTCTATTTATATTGGAATATTTGAGTATGGCAAATATAAAAGAAAACCCGAAGATATACTAAAAGTTGAAAACTATTGTGAACCAATTATTGATTTAAAGACTTGGAATATTACTAGAAAGAATTTAGAGAAGAATAAACACCCTAATTATGGAGAACATATACATTTATTTACTTCTTTAATTAAATGCCCTGAATGTGGTAATATTTTATCTTCTACTATTTCTTATAAATATAGTGGAACACCAAATAAAAAAGAATACTACCATTTAACTTGTAAAAATATTAATTGTAAAGTAAAAGGACTTCATTATAGTTCTGATAAAATCGAAAAGAAATTAGGAAGAGTTTTAAATGAACTAACTAGATATATGTATGATATGAATAATGAAATAATTGTATCAAATTCAACTAAATCAAAAGACATAAGTGATATTGATAAAGCAATAGAAAAACTAAAAATTCAAGAAAAGAAGTTAGTAGATTTATACCTATCATCAAACTTAAATGTAGATGCTATCAATCATAAAAACGAAGTTATCAAAAAAGAGATTGATAAATTAAATAAGAAAAAGCAATTACTATATCCTAATGATGACTTTAAAGAATATACAGTAGAACTACTTAAAAAACTTGATTATAAAAAAGAAGATGATTATTTGTTATTTAATAAACTTGGCTTTTCCTTTATGTGGGATAGTTTAAATCGTAAAGCAAAAAGAGATATATTAAATAAACTTGTATCACAAATAGAAATTACAAGAGATAAAAACTACAACATTGAAATCAAAAATATTAAGTTTACTGATGAATTTATATCTAGAAGTTGTAAAGAGTATTTAGAATACTTAAATGACATCTTAAAAAACAATAATATTGGTATTAAATATCAAGAGTTAATAACTACTGACGAACTTAATGATTATTCTAAAAACTACTATGTATTATCACTTCAAAAGTTAGAAAAGAATGAATATTCAAATGACGAAAGAAAGATATTACTTACACTAGCATCAGAACATTTTTATTATGATGGCATAATACAATGTCCATTGTATAGCAATGAAACTATTATAGACCAAGTAATGCTAATACCTAAAACTGAAATATGTTAAAGAAAGGACTTACTAATTATGAAATTATTAAATAAAAATAATATTATTAAAAATCAGGTTAATACAGTTGAACAATATAAAGTTTTAAACTATTTAAAAGATACTTTTAATACTGATTATATTGCTATTTATTTAGTTGATAGATATACAATTAAAGTCATAGATACAAATAATGATATTGGTTATTTTAAATACAATAATAAAACTAAAAATATAGATTTTATAGATAACTATAATAAAAGTAAAGAAATGGAGAGATGAAAAAATGAGAAAAATTATTACAAAGGATGAAACTAAAAATCTTAACAAATATGGATTATTAAAACTTGACTATCTGAAAAAGAATAATAAAGTTTTATATCAAAGACTAATTATTGAGGACAAACTAAATACTTTTCTTTTTTCAGTCGGTAAAGAAGCAGAAGAAAAAGTAAAATCTTTAATAAATGAACTTGCTGAAAAAGATAAAGATTTAAATGAGAATTTAAAGGAAGAAAACCAATTATTGTGGGTACAAAAGATGAATAATTACAAAAATATTGCAGAAGAAATTGTATTAAAAGAACTTATATTTAATGAAAAAGTGTGAGGACAAATTGAATAAAATTGTCTTAGCCAGCACTGCAAATGTACTCCTAACATTTGCCTAACCTATGGGACAAGTCCCAAACCCTAAAAATTATAGAAAGGATGAAAAAATGAGAAAAAGAAATATAAAAATTAATGTATTTATAAACGAAGAAGAACAAATTAGATTTAAAAATAAAGTTAAAAAATTAGGATTATCTCAATCATCATATATTAGAAAAATTATAAATGAAGATATGGATAATGTTATTCATAAAGATGAGATTAAACCTATTTTAGAACAAATAAAAGCTCTTAATCATGATTTAGTAAGAGCTAGAAATTTTATGATTATGAATAGAATTCACAATGGTGAAGAACTATTAGAAAAAGTACTTACCGAAATAAGAACCCTACAAAGTGTCTTAGATAAAGAGCAATACTAATACACAAGTACTGCTCTTTTATGTAAAAAGACTAGTTATATTTCAAACTAGTCTCATTGATAAATTATAATTTATTAATTATTACAATCTCCTTCGGTATATTCCATAGAATAATC
>CAKPNA010000020.1 GCA_934168275.1 uncultured Bacilli bacterium
TATTGTATATAACTCAATTAAATATTAACAGGACATATAGTGAGAGTTTATATTTCTACCATTACAAATTACTATTTTTCTAACTAATTACTAAATTGTAATTTTTTAGTCTATTAACTTTTTAAATGAAGTAGCATTTAATATTGTATTTGAAACATATTCTCCCTTATAAAAGTTAGCCCAATTATTGAATATACAAGGTGCATTTTTTGCTTTTTCTAATGAATCTATTTTTATAAAGTTAATTTTAATATTATTTTCTTTTGCATATTCAATTAATTCATTTACTTCGTATTCTACATAAGGACATTCTGGACTATAATAAATAGTAAAGTCTTTATTATCGATTTTCATAAGTCTAGCACTATCATTAAATCTAGGAGTTTCGCTATCATCAAATTGTAATGCTAATAGTTCATAATCTCCAATAGTATCTACAACTTTAAATCCATAATGTTCAAAAAATTTCTTTTCTCCAATAAAAGGCTTTTTCTTTTTAGAAACCAAAGTACATATTCCACTTTTACCTTTTTCTTTAGAATCGTTTATTGCATACTCTAGTAATTCTTTTCCAATTCCTTTACCCTTAAAACTTCCCGCTACCCATAAACAATAAATATATTCATAGTTTTTACCACTAATAGGAATCCAAGCAGTTTCTAATGGCTCATATTCAATAAATATCTTTCCTCTTGCATTTAATTTTCTAAAAATATGCCCATCTTTTAATTTACTTTTTATCCATCATTTTTTACTATCAACTCCTGCTTGATGCTTTTTATCTCCTATTGCACAACATATATGTTCCTCATCAATGTTCTCTAATGTTAAATTTATATATTCATTCATCTTCTTAATCCTCCATATAAATTACTAAATTGTAATTTGTGTTTATCATTGTATTAAAAGGTAACTTTTCCCCTTATTTTATATGTTTATTCAATGTGTACCAACACACTTAATAATAATATTTTCAATATCATTAATTGAATCTTTACAATCAATATCAATCCATTCTTTTATTATTGCCATAATTCCATTAATATAAAAAGTAAGTAAATAATTTTTTTCTTTTTCAGCAATATTAAATCTATCCAAAATAGGATTAAGAATATAATCTTTTAAATGATTGTATTTATTCTTTGCTTTCATACCACTTGGATTATTAAAAGAGGCCTTAAATATTTTTTTGTTTTCTTTAACAAAACTTAAATATGGTGTTAAATACTTCTTTTCAATCAATTTTAAATCTTCAAGTTTTGAATTTTTTATTTTTTCTATAAACTCTTTAGTATTCTCATTAAAATAGTTCATAAACTTTTTATTTATATAATTCATTGTTTCTTCTACTAAATCGTTTATATTTTCATAATGAAGATAAAATGTTGATCTATTTACTCCTGCTTTATTACATATTTCTTTTATAGTTATATATTCAATATCTTTATTTTCTAATAAATAGATTAATGCTTCATCAAAAAGAATAGCAGTATTAAAATACTTGCTTTCATTTTTATTCATTTAATACTGCATCTCCCTTCCTATTTTTCACTTTTTGCGATTTCATTTGCTAATCTTATTATATCTTGTGCATATTTTTCTTTTGAATTTTTAAGTATTTTTTTGTAAGAGAAATAATTTGTGCTTACACCAATTATTCCAAAGATGCCAATTACAATGCCTAATACTGTAAATTTTCCATTTCCAATAACATTCATAGATAAACACATTCCTAATCCTAAAATCAAACTCATAATTATTCCATTTGTGTACACGAATATATCTGCTGGTAATTTTGCCTTTCTATCTAATTTTTTTAGTGCTATTACTTTTGATTCTTTTTTTGCTGAATATTCATTTGCAATATGCTCTGCATAAATCTTATTTGTATTCATAGTAAATACCTCCCTTTCCGTATTTATTTTAACAGATTTGGTATTTGCTTTGAACAACATATTTTTAATAATGTGTTGAGTTGGTTAATTTTATCTATAACTACAGCAGTTTAACTTATTCTCACCATATAAATTACTATTTTCCTAACTAATTACTAAATTGTAATTTATCTAACAAGTTTCTCTATCGAATTGTATTCATCTCCACTTATTTGATATATACCATTATATGGTTGTTCAATATAATAACTATTGTTTTTCTTATATACGAATATTGTAGATACTCCAGCTTCTATAAAGTGAAAATCAACTTTTATTTCATCATCAATATTTATAGGTGCATCTTGTATGCTTTCGTTTTTAGTAACTCTTTTTGTACCATTTAAAACATATAGTATATCTTTCATTTCTTCTCTGTCATTAATACTAATATCTTTTTCATTTTGATTTAATGAAATACTTTCTAATTTTTCAAGTTGAGGTAAATTTAGTGTATAAGTTCTTCTATCTCTAAAATGATAAAAAACTCCTATCACTAACACTACTAATACAATTATACCTAATACTGCAAATAATAC